>NZ_PHQX01000001.1:2797013-4195520 GCF_002803515.1 Stenotrophomonas lactitubi | reverse complement strand
ACCGCCTCCCTGGTGAAATTAGCGCTATGGAACCACCCGATCCCATCCCGAACTCGGAAGTGAAACGTAGCTGCGCCGATGGTAGTGTGGCCTAAGCCATGCGAGAGTAGGTCATCGCCAGGGTTTATACCCAAAAACCCCGCTGCTCACGCAGCGGGGTTTTTCTTTGTCCGTCGTAAACCGCGGTAGTGCCGGCCGCTGGCCGGCAGTCACGTGCAGCTGCGTGAGGTTCATGGGGTTGCCGGCCAGCGGCCGGCACTACCGGTGCCCAGCATCACGCAAATGGCCGGCACCAAGCATAAGAAAGCGGTGCCCAAGGGCGCCGCTTTCTGTAGAGCTCAACGGCAGGCGGAGTTACTTCGCCGCAACGGCAGGTGCCCTCGGCCTTCATCATCGTGTGCCGGGCAGCCTTGAATGGACTGCCTTCGTACCCGTTGAGCCAACGAACCCTGCCGCGAACCGCGCCCAACAAAAAGGCGGCGCCCTGCGGGCGCCGCCTTCCATGGAGCATGGCGCAGGGTCGACTCAGTCGATCAACGCGGCCTCGCGCTGCCGGAACACCGATACCGCCTGGTTCAATTCACCTGCCTGCGCTTGCAGTTCCCGCGCTGCTGCGGTGGCTTCTTCCACCAGGGCCGCATTCTGTTGTGTGGCCTGGTCCATCTGCACCACCGTCTGGTTGATCTGCTCGATACCGGAGGACTGCTCCTGCGATGCCGCCGAGATCTCGCGCATCAGGTGGCTTACGTTCTCCACGCCGCCGACGATGCCCTGCATGCGTTGTCCGGCATCGGCGACCAACTGGGCGCCCTCGCCGACCTGACGACCTGCCTCGTCGATGAGGACCTTGATCTCCTGGGCGGCTGCCGCCGATCGCTGCGCCAGCACGCGGACCTCGCTGGCGACGACCGCGAACCCGCGCCCCTGCTCGCCGGCGCGTGCCGCTTCGACCGCTGCGTTGAGCGCGAGGATGTTGGTCTGGAAGGCAATGCCGTCGATCACGCCGGTAATGTCGCCGATCCGCTTCGACGCGCCTTCGATGGCCTGCATGGTGTCGACCACCCGCTGCATGGCGTGGTTGCCATCACTTGCTGCGCCCTGGGTGGAGGCGGCCAGCTCACTGGCCTGACGCGCATGCGCTGCATTCTGGCGCACGGTGGCGGTCAGCTCCTCCATTGAGGCTGCGGTTTCCTGCAGATGCGCAGCCTGTCGTTCGCTGCGCTCGGACAGGGCGCCGTTGCCGGCGGCGATTTCGCTGGCGGCCGTGCTGATGGTGGTGGCGCAGTGCTGGATGTGCCCGACCATGCGTGCGAGCTGGCTGGCAGTGGCGTTGGCATCGCGCTGGATGGCGGCGAACGCGCCGTGATACTCGCCCTGCATGCGGCGGTCGAGATCGCCGTTGGCCATCGCCGAGAGCATTTGCCGAACTTCGTCGACCGTGCTGCCCAGGGTGTCCAGTAGCTGGTTGATGCCCCCTGTCAGGCCGTCGAGGAAGCTGGCGCCTTCGCTGGCCTGCAGGCGCTGTTCGAGATCACCGTGCGCGGCGGCATCGACAATCCCGGCAACGGCATTCTCCAGCGTCAGTTCATGGGTGCGGTCATGCCATTCCACCGCAAAGCCCAAGCGCGCGCCCTGTGCATCGAACACCGGGGTGACCACCTGCGCGAAATGCACCGGCCCGATCCGCACCTTGCCGTTGTGCGTCGCCTGCAACCCGTTGAGGATGCCGCGGATGCGGTCAGGGTTGGCATGGAAACGATGGATGCTGCTGCCGACCAGCCGCTCGGCGTCGAAATCGGGGAACGCCTGGCGCAGCGTGGCCTGCTGGTTGCGCAGCAGCGCCACCACCGAGCGGTTGACGTAGCGGATGACGTGATCGTTGTCGGCAATCATCATCGCCGTACGCGAGGCATCCAGTGCCTGGCGGATCTGCGCGTTCTCGGCATGTGCTTCGGCTTCGCGGCCCCGCTGCGCCTGCACATGACGTGCGGTATCGGCCAGCGCGTGGGCCAGTGAACCGGGTGCGTAGTTGCGTGCATCGCTGTGTGCGCCGAGGTCGGCGCCCGTGGCGATGTCGCGTGCCAGTGCGGCCAGGCGGTGCGGTCCGTGACCCAGCGCTTCGCTCTGTTGACGCAGGCGTGCGGCGGTCTGCCCCAGCACCAGCGTCAGCACTGCCAGGGCCGTGGCATTCAACAGTGGTGGCAGGACGGTCGCCCCATCAAGCAACGGCGCCAGCAACGCACTGACACCCACCGCGCCGGCCAGCCACAACGGCATGCGGTCACGCTGGATGAGCAGCACGCCCAGCAGCAGCGCGATGGGCAATGCGGCATTCAATCCGCTGATATGGCAGAGCAGGCTCAACTGCAGTGAAAGCACTACGGCCAGGCCGTTGCGCGCGAGCACATGGCCGGCCTGGCGCCAGCCCAGCCAGGCGGCTGGCAGCACCGCAGCGGCAACGGCGCTCGCGGCGGGCAGCGACGTACCGCGCACGGCCAGCACAAGGCCGATCAACGCAAACACGACGCTGCCCAGCAGCAGGCGACGATCGCCTCGCTGTGCCAGCTGTTGCAGATAAGGGACACGGCCCTGGTCGGGCGGGCGGGAGGACGCAATGGACATCGGCAACTCCTGGATCAACGGACGGCAGCGGCCATGCAACGCGCTGCGCGGACGAGCGCAACGACGGCAGGGTCGGGAAATTCAGGGAATGCGGCGCAGGCTGCGACGCGGAGGACAGACACCGTGACCACATCCTGTGGATGACGGTGCAGCAGACGGGACATGCGGTCTTCCTTGCAGAACCAGGAACGAGCCGCAGGCACAAAGGGCCTGCGTGCTGTGGGCGCAGGGGCCCACTACCGTTCTATCGGCCGCACTTGCGCAGAGTGAAGTGCGCGCAGCCGACGATGGTCAGCGTGCGTTGGCGTTTCCGCTCAGGAATGCATCGATGACCGCGGCAATCTGTGCCGGGTGTTCCATGTGCAGATGATGGTTGCCGGGGAATACCGCCAGGCGGCCATCACGCAGGTGCTGCAGGCGCTCGCTGCGCATCGGCTCGGGATAGTACGACTGCGCAGGCGTGGCGTAGATCACCTGGGTCGGGCAGCTGATGGCCTGCAGCAGGTTGTCGATCTGGCCTTCGCTGAGGCGGATTGCGGTGGGCAGCATCAGGCGCGGATCGCTGCACCAGCGATAGCCGCCTTCGACCGGCTCGACACCGCGTTCGACCAGCAGGCGTGCGCAGCCTTCGCTGAGCTGGTTGGTCATCATCCGCGCGCGGATCGGTGCGGCCAGATCGGGGAACACGCGCAGCTGCTTGCGTGCGAGTGCTCGGGTGGCATCGACGTGTTCGCGCAGACGGCTGGCGGTGTCCTCTTCCGGTCCGCGCAGGCCGCCGAGCGCCTCGATGGCGACCAGGCGTTCGATGCGATCACTGACCGCCGCGGTGAGGCTGGCGATGCCGGCACCCATCGAATGGCCCATCAGGGTGAACCGGTCCCAGCCCAGCGCGTCGGCGACATCGAGTACATGGGTGATCGCCGCCGGCGTGGTGTACACCGCACCGGTGGGCAGATGTGCGCTGTGGCCGTGTCCGGGCAGGTCGATCGCCACCAGGTCCAGTTGTGGCAGATGCGGCGCCAGCGGTACGAAGCTGGCCGCATTGTCGAGCCAGCCGTGCAGGGCCAGCACGCGCGGCCCGTCGCCCGCACGGCGCAGGCCGGCCACGCGGACGCCCGCGACCTGCAGTTCAAACGGCTGCAGGGTCATGCCAGCGAGGCCACGGCCAGCCGTGCCAGTGCACGGGCGTGTTCCGGTTCAGCGTTGAGGCAGGGGATGTAGCGCATCTGTGCGCCGCGTTCGGCCAGCGTCTCGGTGAAGCCCATCGCGACTTCTTCCAGCGTTTCCAGGCAGTCGGTGGCAAAGCCGGGGCAGACGACGTCGATCTGTTTCACCCCTGCCTCTGCCAGCTCCCACAGGCTGGGTTCGGCGTAGGGCTGCAGCCAGCGTTCGCGGCCGAAGCGCGACTGGTAACCCATCTGCCAGTCGTCCGCGCCCAGGCCGAGCGCCGCGGCGATCGCACGTGCACTGGCCTCGCAGCGCTGCGGATAGGGATCGCCGGCATCGGCAAGGCGCTGCGGAATGCCATGGAAGGAGAACATCAGCTTCTGGCCGCGACCCTGCTGCTGCCAATAGCGCTGGATCGAGCCGGCGACGGCGGCAACCCAGTCCGGATCAATCGAATAATCCTGCACCAGGCTGACCGTGACCTGCGGGTTCCTGCGCTGCCACGCATCCACGCGGTCTTCGACCGAGGCGGTGGTGGTGGTCGAATACTGCGGATACAGCGGCAAGACCACGATGCGGCGCACGCCCTCGCTGGCCAGCCGATCCAGCTCGGTGGTCAGCGCCGGTTCGCCGTAGCGCATCGCGTGGCGCACGCGCAGCGTCGGCAGCAGGGTCTGCATCGCCTGCGCCAACTGGCGGGTGTGGACCATCAGCGGCGAGCCTTCCGGCAGCCACACCTGGGCGTACTTGGCGGCCGAGCGGCCACTGCGCAGCGGCAGGATCAGGCCGCGCAGCAGAGGCTGCCACAGCAGTGCCGGTATCGCGACCACGCGCGGGTCGGACAGGAATTCGGCCAGGTAACGACGAACAGCGGGAGCCGTCGGCGTCTCGGGCGTGCCTAGGTTGACCGCCAATACGGCGGTATCGGGTGCATCGAGCATGGGCGCTATTGTCGCCGATTCCATCGTCACGTCGGTATGCAGGCTTCGCATCGATGTCATTGCTGAGGCCAATGTGAGCAGGCAACGCTCATTGGGGATTCATCACAACACTACTAATTTCAGTCACTTGCTATATCTTCCTATGGACTGACTTCTGGAGCCTGCCATGCGTCGCCCGATCCAAGCCCTGCTGATCGCCGCCAGCCTGCTGTCCAGCCAGGCCATGGCCGGACCGCAGGAAGACCAGCGCGCCCGCAACGCGGTGCGTGTACTGGCTGAAATCCAGGGAATCCCTGAACAGGGCATTCCGGACAAATTGCTCGACGAAGGCCGCGCGGTCATCGTCATTCCCGACACGATCAAGGCCGGTCTGGTGATCGGCGGACGCCGTGGCCACGGCCTGATGTCGGTGCGCATGCCCAACGGTGCGTGGTCCAACCCGGTATTCATCAAGCTCACCGGCGGCAGCATCGGCTTCCAGGCTGGCGTGCAGTCCTCCGACGTGGTGCTGGTGTTCCGCAACGACCGCAGCCTGGACAACCTCGTCAACGGCAAGTTCACCCTCGGCGCCGATGCCGGTGTGGCCGCCGGTCCGGTGGGCCGCAATGCCGCCGCCGCCACCGATGGCCAGTTGAAGGCTGAGATCTGGTCGTGGTCGCGCGCCCGTGGCCTGTTCGCAGGCGTTGCCCTGGATGGTGCGATCCTGCAGATCGACGATGCCGCCAATCTCGATGCCTACGGCAGCAACACGACGCCGCGGATGATCTTCGAGGGACGCGCGGCTGGCTCGCCGTCAATGGATGTGGTCGCTTTCCGTGATCGCCTGGAAGAGGCGACCTACGCGGCGCGCAACAACCGCAACGGTGGCAATGACGCACCGCGTCCGGCCGCCGCTGCAGCGCCCGCCCCGGCGCCTGTTCAGGCAGCACCTGCGGCACCGGTTGAAGCGACCACGGCGCCGCTGCAGGCCGTGCCGCAGACCCCGCCGCCGGCCCAGCAGGGTTTCCAGCCGGTCAATGACGGTGAAATCCGCACTGAAACGCTGGGCAACAACTGACTTTCGTCACGCGCGCCGGCTTACAGCCGGTGCGCTATGCTCGGCAATCTGATCACTAACGTAACGAGCGACTTATGGGCAGTTTCAGCATCTGGCATTGGTTGGTCGTACTCGCCATCGTCCTGCTGGTGTTCGGCACCAAGCGCCTGACCAGTGGTGCCAAGGATCTCGGCTCGGCGGTCAAGGAATTCAAGAAGGGCATGCACGACGAAGACAAGCCGAACGCACAGTTGGGCGATGAGTCGCGCAGCCAGGACGCCTCGCGCACCGCGCAGGACGAGCACGACCGCAACGCGCGTTGATCCGGAGCGGTTGCGGTGTTTGATATCGGCTTCAGCGAACTGCTGGTGATCGCGGTTGTCGCCTTGGTGGTGCTCGGACCTGAGCGCCTGCCCAAGGCGGCCCGCTTCGCCGGGCTGTGGGTGCGCCGCGCGCGTAATCAATGGGATTCGGTCAAGCAGGAACTGGAACGCGAACTGCAGGCCGAAGACATCAAGCGGCAGATGCAGGACGTGCGCCAGGGCATGCAGGACACCGAGAACCAGCTGCGTGCCAGCGGCGAAGCCGTACGCCGCGAGGCCGAGCAGATGCAACAGCACAGCGACACGCTGGCGCAGCAGGTGCGTGCACCGGCACCGGCCGAACAGCCCCCCCATCTGGTGGAGGCGACCGGGCCGGTTGTGGCTTCGGCGGAAGGTGCTGCCAATGCGCCCACCACCGTCGAACCCGCAGGCGATGCCGTTGCTGATGCCGCGGCCGAAGCGCCTGCCCGCACGGAGCGCCCGTCATGAGCGAACACGACTTCGGCGAAAGCTCGCTGGTGGAACACCTGGTTGAACTGCGCGCGCGCCTGGTGCGTGCGCTGCTGGGGCTGGGCGTGGTTCTGCTGGGCCTGCTGCCGTTCACCCAGAAGCTCTACAACGCATTGGCCGAGCCGCTGATCTCGCAGTTGCCCAACGGGCAGACGATGATCGCCACCAACCCGGCCGGCGCCTTCTTCGCGCCGTTGAAGCTGACGTTCTTCGTGGCCTTGTTCGTGGCCGTGCCGTGGCTGCTGTACCAGCTGTGGGCCTTCGTCGCGCCGGGCCTGTATGCACGCGAGAAGCGCCTGGCGATGCCGCTGCTGGTCTCGTCGGTGCTGCTGTTCTATACCGGCTGCGCCTTCGCCTATTTCCTGGTGCTGCCGGCGGTCTTCCACTTCCTCACTACCTTCAGCCCGGAAGTGATCGCGATTACGCCGGATGCGAACGCCTACCTGGATTTCGTGCTGGCGATCTTCTTCGCCTTCGGCGGCAGTTTCGAATTGCCGGTGGCGATGGTGATCCTGGTGCTGCTGGGCTGGATCACGCCGCAGCAGTTCAAGGAAGGGCGCGGCTACGCGATCGTCGGCATCTTCGTGCTCGCTGCGATCCTGACTCCGCCGGATGTGGTGTCGCAGCTGATGCTGGCGATCCCGATGTGCCTGCTGTACGAGCTGGGCATCCACGCCGCGCGCTGGCTGGTACCGTCTTCGGTGGTCAAGAAGCCTGCTGCCTGAAAAACAAAAGGGGACGGAGGGGATTAAGTCGTTTGTGCCACAAACGACTTAATCCCCTCCGTCCCCTTTTTCGATCAGGCGTGGAAGACGTCGTTGGCAGGCGGTGACTGCGGCACCGGCGGTGCGCCTCGGCTGCCGCGATGCACGAACATCTGCTTCCAGGCCGCATAGACCGCGCCGACATACAGCGGCATCAGCACCGTGGTGAACACCAGCTGCGCGATGAATGCCGCTGCCAGCGGGCCGCCGATCAGCATGCCCAGCTGGACCACGATCACGAACAGCACATAGACGCAGAACGCGGCGATCAGGCCGAGCACGGTGAACACGGCGGTGGCGCCGATGTTCTCGATGCAGCCCTGCAGGCTCAGGCGCAGCGCGTGCATGCCGCTCTGGCGGTCGAACACCACCAGTGCCGGCTGGGTGAACATCGCCAGGGTCAGCGCCACGGCGGTACAGAACACCAGCAGCATCCACAGCGCGATGCGCTGCGCCGGCAGGTTGGCGACCAGTTCGGCGGCGGTTTCCGGGCTGATCTGCTGCCCGCTGCGGCCGAGTTCCTGCATCTTGGTCATGGTGTCGCTGAAGGCGGTGAAGCCCTCGCGGCCGATCATCAGGTACAGCAGCGCACCGAGCAGCAGCACGGCCAGCACCTGGATCGCCAGCGGCACCAGCAGGTGGCTGACACGGCGGTCGCGGATCGGCTGCAGCAGATGGGTGGCCAGGCCGGGACGGCCCTGGTCGATCTCACCCATGGCGTACAGCATGCCGCCGAACATCACCGGTGAAATCACCAGCGTCATCATCTGCAGGGCAAGGCCGGCGGTGCCGGGCAGCATCGTCCCCAGCAGGGTGACCACCCAGTTCACCAGCAGCCAGGTCAGGCCGATCCGGGCCAGCTGCAGCGGCGCACGCCGATACAGCGAGAACGTATCCAGCAACCACTGGGCGCCCGCCGAGGCTGGCAGCTTGCGAATCTCTTTCATGGACATCCGGGGAGGGACAGGAGGGGCCGGGCGGTGTGCCCGTGCCGCCGATTATCCCTGTTTTGCCACCGGCTGGGCTGAAGACAGCCGGGCCTGGCGGACAAAGCGCCGCAACAGCTGGCGGGCCAGCGGGGCGGCGCTGACCGCGCGCTCGATGCTGCGCGCACAACCACCGTGTCGGCCGATGCAGTCGGCGCGTGCGCGCACGTAGCCACGCATGTGGTGGGTGGCAAATTCCGGATGGAACTGCACGCCCCAGGCCTGGCGGCCCCAGCGGAAGGCGTGGCAGCCATCCAGCGGCGAGCGTGCCAGCACGGCGGCGCCTTCGGGTACGCGCAGCACGGTCTGCAGATGGGTGGCATGGGCCGCGAAGTGGCTCGGCAGGCCCTGGAACAAGGGGTCCTGCGCGGCCTGCGGGTCGAGTGCCAGTTCAATCGTTCCCGATTCGCGCCCGGCGGGGTTGTAGGCCACTTCGCCGCCCAGCGCGTGGGCCAGCAGCTGGTGGCCGTAGCAGATGCCGAACACCGGCACGTCGTCGTGCGCGGTCTGCCGCAGCCAGGCGGCACTGCGTTCGCTCCATTCGGCATGGTCGGTGACGAAGGCGGCCGAGCCGGTCACCAGCACGCCGGCGAAGTCGCGCGGATCGGGCAGGTCGGCGCCATGCTCGACGTCGACCACGACGGTCTCGTGTTCTTCCAGGCCGGCGGCCACCCGGATCCAGTGCGGAAAGCGCCCGTAGCGGCGCAGTGACGGCACGGGGCGGCCGGTTTCAAGGATCAGGAAGGGCGCTGGATTCATCCGGGGGAGGCAGTACTGACAGGACTTCCTCGATTGTAGTCAGCCCCTGTGCCACCTTTTCAAGCCCGGCCTGGCGCAGGGTTCGCACTCCTTCAGCACGCGCGGCACGGTTGAAACCGGCCAGATCCATGTCCGCACGGATCAGCCCGCGCAGGCGCGAGCCCAATGGCAGCAACTCATACAGGCCGATGCGGCCGAGGAATCCGGTGCGCCGGCACTCCAGGCAACCGACCGGCCGACAGGGCGTGGCGGCATCTGGATATGCAGCTTCGCTATCAGCCAGTACCGCCCAATCGGCCCTGCCGAGGGTGTGCGGCTGCTTGCAGTGCGGGCACAGCGTGCGCACCAGGCGCTGGGCGAGGATGCCGTTGACGGTGGATGACAGCAGGTAATGCGGTACGCCCAGGTCGAGCAGGCGGGTGATGGCCGAGGGCGCATCGTTGGTGTGCAGGGTGGACAGCACCAGGTGGCCGGTCAGCGAGGCCTGCACCGCCATCTGCGCGGTTTCCAGGTCGCGGATCTCGCCGATCATGATGATGTCCGGGTCCTGCCGCAGCAGGGTGCGCACACCGCTGGCGAAGTCCAGATCGATGTTGGTCTGCACCTGCATCTGGTTGAATTCCGGCGCGATCATCTCGATCGGGTCTTCCACCGTGCACACGTTGACGTCGGGCGTGGCCAGCCGCTTCAGGGTGGAATACAGGGTGGTGGTCTTGCCCGAACCGGTCGGACCGGTGACCAGCACGATGCCGTGCGGGCGCTCGACCAGGGCGGTCCAGCCGGCCGCTTCCTGCGGGCTGAAGCCGAGCTGGTCGATGCTCTTGAAGGCCGCTTCCGGGTCGAAGATGCGCATCACGCACTTCTCGCCGAAGGCGGTCGGCATGGTCGACAGGCGCATTTCCACTTCCCGGCCGCCGGGCGAGCGGGTCTTGATGCGGCCATCCTGCGGGCGTCGGCGCTCGGCCAGGTCCATGCGTCCCAGCACCTTGATGCGGCTGACCACGGCGGTCATCACAGCCGGCGGCACTTCGAACACCTTGTGCAGCACGCCGTCGATGCGGAAGCGCATACGGCCCATGTCGCGGCGGGGCTCCAGGTGGATGTCCGACGCGCGCTGTTCGTAGGCGTACTGCAGCAGCCAGTCGACGATGTGCACGATGTGCTGGTCGTCGGCATTGACGTCGCCGGTACGGCCCAGTTCGACCAGCTGCTCGAAGCTGGGCAGGGTGGTGTTGGCCTCACCACGCACGTCGCCACGGGCACCGCGCACCGAGCGGGTGACGCCGAAGAATTCCATGGTGTAACGGTGCAGGTCGAGCGGATTGACCACCGCCAGCTCGATGCGCAGCCGGGTCAGGTGCTGCAGGTCGCGCAGCCATTCCTGTGCCAGCGGCTCGCTGGTGGCCACCAGCACGCGTTCGCCATCCACCGCCAGAGGCAGGAAGCGATGGCGGCGGGCATAGGCGTGCGAGGCCACGGCGGTGACCGAAGCGACGTCGACGCGGGTTGGATCGATGCGCAGGTAGCGGCTGCCGGTGCGCTGGGCCAGCCACTCGGTGAGGCGTTCCAGATTGAGGTCGCCGCCGTCGCTTGCGGCCAGCTTGAGGTTGGACAGCAGCACCAGCGGATGTACTTCACTGGCATTGCGGGCGCCCTGCGCGGAAAAACGGATGCGCTCGCGCTCGTGCGCAGCCACCACGCCATCGGCCAGCAGGGCCGCCGCAACCTGTTCGAACTGCAGGCGACCGGGCGGCAACGGCACCGCACCAGGCTCGCCGGGCGTGCCCATGGGCAGCCGATGTTCCATCCACCTGCTCCTTCCGGGTACGGAATGCCCCGCAGGTCGGCCGTTATACTAGCGCACCCCTTTGCCGGCCAAGACTCGTCCGCATGTCCGCGACCCCGACCGTTCCGATCACCTTCCAGGGCCTGATCCAGACCCTGAACCAGTTCTGGGCCCAGCAGGGCTGCGTGCTCATCCAGCCGCTCGACCTGGAGGTGGGCGCCGGTACGTTCCACCCGGCCACCTTCCTGCGTGCGATTGGTCCGGAAACCTGGAATGCGGCCTACGTGCAGCCCTCGCGGCGTCCGACCGATGGCCGTTACGGCGATAACCCGAACCGCCTGCAGCGCTACTACCAGTACCAGGTGGCGATGAAGCCGGCGCCGGACAACATCCAGCAGCTGTACCTGGATTCGCTGAAGGCGGTGGGCATCGATCCGCTGGTGCACGACCTGCGTTTCGTCGAGGACAACTGGGAATCGCCGACGCTGGGCGCCTGGGGCCTGGGCTGGGAAGTCTGGCTCAACGGCATGGAGGTGACCCAGTTCACCTACTTCCAGCAGGCTGGCGGCCTGGAGTGCCGGCCGGTGCTGGGCGAGATCACCTACGGTCTCGAGCGCCTGTGCATGTACCTGCAGAACTGCGACAACGTCTACGACCTGGTGTGGACCTACGGCCCGGACGGGCAGCCAGTGACCTACGGCGACGTCTACCACCAGAACGAGGTGGAGCAGAGCACCTACAACTTCGAATACGCCGACGTGGAAGAAATGTTCCACCGCTTCGACGCCTGCGAGCGTGAAGCGCAGAAGCTGGTGGAAGTGAACCTGCCGCTGCCGGCCTACGAGCAGGTGATGAAGGCCAGCCACACCTTCAACCTGCTGGATGCGCGCCGAGCGATCAGCGTGACCGAACGCCAGCGCTACATCCTGCGCGTGCGCGCGCTGGCGCAGGCGGTGGCCAAGGCCTACTACGAGCAGCGCGAGAAGCTGGGCTTCCCGGGCGCGAAGAAGGCCTGACGGCCCGTTCTCCCATCACGCGTTTCACCTACTACCCCAGGGGCGCCGGCCGCGTCGCGCGCTGCGCCCCCACCACAGGATCGAACCGATGAGCCAATTGTCTCCCCTGCTGATTGAACTGGGCACCGAAGAGTTGCCGGTCAAGGCGCTGCCGGGCCTGGCCCAGGCCTTCTTCGACGGTGTTGTCGATGGCCTGCGCAAGCGCGGCGTCGAACTGGAGCTGGGCGATGCACGCCCGCTGTCGACCCCGCGCCGCCTGGCCGTGCTGCTGCCGGGCGTTGGCCTGGAACAGCCGGAACAGCACAGCGAAGTGCTGGGCCCGTACCTGAACATCGCGCTGGACGCCGAAGGCCAGCCGACCAAGGCGCTGCAGGGTTTCGCGGCCAAGGCCGGGATCGACTGGACCGCGCTGGAGAAGACCAGCGACAACAAGGGTGAGCGCTTCGTGCACCGTGCGGTGACCCCGGGTGCGCGCACCGCTGCGCTGCTGCCGGAGATCCTGCGCGAGGCCATTGCCGGCATGCCCATTCCCAAGCCGATGCGCTGGGGCGACCACAGCTGGGGCTTCGCCCGCCCGGTGCACTGGCTGGTGCTGCTGCACGGCGGTGAGGTGGTGGAGGCCGAACTGTTCGGCCTGAAGGCCGACCGCATGAGCCGCGGCCACCGCTTCCTGCACGACAAGACCGTGTGGCTGACCCAGCCGCAGGACTATGTCGAATCGCTGCGCGCCGCCTTCGTGCTGGTCGATCCGGCCGAGCGTCGCCAGCGCATCGTTGCCGAGGTTGAAGCCGCTGCCGCCACCGCCGGTGGCAGCGCGCGGATCACCGAGGACAACCTGGAGCAGGTGGTGAACCTGGTCGAGTGGCCGTCGGCAGTGCTGTGCAGCTTCGAGCGCGCGTTCCTGGCGGTACCGCAGGAAGCGTTGATCGAGACGATGGAGATCAACCAGAAGTTCTTCCCGGTGCTGGATGACGGCGGCAAGCTGACCGAGAAGTTCATCGGCATCGCCAACATCGAGTCCAAGGACGTGGCCGAAGTGGCCAAGGGCTACGAGCGCGTGATCCGCCCGCGCTTCGCCGATGCCAAGTTCTTCTTCGACGAAGACCTGAAGCAGGGCCTGGAGGCGATGGGCGAGGGCCTGAAGACGGTGACCTACCAGGCCAAGCTGGGCAGCGTGGCCGACAAGGTCGCGCGCGTGGCGGCGCTGGCCGAGGTGATCGCCGCGCAGGTGGGGGCTGACCCGGTGCTGGCCAAGCGTGCCGCGCAGCTGGCCAAGAACGACCTGCAGTCGCGCATGGTCAACGAATTCCCGGAACTGCAGGGCATCGCCGGCCGCCACTACGCGGTGGTCGGTGGCGAGTCGCCGGAGGTGGCGCTGGCCATCGACGAAGCGTACCAGCCGCGCTTCGGTGGTGATGACATCGCGCTGTCGCCGCTGGGCAAGGTGCTGGCGATCGCCGAGCGTGTGGACACCCTGGCCGGCGGTTTCGCCGCGGGCCTGAAGCCGACCGGCAACAAGGACCCGTTCGCCCTGCGCCGCAACGCGCTGGGCCTGGCCCGCACGATCATCGAAAGCGGCTTCGAGCTGGACCTGCGCGCGCTGCTGGCCAGCGCCAATGCCGGGCTGGCCGCGCGCAACGTGCAGGCCGACGTGGCTGAGCTGTACGACTTCATCCTCGACCGCCTGAAGGGCTATTACAGCGACAAGGGCGTGCCGGCCAGCCACTTCAACGCGGTGGCCGAGCTGAAGCCGGCCTCGCTGTACGACTTCGACCGCCGTCTGGACGCGATCGGGATCTTCGCAGCGCTGCCGGAAGCCGAGGCGCTGGCAGCGGCCAACAAGCGCATCCGCAACATCCTGCGCAAGGCCGAAGGCGATATTCCGGGCCAGATCGATACTGCCCTGCTGCAGGAGGATGCCGAGCGCGCGCTGGCGGAAGCCGTGACTGCAGCCATCGACGATACCGGCGCCAGCCTGCACCAGAAGGACTACGTGGCCGTGCTGGCGCGCCTGGCCCGCCTGCGTCCGCAGGTCGATGCGTTCTTCGACGGGGTGATGGTCAATGCCGAGGATCCGGCATTGCGCGGCAACCGCCTGGCGCTGTTGACGATGCTGGGTGAACGCCTGGGCAAGGTCGCGGCGATCGAGCACCTGTCGAGCTGAGATGTGGTGCCAAGCAAGCTTGGCACCCACCGACGTGGCTGCCGGCCAGCGGCCGGCACTACCCGATGTTGTCCATCGGGGTCATCGCCGGCATCGCACACGATGCCGGCATTTCCGCATGCGCTCGCGATGATCGCCACAAAGGCGCGTATTTTGACCGCCACTTAACAACCGATCCCGAAACACGTGATGCATTTCGCATCGTCACCTTCGGTCGGTATGCTGTGCCGCATGCAGCCAACGAAATACGCCCTGCCGCTGATGGTCCTCTCGCTTTGCGCCACTTCCGTGGCCCATGCGCGCGGCACCATCGACAAGGTGGACATCAAGGGATTGGACAAGGGCGACGACGCCGCGATCATCGAGAACATCCAGGAATCGCTGTCGTTGTTCGACACGATCGGCAAGGAGCAGGGCGAGTCGCGCCTGGAATACCTGCTGTCGCAGGCCGAGCGGCAGACCCGCCAGGCACTGGAGCCGTTCGGGTACTACAACCCGGTGATCAAGGTCGAGGCGCCGCGGCAGGACGAGCACGTCACCGTGCTGATCCATGTCGACAAGGGCCCGCCGGTGCTGGTGCGCCGCGAGCATATCGACATCACCGGTCCGGCGATGTACGACCAGTACCTGCAGGACGACCTGACCGCATTCAAGCCCCGCAAGGGTCAGCGCTTCGAGCATACCCAGTACGAAGCCAGCAAGATCACCGTGACGCGGCGCCTGGCCGAGCGTGGCTACTTCGACGCCGACTACACCCAGCGCCAGGTACAAATCACCCGCGCGGACAACGCTGCCGACATCGACCTGACCTGGGACAGCGGCCGCCGCTACAACATGGGCCCGGTGACCTTCGAGCAGAACTACTTCGACGACAAGCTGTTCGACCCGCTGGTGTACTGGGACCAGGGCAGCTATTTCCACGAAGGCAAGCTGGACCGCCTGCGCGAGTCGCTGACCAAGCTCGATTACTTCAGCGTGATCGACATCCAGCCGCGCCCGGACCAGGCCGACGAAAACGGCGAGGTGCCGGTCGATGTGAAGCTGACGCGGGCCAAGCGCAGCATCTATTCCTACGGTCTTAGCTACGGCAGCGAAAGTGGCGCCGGTGTGCGCGGTGGCCTTGAACGGCGCTTCCTGAACAGCCGTGGCCACAAGATGAACACCCAGCTGGACTATGCGCAGAAACGCAAGAGCCTGATCACCAGCTACCGCATTCCGGCGTTCAACTGGCTTGATGGCTGGTACACCTTCGCCGCCAGTGCCTACGACGAGCAGACCGACTACATCGATCTGCGCAACTTCAAGCTGATCGCCAGCCGCAGCGGCGAGATCAACGAGAACTGGACCGCCATCGCCTCGATCAACGCGCTGCGCGAGCGCTGGCGCTATGCCTCGGGCACCGAATTCACCGATGCGGTCTACAACACGTCCACGCTGGTCTATCCGCAGATCGTGGCCGATTACGTGAAGGTGGACGACGAGCTGTTCCCGCGCAGCGGCATCAGCGGCACGGCGACGGTACGTGCCGGCGTCGAAGGCGTCGGTTCGGATACCAGCTTCGTGCAGGCCAATGCGGTGCTGCGCTGGTACATCCCGGTGGGACCGAGCAACCGCCTGATCCTGCGCGGCGAAGGCGGCACCACCTGGACCAGTGACCTGGTGGCGATGCCGCCCAGCCTGCGCTACTTCGCCGGTGGCGACCGCAGCATCCGCGGCTATGCCTACCGTGAGGTCGGCCCGCGTACGCCTAGACCCGACAAGTACGCGCTGGGTGCCAAGCACCTGGTGGTCGGTTCGGCCGAATACGAGCATTACTTCAATGGCGGCCCGTGGGGTGCGGCGGTATTTGTCGATACCGGCAGCGCCTTCGATACCAATATCGATCTGCATACCGGCGTCGGCTTCGGCGTGCGCTGGAAATCGCCGGTGGGCCCGGTGCGGGTGGATATCGCGCACGGCCTGAACAACCCGGATTCGCAGTTCCAGCTGTACCTCAACATCGGAGCGGACCTGTGAGCACGCCCGCACCGACTCCGTCGCCGAACACGCCGCCGCGGCGCGTGCGCTTCTACCGCCGTCGCCGTTTCTGGGCATGGTCCGGCGCGGGCGTGGTCGGCCTGGTGCTGGTTGCCCTGCTGGCCGTGTACTGGCTGCTGCAGACGGTGGCCGGCCGCGATGTGCTGCTGGCGCAGGTGGTGGCACGCCTGCCGGTGGGTGCCAGCTTCACCTGGGACAAGGTCGATGGCCCGGTGGCCGGGCCGCTGACCCTCTACAACGTCGACTTCCGCTACGACGACATCCATTTCCACGCCGAGCGCGCGCACCTGGAGCCGGACCTGCGTCCCCTGCTGGGCCGCAAGCTGCTGCTGGACAAGCTGGAACTGACCAACGCCACGCTCAACCTGGCCAAGAGCGACGAGCCGTTCAAGCTGCCGTCGTGGCCCGATTCGCTGCCGCAGATCGAAATGCCGCTGGCGATCCAGGCCGATTTGATCGCCATCGACAGTTTCCGCATCAGCCAGGCCAACGAGCCGGTGATCGACATCAGCCGCGTGCGTGGTGGCATCGAGATCGCCAACGGCGAGTTCCAGGCGCGCAAACTGGTCGTGGACAGCGACATGGGCAATTTCACTGCCCAGGGACGCTACATCCCGGCCAAGGATTACGACACCGACGTCACCGTTACTGCAGTGCTGCCGGCACCGCGCGGTCGGACTGCGGCCACGGTCGGCCTGGTCGCGCGCGGTGATCTGGCGCATATGGAAGTGGCGCTGGCCGGTCGCGCGCCGAAGCCGCTGCACGCGATGCTGGTGTTCGATGGCCGCACCGATCCGACCTGGAATGCGACCGTGCGCAGCGACGAGCTGGACCTTGCGCTGTTGTCGCCGGCGCTGGCCAGCTCGGCCATCGCGCCGCTGGCATTGGATTTCACGGCCTCCGGCAAGGGCGGCAATGCCAACCTGCATGGCCGGGTGAAGCAGGGTGAGCAGGAACTGGAGCTGGCGCCGTCGGTGGTGTCGCTGCAGGACCAGGTGCTGAAGGTCTCACCGCTGGTGGTCAAGGGCCTGGGCGGCGAAGCGCGCCTGGAAGGTACCGCTGATTTCAGCGAAGAAGACCAGCAGAAGCTGAATTTCTCGGTGATCGCGCAGAACCTGACCTGGGTGCCGGCGCCGGACCCGAACACTGCCGGTAGTTCGCCGGTGCCGGTGACGCTGAAGGAAGCGCGCTTCGGTCTGGCCGGTACGCTGAAGGCGTGGGCGGCGATCGGCCGTGCCGATGTCGAGCGCGAAAAGCAGAAGGCGCAGCTGCGCTTCGATGTGCGTGGCAACGATCAGGCCGCTGAGATCCGTGAACTGCAGGCGCAGACCCCGGGTGGTCAGCTGCAGGTGGAAGGCAAGGTGGCATGGGCACCGCAGCTGGACTGGGATGCCAAGGCCACGCTGAAGGATTTCGACCCGGGCTATTTCGCGCCGGGTTGGGATGGCCGTCTGTCCGGCAATCTCGCATCCAAGGGCCGTCAGCTGCCGCCGCCGGCCAATGCGCCGCCGGGCACCGCGGGCACGCTGGAGGCCACGGTGGACCTGCCCTCGCTGAAGGGCACCCTGCGCCAACGCAACGTAGATGCACAGGGCAAGTTCGCCCTGCAGGGTGAACAGGGCCAGGGTGAATTGAAACTGGCCGTCGGCAGCAGCCGGGTGACCGCCTCGGGCAAGGTCGGCGACCGCCTGGATATCGATGCGCGCTTCGAACCGCTGCAGCTGAGCGATCTGCTGCCCGGCGCCGACGGTGGCCTGCGTGGCCAGGTGCAGGTGAAAGGCCCGCGCGATGCGCCGGACATCACCGCCGATCTGGTCGGCAACAATCTCAACTGGGACGGTTACGGCGCTGAAAGCCTGAGCATCAAGGGCCGGCTGCCGTGGCGTGGCGACAGTGGCACGCTGGCGATTCAGGGCCAGCAGGTCAACGCCGGCATGCTGCTGGAGCGCTTGAACATCGATGCGCAGGGCAGTGTCTCCAACCTGCGCCTGGCCGCGCAGACCCGCAACGAGCTGGGCGCGATCGAACTGCAGGGCAGCGTGCGCCAGCAGGGCACGCAATGGCGTGGCGAGCTGGCATCGCTGCGCATCGCACCGGTGAAGGGCGATGCGTGGGCACTGCGTGCGCCTGCGGCATTCGCGATCAACGGCAGCAACTACACGCTGGGCGAAACCTGTCTGGGCGCTGCGACCGGGGGCGCCCTGTGCGCGCACGCCAACTGGCCGCGCGAAGGGCTGGTGGTGCGCGGCGATGCGTTGCCGCTGGCACTGGTGCAGCCGTGGTTGCCCCCGCAGTCCGGCCGGCGCATCTACCTGCGTGGCGAACTCAACCTGGACGCGCAGATCCGTCCGCGTGGCAACGCGTGGGAAGGGCACGTGGAAGTGCGCTCGGCCGAAGGCGGCGTCCGCCTGGGCGAGAACCGCAACACCAGCGTGGCCGATGCCAACCGTGGCGAGCTGGTGCGCTATGACCAGTTCTCGCTGAAGCTGGACATGACCCCGGCCAGCATCAAGGGCTACCTGGGCATGGGCTTCCAGGGCAACGGCTTCGTCGATGCCAAGATGCAGACCGGTTGGGAACCGAGTGCGCCGCTCAACGGCGAGCTCTACCTCAACATGTCGCGCCTGTACTGGCTGGAACTGTTCTCGCCGGACGTGGTGCGTCCGACCGGCCTGATCGAAGGCCACGTGAGCCTGCGCGGCACCCGCGGCCAGCCCTCGCTGGGCGGTGATGCGCAGCTGAGCAACTTCAAGGGCGAGTTCCCGGCGCTGGGCCTGACCTTCGACCAGGGCAAGGGCAGCTTCGTTGCTCAGCCTGATGGCTCGGCCAAGATCACCGCGCAGGCCAATTCGGGCAAGGGCACGCTGTATGTCGACGGCGGCCTGTCCTGGTTCGGCGATGCACAGCCGCTGCAGCTGAAGATCCACGGCGAGAATGTGCTGCTGTCCAATACCAGCGAACTGCGCATCGTCGCCAATCCCAACCTGGACTTCACCTTGGCCAAGGCCGCGATGGAGCTGCGCGGAACGGTGCACGTGCCCGAGGCCGACATCGATCTGGAGCGCCTGGACCGTGGCACCTCGGTGTCCGAAGACGTGGTGGTGCTGGACCCGGCCGATCCGGAAGAGTCGCGGACTTCGCCGCTGGACATGGAGCTGACCGTCAGCCTCGGCGACAAGGTGAAAATGACCGGCTTCGGCCTGAAGGGCGCGCTGACCGGCAAGATGCAGGTCTGGGCCAAGCCCGGCCGCGAGATGACCGCCAACGGCGGCCTGGAAGTCAGTGGCCGCTACAAGGCCTATGGCCAGGACCTGACCATCACCCGCGGCAACCTCAACTGGAACTACAACGCGGTGTCCGACCCGCGCATCAACATCCGCGCCGAGCGCCGGATCGGTGATGTCACCGCCGGCATTGACGTGACCGGGCGGGCGCAGCAGCCACGTGCCGATGTCTGGTCCGATCCGGCGATGTCGCAGTCCGAAGCACTGGGTTACCTGGTGCTGGGGCGCAGCCTGACCGGTGCCAGCAGCGACCAGACCCAGCAGGTGAACGCCGCATCGGCAGCGCTGTCGGCCGGCAGCGGCCTGCTGGCTTCGCAGCTGGGTGCCAAGCTGGGCCTGGACGATGCCGGCGTCAGCCAGTCGCGCGCGCTGGGCGGTTCGGTCATCGGCGTCGGCAAGTACATTTCGCCCAAGCTGTACGTGGGCTACGGCGTGTCGCTGGTCGGTGCCGGTTCGGTGATCACGCTGAAGTACCTGCTGCGCCGCGGCTTCGACGTTGAAGTGGAATCGAGCACGGTGGAAAACCGCGGTTCGCTGAACTGGCGGCGGGAAAAATAACCCGCCGCGGCATCCCTGTAGAGCCGAGCCATGCTCGGCTTCCGCGCGCAGCGCGGACTGACGGAAGAGCAGCCGAGCATGGGCTCGGCTCTACCTGTCAGGCCCCCAACCATCGGCCGTTGCCCCATCCGCCCCCAGCGGCTATGGTCCCGGGCTGTTCTGTCGTACCGGATTGCCTCATGTCGCCACGCAAAGCCCTCCCCACCGCCCTGGCCCTGGGCCTGACCCTCGCCGCCGGCGCCCACGCCGATGAAGGCATGTGGATGCCGACCCAGCTGCCGGAGCTGGCCAAGCCGCTGCAGGCGGCCGGTTTCAAGGGCAACCCGGCCGATCTGGCCAACGTGACGGCGCCGCCGCTGAGTGCGGTCGTGCGTGCCGGTGGTGGCACCGGCTCGTTCGTCTCGGCCGATGGCCTGCTGCTGACCAACCACCACGTGGCGATGGGCGTGATCCAGTACAACAGCTCGCCCGAGCACAACTTCATCAACGACGGCTTCATCGCCAAGGGCCGCGCCGATGAGCGCCCGGCCAATCCGGACTTCCGCGTGCTGGTCACCGTCGGCTTCGACAAGGTGACCGACCAGGTGCTGGCGCAGGCCCGGGGCAAGACCGGCCGCGCGTACTTCGACGCGGTGGATGCGGCCAGCAAGCAGATCGTGGCCGAGTGCGAGAAGGACGGCAGCGTGCGCTGCTCGGTGGCCAACATGTATTACGGCACCGACTTCTACCGCATCGCCCAGCTGGAACTGAGCGACGTGCGCCTGGTCTATGCGCCGCCGCGCGCGATCGGCAACTACGGCGATGAGATCGACAATTTCATGTGGCCGCGCCACACCGGCGACTTCACCCTGCTGCGCGCCTACGTGGGCAAGGACGGCAAGCCGGCCGCCTACAGCAAGGAAAACGTGCCCTACCAGGCCCCGGCGCACCTGCAGATGTCGGTGGAAGGCCCGAAGGAGGGTGACTACGCGATGCTGGCCGGTTACCCGGGCATCACCTACCGCCATCGCACCGCCGCCGAATTCGCGGGCCAGATCGATACCGTGCTGCCGCGCCGGGTGTCGGTGTTCCAGCAGATGATCGATACCATCGACGCAGCCAGTGCCAAGGACGCGCAGGCGCGTACCCGCTACGCCTCGCAGCTGCAGTCGCTGAAGAACAACCGCAAGCGTGCCGCCGGTGAGCTGGAAGGCCTGCTGCGAAGTGATGCCAAGGCGCAGCGTGCAACCGACGAGCAGGCAATGCTGGCCGCCACCGACCGCAAGTACCAGGGCGACATCAAGGCATTGCTGACCAACCTGTCGCAGGGTGCGGCGGTGGGCGAGCGCGACCTGCTGCTGGAGCAGATGGCTGGCCAGAGCCAGCTGCTGCGCTCGGCGCTGCTGCTGGAACGCCTGCGCATTGAATCGGCCAAGCCGGACGCGCAGCGCGAGACCGGCTACCAGCAGCGCGACCAGGCGATGATCGAGGGCGTGCTGAAGCAGGTGCAGCGTCGCTATGCACCCGAGGTCGAGAAGGCGCTGCTGTCCACCCTGTTGACCCGCTACCAGCAGCTGCCGGATGCGCAGCGCGTGGCCGAGTTCGATACGGCGTTCGGCCGTACCCCGGCACAGCTGGCGCAGGCACTGGACACGCTGTACGCCGGCACCCAGCTGGGTGATGAAGCGCAGCGTCTGTCCCGTTTCGCCGCTGCCCGCGAAGGCAAGGCGCTCGCCGCCGACCCGCTGATCGCCGTGGCCGGCCCGCTGGTGGCCGCGCAGCTGCGCATCGAGAACGAGAGCAAGACCCGCGAAGGCGAACAGCTGCGTCTGCGCCCGGCCTACATGCAGGCGCTGTTCGCCTGGCGTGCCAAGCAGGGCCGTGCGGTGTATCCGGATGCCAACCGCACGCTGCGCATCAGTTACGGCAAGGTCGAGGCGCTGCACCCGCGTGATGGCGTGACGTACTCGCCGGTGACCACCGTGGCCGGCATCGTCGAGAAGAACACCAACGCCTATCCGTTCGATGCACCCAAGCCGTTGCTGGCCGCGATTGCAAAGGGGGACTTCGGCAGCACCGCCGATCCCGCGCTGAAGACGCAGACGGTCAACTTCCTGACCAACCTGGACACCACCGGCGGCAACTCCGGCTCGCCGGTGCTCAACGCCAAGGGCGAACTGATCGGCCTGAACTTCGACAGCAACTGGGAGTCGGTCAGTGCCAGCTGGTGGTTCGACCCGCGCTACAAGCGCGCCGTGCACGTGGACATGCGCTACCTGCGCTGGCTGCTGGCCAAAGTCTACCCGGCACCCGAGCTGCTGAAGGAAATGGGCGTTCCAGCGGAATAAGGCCGGTACCCGGTAGGTGCCCACCGTTTCCTGGTGGGTGCCCACCCTTGCGGGCCACCGGCGTGACCTACCATCACGACCAACGGTCGTGATCTACTGGCCCCTGCTCTGACGGAAACACGCGCTTGGTCTCCAGCTGGATCCTGCTGCTGGTCTCGGTTGCCTACGCCGCGCTGCTGTTCGGCGTGGCGTGGTGGGGCGACCGTCGGCCGATGTACCCGGACCGGCCGTGGCTGCGACCGGTCGTCTACAGCCTGGCACTGGCCGTGTACTGCTCGTCGTGGACCTTCTACGGCGCAGTCGGTACCGCCGTGCGCAACGGCGTGGGCTACCTGCCGATCTACATCGGCCCGCTGCTGCTGCTGTTGTTCGGCTGGCGCATCATCGAGCGCCTGGCGCTGATCGCGCGCAGCCAGAACGTGGTCTCCATCGCCGACTTCATTTCCTCGCGCTTCGGCCGCTCGCGGCGGCTGGCGGCGCTGGTGGCGATCATCGCGCTGATCGGCATCATTCCCTACCTCGCCCTGCAGTACAAAGCGGTGGCGATGAGCCTGCAGGTACTGACCGGAAACACCGGGCCGACCGGGTTCTTCAGCGATCCAGCCCTGTATGTGGCGTTGCTGATGGCGCTGTTCGCCACCCTGTTCGGCACCCGCCAGGTCGATGCCACCGAACACCACCACGGCATGATGCTGGCGATCGCGCTGGAATCGGTGATCAAGCTGGTGGCGATGGTGGCGGTGGGCGTGTTCGCCTATGTCTGGCTCAGCGACCGCAACGAAGCGGTGGTGGAGTCGGTGCATACGCTGTTCACCGGCCTGCCACCGGTGGGTTTCCTCTCGCAGACCCTGCTAAGTTTCCTGGCCATCATCTGCCTGCCGCGCCAGTTCCACGTGGCGGTGGTCGAGTGCGGCGACGTGCGCGATGTGCGCCGCGCGCGCTGGATGTTCGGTGGCTACCTGGTGCTGATCTCGGCGATGGTGCTGCCGATCGCCACCGCCGGCGTCAGCCTGTTCGGTACCGGAAGCGGCGTAGCCGATGACTCGATGGTGCTGGCCCTGCCGCTGGCCGAGGGCCGCAACGCGTTGGCATTGATCGCCTATATCGGTGGCTTCTCCGCCGCCACCGGCATGGTCATCGTGTCTTCCATCGCGCTGGCGACGATGGTCAGCAACGACCTGGTGATGCCGGTGCTGCTGCGTCGCAGTGGCGATCACCAGGAAGCGGCGGATGTTGCCTCGCGCGTGCTGTGGATCCGCCGCCTGGCGATCCTGCTGCTGGCGCTGATGGCCTACAGCTACTACCGCAGCAGCAGCAACGACAGCACGCTGGCCTCCTATGGATTGATGGCCTTCGCCGCGGTAGCGCAGTTCGCGCCGGGCCTGATCGGTGGCCTGTACTGGCGCGGCGCCAGCCGTCGTGGCGTGGAGACCGGCATGCTGCTCGGCTTCGCCACCTGGCTGTACACCCTGCTGCTGCCGGCGATGACGATGGCCGGCTGGATGGATGCGGGCTGGGTGCAGCATGGTCCGTTCGGCATCGATTGGCTGCGGCCTCAGCAGCTGTTCGGCATGACCGGCTGGGACCCGCTGACCCATGGCACGTTCTGGTCGCTGCTGGTCAACGCGGCGACGATGATGCTGGTATCGGCGCGTTGGCGTCCGGGCGTGGATGAGCGCCTGCGTGCTGCACCCTTCCTCGATCCCTATGCCGAGCGGCCTTCAGTGGCGGGCGGGTGGCCGGGTCACGTGCACGTCGGCGATCTGCTGGCGCTGGCCTCGCGTGTGGTCGGTGAACGCCATGCGCGGCGCTCGTTCTTCGAACAGGCGCAGTCGCTGGGGCGCGAGCTGCAGTCCTCGGCACCGGCTGACCGGCCATGGGTGCAGTTCACCGAACGCCTGCTGGCCGCGTCGATCGGCGCGGCCTCCGCGCGCCTGCTGCTCACCAGCCTGCTGCGCGGTTCGGGCATGGACCTGGGCGAAGTGGTGGCGGTGCTGGACGAAGCGGGACAGGAACTGCGCTTCAATCGCGAGATCCTGTCGACCACCCTGGAAAACATCAGCGCCGGGGTCAGCGTGGTCGACCCGGACATGCGCCTGACCGCCTGGAACCGCCGCTACCAGGACATGTTCGGCTACCCCGACGGCATGCTCTACGTGGGTCGCCCGGTGGCCGATCTGATCCGCTACAACGCCGAGCGTGGTGAGCTGGGCGAGGGCGATATCGAACTGCAGATCAACCGCCGCATCGGCTACATGCGCGCCGGTTCGCCGCATGTGTTCGAGCGCACCCGCAGCGACGGCAAGGTGATCGAAATGCGTGGCCAGGCACTGCCTGGCGGCGGCTATGTCACCAGCTACAACGACATCACCGACTACAAGCACGCCGAACGCGCGCTGCTGGAAGCCAACGAAACGCTGGAGCAGCGCGTGGCCGAGCGCTCGCATGTTGCGGAAGTCGCGCAGCAGTCGAAGACCCGTTTCCTGGCCGCGATCAGCCATGACGTGCTGCAGCCGTTGAACGCTGCGCGGCTGTTCGCATCGGCGTTGCGCGACAGCGATCATGTCAGCGACGAGCAACGGCATCTGGCCGAACGCGTGGATGCGTCGCTGCGCGCGGCCGAGGAGCTGCTGGATGGCCTGCTGGACGTGTCGCGGCTGGATGCCGGCGGCCTGCATCCGGTGATCGGCGAATTCGATGTCAGTGCGCTGATGCGCGAGCTGGCCGCGCAGTACACACCGGTTGCGGCCGGACGTGGGCTGCGCCTGGATCTGTTCGCGCGTACCACCTGGGTGCGCAGCGACCGTCGCCTGCTGCGCCGTGTACTGCAGAACTTCCTTGCCAATGCGCTGCGCTACACGCGGCAGGGCCGCATCGTGCTGGCGGTGCGCCAGCGCGGCGATGAAGTGGAACTGCAGGTGTGGGATACCGGCCCCGGCATTCCCGAGCATCACATGCGGCAGATCTTCGACGAGTTCCATCGCTACCAGCAGCCGTTCGACTGGGGCGAGCAGGGCCTGGGACTGGGCCTGTCGATCTGCCAGCGCATCTCGCGCCTGCTCGATCATCGCTTGAACGCGCGCAGCCGGGTCGGCAGTGGTTCGATGTTCTCGATCATCCTGCCGCGGGTGGCGCCACTGCCGGGATATACCGATGCGGTCACCCTGGCGGCGACGGCACCGCCGGTCCGCAGCGATTCGCTGGCGGGCCTGCGCGTGCTGTGCGTGGACAACGACGAGGAGATCCTCGATGGCATGCGCGCGCTGCTGGGGCGTTGGCAGGTGCAGGTGATCACCGCATCGACGGTGGACCAGGCGCTGCAGAAGATCGCCGAGCGTCCGCAGGTGATGCTGGTGGACTACCACCTGCACGATCGCATGGATGGCCTGGATGCGCTGGTGGCATTGCGTGAGGCGGCGGGCTATCCGTTGCCCGGTGCGCTGCTTACCGCAGATGGCCGCGATGAACTGAAGCGGATGGCGCGCGAGCGAGGCTATCGCCTGTTGACCAAGCCGATCAAGCCGGCGTCGCTGCGCGCGTTCCTGGGCGCACTGCGGGATACCCGGAACGGCGATGCCTGATGGGCAACTGTAGAGCCGAGCCCATGCTCGGCTCCTGCGCGAAGCGCGGCTCATATATAGCCTTCGCTATAAAAACCAGCCCTGCCTGCGCGTTTCGCTGGAAATGCGCCACGCGCAGATCGCGGTGCTAAGCTTCGCGTCCCCTTGGGGAGTAGCCGGATTCCTACGCAGGAATCGTCCACGTCAACATACTCGGCCAGTGCGCCGTGGCGTGGACAACCATGATGGTTGGCGAGACCAGCGGCCCGCGCGCGCAACATCAGGTTGGGCGCGAGCGCAGGCCGTGCGTCCGTCCTTGCCCGACCTCAGCAGCCGCCAATGTCCCCCATTTCGATCCTCCTGATCGGCTTTGCCATGTCCACCGATGCCTTCGCCGCTGCGATCGGCAAGGGTGCAGCCATGCGCAAGCCGGTGTTCCGTGATGCGCTGCGCGCCGGCATCATCTTCGGCGTCATCGAGGCGATCACACCCATCATCGGTTGGCTGCTCGGCCGTGCCGCTCTGCAGTACGTGGAAGCGTTCGACCACTGGATCGCCTTCGGCCTGCTCGGCGCGCTGGGCATCCACATGATCTACAACGGCCTGCGTCCGGATAACGGCGAGGACGATGAAGATCCGGCGCAGCACCATGGCTTCTGGAAGCTGGCACTGACCGGTTTCGCCACCAGCATCGACGCGATGGCAGTCGGCATCGGCCTGGCCTTCATGGACGTGCATATCGGGGTGATGGCCGCAGTCATCGGCCTGTGCACGCTGACCATGGTCACCGCCGGCATCATGCTGGGCCGCGTGCTCGGCAGCATGGTCGGCAAGCGCGCCGAAATCATCGGTGGCGTGATCCTGGTGATCATCGGTGCGACGATCCTGTACGAACACCTGCACGGTGTCGCGTAAGCAGGGATACCTGTAGAGCCGAGCCCATGCTCGGCTGACGTATGAAGCTGCCGAGCATGGGCTCGGCTCTACATTGGGGCAATGGCTGACATGCAGCGCAGCATTTCGCTGATGTAGAGATCCTCTGCTGCGCCGTAGTCTTCCCGTATGGCCAGTCCCGCACTCCGTTATGGTCGCTGGTCGCATACTGGCAATGCCTATGCGCTTACCACGGTGACGCATGCGCGTCGCCCCTGGTTCAGTGGCAAGGCCAACGTTGAGCTGTTGATAGAGGCATTGCGCACCGTTGAGCGGACCGGTCGGACCTTATCCCTCGCCTGGGTGGTCATGCCGGATCATCTGCATTGGCTGTTCGAACTACGTACCGGCACGCTAGCCGGCTGCATGCAGATCCTGAAGTCCAGGAGTGGAAGGTCCGTCGGCAGGCGCGTTGATGCCAACGCGCCGATCTGGCAGCCGGGGTACTACGATCATGCACTGCGCAGTGATGAATGCCTGCGCACGCAGGCGACCTACATTGCGGCCAATCCGGTGCGCGCTGGACTGGCTACGTGCATTGGGGAGTACCCGTATGCCTGGAGTCGATGGCCCTTGCTGGGCTGATTCGGTACTCGGATGAAGAGCAGCCGAGCGTGGGCTCGGCTCTACAAATGCATCATGAAGTCTGTAGAGCCGAGCCCATGCTCGGCTCCAAAGTTCGTCACGATCAGTCTTCTTCCGGCGGCAGCACGATGGCGTCGTCGTCGATCGCCAGCTTGCCGGCCATCAGCACCGCCTGGGTGCGGTTGGTCACGCCCAGCTTGCGCAGGATCGCGGTGACGTGCGCCTTGATCGTTGCTTCGGAGACGTTGAGGTCGTAGGCGATCTGCTTGTTCAAGCGGCCCGCGCCGAGCATCTGCAGCACGCGGAACTGCTGCGGGGTCAGCTCGCGCAGACGCTGGCCGACTTCGCGTTCTTCGCTGCCGGTCGGCGGCACGTTGTGTGCTTCCGGCGGCGCCCAGGTCTCGCCATCGAGGATGGTGCCGAGCGCATGGCCGATCGTGTCCGAATCAGCGGACTTCGGAATGAAGCCCAGTGCGCCGTGGTCGAGTGCGCGACGCATCACCGTGGCTTCTTCGCGTGCGGAGACCACCACCACCGGCAGGTGCGGATGCAGCGAGCGCATGTGCACCAGCGCGTTGAAGCCCTGTGCGCCGGGCATGTTGAGATCCATCAGGACCAGGTCGGCGTCGTTGTGCTGGTCGGCCAGTGCATACAACGCTTCCACGCTGTCGGCCTCGAACAGTTGAACGCCCGGAATGACCCGCTGCACGGCACCCCGCAGGGCTTCGCGGAACAACGGATGGTCATCGGCAATCAGGAGGGTGGTCATGGGTCGAGCTTATCGATCAGGAAAAAGGGCGGTGTGATGGCTGGCACAGGACGGGTTGAACATGGCCGGGTCCCTCCTCCCGGCCACGTTCGTGGCGCGTCCTGTGCTCGCGCTCACGTCATCAACGGACCTTGCGTTCGTCCACCAGCGAAGCCACGACCGACGGATCGGCCAGGGTCGAGGTGTCGCCGAGCTGGTCCGGCGCGTTCTCGGCGATCTTGCGCAGGATGCGGCGCATGATCTTGCCCGAACGGGTCTTCGGCAGGCCCGGCGCCCACTGCAGATGATCTGGCGTAGCGATCGGGCCGATTTCCTTGCGCACCCAGGCGACCAGTTCCTTCTGCAGCTCGTCGCTCGGCGCCTCTTCCGCGACCAGGGTGACGTAGGCATAGATGCCCTGGCCCTTCACGTCGTGCGGGAAGCCGACCACGGCGGCCTCGGCCACCTTCGGATGCGAGACCAGCGCGCTTTCCACTTCGGCGGTGCCGATGCGGTGGCCGGATACGTTGATCACATCGTCCACGCGGCCGGTGATCCAGTAGTAGCCGTCTTCATCGCGGCGGCAGCCGTCACCGGTGAAGTAGCTGCCCGGGTAGGTGCGGAAGTAGGTATCGATGAAGCGCTGGTGGTCGCCATACACCGTACGCATCTGGCCCGGCCAGGAATCACGGATGATCAGGTTGCCTTCGGTCGGGCCGTCCTTGATCTCGCCATCGGCGTTGACCAGGGCCGGCTGCACGCCGAAGAACGGCAGGGTGGCCGAACCCGGTTTCAGATCCATCGCGCCGGCCAGCGGCGAGATCAGGATGCCGCCGGTTTCGGTCTGCCACCAGGTATCGACGATCGGGCAACGGCTGTCGCCGACCACCTCGTAATACCAGCGCCAGGCTTCCGGATTGATCGGTTCGCCGACGCTGCCAAGCAGGCGCAGCGACGCGCGCGAGGTCTTCTTCACCGGCTCCTCGCCCTCGCGCATCAACGCGCGGATGGCGGTGGGGGCGGTGTAGAAGATCGACACCTTGTGCTTGTCGATCACGTTCCAGAAGCGCGAGGTATCGGGGTAGTTCGGTACGCCCTCGAACATCAGCGAGGTCGCGCCATTGGCCAGCGGGCCGTACACGATGTAGCTGTGGCCGGTGACCCAGCCGACGTCGGCGGTGCACCAGTAGATGTCGTCCTCGCGCAGGTCGAACACCGCTTCATGGGTGTAGGCCGCGTACAGCAGGTAACCGGCGGTGGTATGCAGCACGCCCTTCGGCTTGCCGGTGGAACCGGAGGTGTAGAGGATGAACAGCGGATCCTCGGCGTTCATCGGTTCCGGTTCGCAGCTGGCCGGCTGGCTGTCGACCACGTCATGGAACCAGCGGTCGCGCGGGGCCTGCATGTCTACCGCGCCGCCGGTATGGCGCACCACCAGCACGGTTTCCACGGTATTGGTGCCGGGCAGCTTCAGCGCCGCATCGACGTTGGCCTTCAGCGGAATCTTCCGGCCACCACGCAGGCCTTCGTCGGCGGTGATGATCAGCTTGCTCTGGCAGTCGCTGACACGGTCGGCGATCGAGTTCGGTGCGAAGCCACCGAACACCACCGAGTGGATCGCGCCGATGCGCGCGCAGGCCAGCATGGCCACGGCAGCGTCGACGATCATCGGCAGGTAGATGGTGACCCGGTCGCCCTTCTTGACGCCCAGGTTGCGCAGCGCGTTGCCGAGACGGCAGGTGCGCTCGTACAGCTCGCGATAGGTCACGTGCTGGGCCGGCGCATCCGGGCTGTCCGGCTCGAACAGCAGGGCGGTCTTGTCGCCGCGTTTTTCCAGCTGGCGGTCCAGGCAGTTCACGCTGGCGTTGAGCTCGCCATCTTCGAACCACTTGATGTGGAAGTCGGCCAGGTCGTAGCTGACGTTCTTGATTCTGGTCGGCTTGCGCGACCAGTCCAGCCGCTCGGCGGCCTTGCCCCAGAACGCATCCGGATCGGACACCGAGGCCTGGTACTGCTGTTCATAGGAGTTCTTGTCGATACGCGCCTTGGCGGCGAACTGCGGATCGACGGGGTAGAGATCAGCCATGGCACCCTCACTTGCACGTTGACTTTGTGTGTGCAGCCGCAGCATTGCCGCAGCCGTTCCCCCTCAGTTTGCCCCATCCACCCCCGGTCGCGTCACCACTTCGGTTAGACCTTGGTCGAAAGTCGGGCCCCTGCAGGCCCGGGTTCGACCAATGGCCAATAGCCGGTGCGTGCAAACGCCCCGCAGTCTCGGCTCGACCGTGCCCCACGCGCGGCATCACCTTGCCACTTGGGAGAGAGGGCAACATGAGCCACCGTACGTTGAAAGCCGTGCGCACACCTTTGGCGGCCTGCCTGTTGGTCGCCCTGGTCGCACCGGGCATGGCGTTCGCCGAGACCGCCAAAGAGAAGGCACTGGAGTCACGCGTCGCCGAACTGGAGCGGCAGGTGCAGGCGCTGCTGGCGTCGCAACAGCAGCAACAGACCCAGATCGTGCAGACCCAGCAGGCGGTCACCGACGTCCGCACGCTGCAGGCCGAACAGAAGCCGGCGGTGCCTGCCGGCAAGCAGCCGATCCAGGTCACCACCATTACCCCCGGCGCCGCGCCGGGTACCACGGTCAAGATCGGCGGCTTCATCAAGGCCGATTTCCTGGCCACCCAGACCAGCGATGGCCAGCTGGCCGACGATGCCACCGGCCGCGCGCTGTACCTGCCCGGGCAGACACCGGTGGAAGGTGCCGGCGGCAGCGGCAAGCGCTCGGACGTGGACTACAACGCCCACGCCAAGTTCTCGCGCTTCAACCTGGGCATCGACAACGTCAGCGAGTCGGGCAACAAGGCCGGCGCGTTCTTCGAGATGGATTTCTTCGGCAATTCGCTGGGCAACCAGACTGCCACCAACACCTATGGCGTGACCCTGCGCCATGCGTACATGTACTGGAACAACTGGATGGCCGGCCAGACCTGGTCGAACTTCATGGATGCGGCATCGCTGCCGGAAGCGGTCGACTTCGTCGGTCCGACCGATGGCGTGATCTTCGTGCGCCAGGCCCAGCTGCGTTACACCAAGGGCGGCTTCAGCGTCGCGCTGGAGAATCCGGAAACCACCACCCTCACCGGTACGCGCAATCCGGTCACCGGCGCCTGGACCAATGCCAGCGCCAACTCCGATCGCGGCAGCCTGCCGGACCTGACCCTGCGTTATGGCTGGAAGGGTGACTGGGGCACCTTCGGTGTCGGCGGCGTGGTCCGCCAGCTGAAGGTCGACAACCAGGCCACCGGTGCCAAGGCTGACAAGGTGGCAGGTGGCCTGACCCTGGGCGGCAAGTGGGTGATGGGTGACAGCGATTCGCTGCACTACCAGTTCACCGGTGGCGAGGGTATCGCCCGCTACATCGGCCTGGGCATCACCGCCGATTCGGCCTATGACGTGGCACGCGACGAACTCAACCCGACCGGTGTGATCGCCGGCTACGTCGGTTGGCGCCATGCGTTCTCGCCGAAGCTGCGCACCAACCTGATCTACGCGCGCAGCGACTACGACAACGACAGCATCCTCGGCCCGCTGGTGACCAAGAGCGTGCAGAGCATCCGCGGCAACATCTTCTATTCGCCGATGCCCAAGGTCGATGTCGGTGCCGAGCTGATGTACGGCAAGCGCGAGATCGAGAACGGCAACAAGGGCGACATCACCCGTCTGCAGTTCACGACCAAGTACAGCTTCTGATCGAGTGCCGACCAACGGTCGGCACCTACCGAGATTGAGTGCCGACCATGGTCGGTATCTACCAAGACTGCGTGCCGACCAAGGTCGGCACCTACAGAGGGAAAGCGTCCCATGTCCACAACACCTGCACCGGCGAAAGCCCAACTTACCCAGGGACACAAGAAGGTCATCTTCGCGTCCAGCCTGGGCACCGTTTTCGAGTGGTACGACTTCTTCCTGTATGGCTCGCTTGCGGCGATCATCGCCAAGCAGTTCTTCAGTGGCGTCAATGAAACCACGGGCATGATCTTCGCCCTGCTGGCCTTTGCTGCCGGCTTCTTCGTGCGACCGTTCGGCGCGGCCTTCTTCGGCAGCCTCGGCGACCGCATCGGCCGCAAGTACACCTTCCTGGTCACCATCCTGATCATGGGCATCTCGACCTTCCTGGTCGGTGTGCTGCCCAACTACGCATCGATCGGCTTCGCCGCACCGGTGATCCTGATCGTGCTGCGTCTGGCCCAGGGCCTGGCGATGGGCGGTGAGTACGGTGGCGCTGCCACCTACGTGGCCGAACACGCACCGGCTGACAAACGTGGCCTGTACACCAGCTTCATCCAGTGCACCGCCACGCTGGGCCTGTTCATGTCGCTGCTGATCATCCTGGCCTGCCGCTACTTCCTCGGCAACGAGGCCTTCGAGGCGTGGGGCTGGCGCATTCCGTTCCTGGTCTCGATCGTGCTGCTGGGCATCTCGGTGTGGATCCGCCTGCAGCTCAGCGAATCTCCGCTGTTCCAGCAGATGAAGGCCGAAGGCAAGGGTTCCAAGACGCCGTTCCGTGACAGCCTGAAGGGCGGCAACCTGAAGCTGATGCTGCTGGTTCTGCTCGGTGCTGCTGCTGGTCAGGCGGTGGTCTGGTACGGCGGCCAGTTCTACGCGCTGTTCTTCCTCAGCAGCATGCTGAAGGTCGATGCCACCACCTCCTACCTGCTGATCGCAGCCGCGCTGGCACTGGGCGTGCCGTTCTTCATCTTCTTCGGCTGGCTGTCCGATCGTATCGGCCGCAAGAAGATCATCCTCGCCGGCTGCCTGCTGGCCGCCATCACCTACATCCCGATCTTCAAGGGCCTGACCCACTTCGCCAATCCGGCCATCGAAGAAGCCCGCAGCAGCTCGCCGGCGCTCGTGGTTGCCGATCCGAACACCTGCTCGTTCCAGTTCGATCCGGTTGGCCTGCGCAAGTTCACCAGCTCCTGTGACGTGGCTACCGCTGCGCTGACCAAGGCCGGCGTGCCGTATGACGTGCAGCCCGCCGCCGCCGGCTCGCTGGCGATGGTGAACGTTGGCAGCGCCAGCGTGACCTCGTATGAAGCGGCCGGCCTGAGCAAGGAAGACGGCAAGGCCAAGGCCGATGCGTTCGGCGCGGAGTTGAAGGGCGCACTGGTCACTGCGGGTTACCCGGCCAAGGCTGATGGCTCGCGCATCAACATCGCCGGCACGATCTTCATGCTGTGGCTGCTGGTGCTGTACGTGACCATGGTCTACGGCCCGATCGCCGCCTATCTGGTCGAACTGTTCCCGACCCGCATCCGCTACACCTCGATGTCGCTGCCGTACCACATCGGCAACGGCTGGTTCGGTGGCTTCCTGCCGGCGATCTCGTTCGCGCTGGTGGCCGGTACCGGCAACCTGTACTACGGCCTGTGGTATCCGATCATCATCGCGCTGATGTCGGTGGTGGTGGGTGGCCTGTTCCTGCGCGAGACGAAGAACGTGGATATCACCAAGTAGGAGTGATGTTCATTGGATGAAGGAGAGGCCGTGGTGCAGACCACGGCCTTTTCGTTTCCCTGTAGCGCCGAGCCATGCTCGGCGACCGCGCAACGCGCGGCACAAAACTCCGCAGACGCGAACAGACAGCGCTCAATGCCGTCATCGCGGTTGACAAGCATCCGAAGCCACACGCCCTCTCGCGCCCGGGGTCAGATCCCTTTCGCACGCGAAAGGGATCTGATCCCATCGAGACCGCCGCCTCACGTGCGCACGCCGTATAGTCGCGGAATGAGCACCTCAGCCGCCGACCTCCCCGCCATCCTGCACACCCTGCGCAGCACTTGGCAGGCCCAGCGCCCTTCGCTCGACCAGCGCGACGCCGACCTGCGCCGCCTGCGCGAGGCGCTGCAGACGCGCATGGATGAAATGGCCACGGCCATCGCCGAGGACTTCGGCCACCGCGCCCACGTCGAATCAAAGCTGGCCGATGGCATGAGCGTGCTGTCGGCCATCGATCACCTGCGCCGCCACCTGCGACGCTGGTCGAAGCCGCGTCATGCGTCTGCTGGCTGGAAGCTGTGGCCAGCGCGCGCGCAGCTGCGGCCGACACCGCTGGGTGTGGTCGGGGTGATCTCACCGTGGAACTATCCGGTCACGCTGGCGTTGGTGCCGTTGGCCACTGCGATTGCCGCTGGCAACCATGTGCTGCTGAAGCCTTCCGAGCACACACCTCACACCAGCGCGTTCCTGGCCGATCTGTTGGCCAGCGTGTTCCCGCCCGATCGCGTGGCGGTGGTGCAGGGTGGGGCGGACGTGGCTGCGGCGGTGTCTTCGCTACCGCTGAACCACCTCGTGTTTACCGGTTCCACCGCGGTCGGTCGCAAGGTGATGGCGGCGGCGGCGGAACATCTGGTGCCGCTGACGCTGGAGCTGGGCGGGAAGTCGCCCGCCATCGTCTGCCGCGATTTTCCGTTGGATAGGGCCGCGGCGCGGCTGGCCACCGGCAAGTGGTTCAACGCTGGCCAGACCTGCATCGCGCCGGACTACGTGCTGATCGACAGCGTGCGGCAGCGCGAATTCGTGCAGGCGCTGCAGCAGCAGGTGCGCGAGCGTTACGGCGATTTCAGCGATGCGGGTGACTACACGCGGATCATCAACGAAGGCCAGTACCGGCGCCTGCAGGGCTATCTGGCGCAAGCCCGCGAACGTGGCGTGCCGGTGATTGCGTTGGCGCAGGTGGATGAGGCGCGCGCCGACCGCGAGCGCCTGCTGGTGCCAACGGTAGTGCTGGACCCGCCGGATGACCTGGACCTGATGCGCGAGGAGATCTTCGGCCCGATCCTGCCGGTGCGGGCGTATCCGGACCTGGATGCGGCGCTGGCCGACATCGTGGCCCGCGACCGGCCGCTGGCGTTGTATCCCTTCAGCCACGACCGCGCGACGGTGGAGCGTATCCTCGGCCAGGTGCTGGCGGGCGGGGTGACGGTGAATGACACGCTGCTGCACTTCGCCGCTGATGGTTTGCCGTTCGGGGGAGTTGGCGCCAGCGGCATGGGCGCGTATCACGGGCAGGCGGGGTTCGATGCCATGAGCAAACTGTTGCCGGTGTTGTGGCAGTCGCGCTGGGCGGCCAGTGACCGGCTGCGGCCGCCGTATTCGAAGATTGCCGGGTTGTTGAGGTTGCTGCTGCGGTGAAGCCATTCCGGTGACGCATTCCCGTAGAGCCGAGCCCACGCTCGGCTGCTCTTGGCTGGTCCAGGCAGAAGCAGCCGAGCGTGGGCTCGGCTCTACACGGGAAGCCGGGCCGACCCCCATCCCGGCCACCCGGGTAGAATGCCCGCATGAAGATCGCCTCGTGGAACGTCAATTCGCTCAATGTCCGCCTGCCGCACCTTGAGCAGTGGCTCAAGGACTTCGGCCCGGACATCGTCGGTATCCAGGAAACCAAGCTGGAGGACCACAAGTTCCCGGATTCGGTGCTGATCGCCGCCGGTTACCGCAGCGTATTCGCCGGGCAGAAGACCTATAACGGCGTGGCGCTGGTGTCGCGCGAGCCGGCGCAGGACGTGCAGATCGGCATTCCCGGCTTCGAGGACGAGCAGAAGCGGGTCATCGCCGGCACCTTCGGCGACCTGCGGGTGATCAACCTGTATGTGGTCAACGGCCAGGACATCGGCACCGACAAGTACGAGTACAAGCTGCGCTGGCTGGAGGCGGTGCACGCGTGGATCGCCGAAGAACTGCAACGGCATCCGAAGCTGATCGTGATGGGCGACTTCAACATCGCTCCCGATGCGCGCGATGTGCACGACCCGGAGGTGTGGAACGAGAATCACATCCTGACCTCCACCGCCGAGCGCGGTGCGCTGGCCAAGCTGCTGCAGCTGGGCCTTCACGACGGCTTCCGTCTGCACAACGACGAGGCCGGCACGTTCAGCTGGTGGGATTACCGGGCGGCCGGTTTCCGCCGCAACCTCGGCCTGCGCATCGACCTGAATCTGGTCTCCGATGCACTGAAGAGCAGTGTGGTGGCCTCGGGCATCGACCGCGAGCCGCGCACCTGGGAACGCCCCAGCGACCATGCACCGGCGTGGGTGCAGTTGGGTTGAACGAACGGGGCCCGGCGATTGCCGGGCCCCGTATTCAAGCGGTGTTCCGCGTCAGCGTATGCTCTTGCGGGTGAACAGGTTGACGATCGCCAGCAGGATCACCGCGCCGATCAGCGAGAACAGGAACGTGCGGAGGGTGATCGCTTCATTGATGCCGCCGCCGAACAGCCAGCCGGAAATCAGTGCGCCAACGATGCCCACCACGATGTTGAGGATGATGCCCTGCTGGCCATCGCGCTTCATGATGATGCTTGCCAGCCAGCCGACGATGCCGCCGACGATCAGCCAGATGATGATTCCCATGATCGACTCTCCGGTGGATAACCGAGCCCAGTTGACGCGCAACGCTGTGAACCCGTCGTGCAATCCCGTGATGGCCGCGTGCGGATGAGCCTGCCAGCCACCCTCGACGGCCCCTGGCGGTTTGGTCCGGTTACGGTCTGGCGCTGCCCGCACGTGCCCGGTCAGCGCGGTGAGCCGCAGGCCCGGCAGGTGCTGGCACAGGCCCTGGGCGGCGAGCCGGATGCGCTGCCGCTGCTGCGCGATGACAAGGGCCGCCCCGAGCTGAGCGGCGCGCTGGCCCACTACGGCACCGGCTGGAGCCACAGCGGCGAGGTGCTGCTGGTGGCGCTGGGCGAGGGCGTGCGGTTGGGCGTGGACCTGGAACTGCTGCGGCCGCGCCCGCGCATGCTGGAAATCATCCAGCGCTTCTTCCATCCCGACGAAGTGGTCTGGCTGCAGGGCCTGGACGAGGCCGACCGCGAGCATTGGTTCTTCCGCGTCTGGTGCGCCAAGGAAGCCATGCTGAAGGCGCACGGGCAGGGCATTTCCTTTGGCCTGCACCGCCTGCAGCTGGCCCCGGCCGCCGATGGCGCGCTGCACCTGCGCTGGTGCGACCCGGAACTGGGCGAGGCGGCGCGCTGGCACCTGCACGAGTGGCAGGCCAGTGGCCAGTTCCGCGCCGCATTGGCCTGGTATCCGCAGTGAATCGCCGAATCTGCAGTGAAAACCGGCGATAATGTTGCAATGAGCGAACACGATCTTCCCGCCGGCGTAGCGTCCACGCTGCAGCAGGGCCTGGCCAGCATGGGCCTGGCCGCCGAGCTGGCCCCGCCGCTGCTGCGCTACCTGGCGTTGCTGCACCGCTGGAACGGCACCTACAACCTCACCGCCATCCGCGATCCGCAGGAAATGGTCACCCGCCATCTGCTTGATTCGCTGGCGATGCAGCCGTTCGTGGCCGATGGCAGCCTGGCCGACCTCGGTACCGGCCCCGGGTTGCCGGGCATCCCGCTGGCGATCGCCTGCCCGGGCCTGCAGGTCACCCTGGTGGAAAGCAACGGCAAGAAAGCCCGCTTCATGCGCGAGGCGGTGCGCCAGCTGGGCCTGGGCAATGCCCGCGTGGCCGAGTCGCGCGCCGAAGCGCTGGCCGAGCCGGGCAGCTACGATCAGCTGACCGCGCGCGCGATGGACACCCTGGCCGGCATCGTCCGCGTCGGTGGCCACCTGCTGCGCCCCGGTGGCGTGCTGCTGGCCATGAAGGGCGTCTACCCGCATGAGGAGATCGCAGCGCTGCCGGCCGGTTGGCAGGTGCGCGAGGTGGTCCCGCTGAGCGTGCCCGGCCTGGCCGGCGAACGCCATCTGGTCACTGTCACAGGCCCCTGAACCCCGCCGCCACCCCCTTGTGGAACAAGCGGTTGGCGATCCACGATTTCCGCACGGGCCCGGTTGTACGCATAATGACCGGTCCCAGCACACGTCGACGAGGCACACCCGCATGGCCCGCATCATCGCCATCGCCAACCAGAAGGGTGGCGTCGGCAAGACCACGACCGCCGTCAACCTGGCCGCTTCCCTGGCCAACGCACCCAAGCGCGTGCTGTTGGTCGACCTGGATTCCCAGGGCAACGCGACCATGGGCAGTGGCGTGGACAAGCGCGAGCTGGTCTCCTCCACCTACGATCTGCTGCTGGGCGAGTCCAGCGCTGCCGACGTGCGCGTGCAGACCGCCGAAGGCTACGACCTGTTGCCGGGCAACATCGACCTGACCGCGGCCGAGATCCAGCTGATGGCGCAGAGCGAGCGCGAGCAGCGCCTGAAGCGCGCGCTGGCGCCGATCCGCGACGAGTACGACTACATCCTGATCGACTGCCCGCCGGCACTTTCGCTGCTGACCCTGAACGCCCTGGCCGCCGCCGATTCGGTGATCGTGCCGATGCAGTGCGAGTACTACGCGCTGGAAGGCCTGAGCGCGCTGGTGGAAACCATCGAAGCGCTGCGCGCCAACCTCAACCCGGCGCTGGAGATCGAAGGCGTGCTGCGCACCATGTTCGATGTGCGCAACAACCTGGCCAATGCCGTGTCGGCCGAGCTCACCGAGCATTTCGGTGACCGCGTGTTCCGCACCATCGTGCCGCGCAACGTACGCCTGGCCGAGGCGCCCAGCCATGGCCAGAGCATCGTCGGCTACGATCGTGCTTCGCGTGGCGGCGTGGCCTACCTCGGCCTGGCCGGCGAGATCATCCGCCGCAACAACGAACGCAACAAGGCCACCAAGGCCGTGGAGACCGTCTGATGACCAGCAAGCCTGCCGCCAAGAAGCGTGGCCTCGGCCGCGGCCTGGACGCCCTGCTGGGGCCCAAGGGCGCGGTCAGCCAGGTGCAGGCCAGCACGGCGGTGATCGAGCCGCTGCCCGGTGAAGTGCTGCGCAAGCTGCCGGTAGGCCAGCTGCAGCCGGGCAAGTACCAGCCGCGTCGCGAAATGGACCAGGGCAAGCTGTCCGAACTGGCCGACTCGATCAAGTCGCAGGGCGTGATCCAGCCGATCCTGGTGCGCCAGCTGCCGGCAGGCAACTTCGAAATCGTCGCCGGTGAACGTCGCTGGCGCGCCTCGCAGCTGGCTGGCCTCGACGAAGTGCCGGTGGTGGTGCGCGAGCTGGAAGACCGCACCGTCATCGCGATGGCGCTGATCGAGAACATCCAGCGTGAAGACCTCAACCCGCTGGAAGAAGCCGAAGCGCTGCAGCGCCTTATCAGCGAATTCACCCTGACCCATGCCGAGGCGGCCGAGGCGGTCGGCCGCTCGCGCGCGGCGGTGTCCAACCTGCTGCGCCTGCTGGAGCTGCCGATCGCCATCCGCCTGCTGCTGGAAACGCGCCGGCTGGAGATGGGGCACGCCCGCGCGCTGCTGACCCTGGCCCCGGAACTGGCCAGCAAGCTGGCCCAGGAAGCGGCCGATGAGGGCTGGTCGGTGCGCGAGGTCGAGCGTCGTGCGCAGGCGTTCGCCGCCGGCAAGGTGCCGAGCAACCGTCCGCAGCCGGTGGCCAAGGTGCAGCAGGCCGATATCGCCTCGCTGGAGACCGAGCTGTCCGAAGTGCTGGGTACCTCGGTTGCGATCAACCATGGTCGCGGTGGCAAGGGCAAGCTGATCATCCATTACGCCAACCTGGACACGCTCGATGGCGTGCTGGAGCGGCTGCGCACGCGCCAGGGCTGACCCCGGCGCAGTTTCATGGGCGCACGGCCTGTTCCTGCCGTGCTCCGTCGATTGCAGGGAACGCACCGCCGCGCGTGCCGGAGGCCGCGTCGTCCACCGCAGGTGGGCCGCTCCGCCCCGTGGCTCATCCAGGGAGCAGGACATGACCATTGAAATCGACGACGTCAGCCCGGGCGGCAGCCCGATTCTCGTGCACAGCCGCGAGAAGGACTTCACCCCGGCCCACGGCGAAGAACACATCGAGGCGATCAGCGCCTACATCGAGCGTCATCTTGGCCCGATCTCCGGCGTCTTCCACGAAATCATCTCCGATATCGTGCACATCGACGTGCACGTGGTGCCGGCCAGCGACGCGTGTCCGTACCTGCGGCTGGTGACCTCGGGCATGAGCGATCTGCCGATGGCCGTGCCCGATGAGGTGGACGCCCCCCGGCACATGGAACTGATGGTGACCTTGCCGGCGGATTGGCCGATCACCCAGGATGCCTTCGAGGACGAACGCAACTATTGGCCGGTGCGCCTGTTGAAGACGCTGGCACGGCTGCCGCATGAGTACGACACCTGGCTGGGCTTCGGCCACACCATTCCCAACGGTCATCCGTCCGAGCCCTATGCGCCGGGCGTGGGATTCGATGGCGCCATCGTGCTGCCGCCGGTCACCACTCCGGACGACTTCGGCACGCTGGAGCTGGAAGACGGCAAGACCATCGAATTCATGGCGATCGTGCCGCTGTACCCGGAAGAGATGGATCTGAAGCTGAAGAAGGATTCGGAAACCCTGCTGGACCGCTTCGATGCGAAGAACATCCAGGATGTCATCCAGCCGGGGCGCACCAATGTGGCCAAGAAGCGTTTCGGCCTGTTCTAGGCCCTGCGCGTACCATCAAACTCTGTAACCGTTGAATTGACCGCTGAATTCCAGGCCCACCGCAATGACCATCCTGCTTACCGGCGCAGCCGGCTTCATCGGTGCCTACACCGCGCGTGCCCTGCTTGATGCGGGTCAGTCCGTGGTCGGCCTGGACAACTTCAACGATTACTACGACCCGCAGATCAAGCGCGACCGCGTGGCCGCACTGTGCCCGACGCTGGACCTGCGCACGCTGGACCTGACCGACCGCGACGGCCTGGCCGCGCTGTTCGACGAAATACAGCCGACGGCGGTGATCCACCTGGCCGCACAGGCCGGCGTGCGCTATTCGCTGGAAAACCCGCACGCCTACGTCGACAGCAACCTGGTCGGCTTCGTCAACATGCTCGAGCTGTGCCGCCACCGTGGCGTGCAGCATCTGGTGTATGCATCCAGCAGTTCGGTGTATGGCGATTCGGCTACGCCGCCGTTCTCCGAAGACCAGCGCGTGGACCAGCCGCGCTCGCTGTACGCAGCAACCAAGGCCGCCAATGAACTGATGGCCTACACCTACGCGCAGTTGTATGGCCTGCATGCCACCGGCCTGCGCTTCTTCACCGTGTACGGCCCGTGGGGTCGGCCGGACATGGCGCCGCTGCTGTTCTCGCGCGCGGTGCTGGCCGGTCGTTCGATCGATGTGTTCAACGAAGGCCGCATGCAGCGCGACTTCACACATGTCTCCGACATCGTTGCCGGTATTCTCGGCGCCCTCGCGCACCCGGCTGATGGTCCGGTGCCGCACCGGGTGTTCAACCTCGGCAACCACACGCCGGTCGAGCTGGAGCGCTTCATCGGCGTGATCGAGCAGGCCGCTGGTCGCCCCGCGCAGAAGGTGTACAAGCCGATGCAGCCGGGCGACATGGTACGCACGATGGCCGATACCCAGCGCGCACATGACGCATTTGGCTACGAACCGGTCATGCCGATCGAACAGGGCCTGCCGCCGGTGGTGCAGTGGTGCCGCGAGTATTTTGCTGATCGCGCGTGAGAACGCATCCTCACACTGCCGGATTCATCTTCGGATAACCTCGGCGTCGGAAAATGCGCGGTCTTTGTCCCTCCTTGGCCGAGTCCCCCCATGAGCCAACCCGAGCTGTCCGTCGTCGTCCCAGTATTCAACGAGCGCGACAACGTCGCGCCCCTGGTGGCCGAAATCACCGCTGCACTGCGCGGCCGGCTGCCGTTCGAGATCGTCTACATCGACGATCATTCGCGCGATGACACCCTGGCCGTGCTGCAGGGCCTGAAGGCCACCACGCCGGAACTGCGGGTGCTGCACCACGTTTCTCAGAGCGGGCAGAGCACCGCGGTACGTACCGGCGTCAAGCATGCGCGTGCACCGTGGATCGCCACCCTCGACGGTGATGGCCAGAACGATCCGGCCGACATCCCCAAGCTGCTGCAGGCCCGCGGTGCCGCCGATGCCCAGGTGAAGCTGTTCGCCGGCTGGCGCGTCAACCGCCAGGACAGCGGCAGCAAGCGCTGGGCCAGCAAGTGGGCCAACGCCATCCGCGCGCGCATGCTGCGCGATGACACCCCCGATACCGGCTGCGGCATCAAGCTGTTCGAGCGCAACGCCTTCCTCGATCTGCCGTACTTCGACCACATGCATCGCTACCTGCCGGCATTGATGCAGCGCGCCGGCTGGACGACCACCAGCGTGCCGGTCAATCATCGCCACCGCACTGCGGGCGTGTCCAAGTACAACAACCTCGGCCGCGCACTGGTCGGCATCCGCGACCTGCGTGGCGTGGCCTGGCTGATTACCCGCAGCAAGCGCACCGCGGTGGAAGAGCGATGATGGGTCTGGCGCTGCACTGGCTGGACCAGCCGCTGACCTGGCTGTACTGGACCGGCCTGCATGTGACTGGCTGGAAACTGATCGGCTACACCGGTGCGTTGATGTTTGGCGGCCGCTGGCTGGTCCAGTTCGTTGCTTCCAAGCGCGCCGGCAAGCCGGTGATCCCGCGCCTGTTCTGGTACATGAGCGTGGTCGGCAGCCTGATGACGCTGAGCTACTTCCTGTTCTCGGCCAAACAGGACTCGGTGGGCGTGCTGCAGAACCTGTTCCCTGCGTTCACCGCGTTGTACAGCCTGCAGCTGGACATCAAGCACCGCGGCTGGAAGCGGGACAAGGCCAGCCACTGAGACGTTGGTAGATGCCGACCTTGGTCGGCACCGCTGTGCATCGGTAGCGCCGGGCCATGCCCGGCGGCTCTGGGATGACCGCCAATGTCGGCCGCGCTGCGCGCTCGCGGGGCATGGCCCCGCGCTACCTCGCGCCTTCGGCGCTGGGGTCCCGGCCTGCGGCCGTTCCCGGTCCTGCCTGGGTAGTGCATCGGTAGCGCCGGGCCATGCCCGGCGGCTGTGGGATGACCGCCAACGTCGGCCGCGCTGTGCGCTCGCGGGGCATGGCCCCGCGCTACCGCGCGCCTTCGGCGCTGGGGTCCCGGCCTGCGGCCGTTCCCGGTCCTGCCTGGGTAGTGCATCGGTAGCGCCGGGCCATGCCCGGCGGCTGTGGGATGGTGGCCAACGTCGGCCGCGCTGCGCGCTCGCGGGGCATGGCCCCGCGCTACCTCGCGCCTTCGGCGCTGGGGTCCCGGCCTGCGGCCGTTCCCGGTCCTGCCTGCGCTGCAGGCAGGACCTTCGTCCCATGCCATGTGTGGTGCGGGGTGCCATGATCGGGGTCTGCCTTCCCGGGAACCTGTGCTCGTGAAAACCCGTCTTGCCGTAGCCCTGCTGATCGCTCTGTCTGCCCCTGCCGTGGCCCTGGCCGCCCCGCCCACCGCCACCGCGCCGGCCAGCGTGGCCACTGAATCTCCCGCCGATGCCGCCTTCCGCGCGCTGTACGAGAAGGAATGGAAGTGGCGCCAGGACGGCGGTGGCGAGGCCAGCGAGGACGAAGACGCCCCGGCCAACGCCACCCGCATGCCCGACGTCGGTGCGGCCGCGCAGCAGGCACGCCTGAAGGTATGGGACGAAACCCTGGCCGCGCTGAAGAAGATCGACCCGAAGACCCTGTCGCCCGACAACCAGGTCAACTACGCGATCTACCGCGACCAGGTGTTCAACCTGGCCGAAGAAGTGCGCCTGCGCGGCTACGAGATGCCGTTCAACGCCGACTCCTCGTTCTGGTCGAACCTGTCCTTCATGGCCCGGCGCGAGATGAAGAGCGCGCAGGACTACCAGAACTACATCGCGCGCCTGAATGATGTGCCGCGCTACTTCGACCAGCAGACCGAAAACATGCGCGCCGGCCTGAAGCGCGGCTTCAGCGTGCCGCGTGCGGTGCTCGATGGCCGCGAGGTGTCCATCGCCACCGTCGCCGAACTGAAGGACCCGACCGAGTCGCCGCTGTACGCGCCGTTCAAGAAGCTGCCCAACACCGTCCCGGTTGCCGAGCAGGCCAAGCTGCAGGCACAGGCCCGCGCGGCGATCAGCGGCAAGGTGGTGCCGGCGTTCCAGCAGCTGCGCACGTTCTTCGTCAACGAGTACGTGCCGCAGGCGCGTACCACCCTGGCCGCCGAAGCGATGCCCGACGGCAAGGCGTACTACAAGCAGCAGATCCACGAATACACCACGCTGGACCTGTCGCCGGACGAGATCCACCGCATCGGCCTGGATGAAGTGGCACGCATCCAGAAGGAAATGAACGACATCATCAAGCAGGTGAAGTTCAAGGGCAGCTTTGCCGAGTTCCTGACCTTCCTGCGTACCGACCCGCAGTTCTATGCCAAGACGCCGGAAGAACTGCTGTCGCGTGCCGCATGGATCTCCAAGCGTGCCGATGGCCAGCTCGGCAAGTACATGACATTGCCGCGCGCGCGCTTCACCATCGTGCCGGTGCCGCCGGACATCGCGCCGTTCTGGACCGCCGGCCGTGGTGGCATGGGCACCTATTGGCTCAACACCTACAACCTGCCGTCGCGCCCGCTGTACAACCTGCCGGCGCTGACCCTGCACGAATCCGATCCGGGCCATGCACTGCAGGGTGCCATCGCCGCCGAGCAGAAGAACCTGCCGGAGTTCCGCCGCAACGCCTACATCTCCGCCTATGGCGAAGGCTGGGCGCTGTACTGCGAGAAGCTGGGCGTGGAAATGGGCATCTACGAAACCCCGTACGAGGATTTCGGTCGCCTGACCTACGAGATGTGGCGCGCCACGCGCCTGGTGATCGACACTGGCGTGCACAGCAAGGGCTGGAGTCGCGAGCAGGCGCTGGCCTACCTGCGTGACCACACGGCGCTGAGCGAGCACGAAGTGACCACCGAAGTGGATCGCTACATTTCCTGGCCGGGCCAGGCGTTGAGCTACAAGCTCGGCGAGATCGCCATCGTGCGCCTGCGCGCGCAGGCGGAGAAGGAACTGGGTGACAAGTTCGACATCAAAGGCTTCCACGACACGCTGCTGAAGCAGGGCTCGGTGCCGTTGCCGGTACTGGAACAGCAGATCCAGGCGTACATCGCCGAACGCAAGAAGGCCTGACCGCCGTGTGGTCGGGTCGGAGCCCCGCCGGTGGCGGGGGTCCGACCCGGGCGCGGGGTCGGATCCCTTTCCCGCGGAAAGGGCTCCGACCCCCTCTCACCTCACCCCACCGTCCGCACCTTCGCCACGCGCGCAGCAAAGGTCGGCAGTACCAGCAGGGTCAGCACCGTGGCGGTGATCAAGCCGCCGATCACCACCGTCGCCAGCGGCTTCTGCACTTCCGCACCGGAACCACTGGCGATCGCCATCGGAATGAAGCCGACGATGGCCACCAGTGCGGTGGTCAGCACCGCGCGGATACGGCTGGACGCACCATTGATCGCGGCCATCATCGGCACGTCACCGGCGTCCAGGCGCTCACGGATCGCCTGCATCAAAACCAGGCCGTTGAGCGTGGCCACACCGGACACCGCGATGAAGCCCACCGCTGCCGACACCGAGAACGGCATGCCGCGCAGCAGCAGGGCGAGGATGCCGCCGACCAGCGCCAGCGGTACGCAGCTGAACACCAGTACCGCTTCCTTGCCGCTGCGCAGGGCCATGAACAGCAGGCTGCCGATCAGCAGGAACACCACCGGCACCACCGTGGCCAAGCGCTTTTCCGCACGCTGCAGGTTCTCGAACTGGCCACCCCAGGTCAGGTACGCACCCGGCGGCAGCGCCACCTCGGCCACGGCGGTCTGCGCCTCGCCAACGAAGCCGCCGAGAACGCGGCCACGCACGTTGGCCTGCACCACCACGCGGCGGCTGCCGTTGTTGCGGCTGATCTGGTTCGGCCCTTCGCTGACGCTGATGCGCGCGACCGAGGACAGCGGAATCACCACACCGGCTGGTGTGGCGATCGGCAGCGAGGCCAGCTGATCCGGGTCGTTGCGCGCGCTGTCATCCAGCCGCACCACCACATCGAAGCGACGGTCGCCCTCGAAGATCTTGCCGGCCGCCGTGCCGCCGATGCCGGTGGACAGCGCATCGCTGACGTCCGCGGCGGTCAATCCGTACTGCGCCGCTGCCACGTGGTCGATCTTGACGTTGAGCGTGGGCAGGCCGGAAATCTGCTCCACGCGCACATCGGCCGCGCCTTCCACCGCACGCAGTTTCAGCGCTACCTGGTCGGCCACCTTCTGCAGCTGGCTGAAGTCATCGCCGAAGATCATCACCGCCAGATCGGTCCGCACGCCGGAAATCAGCTCGTTGAAGCGCAGCTCGATCGGCTGGCTGAACTCGAAGCTGTTGCCCAGCTGCTGGCCGGCCAGCTTTTCGAAGCGGGCCACCAGCGCTTCCTTGCCCAGCTTCGGATCGGGCCAGTCCGCACGTGGCTTGAGCACGATCACGCTGTCGGAAATGTTGGTCGGCATCGGGTCGATCGCCGCTTCGGCGGTACCGGTACGCGAGAACACCGTTTCCACTTCCGGTTGCTTGGCAATGGCCTTTTCCAGCGCCAGCTGCATCGCCAGCGATTGCTCCAGTGAAGTGGACGGCACGCGCAATGCCTGCATCGCCACGTTGCCTTCATCCAGGGTAGGCATGAACTCGCGGCCGAGCAGGCCGAACGAACCAATACCCACCAGCAGCATCAGGCTCGCACCCGCCACCACCGACCGCGGCCGCGCGACGGCCAGGCGGATGATCGGCTCGATGCGCCCACGCAGCACGCGGATCAGCTTCGTTTCGTGCTCGCCATCATCGCTGTGTGCCTCGCCTTCCTTCAGCTTCGGCTCGCGCACCATCAGCGCGGCCATCGCCGGCACGAAGGTGAAGGAGAAGATGAAGGCACCCACCAGGGCCAGCATGAACGTGGCCGCCATCGGATGGAACGTCTTGCCCTCCACGCCTTCCAGGGTGAGGATCGGTGCGAACACCAGCAGGATGATCAGCTGTCCGAACGCTGCCGGTCGTGCCATCTTGCGCGCCGAATCGGCCGCGACGCGCAGGCGTTCCATCGCGGTCAACGCGCGGCCCAGTTCGGCACGACGCTGGCCCAGCATCAGCAGCGTCGACTCGATCACGATCACCGCGCCGTCCACCAGGATGCCGAAGTCCAGCGCACCCAGGCTCATCAGGTTGCCGCTGATGCCGAAGCGGTTCATGCCGATTACCGCGAACAGGAACGACAGCGGGATCACCAGTGCGGTGATCGTCGCTGCGCGCAGGTTGCCGAGCAGCAGGAACAGCACCACCACCACCAGCAACGCGCCCTCGGTGAGGTTCTTGGCCACGGTCTTGATCGTGGAATTGACCAGCACGCTGCGGTCCAGCACCGGCGCTGCCACGATGTCGGCCGGCAGCGACTTGTTCACCTGTTCCAGGCGCGCGGCGGCGGCCTGGGCCACGGTGCGGCTGTTGCCGCCGGCGATCATCAGCGCGGTACCGAGCACGGCTTCATGGCCGTTGCGGCTGGCCGCACCCAGGCGCGGTGCGCGGCTCAGTTCGACCTCGGCCACATCGGACACCCGTACCACCACGCCATTGCGGGTGGCCACAGGCGCTTGTGCCAGATCGTCGGTGGTCAGTGCCAGACCGTCGGCACGCACCACCAGGCCTTCGCCGGCACGCTGCACGAAGCCGGCACCGGCCTGCACGTTGGAGCGCTGCAGGGCCGTCACCAGATCGGCCAGGCCCAGGCCATGCGCGGCCAACCGCGCGCTGTCCGGATGCACGCCGTATTCCTTCACGTAGCCACCGACGGTGTCCACGCCCGCCAGCCCGGGGCTGGAACGCATCTGCGGCGCGATGATCCAGTCCTGCACGGTGCGCAGGTAGGTGGCGCGTTCTTCCGGCGTGCGCAGCAGATTGCCTTCCGGCGTGCGGTAGACCTCGCCGGCCTGCCAGCCTGCTTCGCCCGGCTTGGCCAGCTTCGCAGGGTCGAACGCGGTGAAGTCCACCGTCCACATCAACACCTCGCCGAGGCCGGTGGTGACCGGCGACAGCATCGGCGAGGCACCCTCGGGCAGCGCCTCGGCGGCCTCGCGCATGCGTTCGGCCACCTGCTGGCGGGCGAAGTAGATGTCGGTGGCATCGGTGAAGATCGCGGTGACCTGCGAGAAGCCATTGCGCGACAGCGAACGGGTGGTGGTCAGGCCGGGGATGCCGGCCAGCGCGGTTTCCAGCGGATAGGTCACCTGCCGCTCGATCTGCTCGGGCGTCAGTGCCGGAGCCACGGTGTTGATCTGCACCTGGCGGTTGGTGATGTCCGGTACCGCATCGATCGGCAGCTTGCCGAGCTGGAACAGGCCCACGGCGGCAATGAGTGCAGCCAGGGCCACGACCAGCCAGCGGTGGCGTACCGCGGTTTCAATGATGAGCTTGAACATGGAAGGTCCTCAGTGCCCGTGCTCGGCTTCGCCCTTGGCCAGTTCGGCCTTGAGCAGGAAAGCGTTGGCGCCGACGATGCGTTCGCTGCCGCTCAGGCCACCGAGGATCTCGATGCGGTCGCCGGCGCGTCGGCCGGCCAGCACCGGTTGCACCTTGAAGCCGCCCTCGACGGCGACGAACACCGCGCTGCTGCCATCCACGTTCTGCACGGCATCGGCCGGCACGCTCAACGCGCCGTCCTTGCCGTCGGTGACCACCACCGCCGACACCGGCGAACCGGCTGGCGGCAATGCCGCATTGACCGGCGTGGCACGTATCACCGCCACGCCGCCCTGCTGGCGCACATCGGCGGCCGAACCGGTGACGGTGGCACTGAAGCTGCCGCCCGGCACGGTCACTTCCAGCGTCATGCCCGGGCTGACCTGTGCGGCCAGCGCTGGCGGTGCGGTGAATACCAGCTCGTTCATCGACGGATCGGCGACGTCGGCCACCGGGCTGCCGGCTGCTACCACGCCACCGGGCGTGACCTGCACGTTGCCGACGATGCCGGCCACCGGGCTGGTGATGCGCACGCGGCCGCTGCTGTCGGGTGAACCGTTGGCGGCGGCCTGTGCCTGTGCGGCGGCGGCCTGCGCCTGTGCCGCCAGCGAGCGCGCGCGTGAGGTTTCCAGTTCCTGGCGGGCGACCACGCCCTGTTCGACCAGCGCCTTGTCACGGCCATGGGCCAGGCGCGCCGCCTCGGCTTCCGCAGCGGCGGCAACCGCATTGGCGCGGAACACCGCCGCCTCGCCGCTGACCACGATCGCCAGGGCCTGGTTCTGCTTCACCGCCGTACCCGGTGCAACCAGCACGCGCTCCACGCGCCCGGTCACGGTGGAGGCGACCGATGCACGCGCACCGATCGATGGCTCCACCCGGCCGGACAGCCGCGTCGAACCGCCGCCGCCGCGGCCGACGGCAACCACGTCGATGCCGGAGGCCTTGATCTGCTCGGGCGTCAGCTGCACCACGCCTTCATCGGCGTCGGGCACCTTGCGTGTTTCGGCCTTGGCTTCGGTGCTGTCAGCGGCATGACCATGGCCGTCGTCGGCCGCTGCCTTGCTGGCGGTATCCGATGCGTCCGGGGTCTGTGCGTTGCCGGAGCAGCCGGCCAGGAATACGGTCAGCAGCAGGCCACCAACCAGGGGGAAAGAGCGGGACAGGTTCATCGGGCCTCCACAAAAGGTGCGCGCCCTTCGAGGCGGGCGAGATCGATTTCCGCGCCGACGCGCGACAGACGCGCGTCCACAGCGGTGCCGCGGGCGGCGATGAGGGCACTGCGGGTGCTGCGCAGTTCCAGCTGCGAGATGCGTCCGGCGTCGAAGCCGACGCGGGCCAGGCGATAGGCTTCCTCGGCGGCGACCACGCTTTCGTCGGCCGCGCGGGTGCGGCTGCCGGCGGCCTTCAGGCCCGCCACGGCCGACAACCGTTCCGCTTCGCTGTCACGGCGCTGCTGGTCCAGCCGCGCCTCGGCCGCGCGCTGTTCGGCACTGGCGGCGCGGATGCCACCACGGTTGCGGTCGAACAACGGGATCGAGAGGCTGACGCCCAGCGTGTAGGCCTGCTCGCGGTCCTCGCGGAAACGCGTCTGCGCGGCCGTGACGCTGAGGTCGGGCAGGGCACGCTTGCGCTCCACATCGACCAGGCGACCGGCCGCATCAACTTCGGCTTCGGCGACACGCACGGCCAGTGCGACATCGATGGCGCCACGCGGCGCCGGCGGTGCGCGGTCGAGCAGGCTGTTGTCGATGGTCCGCACCGGTGCATCCAGCAGGGCCGCACCGGCCAGGCGGGCCAGTGCGGCATCGCGGAAGGCCTGCGCCTCATCCAGCGCGGCGCTGGCATTGGCCACTTCGCTTTGTGCCTGCACCGCGCGCAGCTGCGGCTCGCGGCCATGCTTGACCATGGCGGTGACCGCCGCCGCATCATCGCGGGTGAGCGTCAGCGCTTCGTCGGCCAGGGTGTAGCGACGCAGGGCGCTTTCCGCCTGTGCGTAGATCGCCGCCAGCTGGCTGGCGACATCGCTGCGGCTCTGCGAACCGCGCAGGGCAGCGGCCTGTGCCTCGGCGCGGGCGGCGCGGACGCGCGCGCCACGCTGGCCCCAGACCTCCAAGGGCTGGGACAGGGTAAGCACGGTGTCGGCCCTGCCCATGCCGCCGTAGGAGCCGGTGCCCCAGGCGTTTTCGGCGGACCAGGAAAGGGAGGGGTTGGGCAGCGCCCGGGCCTGGTCGGCGCGGGCGTCGGCCGCCTCGGCCAGTGCTGCGCCGACGCGGGCGCCGGGCAGCTGGTCGAGACGTTCAAGCAGGGTGTCGTACGAAGGTGCGGCTTGTGCGGCGACCTGTGCTGCGGGGATCAGGCCCAGCAGCACGGCGACGACCAGCCCGGCCGCGCGCGGCGACCGACGTGTCAGGATCGACATAGGGGGATTCCGGTTGTGAGTGAAACGGGAGCCCGCGATTGCGGGACGCGCTCAACTCACGCCCGGGGAGGACGTGCCAGTTCGTCCTGGGCGACCGCATAGGTCGCCGCGTCGCCTGCATTCATCCAGCGCGCCGGTTGCGGCGTGCCAAAGGCGGCGAAGGTGCTCGCCGGCAGGCTCAGGTTGGAGTGGTGGCAGTGGTTATGACTGCAGGCAGCGGTGTGCTTGCCGTCACTGTCATTGTCACCGTCGGGCTCTTCGGCAGCCGACTCCACATGCACCACCGTGCTGTCGTGCGGTTCCACCGCACACGCCAGGACATCGGCCACCGGCACGACCACGAACGCCGCCATCAGCAGCATCAGCAGGTACGAACGAAGGTGGCGGGCGATCCGGCGCATGGAGGGGAGGCTAGCAAGCGGTTTTCGGTGGATACAATATCAATGGCCACCTCGGGAATTCGTCGGAACCTCCCGTTCAGCTGCGCCGCGCACGGGACTGCTGCTCTGGTAGGTGCCGACCTTGGTCGGCACGCCTTTCGGTCCGTGGGGTGGGACACCGGAGGCGCTTCTGTAGAGCCGAGCCCATGCTCGGCTGCTGTCGCGCGACCAGCCGCCCCGGTAGGTGTCGACCTTGGTCGACACGCTTTTTGACCCCCGACACATTGCCGGCCAGCGGCTGGCACTACTGGTCTGCAGGCAGCTTCGCGATCACCTTGATCTCGAACTGGAAGCCATACAGCCAGGTCACGCCGATGCCGGTCAGGGTCGGGTGCGGTGCTTCGCCCCAGTACTCCGGCACGATCGCCCAGGCCTTTTCGAAGTTGGTTTCCGGGTCGACCAGGAACACAGTCACATCGACCACGTCGTCGAACGTGCAGCCGGCCGCGGCCAGCACTGCGTTGAGATTCTCGAAGGCGCGGCGCACCTGGGTCTCGAAGTCCGGCTCGGGCGAGCCGTCCTCGCGGCTGCCGACCTGGCCGGAGACGAACAGGAAGCCACTGGACCGGATCGCCGGTGAGTAACGGTTGCGCTCGTACAGCGCCTGCCGGCCGGCGGGAAAGACGACATCACGGTGGGACATAAGACGGATTCCAGACGGGAGGAGACCATCCTCCCCGCTGCCGCTGTCTGGATAAACCGTGATGATGCGTCTAGATTGATTAGAAATTCCAAACAATCAGGGTCGCTGACATGGACCGCTTCGAGGCGATGCGGGCCTTCGCCCGGGTGGTGGAGACCGGCAGCTTCACCCGCGCAGCGCACACGCTGCAGCTCAGCCGCACCACGGTCACGCAGCTGGTGCAGCAGCTGGAGGCACATCTGCGGCTGCGGCTGCTCAACCGCACCACGCGCCGGGTCAGTGTCACCGCCGATGGCGCGGCGTACTACCCGCGCATCGTGCGTCTGCTGGCCGAGCTGGAAGAGGTCGAGGGTGGGCTGGGCGATGCCGCCGCTCTGCCGCGTGGGCGCCTGCGCATCGACGTTCCCGGCCCGTTCGCACGGCTGCTGCTGGTGCCGGCGCTGCCCGGCTTCCAGGCGCGCTACCCGGACATCCAGCTGGAGGTGGGGGTCAGCGACCGCGAGGTCGATGTGATCGCCGACAACGTCGACTGCGTGATCCGCGGCGGAACCCCGGCCGACCCGGCGCTGGTGGCGCGGCCGCTGGCGAGCCTGCCGATCGGCTTCCATGCCAGCCCAGGCTATGTGCAGCAGTTCGGTGCGCCGGACCACCCGCGCGCGCTGCAAGGGCCGGACCACCACACGGTCGGTTTCCTCAGCCCGCGCAGTGGCCGTGCCCGCGTGTTCACCGCGCAGCGCGGCGCCGAGCGCATCGAGGTGCAGGGGCGCTATTCCATCGGCTTCGATGATGGCAATGCCTATCTGGCGGCGGGTCTGGCCGGCCTCGGCGTGGTCGCGCTGCCCAGCTACATGGCCGAACCGCATGTAGCGCGCGGCGAGTTGCTGCCCGTACTGCAGGATTGGCAATTGCCGCCGATGCCGATGCACGTGATGTTCCCGCCGAACCGGCACATGAGCCAGCGGCTGCGGGTGTTCATTGACTGGGTGGTGGAGACGTTGGGCTGAGCCACCGCTCGATCGCCGCCACGCCGCATGCCACACCATCCTCGTTCGCCATTGCAGCGCCCAGCGCGGCTGCACGCGCGCGCGTATCCGCATGCTCGGCGAACGCCAGTGCAGCGGCCAACGCCTGCGGCTGCAGCCGTTTCGGTGACAGCGGCGCAGGCGCTACGCCCAGGCGCTGCAGGCGATCGGCCCAGAAGAACTGGTCGGCGGCGAACGGCATCACCATCGACGGTATGCCGGCGCGACAGGCCGAATGCGTGGTGCCGCTGCCACCATGATGGATCGCCAGCGCGCAGCGCGGCAGCAAGGCTTCATGCGGGGTGGGCCCGATCACCAGCACCGTGTCGGGCAGCGCCATGTCGGGCACGCCGACCCAACCGGGGAACAGCAGCACGCGGCGCGGTGCCAGCGCTGCCAACAGCGCCGGCAACACGCGTTCGCGGTCGAAGCCGGTCATGCTGCCAAAGCCCAGGTAGACCGGCGGTGGCCCTGCATCGAGGAAGGCCTGTAGTTCGGCTGACGGCTGCCACGGCGCTGCGGGTGCCGACCACTGGCCGCATACGAGGTGGTCGGCCGGCCAGTCCGAAGGCGGCGGCAACAGCTGTGGCGAGACGCCGTACAGCATCGGCAGGCCGGTCCAGAGCGAGCGTCGTGGCGGCTGCCCGGCGTGCTGGCGGGCAGCGTTTATCGGGCCGCGGAACTGCCGCCAGATCAGGCCGTTGACCAGCCCGTAGCTGGCCCGGTTCAACCATCCCGGTGAGCGCCCGGGTGGCAGGAAGGGCGAGCGGAATGCGCGCGTCGGCGTCAGCGGAATCATGCCGGCGCCGATCACCGGAAGACCACGACGTTCGCCGACGCTCATGCCGACGAACGCCGCCAGGCCGCCGGTCAGGATCGCATCGCAGCCCTCGGCCGCAGCATCGGCCTGGCGCATCCAGCCGGCAACGTGCTGCAGCGCCATCCGTGCCAGCCCGGTGCTGGCGGCGGCCACGCCGTTGCCGCGTGAGACCAGCGCTACCACCTCATCGTGGATGTCGCCTTCAAGCGCGGCGTGCGGGACGCCCATTGTTTTCGCGCTGCCCAGAGTGCCGCCGTCGGCCAGCAGCATGACGTCGTGGCCGGCCGCGATCAGCCCGTGGCAGAGCATGACCAGCGGGCGCGTATCGCCTTCGGTGCCGTAGGTGAGGGCCAGCAGTCGCATTGGAAGCTCCGCAGTGAGGCGCCAGTATGCCGGGATCACACCGCGTGCCCCTGCGCTGCCGCTGGCGCACGACATGGGACAATCCAGCATCATCTGCCCCCGTTGCACGGGGCGCGCGTAACAGGATCCAGCATCGAATGACTGCACTGCCCTCACTACCATCCTTTGTCTCCCGCATGCCCGTTGCTGCATACGGGTGTGGGGCATGAGCCGCGTCGTCGCGCTGGACACCGAAACCACCGGCATCTCGCATCGTCTGGGCCACCGGGTGATTGAAATCGGGGCGGTGGAACTGATCGATGGTCAGCTCAGCGGCCGCCAGTTCCACACCTATCTGCAGCCGCAGCGCAAAGTGGACTGGGGCGCGCAGCGCGTGCACGGCATCAGCGATGCGATGCTGGTGGGCAAGCCGCTGTTCGCGAGCAAGGCCGCCGAGCTGCTGGAGTTCCTGCGTGGCAGCGAGATGGTCGCGCACAACGCTACCTTCGACGTCGGCTTCCTCGACAACGAGCTGCGCCTGGCCGGCATTGCCGATGGGCTGGCCCAGCACTGCCGCGTGACCTGCAGCCTGAAGCTGGCGCGGGGGCGCTGGCCCGGCCAGGGCAACAAGCTGGACGATGTGCTGCAGCGCCTGCGCATTCCCGGTAATCGTGGCCTGCACGGCGCGCTGAAGGACGCCCATCTGCTGGCCCAGGTCATTCCACACCTGCGCTGAGCTGGCCCTGTCGCTGTTGTAGAGCCGAGCCGACGCTCGGCTGCTTCCCCCCGTATGACCCAGCCGAGCGTGGGCTATGCCGGTCGTCCTGACCGTCACCCTACGGGCCGTCGCAAGCGACGTTGGCAGCGGCTCCTGCCGCTACCTTCGGCTCTACAAGGGCCCCCGTCGCCGTGTTCAGCCTTGCCCTGTGGGTAACTTGCGCAAGTGCTTGAACCCGTGCATAATGCGCGGCTCGCTGTGTCCGGTTTTCTATCGGGCGGCGCCCCCGGGAGCACGTCCCCGGCCGCCCAACGCCAGCGTAACCCTTTGATTCTCTTGACGTGTGGTGGGCAACCATCGAGGCCGCCGTCTCCCGGGCTACGGGCTGACACAACTTACTATCGAGGTGCGCCATGTCCCGCGTATGCCAGGTTTCCGGCAAGCGAGTGCAGACGGGTAACAACGTCTCGCACGCCAACAACAAGACCCGTCGTCGTTTCCTGCCGAATCTGCACGAGCGCCGCTTCTGGGTTGCCAGCGAGAACCGCTGGGTGAAGCTTCGTGTTTCCGCGCATGCACTGCGCACCATCGACAAGAACGGTATCGATTCCGTTCTGGCTGAGCTGCGTGCGCGCGGCGAAAAGGTCTGAGGAGTAGACGATCATGGCAGGCAAGCGCGATAAGGTCCGTATGATTTCGACCGCTGGTACCGGTCACTTCTACACGACCGACAAGAACAAGAAGAACACCCCGGGGAAGATGGAATTCTCCAAGTACGATCCGGTCGTGCGCAAGCACGTCCCGTACAAGGAAGGCAAGATCAAGTAATCCGCAAGGATTGCTGATTGCCTCCGAAGAAACCCGCCCTCGTGGCGGGTTTTTTTGTGGCTCCCCGCCCCCGGTAGGTGTCGACCTTGGTCGGCACGTTCCGACCCCGGTGGGTGCCGACCGTTGGTCGGCACGCTTGGCGCGGCTCGACTCTACCCACCCCGCTGGGCAGAATGGCCCATCACCCTCCCGACGGGCGCGCCTGATGCTGTTCGAGTGGTTGCTGGGTTCGTATCTGCTGCTGATCGACTGGCTGATCCGGCTGGTGGCGCTGTGCTGGATCCCCACCCGCACTACGCCGGGCGCGGCGCGCAGCTGGCTGCTGCTGGTCGGCTTCGTGCCGCTGCTGGGCCTGCCGCTGTACCTGCTGTTCGGGCATCCGTGGTTGTCGCGCGAACGCATCCGCCGGCAGGCCGAGGCCTCGCAGGTGATCCGCGAGGAACAGGCGCTGCAGCGCCGCCTGCGCTGGACGCCGCAGCCCGATTCGGCCAGCGCCGAAGTGGTGCCGCTGGTGCAGCGTCAGGGCGATTTCATGCCGGTGCACGGCAACGCGGTCGATCTGCTGACCGACTACGACGAATCACTGCACAACCTGATCGCCGACATCGACCAGGCCCAGGACCGGGTGCACCTGCTGTATTACCTGATGTTCGATGACACCGTGGGCGAGGCCATCGTCGAAGCCCTGCAGCATGCCGCAGCGCGTGGCGTGCAGTGCCGCGTGCTGCTGGATGCGGTGGGCGCCAAGCGCGGCCTTCGCGCGTACAGCAAGCGGCTGCGGTCACGTGACGTCGAAGTGCGCGCGATGCTGCCCGGCGGACTGCGCTGGCGCCGCAGCGGGCGCATGGACCTGCGCAACCACCGCAAGATCGCGGTGATCGACAACGAAGTGGGCTATGTCGGTTCGCAGAACCTGGCGCGGCCTGAATTCGTGGCCGGCCACCCCAACCGTGAACTGGTGGCGCGCGTGCGCGGGCCGGCGGTGGCGCACCTTGAAGCGGTGTTCGCCAGCGACTGGTACATCGAAACCGGGCAGCGCCTGGACGTCATCGCCGACGTGCCGGTGTGCAGCGAGGACATCGCCACCCAGCTGCTGCCCAGCGGCCCGGCCTACCCCTACAGCAACGCGCGCGATGCGGTGGCCGCGCTGATCCATCTTGCCCGGCGCCGGCTTGTGATGGTGACGCCGTACTTCGTGCCCGACGAAGCAACGCTGAGTGCACTGCGCATCGCCGCACTGTCCGGCGTGCAGGTGCAGCTGATCCTGTCGGCCAGCAACAACCAGCGGCTGACCTCGTGGGCGCAGGAGGCCTACTACGACGAGCTGCTGCGCTGCGGGGTGCAGATCGCGCTGTACGAGCCGCAGTTCCTGCATGCCAAGCACATGAGCGTGGACGAGGACATCGCCGTGCTGGGGTCGATCAACATGGATATCCGCTCGTTCGCGCTGAATGCCGAAATCGGCCTGATCTGCTACGACCGTCAACTGGTCACGCAGCTGATCGCCATCGAGGACGACTATCTGCGCCAGTCACGCCTGCTGGACCTGGAGCAGTGGCGCAAGCGCCCAGCGTGGCTGCGCAGCCGCGAGGGCATCGCGCGCCTGGCCGATGCATTGATGTAGGCCGGCGCCAGCCGGGCAGGGGCGATGGCCTACAATCGGCGCATGACTGATTCACCGCGTAATGGCGAACTGGACCTGGCGATCATCGGTGGTGGTGCGGCCGGGGTGCTGGTGGCGATCCAGGTGTTGCGCCAGGCCCGGGCGCCGCTGGCGCTGGCCATCTTCGAACCCGCCTCGCAGCTGGCACAGGGCATCGCCTATGCCACGCCGTGGCCGGAGCATCTGCTGAACGTGCCGGCGGCGAAGATGAGTGCGTTCCCCGACCAGCCCGGCGACTTCCTCGATTACCTGCAGACGGCCAACGCCTATCCGGGCGAGGCGCGCGAGGTGCTGGGCGAGCGTTACGTGTGTCGCCACTACTTCGCCGCTTATCTGCAGCAGCGCCTGCGCGAGGCCGAAGCGGCCAGCGCAGCCCGATTGCAGGTCATCGCCCAACCGGTGCTGGCGCTGCATGCCGATGACCACGGTTACCAATTGCAGCTGGGCGATGGCCAAACGCTGCATGCAGCGCAGGCGGTGATCGCTACCGGCAACAGCATGCGGCCGCTGCCAGTGGACGGCGCCGACGCGCTGCCCGCCGATGACGTGGTCGAAGCCTGGGATTACGACGGCGTGCGCACGCTGGCCGGTGGCCATGCACTGGCCATCGTCGGCTCCGGGCTGAGCATGGCGGACACCGTGTTGGCGCTCGTGGCCGCCGGTCACAGCGGGCCGCTGCACGTGATCTCGCGCCATGGCCTGCTGCCGTTGCCGCATGCACACGGTGGCCTGCCGGCGTTCGACCCGCAGGAGCTGCTGACGATGACCCTGCGCCAGCGTCTGCGTGCACTGCGCCAGCACGCACGGCAGGCACAGGCCGATGGCATCCCATGGCAGGGCGTGATGGATCGCATCCGCCCGCATGGCCAGGCACTGTGGCTTAGTCTGGGCGAGGCCGACCAGCGCCGCTTCCTGCGCCACGTGGTGCGCTACTGGGATGTGCACCGCCACCGCATCGCTGAACCGGTGGCCGAGCAGTTGCAGGCGCTGCAGGCCAGCGGCCAGCTGCGCGTCCACCGCGCCCGCCTGCAACGCGTGTGGCGCGACGGGGACGCCCTGTGGCTGTCGGGTCGCGAGGCGGGCGGCGGCAACGTGCAGTGGACGATCGGCGCGGTGGTCAATGCCACGGGCGTGGAAACCCGCGCCTCGGCGCTGCGCAACCCCTTGCTGCAGCAGCTGCAGGCCGATGGACTGGCCCGTCCCGGTCCGCATGGGCTGGGCCTGGACAGCAGTGTGCCCGGCGACCGGCTGTGCGCAGCGGGCGGCCAGTCGCAGGCGCGCCTGGGCGTACTCGGCAGCCTGCGCATCGGCAACCTGTGGGAAAGCCTGGCGGTGCCTGAACTGCGTCAGCAGGCACAGGCACTGGCCGCACAGGTGGTCGCAGGAGCTGCGACGTCGATGCCGTAAAATGGAGGCATGGATGTCTCCCACTTGCTTGATGGCCTGAACCCGGCCCAGCGCGAAGCCGTCTCCGCTCCCCTCGGTCACCACCTGGTGCTGGCCGGTGCCGGGTCGGGCAAGACGCGCGTACTCACCCACCGCATTGCCTGGCTGCATGAAGTCGAAGGCGTGCCGACCCACGGCATCTTCGCGGTGACCTTCACCAACAAGGCCGCCGGCGAGATGCGCCATCGCATCGACGCGCAGCTGCCGCATGGCAGCCGCGGCATGTGGATCGGCACCTTCCACGGCCTGGCCAACCGCCTGCTGCGCCTGCACTGGCAGGACGCCAAGCTGCCGGAAAGCTTCCAGGTGATGGATTCGGACGATCAGCTGCGGCTGGTCAAGCGCGTGGTGCAGGCGCTGGAGCTGGATGACGGCAAGTACCCGCCCAAGCAGATTGCCTGGTGGATCAACGCGCAGAAGGATGAGGGCCGCCGCCCGCAGCACATCCAGCCCGAGCCGAACGACGCGTGGCTGGAAACCATGCGCCAGGCCTATGCCGAGTACCAGGCGCGCTGCGACCGCGCCGGCCTGGTCGATTTCGCCGAGCTGCTGCTGCGCGCGCACGAACTGCTGCGCGACAACCCGCCGTTGCTGTCGCATTACCGTGCGCGGTTCCGCGAGATCCTGGTTGACGAATTCCAGGATACCAACGCCATCCAGTACGCCTTCGTGCGTGTGCTGGCCGGGCATGAGGGCCACGTGTTCGTGGTCGGTGACGATGACCAGGCCATCTATGGCTGGCGCGGCGCCAAGGTCGAGAACGTGCAGGGCTTCCTGCGCGATTTCCCGGGCGCGCAGACCATCCGCCTGGAACAGAACTACCGCTCCACCGCCAACATCCTCAACGCCGCCAACGCGGTGATCGCGCACAACCCGGACCGCATCGGCAAGCAGCTGTGGACCGACAGCGGCGACGGCGATCCGATCGACCTGTACGCGGCGTACAACGAGATGGACGAGGCGCGCTACATCGTCGAGCGCGCGCGGCAGTGGGTGCGCGATGGTGGCAGCTACACCGAAGTGGCCGTGCTCTACCGCAGCAACGCGCAGTCGCGCGCGCTGGAAGAGGCGCTGCTGAGCGAACAGGTGCCGTACCGCGTGTATGGCGGCATGCGCTTCTTCGAGCGCGCCGAAGTGAAGGATGCGCTGGCGTACCTGCGCCTGTTGTCCAACCGCAACGACGACGCTGCATTCGAGCGCGCGGTGAACACGCCCACGCGTGGCATCGGTGACCGCACGCTGGACGAAGTGCGCCGCGAAGCACGCGCCCAGGGCATCTCGCTGTGGGAAGCCACCATGCTGGTGACCCAGGGCAGCGCACTGGCGGCGCGTGCGCGCAACGCGCTGGCCGGCTTCCTGGTGCTGGTCAATGAACTGCAGGCGCAGACCCTGCAGATGACCCTTGCCGAGCGCGTGGACCATGTCCTGGTGCGCTCGCAGCTGCGCGAGCACTGGAGCAAGGAGAGCCGCAACGCGCTGGATTCGGAATCGCGCACCGACAACCTCGACGAACTGGTGTCGGTAGCCTCGCGCTTCGTGCGCCGTGCCGACGACATCGAGGAAATAGGCGAGGACATGGACGAGCTGGTCGCGTTCCTGGCCTATGCCGCGCTGGAAGCCGGTGAAGGCCAAGCGCAGGCGGGCGAGGAGGGCGTGCAGCTGATGACGCTGCACTCGGCCAAGGGGCTGGAATTCCCGCTGGTGTTCCTGGCCGGCGTGGAAGAGGGCCTGTTCCCCAGCGCGCGGTCGCTGGAGGAAAGCGGGCGGCTGGAGGAAGAACGTCGACTGGCCTACGTTGGCATCACCCGTGCGCGACAGAAGCTGGTGCTGAGCTACGCCGAATCGCGGCGCATCCACGGCCAGGACAACTACAGCCTGCCGTCGCGCTTCCTGCGCGAGATCCCGCGCGAGCTGCTGCATGAAGTGCGGCCGAAGGTGCAGGTCTCGCGACCGGCCTCGATGGGCGCAAGCCGGGTGATGGGTCACGCCGCCATCGAAGCGCCGCCGATCAAGCTGGGTGCGCTGGTCAACCATCCCAAGTTCGGCGAAGGCATGGTGACCGACTACGAAGGCAACGGCGCCCATGCACGCGTGCAGATCGAGTTCGCCGACGCCGGCAGCAAGTGGCTGGTGATGGCGTATGCCAACCTGACGGTGATCTGATCGCTGTCAGGGGGCCGGGACATCTGTAGAGCCGAGCCATGCTCGGCTGCGGTTGGCCGGAAAATTCAGCCGAGCATGGGCTCGGCTCTACAAAAACGGCTGGGCGTCACTTGGTGGTGAACGTCTCCACTGCTGCCACCAGCCGCACGCGCTCCATCATTTCCTCATCCTGCCGGTTGCGGATCAACACATAGCTGCCTTTTTCCGGCGACAACACCTCGATCACCTCGTCGCGATAATTGGTGATCTCGATGAAGCCGTCGCCTACGCCGCTCAGATTGTCGATTTCAGCCAGGAGTACCCGCAACGGCACGAGGGCGCCGGACTCGTCTGTGCCGCCGCCGGTGCGGGGGGTGTCGAAGTACACGCTGACCTTGGGTTGCACGGTTCTGTCCCACTCGTAGATCGGAACGACATGCGTCGTGGCCAGCCGGAACTCCTCTGCTGATTCCTCGCCGCTGAACTCGCACTGGAAGATCGGCACGCACAGGAACAGGTTCGCACGACCCTCAATCTGGTTGAGGAACCCGTGATACGTGCTGGGCACCGCCATTGCGTGGGTGAACCCATAAGCATTGGAAGAAATAGTGAAGATCGTTGGCCTGTCGTGAGACAGATGGCGCGGTGCTTCCAGTACAACGCTGGAGGCGAGTTCCGGATCGTTGATGTTCTTTGAGACAACCATCAGATCCTGGCCATCGGTGGTCCTCAAACAGCAATGAAGATCGAATGTCGCCACGGTGTACTTGGCGAAGTAGCAGCCGTGGACCTCGGTTACCTCCCCGAACTCCTGCAACAGGTCATCTCTGGTAATCATGGGCGTGTCCAAGATGCGATAGCCCAATGATCGCTGATGAAGTCTGCGGCGGCCATGCAACGTCTCTGAAGGTACTGCGCAGGGCCAGAGCCCTTTTCCGTTGGAAAAGGGATCCGACCCCGATACGCTGCTGTCATGACCCGCAAGGTTCTCTTCCTCTGCAGCCAGAACCGCCTGCGCAGCCCGACGGCCGAGCAGGTGTTCGCCGAGTGGCCGGGCATCGAGACCGCCTCGGCCGGGCTGCTCGCCGACGCCGAAGAGATCCTCAGCCCCGAGCTGTTGCAGTGGGCCGACCTGGTGTTCGTGATGGAGCGAGCCCACCGCAACCGCCTCTCCAGCCGCTATAAGCCGTGGCTGAAGGGCAAGCGCGTGATCTGCCTGGATATCCCGGACGACTACGAGTACATGGACCCGGTGCTGGTGGAGCTGCTGAAACGGAAAGTGCCGCCGTTCCTGCGCTGACCGCGGTCTTGTAGAGCCGAGCCCATGCTCGGCTGCTTTCCGCAGCAAAGCCAGTCGAGCAGGCGCGGCTCTACAATAGCGGCCACATCTCCCAGGAACGCCCTCATGACCGAGCCCACGCTGCATGTCACCGTGAAGTTGAACGCCAGGCTGCAGCCCGAGCATCGCCATGAGCTGTTCGAGGATCCGCTGGATGCGCTGCTGCAGGCGGCCGAGCTGGGTGGGATCACCGGTGGCGGTACCGCCATGTCCGACGAAGGCGAAGTCGAATACGGTGATATCGAAGTGGCGCTGGTTGATGCCGCGGGCGTGCCGAAGCTGGTCGACCTGCTGGAGCAGCTGGGTGCACCGAAGGGTTCGCAGATACAGGGCGCAGGCGAGGCCGATCGCAGCTTCGGCGTGACCGAGGGTCTGGGCATCTACCTCGACGGCCTGACCCTGCCGGATGAGGTGTACGAGCAGTGCGATTCGAACCATGTATTCGAACAGCTGTCCGAGCGCATCGATGGCCTGGGCGAGATCTGCAGCTGGTGGCAGGGCCCGAGCGAGACCGCGCTGTACATGTACGGACAGTCGTTCGAGGCGATGCGTGAGGCGATCGCTGAATTCGTCAGCAGCTACCCGCTGTGCCAGAACGCACGCGTGGTGCAGATCGCCTGAGCGTAGGCCTCTACCGGTAGGTGCCAACCTTGGTTGGCACGATGTCGTCGGTCGCGGAGAGCAGCCGAGCATGGCTCGGCTCTACAGAAGAGCGTTACCGACTTGCGGCCCCGCGGGCGTTGTCGCGCAGCGCCATGTCCTTGCCGACTTGGTAGGCACCGAACAGCACCGCCAATGCGATGATCGCGGCGATCAGGATGGACTTCTGGGAGCTCCAGACGGGTGGTCTGTTGTTTTGCATGCCTGTCATCCTTGGAGGCGGCGCGGTGCCGCGCGCCCAGCATGCGCCGTGGGTGGCAGTCGGAGCAAGCTCGGCGCTAGGACATGGCCGGACCCTGCACCTGCTCCCAGTCCAGCCCGAACTTGGCCAGATACTTGCGCAGGCGGTCGGCGTCGTTGGTGCTGGCGCGCTGCGTGCGCGAGACCGCAAACAGCTCGCGACCCGCAGCGGACAGCGATTTCGAGCGCGCACAGACCCGCACCACTTCTTCCAGCTGCACGCGATCGAAACGGTCCAGCGTGTCCACGGCATCGCCCAACAGTGCATCCAGCGGTGAAGGCGCATCGCCGCCGCGCCACTGCGCCCGCAGGCGCACGATCTCGTCCTCCACGCCCTCGATCTGGATGCGCCCGGCACTCGCCAAGGTGGCCAGGCGCATGATCGACGCGCCCAGATCGCGGAAGTTGCCGCGCCACGCGGCTTCCGGGCTGGTGGCGAATGCCAGATAACGCGTGCGTGCCTCGACGTTGAAACGTACCCGCGCATGCTGGTCCTGCGACCAGCGTTCCAGCTCGAACTCGATGTTCGGTTCGATGTCCTCCATGCGCTGGGCCAGGCCCGGCAGGCGGTAGGTCCACAGGTTGAGGCGTGCCAGCAGGTCTTCGCGGAAGCGGCCTTCCAGCACCGACTGCTGCAGGTCGCGGTTGGTGCCGGCGATCAGCTGGAAGTCGCTCTCCACTTCGCGGTCGCTGCCTACCGGCAGGAACCGCTTCTCTTCCAGCGCCCGCAGCAGCATCGCCTGTTCGTCCTGGCCGAGTTCGCCGATCTCGTCCAGGAACAGCAGGCCCTGGTGGGCTGAGCGCAGCAGGCCGGCACGGTCGCTGGAAGCACCGGTATAGGCGCCCTTGGTATGGCCGAACAGGGTGCTCATCGCACCGTCGCCGCGCAGGGTCGCGCAGTTCACCTCGACGAAGCGACCCGGCAACTGGTGCTTGAGCTTCTTCAGCTCGAACACACGCTTGGCCAGCTGGCTCTTGCCTGCACCGGTCGGCCCCATCAGCAGCATCGGTGCGCGCGAGCGCGTGGCCACTGTTTCGATCTGTTCGATCATGCGGTTGAAGGCGGCGTTGCGGGTGGCGATGCCGCCCTTCAGCAGGTCGCGGTCCTGCAGCTGCTGCTGGGCAAAACGCTGGGCGATGTGGTCGTAACGCGATAGATCGAGGTCGATGACCGCGTACGTGCCGGCGGCGCCGTCCTGCTTGCGCGGCGGCGAGGTCTGCAACAGGCGGCCGGGGAAGTGCCGGCTCTCGGTCAGCAGGAACCAGCAGATCTGCGCGACGTGCGTGCCGGTGGTGATGTGGACGTAGTAGTCCTCCTCCTCCGGCTGGAACGGATAGCTGGCGAGGAAGTCATGCAGGGTGGCGTAGACCCCCTCGAATTCCCACGGATCCGCCAGGTAGGTGTCGTGTCGCTGCACGCTGATGCCCGGCGCCGCCTGCACCAGATCCTCGCAGACCACCCGCGCCAGCTTGCTGTAGCGGCGCTCATCCAACAGCAGTTCGATGCGGTCGGGCAGGAAATCCTCATGCATGCCCAGTGACACCGTCGGGCGCCACTTCTGCCAGCGGCCCGGGCCTTCGCCCGCGTCGAGCTGGGTGCCGAGCATGCCGAAGACCACCTGTCGACGCTTCATATCCATTCCTATAAAATTGGCGCGAGAAATATATATCTTTTCGCCACGTCTCGCTGGTCAAGATAGCTCGATTCAAAAGAAATTCCATGAAAATCAATCGCATGGATACTTGCGAGAAAAGTTGGCACGGCCATTGCTCTATGTCCGGCAAGACACGACGCGGGCTGTTCCCGCCGAGGACATCAGCATGGCCAACCTTTCGCTCTTCTCCTGGATGCGCACGCCGCAGCCGCCGCAGGCAGACACCGTCAATGAAGCTGGTGGCCTGGCCTACCGCCGCGACCCGCGTGCAGCGCTGGCGCTGTATGCGGCCACCGGGTGCCTGAACAACACCTTCTACAGCGACGCCGAGGCGCAGCTGCAGCAGGTGCTGGCGCTGACCGCGCAGGTCGAGCCGCGCTTCATCGCCCGCACCGCGCTGTACGCCCGCCAGGTCGCACATATGAAGGACATGCCGGCACTGCTGCTGGCGGTGCTCAGCCTGCGTGATCCGGAGGCATTCGCCCTGGCGTTCCCGCAGGTGATCGACAACGGCCGCCAGCTGCGCACCTTCGTGCAGATCATGCGCAGTGGCCAGGTGGGGCGTCGTTCGCTGGGCTCGCTGCCCAAGCGCAGGGTGCGCGAGTGGATCCAGCAGGCGTCGGCGGAAACGCTGGTGCGTGCGGCAATCGGCCAGCAGCCGTCGCTGGCCGATGTGATCCGCATGGTGCACCCGAAGCCCGCCAACGCCGAGCGCAAGGCGTTGTACGCATGGATCATCGGTCGTCCGTACGACGAGGCGCAGCTGCCGGCGGTCGTGCAGGCCTACGAAGCGTTCAAGCGTGACCCGCGCGGACTGCCGCCGGACCTGCCGTTCCAGTACTACAGCACGCTGCCGCTGGATGCGGCGCAGTGGTCGGCACTGGCCCGCAATGCATCGTGGCAGTCGATGCGGATGAACCTCAACACGTTCGCCCGCAACGGCGTGTTCGATGATCCGGCGATGGTGCAGGTGATCGCAGATCGCCTGCGTGATCCGCAGCAGGTGCGTCGTGCCCGTGTACTGCCGTACCAGCTGCTGATGGCCTTCCACGCGGGTGCTGGCTTGCCGTCGCCGATCCTGGAAGCGCTGCAGGATGCGATGGAGATCGCGACGGCGTCGGCGCCGGCATTGCCGGGGCGGGTGGTGGTGGCGGTGGACGTGTCCGGTTCCATGCAGTCGCCGGTAACCGGCTACCGCAAGGGCGCCAGTACCGCGGCACGCTGTGTGGACGTGGCGGCGCTGGTTGCAGCCTGCGTGCTGCGCGGACAGCCGCAGGCCAAGGTATTGCCGTTCGATACCGAAGTGCGCCACGTGCGGTTGAACCCGCGCGACAGCGTGATGACGTTGGCCCGCCAGCTGGCGATCAACGGTGGCGGTACGTCGGTCAGCGCGCCGCTGCAGTACCTCAACCTGAAGCGCGAGCCGGTGGACCTGGTGGTGATGGTGTCGGACAACGAGAGTTGGCGTGACACCCGCCAGGGTGGGCAGACGGCCACGATGCTGCAGTGGGATGCACTGAAGCGTCGCTGCCCGCAGGCGCGGCTGGTGTGCATCGACCTGCAGCCGGTGGCCAGCAGCCAGACCGTGCAGCGCGGTGACGTGCTGCACATCGGAGGCTTCAGCGATGCGGTGTTCGACCTGATCGCGCAGTACGCCGCTGCGGCCGAGGACGGCAGCAGCTGGGTCCAGCGCATCCAGGACATGGCGTTGTAAGGCGGCAAGGATGTCGCCACGGACCGCCCGGCTGGCAATGGGGCCAGCCGGGCAGGGCCAGGAATTCGTTTTTGCGGTGAATGCTGGTGGAACTACATTGGTTGTCCCTTCGGGGTCGGGTTCGAGTCCCGCGTTTCCTGCCTGTCGTGAGGAAGCAGACGTTCCACTTCCCTTGTCACCGCACCTTTTCAAACGGCACCGGCAACGGTGCCACCGATTCACCGCCGGCAGCGCGAATGCCGGAGGAACTACAGCCTCTTAAGCTCCAGGTCGCGGGTTCGACTCCCGCCTGCCGCGGCAACGCGGCGGTAGCTCAGTGGTAGAGCAGGATGTTCCTCCAGATTCTTGTCGTGCTGCCGGCACCTTCGCTTTCGTTGCGCGGGGAATGCAGGTGGAACTACATCGGAAGCCCTTCGGGGTCGGGTTCAAGTCCCGGCCGCCCCCCACGGCAACGTGGGGGACGGAATGTTCCACCACCTTTGTCACCGCACCTTCTTTGTTTTTGCTTTGGATGAAAGGAAACATCACCATGACCACCCTCAATTACGACGTGATCCAGCAGCCGGGTGCTGCACCGATCAAGCTGTGGACCCGCGGCGTGCCGCTGGAAGACCAGGCGCGCGAGCAGCTGCAGAACATCGCCAGGCTGCCCTTCATCCACAAGTGGATTTCGGTGATGCCCGACGTGCACCTGGGCAAGGGCGCGACCGTGGGTTCGGTGGTGCCGACCATCGGCGCGATCATTCCAGCGGCAGTGGGCGTGGACATCGGCTGCGGCATGATCGCGGTGCGCACCACGCTGGTTGCCAGCGACCTGCCGGACAATCTGTCCGCTGTGCGCAGCGCGATCGAACGGGCGGTGCCGCATGGCCGCAGCGTCACCCGCGGTGGCCGCGACAAGGGCAGCTGGGACACGCCGCCGGAACTGGCGGTGGAAGGCTGGGCGCAGCTGGTGGACGACTTCGCATTGATCTGCGAGCGTCACCCGCGCCTGAAGAACACCAACAACCTCAAGCACCTGGGGACGCTGGGTACCGGCAACCACTTCGTCGAGGTCTGCCTGGACCAGGAGCAGCGCGTGTGGTTCATGCTGCACTCCGGTTCGCGTGGCGTGGGCAATGCCATCGGCACCTACTTCATCGAGCTGGCCAAGCAGGAAATGCGTCGCTGGATGATCAACCTGCCCGACCAGGACCTGGCCTACCTGCCCGAGGGCAGCCAGCACTACGGCGACTACGTGTTCGCAGTGGACTGGGCACAGCGTTTCGCACGCATGAACCGCGAGGTGATGATGCGCAACGTGGTGGCCGCAGTGCGTACGGTGATCAGCAAGCCGTTCGAGGCCGAGGCCGAGGCGGTGAACTGCCACCACAACTACGTGAACCGCGAGACCCACTTCGGCAAGGAAGTGATGCTGACCCGCAAGGGCGCGGTGAGTGCGCGCAAGGGCGAGCTGGGCATCATTCCGGGCAGCATGGGGGCCAAGAGCTTCATCGTGCGTGGCCTCGGCAACGAGGACAGCTTCCACAGCTGCAGCCACGGTGCCGGCCGCGTAATGAGCCGTACCCAGGCGCGCAAGCTGATCACGGTGGATGACCACGCCAAGGCCACCGCGCACGTGGAATGCCGCAAGGATGCGGAGGTGGTGGATGAATCGCCGGCGGCCTACAAGCCGATCGAGGCGGTCATGGAGGCCCAGCGCGATCTGGTCGAGATCGTGCACACGCTGCGCCAGGTGGTGTGCGTGAAGGGATGAGGCAGCCCGTGCGCGGCGTACACTGCGCCGCGCACGGCAGCAGGGCCCGGCATCGACACAACGGGCATGGAGGAACAGACAGATGGACATGATTGAACTGGATGGCGGGCATGGTGGCGGACAGCTGCTGCGCTCGGCGTTGACATTGAGCCTGTGCACAGGCACAGGCTTCACGCTGCACAACATCCGCGCGATCCGGCGTAAGCCGGGATTGATGCGCCAGCACCTGACCGCGGTGAACGCCGCGGCGCGGGTCGGCAACGCGTGTGTGCACGGTGCAGAACTGGGCGCTACCTCGCTTCGCTTCGAGCCGGGTGCGGTGAGCGCTGGCGACTATCATTTCGCGACCGGCAGCAGCGGCTCGGCAACGCTGGTGCTGCAGACCGTGCTGCCGGCGCTGTGGCGCGCGCAGGGGGCGTCGCAGCTGCGCCTGGAAGGCGGTACCCACAACCCGCTGGCGCCCAGTGCGGACTTCATCGCCGACAGCTATCTGCCGGCGCTGCAACGGATGGGCGTGCAGGCGTCGATGCAGCTGCTGCAGCACGGCTTTCACCCGGCAGGCGGTGGCGTGATGGAGGTGCAGGTGCAGCCGTGCGGGGCATTGCAGCCGCCGTCGCTGGAGGTGCGTGCGCCGTTGCAGGCGATCGAGGCACAGGTGCTGATGTCCGGTCTGTCCAGCGGCATCGGCCTGCGCGAACTGCAGGTACTGGCCGAGACGCTGGGCGTGGACCCGCATCCGCGCAACGTGCAGTCGATACGGCCGGCGCTGGGACCGGGCAACGTTGCCCTGGTGCGCGTGCGGCATGGCGACCACGTGGAGGTGTTCAGCGGGCATGGCGAGCGCAGTGTCTCCGCCGAGCAGGTCGGCGCGCGCCTGGCCGGGCAGGTGAAGCAGTACCTGGACGGGGCGGGTGCCGTTGGCGAGTACCTGTCCGACCAGTTGCTGCTGCCGATGGCGCTGGCGGGCGGCGGTGCGTTCACCACCCATGTGCTGAGCGATCACCTGGTCAGCAATGCGCGGTTGATCGAGAAGTTCCTGCCGGTGGAATTCGACTGGCAACCGCACGAGGGTGGCTGGCGGGTGACGGTGCAGGCCTGAGTGCCCGCCGGGCATGGCCCGGCGCTACCGGCGTATCGCAGCCGCGTGTCGATCCTGGGCATGTTGCGCCGGGCGATGCCCGGCCGCGCATCGGCCGGTCAACCCGCGCTGCGCAGGCATCGCTGCGCGCTGCCGGATTGATCCTGCGCAAGGCACGATCTCCACATCGGGTATGTAATGGTGTCGTTCCCACTGGGTAGATCACCGCGGAGCCCCACCATGTACAAGCGCATCCTGATCGCCACCGACGGTTCGGAGCTGGCCGACAAGGGCCTGGCCAAGGGCCTGGAGCTGGCCAAGGACCTCAATGCCGAGGTCGACATCGTCACCGTCTCCGAGCCATGGGCCGTCGGCATGTACGACGCCATGGGCTGGAGCGTGGGTTACATGAACAGCCCGGAGTACAAGGCCGACCGCGAGGAAGGCGCGCAGAAGGTGCTGCAGCCTGCCCTGGCCAAGGCGGCCGAGCAGGGCATCACCGCCAATCCGGTGCATGTGCTGGACCGCTATGCGGCCGACGGCATCATCGAGACGGCGGGCCAGCGCAACAGCGATCTGATCGTGATGACCTCGCACGGCCGCCGCGGTGTCACCCGCGTGCTGCTGGGCAGCCAGACCGCCGAGGTGCTGGCGCGCAGCACGCTGCCGGTGCTGGTCATCCGCTGATACAAAGCGTTCCCGGGGAGGGGACCCGACGCCGGCCGCAGGATGCGCGCCGGCGTTGTTTTTTCCGGCGCCCGGCGGATAAGGCCACCGAAACATCCAGTAGATCCACCCCATGGGTGGATGGACATCGCCGATCGCCTTGATGGGGTCAGAGCCCTTTCCTGCGGAAAGGGATCCGACCCTGCCTACATCACCAGCTGTACAGCTTCCAGTACACCGGCGACACACCGTCCTTGTCGTTGTCGAAGCGGCCATCGCCGTTCTTGTCGTACATGTAGAACGGGGCGCCGCGCGCCGGGGTCACCTTGACCATGCGCAGCTGGCCGGACACCCGGTACTCCTCGATGGTGTCACCGTTGTCCATCGTGCGCTTGGAGACATCCGCGCCCTTGACGTCCACCGGGGGAGCGCCTGCGCCGCCCATGCTGGCGCAGCCAGCAAGCAGGAGCAGGGAAGCCAGCATCAGGGTCTTCATCGGCGGGGCCTTTGCCTGGAAAGAGCCTTGATTATGCCCCAACGCCGCGTCGCTGCCGTGTCGCCGCGATGCAGGAACAGGCGCGTAGAATCGACACATGAGCAGATTAGTCCTGATCGACGGGTCCAGTTACCTGTACCGCGCGTTCCACGCGCTGCCGCCCCTGTCCAATGCACAGGGTGAGCCCACCGGCGCGCTGTTCGGCGTGGTCAACATGCTGCGCTCGACGCTGAAGGAACGCCCGGCCTACGTCGCGTTCGTCGTCGATGCCCCCGGCAAGACCTTCCGTGACGACCTGTACGACCAGTACAAGGCCAACCGCCCGCCGATGCCCGACGAACTGCGCAGCCAGGTCGAGCCGATGTGCCGCATCGTTGAAGCGCTGGGCATCAGCATCCTGCGCATCGACGGCGTGGAGGCCGACGATGTGATCGGCACCCTGGCCCTGCAGGGCGTGGCGCAGGACCTGAAGGTCACCATTTCCACCGGCGACAAGGACTTCGCCCAGCTGGTCCGGCCGGGCATCGAACTGGTCAACACCATGACCGGCAGCCGCATGGATTCGGACGCGGCGGTGATGGACAAGTTCGGCGTGCGTGCCGACCAGATCGTCGACCTGCTGGCGCTGATGGGCGACACCGTGGACAACGTGCCCGGGGTCGAGAAGTGCGGGCCGAAAACGGCGGCCAAGTGGCTGGCCGAGTACCAGCATCTGGACGGGGTGATCGCGGCCGCGCCGACCATGAAGGGCAAGATCGGCGAGAACCTGCGCGCCGCGCTGGAGCGGCTGCCGCTGAACAAGGAACTGGTGACCATCCGCACCGACGTCGCGCTGGACGCCAGCCCGACCACACTGGCCCTGCGTGATCCGGACGTGCCCACGCTGGGCGAGCTGTACCTGCGTTACGGCTTCACCCAGGCGTTGAAGGAGCTGGGTGGTCCGATCGCCGCTCCGGCGCAGGTCAGCGAGGCTACCCCGAGCCTGCGCGGCACCGCAGCCGGCTTTGCCCGTGGCAGCGCCGAAGCGCCGCCGGCGGGCGAGCTCGATCCTGCGCTTTCAGCGCCTGGCGAATACGAGACCGTGCTGACCACAGAGCAGCTGCAGGCTTGGGTCGCGCGCGTGCAGCAGGCCGATCTGATCAGCTTCGATACCGAGACCGACGCGCTGGATGCGATGCGTGCGCGACTGGTGGGCATCAGCCTGGCGGTGGAGCAGGGCAAGGCCGCCTACATCCCGGTCGGCCATGACTATCCGGGCGCACCGGCACAGCTGCCGCTGGCACAGGTGCTCGATGCGCTGCGGCCGATGCTGCAGGACCCGGCGAAGAAGAAGCTGGGCCAGCATGGCAAGTACGACCTGCATGTGCTGCGCCGTCATGGCGTGGACGTGCAGGGCTACCACGACGACACCATGCTCGAGAGCTTCGTGCTCAATTCCACCGCCACCCGCCACGACATGGATTCGCTGGCCCTGCGTTACCTGGGCTACAACACCATCAAGTTCGAGGAGGTGGCCGGCAAGGGCGCCAAGCAGATCTCGTTCTCGCAGGTGGGCATCGACGAGGCCAGCCGCTACGCCGCCGAAGACGCCGACATCACCCTGCGCCTGCACCACGCGCTGCAGCCGCAGCTGCTGGCCGAACCGACCCTGGACAGCGTGTACCGCAGCATCGAGATGCCGCTGGTGCCTGTGCTGACCAGCATCGAGGCCAACGGCGTGCGGATCGACACCGACGAACTGCGCCGGCAGAGCCAGGACCTGTCCTCGCGCATGCTGGCCGCGCAGCAGAAGGCCACCGAGCTGGCCGGGCGCAGCTTCAACCTGGATTCGCCCAAGCAGCTGCAGGCGGTGCTGTTCGACGAACTGAAGCTGCCGGCGGTGGTGAAGACCCCCAAGGGCCAGCCCAGCACCAATGAAGAGGCGCTGGAGGCGATTGCCGAGCAGCACGAGCTGCCGCGGGTGATCCTCGACTACCGGGGCCTGGCCAAGCTGCGCAGCACCTACACCGACAAACTGCCGGAGATGGTCAACCCGGACACCGGCCGGGTGCACACCAGCTACCACCAGTCCGGCGCCGCCACCGGCCGCCTGTCTTCGTCCGATCCGAACCTGCAGAACATCCCGATCCGCACCGAGGATGGCCGCCGCATCCGCCGCGCGTTCATCGCCCCGGAAGGTTTCCAGCTGCTGGCGGCCGACTATTCGCAGATCGAGCTGCGGATCATGGCCCACCTGTCCGGAGACCCGGGCCTGGTGCGCGCCTTCGAGCAGGGCGCCGATGTGCATCGCGCCACCGCCGCCGAGGTGTTCGGCCGCACCCTGGAAGAAGTGACCAGCAACGAGCGTCGCGCGGCCAAGGCGATCAACTTCGGCCTGATGTACGGCATGAGCGCGTTCGGACTGGCCCGCAACCTCGGCATCGACCGCGGCCAGGCGCAGGACTACGTGGCGCTGTACTTCAGCCGCTATCCGGGCGTGCGCGACTTCATGGAGCGCATGCGCGAGCAGGCCCGGGAGCAGGGTTACGTGGAGACGCTGTTCGGTCGCCGCCTGTACCTGAACGACATTCATGCACGTAACCAGGGCCTGCGTGCCGGCGCTGAACGTGCGGCGATCAATGCCCCGATGCAGGGCACGGCCGCCGACATCATCAAGCGCGCCATGGTCGCGGTGGATCAGTGGCTGCGTGACAGCGGTGCCCCGGCGCGGATGATCCTGCAGGTGCACGATGAACTGGTATTCGAAGCCGAGACCGGATTCATTGAAGAGCTGCGCAGCAATGTCGTGCAGCACATGTCGCAAGCAGCACAATTGCGCGTGCCGCTGGTGGTTGATACCGGCACCGGCAGTAACTGGGATGAGGCGCACTGAGTCGCATTCAGGCCGAAAACGCCGTGAATTCGTTCATTTGCGTGATATTTCTGACTCGAACATGAATGTTCCCCTGAGGGGTGCTTATTAAATTGGGCCCCTTCACGAACCGTTAGTGTTCGGAGTGCTTCTATAACTCCCGACAGGCGCAATGCCTGTTGTGGATCTCTCCCATCCCCTGGAGCAGATCTCGGAACGGGGGCTCCTCCCCAAGCACCCGTTCCCCGGCCCCGTTGACCTCCCCCTGGTCAGCGGGGCTTTTTATTTGTGCGCTGCTGCGCCACGCTGGGCCATCGCTCAGCAGGGGAATCCGCAATGCCCGATCTGTTCGCCCTGGCGATGCCGTGGTGGGAGTTCATCCTGCGCGCGGTGGTGGTCTACGCGGTGGTACTGGGCATGGTCCGGCTCAGTGGCAAGCGCGCGCTGGGGCAGGTCACGCCGTTCGATGTGCTGCTGATCGTGCTGCTCGGCAACGCGGTGCAGAACGCGTTGCTGGGCACCGATACGTCGCTGGCCGGTGGCCTGCTGCTGGCCGCCACGCTGATCCTGCTGAACTACGGCGTGGGCTGGATCACCGCCCGCAGCCGCCGCATGGAACGGCTGATCGAGGGCGAACCGGTGGTGATCGCACGCAACGGCAAGCTCTTCGACAGCGTGCTGCGGCGCGAGCTGGTCAGCCGCGCCGATTTCGAGGTCGCCATGCGCCAGCAGAGCTGCATCGGCGTGGAAGAGGTGGAACTGGCGCTGCTGGAAACCAACGGCCACATCACCATCATTCCCAAGCGCAAGGACGATTGAGGCGCGCCACAGCGTGGGCACGGAGGCAGTATTCCTCCGGCCCACGGCACTACGGTTTACTGTTCGGCCGCCTGCGCCTTCATGCCCGCCCAGTCGCGTGTGGCGTCCACATCGCAGGCCACATGCGTGCCCTTGCCGTCCTTGGCGCAGATCGCCGCCATCGTCTGCGGAACCTTGGGGTCGGCGGTATGCGCATAGCCTGCGGCGAGCCCCAGGCAGCCATCGCGCACGCCGGCGCTGCACAGCTTGATGAAATAGGGCTGGGCCTGTGCCCACTTCTCCGCGCTGTGCAGTTCCTCACCCGCGACCTTGCAGCCGAGCAGCTTGCCGTCGTTGCAGCATGACGCGGCGCCGCCCTTGCGGGCCAGGATCGGGCAGTCCAGCGGCTGCGGGATCTCCACGAATGCCGGCGGCGGCTGGCAGCTCGTCGCGGACTTGTCCATGCGCTGGTAGTAGCCGTAGCGGTTGTCCTTGTCCATCCCGGCCAAGGTTCCGTTGCTCAGTGGCTGCAGCACGAAATCGCTGCCGACGTCACGACTGATCAGGATCCTGCCGTCCTGCACGCGTGCGCGCAGGCGGGTGCCAACACCCTCCACTTCGACCAGGCCGGCATCCAGGAACCGCAGCGACGACAGCAGGCCAAGCTCGGCCTCGAAGCGGCCGCAGGGAAGCGCGGTAGCTGCGACCGGGGTCAGCGCCGACGACGCCAGCGGAGTCAGCATCGCCAGGCCCTTGGCCGGGCCGCAGGCGTAGCTGCCCTCGCGCTGCGTGCACGAGCGCTGCAGGGCCTGCTGCGCCTGCTGCAGGCGTCCACCGTTCCACAGCGCCTCGGCCACATTGCTGCAGAACGACTCGCCCTGTTGCTGCGCGCACAGCGCCGCCAGTTCATCCAGTTGTGCTGCGGGCAGCGGTGCGTCCAGCGTCTGCTCCAGACCCATCACCGCCCTGCCCATCAGTTCGCCGGCCATGGCCTTCATGACGGCCATGCAGGCTTCCCCCTCCTCGGGCGATGCATCATCGCGGCAGTAGGCCGGCATCTGCGGCTCGGCCTGGGCACGCTGCGGTTGCGCCTCCTTGGCCTGGCGCTGGTAGGTCTCCTGCAGTTGGGTGCAGGCTGCCTCCACGCCCTCGCTGCACCAGGCGTGCAGCTGCAAGGGCGCGGCCTCAGGCAGTGCCTCCAGGCAGTCGCTGGTGTCGGCCATGCAGCTGCCTTCGACCATCTCCGGTACCGGCTTGCAGGCGGCCGCTGCTTTCAGGTGGAACGTGTGGTATCCGCCGGTGACCGTGCGGTCGTTGTCGCTGAACTCCCAGTTCTCCAGGCGGCCGGTGGACAGGTTGCCGGTACCCAGCAGGTTGTCCTGGCGTACCAGCCGCAGCCGTTCCGTGGCCTGGTAGGGGCCCGAAAGGAAGCCGTGGGCTTCGCTCTCGATGGTCAGGCTGGCGTTGCCATCGTCCTGCAGGTAGGTGCCGCAGGCCATCGACTGCGCGGCCACCGGCAGGCTGGGCACGGCCAGCGCGAGCAGCAGCATGGCGCGCCAGGTGGTCATCCGGCGGCGTGGGGAAACAACAACGGGCATCACGGTCTTCCTTGATTCAAGACAAGAGGGGGAAATGAAGCAGAGCACGCCGCAGCCGGGCCACCGCCGCGCGGGCGGCGGTCCGCACAGCGGCAACGCGTGCAGCGTCCGGTACCCGAAGCGCCTACAGCCAGTCGCGTGGCACCAGGTAATCGGCCAGGCGCGCTTCGGCGCTGCCGTCTTCCGGGGTAAAGCCGTACTCCCAGCGCACCCGCGGCGGCAGGCTCATCAGGATGCTCTCGCTGCGGCCACCGCTCTGCAGGCCGAACAGCGTGCCGCGGTCGTAGACCAGGTTGAACTCCACGTAGCGGCCACGGCGGTACAGCTGGAACTCGCGTTCGCGTTCGCCGTACGGCGTGTTCTTGCGCTGCTGCACGATCGGCAGATACGCATCGAGGAAACCCTCGCCGACCGCGCGCAGGTAGGCGAAGTCACGCTCGAAATCGCCGTGCAGATCGTCGAAGAACAGACCGCCCACGCCGCGTGTTTCGTTGCGATGGCGCAGGAAGAAATACTCATCGCACCAGCGCTTGTGCGCGGCGTAGCGCTCTTCACCGAACGGCGCGCACAGATCGCGCGCCACCCGATGCCAGTGCTGCACGTCCTCGTCGAACGGGTAGAACGGGGTCAGGTCGAAGCCACCGCCGAACCAGCTGGCCACCACTTCGCCATCGCGCTGCGCCTGGAAGAAGCGCACGTTGGCGTGGGTGGTTGGCACATAGGGATTGAGCGGATGAAACACCAGCGACACACCGGTGGCGCGCCATGAGGCACCAGCCAGCTCTGGCCGGTTGGCCGAGGCAGACGGCGGCAGGCGGCTGCCCGCCACATCGGAAAAGCCGATGCCGGCCTGTTCGAACACCGTGCCATCGCGCAGCACGCGGGTGCGCCCACCGCCGCCCTCGGCACGCTGCCACAGGTCTTCCTGGAAGCGTGCGCGGCCATCGGCGGACTCGATCGCCGCACAGATGCGATCCTGCAGGTCGGTGAGGTAGGCGCGAACGCGCTCGAATTCGTTCATGGCGCGTACTTTACCGCAGGGCCTGCCCGAAGCTGCGGGCAGGCCCTGGCGGACTCAGCGCTTGCGGTTGGAACTGCGTGGCGCCGGGGTGTCTTCCACTGCCGCCTCATCGGCAGCCTTCTGCAGGGCGCCCCCCAGAACGATCAGCTTCCAGTTCTGTGTTTCGAGCACGTCGCAGGCCACGTGGAGGCCGTTCCGGTCGGCCTTGCACAGCTGTTCCAGGGTTGCACGTGCGTCCACACCGGCACCGTTGCCCTGCGCGGTGACCAGGTTCTCGCACCCTTCGCGCACTCCTGCGCGGCAGACCGTGGTGTAGTGTTCGGCGGCCTGCAGCCAGTTCCCGGACAGCGCAAGGCGGTTGCCGAGGATGTTGCAGCCCTGCAGCTTGCCCTGTGCGCAGCAGGCCTCGGCACCACCGCCATCGGCCAGTGCCTGCGGGCAATCCTGTGGCACTGGCAGCACCGTGTACTGCTTCGGTGCGCTGCAGCCGGTTGCGCCCTCACCCGTGGGCGCGAACACCTGGAAGCGGGTCCAGCTGTCCAGGCCCAGCAATTGGCCGCCAGGCAGCGGACGCAGCACGAAGTCACCGCCCTTGTCATGGCGGATACGGATGTCGCCGCTCTCGACACGCGCACGCAGCTGGCTGCTCCAGCCAACACCGACCAGACCGGCGTCACCGAAATCCAGCGTGTCCATCAGGCCGCCGTCGGACCGGTAGTTGCCACAGGGCAGGGCCGTTGCGGGCTGCGGTCGCAGCGATGCGCCCACCGCCTGCAGCGCAGGCAGTCGCTCGCAGGCAGAGGTTTCATTGCCGGGTGTGCAGGCCGCAGCCAGTGCCTGCACCGCCTGCAGGGGATCTCCCGCCTCCCAGGAAAGTTCAGCCACGCGGGTACAGAAGCCGCCGTGCGGTACCTTCCGGCACAGCTGCAGCAGCGCTTGGCGGCGCTCCGCCGGCACGATCACCGGCGCGGTGGGCGCCGCCATCGTCACCACTGCTTCGGTCATGGCTGCGGTCATCGCTGCCTTGACCAGCTGCTCCTGCACCGCAGGGGCGGCCTCCAGGGCTGCGGCACAGGCCGGGGTTCCCTGCTCGAAGCCGCCGTCGCGGCAGGCGGCAGGGAGCTCAATGCCGGACAGGGCGGCGTCGAGCGCAGCCTTCTGCACGGCAGGATCGGCGTCGACCGCAGGTTTGGCCTCATCGTGCCAACGATCAGCCAACTGCAGGCACATGCCCGGCACGCCTTCCTGGCAGGCCGATTCAAGAACGGAAAGCGGGGCGATGGCGCGATTGTCCAAGCACGCCGCCGCATCGGCCAGGCAGCTGCCAGCGGCAGGTGTGGCAGCCGCAGCGCACTGTGCCGGCGTCTGCAGGGTGTAGACCGTGCCATCCACTTCGACGGTGCGGCCACGATCGCGCACCTGCAGCGCGCTGGGCAGGCCGTATTCCAGGCTCACCAGCTGCAGTTTTCCGTCGATCTGCTGGAAGACGACCGGAGACGGCGCGCTGCCGAAATTCTTCTGCTCGCCGCGATTGGGTGAGCTGATACGCAGCGTGCTGCTGCCTTCATCGGCCTTGAACAAGCCGCATTGTGGCGATTGTGCAGCAGCCAGCGGCGTGGCCAGCAGCAACGCCCAGGCCAGCCAGCGGCGGTGCGGTGCGGGTGAAGGCATGTCGTCTCCTTGACGATCGAACGGGACACTCCAGGCGCTATGGCGAACCACGGCCCTCGCGCGGGGGCGTGCATTGTGCCGTGCCGGGCACGGGCTGGTAACGCTGGTAGCCGGTCTGCGTGTCCATGCCTAGCAGGTCGCCGTTGCCGAGCTGGCGCAGCACAAGGGTTTCACCGTCCTGCTGCAGGTGGACGGCGCCTTCCTGCAAGCGGGCGCGTGTGCCATCGCCAAAGTCGAGCGTCTCGATCACGCCACCATCGGCCTGATAACGGCCGCACGGCACCTGCAGGAGCGGCACCAGGCGTAGATCGGCACCGAGTTCACGCAATGGTGCGGTACGTTCGCAGGCGCTGACGCGCCCCGCATCGCAGACCACCTGCAGGGCCTGCACCGCCAGCGCAGGTTCCAGCGCGATCAACTGTTGTTCGGCCACTTCGACGCAGAAGCGGCCATTGCGGTGCTGCAGGCACAGCTGCTGCAGGTGATCGCGTGCAGCGGCCGGAAGGGGCGAATCCAGTGTGTCTTCGTCTTCCCGTTGCAGACGTTCACCCACCCGCTGCATGGCGGCAGCCAGCGCATCGTCGGTCAGCGCCTCGCAGGCTGCTGTGTCATGTCCGGGCGTGTGTTCGCGGCAGACGGCCGGGCGCTCGAAGCGCGCGGGGCCGATGTCGTCGCTTCCCATCGCAGTCACTGCATCGCGCAGCTGTCGCAGCACCGTCGAGCAGCCCGCGCCAACGCCTTCGTTGCACGCGCGTTTGGCCTGGCCGGGCGAGGCCGTAGGCAGCTGCGCGATGCAGTGGCTGCCGGCGGCGCGGCAGCTGCCGTCCATCGCGCTGGGTTCGATGGCGCAGGCGCGGGACTGGCGGAGGGTGTAGGCCACGACGACGTCGTCCTCGATGCGCTGCCCATCAGCACTGATCCGGATCGGCTGCGCCACGCCATCGTCGAGCATGACCAGCCGGGTCTGTGCTGCACTGCGATCGACCCACAGCGGCTCCGGCTCACCGATGTCGTTGTGGCGGTAGCCGGTGCTGGAGGTGATGAACACGAGCGCCATGCCGCCATCGGTACTGCGGTATTCGCCACACCGCAGCGCATCGGCACCGGCCGGCAGTGCGATGAGCAGAAACAGGGTGGGCAGGAAGTTCAATAAACGCATGCGACGATCCTTGTCGTGCGGGAACGGTGCAACTCAGTGGAAGCGCGCGCGGATATCCGGCCGCAGCAGGCGCCAGCCCAGCCAGCCCTGCAGGCCCGCGAACAACACCGAGGTGCCGACCAGTGTCAGGGTGAACAGCACGCGCTGCACCTGCAGCTCATGCTGCGCCGACGGGTCGCTGGCGAGCAGCGCGATGAATACCAGCAGCAGGCGGTCCATCCACCAGGCGATCACGAAGTTGGCCAACGCACTCAGGCCCAGCATCCACACGTAGGCCCACAGGCCCCATCGTCGCCCGCGCCACAGGCCCCAGCTGGCCAGGGTCGAGACCAGGCAGAGCAGGGCAACAAGCAGCGAGGTGGCCGCCGGGTGTTTCAGCATCCACCACAGGCTGCCGTCGAGCTGCTGCTCCCACGCCACTGTCACCAGCGTCATCCAGAACTCGGTGCGGGCCAGTGCAGCGGCCATCAGCGCCTGCGCGAGGAAGTAGAGGGTGACCAGCAGGCACAGCCAGAACGAGCCCTGCGCCACCGCGGCGACCCAGTTGTTGGGTGGCGGTGGGGTGGGCGCGGGAATCGGGGGAATCGAGGCTGACATCCGTTGTCCGGCTGGGCGGTGCCCGCTTCGTCAGCGAGCCGTCGCCAGGGCAGCGACCGCCGGCAGGATATGGTGTTCGCTCAAGGGTGCCAAGGGCTGGCCGTGCGGCGGCTGCAGCGGCACCCAGGCCAGTTCGGCGATCTCCGCACGTGCGCACGGCTCACCTTCGATCCACACCCGCCAGGCCTGTGCCTGCACGCGGTGGCCGGGCTCGTTCACCGCCCAGTCCTCGAACGTGCCCAACGGCAGCGCCGAGGCGGCATCCAACCGCACGCCCAGTTCCTCGTGCAGTTCGCGTGCCAGTGCCTGCAGCGGCGCCTCGCCCGGGTCGGGCTTGCCGCCCGGCTGGATGAAGCGGCTGGCACCGTGCTTGCGCACCACCAGCGCCCGGCCGCGATCATCGAGGATGACCGCGGCCACGATGTGGATCGTGGCCGCGGCAGCACTCACTTCAGGTTCTGCTCGAACAGCTTGAGGATGCGCTTGTACTGGTCCAGCCAGGAGTCGGCACGCACGTAGCCGTGGCGCTCCAGCGGGTACGGCGCGATCGACCAGTTGTCCTTGTGCAGCTCGATCAGGCGCTGGGTCAGGTTCACCGAATCCTGGAAGAACACGTTGTCGTCCATCATGCCGTGGGCGATCAGCAGGTTGTCCTGCAGGTTCTGCGCGTACTCGATCGGCGACGACACGCGGTACGCCTCCGGGTCGATGTCCGGGGTGTTGAGGATGTTGCTGGTGTAGCCGTGGTTGTACTGGTGCCAGTCGACCACCGGGCGCAGCGCGGCACCGGCCTTGAACGTGCCCGGCGAGCGGAACAGCGCCATGAAGGTCATGAAACCGCCATAGGAACCGCCGTAGATGCCGGCATGGTCACGGTCACCCTGCTGGGTGTCGACCAGCCAATCCAGGCCGTCCTTGTAGTCTTCCAGTTCCGGATGGCCCATGTTGCGGTAGATCGCCGTGCGCCAGTCGCGGCCATAGCCCTCGCTGCCGCGGTAGTCCATGTCCAGCACGATGTAACCCTTCTGCACCAGCAGGTTGTGGAACATCTGCTCGCGGAAGTAGGCCGGGTAGCGCTGGTGCACGTTCTGCAGGTAGCCGGCACCGTGCACGAACATCACGATCGGGTACTTCTTCCCCGGTTCCTTGTTTTCCGGCTCGTAGTACTTGGCCCAGACCACGCCGGCGCCATGCTTGGACGGCACCGCCACCAGCTTCGGCTGGATCCACTGGCGCGCCTTGTAGTCGGCGGTGCGGGTATCGGTCAGCACGCGCGCCTGGCCAGCGCCGGTGCTCGGCACCACCGCCAGCTGCGCCGGCAGGTAGGCGCCGGAATAGCGCACCAGCAACTGCTGGCCGTCCGGCGACAGCGAGAAATCTTCCACGCCATTGAGGTTGGTCAGCTCGCGCACCTGGCGGGCAGCAGTATCGACCGCGCAGACTTCGTAGTCATGCGGGGCCTGCTGGTTGCACAGGAAGTAGAAGCCCTTGCCGTCGGCCGACAGCACCGGCGCCGAGGTCTCCCACTTGCCACTGGTCAGCGCCTGCGGCTTGTTGCCACCGGCCTGGGTGTACAGGTGCGAGAAGCCCGATTCCTCGGACAGCAGCCACAGCGTGCGGCCATCGGCCATCCAGCCGAAATCGTTGAAGCCCCAGTTGATCCAAGCGTTGTCGGTCAGCCGGTGGCGGTTCTGCACGCGGCCGTCGGCAGCGGCAACGCTGACGATCCAGCGGTCCTTGTTGTCGTTGGCGCGCAGCATCACCGCGGCCTGCTGGCCATCAGCGCTCCAGCGGATGCCACCGCCCATGAAGTCGCTCATCACCTGCACGCTGCGCTCGCCCTTCAGCGCGTCCTTGCCGGCCTTGCGGCGCAGCTCGGCCAGCGGATCGGTGCCGATGCCCGGCAGGCTGGACAGCGACAGCTTCTCGGCCTTGCCGCTGCGTACATCCACGAACCACAGGGTGTGCGGCTCGAAGCCGTTGCGGCCGACGCGGGTGCGGGTGTCCTCGGTTTCCTCGTAGCCCGACTCGGTCACGTACAGCGGCATCTTGCCGCCGCGGCCGTCATCGAAGTCCTTCGGCTTGGTGGTCACGATCAGGTGGCCCAGGTCCGGCGACAGCACGCTGTCGACGATCTCCACGTCGGCGCCCAGGAACACCGGGCCCGGTGCGCGGGTCGGGTCGGCCTGGCGCCAGCGCTGGTTCTGGTCCTTCAGCGCCTCGCGCTGTTCGCGGTCGCGGCGCAGGGTTTCCAGCGTGCGCAGCTGCTGGTCGCGCAGCACGTCGGCCTTCGGCGGCGTGCTGGGATCCTTGTCGGCCTTCAGGCTGGCCACCTGCTGCACGCCGCTGGCGGCGGTCCAGTGGAACCAGTTCTGGCCGACGCGCCAGATCACCCCGTTGTCGGCGGCGAAGTTCACGCCGGCGGCGCGTTCGTTGCTGCGGGTCAGCTGGGTCAGCGCACCGCTGCGCAGGTCGCGGACGAACACGTCGCCGTTGCGCACGAAGGCGCTGCGGCTGCGGCTGCGGCTGCGGTCATAGACCGGATCGGCCACGTCGAGGCTGCCGCGCTGGTCATCGGCCACCTGCGCGGCCACGCCACCGGCCAACGGCTGGCGGAAGGTGTCGCGCACCGGGCTGCCGTTGCGCTTGAGCTGGTATTCCACCTGCTGGCTGTTCCACGACCACCAGGCCTTCTCCACCGGCGGACCGATCCAGTCCGGATCGGCCATGGCCTGTTCGATGGTGATCGGCGTCGGCGCGGCCTGGGCGGCCGGAGCGGCCAGCACGGCAGACAGCAGGAGGGACAGGGGCAGCACTCGGGACATGGGCGGACAGCACCAGAAGAGGAAACCGGGCAAGCGTAGCAGCCGCAAGGGCCGGGGGAAGGGGCCACAGGTCATGGCAGCGGGATCGGCAAAGCGATGCAACCGGTCGGCAGGGTCGCGCATCCAATCTCCTGAACCCGCATCATCCAGCGGACAGGAGCACGACCATGCAGGAACTCATCCCGATCACCCTCTTCATCTGCACCGCCTATGCGATCCATGCCATCGCCGATGCGCGTGCGCGCAGCAAGCTGGTGGCGCCGCACGTGCCGGAAGAGGTGATCCGCTCGCTGGCGGTATTGGAAGAGGAGCGCCGCCGCCAGGGCGCGCTGCGCTGGGGCATCAGCCTGGTGTGCCTGGCACTGGCCATGGCGCTGCTGGAGGCGATCGGTGCACGCGACCTGACGTTCGGCGCCGCCGCCGCGATGGTCGGCAGCGCCGGCCTGGGTCAGCTGCTGGCCTGGCACTTCACCCGCCCCGCAGTGCGCAAGGGCTGAGCCGGCGCATGCTGCGGGCACAGGAGGAGCCCCACGCATGAGCCTGCTGGGGGAAGCGCTGGCCGCATTGCGGGGGCGGCATCGACAGGATGCCGCGGCGGCGACCACCCCTGCCGAGCCGCTGGATGCGGATCAGGCGCTGGTGCGCGCCATCATCGACGGCTCGCAACCGGCCTTCGCGCAGCTGGTGGAAACACATCAGCGCACCTGCGCGCATGTGATTGGCCGCATGGTCGGCGACCGCGACCAGGTGGCCGACCTGCTGCAGGAAACGTTCCTGGCGGTATTCCGCCAGCTGCACCGGTTCCGTTTCGAATCCTCGCTGCGTACCTGGATTTCGCGCGTGGCCTACACCACCGCGCTGCAGTACCTGCGACGGCGGCGGCTGGAGGCGCAGTGGATGGTGGCGGTGGAAGCGCCCGAGGAACTGGGCGTTGGTGACGACGGGCCGGGCCCGGCGGAACTCAGCGAGACATTGCAGGCCGGCCGCCACCTCGGGGCTGCGCTGGAACGATTGAGTGCGCCGCAGCGCCTGATCGTAGGCCTGCACTATCTGGAGGATTTCGATCTGGCCGAGATCGAACAGGTGACGGGCCTGGCCCGCGGTACCATCAAGAGCCACCTGTACCGTGCGCGCCAGGTCCTGAAGCAGGAACTGGTGCGGCACGCCACCGCCGGAGAACTGCTGTGAACCCACCGACCGACCCTCGCGATGCGGAAGAGCGCGCGCTGGCGCAGGCGTTGCGTGAGCAGGCGCAGCAGGAACAGACACCGGATGTGAGCGAGGCGCTGCAGAAGCGCATTGCCGCTGAGTCGCGCGACAGTGGGGTGGGCTATGTGGTGGTGCAGGTGGTGTTGTTCGGCGCGCTGCTGGCTGCAGCGGTCTGGTACTTCTGGCACTGATTGAAGATCAAACCTGGAGCCATTTATAGAACCGCAGTGCTTCGAACCAGATCGAACCAATCTGAAATCCGTCCACGGGGTCTCTTGGATCAGGCCTTCGATTTTTCAATATCTTCAGGATTCAGATCGATGCTCTTGGACTTCCATTCGTCCAGCTGAAGTTGGCTGACGAACGCCCTGATCAGCGGATGATTGTCAATCTCTGCTTCGACCTCCTTCGTGACCAGCAGCGTTTGGCGTGTTGGACCCAGCTGATCGATCATCTCATCGGTCACCACTTCCTCGACAACTAATCTTTCGAATTCCTCAGGGATGAAATCAAGCGATTCTGCAGGTTCATCGGTCAGGAAAAGCACCAGGGAATCCAAGGCCAGAACGAACGCCTCGCCTTTATTGTCAGCGGCTGAAACACCGTACTGGTCGAGTGGAACGGCGTTCTCGAGATAGAGATGGGTCTCGCTCATTAGACGTTGTGAAGGCATGTCGCCTGTCGCAACCAAGTTCCACAACGAATCCAGAAAGTTGCGCGCTGGCTGCTCCTGGAAAATCGACGAGGCTGAGAAGCCAAGGTAGAGCCTTTCGGTGGAATAGAGTGCGCGCAGAAGTTCACGGCGTTGCGGAGTTGTGATCATTGGCTATCTGAATGATTTGGCTGATTTGAGCGATGTTCTGTGAGGATTCGGCAAGAACGGAGGTACCACCTGTCGAGCTTGGCCGACTGCAGTCAGCAACCCGGGGCTGCAAGAGCCTCGCACGTCAGAAGGCCCGCAGATATGGGACGAGTTGCAGTTTGTCCGGCCAATCTGAAATCGCGCCCGTTCCTGAATTCGCCTCCCCCTGCGACAAAGTGAAGCAGCGCGTCACCCGGTCGCATCCCGGCTTAACGATATCCCCCTAAAGTGGTCTGGTATCCCACCGGCTCCTGGCAGGAGGCGTCCCTTGGAAGCGTTGTTGTTGTCGCGGATCCAGTTCGGATTCGTCATCAGTTTCCACGTACTGTTCCCGGCCTTCACCATCGGCACGGCCAGCTGGCTGGCCTTCATCGAATGGCGCTGGCTGCGCACGAAGCTGCCCGTGTGGCGCGAGCTGTATTTCTTCTGGCAGAAGATCTTCGCCGTGTCGTTCGGCATGGGCGTGGTCAGCGGCATCGTCATGGCCTTCCAGTTCGGCACCAACTGGCCGCGGCTGAGCGAAGTGGCCGGCACGGTCATCGGCCCGCTGCTGACCTACGAAGTGCTGACCGCGTTCTTCCTGGAAGCCAGCTTCCTCGGCGTGATGATGTTCGGTTGGGGTCGGGTGTCGCCGCGCCTGCATTGGCTGTCCACCTGCATGGTGGCGCTGGGCACGTTGTTTTCGACGTTCTGGATCCTCTCGTCCAACAGCTGGCTGCATACGCCGGCCGGCTACGAGATGGTCAACGGCATCGTGCATCCGGTCGACTGGTGGCAGGTGGTGTTCAACCCATCCTTCCCGTACCGCCTGGCGCACATGGCGCTGGGCTCGTTCATCACCACCTGTTTCGTGATCGGTGGCGTCGGTGCGTGGTACCTGCGCAAGGGCACGCACGTGGAGGCCGGCCGGCGGATGCTGATCGCCGCCGTCGCGTTCGCCGCGCTGACCGTGCCGCTGCAGATCTTCGTTGGCGACATGCATGGCCTGAACACGCTCAAGCATCAGCCGATGAAGATCGCGGCGATGGAAGCGCACTGGCATGAGACCAAGGAGGGCGAGGGCGTGCCGCTGGTGGTGTTCGCGCTGCCGAACGAAAAGGAGGAACGCAACGACTTCGAAGTGGCCATCCCGAAGCTCGGCAGCGTGATCCTCACCCACAGCCTGGACGGCACCTTCGATCCGCTGACCTCGGTGCCGGCCAGCGAGCGGCCGCCGGTGACGCCGGTGTTCTTCGCCTTCCGCATCATGGTCGGGCTGGGCACGCTGATGCTGGTGCTGGCCTGGGTCTCGGCCTTCCAGCTGTGGCGGAAGAAGCTGCTGGATTCGCCGTGGCTGCTGCGCGGCTGGAACTGGATGTTGCCCAGTGGCTTCATCGCGCTGATATCGGGCTGGTTCGTCACCGAGATGGGACGGCAGCCGTGGGTCGTCTACGGTGTGCTGCGCACCGCCGATGCGGTCGGCCCGCAGAGCGCGTGGATGACCGCGCTGTCGCTGACGGTGTACGTGGTCGGCTACGCCTTCGTGTTCGGCTGGGGCATCTGGTACCTGGTGAAGATCCTGCGCCATGGCCCGCAGCCGTACGACGCAGGCCCGTCGCTGGACCATGGCAGCCACACCCCGGCGCGGCCGTTGTCGGCCGCCGACGAACCGCTGGAGGAGCGCTGACATGGACCTGATGACCTGGCTGCCGGTGGCATGGTTCGCAGTGATCGGCTTCGGCGTGCTGATGTACGTGGTGCTGGACGGCTTCGTGCTCGGCATCGGCATCCTCGCGCCATTCGCCGAGGACGAGGAACAGCTGGACCTGATGATGAACACCGCCGCGCCGATCTGGGACGGCAACGAGACCTGGCTGGTGCTCGGCGGCGCCGGCCTGATGGCGGCGTTCCCGAAGGCCTACGCGGTGCTGCTGTCGGCGCTGTACCTGCCGGTGCTGCTGCTGGTGGTGGCACTGGTGTTCCGTGGCGTGGCCTTCGAGTTCCGCTTCAAGGCGCACCGTTCGCGGCGGCTGTGGAGCGTGGCGTTCGGCCTCGGCTCGCTGCTGGCCACCTTTGCCCAGGGTGTGATCCTCGGCACGCTGGTGCAGGGCCTGCCGCTGGTCGATGGCGTGTACCAGGGCGGTGCGTTCGGCTGGTTCAGCCCGTTCGCCATGCTGACCGGTGCCGCGTTGGTGGCCGGCTACGCATTGCTGGGCAGCACCTGGCTGATCCTGAAGACCGAAGGGCGCGTGCAGGCGCTGGCCCGGCAGATGACCCGCCCGCTGGTGGTGGCGGTGATCGCGGCGATGGGCCTGGTCAGCAGCTGGCTGCCGTTCCTGCAGTCGCGGCTGATGGACCGTTGGTTCAGCGACGGCAACTTCTGGTGGCTGTCGCCGGTGCCGCTGCTGACCCTGGCGGTGGCCATCGCGCTGTGGCGCAGTGCCACCCATCCGCGTCGCGACCTGCCGCCGTTCCTGCTCAGCCTGGCCTTGTTCGTGCTCGGCTTCGCTGGCCTGGTGCTGGGCATGTGGCCGTACCTGCTGCCGCCGTCGATGACGCTGTGGCAGGCCGCCGCGCCGGCCTCTTCGCTCAGCTTCACCCTGGTCGGGCTGGTGCTGCTGTTGCCGGTGATCCTGGGCTACACGGCGTGGTCGTACCGGGTGTTCCGCGGCAAGGTGCGCGCCGACGCCGGCTACCACTGAATCCGTTCGCTGGTTCAGTCCACGCGGGGCGCGGTCACTGACCGCTCCCCGTTGTGTTTTGTGAAACATGTCATCCCTGTGTCGGACGTGCTAGCGTGCGCTCCTTTCCGGCAGCCAGGGGGGCAGCCGGCGACGTCCTGGACGGATGCATGGCTGCAGGAATGGGGGGCAGCCGCGTGTCGCCGTAATGGCTCGAGACTCTCGTTCGCCCATCGAAACATCACCGGTAATGATCGAATTTTCCGTTGTCGACTGGGCCGCCTGGGCGCCTGGCCTGACCGAGCGTAGCCAATGGATGGGCTGGGCCGGGTCGCCGTTCCTGCCGCAGGGCGAGGACACGCCGGCGCTGGCCGAGATTCCGGCCATGCAGCGCCGCCGTATCGAGCGCCTGGGCCGCATGGCGATCCAGGCGGCGTGCTGGTGCGAGGACGGGCAGGGCGCTGACAGCCAGGTGCCGCTGGTGTTCGCCAGCCGCCATGGCGATGTCGCCCGTTCGATGGACCTGCTGGGCTCGCTGGTGGCCGATCAGCCGCTGTCACCCACCGGCTTCGGCCTGTCGGTGCACAACGCCATCGCCGCGCTGTACTCGATCGCCCGCGGCCACCGTGGCAACTACCTTGCGTTGTCTGCCGGCCAGTCGACGGTGGAAGCGGCGTGCCTGGAGGCCGTCGGCCTGCTCGGTGATGGTGCACGCGAAGTGCGGATCGTGGTCTATGAGTCCCCATTGCCCGACGTTTACGCCGAATTCGCCGACGAACCCGACCCGTTCTTTGCCTGGTGCTGGCGTCTGGCACCCGTCGGCACCGCCGGTGCCACCGATCTTTCGCTTTCCTGGCAGGTCGCCGACGACGTCGATCCGACCGCGCCGGGCCTGTTGCCGCATGCGCTGGACCTGCACCGCTTCCTGCTGGCCGGGGATCCGCTGCTGCAGCATGTGACCCAAGGCCAGCGTTGGTCCTGGCGCCGCCGTGGCTGAAGCGCTGCGCCGCCTCGATCATGCCTGGCGGGTGTTCGGCACCGGCTTCAGCTTTGCTGCGTTCGGCGTAGGCGGGCTACTGCTGGGCGTGCTGGTGATGCCGGTGCTGCTGTTGATGCGCGACCCGGTCGCGCGTCGTCGCCGGGCCCGCCGGCTGGTCCAGCGCGCCTTCGCCAGCCACGTGTGGCTGATGTGCCGGCTGGGGGTGATGACCCTGCAGGTCGAAGGGCGCGAGCGCCTGCAGCGCGACGGCCTGCTGGTGCTGGCCAACCATCCGACCCTGATCGACGTGGTCTGCCTGATCGCCCTGCTGCCCAACGCCGACTGCGTGGTCAAGCGGGCGGTGGCCTGCAACCCGTTCATGCGCGGCCCGGTGCGCGCGGCGGGCTACATCTCCAATGATGACGGCGCTGGCCTGGTCGATGACTGCGCGGCGGCCGTGCATGCCGGCGGCACCCTGGTCATCTTCCCGGAGGGCACCCGCAGCGTGCCCGGGCAGCCGCTGCGGCTGCAGCGCGGCGCCGCCAACATCGCCGTGCGCGGGCGCCTGGACATCACCCCGGTGCGCATCACCTGCACCCCGCCGACGTTGACCAAGGGCCAGAAGTGGTATCGTGTGCCCTCACGTCGTTTTCACGTTCGGCTGCAGATCGGCGAAGATATCCCGATCGCGCCGTTTCTGGCCGAAGATGACTCGCCAAGGGGGGATGCCCTGGCGGCCCGTCGCGTCACCGACCACCTCACTCGTTATTTCGACCTGTCTGGAGATCCGACCCGTGCAAGCACTTGAGCACGAGATCAAGGAATTGATCATTTCCTCGCTTTCGCTGGAGGACATCACCCCGGAGGACATCGATCCGACCGCGCCGCTGTTCGTGGAAGGCCTCGGCCTGGACTCGATCGATGCGCTGGAACTGGGCCTGGCGCTGCAGAAGAAGTACGGTGTCAGCCTCTCGGCCGACTCGGAAGAAACCCGTCGCCATTTCTCCAGCGTGCGCGCGCTCGGCGAGTTCGTCGCCGCCCGTCAGTCGTAAGGCGCCAGGAACTGCCATGACCAAGAATGAATTGTTCGAGCGCATCGTCCGCATCCTGACCGACAGCTTCGAGATCGAGCCGGCGCGGATCAGCCCGGAGTCGCGCCTGTACGACGACCTGGACATCGACAGCATCGATGCCGTGGACCTGATCGTGCAGCTCAAGCCGCTGCTCGGCCGCAACCTGCAGCCTGAAGCGTTCAAGGCCGTGCGCACCGTGCAGGACATCGTTGATGTCGTGCATGGCCTGCTGCCCGGTCAGGCCGCTGCCTGACAGCAGCACGGACGCCGCGACCATGGCACGGGCACGCATGGTCGTGGTGGCAGCGATTTCGCTTGCCTATCCGGTGCTGGTCTACGCGGCGATGGGCCGCTTCGAGCCGCGCTGGCTGGCGCTGCTGCTGTTTGCGCTGGCCCTGCTGCGCGCGCTGAGCACCCGGCAACCCTTGTGGTGGGCCGCTGCCGCCGGCGCGGGCCTGCTGGCCGGGCTGGCCACCGTGCTCAACCAGGCGCTGCCGCTGAAGCTGTATCCGGCGCTGGTGAACGTGGTGATGTTGACGGTGTTCGCCACCAGCCTGCGCTTCGGTCCGCCCCTGGTGGAACGCCTGGCGCGCCTGCAGGAGCCGGACCTGCCACCGTTCGCGGTGATCTATACCCGTCGCGTCACCCAGGTGTGGTGCGGCTTTTTCGTTCTCAATGGTGGTCTCGCCCTGCTCACCGCGCTGTATGCGTCGGACCGGGTCTGGATGCTCTACAACGGATTGTTGGCGTACGTGATGATGGGATTGTTGTTCGGGGGCGAATGGCTGGTACGGCGTCGGGTCAAGGCAGCGCACGCGCATGGCTGACTGGATCGACCTGGATCGGCTGCTGATCACGGCGCAGCCCGGCCGCGACATCGGTGTCTGCGATGGCATTGCGGTCGACCACGTCGGCTTCCGCCTGTGCGTACTGGCCTGGCGTGACGCTTTCAGCACTGCCGAGGGCCGTGACTGGGCGCTCTACTTCGATGACACCGTGGCCTTCGCTGCAGCGTTGTTCGGTGCCTGGCATGCCGGCAAGCGGGTGTTCCTGGCCGCCGACAACCTGCCCGCGACATTGCAGGCGCTGCAGCCGCAGGTGAGTGGTTTTGCAGGTGACCTGTCGGCCGATTACCAGCCGTTGCAGGCGACCGCCGTCGCCGACGATGCGCCGCTGGAGCCGTTGGACGAGCGCGCCTGCGAACTGTGCGTGTTTACCTCCGGCAGCACCGGCCAGCCCAGCGCGATCAGCAAGCGGCTGGACCAGCTGGCGCGCGAGGTCGATGCGCTGCAGGCTGCCTTCGGCGCCCAGCTGGACGGCGCCCAGGTGCATGGCACCGTGTCCCACCAGCATATCTATGGCCTGCTGTTCCGCGTGCTGTGGCCGCTGGCGGCCGGTCGCGCAATCCAGCCCCGGCGCTTCTTCCACGAAGACCTGGTGGGCGCGCTGGCCGGTACCGATACGGTGCTGGTCGCCACCCCGGCCCATCTCAAGCGCCTGCCCGAGCAGCTCGACTGGGCCAGCCTGCACGGTCGCCTACGCGCTGTGTTTTCCTCCGGCGGCCCGCTGCCGGAGGACGCAGCGCGCCAGGTCCGCCAGTGGTTGGGCGTGGCGCCCACCGAGGTTTATGGCAGCAGTGAAACCGGTGGCATCGCTTGGCGGCGCTGGGACACCGATGCGCCGCCGTGGCAGCCGTTGCCGGGCGTGCAGTGGCGGATCGAGGAGGACTGCCTCGCAGTCGCTTCGCCGCACCTGGAGACGTCGGACTGGTGGCGCACCCAGGATCGCGTGGAAGCACTGGCCGATGGCCGCTTCCGCTTGCTGGGCCGCGCCGACCGCATCGTCAAGATCGAAGAACGTCGCGTTTCGCTGGACGCACTGGAGCGCGCGCTGCGCGAGGATCCAGAAGTCGACGACGTGCGCGTGCTGGTCCTGCAGGGCCAGCGCGAGCAGCTGGCGGCCGTGGTGGTGCCGGCCGATCCGGCGCTGGCACGTGCCGGTGACAGCGCACGGCGTGCGCTGGGGCAACGGCTGGGCACGCGGCTGGCGCAGGGCCACGACGCGGTCACCCGGCCGCGCCGCTGGCGCCTGGTCGAATCGCTGCCGATCAATGCGCAGGGCAAGGTCACCCAGGCGGCGCTGGTCGCGCTGTTCCAGCCGCTGATGCCGGTGCCGGTCTGGGACTGTCGCGAAGAGGCGGAGGCCACCCTGCGGATGAAGCTGGACCCCGCGCTGCGCGCGTTCCAGGGCCACTTCCCGCAGGCGGCGATCCTGCCCGGCGTGGCCCAGCTGGACTGGGCGGTGCGCTTCGGGCGCCAGGCCTTCGTGCTGCCGACCGGATTCCAGCGCATGGATGCAGTGAAGTTCCAGCGCGTGGCCCGCCCCGGCGACGAGCTGACCCTGCAACTGCAGTGGGACGCCGAACGCGGTGTGCTGACCTTCCGCTATACCTCCGTGCATGGCGTGCACGCCAGCGGCAGGGTGGTCTTCGCCGATGCGCATTGAGCCGGCCACCGCTGGCGGCGCGTTCGCGCCGCTGGTGGTCATTCCCGTGTACGACCACGAACATGCCATCGGCGCGGTGGTCGACGGCGTGCAGGCCGCGGGCCTGCCCTGCCTGCTGGTCGACGATGGCTCGCAGTCCTCCTGCGCGCGGGTGCTGCGGGAACTGGCACAGCGATCGGGCGTCGACCTGCTGCGGCTGGACGTGAACCAGGGCAAGGGTGGTGCGATGCTGGCCGGTTTCGCCGAAGCGCGGCGTCGCGGCTACACCCACGTGCTGCAGATCGACGCCGACGGCCAGCACGATACCGGCGACCTGCCGCGCTTCATCGATGCCGCACGCGCGCGCCCGGACGCGGTGATCTGCGGCATTCCTGCCTACGATGCCAGCGTGCCGAAGGCGCGCCTGTACGGTCGCTACGCCACCCACATCTGGGTGTGGATCAACACGCTGTCGCTGCACCTGCGCGACACCATGTGTGGATTCCGCGTGTATCCGCTGCCGCCGGTGCTGCGCCTGATCGGCGAAGAGACCATCGGCCGGCGCATGGATTTCGACACCGAAGTGATGGTCCGCCTCTACTGGCGGCAGGTACCGGTCGAGCACCTGGCCACGCGCGTGACCTATCCCGCCGACGGGGTTTCGCATTTCGATGTGTGGCGCGACAACGTGCGCATCAGCCGCATGCATACCCGGCTGTTCTTCGGCATGCTCTGGCGTGCGCCGCGCCTGCTGTGGCGCCGGCTGCAGGGGCAGGGCTGAGATGAGCCGCGCGCAGAACGCCACGCACTGGGCCGATATCGGCGAGTCCACCTCGGTGGCCGGCGTGCTGTTCCTGTGCTGGGTGCATCGCTGGTTCGGGCGCTGGCCGTTCCGCCTGTGCGTATGGCCGGTGGTGGCCTGCCATTGGCTCGGCAACCGCGTCGGTCGCCAGGCCTCGATGCAGTACCTGCAGCGGTTGCAGGCGCATACCGGCGCGCTGGGCCATGCGCCGACCCGGCGCGACAGCCTGCGCCACTTCTTCAGCTTCGCCGACACGATGCTGGACAAGATTCTCGGCCTCGGCGGCCGCTATCCGCCCGAACGCATTCACCTGCAGCGCGATCTGGTGCTGGGCAAGATCGCACGCCGCGAAGGCGGCCTGATCCTGACCGCGCACATCGGCTGCCTGGAGTTGTGCCAGGTGCTGGCCGAGCAGGTGCCGGGGTTCCGCATCACCGTGCTGGTCCACACCGCGCACGCGCAGCGCTTCAACCGCCTGCTGCAGCGGCTGGACCCGCTGGCTGCGGTGGAGCTGGTGCAGGTCACCGAAATGGGCCCGGCCACGGCTGTGATGCTCGCCGAAAAGGTTGCCTCCGGTGGTTTCGTGGCCATCGTCGGCGACCGCGTGCCGGTGCAGGGCGGGCGCAGTGTGATGGCCGATTTCCTCGGCCACCGTGCGCCGTTCCCGATCGGCGCCTACGTGCTGGCGGCAGCGCTGGGCTGCCCGGTCTACACGATGTCGTGCCTGCACCAGGGCGACGGCTATCGCGTGGCCTTCGAACAGTTCGCCGAGCGTGTGGTGCTGCCGCGCGGTTCGCGCGATGCCGCACTGGCCGAACAGGCGCAGCGCTTGGCGCACTGGCTGGAACTCCAGGTCATCCAGTCCCCGTTGGACTGGTTCAATTTCTTCCCCTTCTGGGATCAGGCTCCTCATGACGATTGACGCCGTACCCGTGTGCCGTTTCGGCGATGCACCGCTGACCATCGAAGACGTGGTCGCCCTGGCCCAGCGCACGTGCGAGGCCGCGCTGAGCGATGTGCCGGCATTCCGCGCCCATATCCAGCGTGGTGCCGACTTCCTCGACCGCCTGCTGCGCGAGGATGGCGTGATCTATGGCGTGACCACCGGCTACGGCGATTCGTGCACGGTGAACATTCCGCCGGCACTGGTCGCCGAGCTGCCGCACCACCTGTACACCTACCATGGCTGTGGCCTGGGCCGTTACCTGGACCCGGCCGAGACCCGCGCCGTGCTGGCTGCGCGCCTGGCCTCGCTGGTGCGTGGCATGTCCGGTGTCAGCGTGCCGTTGCTGGAAGGCCTGGCCACGCTGCTGCAGCACGATGTGCTGCCGTTGATTCCCGCTGAAGGCTCGGTGGGTGCCAGTGGTGACCTGACCCCGCTGTCGTACGTGGCAGCCGTGCTGTGCGGTGAACGCGAGGTGCTGCACGACGGCCGCGTGCAGCCGGCTGCCGATGTGCTGGCGAAGATCGGCATGACCCCGCTGAAGCTGCGGCCGAAGGAAGGCCTGGCGATCATGAACGGCACGGCGGTGATGACCGGCCTGGCCTGCCTGGCCTGGCAGCGCGCCGATTATCTGGCACGCATGGCGACGCGCCTGACCGCGTTCAACGTGCTGTCCAGCGACGGCAACGCGCACCACTTCGATGAAACCCTGTTCGCCGCCAAGCCGCACCCGGGGCAGTCGCGCATTGCCGCGCGCCTGCGCAGCGACCTGCACAGCGAGCGCCCGCCGCGCAACGAGCAACGCCTGCAGGACCGCTACTCGCTGCGCTGCGCGCCGCACGTGATCGGGGTGCTGGAAGACACCCTGCCGTTCCTGCGCCAGCTGATCGAAACCGAGCTGAACAGCGCCAACGACAACCCGCTGATCGATGCCGACGGCGAGCGCATCCTGCACGGCGGCCACTTCTACGGCGGTCACATCGCGCTGGCGATGGACACGCTGAAGAACACCGTGGCCAACATCGCCGACCTGCTTGACCGGCAGCTGGCGCTGGTGGTCGATGCCCGCTACAACCATGGCCTGCCGGCCAACCTGTCGGCGGCCAGCGGCCCGCGTGCGGCGATCAACCATGGCCTGAAGGCGCTGCAGATCAGCGTTTCGGCGTGGACGGCGGAGGCACTGAAGCAGACCATGCCGGCTTCGGTGTTCTCGCGCTCCACTGAATGCCACAACCAGGACAAGGTCAGCATGGGCACCATCGCCGCGCGCGACTGCCTGCGCGTGATCGAGCTGACTGAACAGGTGGTGGCGGCCATGCTGATCGCCGCCCGCCAGGGGCTGGCGCTGCGCGAACGGGTTGGCATGAACGCGCAGCTGCATGGCAGTCTGGCCGACATGTACGCCGACCTGGGGCAGCGCATCGCCCTGGTCGAAGAGGACCGCGCGCTGGATCGCGAACTGCGGGAACTCCTGGTGGAGATCCGCGCGCAACGCTGGGAGCTGTATGTCGGTGAATGAAGGCAACGAACTGGTCGGCGAAATCGAGCTGGCCCCCGCATTTCATGACTGCGATCCGATGAACGTGGTCTGGCATGGCAACTACTTCAAGTACTTCGAGATCGCCCGTTGTGCGTTGCTGAAGCGCTACGACTACGACTATCCGCAGATGCTCGAATCGGGCTACCTGTGGCCGGTGGTCGACGCACGGGTGAAGTACGTGCGGCCGTTGCTGTTCAACCAGGCGCTGCGCGTGCGCTCGCGCATCGTCGAGTGGGAGAACCGGCTGAAGATCGAATATGAGATCCTCGATGCGGAAAGCGGCCAGGTGCTGACCCGCGCGATGACCATCCAGGTCGCGGTCGACGCGGCCAGCAAGGAAATGCTGTACCAGTGCCCGCCGGTGCTGTGGCAGCGTCTTGGAGTGCCTGCCCCGTGATCCGATCCCTTCGTCTTCCGCGCGTGCTGCTGTGCGCGCTGCTGCTGGTTGCCGCGCCGCTGCTGCAGGCAGCTGATCCCACCGTCGATGCCATCACCCAGGCCGTCGCCCGACCGGACGTGCTGCGCGGGCAGTTCACTCAGGAAAAGCAGGTCAGCGGCTTCAAGAACCCGCTGCGCTCGCAGGGCCAGTTCGTGGTCGCGCGCAAGCATGGGGTGATCTGGTCCACGCTCAAGCCGTTCCCGTCCGAGGTGGTGGTCACCGCCGACCGCATCCTCAGCCGCCAGCGCGATGGCAGCACCCGCGTCGAACTGGACGCGCGCCAGCAGCCGGCGATGCGCTCGGTCAACGCGATCATGTTCGCGTTGATGAGCGGCGACGTGCAGGCACTGTCCAGCCAGTTCAATGTCGAGGCCACGCGTGAAGGGCAGGGCTGGCGACTGAAGCTGACGCCGAAGTCGGCGATGCTGGCCAAGGCCTTCCAGTCGCTGACCCTGCAGGGCGACCGTTACGTGCGCGTGGTCGAGATCGTCGAAGCCAACCAGGATCGCACCCGCATCCAGTTCACTGCGCTGAGCGAAGCGCCGGCCACGTTGAACGCCGACGAGGCGCGCCGCTTTGAGTGACAGCGCCGCGCCGGATCGCCTGCGTCGCTGGTGGCACTGGCTGGGCATCGCCTGGCTGCTGCTGTTGCTGGTGCTGGGCGCGCAGCAGTGGCGCCTGTGGAGCCAGGAATCACGGATCGATACCGACATCCTCGCCCTGCTGCCGCAGGACGCGCATGACCGCCTGCTCAGCGACGTCACCCGGCGCATCGCCGATGGCAGTTCGCGGCAGGTGGTGGTGCTGCTCGGCAGCGCCGACGGTGCCGCTGCCAAGCGCGCGCAGGCGGCGTTCGCTGCGGCAATGGCCAGTGATGCCGACAGCGCGCTGCTGGTGCCCAGTGGTTCGATCGAAGGCTGGTTCGATGACGCGCGTGCGTTCTACGCACCATACCGCGACCGCCTGCTGACCCCGGCCCAGCGCGAGCAGCTGCAGCAGGCCGAACCCGCTGCGCTGGCCGAACAGGCGCTGGGTGCGCTGTACGGACCGATGGGCGCGCCGCGCCTGACCGAGTGGCGGCAGGATCCGCTGTCGCTGTGGCCGCAGTGGTGGCAGCAGCAGGCCCAGGGCTCCGGTCTGCGCCTGGGCGATGACGGTCTGCTGGAGGCCGAGGGCAAGCACTGGGCGGCACTGCAGTTCGATACACCGGGCTCGGCCTTCAGGCTGGATGGCGAGCGCCATCTCGATGGCCTGCTCGAACGCGCCGGAGAGGTGGCCAAGGCCGCTGCGCCGGACCTGGAGATCCTGCATGCCGGCGTGCCGCTGCATGCCGAAGCAGCCGCGGTGCAGGCCAATCAGGAAATCAACACCATCGGCTGGGGTTCGCTGGCGGCGGTGCTGCTGCTGGTGTGGCTGGCATTCCGCTCGCTGCGGCCGATCCTGCTGGTTGCCGCCTCGCTGCTGATCGGCTGTGGTGTGGCGCTGGCGGTGACCGTGCTGGTGTTCGACAAGGTGCATGTGCTGACCCTGGTGTTCGGTGCTTCGCTGGTTGGCGTGGCCGAGGACTACGGCATCCACTGGTTTGCTTCGCGCCAGGCCGAGCCGGCCGACCGCCGCTGGAAGCTGCTGCGGCATCTGTTGCCGGGGCTGTGGCTTGCCCTGCTGACCAGCGCGCTGGCGTACCTGGCGTTGGGCCTGGCGCCGTTCCCCGGCCTGCGGCAGATGGCGCTGTTCTCGGTGGTCGGTCTGGCCGCTGCCTTCCTCACGGTGATCTTCTGGTTCCCGTGGCTGGACGGTGGCGAGATCCGTACCACCCGCTTCGCGCAGTGGCTGGGCAATACGCTGGAGCGCTTCCCGCGCCTGCACGGGCGTCGCCCGGTGGCGATCTTCCTCGGCATGGCCGCACTGGTGTCGGCCATCGGCATCGCCCGCCTGCAGAGCAATGACGACCTGCGCAGCCTGCAGTCGTCGCCACCGGCGCTGATGGCCCAGCAGATCCGCCTCAGCCAGCTGCTGGGCATGCCCAGCCCGGCGCAGTTCTACCTGGTGCAGGGCAGCGATGCCGCACAACTGCTGCAGCGCGAAGAAGCGCTGACCACGCGCCTGCGTGAACTGACCAGCGACAAGCGCATCGGCGGTTACCGCGCGATCAGCGACTGGCTGCCGTCGCCTGCGCGGCAGCAGGCCGATGCGGCGCTGACCGCCCGGGTGGAACCGGGTGTACTGGCCGCCGTAGGCGAAGCGGTGGGCGAGCCCTTGCAGCGCCCTGCATTCGCGGCGGCGCCGCTGAGCGCAGAGGCCTTCCTCGCTTCGCCGGCGTCGCAGCCGTTCCGCCACCTGTGGGTGGGCAACGTAGGCGGGCAGATGATCAGCGTGGTGATGGTCGATGACCTGTCGCGTGCCGATGCGCTGGCCACCCTGCGTGGCGCTGCCGAAGGCCTGGACGGCGTGCGCTGGGTCGACCGCACCGCTGATTTCTCGCAGCTGCTGGGCCATTACCGCAAGCTGATGGGCGGCCTGCTGCTGGTCGGCATCGCGCTGGTGTTCGGCGCCCTGTGGCTGCGTTATCGGCGGCAGGCCTGGCGCGTATTCGCCCCCACCCTGGTGGCCGGTGCGCTCACCCTGGGCCTGCTTGGCCTGTTCGGCCAGCCGCTGCAGCTGTTCAATGTGCTGGCACTGATGCTGCTGCTGGGCATGGGCATCGACTACGGCATCTTCCTGATCGAGCACCGCGGCGACGCCAGTGCCTGGCTGGCGGTGTGCGTGGGTGCGGCCAGCACCTGGCTGTCGTTCGGCCTGCTGGGTCTTTCGCAGACGCCGGCGCTGCGCGCGTTCGGGCTCACCCTGCTGTTCGGCATCGGCCTGGTCTGGCTGATCTCGCCGCTGTTCCGGCCGCCACCGCATGATGTTCCGCCGGCCTGAGCGGACACGCTTCATTCCGATTCCTCCGCTTTTCCACCTGATCGAGCAACAAGGACGCACCGATGACTACTGCTGTGGATGCCGCTGATTCTTCCAGCCACGAAGACGTGGAACGTACCGAAATCCTGATCATCGGTGCCGGCCCGGCCGGTTCGGTGGCCGCGGCGATGCTGCGCCAGCAGGGCCGCAAGGTGCTGATGCTGGAACGCCAGCAGTTCCCGCGCTTTTCCATCGGCGAGAGCCTGCTGCCGCAGAGCATGGAATACATCGAGGCGGCGGGTCTACTGCAGGACGTGGTCGAGGCGGGCTTCCAGTACAAGAACGGCGCAGCCTTCGTGCACGGGGAAGCACGCACCGCGTTCGACTTCAGGAAGAAGTTCTCGCCGGGCTGGGGCACTACCTACCAGGTGCAGCGCGCCGACTTCGACAACGTGCTGGCGCGCGGCGCCGAGCGCATGGGCGCGACCCTGCGTTTCGGCGATGAAGTGCTGGCAGTCGAGCCGGGCGAACAGCCGGTGGTGAACGTGCGCCGCCCGGATGGCAGCGAGTACCGCATCGAAGCAGATTTCATCCTCGACGCGTCCGGCTTCGCGCGGCTGCTGCCGCGCCTGCTCGACCTGGAATCGCCGTCCAATTTCCCGGTGCGTGGCGCGATCTTCTGCCACGTGCGCGACAACATCCCGGCCGAAGCGGATTTCGACCGCAACAAGATCCTGATCACCACCCATCCCGAGCACATCGACGTCTGGTACTGGACGATCCCGTTCTCCAACGGCTGCTGCTCGCTGGGTGTGGTTGCCGAGCCGTCATTCTTCGAGCGCTACGAAGGCGACGATCTGCAGAAGCTGCAGGCCATCGTCGGCGAAGATCCGAACCTGACCTCGCTGCTGGCCAACGCCGAATGGGCAGTGCTGCCGGTACGCCGCATCACCGGCTATTCGGCCAACGTCAGCTCGCTGTGGGGCCCGGGCTATGCGCTGCTGGGCAACGCCGGCGAGTTCCTCGATCCGGTGTTCTCCTCCGGCGTCACCATCGCGTTCAAATCCGCGCAACTGGCCAGCGAATGCCTGAAGCGCCGCTACGCGGGCGAGACCGTTGACTGGGAAAACGACTTCTCGATTCCGCTGCGTGCCGGCGTGAAAACCTTCCGCCGCTTCGTCGAAAGCTGGTACCAGGGCGGCTTCCAGAAGATCATCTACCACCCCGACCAGCAGCCGCAGGTGCGCGACATGATCAGCTCCATCCTGGCCGGCTACGCCTGGGACACCAACAATCCGTATGTGGCCGACGACAGCGGCCGCCGCATGCGTGTGCTGGAGGAACTGTGCAGCGCCTGATCGTCCGCCTTTCTGCGGTCCTGCTGTGCCTGCTGCTGGCCGCCTGTGCCAGCCGCATGCCGCGGCCGCTGGTCGAACTGCCGCCGTTGCGGCTGGCACCGTCCAGCCTGCCGGCGCCGTTGGCCCTGCAGCAGCAGCTGCACTTCCGCTTCGGCAGCCACGAGCGTGATCTGGACGCGCTGCTGGAGGCTGACGCGCAGCAGGTGCGGCTGGCCGTGCAGGCGATGGGCCAGACCGGCGTGCGCCTGCAGTGGGATGGCCAGCAGCTGACCCAGCAGCGTGCACCGTGGCTGCCGCCACAGGTGCGCGCCGAACGCGTGCTGGACGACCTGCAGTTCGCACTGTGGCCGACCGACGCCATTGCCGCCGCGCTGCCGGCCGGCTGGCAGGTGAGCGATGACGGCCGCCTGCGCAGTCTGTCGCGCGACGGCACCGTGTGGCTGCAACTGCAGCGCCTGGCCGATGGCAGCGTGCAACTGGACAACCGCGCCGAGGGCTACACCCTGCGCATCGAATCGATCGACATGGCCGGCCAGCAATGAAGAGCGCGCCCATTTTCCTCAACGACCTCGGCGTGGTCTGCGCGTTGGGTGACGGCCGCGCCGCGGTGGCGGCTGCGCTGTTTGCCGATGCGCCTGGCGGGCTGAGCGACAACGCCACCCTGCTGCCAGGTCGCACCCTGGCGCTGGGCGAAGTGCACAGCCCCTTGCCGACGCTGGAAGCACTGCCGGTGTCCCTGCGTGGCCGCAACAACGCGCTGCTGGACGTGGCCCTGGCGCAGATCGCGCCGGCCGTTGCCGATGCCATCAGCCGTTACGGCGCCGAGCGCGTGGCCGTGGTGCTGGGCACCAGTACCTCGGGCATCGGTGAATCCGAACAGGCACTGCGTACCCGCGCCGAGCACGGCCATTGGCCCGAAGGCTTCGACTACGCGCAGCAGGAAATGGGTACCGCCGCGCAGTTCGTGCGCGAGCGCAGTGGCGCGCTGGGCCCAGCCTGGACGCTGTCCACGGCCTGTTCGTCCAGCGCCAAGGCGTTGATGTCGGCTGCGCGCATGCTGCGTTCGGGCATCGTCGATGCGGTCATCGCCGGTGGTGCCGATTCCCTGTGCCGGTTCACCGTCGCTGGATTCAGCGCACTCGAATCAGTCTCCGCCGTGCGCTGCAATCCGTTCTCGCAGCATCGCTGCGGGATCAACATCGGCGAGGGCGCCGCGCTGTTCCTGCTGACCCGCGAGCCGGGTCCGGTCAGCCTGGCGGGTTGGGGTGAGTCGGCCGACGCGCACCATATGTCCGCACCGGACCCGCAGGGCCTGGGCGCCATCGATGCCCTGCAGCAGGCGTTGCAGCGTGCTGGCTGGGCAGCTTCGGAAGTGGATTACGTGAACCTGCATGGCACTGCGACCGGTCACAACGACGCGATGGAAAGCCACGCCGTGGTGCAGGTACTGGGCACCGATGTGCCGGCCAGTTCGACCAAACCACTGACCGGCCACACGCTGGGTGCATCCGGTGCGATCGAAGCGGCGCTGTGCTGGATCCTGCTGGCCGAGAATCCGCAGCAGCAACTGCCGCCGCACTGGTGGGACGGCGTGGCCGATCCGGCGCTGCCGGCGTTGCCGCTGGTCGCCCCGGCGACCTTCCTGCCGCAGCTGCCGCGGCGGGTGCTGAGCAATTCGTTCGCCTTCGGCGGCAGCAATGCCGTGCTGGCACTGGAGCGCCGATGAACATGCCGTTGTATGCCATCGAAGAAGTGGTGCCGCACCGCCAGGACATGTGCCTGCTGGACCGCATCCTGCGCTGGGACCAGGACGGCATCGAGGCGGAACTGGTGGTGCCCGAGGCCGGCCTGTTCATCGAAGACGGTGCCGTACCGGCCTGGGTCGGCATCGAATACATGGCCCAGGCCATCGCCGCCTGGGCCGGCTGCCGGGCGCGCACGGCCGGAAACCCGCCGCAGCTGGGCTTCCTGCTCGGCAGCCGGCGCTACACCAGCACGCGCAGCAGCTTCCCCAGCGGCACCCGCCTGCAGGTACAGGCGCGTTGCGAACTGTTGGGCGACAATGGATTAGGGATGTTCGCCTGCCGCATCCTGGCAGGCGAAGAAGAATGGGCGGTTGCCAACGTGTCGGTGTTCGAACCGGCCGACTCGATGGCCTATCTGGAGAGTGGACAGGCATGACAGGGAATCGAAGCGTGCTGGTGACCGGCGCGAGCCGGGGCATCGGCCGGGCCATTGCGCTGCGTATCGCGCGCGATGGCTTCGACGTGGTGGTGCATTGCCGCAGCCGTGTGGAAGAAGCACAGGCAGTGGCTGACGAGATCCGGGCACTGGGCCAGCAGGCCCGCGTGCTGGCCTTCGACGTGGCCGACCGTGCCGCCGCGCGCGCCGCGCTGGAAGCGGACGTGGAGGCAAATGGCGCCTATTACGGCGTGGTGTGCAATGCCGGCATCGCCCGTGACGGCGCCTTCCCGGCACTGTCCGAGGATGACTGGGACCAGGTGATCCACACCAATCTGGACGGCTTCTACAACGTGCTGCATCCGCTGATCATGCCGATGGTGCGGCGGCGCAAGCCGGGCCGCATCGTCACCCTGTCCTCGGTGTCCGGCGTGGCCGGCAACCGTGGCCAGGTCAATTACAGTGCGGCCAAGGCCGGCATCATCGGCGCCAGCAAGGCATTGGCGCTGGAGCTGGCCAGCCGCCAGATCACCGTCAACTGCGTGGCCCCGGGCCTGATCGAGACCGACATGCTCAACGAAGAAGTGGTCGAACACGCATTGAAGCTGATCCCGGCCGGCCGCGTCGGCCGGCCCGAGGAAGTGGCGGCGACGGTCGCGTTCCTGCTGTCCGAGCCGGCCGGCTACATCACCCGCCAGGTGATTTCGGTCAATGGAGGGATGATCTGATGGCCGCCGATCGTCGCGTGGTGGTCACCGGTGCCGCCGCCATCAGTCCGCTCGGCCACGACTGGCCGACCATCCAGGCCCATCTGCGCAGCTGCCGCAACGCGGTGCGTTCGATGCCGGAATGGGATGTATATGCGGGCCTGAACACCAAGCTTGCCGCGCCGGCGCAGGACTACGAGCTGCCGCCGAACTACAACCGCAAGACCACCCGCTCGATGGGCAAGGTCGCGATCATGTCGGTGCGCGCCACCGAGGTCGCCCTGCGTGAGGCAGGCCTGTTCGAGCACCCGGTGCTGCGCAGCGGCCGTACCGGCGTGGCCTACGGCTCATCGTCGGGCAGCCACGAGGCCACCGGCGAATTCGGCCGCATGCTGCATGAGTTCACCACCGACGGCATCAGCGCCACCACCTACCTGAAGATGATGAGCCACACCGCGCCGGTCAACATCGGCGTGTTCTTCGGCTTGTCCGGGCGTGTCTACACCACCTCCAGTGCCTGTACGTCGGGCAGCCAGGGCGTGGGCGCGGGCTACGAAGCGATCCGCAGCGGCAAGCAGACGGTGATGGTGGCCGGTGGCGCCGAGCAGCTCGACGCCACCGCCGCGGCCGTGTTCGACACCCTGTTCGCCACCAGCACGCGCAACGATGCACCGCACACCACTCCGCGCCCGTTCGATGCCGGCCGTGACGGCCTGGTGCTGGGCGAGGGTGCCTGCACGCTGATCCTGGAGGATCTGGAGCACGCGCAGGCACGCGGCGCGACCATCCTTGCCGAGATCGTGGGCTACGGCACCAACAGCGACGGCCAGCACGTCACCCAGCCCAGCGCCGACACCATGGCCCAGGCCATGCGCCTGGCGCTGGAAGACGCCGGCCTGCAGCCGGCGCAGATCGACTACGTGAACGCCCACGGCACCGCCACCGACCACGGCGACATCGCCGAGACCCAGGCCACCGCCCAGGTGTTCGGCAGCCGCGTGCCGATCAGCTCGTTGAAGAGTTACGTCGGCCACATGCTGGGCGGTTGCGGTGCGTTCGAAGCCTGGATGAGCATCGAGATGATGCGCGCCGGCTGGTTCGCGCCGACCCTGAACCTGGTCGAGGTGGACCCGCGTTGCGGCCAGCTCGACTTCATCACCGGGCAAGGCCGCGAGCTGCAGGCCGAGTACGTGATGAGCAACAACTTCGCCTTCGGCGGCATCAACACCTCGCTGGTGTTCCGTCGCTGGAGCGCGTGATCCCGCCGTACCCGCACCTCAACAAGGAGACGTTCCGATGCGCCGCACCCTGCTGATCGCCACTGCCACCGCGCTGCTGGCCCTGACTTCCACCGCTTCGGCGCGCGATACCCGCGTTGAGCAGTCCCTGCGCGAACTGATCAGTTCGCAGGCCGCCAAAGATGCCGGCATCGACGGCAGCGTGCGCTTCTACCTGGCCGGCCAGCCGGTCAGCGTGCAGCAGCGCCTGGGCGAAGACGTGACCAACAAGAAGACCAACGCCGCCAACAAGAGCGACGTCGAGGCCTGCAACTGGGTGGCCCTGTCGGCGCTGCTGGCGCTGCAGGACGGTGCCAAGTCGCGCGGCGCCAACGCCGTGGTCGACATCGTCAGCTACTACAAGAAGAACGAGTTCAAGAGCGCGACCAACTACGAGTGCTGGGCCGGCACCTTTGTCGCCGGCGTGGCCTTGAAGGGCACCTACGCCAAGGTCAAGTAAGCCATCGCTGCCCCCGGCACGGGGTGCCGGGGCAACGTTCCACAGGGGGAACAGCATGAAAGTGATGACCGCCGCTGCCTTGGCAGCGGCTTTTGCGTGCGCGCCTGCACTGCAGGCTCAGGCCGCGGATGAACCCATTCGCGTCGCGGCCGATATTCCCTACCGCACCGACGTGGGCGGCGAACTGATCCGCAGCGAGTGCCGGTTCGGCAGCTACCTCAGCGACAGCATCGTGCGCCATGCGGCCGGCAGGGTCGTGGCCGCGCCGCTGGATGGCAGCGAGAGCAGGCGCCTGGACATCGTGGTGACCAAGGCCCATGCCGCCGGTGGCGGTGCCATCTCCGGGCCGAAGTGGGGCCGGATCTATGGCGAACTGAAGGAGGACGGCCGCGTGGTCGGCAATTTCAGCTTCAAGCGCACCACCAGCCGGCCCTTCACCTTCCGCGCCTGCACCACGCTGAAGCTGATCGCCGAAGCGCTGGGCGGCGATGTGGCGCGCTGGCTCGAACAACCCACCCTGGATCCGCTGATGACCGAAGACGTGGCGGCCAACTGAGCGTGCCCGCTGGCTGAACGGCGCCGCCACATTGCTGAACCTCACCGGGGAAACGCCGTCGATCACGCCGCCATCGTCGCGTGACGGCTTTCCCCGGTGTCGGCTTTCCGACACAATCACGGCTCTTCCCGGGTTATCGTCCCGTGGACATGCACGCCTACGTCTATAAAAGCCAACTCAAGCCGGACACCTACGTCTATCTCGCCCGACGCGATGACTTCAGCGCTTTGCCTGCGCCGCTGTCGGCGTCGTTGGGTGCGCTCGTCTTCGTGCTGGAAGTGACCCTGGACGCGCAGCACCGGCTGGCCCAGGCCGACCCGGCCAAGGTGCGCAGCGAACTGACCGAGCGCGGGTTCTACCTGCAGGTGCCGCCCTCGGTGAGCAGCATGATGCTGCGCCACTATGACTGAGCTTTCCCGCTCCCGCGCTCTGTCGCTGGCCTTCACCCTCGGTGCCTTGCTGGCGCTGGGATCGGCGCTGGGTGGCCTGCCCGGTGCGGTACTGGCGGCCCTGGCGCAACCGGCGTTCGCACTGGGAATCTCGTGGTGGCGACGCAGCCGCACGCTGCTGCCGCCGAAGGTGATCGCCCGCCAGGACCTGCCGGCGCTGCTGGCACTGTGGACCGCCGCGCCGTTGCTGCTGGCCCTGCTGCTGGCCTGGCCACTGGCCGCGCTGCGCGACAGCGGCAGTCTTGCCGCGGTGCTGGGCCTGAGCGTGCTGGTCAGCGCCGGCCTGCTGGCGGCCTGGCGCACCTGGCCGCTGTGGAACGATGTCGAGCGTCTCGATGGTGGCCTGGCCCAACATTGGCAGGCGTTGGCCGGTCGTGACCTCAGCGCCTGGCGTGGCCTTGGCGCGGCAGCACTGGTGATGGCCCTGGCGGCACTGGTGGTACTGCCGACCTGGCCGGACCTGCTGCCGGAAAGCGCACGTTGGCCGTCGGCACTGGCGGTGCTGCTGCTGTCGCCGCTGCTGCACCTGCTGCTGCAGCGCATTGCACCGGCGCCGCTGGTCTCGCTGCGCAGCCCGCTTGGCGCGGAACTGCCAGTCGATCGCGAAACGCTGTTCAGCGCGGTCGTGGACACCACGCCGCTGGAAGCTCTGGCGCCGCAGGAGCTGACCCCGGCCCTGTACGAAGCCGCGCGCCACGGCCGCATCGATCGTGCGCTGCAACTGCTGCAGGCCGGCGCCGATCCGTATTCCCTGCCTGACCCGAACTGGCGCGACCAGCGCAGCTTGGCAGTGCTCGCCGCCGTCCTGCCGGACCTGCGCCTGCTGCGTGAGCTGATCGGCCGCGGCGTCGATGTGAACGCGCCGCATCGCGGCATGACCCCGCTGCTGGCCGCGACCCGCGACAGCTGGCATGGGCGGCCGGAAGCGGTGATGACCCTGCTGGCCAACGGTGCCGATTCGCGCGCCACCGACAGTGAGGGCAATACGCCCCTGCACCATGCCGCGCGCAGTTCCGACCCGGGCGTGGCTGCGCTGCTGCGTGACGCGGCCGCTGAAGTCGACGCACTGAACCGTGATGGCTGGTCGCCGTTGGCGGTGGCCTGCCAGGTCGGCAACTGGCGCCTCGCGCGCTTCCTGCTGGAGCGCGGCGCCCGCAGCGAACCGGCTGACGGCACCCCGGTGCTGCTGGCCGCGGCCGCCACCGAAGACGATGATCCGGCCGGCGTGCAGCTGCTGCTGAAGCACAAGGCACGTGCCGACGCGCGTGACCGCCAGCGCCGCAGCGCGCTGCACGAAGCGGCATTGGCTGGCCACGTGGACATCATCGGCGTGCTGCTTGCCGCCGGTGCCAACCTGGAAGCGCGTGATGCGCTCGGCCGTACCCCGTGGCTGGAAGCTGCACGTGCCGGCCGCGCCGCCGTGGTCGAGCACCTGCTGCCGCACAAGCCCGACCTGGTTGCAGTCGACACCGATGGCCGCAACGCGGTGCTGCTGGCAACGATGGCCGAGGACGTTTCGCCGCTGTTGATCAAGCGCCTGCTGGAACTGGGCATCGCCGCCGACGGCAGCGATCCGGCAGGCCGACGCGCGGTGGACTACGCCGCCGAAGCCGGTCGCTGGGCGATCGTCGCCCTGCTGGATCCGTCTTACCCGTTGCCAGCCGCGGTCAGCGATGGCCTGGCCGAGCGCGGTGAGACGGCCAGTGCCAGCGGCCTGCTGCCCGATCGCCCGCCGCTGACCCTGCTGCGCGAGGCGCTGGGGTTCGGCAATACCGATGGCATGGCCGCACTGGCCAGGCTGTGCCAGCCGGAAGAACTGGGTGGTCTGCTGCTCGATCCGGAGCTGGCGCTGGAGCCGCGCGCGGTCGACTGGCTGCTCGCCCACGGTGCCGATCCGTACGTGCGTGACGCCTGTGCCGATACACCGATGTTCGCGCTGCTGTCGCGTGGCATCGATGCCGTGCCGGCCCTGCAGGTGATGCTGCAGCATGGCCTGTCGCCGGCCGGCCGTGGTGGCCTGGCGCGTTTCCTGGCCGCCTGTGCGCAGCACGACCAGGCGGCGCGTGGCCTGGAACAGCTGGCGCTGGAGCTGCTGGAACGCGGCGCCGATCCGTTTGCTGCCTCGCCGGCCGGTGATCCGCCGCTGTCACTGGCCGTGCGTCTGGGCTGGCTGCGCCTGCAGCAGGCGCTGCTTGCCACTGGCGTGGACCGCGAAGCACGCGACAGCCATGGCATGACCGCCTTGCATCTGGCCACCGCACTGGCGCGCGAAAGCGCCCTGAAGCTGCTGGTGCAGCACGGTGCCTCGCCCGAAGCGCGTGCTGCCGATGGGCAGACGCCGCTGGGCGTGGCGCTGTCGATCGGTCGTCGCGATCTGGCTGATTGGCTGGACTGGCGGGTCTGGCCGCTGCCGCGCAGGACCCTGCGCGAAGGCGATCTGCCGGCCGCCGCGATGGCCGGTGATGTTGATGCCGTGCGTCGTTTGAATGATCTGGGCTTTGCCGTCGACGCCGTCGATGCGCAGGGCTGCACCGCGCTGCTGCGTGCTGCCGGCGGTGGCCATCTGGCCGTGGTCGACCTGCTGCTGGCGCGCGGCGCCGATCCGCAGCATGCCGCTGCCAGTGGTGCGACGCCGTTGTCGGCGGCGGTCAGCATGCGCCAGGTCGAGATCGTCTCGGCCCTGCTCGACGCCGGGGCGCAGCTCGAGCACCGCCTGCCAGGCGGCGTCACCGTGCTAATGCTGGCCTCGGCGCTGGGCCTGCCGGACATCGTGGCGCGCCTGCTCACCGCCGGTGCCGACGTGCATGCCGGCGATGCCCAGCAGCTGGCGCCGCTGCACTGCGCGGCCCTGTATGGCTTCAGTGCGCGCGATCGTTCGCGCCTGCTGGCGCTGCTCGACACCCTACTGCTGGCCGGTGCAGAGCCGGACCAGGCCGCCGCCGGTGCGGTTACGCCGTTGCTGCTGCTGATGGGTGCGCGCGCCGAACCGGGCACCGCCTGCGACGAGCAGGTGGTGATGGCCGCTGTCGAGCGCCTGCTGGATGAAGACGTGAGCCTGGATGTGCGCGATCCGCGTGGCTTCGGCCCGTTGCACCTGGCCGCCCTGCACGGGCTGCCGCTGCTGGTGCAGCGCCTGCTGCGCGCCGGTGCCGATCCGGAAGCGCGCGATGGCTTGAACCGCAGCCCGCGCGAGATCGCGGTGATGCGCGGCTTCATCGACGTCGCCGCCGAGTTCGAGCCGCGCGTGCCGGGCGTATCGTCGATGGCCAGGTTCCTGCGCGACAACGGCTGAAGGTCGCACTCCATAGGGTGGGTGCCGACCGTTGGTCGGCAGGATGCTTTCAGTAGATCCACGCCATGCGTGGATGATCGTGCGGCGAAACAGAGAAGCATCCACGCATGGCGTGGATCTACTTGTCGTCGCTTTCCGCGTCCGCTTCGAACAGGTGCATCAGGTCGTTGCGCGCATCGCGCGAGGTCTGGATCACCGCCGCCTCGTCGTCGTAGACCAGATACTGGTCGCGCAGCAGCTTCTCGTCGTGTTCGCGGAACTGCTGCACGTGGCGCTCGGCCACGTTCGGGGCCACGCCCAGTGCAGTCAACACGCGCCCGCTCATTTCCAGGCTGGTACCGAACACTTCGCGGAACGGTTCGGCCGACATGTCCATCAACCGCCACGCATGCTGGCGGTTGCGCGCACGTGCCAGCACCGTCGCACCCGGGTACAGGCGGCGCACCATGCGCACCGCGCGCAGGTTGGTTTCCGGGTCGTCCACGGTGATCACGAACACGTCGATGTGCTCGCCACCGGCGGCGCGCAGCATCTCCGGCCGGGTCGGGTCGCCGTAGTACAGCTGGTTGCCGAAGCGGCGCAGGTCGGCCACCGTGTCCGGGTTCGCTTCCAGCGCCACGAACGGCACCTTCTGCGCGGTCAGCAGGCGCGCGATCACCTGGCCGAAGCGGCCCATGCCGGCAATCAGCACCTTCGGACGATTGTCCGGCGCCACCTTGTCGGCCTCCGCCGCTTGGCGTGGCGCGGCCTTCTCCTCGCCGAGCAGGCGCATCAGGGCGATCATCAGCAACGGGGTGATCGCCATCGACAGGCCGACGATCGCCACCAGCCGGTCATGGTTGGCATTGCCCAGCAGGTGCGCGCGCTGCGCTTCGTTGAACACCACGAAGGCGAATTCGCCGCCCAGCCACAGCACGCTGCCCAGCAGCAGCGACTGCCGGGAACTGAGCTTGGCGATGCGGCCGATGGCGTACAGCAGGCTGAACTTCACCACCAGCAGGATCGCCACACCCGCGGCAATCATCCACGGTTCGGCGGCGATGCGGTCCAGGTCGATGCCCATGCCCACCGCGATGAAGAACAGGCCCAGCAGCAAACCCTTGAACGGCTCGATCTGCGATTCCAGCTCGTGCCGGAATTCCGAATCGGACAGCAGCACACCGGCCAGGAACGCTCCCAGGCTGGGGCTCAGGCCGGCCTCCTGCATGAACCAGGCGGTACCCAGCACCACCAGCAAGGCGGTGGCGGTGAACACTTCCGGGCTGCGGGTGCGCGCGATGATGCCGAACAGGCGGCGCAGCACCGGCCGTCCACACAGGATCACCACTGCCAGCGCGCCCAGCGCGACGGCCGCATCTTCCCAGCGCAGCGTCTCGTTCTTGACCCCGCCCAGCAGCGGAATCGCGGCCAGCAGCGGAATGGCGATCAGGTCCTGGAACAGCAGGATGGCAAACCCCAGCCTGCCATGGTCGCTGTTGATCGCTTTGTGCTCGGACAGCAGCTGCAGGCCGACCGCGGTCGACGACAGCGCCAGCGCCACGCCCACCACCAGCGCGCTCTTCCACTGGAAGTGATCGAGCAGCAGCAGGCCGCCCAGCACCAGCCCGGACAGCGCCACCTGCGCCGCGCCCGCACCGAACACCGAGCGCCGCATCACCTTCAGGCGGGCAGGGGACAGCTCCAGCCCGATCACGAACAGCAGCATGACCACGCCGATCTCGGCCGCGCCGAGGATGCGGTCGGCGTCCTGTACGAAGCCGAGGCCATCCGGCCCCAGCACCACGCCGGCCGCCAGGTAGCCCAGCACCGCGCCGAAGCCGAACTTCTTGAACACCGGCACCGCGATCACCGCGGCCAGCAGCAGCACCAATGCCAGTTCCAGACCACCGCTATGCATGGGAATACCTGGTCATCGGGAGGCCGGCTGTGCGTCCGTTCGGCGGGGGGAAGCGCGGCGGATGCCACCTGGCCATTATGCGCGCGCGGCTGTGTACGCACGAGAACGGCGGTGGACCCCTTGCCCGGTCACCGGCCGCGGGTTGACCTGCACCGACCGCAGGTCCAGACTGCCGCCGCTGCCGGCGTGTCCGTCAGTACACCCCTCCGGAGTCCCCAACCCATGTCCAGCGACAGTAGAAGTCGACCTCGATCGACGCCAGCGATGGCCACCGCCTGACATCGGGACGGTTTGCCTGCGTTGGCGTTGCGCGATGTCGCACCCCATGAAGGCGAATCACCATGAACCAGAAGCAATTGCTGCGTCCGGTGGCCGATGCCGCAGCATTGTCGGCACCGCTGGCGAACTACAACACCGCCGACGCGGTGGAATTCCTCAACACGCTCGAACTGCAGCGCGCCGCCGAGACGCTGGCCGCGCTGTCGTTGCCGCGTGCAGTGAAGATGCTGGAGGCGCCGGAGCTGCACCGCAGCGGCGAACTGGTTGCCGCGCTGCCGCCGGCACGCGCCGCCGCGCTGCTGGGGTTGATGGCCGACGACCGTGCCACCGACATCGTCCACGAGCTGGATGAAGAAGAACGCGCGCGGCTGATTCCGCTGCTGGGCAACGAAGCCCGGCAGACCATCCAGAAGCTGCTGAGCTACCCGCCGAACACCGCCGGCGCGCTGATGACCACCGAGTTCGTCGCCGTGCCCGCCACCTGGACCGTGGCCCAGACCCTGCAGCACATCCGCCAGGTCGAGCGCACGCGCGAGACCGTGTATGCGATCTACGTCCTCGACCCGGCCAACCAGCGGCTGCAGCAGGTGGTGACCATGCGGCGGCTGATCACCGGTCTGCCGGAGGAATCGATCCTGGACGTGGCCCAGGTCAATCCGCCGGTGATGGTGGATGCGCAGATGGACCAGGAAGACGTGGCACGGCTGATCCGCCGCCACGATCTGCTGGCGATTCCGGTGGTGGACGCGCAGCAGCACATGCTGGGCATCGTCACCGTCGATGACATCCTCGATGCGCTGATCGAAGAGTCCACCGAAGACGCGCACAAGTTCGGCGGCATGGAAGCGCTGGACAAGCCGTACATGCAGATCGGCTTCTTCGAGATGCTGCGCAAGCGCGCCGGCTGGCTGAGCGTGCTGTTCGTGGGCGAGATGCTGACCGCCAGCGCGATGCAGCACTACGAGGACGAACTGGCGCGTGCGGTGGTGCTGACCCTGTTCATTCCGTTGATCATGAGCTCGGGTGGCAACTCCGGTTCGCAGGCCACTTCGCTGCTGATCCGCAGCCTGGCCCTGCGCGAGCTGCGCCTGCGCGACTGGTGGAAGGTCGCCCTGCGCGAAGTGCCCACCGGCATGGTGCTCGGTGCCATCCTCGGCTGCCTGGCCATCGTACGCATCGTGATCTGGCAGCTCGGTGGATTCCATGACTACGGCGAGCACTGGATCCTGCTGGCGATCACCATCGGCGCTGCGCTGGTGGGCATCGTTACCTTCGGCTCGCTGTCCGGGTCGATGCTGCCCTTCATCCTCAAGCGGCTGGGCTTCGACCCGGCCAGCGCCTCGGCCCCGTTCGTCGCCACCCTGGTGGATGTGACCGGCCTGGTGATCTATTTCAGCATCGCTGCGATGATTCTGCACGGCACCCTGCTGTAACGGGGGCGTCATCCACGCATGGCGTGGATCTACTGTAAGGGGGGCGTCATCCACGCATGGCGTGGATCTACTGGTCCTGGCCGCCGTAGTAGATCCACGCCATGCGTGGATGCGATGCCAGGTTCCTGCGCACGATCATGCCGCCGCAGCGCCGGTCCGTGTACCGTAGGCACATGAGTACCTACCACCTGCAGTCCGTGTTCCGTCCGCAGTCGGTCGCGGTGATCGGCGGCAGCCCGCGTGAGCGCTCGGCCGGCCGCGCAGTGATGCGCAACCTGCGTGGCACCGGCTTCCCCGGCAAGGTGGCATGGATCAACCCGCGCCACGCCGAGATCGATGGCATCCGCACGGTAAAGCGGTTGAAGGACCTGGACTGGGTGCCGGAACTGGTGGTGATCACCGCGCCGGCGGCGATCGTGCCGCAGGTGGTACGCACCGCTGCCGAACGTGGCGTGCAGGCCGCGATCATCCTCACTGCGCATCTGGGTGAGGGCCCAGGCTCGCCGTGGGCACAGGTGGAGGCCGCCGCGCGCGCGCATGGCCTGCGCATCCTCGGCCCGCACTGCCTGGGTGTGATCGCACCGCATGCACGGCTCAATGCCAGTATCGCCGCGCATTTCCCGCAGGCCGGCGACCTCGCGCTGATCTCCGAATCCTCGGCGATCGCCGCCGCCCTGGTGGAGTGGGGCGTGGCACGTTCGGTGGGGTTCTCCGCCGTGGTCTCGCTGGGCGACACCATGGACGTGGACTTCGGCGACCTGCTGGATTATTTCGCCACCGACTACCGCACGCGCGCCATCCTGCTCTACGTCGAGCAGATCAAGGACGCCCGCAAGTTCATGTCGGCCGCACGTGCCGCGGCGCGTGCCAAGCCGGTAGTGGTGGTGAAGTCCGGCCGCGCCGAACGGGTGCAGCCGGGCAGCGCCGATACTCACGTGCAGGCCCTGGCGCGTGCCGATGATGTCTACGGCGCGGCATTCAACCGTGCCGGCCTGCTGCGGGTGAGCGCGCTGGACGAACTGTTCACCGCGGCCGAATCGCTGGGCCGCCTCGGTACCTTCCCCGGGCGTCGCCTGGCCATCCTCAGCAATGGCGGCGGTGTCGGCCACCTGGCGGTGGACCAGCTGATCGCCCTGCATGGCACGCTGGCGCAGCTGTCCGACAGCACCGTGCAGAAGCTCGATGCGGTACTGCCGCAGGGCTGGTCGCGCAGCAACCCGGTCGACATCGTGGTCGATGCCGATGGTGATCGCTATGCCACGGCCATCGAGGCGCTGCTGGCCGACAACGAGAACGACGCGGTGCTGGTGGTCAACGTGCCCACGGCGTTCACCTCCTCGGCCGACGCCGCGCAGGCGTTGACCCGCACGCTCGGCCTGCGCCCGCGCCATCACCGCGACAAGCCGGTATTCGCGGTGTGGCTGGGCAACGACGACCAGGCCACCGCCACCCTCAACGCGGCACGCGTGCCGACCTATCCCACCGAAGCCGAGGCCGTGCGCGGTTTCCAGCATCTGGTGCGTTACCGCGAAGCACAGAACGCGTTGATGGAAACGCCACCCAGCCTGCCGCAGGACTTCAGCGTGGACACCGTGCGTGCACGTGCGCTGGTCGAGGCCGCGCTGGCCAACGGTCAAGGCTGGCTGGATCCGCTGGCCACCCATGAACTGCTGAAGGCCTACGGCATCCCCTCTGCGCCGGTGATGCACGCGCGCGATGCGCACGAGGCGATGGACCTGGCGCAACCGCTGCTGGAGCGTGGTGCCACCGTCGCGCTGAAGATCCTGTCGCCCGATATTCCGCACAAATCCGAAGTGGATGGCGTGCGCCTCAATCTGGCAACGCTGCCTGCGGTGCAGAGCGCGGCCAAGGCGATCCTTGCCCGTGCACGGCAGCTGCGGCCGGACGCCCGCATCGACGGCCTGCTGGTGCAGCCGACCATCGTCCGCCCGAAGGCGCGCGAGCTCATCGTCGGCATCGCCGACGACGCCACGTTCGGCCCGGTGATCGTAGTCGGTCGTGGTGGCACGGCGGTGGAAGTCATCAATGACAAGGCCTTGGCGCTGCCCCCGCTGGACCTGCGCCTGGCCCACGAGCTGATCGGCCAGACCCGCGCCTCGCGCATCCTCAAGGCCTACGGCGATGTGCCAGCGGCCGACGAGCGCGCGCTGGCGCTGGCGCTGGTCAAGCTGGCGCAGCTGGCAGCAGATATTCCCGAAGTACGCACGCTGGACATCAACCCGCTGCTGGTCGACAGCAAGGGCATCCTGGCGCTGGACGCGCGCGTGGCGGTTGCGCCGTCGCGCATCCTGCACAAGGGCCGTGGCCATCCGCGCTTCGCCGTCTTCCCGTATCCGAAGGAATGGGAACGCACCATCGAACTGTCCGACGGCGGTCGCGCCTTCGTACGCCCGGTGCGGCCGGAAGATGACGCGTTGTTCCGCGCGTTCTTCGCGCGCGTCAGCGATGAGGATCTGCGCCTGCGCTTCTTCCAGTCGGTCAAGCACTTCAGCCACGAGTTCATCGCCCGCCTGACCCAGCTGGACTACGCGCGCTCGATCGCCTTGGTGGCTATTGAGCCGCGCACCGGCGAGATGCTCGGTGCGGTGCGACTGCATGCCGATGCGGACTATCACCGCGGTGAGTACGGCATCCTGATCCGTTCTGACCTGAAGGGCCATGGCATCGGCTGGCGGCTGATGGCGATCATGATCGAGTACGCCAAGTGGCTGGGCCTGGACGTGGTGGAAGGCCAGGTGCTGCGTGAGAACAGCACCATGCTGGCGATGTGCCAGAGCCTGGGCTTCAAGACCCGGCTGGACCCCGACGATCCGACGGTGATGATGGTGACGTTGCCGGTGCAGCAGGTGGAAGTACCCGACGTCCCAGTGTGATCGACACCTCGTTCATTTCACCTTGGTGCTTCTACTGGAACCAGAACTCCTCGATAACCTTGCTGCACGACTGATCCAGCTCCAGATGGAACGATTTGCGTTCCTGCGTGGACAGTGGATCTGCAAGATCGTCCTGATGCAGCACGGCAAAACCGCGGCCGCCGGATACGGGGGGCGATGTGGCTACGAGATACGTCGTCTTATTCCAAGCCCTGGTACGCCGGACGTAGGCCTCCACGACACGTACGCATTCGGGCTGCTTCTGCGCAGCCAGTATGGTGGCTCTTACCGCCGCAGGCAGCGCGGCCAGACCATCCCTGGCGGAGGCAACACCTGAGGAGGGAGGGCAGGCCAAGCAAAGGAACAGCACAATCGTTGGCACTCTGGACATCACTCGCCTCGCAGGGACGGTAGATCCTCACATCCATCATGGCAGGATTTTCGTGGGTTATCGCAGCGGCTCGACCACCACCGCCGTGCCATAGCACAGCACTTCGGTCAGCCCGGTCATCACGTCGGTGGCGTCGTAGCGCATGCCGATGACCGCGTTGGCACCCAGCTGCCGCGCGTGCTTGACCATGTCGCGATAGGTTTCCTCGCGTGCCTGCTCGCACAGCTCGGTGTAGATGGTGATGTTGCCGCCGAAGATGGTCTGGATGCCGCCAAGGAAGTTGCCCACGATCGAGCGCGAGCGCACGGTGATGCCGCGCACGACGCCCAGGTTGCGCTCGATGCGGTAGCCGGGCAGCTCGAAGGCGGTGGTCACCATCGAATCATCGAAGCGCGCTGCGGAGGTGGTGGGAGTGCCACTGTTGTAGGGATCGGCCATGGGTGTCTGGTCGTCTTGTGGGTTTGAAGGCGCCACAATACCGCCATGACCGACCGTATTCCCCTGCTCCTCCTCCCCGGCCTGCTCAACGATGCCGAACTCTGGCGCGCACAGCTGGCCGACCTGGCCGATATCGCCGACTGCAGCGTGGGCGACCAGACCCGGGGCGAGACTTTGCAGGCGGTGGCCGAGGACGTGCTGGCGCAGGCGCCCCCGCGATTCGCGCTGGCCGGTTTCTCACTGGGTGGCTTCGTCGCCCAGCAGATCCTGCGCACCGCGCCGGAGCGCGTGCTGCAACTGGCCCTGATCGACACCTCGATCCATGCCGACTCCCCGGAACGCGCCGAACAGCGGCGCAGCCAGCGTGCCAGCGTGCGCCTGCCGGGGAAGTTCCATGGCTTTGGCGATGTGCTGATGCGCAGCTACATTGATGCCTCGCGGCTGGACGACTACGTGCTGGTGCAGCGCGTGCGCGACATGACCGCGCGGTTGGGTGCGGAGGTATTCCTGCGGCAGAGCGCACTGGAACGGAGTGACGGCCACGACGTGCTGGCCGGCTACCGCGATCCGTTGCTGATCGTCTGTGGTGCGAACGACCGCATCACGCCCTTGGCGGTGAGCGAAGAGATACACGCGCTGGTGCCGCATTCGCAGCTGGTGGTGGTGCCCGATTGTGGGCACCTCGCGCCGATGGAAAAGCCGGAAGAGGTGAGTGCAGCGATGCGGGCGTGGCTGTTGCAAGGCGAGGATTGAATCCACGCTTCTGGTAGGTGCCGACCTTGGTCGGCACGGTGTTTCATCAATCGATCAGAGGAAAGCGCCGACCAAGGTCGGCACCTACCGGTAGCGCCGGGCCATGCCCGGCGGCTTTTGCTCAATCCCAGGCCGGCGCAATGCCTTCCGGATTTGCCAGGCGATGGCCGCGGTCCAGCTTGGCGATCTGCGCCATGTCGTCCTCGGTCAGGCGGATCGCTGCCGCTTCCAGGTTGCTGGCCAGGTTCTCACGCTTGGTCGACGACGGAATGACCGCGTAGTCCTGCTGCAGCGCCCACGCCAGCGCGACCTGTGCCGGGCTGGCCTGATGGCGGCCGGCGATGGCCTGGATCACTGGGTCCTTGATCACCTCGCCGTAGGCCAGGCTCATGTACGCGGTGACGCGGATGCCGTTGTCCTGCAGGAACTTCACCAGCAGGCGGTTCTGCAGGTACGGATGGATCTCGACCTGGTTGGTGGCGATGGCATCGGCACCGAGGATCTCAATCGCCTTGCGGGTCTGGGCGATGGTGAAGTTGGAGATGCCGATCTCGCGGGTCAGCCCCTGCGCCTTGGCTTCAGCCAGCGCGGTCAGGTACTCCTCCATCGGCGTGTCGACCTTGTCGTTCGGCGACGGCCAGTGGATCAACGCCAGGTCGACATGGTCGGTGCGCAGCTTCTCCAGGCTGGTGCGCAGGCTCGCCAGCAGTGCATCGCGCTTGAACTCGGTGATCCACACCTTGGTGGTCAGGTAGATCTCGTCACGCGGCACGCCGGACTCGGCGATGGCCTGGCCGACCTCGGCTTCGTTGCCGTAGATCTGCGCGGTGTCGATGGCGCGGTAGCCGACGTCCAGTGCGTTGCGCACCGAGTCGATCACGGTCTGGTCTTTCAGGCGGAAGGTGCCAAGGCCGAAAGCGGGGACAGTCATGGGGAACTCCAAAGCGGGGGAAGGAGGTGATTGCAGAGGGTAGGGCAGGGGCCGTGTGCATGCCGGCAACGGTGCATTGCGCTCATCAATGCGCCGCCACCGTGATGCCGTCGGCGCGATCATCGATGCCGTCGCGACGGTCCAGACGGCCACTCAGCACGGTCAGGCCATACGCGCCGACCACCACCAACGCGCCCAGCCACGGCGTGTGCATCAGGCCGATGTGCTCGACCACCAGGCCGCCCAGCGACGCACCCAGCGCGATGCCGATGTTGAAGGCGGCGATGTTCAGGCCTGAGGCAACATCGGTGGCCTGCGGTGCGTAGCGCTGTGCCTGCTTGACCACATACACCTGCAGGCCGGGCACGTTGCCGAATGCCACCGCGCCCAGTGCCAGTACGGTCAGCAGCATCAACCAGGTGTTGTGGGCGGTGAAGGTCATCGCCAGCAGCACCACGGCCAGCAGCGCGAAGATGCGCTTCAACGCGGGCACCGGGCCCATGCGGTCGGCCATGCGGCCGCCCCACAGGTTGCCGAACGCCACCGACACGCCATACACCAGCAGTACCAGGCTGACCGCGTTGGCCGAGAAGCCGGTGACGTCCTGCAGGATCGGCGTCAGGTAGGTGAAGGACAGGAAGGTGCCGCCGTAACCGAGTGCGGTGATGGCGTAGACCATCAGCAGGCGCGGCTGCGCAAGCACGCCCAGCTGCTGGCGGAAGGTGGCCGGCGCGCTCTGCGCCAGGCCGCGCGGTACGAACAGCAGGGCGCCCAGCAGCGCGATCACGCCCAGCCCGGCCACCGCCAGGAACGTGGCGCGCCAGCCCAGGTGCTGGCCGATGAAGGTACCCAGCGGTACGCCGGTTACCAGTGCCACGGTCAGGCCGGTGAACATGATGGCGATCGCGCTGGCGGCCTTCTCCTTCGGCACCACGGCGGTGGCGATGATCGAGCCGATCGAGAAGAACACGCCGTGGGCCAGGCCGGTGAGGATGCGGGCGACGATCAGCGAGGTGTAACCCGGTGCCATCCACGCGATGACGTTGCCGAGGGTGAACAGCACCATCAGCGCGACCAGCAGGGTCTTGCGCGGCACACGGCCGGTGAGTGCGGTCAGCACCGGTGCGCCGACGGCCACGCCGAGGGCATACAGGGAGACCAGCAGGCCGGCCGACGGCAGGCTGACCTGCAGGTCGGCGGCGATGGTCGGGATCAGGCCGACGATGACGAACTCGGTGGTGCCGATGGCGAAGGCGCCGAGGGTCAGCGCCAGCAGGGCGAGCGGAATGCCACGGATCATGACAGTGTCCAGAGCGAAGGAAGGGGCGCAGTGTGCGCGGCCGACCTTTGCCGAAAAACCGGTCTTCACGCCAATCACTCTTGCCTGATGGTCAATAATGGCGTCATGAAAACCACCCTCGACGAAATGCAGGCCTTCCTGGCGGTGATCGACAGCGGTTCGATCAGCGCCGCTGCCGAGCAGCTGGGGCAGACGCCTTCAGGCGTGAGCCGCGCGCTGGGCCGGCTGGAGGACAAGCTGGGCACCACCCTGCTGACCCGTACCACCCGCCGCTTGCACCTGACCGCCGAGGGCGAGGCCTACCTGCGTCATGCGCGCGCGATCATCGATGCAGTGGAATCGGCCGAGGAACAGATGGCCGCGCGCCGCGAGCGCCCGGCTGGCCGACTGCGGGTGGATGCGGCGATGCCGTTCGTGCTGCACGTGATCGCGCCGCTGGTGGCTGGCTACCGCGCGCGCTATCCGGACGTGCAGCTGGAGTTGAACAGTTCCGAGCGCTACATCGACCTGCTGGAACGGCGTACCGACCTGGCGATCCGCATCGGCCCGCTGGCTGATTCCACCCTGCATGCACGGCCGCTGGGGCGCTGCCGGCTGCAGGTGCTGGCCAGCCCGGGCTATCTCGCCGCGCACGGCGAGCCGGCCAGCGTGGCGGCGCTGGGCCAGCACACGCTGCTCAGCTTCAACGAACCGGAATCGCTGAACCGCTGGCCGCTGCCGGGCGATGCCGACGGGCAGTTGCTGGTGCGCCCGGATATCGCGGTATCCAGCGGCGAGACGCTGCGCACGCTGGCGGTGGAGGGCGTGGGCATAACTTGCCTGTCCGACTTCGTGACTGAACGCGATCGCGCGGCCGGCACGCTGGTGCCGGTGCTGGCCGCACAGACGCTGGATGTGTACCAGCCGATCCACGCGGTGTACTACCGCAACACGGCCGTATCGGCGCGGATCAGCTCGTTCCTGGATTACCTGGGTGAAGCGATGGCCGCATCGGATTACCTGCGCTGATGCATTGTGTGGGTTGCCGGCCAGCGGCCGGCACTACCGGTAGTGCCGGCCGCTGGCCGGCACACGACACACTCAGGCCGCGTGCGCCAGCACACCCTTTGCCGTCGACGTGGTCGACAGATCGAACACATCCACCGAGTCGATCAACCGGTTCGCCTGCTGCTCCAGGCTGCGCGCCGCCGCACTCGCTTCTTCCACCAGCGCGGCATTCTGCTGGGTGGTGCCATCCATCTGGATGATGGTCTGGCTGACCTGCTCGATGCCGGCCGACTGCTCCTGCGAAGCAGCCGAAATCTCGGCCATGATGTCGGTCACGCGCTGCACAGAAGCGACGATCTCAGCCATGGTGTCGCCGGCCTGGCGCACACGCTGCGCACCGTGGCCCACCTGTTCCACCGATGCCTCGATCAGCGATTTGATTTCCTTGGCCGCTGCCGCCGACCGCTGCGCGAGCGTGCGCACTTCACTGGCGACCACCGCGAAGCCGCGGCCCTGCTCGCCGGCACGCGCCGCTTCCACCGCCGCATTCAACGCCAGGATGTTGGTCTGGAATGCGATGCCGTCGATCACGCTGATGATATCGGCGATCTGCCGCGAGGAGCCTTCGATCGCATCCATCGTCGCCACGACCTGGCCGACCACTTCACCGCCGTGCGAGGCCACGCTGTGTGCGCCGATCGCCAGCTGGTTCGCCTGCCGCGCATGCTCGGCGTTCTGGCGCACGGTGGAGGTCAGTTCTTCCATCGACGCAGCGGTTTCTTCCAGGTTCGCCGCCTGCTGTTCGGTGCGGCGTGACAGGTCGTTGTTGCCGGCGGCAATCTCGGCGGCGGCGGTGTGGATGTTGCCCGAGGCGTGTTTGATGTCGGTGACGATCGTGGCCAGCTGTGCCGCCGTGGTGTTGGCATCGCCGGCAATGCGGGCGAACACGCCCTGGAAATCACCGTGCATGCGTGCCCCCAGGCGACCATCGGCAATGGCACGCAGCATCGTCGAGACGTCGCCGAGGTTGTGTTCGGTGGTCTGCATCAACCGGTTCAGGCCATCGACCATCGCGCGGAAATCATGCTCGAAGCGCGCGCTGTCGCCGCGCTGGCTGAAGTCGCCTGCGGCAGCGGCTTCGGCCAGGTGACGAATCTCGCTGTTGATCGCGCCGAGGTTGGATTTGACCGCATCCAGTGCCTGGGTGATCACCGCCTTTTCGCCCGGCAGACGCTCCATGTCCAGGCTGAGGTCGCCCACCGCATAGCGGCCCATGATCGCGATCGCGCGCATCTTTACCTGGATGTGCGCATCGACCAGGGTGTTGGTATCGGCCACCATCGTGCCGTAGGCCCCGGGGAAGGCGCTGCTGTCCATGCGGTGGCTGATCGTGCCGGCGTCGTGTGCCTTGGCCATCGCAGTCTGCGCGTCGAGCACGCCGCGCACGGTGCTCTGCACGGCCTGCATCGCCTGCGCCAGGCGGCCGATCTCGTCGCGGCTGCGCACCTGCACGTGGTAGTCGAGATCGCCGGCAGCGACCGCACGCGCGGCCGCTTCCACGGCCAGCACCGGCCGCACTACGGCACGCCGCAGCCACCAGCCGAGGCCGATCAACAGCAGCACGGCGGCGCCGATGGTCAGTACGGCGCACGCCACCAGCACCTGCCGGGAATCCTGCGAGCGCGCGGTCACCGCGGCTTCGGCCACCTGGGTGGCCTGCGTACCCAGCGCATCCAGCGCGGTCGCCACCGGTCGGTCTTTGCCACGCACCAGTGAATCGCCGGCCGCAGGATCGTAGTCGGCTGCAGCGAAGGCCTGCAGTGCCGCGTGGTAATCCAGCTGCAATTGAGCATGCAGGCCGGAAAACGCTTGAGCCAGTTCCCGCGTGCGCGCATCGGGGCTGGCGGCCAGGCCTTTGGCCAGTTCGGCAACGAGGCGGCCTCCGCTGTCGAAGGCCTGCAGATGGTGCTGGCGCAACGCGTCATCGTGGCCACGCAGCAGCACGTTCTTCCATTCCTGCACCTGCCCGCGGAACTCACGCTGCAGGCGCTCGGCGTTGCGGCTGTCGGCGACCTCCGGGGGCACTTCGGTGGACAGCTTCAACCAGGCAGACGCCAGGCCCGCCAGGGCACACACCAGAACAACGGCCAGACCAACAGAAACGGCACCGAGCAGCTTCGACTGCAGCCGCGGCGCATGGGAAGAGGCTTTCATGGGACGAGATCTCGGAAGGGGTGCGATGCGGTATCGACCATCCTTTAGGTCTCTGAAGTGCGATGCGTGTCACATTCCCGTTCTGTTTAGTGATGTGAAGAATGTGTTTCATAGGACAAATGTGTCCATATGGAACGAAAGCAGACCCTCGACAGCTGGTTTAAATGTAACTATCTTAGTTACATGAAATCCGCGAATCCGCTCTCCGATGCCCTGCACGTGATGGCCCATCTGGTCGGCCAGCCCGGGCCGCGAACCTCCGAACAGCTGGCCACCTGCCTGCCGACCCATCCGGTGGTGATCCGCCGCCTGCTGGCGCAGATGCACAAGGCTGGACTGGTCCGCAGCACGCGCGGCCACGGTGGCGGCAGCCAGCTCGCCCGCGATGCGGCGACGATCACCCTGCACGACGTCTACCAGGCCATCGGCGCGCCGCCGATGGTCCAGGTCGGTACCCGCGAAGGCAGGGGCGGCTGCCCGATCCAGCAGCTGGTCAACCAGGCCCTGCTGGAGAGCGCCCGCGAAGCGCAGCGCCTGCTCGAGCAGCGGCTGCAGGCAACCACCCTCGACCAGCTTGGCGCCGACTTCGCCCGCCATCTTGCCCATCACCGTTCCCTGGAAGCTCACCATGAATCCTGATGTCCTCATCGTCGGCGGCAGCTACGCCGGCATCGCCGCCGGACTGATCCTGGCGCGTGCGCGTCGGCCGGTCACGATCATCGACGCGGGTTCACCGCGCAACCGCTTTGCCAGCCATTCGCACGGCGTACTGGGCATGGACGGCATCAGTGGCGCCGAGTTGCTGAAGAGCGCACGCCAGCAGTTGCTGGATTACCCGACCGTGCGCTGGCTGAATGCCGAAGCGGTGCGGGCCACGGCCAGCGCCGAGGGTGTGGAGGTGCATACCGCCGACGGCCAGATGCTGACCGCGCGCAAGCTGCTGCTGGCCACCGGCATCGCCGACCAGCTGCCCGAACTGCCCGGCATGGCCGAACGCTGGGGCAGCACCGTGCTGCACTGCCCGTACTGCCATGGTTACGAAGTGGGTGGCGGTTCGATCGGCCTGCTCGGCGGCCATCCGATGTCGGCCGGCAAGGCGCCGTTGTTCGCCGATTGGGGCAACGTCACCTTCTTCAGCCAGGGCTTGCCGATCAGCGACGAGGAACTGGCCGCCATGCAGCAGCGCGGCGTGCAGATCGAAACCACGCCGGTGGTCGGCGTGCACGGCGAACAGCCCACATGGCTGGAGGTCGAGCTGGCCGATGGCCGCCGCATCGCCCAGCGTGCGCTGTTCGTGCCTGCCGGGCAGGCGATGGCCACGCCGCTGGTGCAGCAACTGGGCTGCGCGTTGGTGGAAAGTCCGCTGGGCGTGCTGATCGAGGTGGACATGATGAAACAGACCTCGGTGCCGAACGTCCATGCGGCCGGAGATGCGACCACGGTCGGCAACATCACCCTGGCCATGGCCGAAGGGGTGCGTGCGGGTATCGGCGTGCACCATGCGCTGGTCGGCGAAGACAGCCTGCCGCGTTGAGCTGCTGCATCCACGCGTGGCGTGGATCTACTGAACGGTGCCGACGTTGGTCGGCACCGTCCTTGCTCAACCTTCCACGCTGGCCGCATCCAGCTGCGCCACGTCCTGCACGCTCAACGCGACGTTCGCCGCCGCCAGCAGGTCGTGCAGCTGTTCCACGCTGGTGGCGCTGACAATCGGTGCGGTGATCGACGGCCGTGCGATCTGCCAGGCCAGGGCGATCTGCGCGGCAGTGGCGTTGTGCTTGCTGGCCACATCATCCAGCGCCTGCAGAATGCGCAGGCCGCGCGGGTTCAGATAGCGCTTGACCACGGTGGCACCACGCGCGCTGCTCTTGCCGGCATCGTCGGGCGTGCGGTACTTGCCACTGAGGAAGCCACTGGCCAGTGCGTAGTAATTGATCACGCCGATCTGCTCGCGCTGCACCAGCGGCTCCAGTTCCTTCTCGTAGCCGGCGCGGTCGTACAGGTTGTACTCCGGCTGCAGGGTTTCGTAACGCGGCAGCTTGTAGTCGGTGGACACCTTGAGCGCTTCGGCCAGGCGCGTGGCGCTGTAGTTGGACGCACCGATCGCGCGCACCTTGCCCGCCTCGATCAGGCGACCAAACGCAGCCAGGGTGGCTTCCAGCGGCGTGGATTCATCGTCCTCGTGGGCCTGGTACAGATCGATCACATCGGTCTGCAGGCGACGCAGCGAGTCTTCGACGGCCGCATTGATGTTGTCCGGGGTGAGGCCGGGCCGCTCGGCCCATTTGGCCACCTTGGTCGCCAGCACCACCTTGTCGCGCTTGCCGCTGCGCGCGAACCACTTGCCGAGCAGGGTCTCCGACTCGCCACCCTGGTTGCCCGGCACCCACGCCGAGTACACATCGGCGGTGTCGACCAGATTGAAGCCGGCATCGACGAAGGCATCCAGCAGGGCGAAGCTGGCCTTCTCATCGGCGCTCCAGCCGAATACGTTGCCACCGAAGGCGAGCGGAGCTACATGCAGGCCGGAACGGCCCAGTTCGCGGATTGCCGTCATGGGCACGGACTCCTTGGGGGAAGTCCTTCAGGATAGAACGCGATGTGTGACCGCGCTGCGGCGCTGACCACAAAACTGTGTTCCGCGACGCGCACGCGGCTAACGTTTTGTGAACACCTGCGGCGCGGCGGCTGCTAGTCTCGCCGCATCTTCCGCTGGAGTCGCCCCGATGATTGCTGCCTCATCCCTGCGTAGTTGCCGCGTGCTGCTTGCCTCGGCGCTGCTGGTCGCCGTTCCCGCATTCGCTGCGCCGGCCACGGTCGCACCGGCAAAGATCCAGGTGTCGCCGGCGATCGATGCGGCGGTGAAGGCCTCGACCCGCGACCCGGCCAACGTCAAGCGCGACGGTTTCCGTCATCCTGCGCAGACGCTGGGCTTCTTCGGCGTGGCGCCGGAAAAGACCGTCATCGAGATCACGCCCGGCAATGGCTGGTACTCGGAAATCCTGGCGCCGCTGCTGCGCGACAAGGGCCATTACATCGCTGCGGTGGTTGATCCGCAGGCCGTGGCGGAAGGCCGCGGCCGCGACTACCAGCAGCGCAGCCGCGACAGCCTGGAAAAGAAGTACGCCGCGGCACCGGCACAGTTCGACAAGACCGCCGTGGTCGCCTACGACCCGGCCAAGCCTGTGTTCGGCACAGCCAACTCGGCTGATGTGGTGCTGACGTTCCGCAACGTGCACAACTGGCGCAAGGCCGGCCAGGCGCAGGGCATGTTCCAGGGCTTCTTCAACGTGCTCAAGCCGGGCGGCGTGCTCGGCGTGGTCGAGCACCGCGCCAAGGCCGACGTGGCCGACGCTGACGACACCGGTTATGTGGGCCAGCAGCAGGTGATCGCGATGGCCGAGGCCGCCGGTTTCAAGCTGGATGCGCGTACCGAGGTCAATGCCAACCCGCGCGATACCAAGGACCATCCGAATGGCGTCTGGACCCTGCCGCCGACCAACCAGCATGACAAGGCGGATGACGCCAAGTACCAGGCCATCGGTGAAAGCGACCGCATGACCCTGCGTTTCGTGAAGCCGTAAGCCGGCACGTCGTACTGCCAGCACGGATTCCCCGCTGTAGAGCCGAGCCCATGCTCGGCTCATCGCGCACAGCGCGACGGAACGCAACAGGAGCCGAGCATTGGCTCGGCTCTACAGGTCGGTTGCACGACGCGCGGCGTGGGACAATGCCTTACCCGCCGCCTGCCGTACCCGTAATGCTGATTGCCTTCAACAAGCCGTTCAACGTGCTCTGCCAGTTCACCGACCGCAGCGTGCCGCCGCGGCCGACCCTCGCGGGTTTTGGTTTACCGCCGCGCGTCTACGCTGCCGGCCGCCTCGACCATGACAGCGAAGGCCTGCTGCTGCTGACCGACAACGGCACGCTTGCGCACAAGCTGACCGACCCGAAGCACAAGGCGGACAAGCTCTACTGGGTGCAGGTGGAAGGCACGCCCAGCGACGAGCAGCTGCAGCAGCTGCGCGATGGCGTGGTGCTCAATGATGGGCTGACGCTGCCGGCGAAGATCGAGCGCCTCGACCCTGCGCCTGAGCTGTGGCTCCGCGATCCACCGGTGCGCTTCCGCAAGACGGTGCCCGACAGCTGGCTGGCGATCACGATCCGCGAAGGACGCAACCGTCAGGTGCGGCGGATGACGGCTGCGGTGAACCTGCCGACGCTGCGCCTGGTACGTGCTGCGATGGGGCCGTACCGGCTGGATGACCTGCAGCCGGGGCAGTGGCGGCAGATCGGCTGAAACAAAAAAGGGCCGGAGTCCTTGCGGCGTCCGGCCCTCGTGCAGCGTCGTGGGGTCAGAGCCCTTCCTGCGGAAGGGATCCGACCCCGGCCAATCAGGCGTCGCTGCCGATATCGCTGTGCTCATCGACTACGGTGTCGTTGCGGCGGTCGCGCGCATTGATGCGCTGGGCCTGGCCGTTCACGACATGGCCATTGGCGGCCTTCTTCTTCTGCTGCTTGCGGTACAGCGCGTAACCCAGCAGGCCCACGCCCACGGCAGCCGCCGCGATGGTCACCGCCGGATTGCGGCGGGCGAACTTGGTGGCGACCTTGCCGCCGGTCTTCACCGCGCCAAGCGCGGCGCCGGTCTTGATCCAGTCGCTGGCCTGCGGGCCGAGGTGGCGCAGGCTGCCGCCGGCGCTCTTCAGGCCATCGCCCGCGGTGTGGGCCAGGTCGAGGGCACGCTCCAGGGCGCGGTCGGTGATTACGGTCAGTTTGCTCATGCGGGGGTGTCCTTGCCTCGGGTCGAAGTCCAGTGTCGCCTGTTGCCCGTAAACGGTATGTCAGTCAGGCGGGCGCGTGGTGTGACTCTAACGCAGCCATTCAGGAACGGGCGGGCTGGGGTCGGATCCCTTTCCGTTGGGAAAGGGCTCTGACCCCGGCGCGCATCCTTGGGTCAGAGCCCTTTGCCACGCAAAGGGGTCCGACCCCGCCACTCAGGTTCCGCGCGGCTTGGCCCGGTGGGTCGCCGTGGCCGTCCACGGATCGTCCGGCCACGGGTGGCGCGGGTAACGGCCCTTCATTTCCTTCTTCACCTCGGCGTAGGTGTTCTCCCAGAAATTGCGCAGATCCTGGGTCACCTGCAACGGCCGACCACCCGGTGACAGCAGGTGCAGGGTCAGCGGCACCCGGCCATCGGCGATGCGCGGCGTGTCGGCCAGGCCGAACAACTCCTGCAGCTTCACCGCCAGCACGGGCGGCAGCGGCTCGCCGGTTTCACCGTCCAGCGCGTAGGTGATCGGCCGTTCCAGCCCCGACGGTACGGTGATCCGGGTCGGCGCGTGGCGCTCGACCAGTTGCCGCTGCGACCATTCCAGTGGCGCCTTCAACGCTTCGCCGAAACTGGCCTCGTCCAGCGCATCCAGACGTGTCCTGCCAGCGAATGCCGGCTGCAGCCATTGCGCACGGTTGGCCAGCAATGCGGTGTCACTGCAGTCGGGCAGGCCCAGCTCGGGCATCCAGCGCCGCAGCGATTCCACCCGTGCCTGCCACTGGCGCAGGCCCTCGGTCCATGGCAACGCCTGCAGGCCGAGCTCGGCAACCGCATCGGTGAGTGCCTGCGCCGCCAGCTGCGGATCAACCCGGCCGGCCGAACTGCTGTCCATCACGATGCGGTCGAAGCGTGTTTCGCGCAGCGCAACCAGCGCGCGGCGCGTGTCATCCCAGCGCACCACGTCTTCGGTCACGAAGCGGTCGGGCCAGCACCTGCGCAGATAGCCTTCATCCACCGGTGCGGCGCGCAGCAGCAGCGCGTCGCGTGCCTCGAAACGCAGTTCGCTCGCCACCAGCCACGGTTCGCCCCGCAGGTCGCTCAGTTCATGCAGGCGGGCGCTGCGGCCGTTGGCCAGCAGGTAACGCAGCGGGTCGTTCGGATGCTGGAAGGCGATGCGGTCGGGGAAGGCGTGCGCCAGCAGGTCGCCCAGTTCGTGCGCTTCGATGCTGGCCGGTGCTGCGGCATCACAGCGCAAGCGGCGGCGCCATTGCTTGGCAGCAGCGTCGATGGCGGCCAGGCCGCTGCGATTGGCATCGGCGGGCGCACGGCCATTGCGGAAGGCCGCCAGTGCACGCCAGCGCGCGGCCACTGCATCACCGCCTTGGCGCAACGGGTCGCGGGCTTCCAGCAATGCGGCAAGATCGGCGGCCAAGGCCTGTGCGCGGGCATCGGGTGCGGCCAGCAGCATCGCGGCCATCCGCGGATGGGTGCCAAGCGCCAGCACGCGACGGCCGAGTGCGGTGATCGCGCCACTGCTGGACAACGCACCCAGGCGCTGCAGCAGTTCGCGTGCGGCGGCCATCGGCCCGCTCGGTGGCGGGTCGAGGAAGCGCAGGTCACTGCTGCCCCAGGCGGCCAGTTCCAGCGCAAGGCCGGCCAGTTCAACCTGGTCGATCTCGGCGCGACGCTGCGGCTCCAGCCGTTGCGACTGCGGCCACAGCCGCCACGCCACGCCCTCGGCCACACGCCCGGCACGGCCGGCACGCTGGTCGGCCGAGGCCTGCGCGATGGCCACCACGTCCAAGCGGGTGAAGCCACTGTTGGGGTCGTAGCGTGGCTCGCGTGCCTGACCGCTGTCGATGACTACACGCACGCCGGGCAGCGTCACCGAGGACTCGGCCACGTTGGTGGCCAACACCACGCGGCGGCGGCCGTCGCTGGAGGCCTGCAGCACGCGCGCCTGCTGTTCCACCGGCAGTTCACCGTGCAGGGCCAGTACGTCCACCGCAGCGCCATCAAGACTGTCCTGCAGGCCGGCCTGGACGCGTGCGATCTCACGCTGGCCGGGCAGGAACACCAGCAGGTCGCCGGGGTGCTCGGCCAGCGCCTGCTGTACCGCGCGTCGCACCTGCAGCTCCAGTGCCTCGTCACGCCGCGCCGGGAAGTGGCTGACCGCCACCGGATAGCTGCGGCCCTCGCTGCTCAACCGTGGTGCATCGAGGAAGCGGGCCAGGCGCTCACCGTCCAGCGTCGCCGACATCACCAGCAAACGCAGGTCGTCGCGCAGCTGCGATTGCACGTCCAGGGCCAGCGCCAGGCCCAAATCGCCACTGAGAGGGCGTTCGTGGAATTCATCGAACAGGATCGCGCCGACGGTTTCCAGCATCGGGTCGTCCTGCAGCATCCGGGTCAGGATGCCCTCGGTGACCACCTCGATGCGGGTGCGCGCCGATACCTTGTTCTCGAAGCGGATGCGGTAGCCGACGGTGCCGCCGACCTCCTCGCCGAGCTGGCGCGCCATGAACATCGCGGCACTGCGCGCAGCCACCCGGCGCGGTTCCAGCAGGATGATCCTGCGGCCCTGCAGCCAGGGCGCATCGAGCAGCGCCAGCGGCACCTGGGTGGTCTTGCCGGCACCGGGTGGGGCTTCCAGCACCAGCCGCGGGTGCGCGGCCAGGTGCTGCTGGATCTGCGGCAGCAGCGGAGAAATGGGGAATTGCGGGGCGTTCATGTGCAAAGGATAAGGGGCCATGACGGGCACGGGTACAATGCGCGGGTTTTCCTGCCCCTGCTGCCCCCATGCATCTGATCGATATCGGCGCCAACCTGACCCACGACTCCTTCGACCGCGACCGCGAGGCCGTGCTGGACCGCGCACGGCAGGCCGGTGTGGTGCAGATGATCATCACCGGTGCCAGCCGCGAGCACTCGCCGCTGGCCCTGCAGCTGGCGCAGCAGCACCCGGGGTTCCTGTACGCCACCGCCGGCGTGCACCCGCACCACGCGGTGGAGTACACCGACGAGTGCGATGCGGAGATGCGCGCGCTGCATGCCCACCCTGAAGTCGTCGCAGTGGGCGAGTGCGGGCTGGATTATTTCCGCGATTTCTCGCCGCGCCCGGCGCAGCACCGCGCGTTCGAGCGCCAGCTACAGCTGGCTGCGGACAATGGCAAGCCGTTGTTCCTGCACCAGCGCGACGCGCATGCCGATTTCATGGCGCAGATGAAGAACTTCGAAGGCCGCATCGGTCCGGCCGTGGTGCACTGCTTCACCGGTGAGCGCCAGGAGCTGTTCGATTACCTGGACCAGGACTGGTACATCGGCATCACCGGCTGGCTGTGCGACGAGCGCCGTGGTGGGCACCTGCGTGAGCTGGTGAAGAACATTCCGGCCAACCGGTTGATGATCGAGACCGATGCGCCGTACCTGCTGCCGCGCACCTTGAAGCCGATGCCGAAGGACCGCCGCAACGAACCGGTGTTCCTGTCGCACATCGTGGAAGAGCTGGCGCGGGACCGTGGCGAGGATGTGCAGACCACGGCAGCGAACGCCACGGCCGCCACGCGTGCGTTCTTCCGCCTGCCCGACGCTGCCTGACCGGCACTACCCGTCAGCCGGGAACGCCCTGATCCGGTAGCGCCGGGCCATGCCCGGCGAGCGAAGCGGCAAGATCCGTCAGCCCTTCGCGATAGCTCGGAAACCGCGGTGTCCACTCCAGCGCCTCGCGCGTGCCGCGGCTGTCGATGCGCTTGTTGCTCTGGTAGAAGCGCCGCAACGTCGCACTGAGCGATGGATCATCCCAGGCCACTGCGGGCGGCAGGGCAAAGCCCCCCAGCTGCGCGGCGAAGGCCAGTACATCCTGCGACGGCGCCGGCTCGTCATCGCTCGGCAGATACAGCGCATTGGCCATGGGGCGGCGCATCGCGGCGATCACCACCGTTGCCAGGTCTTCGACATGCAGGCGATTGAACACCAGCCCTGGCCGCACCACGTGCCGCGCGCGGCCTTGGGACAGCTGCAGCAGCGCATTGCGCCCGGGCCCATAGAGGCCCGGCAGGCGAAATACCGCCGAGGCGATGCCGCGCGCATCCGCCAGCGTACGCCATTGCGTTTCGGCGAGTTGACGCTGCATGCCCGTGGGTTCTGTGGCATCGGCAACGCTGCTCTCGTCGATCCAGCCACCGTCACGGTCGCCATAGACCGAGGTCGACGACAGATAGCCAAGCCAACGCAATGACGCGCTGTCGCGCAACGCGTCATGCAGCAGGCGCAGTGCCGGGTCGCCCTCGGCATCGGGTGGCACGCTGCACAGCACCGCGTCGGCGTGTGTGATTGCATCGAGCAGGGCGGGTGAGAGCGCAGCGTCGGCACGCAGCTGATGACGCTGCAGGCCATCGTCAGGTGCCGACGCCGGATCACGCACCGTGCCTTCCACCTGCACGCCCTGGGCCTGAAGGCGCGCAGCCAGCACGCGCCCACTCCAGCCCATGCCGAGGATCAGTACCCGCTTCGGCAACGGGCCAGGCAGGTTCATCGGCTCAGCTCGCGCGCTGGGCCTGGTAGGCCTGCAGGCTGCTGTAGGCCACCTGCAGCAGCAACGCTTCCTGGCCCGCGGCGCGCGCACGCGCCAGCATGTCGCCGACGATCTGAGCGGCTTCCACCTGCTGGCCCGCTTCCAGGTCGCGCAGCATCGACGCCTTCAACGCCGAACCCGTCTGGGTCAGGGTGCCACGCGCGGTGTCCTGCGCAGCGTCCGGCACTGGTTCGCCCGCGGCTTCGGCCACCGCCAGGCACTCGTCGTAGAGCCCGCGCACGATGGCGTCGCCGTCGTCGGTGGCGACGATGGTGCCGATGTCCGCACGCAGCAAGCAGGTAGCCGCCGCCAGCGCGGTGAGGAACGTGTACTTGATCCACTGTTCCTGACCGATGTGTTCGCTGGCCAGATGATCGAGATTCGCCTGTGCACAGGTTGCAGCGAATGCCTGCACGCGCGCGGAGGCCGCACCGCCATCGCGTTCGCCGAAGGTCAGCTTGGCCGGCTTGCCCAGATGCAGCACGGCACCATCGGGCGCCTTGGTCGCACTGATGAAGCACAGCCCGCCGAGCACTGCATCGCGACCGAAGCGCGCGTCGAGCGCGTTGTAGTGATGCAGGCCGTTGAGGATCGGCAGCACGGTGGTGTTCGCGCCCACGGCCGGTGCGATGGCATCGATCGAGCTGTCCAGGTCGTAGGCCTTGCAGCTGAGGATCACCAGATCGAACGGCGTGTCTGCAGCCAGCGTCGCCAGGGCATCTGCGGTGACATGCTGCACCGGGAACGTGGCGTCACCCACCGGGCTGCGCAGCACCAGGCCATCACGATCCAGTTGCGCGGCGCGGGCAGGGCGCACGAGGAAGGTCACGTCCACACCCGCCTGGGCCAGGCGACCACCGAAGTAACCGCCGGTACCGCCGGCGCCGAGGATCAGGATACGCATTGCACGCTCACTGCAGTTGGGGGATTCACTGCCGTGATTGTGCCGGAGTTTGCGGCCAACGGCTGCGCCCCTCGTGGTGGTTCGCGCAAAGCGCTGTTCATGAGGTTGGCCGGGTGGGTAGGTTGCGCAGGGGGCGCCGTAAATACGTCCTTGTAGGCTCGGTCGCCGCATCCATGCGGCTCACGCCCCTGCGCAACCTACCCACCCGGCCACGGACGTGTTCCGTGTGCGTCCACCACGGAAAACAAAGAAGAAAATCAAAAGCAACAGCGGGTCGCTCCGCTCGTTTCTCGTGATCATCTTTCCAATGGATCCACATCCATCAGATCGCAAACAAAAAGAGCCGAGCATTGGCTCGGCTCTACATGATCTCCAGCCATCCACGCATGGCGTGGATCTACCGTGTCGACCAAGGTCGACATCCACCAACAGCAGCAAAGACCGCCGTTCCAACAGCATCGGGAAACTGTCGAAGGCGGGGTGGTGTCGGGTTGCGGGGTGTCCGCGCCATGGATGGCGCGGCCAAGCCTACAAGGACGTACTTGCGGCGTCCCCGCCACCCGACACCACCCCGCCACCCCACGGATAGCTAGCGTTTGACGTTGACGTTGACGTTGACGTTGACGTTGCTGTTGCCGGCCAGCGGCCGGCACTACCACCGCGGGTGCAGGGCCGCAGGCCCTGCAGGACATCCTCAGCTGCGCATGCCCACGCCGCGCTTCAACAACCACAGCGCCAGCGCCGTCAGCACCACCACGAAACCGATCATCAGCGCATACGCCACCACCACCGGCACATCGCTGCTGCCCAGCAGGCCATAGCGGAACGCGTTGACCATGTAGAAGATCGGGTTCGCGTGCGTGGCCGCCTCCGCCCATGGCGGCAGCAGCTTCACCGAATAGAACACGCCGCCCAGGTAGGTCAGCGGGGTCAGGATGAAGGTCGGCACGATCGCCACGTCATCGAACTTCTTCGCATACACCGCGTTGATGAAGCCGGCCAGCGAGAAGATCGTCGCGCCCAGGATCACCGTGGTCAGCGTCACCAGCGGATGCGGGATGCGCACCGGGGTGAAGAACATCGCGATGATCAGCACGATCACGCCGACCATCAGCCCGCGCAGCACCGCACCGGCCACGTAGCCCCACAGGATCACCCAGTTCGGCATCGGGCTGACCAGCAGTTCTTCCACGTGGCGGCCGAACTTGGCGCCGAAGAACGACGAACTGATGTTGCCGTAACTGTTCTGGATCACGCTCATCATCACCAGGCCCGGCACGATGAACTGCATGTAGGTGTAGCCGCCCATGTCGCCCACGCGCGAGCCGATCAGGCCGCCGAAGATCAGGAAGTACAGGGTCATGGTGATCGCCGGCGGCACCAGGGTCTGGCCCCAGATGCGCATGATGCGGGCGACTTCGCGGCGCACGATGGTCATCAGTGCGATGCGGTTGCGCTGGCCGTCGGTCAGGACCGGGGTCGGGGTGCTGCTCATGCGGACGTCTCCTGGTTGCCGGTGAGGCGCACGAACAGTTCCTCCAGGCGGTTGCTCTTGGTACGCATCGAACGCACGCGGATGCCCGCTGCGTTCAGTGCTTCGAACACGCGGTTCAGATCCATCGCGCGCGGCATGTCGATGTCCAGCGTGTGGCTGTCGGTGGCGATCAGGGTCGCACCCTCGATCACCGGCAGCTGCGCGGGCAGGGCGCCGTCGATGTCCAGCAGGAAGCCTTCCACATCAAGCTTGGCCAGCAGTTCGCGCATCGGGCCCTGGGTGACGATCTGGCCATGGTCGATGATGGCCAGGTTGCGGCACAGGTGCTCGGCCTCTTCCAGGTAGTGGGTGGTCAGGATGATCGTAGTGCCGGCGGCGTTGATCTCCTTCAGCACCCGCCACATGTCGCGGCGGATCTCGATGTCCACGCCGGCAGTCGGTTCGTCCAGGATCAGCAGGCGCGGCCGGGTCATCATCGCGCGGGCGATCATCAGCCGGCGCTTCATGCCACCGGACAGGGTGCGGCTCATCACCTGCGCCTTCTCCCACAGGTGGGCGCGCTTGAGCTCGACCTCGGCCATCTGCTCGGCTTCCGCGCGCGGCACGCCGTAGAAACCGGCGTAGTTCACCAGGATGTCGAAGGGCTTTTCGAACAAGTTGAAGTTGATCTCCTGCGGCACCAGCCCGATCAGGCGCATGGTGGCGCTGCGGTTGCGCACCAGGTCGCTGCCGAACACCTCCACCTGGCCCTCGCTGAGGTTGACCAGGGAGCTGATGATGCCGATCAGGGTGGACTTGCCGGCGCCGTTCGGGCCCAGCAGGGCGAAGAAATCGCCCGGGGCCACTTCCAGCGAGACCCCTTTCAGGGCCTGGGTGCCGTTGTCATAGGTTTTACGCAGGTCGCGCACGCGCAGGGCGGGCGCCGTATCGTTCTGGGAAGCCAAGCTCGAAGCCTTCGCGCCCATGGGCTGGCGCTGGAGAGGGGCGGGGAAGGTCTATTATAGAAGACCCCGAGGGCTTGCCCCGGCTACACACTGTCCCGAAAAGTCGTGCCTGTCCAATTCCCCATCAAACTGGTCGACCGCCGCATGCTGGCGCCCTCCATCGGCCATTACCAGTTCGTGCGTGACGACGGCCAGCCGCTGGATTTCCAGCCCGGCCAGTTCATCCAGGTCCATTTCAGCTACGCCGATGGCACCGAAACCAAGCGCAGCTATTCGCTGGCGACCATCCACGACCACGCGCTGGGCCCGGGCGAGGCGGTGGATATCGCGGTCAGCTTCGTCCCCGGCGGCGCCGCCACGGCCCTGTTCGAGGCGCTGGACATCGGCGGCCAGGTCAGCGCGTCCGGCCCCTACGGCCGGTTCTGCCTGAACCCGGGCGACCACAACGGCCGCTACCTGCTGATCGCCACCGGCACCGGCGTCACCCCGTACCGCTCGATGCTGCCGTTGCTGGCAACGGCGATGGCCGAGCGCGGCGTGCAGGTGGTCCTGCTGCAGGGTGCACGCAGCCCGGGCGAGCTGCTGTACAGCGAAGACTTCTACAGCTTCGCCGAAAAGCACCCGAACTTCCGGTATGTGCCGTGCCTGTCGCGTGAACTGCCGGCCGAGCCGCACCCGGATGTACACCATGGCTACGTGCAGCAGGCGCTGGCGGAATTCACGCCGGACCCGGCCACCGACATCGCCTACCTGTGCGGTAACCCGGACATGGTCGACGCCTGCGCCGAAGCGCTGAAGGCGGCGGGCCTGGGCAATCCGCAGATCCGCCGCGAGAAGTACGTCAGCAGCAAATAGACCCAGGTAGTGCCGGCCGCTGGCCGGCAACCTCATGGACGCTTGACGCGCATTCCCAACGGAGGCGGCGTATGGCCGCCTCCGACGACGGGATCAGTACGGCACCCAGGCATCGCGCCAGGCCGAGCCCACGCCCGGCCGGTACGCCTCGGCATTGACGTTGCACCACGCGCCTTCCGGGAACGGGCGGCAGGCGTAGAGCTTGCCGTCGCTGCTCTTCACCACGGTCTGCCCGGGCACGTAGCTGCCGATGCCGGCCGGATAGATGAAATCGAAGTCGCCCGGCGGCTGCACCGGATCGGGCACCTTCGTATCCAGCTGGAACCGATGCCCCTGCGCCAGGTAGACGCGGTTCGCCGTTGCTGAGGCAATCGGCGTGATCACACCATTCTCCAGCAGGCCGATGCGGGCATGCCGCGCGCCTGCATTGACCGCACGGGCCAACGTCAGCGGCCACTGCGTTGGCAGCGTCTGGCCAGTGGTCAGCGTGGTGTCGATGCGTTCCAGATCATTGCCGTTCGCGTTGAACACGCGCAGGGTGAGGGTCGTACCCGCATCCAGGGCTCCGCGCGCGGTGACAGGGCCGGCATCGTGCCATTGCGGCGGCGGCGTTACACCACCGCCACCCTCGAAACGCACGTCCATGCAGGTGTAGAACGCCTCGGCCGAATCCGAGCGCTGCCAGGTGTTGTAGATCAGATGCTGGCCGGTGCGCTGGGGCAACGGGCAATCCAGCTTGTAGACACCACCTTCCGACAGCGGCACGTTGCCCAAGGTGCAGAACTCCTGCAGATCCGACCAGCCCACGGGCGAACCTGGCTGCCATCCTTCGCGCGTCACATAGAACTTCCAGTCACGGGTGGCATGCGGGGCGGGCGCAAGAAATTCAAAGGTGTAGCGGCCGTTGCCATCGGCGCGGATCGGGGTGGTCGACCAGTCGGACCGATCCAGATCCAGGCCGCGGTACTTGCTGTTGCCACCGCTGCACAACTGTCCGTCCGGCACCACGGCCTGGTGATTGCCGTTGGCATTGGCCTGGTTGATGCCGGACCAGTCATAGAAGGGCTGTGCACCGCCGATCGCTTTTGCGGCGGCGCACGCCGGATTGGTCGGGTTCTCCGGATTGCCCTGGTAGCAGGCATAGACCCGGCTGCTGGGTTTGGACATGGTGCCGTGCGCCAGCGCACTGGCAGAGACGCCCAGGCCGGCGATGGCAGTCATCGCGAGAGCGAGTCGATTGAGCGGTTGCATGGTGGGGATCCTGTGAACGGTGGAAGGACCAGCGAGTCTCCACACGATGCACAGCGCCATCCATTCAACGATTCCGAAAAGCTGCAGGTTGCGACGCAATGTGCATTGCCTGCGCGAACGGGTTAACACTTCATGTTGTACCCGCGGGTCTGCATCTGCCCGATTGCAGAAGCGGGGCGGCACGTGCGCGCCGCTCCCGCTCCATCTCTCACTCACTCAGTACGGCACCCAGGCATCGCGCCACGCCGAGCCCACGCCCGGCCGGTACGCCTCGGCATTGACGTTGCACCACGCGCCTTCCGGGAACGGGCGGCAGGCGTACAGCTTGCCGTCGCTGCCCTTCACCACGGTCTGCCCGGGTACGTAGCTGCCGATGCCGGCCGGATACACATGGTCGAAGTCACCGCCGGGCGACGGCGTGCCCGGGTCCGGCACCTTCGTGTCCAGCTGGAAGCGGTTGCCGTCCTTCAGGTACACGCGGTTGTCGGTGGCCGAGGCGATCGGCGTGATCGCGCCGTTGCTGAGCACCCCCACGCGCGCATGCTGGGCACTGGCATTGACCTTGCGGGCCAGCGCCAGCGGCCACTGCGCTGGCGCGGTCTGGCCTGCGGCGAGCGTGGCTTCCACACGTTCCACATCGTTGCCGTTGGCATTGAACACACGCAGCGCCAGGGTGGTGCCGACCGGCAGTTCGGTACGCGCGGTGACCGGCCCGGCATCCTGCCACTGCGGTACCGGCGTGGTACCGCCGCCGCCTTCAAAGCGCACATCCATGCAGGTGTAGAACGCTTCGGTCGAATCCGAGCGCTGCCAGGTGTTGTAGATCACATGCTGGCCGCTGCGCTGCGGCAGCGTGCATTGCAGCTTGTAGGTGCCATCGGCCGACAGCGGCGTATTGCCCAGCGAGCAGAATTCCTGCAGGTCGGCCCAGCGCAGCGGGCTGCCCGGCTGCCAGCCGGCGCGTGTGACGAAGAACTTCCAGTCACGCGTGGCATGCGGGGCGGTGGCCTTGAACACGAAGGTGAACCTGCCGTTCGCATCGGGCTGGATCGGCGTGGTCTGCCAGTCACTGCGATCCAGGTCCAGGCCGCGGAAAGTCGGGTTGCTGCCGCTGCACAGCTTGCCGTCGGGCACCACGGCCTGGTGGTTGCCGTTGGCGTTGGCCTGGTTGATGCCGTTCCAGTCGTAGAACGCCTGTGAGCCGGCCACTGCCTTGGCGGCCGCGCAGGCCGGGTTGGTGGGATTTTCCGGGTTGCCCTGGAAACAGGCATAGACGCGGCTGACCGGGGTGATCATCGTGCCGTGTGCGGCCGCGTTGCCGGCAACGCCAACACCGGCGCCAACGAAGACGGTAGCCAACAGCAATGGGGTGTATCGCAGAGACATGGCGCATCCTTGTGGTCGTCGAAGAGAGCGGTGACCGCTGTACCCGCGCTGTGCCGCGCGACGGACGATGAGCGGTACCGCCGCGAGTATCGAGCGGCAATGCACAGCGCGAAACCTCGTCGATGCCGATCCGTGACTGCGCGTGTGAAGCCCTTCCCGCAGGCTTCACGCCACACTGAACGAATGCGTTGGCGGTCACGCCTGCATCGCGGCAACGATCACGTTCGCGCGCACCGTCACGACCGTTGATTGCCGGCTCGATCCACCTGGCACGAAAAGCATCCATGCCCTGCGTTGTGCAGTTGCACGAAGGCCACCGTCGCATCGGCGAACAACCGGTCCAGGTGCGCAGCAACCTCGTTGCCCTGGCATACCAAGCCGCTCAGCATGAAGTCCGCGCTGTCATAGGCACGCACTGACATCAGCCGACGGTGCACGTAGGCAGGTACCACGCCTGCCGGCAGCATGCAGCGGGTGGCACCACGCTGCACGAAGATCGGGCCCGAGGCGCGGTAGGGCGACTGCGAGGCCAGGTGTGTGTATGGCAGCAGAAGCAGTTCCGCACCCGCCGGCGCGTCGGTCAGGCTGACCCTGCAGGGGTAGCCGCCGCTGTCGCCGGCGCGTCGCCGCACGATTCCCTGTGCAGCCAACGCATCGTCGCTGGATTCGAAAAGTGCTTCGAACGGCTGGTGGTCGATGCCACTGAGTTGCCACGAATGCATGGAGTGTCTCCCGGTTTTCCGCGCATTCTGTCGGCGACACGGGCTGCGTGCTCGCCATTTTCCGCCACCGGATTCGATGGCTCGCCTGCCCCTGCCCAAGTGCGACGGTCCGTGCGGCCGCCACAAGGCGCTAAGATGCGCGCGCCGCCCTTCCTGCAGCGCCGCATGTCCCTGGATTTCCCCACCGTCGCCGTGCTTGGCTTCCTGCTCTGCGTGGGCATCGCGCTGGGGTTCTCGTTGCTGCTGGTGGTGCTGCGCGGGCAACCGGTGCTGCGGCTGTGGACGCTCAGCCTGTGGGCCCTGACCCTGGGCGTGACCCTGCTGGCGCTGCGCCCCTACCTGCCGCAGGTGCCGGCGATTCTGGCCGGCAACGCAGCGATGGCTGCCTGCGCGGTGCTGCTGCTGCGTGGCATGGCCCTGCATCTGGACCAACCCCTGCCGGTATGGGGACCGCTGTTGCTGGTGGCCGCGTTCATGGCCGGCATCTTTCTGTTCCTGGTGCCGTGGCCGAACCTGGTCGTGCGCCTGCATGTATTCAGTGTGTTCGCTGCGATCATCGACGGCTGGATCGCCTGGCTGCTGCTGCGCCACGCCCCGCCACAGCAGCGCACCAGCTGCAGGCTGGCCGCTGCGGTATTCCTCGCCGAGGGCCTGCTGTACGTGGTGCGCCTGTTCCTGCCCGTGGCGGCCGGCGCCGGCGAGGACATCATGCGCACCGGCACGCCGATGTTCGTGACCTACCTGGCCGGGGTAATGCTGGAGTTGGCCCGTTGCTTCGCTCTGGTGCTGCTGCTGGTCGAACGCATGCTGGTGGAACTGCGTCGGGCTGCGCGGATCGATGGTCTTACCGGCCTGCTCAATCGCAGCGCGGTGCTCGCGGATGGGCAGCTGCAGCTGGAACAGGCGCGCCGGCACGGTACGCCGTTGGCGCTGCTGTTGCTGGATGTGGATCATTTCAAGCAGGTCAACGATCGCTGGGGTCATCTGGCGGGTGACCACGTGCTGCAGCACTTCACCGGGGTGCTGCAGCGCTGCGCGATCGGCCGCGTGCATCTGCTCAGCCGCTATGGGGGCGAGGAGTTCCTGTTGCTGCTGCCTGGCAGCAGCGGCAACGAGGCGACAGCGCTGGCCGACGCGATCCGCCAGGGGCTGCAGCAGCGTCCGGCCCTGCTCGATGCCGGTCCGGTGGCGGTGACCGCCAGCATCGGGCTGGTGCTGGACGATGGCCGGACCGATCTTTCCGGCTTGATCGCGCTGGCCGACACGGCCCTGTACCGGGCCAAGGCCGAGGGCCGCAACCGCCTGGTGGCGGTGCCGACGCCGGCCTAGGACATCCGCCTGTCGCCGCCAGCGCCCGGCGCGTGTAAGTTGGGTCACATCTGTTTGGTCACATCTGCCGCGGCACACCGTCGTGGTGGACAGGAACATTCCCAGGGGAATCACGCACGATGCAACGACACCATTTCGCGCGGGCCGGGTTGCTGGCCAGCATGCTGATTGCCGGCTGCAGCGCACCGCCGCAGGCAGGGTCCGACGGCGCAGGCGATTCGCTCAGCCGCCGCTACGGCCAGATCGATTTCCGCCCCTGCACGCTGGCCACCGAAGGCGCCAGCGCCAACGTCGAGGCGCAGTGCGCCACCTTCCAGGTGCCGGAAGACCGGTCCCGTCCGGATGGCCGCAGGATCGACCTGCGCGTGGCCTGGCTGGAGTCGGGCAACAGCGGTTCCGGCCTGCCGGACCCGGTGTTCTTCCTGGCCGGTGGCCCTGGCCAGGCGGCCAGCGAGGTCGCCGTCATCGTCGATACGGCACTGCGCCAGGTGCGCAAGCAGCGCGACATCTTCCTGATCGACCAGCGTGGCACCGGTGGCTCCAACCCGCTCAGCTGCCTGGGCGCGGATGGCAAGGAGCTGCCGATGGATGAAGACGCTGCGCCCAGCGAGGCGCTGCTGCGCGAGTACGCGGAGCGCTGCGCCGCGTCGCTGAAGGGCCGTGCCGACCCGCGCTTCTATACCACCGCCGAGGCCATCGCCGATCTGGACGCGGTACGCCAGGCGCTCGGCGCCGATACGCTCAACCTGGTTGGCGGCTCGTACGGCACCCGCGTTGCCCAGCGCTACGCTGCGGCCTATCCGCAGCACACCCGCAGCATCGTCATCGACGGCGTGGTGCCGAACGATCTGGTGGTCGGGGGCGAATTCGCCAATACCTTCGACAACGCCATCACCCTGCAGTCGGCGCAGTGCCGCAAGGATGTTGCCTGCAGCAAGCGCTTCCCGGTCGATACCCGCGCACAGCTGCGCAGCGTTGCGGACACCCTGCGCCGCACGCCGGTTACCGTCGAGTACCGCGATCCGGGCACGAATGCGCCGCGCAAGGATGTGTTGACCCCGGACAGCGTGGTCGGCCTTGCGTTCGCTTTCTCCTACGTGCCGCAGTATTCCTCGCTGCTGCCACTGGTGCTGGACGAGGCCGCGCAGGGGCGTTACGCGCCACTGGCCTCGCTGGTACGCGGTGCGACCCGCAGCATGGATTTCCAGATCAACCGCGGGATGCAGTGGTCGGTGATCTGCAGCGAAGATGCACCGCGCTACCAGGCGCCGGCGGAAAGCGGAGATGCGTTGTTCGGACCGGAAGCGGCGCGTGCGTTCTTTGCCGCCTGCCCGGTGTGGCCGCACCAGCCGGCACCGGCGGCAGCAGCAGCGCCACTGCGCAGTGATCTGCCGGTGCTGCTGCTGTCCGGCGAGCTGGACCCGGTGACGCCGCCGCGTTACGCCGAACAGGTGCTCAAGGGGCTGCCGAAGGGACGTGCGCTGGTTGCCCGCGGGCAAGGCCACGGCACCCTGGCCGCCGGTTGCATGCCGCGCCTGCTCGGCCAGTTCATCGACACCACCGATGCCAAGGCGCTGGATGCCAGCTGCCTGGACACGCTGAGCTACGTGCCGGCGTTCACCTCGTTCAACGGATGGGCCCCATGATCGTCGCCGACAACCTGCACAAGGCCTTCAATACCCGCACCGGCCGTATCCAGGCCGTGGCCGATGTCGGCTTCCGCGCCGAGGATGGGCGCATCACCGGCCTGCTCGGTCCGAACGGCGCCGGCAAGACCACCACCATGCGCATGCTGTACACGCTGATGACGCCGGATGAAGGCAGCATCACCGTCGATGGCATCGATGCCGCCCGCAATCCGGTGGAAGTACGTCGCCATCTCGGCGTACTGCCCGACGCGCGTGGCGTCTACAAGCGGCTGACCGCGCGTGAAAACATCGCCTATTTCGGCGAGCTGCATGGCCTGTCCGCGTCGCGCATCCGCGAACGCATCGAAGTGCTGTCGCATGCGCTGGACATGGCTGACATCCTAGATCGGCAGACCGATGGCTTCTCGCAGGGCCAGCGAACCAAGACCGCTATTGCCCGCGCGCTGGTGCACGACCCGCGCAACGTGATCCTCGACGAACCCACCAACGGCCTGGACGTGATGACCACCCGCGCACTTCGCCGCTTCCTGCTGGGCCTGCGCGAGGAAGGGCGCTGCGTGATCCTGTCCAGCCACATCATGCAGGAGGTCGGTGCGCTGTGTGACCACATCGTGATCATCGCCAAGGGCACGGTGATGGCCGCCGGCAGCGCCGATGAACTGCGTGCGCAGTCCGGCGAACCCAACCTGGAAGATGCGTTCGTGAAACTGATCGGCAGCGAAGAGGGCCTGCACGCATGAGCATGATGTCGACCATGATGACGGTGATGCGCAAGGAACTGCGCGACCTCTCGCGTGACCGCCGCACCCTGATGCTGACCCTGCTGTTTGGTCCACTGCTGTACCCGCTGCTGATCCTGGGCATGGGCAAGCTGGCCGAAAGCCGTGTGCGCATCCAGATTGAACAGCCACTGCAGATCCCGACCATCGGTGCCGAGAATGCGCCGAACCTGGTGCGTTTCCTGGCCGCGCAGGGGCTGAACACCGCGCCGGCGCCCAAGGATCTGGCCGAGGCGATCCGCTCGCAGGAGATCGACGTCGCGCTGCGCATCAGCCCCGATTTCAGCAAGGACTGGGCCGACGGCAAGCCCGCGCTGGTGGAAGTGATCCGTGACAGTACCCGGCGCGCCGCCGAGGTACCCAGCGCCCGCCTGCAGGCGGCCCTGGCGACCTACAACGGCCAGGTCGGTGCACTGCGGCTGATGGCACGTGGCGTCGACGCACAGGTGGCGCGGCCGCTGGAGGTGGCTACCCAGGACATGGCCAGCGCCGAGGCCAAGCGCGGCATGATGCTGTCGATGCTGCTGCCGGTGCTGCTGACGCTGACCTCGTTCATCGGTGGCGCCTATCTGGTGATGGATGCCACCGCCGGTGAGCGCGAGCGGCAATCGCTGGAGCCGCTGCTGGCGACCCCGGGTTCGCGCAGCGCCATCGTCAGCGGCAAGATCGCCGCCGCCTGCGTGGTCGGTTTCGCCTCGTTGCTGCTGACGTTGATCGCGTTCAAGGCCAGTGCGCAGATCGCGCCCGGCAATGTCGGCCGGCAGCTCAACATGAACATCGGCTCGATGTTGCAGATGCTGCTGGTGATGGTGCCGATGCTGCTGATCGGCACCTCGCTGCTGACCTTCCTCTCGGCCGCGGCCAAGAGCATGAAGGAAGCGCAGAGCCACATGACCTGGCTGGTGCTGCTGCCGATGCTGCCCGGCTACGCGCTGATGGCCTACCCGGTGAAGAGCGAGCTGTGGCAGTACGCAGTGCCGTTCCTGTCGCAGAACCAGATGCTGTTGAAGGTGATCCGCCACGAGGCGATCAGCCCGACCATCTGGGCGGTCTACCTCGGCGCAAGCCTGGGTCTGGCCGCAGTGCTGTGGTTTGCTGCCGTGCGTCGTTACCACAACGAACGCCTGGCGATTTCCGGCTGAAGGCCAACCCGAACCGTATCGCAATGCCCTAAAATGGACATCACAACGTCGCCAGCGAGAACGCTATGGAGTTTCACGACATTTTGCACGGTCACATAGAAGTGGATGACCGTGAAATGGCAACGTTCCTTGGTGATCTCCTCGAGAGCCCCGAGGTTCATCGACTTCGTAACATGAGGCAGATGAACTTTGATGTCCCCCTTATTCAGGAGCTAGGGCGGTCAAGGCGGCTACCTCATTCAATTGGAGTTGCTCACCTTGCCTACCAGCTGACTGCTGGAAAGACGCTTCATCGAAGCACTATCAAGTCACTGGTGGCCGCCGCGTTGCTTCACGATGCCGCGATTCCGCCATTTGGTCATCTAGTAGAGTCGGAATTGAAAGCTAAAGATCCCGCATTTTCGCATGAGCATCGCCTTAAGAATCTCATGTTTGGGCTCGACGGGCGGTCGAACAAGTATGGGCATGTGGTGCATGGAAAATCGGCAAGATTAATCGAGATACTCGACAGGCACGGAGTTGATCCTCTGGAAGTCCTGCGCGCGGTCTGCCCCGAGCCTGGAAAAGGGAACTTCATTTCGGCTGGTGTGGATATCGATAATATTGATAACGTGCACAGAATGGCCTGCATGTTGGGATGGAAAGGCGCTGCGGAGAATCTTTCGGATCTTGTTTCGGTTTGCAAGGTTGGAGACGATCTTGCCCTGGAGTTCGGATCAGAGTGGCAAACTTATCTTGCGCGCTGGGCTGATTTCAGAAACAGAATATACACGATGATAATTTCTCATCCGCAATGTATTCCGCACAACGCGCTGCAGGCGGATTTATGTAGAGCCGCAGTTCGTGAAGGAATCATCACTTCTGACGACTGGAGAATGACTGAGCCAGAGTTCGAGGAGGCACTGCGGCATCACCCAAGGACAAAACAGCTTGCATGGCAGTTAATATCTGGCTGTGAATACATCCTGGAGGACTATGTTTGGATAAGGGAATTGAGTGCCCCCCTTAAGATGAGCAACAGTGAAATTGCGGAAATGCTAATAGATAGAGGCGTAGTTGAAAGTAGCAATCATACGCTTTTCATATGGAATGAGAATGGATTAATATCTCGCCAAATTGATGTCCGTTTGTCTGGTGGCGACAATGTACGGTTTGGGTGGGGGTCGAGGAGCTGCATGATCGCGTTGGTTAGAACCAAGCGGACTGGACGAAATATGACTAAGCGTGACCGCGAGTCTTGGCGCCGCGCAGCAGTCGGTGCCTTCGCCGAAATTCTGGGTAATGATGACTTTGTCACCTCATTCCCTGAGGGCTATTCGGGGCGATACTTATCTCAGGAATTGGGGCTGGGGCTTGGACATCATTGAGGACTTGCGGAGCGTCGACTGGTCATTCCCGGCAGTTAGTAACACTGGGATTCATGCGATGCATTGGTATCCTGCTACTTATGTGTCTGCAATCCCGGGCACCTTAATTGGCCACCTAACATCTCCTGGTGATTTGGTGTTGGATCCATTTTGTGGGTCTGGTACAAGCGGAGTTGAGGCCATAAGGCTGGGGCGAAAGTACATTGGTATCGACAACAATCCTGTCGCCTGCTTGATGTCTTCGGCAAAGCTCTATTTTCCTGCAGCGAAGGTGTTTGGGTCAGAACTTGAGCGAATTCAGCGCGAAGCCAATACTCTATTGATGCGGGGATTTGTCAAAAATCATCCCCGTTCCGATGAGTTGGCTAGGTGGTATCATCCCCAAACCGCGCAGGAAATTCTGGCGGTACTCACCGCGACGATTGCTCGTCCAGACGGGCGCATGAAGGATTGTTTTCTCGCTGTACTTTCAAGCATTCTAAAAAGTACATCTTCCCAAGGGAGGCATTGGGGTTGGGTGTGCGACAACGTGCGACCAAAGCCGCAGGAGATTGTGTATCGTCCCGCCTTCGCGAGTTTTGTCAGTGCTTCCAATCAATATTTGCGTAGTTGCGCTTCCGCATTCAACGAAGTCTGTGCAAATGATGCTACTGCGACCAGAGACGTGGTGCGCCGCCGATCAAAAGTGCTGAATGGTGATTCAGTAGATATGATGCGTAAGCGGGCTGTAGGCAGTGTAAATCTGATTGTTACGTCTCCGCCATACTTCGGCGTTGCCGATTACGTCAAGTCTCAAAGACTCACCTATCTGTGGTTCGACATTCCTGAGCTTGAGGGAAGGAAGCTTGGCTTCACTGACTTTGAAGCTCTACGCTCGAGGGAGTCGGGAGCGCGTTCCAATAGATCGCGTGGTAGCAGTTATTCCAGCTATATAGAATACATGAGAAATTTCTTCGTCTCCGCTAGAAGAGTTATACGTGACGACGGCCATCTGGCATTGGTTGTGGGTGAATCCGCATCTCGTGAAAGAACGACCGATCAGTTGCTGATGCTGGGTAGCGATGCGGGCTTCCATCTTAAGATGAGAAAAGAGCGCGACATTCTTACGCATCGACGGAGACTCATGGCAAAGGTTGCCAATGAGGATATTTTAATTTTCAGCGTTTCGAACTAGGGGTGGTCGCGTGGGTCATATCAACGAAAATGGATGTTCGTCGTACACGATGTTTGAAGAAAGGATTCCTGTCTGGCTGGGGGAGGGGGACCCCCCAAAAGTCAAAGAATTCTTTGGTGCCCCGCATTATCGGTTTATGAATAAATTCTATGTATCTAATGCTGAGCTTGATCGCCTGTCAATGGATGAGGTTATTTCCCTATGTCGCGCTAGAGATAAATATAGTGCATCCATTGGGTCGCCCAATGATAAAGTAAAGGCAATATTTCGCTCAGTGACTGAAGGCTTGTCGCCTCTTGCTGTGGTGGAGATCGGAGCAGGTTCGCGCCCTCTTTATGATGGGAAGGCTACGAGCTTTATGTACCTAGTGTTGGACGCGGATTTTGAATCTTTAAGTGATTGTGACGGTGAGAAGGCTGAATTCTCAGGAGACTCATCCAGCGTTGATGTGGCTGGTGGTTCCATTGATCTCATTCTCGCGGTTTTTGTATTCCAGTTTGAAGTCTATGAAAGTCAGGTCAAAGAAGTTTCGCGAATTCTTTCTAAGGAAGGCGTGCTTCTTGCCAATGTCTATCGCCGCACTCAGAAGTCTCGACTTCAGCTGATCGATGTTTTTCGTCGTAACGGTTTGACGGTGCGGGCTGAGGCTGATCCCCAGAACCTCTGTAGAGACCATGAGTACTGGATTGTTTCAAAGTGCGAGGCGGCTGAGGAGCGCGTTCTGAAACTTCTGACGAATTCTATCCAGAGGGTTTGAGGTTTCTTGGTCTATAGACGGGATCTTATAAAGCGATGCACGTCAGCGCGTAGATTATTCAGATCCCCGTTGTTCTGGATTCGGGCGTGTGCTCTCTCCATGATGAGTGGAACCTCGATTTCGCTCCTTGCTTCGTCCAGCCGTTTCAATGCGTGAAGGTCGGTGCGGCCTGGGTCCTTGTCTTGGCCGGACTTTGCATTGATTCGATTTAGTCGATCTTCTGAACTCGAGTCCACTGCGATGAGCAGAAAGTTCGGAATTGACGAATACGCTTTGATTTCATCCTCGTAACGAATCCCGTCAACAACGATTCGACTATTGCCGAGTGTGCGAATTCTGTAGTGGGCGAGAACATCGTTACCGAGAACCTCGAATATGGCATTTCCGAGCATTCCTAGATTCGCTCGACTCTTCTCTATCTTCATTCGATCCAAGATCGATGCGAGCAGGTCGGAATTTGATGCCGGCAGGTAGCCGAAATCCTCAACCAGAATCTGACTGACCGTGCTCTTTCCCGAGCGAATTGGCCCAACTAATCCAATTATCCCAGGAGACATGGGGCGTTCCTCGTTAGGAAGGTGCATACGAGTACAAGGGTCAGAATTATCCAAAATCTTCGCTTCTCTAGCGATGTGGGGCGCTCGCGTAAGGTTACGTCTCCAATCATTTCCTTTTTCATCCCGCGCGCAAGGAAATACTCAAATGGCTTGGCTGCAATGAACATAAAGACGGCTAGGATTAGGGCTATGTCGCCAAATATAACCTGAGATGGCTGGCCGCCACTTGCGGGCGTTGCCCACCCTATGACATAGGCCACTGAAGCGCAAAATAGGGAAACTCCGCAGAACGCTACAATCCGACGCAGGTGGTTCAACGGAGTATGAAAACGCAGTCGTGACCACTTGAATGGGCGTAACACATCGACAAAGTAGTCCCATGTTGCAAACACCATAAACACCCAAAGAAGTTGCAATGCTTCAGGCCTTGCCGACGGATTCTTCACGAAAGATGCTGTTAGGCCATCTTTCAGGTAGGCTGCATAGTCAGCTTCCGCCGATTTTGAGAGCGAGAAGTAGAGTGTGACCAAGAAGATTTCTATTAAGAAGATAAGAAATTTTCTTGAAAAAATAGTGACTACGTCGCTCTTATGCATTGCAGCTTGAGACAGAGACCATGAAAACCAACTAACTGTCACCATTGTCAAGGCAAGCATGGCGTGCATGGATGCGGCGACCAGAAGCCACCCGTCACCTCTAGCTGCGATTAGCATGTCCGGAGCGCTGTTGGCGAGTTTCCATGCCTTCGTAGCGACAACCAAAATTTCACCAAGTTGTTGTGCAACTGTCGCTGCGACAAACGCAAAGAGCATCGCCACGAATGTCTTTTGCAGTTCAGCTCGCACAAGAGGGGGCGGGGCGGACTCATCGGCTTTCTGTGGGGCGGCCCTCACAGGCTCCTTAGGCTCAACAACTTCTGTGCACTCTGCAGGGTTTGCTGCCCCTGCGGCAGTGCCAGGTTCTGGGCCGGATGAATGTATGCCGTTCATATACTTTCCTTGTACATAATCTTGCTAAGAACTTCGAAAAACAGAATTCAGCCGCCCGGTGCGAACACCAGCGTGCGGCGGGTGGTGACCGGGGCATTGACCGGCTCGAAACGCCAGCGCTTGACCGCGTTGAGGGCTTCGCGATCGAAAACGCGCGAGGGCGTCGCGCGCAGAACGCGCGCGTTGGTCACCGAGCCGTCGGTGCCGACGGTGATTTCCACCAGCACTTCGCCGGAGGTACCCGAACGCAGCGCGTCGGCAGGGTAACGCGGTGCCGGCGTGCTGACCGGGCGCAGGCTTGGCGCGGCGGCGGTCGCTGCCTGGCGGGCGGCGTTGGCCTGCTGCGCCGCGGCCTGCTGCTGCTTCTGCTCGGCATCGCGGCGGGCGGCGGCCTGGCGCTCGGCTTCCTGGCGCTCGCTGTCACGACGGGCAACATCCTGCTGCGCGGCAATCTGCTTGGCCGCCTCGGCTTCCTTGGCGCGCTGTTCGGTCAGGCGCTGCTGCTCGGCCAGCTGCTTGGTGCGGTCTTCAGCGTCCTTCTTGACCTTCTCGGTCTCGTCTTCGGTGCGCTTGGCCGCAACCTGCACGCCCTTGCTCAGGCCTTCCTTCAGGCGCGGCAGGGCCGGAGCCGAGGCGTCGACCTTTTCGATCAGGGCGACCAGCCGCTGCGCTTCGGCGAAATCTTCGCGGCCCAGGTGCTGCTCGGCGGCGATCAGGGTGTAGGGCAGCAGGTCGGTCAGCGCGCTCTTCACCGAGGCGTCGTCCGGCGTCTTGTCACGCAGTGCCAGGTAATACTCGATGGCGTTGTCGCCGGCCGGGGCGTACATGCGGTTCTCGCGCAGTGCCTGGCTGGCCGATTCGCGCAGCTGTTCGGTGCCCATCGACTGCACCTTGGCGGCCACGGCCGGTGCGGCTGGCGCCGCAGCGACGGGGGCGGCGCCAGCCGGCGCGGCCGGAGCCGGTGTTTCTTCCTTGCCCGAGCAGGCAGCCAGGGCCAATGCCAGAGCGACCGGCATCCACCGGCGCGCGGCAGCGATCATTGCGACGTGCGACATCCTGCTCCCCTCTAAGAAGACGACGTTACGAAAAACGTAGATACGCATGGCCGGGACCGAAGGTCCGGGCGTGGCGGGGGACGTTTCCCAGCGTCACCGTCGCCTGCAGCGAGGGTGCAATCTAGCATCCCGGCCACCCATGCGTACAAGGGCCGGGAACGGAGCCGGCGGCGGCAGTCGTGCCGCCACCGGCGTTGGCGTCAGTGCGCGGCAGCCTTGCTATGGCTGTTGGACATCAGCTTGTCGGTCCAGGCAATGCCGATCGCCGACAGGATGAACACGCAGTGGATGATGGTCTGCCACAGCACGCCATCGGGGGTCAGGGTCGTGCAGGTATCGGGGCCGGCGTTGTAGAAGCTGGCCGATGCCGACGAAGCCGCCGCCGCCCATTGTTCCGGCTTGCACAGCGGCAGGCCGTTCAGCGGGCTGGCTGCAATGAACGTCTTCAACAGGTGGATCGAGGAGATGCCGATGATCGCCATCGCCAGTTTCACCTTCAGCACGCTGGCGTTGACGTGGCTCAGCCATTCCGGCTGGTCCGGGTGGCCCTCCAGTCGCAGGCGCGAGACGAAGGTTTCATAGCCGCCGACGATCACCATCACCAGCAGGTTGGAGATCATCACCACGTCGATCAGGCCCAGCACGATCAGCATGATCTGCTGCTCGCCCATCGACACCGAGTGCGAGATCAGGTGCCACAGTTCCTTGCCGAACAGGAACACGTAAACGCACTGGGCAACGATCAAACCCAGGTACAGCGGCAGCTGCAGCCAGCGGGTAGCGAAGATCAGGCTGGACAGCGGGGACAGTAGCGGACGGTTTGCACTCATGCGGAGGATGCTGCGTTTCGGGGGAGAGGCGAGGTTACCGGCCCGCCATGACGGTGCCAAGCCAACGCACGCACTAGACTTCAGGTTCCTTTCCGTACCCCAGAGCCGCCGCCATGATCGACCTGTATTACTGGCCTACCCCGAACGGCCACAAAGTGACCCTGCTGCTGGAAGAAGCTGGCCTGGAGTACCGCATCCACCCGGTCAACATCGGCTCGGGCGACCAGTTCAAGCCGGAATTCCTGGCCATTTCCCCCAACAACAAGATGCCGGCCATCGTTGACCACGCCCCGGCCGACGGCGGCGCCCCGCAGAGCGTGTTCGAGTCCGGCGCGATCCTGCTGTACCTGGCCGAGAAGACCGGCCGCTTCCTGCCGGCCGATCCGCGTGGCCGCGTCACCACCCTGGAATGGCTGTTCTGGCAGATGGCCGGGCTGGGCCCGATGAGCGGGCAGATGGGCCATTTCAACGTGTACGCGCCGGAGAAGATCCCGTACGCGATCGAGCGCTACGACAATGAAGTGCGCCGCCTGCACGGGGTGATGGACAAGCGCTTGGCCGAGCACGCCTTCCTGGCCGGCGCGGACTACACCATCGCCGACATGGCCAGCTACCCGTGGGTTGGCGCCTACGACAAGCTGCCGGTCGACTTCGACGCGTTCCCGAACCTCAAGCGCTGGCACCAGGCCATCGCCGCCCGTCCGGCCACCCAGCGCGCCTATGCGCTGCGCACGCAGGTGAACCCGGACGCTGGCAAGCCGCTCAGCGACGAAGAGCGCAAGCACCTGTTCGGCAAGCGCTGACCCGGCACGGTGAGTGCCGACCGTTGGTCGGCACTCATCATGGGCAGACATCATGGGCAGAAGGTCATGCTGTCTTCCCGCACCGGCTTGGTTAGGATGGAGGCTGACCGTCCCGCGCCCGCCGCGGTGACGGACCTGCCGTTTGCCGGGATCCTCCATGCGCCATCTGTTCGCCTCGCTCGCCCTCATGCTCGCCACCAGTACCGTCGCCCACGCTGAAAAACTCACTCTGGAAGCCATCACCGGCCCACTGCCGTTGTCCGGCCCGACCCTGATGAAGCCGAAGGTGGCGCCGGACGGCTCGCGCGTGACCTTCCTGCGCGGCAAGGACATCGACCGCAACCAGCTGGACCTGTGGAGCTACGACATCGGCAGCGGTCAGACCCGACTGCTGGTGGACTCGAAGGTGGTGCTGCCGGGTACCGAAACCCTCAGTGACGAAGAAAAGGCCCGCCGCGAGCGCCAGCGCATCGCTGCGATGACCGGCATCGTCGATTACCAGTGGTCGCCGGACGCGCAGCGCCTGCTGTTCCCGCTGGGCGGCGAGCTGTACCTGTACGACCTCAAGCAGGAAGGCAAGGCGGCAGTGCGCCAGCTGACCCACGGCGAAGGCTTTGCCACCGACGCCAAGCTGTCGCCCAAGGGCGGCTTCGTCAGCTTCATCCGCGGCCGCAACCTGTGGGTGATCGACCTGGCCAGCGGCAGGCAGATGCAGCTGACCGCTGATGGCAGCACCACCATCGGCAACGGTATCGCCGAATTCGTCGCCGACGAGGAGATGGACCGCCATACCGGCTACTGGTGGGCGCCGGACGATTCGGCCATCGCCTACGCCCGCATCGATGAAAGCCCGGTGCCGGTGCAGAAGCGTTACGAAGTCTATGCCGACCGCACCGATGTGATCGAACAGCGTTACCCGGCCGCGGGCGATGCCAACGTGCAGGTGAAGCTGGGCGTGATCTCGCCGGCGGAACAGGCGCAGACGCAGTGGATCGACCTCGGCAAGGAGCAGGATATCTACCTGGCCCGCGTCGACTGGCGCGATCCGCAGCACCTGAGTTTCCAGCGCCAGTCGCGCGACCAGAAGAAGCTGGACCTGGTGGAAGTCACCCTGGCCTCGAACCAGCAGCGTGTGCTGGCCCATGAAACCAGCCCGACCTGGGTGCCGCTGCACAACAGCCTGCGTTTCCTCGACGACGGCAGCATCCTGTGGTCCTCCGAGCGCACCGGTTTCCAGCATCTGTACCGCATCGACAGCAAGGGCAAGGCCACCGCGCTGACCCACGGCAACTGGTCGGTCGATGAACTGCTGGCGGTCGATGAAAAGGCCGGCCTGGCGTATTTCCGTGCCGGCATCGAATCGGCGCGCGAAAGCCAGATCTACGCCGTCCCGCTGCAGGGCGGCCAGCCGCAGCGCCTGTCGAAGGCGCCCGGCATGCACAGCGCCAGTTTCGCGCGCAACGCCAGCGTGTACGTCGACAGCTGGTCCAACAACAGCACCCCGCCGCAGATCGAACTGTTCCGCGCCAATGGCGAGAAGATCGCCACCCTGGTCGAGAACGATCTGGCCGATCCCAAGCATCCCTACGCGCGCTACCGCGACGCGCAGCGCCCGGTCGAATTCGGCACGCTGACTGCCGCCGACGGCAAAACGCCGCTGAACTACAGCGTGATCAAGCCGGCCGGCTTCGATCCGGCCAAGCGCTACCCGGTGGCGGTGTACGTGTATGGCGGCCCGGCCAGCCAGACCGTCACCGACAGCTGGCCCGGCCGTGGCGACCATCTGTTCAACCAGTATCTGGCCCAGCAGGGCTATGTGGTGTTCTCGCTGGACAACCGCGGCACCCCACGCCGTGGCCGTGACTTCGGCGGCGCCCTGTATGGCAAGCAGGGTACGGTGGAAGTAGCCGACCAGCTGCGTGGCGTGGCGTGGTTGAAGCAGCAGCCGTGGGTGGACCCGGCGCGCATCGGCGTGCAGGGCTGGTCCAACGGCGGCTACATGACCCTGATGCTGCTGGCCAAGGCGTCGGACAGCTACGCCTGCGGTGTGGCCGGTGCACCGGTCACCGATTGGGGCCTGTACGACAGCCACTACACCGAGCGCTACATGGACCTGCCGGCGCGCAACGATGCCGGCTACCGCGAAGCACGCGTGCTGACCCACATCGAGGGCCTGCGCTCGCCGCTGCTGCTGATCCACGGCATGGCCGACGACAACGTGCTGTTCACCAATTCGACCAGCCTGATGAGCGCGCTGCAGAAGCGTGGCCAGCCGTTTGAACTGATGACCTATCCGGGTGCCAAGCACGGCCTGTCCGGTGCCGACGCACTGCATCGCTACCGCGTTGCCGAAGCCTTCCTGGGACGTTGCCTGAAGCCTTGATCATCATCCGGGAAGGAGCCCGCCCATGACCCTGCCGCCGCCGATTCCTGCTCCCTCCAACCTGGCCTCCGGCTGGTGGTGCCGGCATTGGCGCTGGGCGATGCCGTTGGCGGTGCTGCTGTTCCTGGCGGCGCTGGGCGGCGCCATCGCCTGGAGCGTGCTGCGCTGGACCCAGGCCGCGCATGACAGTGCGCCGATGCGCGAGGCGATGCGTCGCGCCGGCTGCAGCGTCGAACTGGTGCAGGTGTTCGGCGAGCCGCTGCAGGCCGGCACACTGCCGCTGGGCAGCATGCAGACCGCCATCAACGGCGAGCGCGATGTCGGCCTGACCGTGGCGCTGGAAGGACCGCATGCGCACGGCCGCCTGTTCGTGAAGGGCACCCGCAGCGACGACGTGTGGGATTACCCGGTGATGTACGTGCTGGCCGAAGACAAGCAGACCTTCGACCTGAGCGCGCTGGATGATGCCGAAGCGGCCGGCGAATGCGAACTGCAGGCCTGTCGCGCGCGCGGAGACTGTGCGCTGACGGCCGCGCTGTAGAGGGCGTGACCTCCGGCCGATTGTCGCCACCGCCATGAGCGCGTAGGGTGCGGGCAACCCTGTACTGGAGTGCTCCATGAAGCCGATCGCGCTTGCCATCGCCCTGGCCCTGACCGCCGCCCCGCTGCTGTCGGCCCCACCGGCCCTGGCCGCACCGGCCGCGAAGGCCTCTACGCCGGCCAGCCCGGCCTGGGTCGCGCGCAGCAACGCGCTGGCGCAGATCCTGCTGGATGCCCAGGGCCCGTTCCAGCCCGAGGAAACCGGCTTCTTCGGCGTGCCCGGCTACGACGACAAGGTCGCCGACCTCGGCCCGGACAACGACCAGCGCTACCGCGCCGCGATGGCCAAGGCCCGCGACGAACTGAAGGCCAAACTGGCCACTGAGAAGGATCCCAACGTCCGCCAGGACCTGGAGATCATGATCGCCGCCGCCAATCAGTACATCGAAGGCAGCGAACTCAACCAGAAGTACCTGCTGCCGTGGCGGGATGCGCCGCAGAGCGTGTTCAGCGGCCTCAACCTGCTGCTGTCCGACCAGGTGCCGGCCGAGCGCCGGGCCAAGGCGGTCGATCGCCTCAAGGCATACGCGGGCCTGCAGCCGGGCGGCACCGCGTTCACTACGCTGGCCCGCCAGCGCTACGAAGAGCGGTTGAAGGACAGCACGCTGCTGCAGCCGACGAAGATCGAAGTGCAGCAGTCGCTGGACAACGTCGAGACCTACATCACCGGTATCGAGTCACTGCTGAAGAAGTATCAGGTCGCCGGTGTCGACGACGCGATGAAGGCGCTCGCCGCTCAGATGAAGGAGTACGCCGCATGGACCCGCAAGGAGGTGCTGCCGAAGGCACGTGCCGATGCGCGCCTGCCGGCCCCGCTGTACGCGTATCAGCTCAAGCAGGTCGGCATTGATATCGACCCGAAGCTGCTGATGCAGCGTGCGCAGCTGGAGTTCATGGAAACGCGCTCGGCGATGCGCCAGCTGGCACCGCTGGTGGCGAAAGATAAGGGCCTGAAGGTCAGTGATCCGAGCGACCCGGTGGCGGTGATCCGCGCGCTGAAGAGCGAGAAGATCGCCGATGACCAGCTTGAAGGCCACTACCGCAAGGTGATCGATGCCATCGATCCGCTGATCCGCGAACATCGCATTGTCGATGTACCGCAGCGTGCGATGCAGATGCGCCTGGGCTCGGCCGCCGAAAGCGCTGCCAGCCCGGCACCGCATTTCCTGCCTGCGCCGCTGGTCAACAACACCGGGCAGCAGGGCACCTTCGTGCTGCCGCTGGGCAACCCGGCGGCCGGTGCGGGCGCGCAGTACGACGACTTCAACTTCGGTTCGGCGGCCTGGACGCTGAGCGCGCATGAAGGCCGCCCGGGCCACGAACTGCAGTTCACCGCGATGGTCGAGCGCGGCGTGTCGCTGGCGCGCACGATGTTCGCGTTCAATTCGGTGAACGTGGAAGGCTGGGCGCTGTACGCCGAAGCGGAGATGGTGCCGTACGAACCGCTGGACGGGCAGATGATCGCGCTGCAGTTCCGCCTGCTGCGTGCCGCCCGCGCAATGCTCGACCCAATGCTCAATCTCGGCCTGACCGACCGTGCCAACGGCGAACGCGTGCTGATCGAGCAGGTGGGTCTGTCCAAGGCGATGGCCACCCAGGAACTGGACCGCTACATGGTGCGCATGCCGGGCCAGGCGGGCAGCTACTTCTACGGCTATACCCGCATCCTTGAACTGCGCATGCAGACCGAGCTGGCACTGGGCGCGAAGTTCGACCGCCTGGCGTTCAACAACTTCCTGCTCGACCAGGGCCTGTTGCCGCCGGACCAGCTGGCCGAAGCGGTGAACCAGGTGTTCGTGCCGAAATACCAGAAGAAGTAACGGTAGCGCCGGGCCACGCCCGGCGAGCGCAGCGGAAGGGAAGAGACGCCGGGCATGGCCCGGCGCTACCCGCGGTGACCCGTGCGGGTCACCGCTGCGGTTGCGGGGTGATCGTCTGCGTCGGCAGGCGTGCCGGCGGCGCCGGGTTCGGCACCCAGATCGCCACGCCGGCCGCGCGTTTCTGCGTGGTCGGTATGCCGATGCCCACGCCACCGCCCACGTGTGAGCCGTAACTGCCGGCACCCACCGACATGCCGACCGGTGAGCCACTGCTGCCCACGCCCATCAGGATCACGCCGTTGGCACCGAGCGCAGCGGCTTCGCGCTTCAGGCGCGCCACGGCGGCATCGGTCTGGCCCTGCGTGCCGAAGCCCACCGCCGAAGACGACTCCAGCTGGGCAATTTCCTGCGAACCGGCGGGCGGCGTCGAATAGATCTGCACCTGGGCCGGATCGATCGGCGCACGGGCGCGGCCCAGCATGACCTTGGAGGTGCTGGCGCAACCGGCAACGGTCAGCAGCATGGCCGCCAAGGCGACCCAACGGATGTTCATGGCGTATACCCCTGTAGGACTGGTTCGGATCATCAGCCGGGCACTCTGAATCGGCGCCAACATCGGTGCTCGACCCATGGCCGCACGCTAGCACGGCGCCGGTGAGGTTGACGGCAACGGCGGTAGGCGGCGCTGCCGGGAACGGCTATGGTTGGGAGCACGAACAACCACGGGAGCGCGCTATGGGTGTGATCAGTCTGTTGTGGGGCGTACTGGCCCTGTTGTGGATGATCCTGGCGTTGATACCGCTGCTGGGCTGGGGCAACTGGTTCCTGATCCCGTTTGCTGCGGTCGGCGCGATCATCGCCGCGCTCGGCATCCTGTTCACCCACCCCAGCAAGCGCGGCCGGGCCTGGACCGGGCTGATCCTGAACGGCATCGTGGTGGTGGTCGGCATCCTGCGCCTGGGGCTGGGTGGCGGCGTGATCTGAGCCGGCCCCGGCCGGTGCGACAGGGCGTCGCAGGGACACGGCCGCTGGCCGGGCAGGGAGTAGAATGGGCGGCTGCGCGAGCCCCCCGCGTGCCTGTCGAACCGCGCGCCGCGCGGCTGCTCCCATGATCATTCGTTCCCGTCCCCACGGCTGGCAACTGCTGTACATCCTGCGTGGCTCCATCGTCCCGGCGATCGCGCCGAAGGTGCTGGCCATCCTCACCCTCTCCATCGCGGTCGCCGCGGTGGTGGAGCTGGCGCCGCCGGTCGGCATCGAGCGCGTCTCGGTCACCCCGTTCACCCTGCTCGGCCTGGTCCTGTCGATCTTCCTCAGCTTCCGCAACAGCGCCTGCTACGACCGCTGGTGGGAGGGCCGCAAGCTGTGGGGCCAGCTGGTGTTCGAATCGCGTTCGCTGGCGCGGCAGGTACAGGTATTGCTGGCCGACGATGCGCCACGCCGCCAGCGCATCAGCTACCTGACCACCGCTTTCGCCTATGCACTGGCCGCGCGCCTGCGTGCCCGCGACGTGGCGCTGGCCGCGGTGCCATGGCTGGACGAGGAACAGCGCGGGCAGCTCGCCCAGCGCGAGAACGTGCCCGATGCGCTGCTGGCGATGATCGCCGCCGAACTGGCCCAGGCCCGTCGCGAAGGCACGCTCGATTCCATTCTTTACGTCCAGCTGGAAGAGCGCCTGCACGCGATGTCCTCGATCCAGGCCGGCTGCGAGCGCATCCTCACGACCCCGCTGCCGTTCGCCTACACCCTGCTGCTGCACCGCTGCGCGTGGATGTTCTGCGTGCTGCTGCCGTTCGGCCTCGCCAGCTCGCTGGGCTGGGCCACGCCGGTGCTGTCGGCGGTGCTGGCCTATGCCTTCTTCGGCCTGGACCAGCTGGGTGAAGAAATGGAAGACCCGTTCGGCCTGGAGCCGAACGACCTGCCGTTGGACGCGCTGGTGCGCACCATCGAGATCGACCAGCTCGATGCCCTCGGCGAACGCCCGTTGCCCGAACCCCTGCTGCCGCAGGGCTACCTGTTGCAATAGCCACTCCTCGGAGCCTGCCATGCCTCATCCCCATTACCGCCCGCGGCGCATGCGCCATGACGAATTCTCGCGCCGCCTGATGCGCGAGAACACGCTGACCACCGACGACCTGATCTATCCGGTGTTCGTGCACGAACCGGCCGGCCGCGTGGCGGTGCCGTCGATGCCCGGCGTGGAGCGGCTGTCGATCGAAGAACTGCTGAAGGTGGCCGAGGAAGCGCTGGAACTCGGCATCCCGGTGATCGACCTGTTCCCGGTGCTGGACGCCTCGCAGAAGTCGCTGGACGCCTCCGCGGCGTGGGCCGAGGACGGCCTGGCGCAGCGTGCGATCCGCGCGCTGAAGTCGCGTTTCCCGGAGCTGGGGGTGATGACCGACGTTGCCCTGGATCCGTACACCACGCACGGCCAGGACGGCATCATCGATGACAAGGGCTACGTGCTCAACGACATCACCGTCGAAGCGCTGGTCAAGCAGTCGCTGTCGCACGCCGACGCGGGCGCGGACATCATTTCGCCCTCGGACATGATGGATGGCCGTATCGGTGCGATCCGTCGTGCGCTGGATGCCGACCACCATCTCAACGTGCGCATCATGGCGTACTCGGCCAAGTACGCTTCGGCGTTCTACGGCCCGTTCCGTGACGCGGTGGGCAGCGCAGCCAGTCTCGGCAAGGCCGACAAGAAGACCTACCAGATGGACCCGGCCAACGGTGACGAGGCGATGCGCGAGATCGCGCTGGACCTGGAGGAGGGCGCGGACATGGTGATGGTCAAGCCGGGCATGCCGTACCTGGACCTGGTGCGGCGGGTGAAGGAGACCTTCGGCGTGCCGACCTTCGCTTACCAGGTCAGCGGCGAGTACGCGATGATGAAGGCGGCGTTCGCCAACGGCTGGCTGGACGAGCGCGCCTGCGTGCTGGAATCGCTGCTGGGCTTCAAGCGCGCTGGCGCCGATGGCGTGCTGACCTATTTTGCGCCGCAGGTGGCGCGCTGGCTGCGCGAGCGCTGACAATAGCGCCCACGACAGACGGAGGAACACGCGATGGGACCTGAAATGGGTTGGATGCAATGGTTGATCTGGGGCACTGGTACGCTGGTGTTCGGGGCCATCATCGTCGGCGTGTTCGTCGCTGCCTGGCGTGCCGCCAGGCGCCCGCCCGAGCAGCTTTCCGCTGCCGCCCAGGTTGCCCGCGAGCAGGCCCTGCCGGAGAGCGTGCAGGCCGAACTGGCCGCGCTGAACCGGCGCAAGGACAACGGCCAGCTCAGCGAAGTGGAATACGAGCAGCAGCGCGCGAAGGTGCTGTCGCGCTGAGCTGATGTTCTGGTAGTCGCCAACCTTGGTTGGCGCTCCGGTGTGCCGACCAGGGTCGGCACCTGTCAGAAGACGACATCCACGCATGGCGTGGATCTACTGGTAGTCGCCAACCTTGGTTGGCGGTTTTGTTTCTGTGCCGACCAAGGTCGGCACCTACCGGAGGGGGCGGTCGGCACCTACCGGAGGGAGCCGGTCGGCACCTTCCAAACGATCATCCACGCATGGCGTGGATCTACCGCACGCACTCCGCCACCGCCACCACCTTGGGTACTGCCAGCCGGTACACATCCACGCCACCGGCGCGTGGCGACTTCGCCGCGCTGCTGGCCACCATCATTTCGCCCGGCTTGGCGTTGTCGACGACCGGCGCGCCGGTCCAGCCGCTTCCCTGGTTGAACGACAACCCCAACGGCTGCAGCGCAGCGCCCGTCCACGCGCAACCGCTGGTCCAGACCTGCGCGGCGTCACCGCTGTCGCGGCTGAAGGCCACGGCGCCCTCGATGCCCAGCCAGTCCCCATCGGTTTCATCGGCAGCGCTGTTCAATGCCTGCAACGCCGTCGCCGGCCCGCGCGCGCCCTGCGCGTCCAGCGTGGCCACAAACAGGTCCCAGCCGGCACCGCGGCCCTGATGGCGGGCAAACAGCAGCCGCCGCCCGTCCGCGCTCAATGCCGGGCCGCGCTCCTCATGGCGACCGCCATCGCCGGCCAACGGTTGTGGGGTGCCCAAGCCGCCATCGGCGGCGATCGCCGCCCGGTACAGCGCCAGCCGGCCCTCGCGGCCTGCGGCGAACAGCAGCCAGCGGCCGTCGCGGCTGAAATACGGGTCGCGCACCTCGCCGGTCACTGCCAGCGGCAAGGCCTGCGCCTGCTGCCAGCGGCCGTCGAGCACGCGCGCCTGCCACAGTCCCCAGCCGGCCTCGCCACGGCGGGCGAAGACGATGCGCTGGCCATCGGCGCTGATCGTGGCCCGGCCCTCATCGGCGCGGGTGGAGACCACGCCCATGCCCTCGATGCCGTACTCGTTCAACGCCATCGCTACCGGGGCAGAGAGTAGACTGGCGGCGAGCACCAGCAGGGTCGGGGCGATACGCATCATCCAGGTCCATGCACGAAAGAGCACCAGTCTAGCCAGCTTGAGGATTCCATGACCGATCGTTACGCCGTCTTCGGACACCCCGTCGCCCACTCGAAGTCGCCGCAGATCCATGCGGCGTTCGGTCGCCAGGAAGGCATCTCCCTCGACTACCGCAGCATCGATCTCGCCCCGGACGCCTTCCTGGCCGGGCTGGAGGTGTTCGCCGCTGAGGGCGGTGTCGGTGCCAACGTCACCTCACCGCACAAGGAAGCGGCATTCTCCGTGTGCACCACGCTGACCGCACGCGCGCGCCGCGCCGGCTCGGTCAACACTCTGCTGCGCAAGGGCGACCGCTGGCACGGTGACACCACCGATGGCATCGGTCTGGTGCGCGACCTCACCGACCGCCACGGCCTGGACCTGCGCGGCCGCCGCGTGCTGCTGCTGGGCGCCGGTGGTTCGGCGCGCAGCGTCGCGCCGGCGCTGCTCGATGCCGGCATCACCGAACTGGTGGTGGTCAACCGCACGCCGGAACGCGCCGACGAACTGATCGATGCCATGGGCGAGCCGGGCCGCGCGCTCAGCCGTTACTGGGACGATCTGCGCGACCTCGGAGATTTCGAGCTGATCCTCAACGCCACTTCGGCCGGCCGCGATCGCGACGCCGAGTTCAAGCTGCCGCTGTCGCTGGTCAATTCGATGACCACGGCGGTCGACCTGAACTACGGCGAGGCTGCCATCGCCTTCCTGGCCTGGGCGCGCGCTGCGCAGTGCCGCAACACGGTCGATGGCCTGGGCATGCTGGTCGAGCAGGCGGCGGAGAGCTTCCTGCAGTGGCATGCCGTACGCCCTCAGACCGACGCGGTCTACCAGCAGCTGCGCGCCGGTGCCGGTGCCTTCGCTGGGCAGGACTGATCGATGGACAGCCAGGCTCTGATGGTCTCCCTGCTGACCATGGTCGGCGTGCGCCTGCCGGTGCTGATCGCCCTGTGCGTCGGCCTGGTCTGGGTGATGGGCGCACCGCGCGATCCGGCACGCACCGGCGCGCTGACCGGCCTGCTGCTGTTGCTGGGGTCCAGCATGGGCAGCCTGCTGGCCAACCTGGTGCCGATGTGGATGGTCAGCCGGGGTGACTTCAGTGCGATCTCGCAGCTGAGCACCGTGCTGGGCGTGGTCCACTTCGGCCTGGCGATGCTCGATGCCGTCGGCACGGTACTGCTGGTCTGGGCATTGGTACGGCTGCTGCGGCAGCGCACTGCGACGCCCTGACCGCGATGGCGGCAGTGGCAGCGCCGGTGGCGTTGCGGGGCGCTCATCCAGCCATCGTGCGACGCGGCTGACCCTGTTCAGCGCCCGCGCCTCGGAGCCCGTGGCCGGCCATGCGACAATGGCCGGCCTGACCCCGCTACGGTAGTTCTGGCGTGACCGAAACCGTCGCCGCTCCACGCAAGCTCGATGACACCTTGAAGGACGCGATCCGCAAGGCGTACACGACACTGCAGGCCAATACCCCCGGCTTCTCCACCCGCCGCTCGCAGAGCCAGATGATCGGCGTGGTGTCGCGTGCGCTGTCCACCAGCGGTGGCGTGGGCGTGGTCGAGGCGCCGACCGGCGTTGGCAAGAGCCTGGGCTACCTGACCGCCGGCGTGCCGATTGCGCTGGCCAGCAAGAAGAAGCTGGTGATCAGCACCGGTACCGTGGCGCTGCAGTCGCAGCTGGTCGAGCGCGATATTCCGAACTTCCTCAAGGCCACCGGCCTGGAGGCGACCGTTGCCCTGGCCAAGGGCCGCACCCGCTACCTGTGCACGCGCAACGCCGCCGAAGCGCATGGCGAGGGCGCGCAGAACGGCATGTTCGAGGATGAGCAACCGCTGTTCGACCGGCCGCTGGCGCCGATCGAGATGGACATCGCCAAGCGCCTCACCGTGGCCTTCAGCAACGGTAGCTGGGACGGCGACATCGACAATGCACCGGAAACCATCAGCCCCGGCCTGCGCGTGCGCATCACCACGCCGGCCTCGGGCTGTGCGGGGCGGCGCTGTGCGTACTCGGCGCAGTGCGCGGTGCTGCGTTCGCGCAACACCGTGCGTGACGCGCAGATCGTGGTCACCAACCACGCGCTGCTGCTGTCGGCGCTGTCCATTGGTGACAGCGATAACGGCCAGCCGATGATCGCCGCGCCGTCGGACATGCTGCTGGTGCTCGACGAAGGCCACCACGTTGGCAATGTGGCCATCGATCAGGGCGCGGCCAGCCTGGCGTTGGATGAAATGGCCAAGCGCACCGGCCGCCTGCAGATCCTGATCGCCGGCGCCTACCGCGCGGTCGACAAGGACCGCCTCGGCAACCTGCTGCCGAACGAAGCCATCGACGCGGCCAGCAACGTGGCCAAGGGCCTGCGCATGTTCCGCGACCACGTGGAAGCGGTGTGGATGCCGGCGCCGGCCGATGAGGAACCGATGTGGCGCGCCGCCAACGGGCGCCTGCCCGAGGCCTGGCGCGAGCCGATCGAGGCGCTGGCCGACGATACCCGCAGCCTCTACAACTGGGCGCATGCGGCCACCGCGCAGGTTGCCAAGGGCAAGCCGGACGATCCGGCGCGCGAGCGCCTGCAGCGCAACCTGGGCATGGCGCTGGAGATGATCGAGCAGCAGTACAACCTGTGGCAGGTCTGGCGCCGCGAGGACAAGGAAGGCGCGCCGCCGATGGCGCGCTGGGTGACCGCCACCCGCGATGGCGACCTGGTGCTGCATGGCTCGCCGGTGTCGGCCGCGCACGTGCTGCGCAAGCTGTTGTGGGATGAAGTGGATTCGGTGGTGCTGACCTCGGCGACGCTGACCGGCGGCGGCGATTTCCAGGCGCTGGCGATCGACAACGGCATCCCCGAAACCGCCGAGATGGTCTCACTGTCCTCCCCGTTCGACCTGCCCAACCAGGCCGAGCTGATCGTGCCGCCGTTCCCGGTCACGCCCGATGACCGCGAAGGCCATCCGCGTGAAGTGGCGCGCTACATCGGCAAGGAACTGGACTGGACGAAGGGCTCGATGGTGCTGTTCACCTCGCGCTGGAAGATGGAGAAGGTGGCTGGCCTGATGCCGGCCGCCAAGCGCAAGCAGGTGCTGGTGCAGGGCGAGATGTCGAAGACGCGCATGATCGACGAACATCTGCGCCGGGTGGCTGCCGGCGAGGGCTCGGTGCTGTTCGGGCTGAACTCGTTCGGCGAAGGCCTGGATCTTCCCGGTGAGGCCTGCACCACGGTGGTGATCACCCAGGTACCGTTCGCGGTGCCGACCGATCCGCAGACCGCCACGCTGAGCGAGTGGGTGGAAGCACGTGGCCTCAATGCGTTCAACCTGATTGCGATTCCGCATGCGTTGCGCACGCTGACCCAGTTCGCCGGCCGCCTGATCCGCACCTCCACCGACACCGGGCGCGTGATCATCCTCGACTCGCGTCTGCTGACCCGTCGTTACGGCAAGCGCATCATCGACGCGCTGCCGCCGTTCAAGCGCACCATCGGCTGACCCTCCTAAAAGGGGACGGAGGGGATTAAGTCGTTTGTGGCACTTACGACTTAATTCCCTCCGTCCCCTTTTCTGTCAATCGTCGAGCAGGGCGGTGTTGCGCACGGCGCCCTTGTCGGCGCTGGTGGCAAGTAGGGCGTAGGCCTTCAGCGCGCTGGTGACCTTGCGCGGGCGCGGTGCACGCGGCTTCCAGCCACGCGCATCGGCGTCGGCGCGGCGTTGGGCCAGCGTGGCGTCGTCCAGCAGCAGGTCGATGCGCCGCGCCGGGATGTCGATGCGGATGCGGTCGCCATCCTCCACCAGCCCGATCACACCGCCGCTGGCCGCTTCCGGCGAGACATGGCCGATCGACAGGCCCGAGGTGCCACCGGAGAAACGACCATCGGTCAGCAGCGCACATTGCTTGCCCAGCCCCTTCGACTTCAGGTAACTGGTCGGATACAGCATTTCCTGCATGCCCGGGCCACCCTTCGGGCCTTCGTAGCGGATCACCACCACGTCGCCGGGCTTCACTTCATCGGCGAGGATGCCGGCCACCGCCGCGTCCTGGCTTTCGAACACGCGCGCATTGCCTTCGAACACGTGGATCGATTCGTCCACGCCCGCAGTCTTCACCACGCAGCCGTCGACGGCGAGGTTGCCGCGCAGCACGGCAAGCCCACCTTCCTGCGAATAGGCATGCTCCAGCGCACGGATGCAGCCTTCGGCGCGGTCAACATCCAGCGACGGCCAGCGTGTGGCCTGGCTGAAGGCTTCCTGGGTGGGAATGCCGGCCGGGCCGGCCTTGAAGAACGTGTGCAGGGTGTCGTTGTCGCTGCGCATCACGTCCCAGCGATCCAGTGCTTCGCCGAGCGTGGCGCTGTGCACGGTGGGCACGGAGGTATCCAGCAGCCCGGCGCGGTCCAGCTCCCCGAGGATGCCGAACACACCACCGGCGCGATGCACATCTTCGACGTGGTACTTGGGCGAGTTCGGCGCCACCTTGCACAGTTGTGGCACGCGCCGCGACAGTGCGTCGATGTGGGACAGGTCGAAGTCGACCTCCGCTTCCTGCGCGGCAGCCAGCAGATGCAGGATGGTATTGGTGGACCCGCCCATGGCGATGTCCAAGGTCATCGCGTTGGCGAACGCGGCCTGGGTGGCGATGCCACGCGGCAGTGCGCGCGGATCCTCGCCGCCATACCAGCGGTGGCAGAGCTCGACGATCAGGCGGCCGGCGCGGCGGAACAGCGCTTCGCGGTCGGCATGCGTGGCCAGGGTGGTACCGTTGCCGGGCAGCGACAGGCCCAGCGCTTCGGTCAGGCAGTTCATCGAATTGGCGGTGAACATGCCCGAGCACGAGCCACAGGTGGGGCAGGCGCTGCGCTCGTACTCGGCAACCTTCTCATCCGAGGCGCTGTCATCGGCGGCGACGACCATGGCATCAACCAGGTCCAGCTTGTGCTCGGACAGCTTGGTCTTGCCGGCTTCCATCGGTCCGCCGGACACGAACACCACCGGAATGTCCAGGCGCAGTGCGGCCATCAGCATGCCCGGGGTGATCTTGTCGCAGTTGCTGATGCACACCAGCGCATCGGCGCAGTGCGCATTGACCATGTACTCCACCGAGTCGGCGATGATCTCGCGGCTGGGCAGCGAGTACAGCATGCCGTCGTGGCCCATGGCGATGCCGTCGTCCACGGCGATCGTGTTGAATTCCTTGGCGACGCCGCCGACCTGTTCGATCTCGCGCGCAACCAGCTGGCCAAGGTCCTTCAGGTGCACGTGACCGGGCACGAACTGGGTGAAGGAGTTGGCGATGGCGATGATCGGCTTGTGGAAGTCGCCATCCTTCATGCCGGTGGCACGCCACAGGGCGCGGGCGCCGGCCATGTTGCGGCCGGCGGTGGAGGTGCGGGAGCGGTATTCAGGCATGGCTGGCGGAACGGGCGGGCCGTACGACGTGGGGGTCGGTTGATCATGGCCAATTTTTTCGGTTGCTGCTGCAACCACCGGTGGTGGTCCGGCAGGGCTGCGCCCTGCACCTGCCGAATCAACGGCAACGGCAACGGCGCGCATTCCGTGGGATGGCGGGGTGGGTCCGGTGGCGGGGGACGCCGTAAACCCGTCCTTGGGGGCTTGGCCGCGGCATCCATGCCGCGGACACCCCCGCCACCGGACCCACCCCGCCTTCGACAGTTGTCCGCGATCTGACAGGGTCGGATCCCGTTGCTGCACAGTGGGCTCTGACCCGATTCTTGCTGTTGGTAGGTGTCGACCTTGGTCGACACGTGTATCCACGCCATGCGTGGATGGCGCGAGGGAGAGAACGACGAAAATGAAAGATCGTTCATCTTTCCCACTTTGCCGATTCCGGTTGTTGGCCGGGATTTGGCATGATGGGGCATTGTTCCGACTTGAAGGCATGAGGCCATGAAACGTTCCCGCACCACCGCGCTGCTGCTGATGAGCGCTGCGCCGCTGCTGTTCACTGCCTGCCAGAAGGAAGAGCAGGTGCAGGTGCAGGAAGGCCTGTATACCTCGGTGGAGGCCTGCACCACGGCTACCGCCGATCCTTCTGCCTGCCGCAATGCATTTGCCGAGGCGCAGAAGAAGTCCGCCGATGCAGCGCCGAAGTACGCGACCAAGGAAGCCTGCCAACAGGACTACAAGCCTGAGCAGTGCGTGCAGCAGCACACCTCGGCCGGTACCTCGTTCATCGGCCCGATGATGATGGGCTTCTTCATGTCGCAGATGCTGAGCAACCGCGGTGGCCTGGCCCCGCAGGCGCCGGCGTCGGCGCCGGCCTACCAGGACAAGAGCGCCGGCTGGGCGCGTCCTGCCCCGGGTGGCAGCGGCGGCCTGAACACCGCCAGCGGCATCGGCGCGGGCAAGGCCGGGCTGGCCCCGGTCAGCAGCGAACCGAACCGTGCGGTGACCGCCAGCCGCAGCGGCTTCGGCAGCACCAGTGCGCGCCGTAGCGGCAGCAGCGTCGGCGGCTGATCAATCCATGCAACGTATCCGTATTGCCGAGCGCGCCCAGTGGCGGGCGCGCGCGGAGGAAGCCGGTTTCCGCTTCCACACCATCGAAGGCCAGCCGTACTGGGATGAAAGCGCGTATTACGCGTTCACCCTGCGCCAGATCGAACAGGACATCGAAGACCCCAGCGCCGAGCTGCATGCGATGGCGATGGACCTGGTTGGCGATGTCATCGGCAGCGAGCGCCTGATGGACCAGCTGGCGATCCCCGCGCATTACCGCGACTGGATCGCCGACAGCTGGCGCCAGCGCCAGCCGCATCTGTACGGGCGCCTGGATCTGGCCTACGACGGCACCGGCCCGGCCAAGCTGTACGAGCTGAACTACGACACGCCGACCTCGCTGTTCGAAGCCAGCTTCTTCCAGTGGCAGTGGCTGGAGGACCAGCGCAATGCCGGCCGCCTGCCGCAGCATGCCGACCAGTTCAATGCGATCCATGAAGCCCTGGTCGAACGCTTCGGCGAACTGGCCACGCAGCTGCCGCCGCCGCTGTACTTCAGTGCGGTGGGCAGCTCGGACGAAGACCGCGGTACGGTCGATTACCTGCGCGACTGCGCCTCGCAGACGGGCCTGCACGGGCAAGCGATCGCCATCGAGGATATCGGCCTGTCCCAAGATGGGCGCTTCACCGCGCTGGACGATACGGTGATCGGCACGCTGTTCAAGCTGTACCCGCTGGAAGACCTGATGGCCGAGGAATTCGGCCGCGCGCTGCCGGGCTCGGGCGTGCAGCTGCTGGAACCGGCGTGGAAGGCGGTGCTGAGCAACAAGGGCATCCTGCCGTTGCTGTGGCAGCGCAACGTTGGGCATCCGAACCTGCTGGAAGCACATTTCGATGACGGCAGCGCGCTGGCCTCGGGTTGGGTGCGCAAGCCGTTGTTCTCGCGCGAAGGTGCCAACATCGAGATGCACCTGGCCGACGGCAGCACGCAGCGCAGCGACGGCCCGTACGACGGTCCGGCCATCCTCCAGCGTGCGCACCCGCTCACCCGCTTCGAAGGCGGTTACCCGCTGATCGGCAGCTGGGTGATCGGCGACCACGCCTGCGGCATAGGCATCCGCGAAGACGACAGCGCGATCACCCGCGACAGCGCGCGCTTCGTGCCGCACGCGATCGTTGATGAGGCGCCGACGCGGATCTACGTCTGATGGCGTCCCCGGTGTGCAGCAACGCCGTTGGTAGATGCCGACCTTGGTCGGCGCCGTTGATTGTGTGCCAACCGAGGTTGGCAACTACCAGAGCAACGGGCCGGTAGCGCCGGGCCATGCCCGGTGTCCACGGCGCTACCGCTCAGAGCAACCCTTCGCGCTTCACCGCCAGGTAGCGTTCCACCAGCGCGGCGGGCAGCGCATCTGCGGTCACATCCAGCACCATCACCCGTTCGGCACGCAGCGCGTCATGCGCCTGCGCGCGCTGTTGCAGGTACAGCGCGGCGGCACCGGCCTGCGCGGCATCCTCGACCGTATGCACCTCGCCCTCCAGCGCGGCATCCAGCTCGCGCTCGCGCAGGCTGGCCACGCACACCAGGTGGCGGCGCTGCAGCAGGCGCACGGCAGCAAGCAGGTCTTCGATGTCTTCATCGCGCACGTTGCTGACCAGCATCACCAGCGCGCGTCGACGCTGGCGCAGTGATACTTCGGTGGCGGCGGCCAGGTAATCGGTGGCCACGGCCTGTGGCTGCAGGTCGTAGCTGGCGCGCAACAGGTGCTGCACCGTGCCCATGCCGCGCTGCGGCGCCACCCAGCGGCGCTCGCCGCCCACCGCGAACAGGCCGGCGGCATCGCCCTGGCGCAGCGCCAGGTAAGCCACCACCAGCGAGGCGTTCAAGGCATGGTCGAAATGCGAGAGCCCGCCTTCGCTGGCCAGCATGCGGCGGCCGCTGTCGAGCATCAGCAGCAGCTGCTGGTTCTTCTCGTCCTGGTACTCGCGCGAGATCAGCTTGCGCGCGCGTGCGGTGGCCTTCCAGTCGAGCTGGCGCAGGCTGTCGCCGATGCGGTACTCGCGCATCTGGTGGAAGTCGGTGCCCTCGCCACGCCGCCGTTTCACATGGGCGCCCACCAGGCGTGAGGCCTGGTCGGCACTGAACAGTGCGAAGCGGGTGAGCGGCACGAAGTTGGGATAGACCCGTACCTCCAGCGCCGGTGGCAGCGTGCGTTGCTGCCACCACAATCGCCACGGCGAGCGGATGCGCAGCTGCACACCCTCGAAGGCAAAGCGGCCGCGCTGCTGCGGCTGCACGTGGTAATGCAGCGAGCTGACATGGCCGGCCCGCAACTGCACGCGCTGCGGCATTGATTCCAGTGGCCAACCGCCCGGCACCAGATCGAACACATGCACGTGCATGGCCTGTTCGCTATGCAGGCGCAGGCCGATCTCGCGACGCACGCCCAGTGCCAGCGCTTCGGGCGCGTCGCGTTCGACGCTGGGCGACGGCCGTCGCCGTTGTCGCCACAGATCAACCAGTGCCAGCACCGCAATCAATGCGCCGGCCAGCGCCCAGCTCCAGCGCGGCAGCGGGCCGCCCAGCACCACGCCACCCAGCACAGCCCAGGCCAACAGCAACGCCAGCAGCAGCGGCGCAGGCCTCATCGGCGCGGCGCTTCGACCTTGGCCAGCAGCGCACCCAGTACGTCGTCGGCATCCTGGCCTTCGATCTGCAGCTCTGGTGCCAGTGCAATGCGGTGGCGCAGGGCAGGGCGGGCGATGTCGCGGACATCATCGGGGGTGACGAAATCACGCGCGGCCAGCACCGCCTGCGCGCGCGAGGCACGTACCAGGGCGATGCTGCCGCGCGGTCCGGCACCAACGGCGATGCCGGGCCACTGCCGGGTGGCGGCCACGATGCGCACCGCGTAGTCGATCACTTCGTCATCGACGGTGATCGCCGCGGTGGCCTGCTGCAACGCCAACAGTTCACCGGCACCGAGTACGCGGGGCACCTGGCTCAGGTCGAAATCGCTGGCGGCACGGCCGCTGGTGATCGCCGCGACCATGCGCTTCTCGTCTTCCAGCTGCGGATAGTCGATCAGCACCTTCAGCAGGAAACGGTCCAGCTGCGCTTCCGGCAGCGGATAGGTGCCTTCCTGTTCCAGCGGGTTCTGCGTGGCCAGCGCCATGAACGGCGGCGCCAGGGTGAAGGCCTTGCCTTCGATGGTGACCTGGCCCTCCTGCATCACTTCCAGCAGCGCGGACTGGGTCTTGGCCGGGGCACGGTTGATTTCATCGGCCAGCAGCAGGTTGGTGAACACCGGGCCACGGCGGATCTTGAAGCTCTCGCTCTTCGGGTCGTACACCGCATGCCCGCTGACGTCGCTGGGCATCAGGTCGGGGGTGAACTGCACGCGGCCATAGTCCAGTTCCAGCGCCTGCGCCAGCGCGCGCACCAGCAGGGTCTTGCCGAGGCCGGGCACGCCTTCGATCAGCACGTGGCCACCGGCCAGCAGGGCGACCAGGATCTGGTCAAGCACATCGGCCTGGCCGATGAAGGCGTGGCCGACGGCCTGGCGGATGGCGTCGACGCGTTCGATCAGGCGGGCGGTGGCGGCCGCCGGAAGTTCAGGGGCATCGGTCATAGCAGGGATCTCATCTGGAGCAGCAAGCGGATGCGCTCGCGCAGGGCGGAGGAATCATGCGGCGAAGGCGGCGTGAGTGCGCTGGTGACACGACTGACCGGCCATTGCAGCACTGCGGCGATGGCCTGGTCACGCGCGGCACCGTCGAGCGCGGCAGCCACGGGTGCACGCAGGCGCAGGCGATGCAGGAACAGCGCCTGCACGGCCTGGTAAAGACGCGCGCCATGGCCGAAGCGCAGCAGCAGTTCGCCACTGGCGCGGACGTGTTCCAGCAGCGAACGGCGCTCGATCACCGGTGCTGGCAGGGCACTGCCGAAGCGTTGCGCACGCGACCACAGCCAGCCGAGGATCGCCAGCAGCAGCGGCACCCACAGTGGCCAGCCCTGGTAGAAGATGCGCGCGCCCAGCGAGGGCGGGCGACTGCCGTACACCAGCCAGACCGTGCCCCGCCCATAGTTGGGATCGAGCAGGTAGCGCGTCAGGTCGCGGTGCGAGAGGTCATGCAGGCCATCGCGGGCGACGGCATCGACTGTGCGGCGGCGCGTTGATGCGTTCGGTCCTTCACCACGCATGACGTCCATGTCCGCCAGCACGTCGATGCGGCCCTTGCCGTGCGGCAGGCGCGCGAACACCAGCCCTTCGTTGCCGCCCCACCGGCGCTCGGCCGTGGCGTTGGCCTGGAAGCCCAGGCTGAAGCGCCGGCCGCCGCAGAACTCGACGTGGCTCGGATCATCGACCACGTGGAAGGGCTGGCAGTCGCTGCCATGGAACAGGCTGTCCACGCCGATCCTGTCCAGCAATGGCCCCTGCGTGCTGCCGGCATCGTCCTCGGCCGGAGGTTGCGTGCGCAGCAGCAGATGGCCACCGGTATCCACCCAATCCAGCAGGGCCTGCGCAGTGCGCGGCGGCATGTCGGCGGTGTCCTGCAGCAGCACCAGCGTATCGGTGGCGGCCAGTGGCATCTGTGCCAGGTCCAACCGCTGCCTGGACTGCACCTCGATGCCGTCGGCGCGCAGGGCCTGGCCCAGCACATACAGCGGGTTGTAGCTCGCTTCGCCCTGCGGCGGCAGCACGACGGTCTCGGTCACCTTTTCGTGCGTGCGCAGGAAAAGGATCGTCAGCGGTACCCCGAACAGGACCAGCGCGCCCAGCAGCAATGACCAGAACAGGCGCGGATTCATGCCTGCCACCCGTACTGCTGGCGCAACGTGCTGGCCAACGCGTCGAAATCGCTGCGGGCAGGCAGGCGCCCACCGTAGGCGGCGTACTGCCACATGCGCACGATGCGCGCGAACAGTTCACGGTCGGTGCTGTCGGTCAGACGCCGCGAGGCACGCAGGCACTGTGCTTCGGTCGCACCAGGCGGCAAAGCGATGCCGGTGCGCTCCACCAGCGTGCGTACGCTGGCGCGATACAACAGGGCCAGCGCCTGCCGCGGTCGTCCCTGGTCCCACAGCAGGCCGGCCTGGGTCGCCACATCCGGCGGCAGCACCACCGGCATTTCCACCTGTTCTTCAGTGACCTGCGGTGCCTGCTTTTCTTTGCGGCGGCCGGAACCGCGCAACCACGGCAGCCACAGCCGCGCGGTCAACAGCAGCACCAGCAGCAGGACACCCAGCAGCCCCCACAGGCCCCATTCGGCGATCCGGGCCAGCCACAGCTGGCCGCTCTTGCGCGCCTTGCGGTCTGCGTCGCTGCCGCTGTCCTTCTGCAGATCCTTCTTGTCTTTCTTCTTCTCGGCCGCTTCTTCGATCGGCTTCCATCGGCTGACCTGCCGCGTCGGCCGCTGCAACGGATCTTCGTAAGCGCGGTTCACGGCCTGGCGGAAGCCAGCGGTATCCATCGCCTTGTCGCCGAAGATCACCGCCGGTGTATTGGCCGGATCGTTTTCCGCAGTGGCTGCTTCCTCGGCTTCTTCAGCGTCTTCGTCTTCCTCGGCGCTGGCCGTGGCGGTCTGCCCGGCGTCCGGCGTGTCGGCGTCCTGCGCGTGCGCGGGCGCCAACGGCAGCGCCAGGGACAGCAGCAGCACCAACGAAGAGGCGATGGGCAGCAAGCGTTCGCGCAGGCGGCGCAGGGCGATTTCCACGTCCCACGCTTCCATCTGCGTGCGCCGGTTCAAGTACAGGCCGAAGCCGGCGCCCACGTAGAACGGGCCGATCAGCGCCGCTGCCAGCCAGCACAGCAGGTTGAGGCCAAGCTTGGCCCACGCAGGCGCTTCCACGCTGACCATCGCCCACGCCGCGCGCCAGGATTCGGGCAGCAGTTCCAGGGGAATGAAGATGAAGATGGTTGCGATCGCGCCCACCACCAGCACCAGCTCGAAGGCCAGGCAGATCATCGCCAGCACCAGTGCAGGGCCTGCGGCGCCGGCAGCGACCGCTCGCCGGCGAGCGCCGCGCTGTGCGGGCGCATTGCCCTCCAGCAGGTTGACCGGCAGGCACAGGCTGCGCAGACCGCTGAAGCGGCGCCAGCCCAGGTAGCCCCAGAAGCCACTGCCACCCCACTGCCGCTGCGCGCGCAGTGCAGCGCGCGGACCGACCCGCTCGCCGAAGATGCCGCGCGAAAGTACGTACAGCGGTGCGCGCTCGAACAAGGGCTTGCACCACCACATCGCCAGCCAGGCCCAGCCGAAGGCATCCAGCCACCAGGCCAGCGCATTGAACAGCACGAACAACGGCGCACTGGCCAGCAGCCAGCTGCCCCACACACCGCGTGCATGGCGGCGGGTCAGCGCGGTGCCCAGCTCCATTGCTTCCCAGCTGCTGCGCGCGCGCAGCACCACGTCCAGGTGGTCAATCCGCATGGCTGCCTCCGCGTCCACCGCGCCACAGCCACAGCAGCACGCCGGCCCACAGCACACCGGCCACGCTGAACTTCACTGCAGCCGGGATTTCGGCGATGGACGACCAGAACGCTTCCACGAACGCTGCCAGCAGCAGCATGAAGGCCGCGCCCAGGCACAGCCGCGCGCCGATGCGCCCCCCTTCAACCAGCGCATCCAGACGGCGGCGGCGCCCGGGCGCCAGCAGTTTCATGCCCAGCTGCAGGCCGGCACCGCCAGCGATCACGATCGCGGTCAGCTCGAACGCACCATGGCCGACCACGAAGCGCCAGAACGGGCCACCGTGGCCGATGTGCTGCAGATGGCCGGCCACCGCGCCGATGGTGGTGCCGTTGAACAACAGCACCAGCAGCGTGCCCAATCCGGCCAGCAGGCCGCTGGCGAAGGTGCGCAGGGCGATGCCGATGTTGTTCATGATGTAGTAGCCGAACATCATCCAGTCGGTGCCGCTGTCGCGGCCCAGGCGCTCGGCGGATGGATCGTACATGCGTTCCATCTCGGCGATCTGGCTGTTGTCCATCAGCAGGTGGATGCTGTCCGGGTACACCTGCACCAGCACGAAGCAGGCCAGCGCGGGCACCGCGAACATCGCCAGCGCCGCCCACATGCTGCGCGCCTGGCTGCGTACCAGCAGCGGGAAATCAGCGACCAGGAATTCCAGTGCGCGCCGCCAGCGGGTGGGTGGCGTGCGGTACAGCACGCCATGGCCGTCCTGCATCAGCTGCTGCAGACGCTGCACCAGCTGCGGGCTGTAGCCGCGTTCGCGGGCCAGCGCCAGCTGCTGGCACAGCCGTCGGTAGCGCTGTGGGAAGCTGACATCGCCGGCCTCCTCTGCACCCGGCTTGCGCCGACGCCGACGCGAGGCACCGGCGCGATGCTGCAGCCACTGCTCCAGGTCATGCCATTCCTGTTGATGGCGGGCGACGAACTGTTCCTGCTTCATCGTCGACCCAGCAACCAGTTGGCCATCGCATACAGGCGCAGCACGCCGACCTGGCCGGACGCACTGGTCAATGGCTCAGCGATGCCGGCCAGCTCCTGCTGGCGCGCGGGAGACAGGCGTGGCGCGCGCTCGGCGAAGGCCATCACTGCCGCCTGTTCCTCCGGCCGCAGCGGTTGCGGCGGGGCCAGCACGCTGTCGATGGTGGCCGGCGGCGGCAGGTAGTGCGGTGGCGAATGCACCACCATCGTGCCGGCAACCAGATCGCCCAGGCGGCGGCCATGCGGATCGAACAGGCTGCTGATCAGGCCCAGCGCGTAGCCGAAGGGCAGCATGTCCACGGTGCGCAGCAGGTTGCGGGTGATCGAAGCCATCCAGCCCACCGGTGCGCCATCCTGTGCCAGCACCCGCAGGCCAAGAACACGTTTGCCGAGGGTGCGGCCCCACAGCGCTTCGCAGACGATGGGGTAGGCCCACATCAGCAGGAACATCAGCGCCATGTACAGGCCGCGGCCGAACTCATCGAGCAGGGCCAGCGGAATGGACAGCGCGGTCAGCGCGCCGAAGCGGACTGCCAGGTCGATCAGCCAGGCCAGGGCGCGCGGCATCGGTCCGGCCGCAGGCAACTGCAGCGGCACGCCTTCCGGCGTTACCACCTCGCGGTAGGTATCGAGCATCGGCGCGGCCATCAGCGCGATGGCCGCCGAAGTGGGCGCTGGAGTCCTCTCCGGCGTGCAGCCACGGGCATGGGGGTCTCGACGGTTCCTGGTCGGGCCCAGACTTTAGCAGAGCCCGGCCACCGGCGATGCGGCCTCAGCCCAGGTACTCGTCCTTCAGCCGCACGTAGTGGTCGGCCGAATAGTGCAGCGACTCGATCTCCTTGTCGCTGAGCGTGCGCGCCGGACGGGCGGGGTTGCCCACCCACAGTTCGCCTTCGCCCACCACCTTGCCCGGGCCGACCACTGCACCGGCACCGACGAAGCCATGGCGCTCGACCCGGGCACCGTCGAGGATGCACGCGCCCATGCCGATCAGGCTGTAATCGCCGATGCTGCAGGCGTGGATGATGCAGCCATGGCCGACAGTCACGCCTTCGCCGATCAGGGTCGGGTAGCCGGCCTTGTTGTACGGGCTGTGGTGGCTGACGTGGATGATGGTGCCGTCCTGCACGTTGGTGCGTGCACCGATGCGGACGAAATTGACGTCGCCGCGGATGACCGTGCCCGGCCAGACCGACACGTCGTCGGCCAGTTCGACATCACCGATGATGGTGCAGGCCGGATCGACATACACGCGCTGGCCGAGCACCGGCATCTTGTCGCGGAAAGGGCGCAGCGGGGTCATCGGTGTCTCCAGCAGATCAGGGCAATCGCGATGATGATACGCGCTCCGCCGATGCCGACCCCGCGGGCGCCTGCCGCGACCGGGATGCTTCATGCATCCGTGTCGACCAAGGTCGACACCTACCAGAGCGGACCGCGAGTAGATCCACGCCATGCGTGGATGGCATTTGCCGATCCCGCGTTACGCCACGCGTCCGCGCCGCGCGCGCTCCAGGTGCACCAGCAGCAGCGAGATCGCCGCCGGGGTCATGCCCGGAATGCGCTGTGCCTGGCCGATGGTCTGCGGACGAACGCGCTCCAGCTTCTGCAGCGCTTCGGCTGACAACCCGCGCACGATGGCGTAGTCGAAATCGCCGGCAATCGGGGTTGCTTCATGCCGCTGCTGGCGCTCGATCTCCTCGCGCTGGCGATCCAGGTAACCGGCGTACTTCACCCCGATCTCTACCTGTTCGGCCACCTTGCCATCGGCCACGGCGGGGCCGAGCGAGGGCACCTGCATCAGCTGCGCGTAATCCAGTTCCGGGCGCTTGATCAGGTCCAGCACGTTGGTTTCGCGGCTGACTGCCACGCCGAGCGTTTCCTGTACTTCGCGGCCCAGCGCATTGGCCGGGGTCGCCCACAGCGCGCCCAGGCGGGTGCGTTCTGCGGTTACGGCGGCCTGCTTGGTTTCGAAGGCACTCCAGCGATGGTCATCGACCAGGCCCATGTCGCGGCCGGTCGGGGTCAGGCGCTGGTCGGCATTGTCTTCGCGCAGCTGCAGGCGGTATTCGGCGCGGCTGGTGAACATGCGGTACGGCTCGTTGGTGCCGTGGGTGATCAGGTCGTCCACCAGCACGCCGAGGTAGGCTTCGTCGCGACGCGGGCACCAGCCATCCAGGCCACGCACCTGGCGAGCGGCATTGAGGCCGGCCAGCAAGCCCTGCGCGGCCGCTTCTTCGTAACCGGTGGTGCCGTTGATCTGGCCGGCGAAGAACAGGCCGTTGACCAGCTTGGTTTCCAGCGAGGCCTTCAGCCCGCGCGGATCGAAGAAGTCGTATTCGATGGCGTAACCAGGGCGGGTGATGTGCGCGTTGGCGAAACCGCGGATGCTGCGCACCATCTCCAGCTGCACGTCGAACGGCAGCGAAGTGGAAATACCGTTGGGATAGATCTCGACGATGCCCAGGCCTTCCGGCTCGACGAAGATCTGGTGGCTGGCCTTCTCGGCGAAGCGCACCACCTTGTCTTCGATGGACGGGCAGTAGCGCGGGCCGATGCCTTCGATCTGGCCGCTGTACAGCGGCGAGCGGTGCAGCGCGTCGCGGATGATCTGGTGGGTCTGCTCGCTGGTGTGGGTGATCCAGCAGCTGACCTGCTGCGGATGCTCATCCACCGAACCGAGGAAGGACATCACCGGGCGCGGCGTGTCGCCGGGCTGCTCGTCCATCACGCTGTAGTCCAGCGAACGGCCGTCGATGCGCGGCGGCGTGCCGGTCTTCAGGCGGTCCACCTGGAACGGCCGCTCGCGCAGGCGCGCGGCCAGCGTGGTGGCTGGCGGATCGCCCATGCGGCCGGCAGCGTACTGGGTCGGGCCGACATGGATCTTGCCGGCCAGGAAGGTGCCGGCGGTCAGCACCACGGCCTCGGCGTCGAAACGCAGGCCAGTCTGGGTGATGACCCCGCGCACGTGGTCGCCCTCGATGACCAGGTCATCCACCGCCGCCTGGAACACGGTCAGGTTGGCCTGGCCTTCGACGATGGCGCGGATCGCCATGCGGTACAGGTTGCGGTCGGCCTGGCAGCGGGTGGCGCGCACGGCCGGGCCCTTGGAGGCATTGAGCGTGCGCCACTGGATGCCGGCGCGGTCGGCGGCATGCGCCATCGCACCGCCGAGGGCGTCGATTTCCTTGACCAGATGGCCCTTGCCGATGCCGCCGATGGCCGGGTTGCAGCTCATCGCCCCCACCGTTTCGATGTTGTGGGTCAGCAACAGGGTGCGCACGCCGGTACGGGCCGCAGCCAGCGCGGCCTCGGTGCCGGCGTGGCCGCCGCCGATGACGATGACGTCGTAACGATGGAAGGAATCGATCATGGAGGCTGTTCAGCAAGGGGGCGGGCGCAGCTTGGGGGCGCGCCGGGGTGGCGATTTTAGCGCCAATCGGGGCAGGGACGCCGGCGCCGGTCGGCTGGCGTCGAAATCAACCCTAAAGTTGGCAGGATATTTGCAGATAACCCAATAGCACCCACCGTGGCTGGCGCCGCAGGCGCTGGTGACCGGAATTGGAACAGGGGCCGGTACAGGCGCACGATGGGGAAGCAGAGGGGCCGGCAGTCGGGGGACTGTCCGGCCCTGTTTTTTTTGCGGCTTCCGGGAAAGCGTCATCCACGCATGGCGTGGATCTACTGTCTTGTTGCCCGGGCTGCGACCAGACATGGCGTGAAAACGGCCCCCGCGCGCAGTGTCCAGGTAGATCCACGCCATGCGTGGATGCCGTTGCGGCGCCCCAACAACAAACGGCCCCGCAAGGCGGGGCCGTTCGTCTTCAAAGGTGCCGACATCCGACAGGGCCGGAACAGGGGGGATCCAGATGTTCCTGTCGGATATCGACGCAGAGCTGTTTGGGACGTGCCCTTAACGTTTTTGTCACTTTGTGACGCTGGCCGTCACCACCTGCGTAGATTGAGGCTTGGACCGTGTGAAATGCAAGACGAAACACCCGCAACTGTGAGCTATCTCTCTTGATCCATCGCGCGCCAGGGGGAACTGTTCATCCTCGGCGCACGCGGAGCCGGGGCCGGTCGTGCCTGCGGCGGCGGCGAGGGGCGCTCGACCCGCTGCGCGGGCTGCGACGGCCGACGCATCGAATCCATGTTGCGCCACGGCGAGCCGCCATTGTTCTGGCGCGGCGGCGGTGGCGGACGGTTCTCGCCGCCATTGCCGGGACGCGGTGGCGGGCGGTGGTTGTTGTGCGGCGGGCGGTAGATCGGCCGCTGGTAGTACGGGCCGCCGTAGCCGTAATAGCCACCGCCGTAGCCACCATAGCCACCGTAATACGGGTAGCCGGCGTCATAGGGGTAACCATTGGGGTAGCGGTACTCGACCGACGGCGCACCGTGGTAGTAACCACCGCTGCGGCCACCGACATAGTCATAAGTGGTGCAACCGGTCAGGGCCAGCAACAGGCCACCGGCAAGCATCAGGCGCGTTTTCATGATGGGTCCCCCCAGAGGACGGGTATGCAGGCAGCTTCAGCCGCCGGCGTTGAATCAGCCCTTAACTCCGCCGGCCAGGATGAATGGCGGTGTACGCCAGCATGCTGGCATGACCGATGGCGCCCTCGCCAGCGCGGAGGCATACGTTAATCTTGCGTCATGAGCGATTCACTGTTGCCCCGCGCTGATGACGTCCTTGCCGCCGCCGCGCGGATCGCGCCCCATGCCAGCGTGACCCCGGTGCTGCGCTCGCGCACGCTGGACGCACTGGCCGGTGCGCGACTGGCGTTCAAGGCCGAGCACCTGCAGCGGGGTGGCGCGTTCAAGTTCCGTGGCGCCTGCAATGCGGTGTGGTCGCTGGATGCCGATCACGCCAGTGCAGGCGTGGTGACCCATTCCTCCGGCAACCACGGCGCCGCCTTGGCGCTGGCTGCCCGCACGCGGGGCATTCCCTGCCATGTGGTGGTGCCCGAAGGGGCGGTGGCCGCCAAGCTGGCCAACATTGCCCGGCATGGTGCCACCCTCTGGCGCTGCCCGGCCACCATCGCCGACCGCGAAGCCACCTGCGCCAAGGTGCAGGCCGATACCGGCGCTACCCTGGTTCACCCGTACACCAACCCGGCTGTGATGGCCGGGCAGGGCACGGCCGCGCTGGAGCTGCTGCACAGCGCGGGTCCGTTCGACGTGCTGGTGGTGCCGGTGGGCGGCGGTGGCCTGGCCAGTGGCACCGCGTTGGCCCTGCAGCACGCCAGCCCGGGCACCCGGCTGGTGCTGGCCGAGCCGGCCGGCGCCGACGACACCGCCCGTTCGCTGGCCGCCGGCAAGCGACAGGAGGCATTTGCTCCGGACACGATCTGCGATGGACTGCGCACGCTGATCGGTGCGCCCAACTTCGCGTTGCTGCAGGCCGCGGGCGCCGAGGTCATCGTGGTTGATGATGCCGCGACCGTGGCGGCGATGCGCCTGCTGTGGGACGTGCTCAAGCAGGTGGTCGAGCCGTCCTCGGCGATCGTGCTGGCGGCGGTGCTTGCGCAGCCTGCGCGCTTCGCCGGCCTGCGCGTGGGACTGGTCCTGTCCGGCGGCAATGTCGATCTGCCTGCCCTGCGTTGGGGAGCGCCGTGAGCCGCGGCCGCCATCGCGAACGTACCGGCCTGCTCGGTTGGTTGTGGCGGTTGTTCGTGCTGCTGGTGATCTGGCTGCTGGGTGTGACCGCCTGGATCGTCTGGGTCGGCGAACGCGACCAGGCCGCCAAGGCGGACGCGATCATCGTGCTCGGCGCGGCCGCCTATGATTCAAAGCCGTCGCCGGTATTTGAAGAGCGCATCCGCCATGGCCTGGATCTGTACGACGCCGGCTACGCGCCACTGCTGATCTTCACCGGTGGTTATGGCGGCACCGGTGCGCGCTTCTCGGAATCGCAGGTGGCGCGGCGCTACGCGCTCAAGCACGGCATTCCCGATGACGCGATCCTCATCGAGACCGCCTCGCGCAATACCGTGCAGAACCTGGTCGAGGCCAAGCGGCTGATGGACCAGCGCAAGCTGCATTCGGTGATCATCGTCAGCGACCCACTGCACATGGCGCGCGCGCTGCGCCTGAGCAAGGCGCTGGGCATCCAGGCGTTGGCATCGTCCACGCCGAGCACGCGCTTCCGCAGCTTCCATACCAGCTGGCGCTTCCTGGTGCAGGAGATCTACTTCTTCCACCGCGATCTTGTGCGGCCGCCGCTGAGTTCGCCGGCCAACACCTGAGCGGCTGCCGCTGCGCTCGCCGGGCATGGCCCGGCGCTACCCATAACGCGCGCCCGGTAGCGCCGGGCCATGCCCGGCGGCGCCTTCGAATCAGGTCTGCTTGCGCCGGATCGGAATTGCCGACACCGGCACGGAAGCAATGTCATGCCCGCCTTCGCGGATCGGTGCGCCCGGGTCGGGTGCCCAGGCATGGGCGTAGATCACTTCCCAGCTGCTGGGCAGCTTGCCATCGTCACGGCGCATCGGTTCGTACGCCGCTGCGGCTGCCGCAAACCGCCCGCGACCGGTCAACGTATGGCGGCGATCGACCCGTGCGTTGGTCGCACCCATCGCGCGCAGCTCGCGCATCAACGAGGGCAGATCGTCGTAGGTGAGGGTGAACAGGTCGCGGTCGAGTACCGGGTCGCGGAAGCCGGCCATCATCAGCGCATCGCCGAACTGGGCGATCTGCGCGAAGCGGCTGACATGCGGCCGGTCATCGGCGGCGGCGAAGGCTTCATTGAGTTCGACCAGCGTTTCCGGCCCGAAGGTTGAACACAGCAGCAGCCCACCGGGCTTGAGCACGCGGCGGAAACCGGCGAACACCGCGGGCAGGTCATCCACCCATTGCAGGCACAGGTTGCTGAAGATCACGTCCACGCTGTTGTCAGCCAACGGCAGCGCGGTGGCATCGGCGGCCAGGCGCTGGAACGGCTTCCACCAGCCAGCCTGGCGTTTGGCCTGGTCCAGCATCGGCAGTGCCACGTCCAGCGCGATCACCTGCGCCTTCGGCCAGCGCTTCTTCATCAGCGCGCTGGCATGGCCGGTGCCGGCACCGATATCCAGCACCACCTCGGGCTTGCGCGCCTCCAGGTAATCCAGCGATTCCAGCAGCCGCGACTGCACCTCGCGCTGCAGGGCGGCGGCAGCGTCGTAGCTGGTGGCGGCGCGGGCGAAGGCGCGGCGGACATGGCGGGCATCGAAGTGGGACGGCATTGCGAAAGTCTCTTAGAACGTACCGGGGTAGGCGCCGCCGTCGATCAGCAGGTTCTGCCCGGTGAGGTAACCCGCCTGTGCACTGCACAGGAAGGCGCAGGCGGCGCCGAATTCGTCCGGCGTACCGAAGCGGCCGGCGGGGATCTGCTGGCGGCGGCGTTCGGCCACGGCCTGCACGTCCCCGTCCTGGTCGGCGGCGTGTGCGAAGTTGGCGCGCAGGCGGTCGGTATCGAACTGGCCGGGCAGCAGATTGTTGATCGTGACGTTGTGGGCGACGGTGCGCCGCGCCAGCCCGGCGACAAAGCCGGTCAGGCCGCTGCGCGCGCCGTTGGACAGCGCCAGCGTATCGATGGGTGCCTTCACCGATGACGAGGTGATGTTGACGATGCGGCCGAAGCCGCGTTCGATCATCGCGTCCACGGTGGCGCGGATCAGCGCGATCGGCGCCAGCATGTTGGCGTCCAGCGCAGCGATCCAGTCGTCGCGCTCGAACGTGCGGAAGTCGCCCGGCGGCGGGCCACCGGCGTTGGTCACCAGGATGTCGACCTGCGGGCAGGCGGCCAGCGCGTGGGCGCGGCCCGCCTCGGTGGTGACGTCGGCGGCGATGGCGCGCACTTCAGCGGCACCGGGCAGCGCGCGCAGTTCCGCAGCCGCGGCCTGCAGCGCAGCGTCACCGCGGGCGACGATGACCACGTTCGCGCCTTCGCGCACCAGCGCCCGTGCGCAGCCCAGGCCAAGCCCCTTGCTGGCGCCGCAGACCAGTGCCCAGCGGCCGGAAATGCCCAGATCCATGCGTCAGTCCTGCAGAAGCGTTGGGAGGCTCATTGTCCGCCATCGGCCGGTGACAGGCCGGCAACGAAGTGTTGCAGAGCGGCTGCCACTTCATCGGCATGGCCGAGGAAGGGGGCGTGGCCGCCATGGGCGACGGTCAGCGACTGTCCGCCCGGCGCCAGCGCGGCAGCGGCCTGCATCGCGGCCGGCGAGACCAGGCGGTCGCGCTGGCCGGCAATCCACAGGCTGGGCTTGCCCAGTGCGGGCAGGGCGCCGCGCAGGTCGGTGTTCTCCAGCAGCTGCAGGCCCTCGCGCAATGCGCGTTCGGTAGGCGCACCGCGTTCGACCAGGCGCTGGCGCAGGGTGCGCAGTTCCTCGCGGGCATGCGCCGAACCCATCACGTCCAGTGCCAGGAAACGCTCCAGGGTGCCACTGAAGTCCTGCGCCAGGTCACGACCGAACTGCTCGAACACCGACGGCTCCACAGCGTGCGGCCAGTCATCAGCGCGCACGAAGCGCGGCGTGGCGGCGATCATCGCCAGACCACGTACCTTCGGCAGCGTGGCCGCCGCGTGCAGCGCGAACAGGCCACCCAGTGACCAACCGCACCACACCGCCGGCGGTGTGGCCGCGGCAATGGCGTTGACCACGAACGGCAGACGCAGCGGCGTGCTGTCGTCTCGGCTGTGGCCGTGGCCGGGCAGGTCGACCAGATGCAGCGTGAACCGATCGGCCAGACGCTGCACCAGCGGCGCAAATACGCCGCCCTGCAGGGCCCAGCCGTGAATCAGTACCAGGTCCGGCCCATGGCCGGTCACTTCGATATGCATGGGGAACTACACGATCACTCAGGCCAGCGCCGGCAACGACGGCGGCAGCACTTCGCGCGCGGCAAAGGCCACGCGGTCGCGTGCAACGGCGATGGCTTCGACCAGGCCGCGCACCTGTTCGGTGGTGTGCAGCGCGGACAAGGTGACGCGCAGGCGCGCCTTGCCCTCCGGCACGGTCGGTGGGCGGATCGCGCCGACCAGCCAGCCGGCCTGTTCCAGCGCCTGCGACATCGCCACGGCGGTGTGGTCGTCGCCACAGAGCAACGGCTGGATCGGCGTTTCCGATGCCATCAGATCCAGCCCGTGACGGCGCGCTTCGCCGCGGAACAGTGCAATCAGATCGGCCAGCTTCGCGCGCCGCCAATGATCGCGTCGGGCCAGCCGCACCGCTTCCAGCGCGGATGCCGCCAATGCCGGCGCCATGGCGGTGGTGTAGATGTAGGGGCGTGCGGTTTCGGCCAGATGCTCGATCAGGTCTTCGCGGCCGAGCACCAGCGCGCCGGAACCACCGAGCGCCTTGCCCAGGGTGACCAGCTGCAGCGGCACATCGTCCACGCCCAGGCCGGCGGTGGCGACCGCGCCACGGCCATCGCCAAGCACGCCCACGCCATGCGCATCGTCCACGTAGAACAACGCCTGCTGCAGGCGCGCGACCAGCGACAGCGCACGCAGCGGCGCGATATCGCCATCCATGCTGAAGACACCATCGGTGGCCAGCATCGCCGCGCCATCGGGCGCATGCTTGAGCTGGCGCATCGCACCTTCCGCATCCAGGTGCGGGTAGCGGCGCAGGCGCGCGCCGGCCAGCCGCGTGGCATCGAGCAGACTGGCGTGGTTGAGCTTGTCCTGCACGCAGACATCGTTCTCTTCGCTCAGCAACGCCTGCTGCACGGCCAGGTTGGCGGCGAAGCCACTGCCGAACAGCAGCGCACGCGGGTAACCGAGCCACTCGGCCACTTCGCGTTCCAATGCGTCATGCAGCGCGTGGTGGCCGCAGACCAGGTGCGAAGCACCTGCGCCAGCACCTTCGCGCGCGGCGGCGTCCTGCAGTGCGTTGACCACGCTGAACTGCTGGGCCAGGCCCAGGTAATCGTTGCTGCAGAAGCCGGTCAGCCAGCGCCCATCGACTTCCAGGCGCACACCATCGCGACGGGTGACCGTGCGCCGCGGGCGGCGACGGCCTTGTGCATCGCGCAACGCGCGCTGGGCTTGGAGGCGGGCGGTCAGGTCGGGGCGTGCCATGGCGGCTGGATGCGGCGACGGGGCGGCTAGGGTAGCGCGTTGCCGCGACGCCTGCTTGGCCGCCGGCTCAGGCCGCGTGGGCGCAGCCGCAGCCGGGAGCATCGGCGCTGATATCGGCGTGCACGGTGCCGCCATGGTCGTGACCGCCGGCGTCCACCTGCACCGCCATCGGCTGCAGGCCCAATCGTGCGAACAGGGCCATGTCGCGCTCGCTTTCCGGGTTGCCGGTGGTCAGCAGCTTGTCGCCATAGAAGATGGAGTTGGCGCCGGCCAGGAAGCACAGCGCCTGCAGTTCGTCACTCATCGCTTCGCGGCCGGCCGACAGCCGCACCATCGAACGCGGCATGGCGATGCGCGCCACGGCGATCATGCGCACGAACTCGAACGGGTCCAGCTCGGCACTGCCATGCAGCGGTGTGCCGGCGACCTGCACCAGCTTGTTGATCGGCACCGAATCGGGATGTGCCGGCAACGTGGCCAGCGCCAGCAGCAAGCCGACGCGCTGCGCGCGCGTTTCACCCATGCCGACGATGCCGCCGCAGCAGGTCTTGAGCCCCGCATCGCGCACATGGCCCAGCGTATCCAGGCGATCCTGGTACTGCCGGGTGTGGATGATCGAGTCGTAGTAGTCCGGCGCGGTATCGAGGTTGTGGTTGTAGTAGTCCAGGCCGGCGTCCTTCAACGCGCGCGCCTGTTCGCCACTGAGCATGCCCAGCGTGGCGCAGGTTTCCAGGCCCAGCGCCTTCACTCCGGCGATCATCGCAGCCACCTTCGGAATGTCACGGTCTTTCGGCGAACGCCAGGCCGCACCCATGCAGAAACGCGAAGCACCGGCCGCCTTCGCCTGGCGTGCCTTGGCCAGCACCGCGTCGGTGTCCATCAGCTTCTGTGCGTTGACCCCGGTGCTGTAGCGCTGCGCCTGCGGGCAGTACGCGCAGTCTTCCGGGCAGCCACCGGTCTTCACCGACAACAGCGTGGAGACCTGCACCTGGGCCGGGTCGAAGTGCTCGCGGTGGACCGCGGCGGCTCGGAACAGCAGTTCCGGGAAGGGCAGGTCGAACAGCGCCTGCAGTTCGTCGTGGTGCCAGTCGTGGCGGATGGCGGTTGCCATGGCGGGACCTTGGAAGGGCTGGAGCGAGGGCGCAGTCTGGGTGGGGCTGGGACTTCTGTCAACCATGTATTTATGTTTATGGTTTACAGCGTGCCGCCACCCAAATCCAATGCGGCGGTGCTAAGTTCGCCGCTACACATGGAACGTGAGAATCGGCATGAACCCGCATCAGAACGCTGCAACCTGTCGCAACGCTGTGCTGTGCAGCCTGGCTGATCTGCCTGATGGAGGTGTGCGTCTGGTGTTGGATGACCTGCGCAAATCGGAGACTGCCGGTATGTGGCAGCACCGTACGTTCGTTACATTCAAAGACTATCCACCGAGCATGCTTGCCGACCCCGAAAGCCTGTCCGAAGCGGAGTTGGCTGACTTTGGCTTTTTCGTACTGGTTCGCCTTCTGGCTGTAAATGGCCGGTTACCTGATGCTGACGATGCACCGGACAGCGACGCGGACCTCACCAACGAGCAGCGGCACCGCATCGCATCGCTGACCGACGAGGACCTCGCGTGGATCGATCAGCAGTTGCTTTCCCACTGTGACGGCCAGTTCCGCAAAGTCGCCTATGTCGTGGGTACGGCGATGTCGCTGGACGCCGAACGTCAACCGGGAATTCCAGATGTGTTCTACGCAGGGCGTGTGCGCACGCTGGTGGAGCGGGGCGTCCTGGAGGCAGCAGGTGATCTGTCGCGCATGCGTTACAGCGAGGTACGAAGGGCACGCTGATGATCCCGACAGCGGGAAGTGAAACTGCAGGAGCCTACATGGACAGCTGGGAACCGATGACCGAGCAGGAACTGGAAGCGTTGATTGCTCGCCAGCTGCAGGATTGCTCGCCGCAGCAACAGGCAGCCTTTGCCTTGCTGAGGGTGCCGATCCATCCGGTGCGGCTGCATCGCTTGGGGTTGATTGAGCCGGTGCTGGTCGTGGCTCAATTTCCACAGGGCCTGCTGTACTTCGAGGATGTGGAGTATGGGTTCGAGATAGGGGTGCCGGGCGCAGATGGCGTGTTGCCCGCTGGAGGCTGCAACCAGTTGGAGCTGGTGCACGTACTCAATCGTCTCGGGGTATGACGTCTGCTACATCCCGCAAGTGCTGCGGATGCCGCTGCAGGAGCAGATTCTTGCAGATGCCCGGCCGTACACGCCCGAACCAGATCGGGCACTCGCGTGAATGCCCGCCCGGCGCATCAGATCACTTCGGCATCAGCACCGTGTCCACCACGTGGATCACGCCATTGGACTGCCTGACATCGGCAATGCTGATAGCGGCCTTGCCGCCCTTGGCATCAACCACCCATAGCGCGCCGTCGTGCAGCTTCACGGTCAGCGGCTCGCCTTCCACAGTTTTCAGCGACACCGTGCCGCCGTGTTTCTTTGCATCGGCCATCAGCTGCTGCGAGGTGTGGGTACCGGCAACCACGTGGTAGGTCAGGATCTTCGTCAGGTCTGCCTTGTGCTCCGGCTTGACCAGGGTGTCGACCGTGCCTGCGGGCAACTTGGCGAATGCTTCGTTGGTGGGCGCAAAGACCGTGAACGGGCCTTTGCCATTGAGCGTGTCCACCAGCCCGGCGGCCTTCACGGCTGCGACCAGCGTGGTGTGATCCTTCGAGTTGAGGGCGTTCTCAACGATGGTTTTGTTCGGGTACATCGCAGCGCCACCGACCATCACCGTGTCAGCGGCAAAGCTGACCGAGGCGGTGCCGCAGAGCACAGCAAGGCTGGCGGTGAGGGCGATACGTTGAAGAAGAGCGTGCATGGTGCGTCTCCTGAGTACTTCCGCCCCCGGCATGGGGGCATGGAAGGTACGCAGCAGGCAGACCAGCGGATGCACCGCCCGACCCGGAAACGTGTGCGCTGGCTGCACGGTTCAGCGATGAGACGCCGCCGTGAGTGGCGCGGCGGCTTCAAACGACCAATCAGCCCTGCTTGAAAACCGTCTTCTGGCCGATCGTGCTGGTCTTGCGAGCGGCGGACCGGCCCAGCCCGGGAATCAGGAAATCAGCGGGGCTACGGCCATGCTTGGTCTTCTCGGCAAGCCAGCGCGGCATCCGGCCGCGGCCCGACCACGTGTTGCGCTTGTTGTCCGGATCGCGGTACTTGGCGGCTACCTTGCCGGGCTTGCGCCGTGCGGCAGGTTTTCTCGCCGGGGCCGTGGCCTCGGCGGGTGCGGTGTCGATCAGTTCCTCGATCGTGTAACCGCATTGCGCAGCGAAGGCGATCAGCTTGCGGCGGACGACGGCCACCGGGCGGCGGCTGGCGACCAGCGCCCTCCGCTGCTCGGCAGCAGTCACAAGGGCGTTCAGTTCGCGCAGGCTCAGGTGTTCAACGTCGATAGTCATGCTGCGGAGAGTCAGGACATCCCGGTTGCCTGTCAAGCAGCGCATGCCACGATCCACCACGCTGGATCGGCTCCCCCGGGCCCCGGGAACGATCGCTTGACGCGCCAGCGCGCGCGCCTTGAAGATCTACCCCTTCAATCCGGCCGTCAGGGATCGTCCATGTCTGGCTTCATCGGTGATCTGTTGGAAGGGATAGCCAGCTTCGTCTCCGATGCATGGCTGCTGCGTCGGCAGCGCGCCAGCAGGGGCCGGGCGCAAAACACCTGGAAAGAAGACGCAGCGGATATCGCGTTGTTTGATATCAGGGTGATCGGGCTGTCGATCCTCGCGCTTGCCGCCGCCACACTGATGTTCTTCGTGCTCGGGCTGCCGCTCTGGATAAGTCTGGCGCCCGTTGCCGCAGGCGCCGTCTATTTCGGCTACCGATGGATCGCGCTTGCGCGCGCCTGACGTCGATCCGTTCGGAGTTTCGTGCACAGCGCTGGTCGACAGTGCACGGTCCCGAAGAGGGAAAAACAAGCGGTTTTGATGAATAATCTGCACCGCCATGCATTGGACAGGTGCATCAACATCAGGATATTGCCCTGATCAGGAACAAGCGAAAGTCTGTTCCCTCTGACCCGGCTGGGACGCTGCAAGCCATTCCCATCTTTGCAAGATTGCGCTCCCAGAATGCGTGCGCTGCATGGTCCTTGCGGAATGTGGCCAGCAACCATTCCCCCGTTGTTGGCCGCACGAGGTCTGCAACCACTGCTGATGCGATGCCTTTACCGCGATGTTTTGGAAGGATGAACAGATCCGCCAACTCTGGCACGCGCCGCCCCTGGAACTCGACGTCATCCACCTGGACGAATCCACACAGCAGGCCATCGAGCCAGAGCAGACGGGTCCACTCGGGTTCTTCCTGCAGGCGAGCCCGGACATCGGCAAGTGCGCAGTCGTAAAGACCATCGGCACGGATCTCCTCATCACTCCAGGCCGAAGCTTCGAAGTAGTACAGCTGCATCAGTCTGAAGACCACATCCGCATCCTGCGCGGTTGCTTTGACAAGCGTCAGTCCGTCCATGCAGCAGAGATCCGTCCAGGGCAACCGTGCCCATGGTGATGATAGCTGGCGGTGGATCCGCAGGGATGGTTTGCCGCGCCCTCGGACAGCTCGGGCGTGATGATCACCCGCGATCCCTTCGATCGCGCCTGCCACCATGTGACCCCTATCTCGGCCAAGCACGGTCTGGGCATCCGCGTGGTGGAGGGAAAGCGCGCGGTAGCAGGTGCGACGCAGGCTTACGGCCGCGCAAGACGCGGACCCCCAAGGGCAACGCTCCCTGTACTGACATGTATCCAGCTACTTCACCGATGTGCAGGTCGCGCTTGCAGGGCGATGCTGCGGCATGCGCCTCCCACTGCCTTCTGCCCTTGGTGAACCATTGCAGGCTGCCTTCTGCCTGCTGCTGCCCCTGCGCTGCCTGGTCTGCAGCGAGCGCGGCCATGACAGCCTCGATCTTTGCCCCGCCTGCCTCGCCGAGCTGCCGTGGGCGGGTCGCGCCTGCCTTCGCTGCGCGCTGCCGCTACCGGATGAAGCCCTTCCCATCTGCGGAACCTGCCGCGATGAGCCGCCAGCGCAGACCGCGACCCATGCCAGCCTGCTGTATCTACCGCCGGTCGATCAATTGCTGGTCCGCTACAAATTCCATCAGGATCTGGCTGCCGGGCGCCTGCTTGCGCAGTTGATGCTGCGCAACCCGCCGCCATGGTCGTGCGCGCCGCTGGTACCCGTGCCACTGCACCGCAAGCGGCTGCGCCAGCGTGGCTACGACCAGGCCGCCGAGCTGTGTCGCCTGCTGCAGTTGCCGACGTGGCGCGGGTTGTATCGTCGTCGCCACACCGCCCCGCAGTCCGAACGCAGCGCCGAGCAGCGCCGCGACAACCTGTTCGACGCCTTCGATGTGCGCGGCGCCGTCCCAGCGCGGCTGACCATCGTCGACGATGTGATGACCACCGGCAGTACCGTGCTGGAGATTGCAGAGACGCTGCGGCTGGTGGGTGCAGGGGAGGTGCGTGCATGGGTCTGCGCTCGCGTGCCGTGATCGCTCCTTTCATCGACAGGGGCTAGGATGATCACGAACCCGGATCGAAGGAGTGGTCATGAATTCCCCCTTGTCTCCCCTGTTGTCGGCCGTTGGACGCAGCTGGTGGATCCTGCTGCTGTACGGTCTGGTCGCGCTGGGCTTCGGCATCATCGCGATCGGCTGGCCGATGTCGGCCGCCATCGCGCTGGCGTGGACGCTGGGCGTGATGGCCATCGTCGAGGGTGTCATCAGCCTGCTGGCGCTGGTCACCGGTAGCAGCGGCGCCTCGCGCGGCTGGCTGCTGCTCTACGTCGTCGCCTCGCTGGGCTTCGGCATCCTGGCCGTGATCAATCCGCTGGCCACTGCCAGCGTGCTGGTGCTGTTCCTGGCGGCATGGCTGCTGGTGGCGGGTATCTACCGCATCGTCTTCGCCATTCGCGTACGCAAGCAGATCCAGGGTGAGTGGCTGCTGATCCTCAGCGGTGTGCTGGCAATCGTGCTGGGCCTGCTGTTTGCAGCCAACCCGTATGCCGGCGTGGCGGTAACCACGTTGTGGATCGGCATCGGCAGCCTGCTGTACGGCGTGCTGCAGGTGCTGGTGGCGTTCAAGCTGCGCAAGCTGCGCTGAGGGCTGCTTCACTGCGGCAGCGCGATGGGTAGCGTCGGCTGAAAGTCGACTGCGCTTTGATCCAGCCATATGACCTCCGCGCTGCGCGCGGAGGTCGACCAAGGTCGACCGCTACCGGGCGAACCCGGCTTCGATCTCTTCCAGCGAGCGGCCCTTGGTTTCCGGCAGCCACAGCGCAGCCACCAGGAAGAACACGAACGTGCAGCCGGCCCAGAACAGGAACATGCTGGCGTAGCCGTAGTGCCCCACCGTCGGCAGGAAGATCGCGGCGATGGTGGTGGACACGAACTGGTTGATCAGCAGCGCGATGCTCATGCCGTTGGAGCGGATGCGATTGGGCATCAGCTCGGACAGCGCCAGCCATACGCACACACCGGGGCCAACCGCGAAGAACGCCACGAACACCAGGATGCAGGTGGCGACGGCCCAGCCATGCGCGGGCGGCGGGATCGGGCCGATGCGCGCCTGCTCGATGCGCAGCGGTGCCTGCGCGGCACTGGCCGGGTCGGCGAACGGATTCAGGTGCAACGTGCGGAAGAACGCGCCGATGACGCTGTCCGGCTGCACGGTGCCCGCGCGTTCGATGCGCAGCTCGCGGTCGGTCAGGTTGTCGCTGCGCAGGGCGCGTACGTTGGTGAAGTCGCCGTAGGCGTAGGACACGGTCAGCTGCAGCGGCCGGCCCTCGCGGTCGACGCTACCGGCAAGACGCTGCCACTGCGCGTCGTCGAGTACCAGTTGCAGGCCGTCGCCACTTACCGCGGCCTGCAGCTGCGGCTGCACGTCGGCGCGGCCACGTTCGGCCTGGAAGAACAGCGTTGCTGCGGCCAGCAAGGCAACGCAGATGCCACCGCTGCCCAGCATCAGCAGGAACTTGCGGCCCTTGCGGTCGACCAGCAGCAGCGCGACCACGGTCATCACCGCGTTGAGCAGCTTGATCGCCACGTCGGCGCCGTTGGCGACCGAGCCGGACAGGCCTGCCTGGTTGAGGATGTTCACCGCATAGGCCAGCACCGAGTTGATGCCGGTGGCCTGGGTGCAGGCCAGCACCACGCAGGCCAACACGAACGGCACCACGTAGCGACGGCTGAGCAGTGGGTCGCGCTTGCCGCTGCTGCTCGATTCCGGCGCCTGGATCTGTGCCAGCGTGGGCTCGACATCGGCCGCGGGCAGCACGCGTTGCAGGCTGCGGCGGGCATCATCGATGCGGCCACGGCGCACCAGCCAGCGCGGCGATTCGGACAGCCAGAAGATACCGGCGCAGAACAGCAGGCCCGGCGCCAGGCAGGTCCAGAAGATGGTGCGCCAGGCGTGGTCCTTCACCGTGAACAGTTCCTGCGCCTGCTGCGCTACCGGCAGCGAGCGCACCGCTTCCGCGGCGGCGTCCACGGCATGCGCGTGGTACAGCCCGATCAACGCGGCCAGCACCAGGCCGACGGTCAGCAGCAGCTGGAACATCGCCGCGCCGCGGCCGCGCCGCTCGGGGCTGAGCACTTCGGCCAGGTACAGCGGGATCACCACGCCGATCAGGCCACCACTGACGCCCTGCAGCAGGCGCCCCAGCAGCAGCGGAGTGTAGCCCGACGCAAGCGCCATGATCGGGATGCTGGCGGTGAACAGGATGCCGGCCAGCAGCATCGCACCGCGACGGCCGATGAGGTCGGCGATCATGCCGGCGAACAGCGAGGACAGCACGCTGCCCAGCAGCACCGCAGCGACGACGAAACCGAGCTGCTGGCTGCTGAGCTGCCAGGCGTGGCTGGCGGTGGCTTCAAGATAGGGCAGGGCGCCGGCGATGATGCCGATGTCGATGCCGTACAGCAGGCCACCGAGGCCGCCGATGAAGAGCAGGTAGCGTACGGGCCAGCGCGGGGCGGTGGAAGCGGGTACGGCAGGTGCAGTGGCTGCGGTCATCGGCGTATTCCTGGAATAACGGGGATGGTGCGTGGCTGATGCAATGCGCTTGCGCGCTTCATGTAGAGCCGAGCCATGCTCGGCTTGCCGCGCGAAGCGCGGCGCGGACGTCGTCGATGTCGGTGCGAAAAGCAGCCGAGCATGGCTCGGCTCTACAGACGTGCGTCGCCTAGTTCAGGTCGATCACGCGGCCACCGACCACGACCTGCTGCAGGCGCAGTTCCGCATCCAGCACCACCAGGTCGGCACGGGCGTCGGGCGCAATGCGGCCGCGATCGCTCAAGCCCAGGTAATCGGCGGGGAAGGTGGACACGCGTTGCGACGCGTCAGCCAGTTCCAATCCCACCTGCACCAGATTGCGCAGCGCCTGGTCCATGGTCAGCGCGCTGCCGGCCAGCGAGCCGGTGGCCAGGCGCACGCAGCCGCCGCACTTGTGCACGCGTTGCTCGCCCAGCGCGTACTCGCCATCGGGCATGCCAGTGGCGGCGGTCGCGTCGGTCACCGCGTACAGGCGTGGAATCGCGCGTGCGGCCAGACGGATCACGCCGGGGTGGATGTGCTGCAGGTCGGGAATGATCTCGGCGTACTGCGCGTGCGCCAGGGCAGCCGCGGCGATGCCAGGCTGATAGTGGTCGACGCCGGTCATGCCGTTGAACAGATGGGTGAAGCCGGAAGCACCCGCCTGCAATGCGGCCACACCTTCCTCATAGGTGCCGGCGCTATGGCCGAGCTGCACGCGCATGCCGAGTGCGGACAGCGCGGGAATCAGTGCGGTGTGCTCGCCGATCTCAGGCGCCAGCGTCATCACCCGGATCGGCGCCAGCGCGTGCAGCTGCTGCACCAGCGCCACGGTCGCCTCGATCGTGCGGTTGGGTTGTGCACCCAGCCGCTGCGGGCTGATGAAGGGGCCTTCCAGGTGCACGCCGGCGATGCACGCGGCATCGGCATCGGGCGCGGCCATTGTTGCAGCAACACCCTGCAGCGCGTACTCGATCTCATCCAGGCCGGCGGTCATGGTGGTCGCCAGCAGGGTGGTGGTGCCGAAGCGCGCATGGGTGCGGGCGATGGTGCGGGCCACGTCGCCGCCCTGCATCAGGTCCACGCCGGCCGCGCCATGCACGTGCAGGTCGATGAAACCGGGCAGGATCACCGGCAGCTGCGGGTCATCGCCGCCGCTGTGGTCGTCCACCTGCAGTTGGCGCACGTGCGAATCGAACTGGACCTGGCCGCGACGCCAGCCCAACGGGGTAAGGATGCGGCCGTGCAGGGAGCGGGTGTCGGTCATGCGGGGGGCTCGGCGATGATCACTTCGATGCCCAGCCGCTGCAGCCCCTCGCGGGTTGCCTCGTCGATGCCGGCGTCGGTGATGATGGCGTGGATCTGATCGAGGCGGGCGATGCGGTGCAGGCTGACGCGGCCGAACTTGGAGGCGTCGGTGAGCACCACGATGCGCCGCGCGCGTTCGACCATGCGGTGGTTGAGGCGGGCTTCGGCTTCGTCGTGCGTGGTCAGGCCGAACTGCAGGTCCAGGCCATCCACGCCCAGGAACAGCGTGTCGAAACTGTAGGAGTTGAGGCTGGCTTCGGCCTGGCTGCCCTGCAGCGACAGCGATTGCTGGCGCAGCAGGCCACCGGTCAGCAGCACGGTGATGCCGGCGGCGTTGGCCAGTTCCCAGGCGATGTTCAGGCCATTGGTCATCACCGTCACATCGCGATGTTCGCGCAGGTGGCGGGCCAACGTCATCGTGGTGGAGCCGGAGTCGATGATGATGTTGTCACCGGCCTGCACCAGGCGCGCGGCCGCCGTGCCGATGGAATCCTTCAGAGGCAGGTTCAGCGCATCCTTTTCATGGATGTCCTGTTCCTGCGGCGGCGTTCGCACCAGGGTGGCACCACCGTGGGTACGCGTGGCCAGCCCCTGCGCTTCGAAGTGGGTCAGATCGGCACGGATGGTCACCGCCGACACGCCGAAGCGCTCGACCAGATCGGCTACCTGCACCGAGCCGTGCTCGATCAGCAGCTGCAGGATCTGTTGCCGGCGGGAGCGGGTGTTGCGCATGGCCATTCTCGGTTTCGCAGGGAAAGGTAGAGATTAGCCGTTCGCAAGTACGGCGGCAGCCGAAGTTGCGTTGTGCTTGCGGGATCCGGCCTGGTTGGCGCTGCAGGCGCGGGCGTATTCGCCCAGGCACAGGCCGATGCGATGCTGCACCAGGGCGGTAGGCGTATTGGCCAGGGTGCCCTCGCGCACGGCGCGGTACTGCTCGGGCAGATACTGGCTGAGCAGCACCAGCGGTGGCGCGTGCCGTTCCAGGTTGGCGAACAGGGTCTGCACGGCCTGCAGCAGCGCCGGCTCGCCCCAGTAGTAGCGGCAGCGGTCGCTGAAGGAATAGCTGCGCAGCAGGCGCAGGGTCGCTTCGTCGCCCTGGTAGTAGGACTGCCAGGACTTCGGCTGGGCCACCATCACTTCGTCCAGCACCTGCGGCAGGCGCGAGCACTGTGCGGCCGGCAGCAGCTCGGCTTCGATGGCAGCCAGCGCGAACAGCGCTTCGCGGTAGGCGAAGGTGGCCGCGGGGCCGACCTTGAGGATGGCGAAATGGTCGCGCACCAGGGCATGCAGGCCACTTTCGCGCTGGTAGTCGGTGGAATGCGCTTCGAACACGATGCGCGGCTGCTGTTCGAGGAAGTCGGCCAGCTCGCTGGCGGCGGCAGCGTCGTACTCGTGCACGCTGCTGTGGTCGAAGTCCACGCCCGGCTGCACCACCATTGCCAGCACGCGCTGCCATGCATCGCGCAGCTGCGGGGTATCGAAGGCCTGCTGGTGGATGGCCAGGGTCTGTGCGGCGGCGGCCGGCGTGGTCACCTGCAGGCCACCGGCCAGCGAGGCTTCGCCACCGGGAATCGGCACTTCGGTGCCGATCACATAGACCGGCGGCGGCAGGCCGTGTTCGGCGGCGGTGCGTTCGGCGATTTCAGCCAGTTCGGCCGAACGTGCAGCGACGATGGCATCGGGCAGCGGCACCGGGTCATCGGCGCAGGACATGCTGCAGTCCAGGTGGATCTTGTGGAAACCAGCGGCAACGTAGGCTTCGATCAGCACGCGCGCATGGGTCATTGCTTCCGCAGCCGGGCGTTTCTGCCAGGCATTCGGGCCGAGGTGGTCGCCGCCGAGGATCAGGCGCTCCCGCGGGAAGCCTTCTTCATCGGCCAAGGTGCCGACGTAGTCGCGGTACTGCGGCGGGGTCATGCCGGTGTAGCCGCCGAACTGGTCGACCTGGTTGGAGGTGGCTTCGATCAGCAGCACGGTATCGTGCGCCAACGCCACGTGCATGGCCGCACGCAGCACCTGTTCATTGCTGCAGCAGACGCTGTACAGGCCGACGTTGGCACCGGCGCGGTGGGAGGCAAGCAGGGTCTGCAACGGGGACATGGTCAAGCTCCGGTCAATCAGGAAAACGAGGGTTGGCAGGCCAGCAGGGCGGCACCGCGTGCGCCACCGGCATCACCGAAGCGCGGTGGCACGATGGGCGGTACCTGCACGCCGTTGAACAGATGCGCGGCGATGGCCGCAGGCAGCAGCTGGTACAGCGGTGCGTACTGGGAAAGACCACCGCCGAGCACGATCACGTGCGGGTCCAGGGCCAGCACCAGTGCGGCGAGGCTGTGGCCAAGCAGATCGCGGTGGATGTCGAGCGCCTGTCGTGCACGCGCGTCGCCGGCTTCGGCCAGGGCGATCACCACGCTGGCATCGGCAGCGCTACCACCGAGGTGGCGCTCGATCATCGCCAGGCCACTACCGGACACGTAGCGTTCCACGCAGCCTTGCAGGCCACAGGCGCAATCGATCAGCGGCAGGCCATGGCGCTGCAGCAGGTGCCCTGGCACGCTCCAGTGGCCCCATTCGCCGGCCAGGCCGTTGAAGCCGGACAGCAGGCGTCCCTGCAGGCAGAAGCCGCCACCGGCACCGGTGCCGAGGATGGCGCCGAACATGCTGGGGTAGCCATCGGCCGCGCCGCCATGCGCTTCAGAGAGCGCGAAACACTGCAGGTCGTTGCCGAAATGCAGCGGGCGCTGCAGGCGTGCCTGCAGATCGCTCGCCACGCATTGGCCGGTCAGCGCAGGAACATTCGCGCTGAGCTGGCGGCCGCTGCGACGATCACGCACGCCGGGCAGGGCGATGCCGATGGCCGCATCGCTGCGACCCAGCGCGGCATCGGCCTCAGCGACCAGTGTCACCACCGCCTGCAGGAAGCCGTCGTAGTCACCCTGCGGAGTGGCCACGCGGCGCCGCCAGGTGACCTGCATCGCCGCATCGCACACCACCAGCTCGGTCTTGGTGCCGCCGATGTCGATGCCGTAGCAGGCGTTGGCGATCAGCTCAGCCATGGTGGATGGTGACACCCTTGACCACGCGGTTGACGGTGCCGTCCGGGAACGGATTGTCCGGGGTCAGGCCAAGTGCGGCCGAACGCTGCAGCGCGTACAGCTGCGCAAAGCCCAGCCACACCGGCGCAAGCCACGGGTCATCCAGGGCAGGCACGGTGAGCGTGTAATCATCATCGGCGCCGATATCCGAATGCGGGCCGATCGACAGTACCTGACCGGCCACGCCATCGCGGCGCAGTTCTTCCAGCAGATCCTGTTCATAGCGGCGCGCCAGCGGCTGCCCACTGCGCAGCACGACCACCAGGGTGGTGCCGTCCAGCGTGGATTTCGGGCCGTGGCGGAAGCCGAGCGGGGTGTTGGCCAGCGCCAGCACGCGGCCGGCGGTCAGCTCCAGCACCTTCAGCGCAGCTTCGCGAGCGAGTGCTTCCAGCGGGCCGCTGCCAAGGTAGATGACCCGGTTGAACGGGCGCTGCGCCAGCGCGGCCACGGGCGCGTCCCACTGCGCCTGGCCTTCGCGGGCGAGACCGGCAATCTGCTTCAGTCGCGCGATGCGCGCATCCCACGGCGAACGGTCGAACACGGTCAGCGCGGCCAGCAGCATGCAGGTCAGGCTGCTGGTCATGGCGAAGGCGCGGTCGCAGCTGGCCGACGGCATCAGCAGGGTGCAGGTATCGGCACGGCCGGCGCCGCGACGGGCCAGTTCGCCATCGGCATTGCAGGTGATGTCGAGGAAGCGCGCTTCATCCACGTCGCTGCGCACGCGATCGACGGCGGCGACGCTTTCGGGGCTGGAGCCGCTGCGGCCGAACGACACCAGCAGGGTCGGACGGTCGCGCTGCAGGTACAGCGCCGGGTGGGTGAGCAGGCTGGTGGTGTGCACCACGCGCACGTCGGCCGGCCACTGCGCGTTGATGGCATCGGCCACCATTTCGGCGATGAAGCCGGAACTGCCGGCGCCGGTGAACAGCACGCGCTGGTTCGGGTCATTGAGGCTGTCGCCGAGGAAGGCCTGCAGGCGGTCGCGGGCACGCGACAGATCCTGTGCAAGGGCTTCCCACAGCGCCGGCTGCTGGGCGATTTCGGTAGCGGTATCGGCTCCGCCGCGGCGCTGCCAGGCGGACACATCGGAAAGCAGGGTGACGTCCATTCGGAGGTTCCAGTTGGGCCAGCGCACCATCTGCGTTTTCTTTCGAAATGTCAAATACCGAAAGTAAAAAGAAAGATATTGCGGTGCCGACTTTCCCCGTGCGGCATGCCGCTGGAAACGAAAGAAACCGCCAGATGCCGTATCGCACAATGCTTAACAGGGGCCTGCAAGCGCTTACACAAAGTATTGCAGCGCAACAACTTTCGTTTCATATAAATATATCTTCCTTTTTCCTTTCAATTTGTTGACATCTTTCGAATCGCTGCCCTAGAGTCGGCCCAACCGCTTTCGAAACGCCCGGTGAACGGGTTGGGAGTCCGTGTGGAAATCTGCGTTCGTCGTTCGCCACTGCTGCTGGCCCTGTTGCCGGCATTGCTGTCGGCGTCCCTGTCGGCCCAGGCCGCACCGGTCGGCAACCTGCGCTCGGTCAGCGCCAGTGCCAGCACCGACGGTGTAAGTGGCTGGGACCTGCAGACCGACAACGGCACGCACATCCGCATCGAACTGCCGGCCACCGACATCATCCGCGTGCAGGCCGGCCGCAACGGCAAACTGACCGGCGCCGGCGACAAGGCCGCGCCGATCGTGCTGCCGCAGCCCAAGGCGAACGTGCAGGCGCAGCTGGAAGAAGACGCGCAGGAGATCCGCGTGCGTACCGCTGCACTGGTGCTGCATGTACAGCGGCAGCCGCTGCGCCTGCGCCTGGAGCGCCTGGACAACGGCCAGCCCACCGCCTTGTGGCAGGAACTGCAGCCGCTGGACCTGGATGCCGCGCAGAGCGTGCAGGTGCTGTCCTCGCAGGCCGATGAAGGCTACTACGGTGGTGGCCAGCAGAACGGCCGCTACCAGTTCAAGGGCCGCGAACTGGAAGTCTCGTACTCCGGCGGCTGGGAAGAGGGCGATCGCCCTAGCCCGGCGCCGATGCTGCTGAGCAGCCGTGGCTGGGGCATGCTGCGCAACACGTGGAGCGACGGCAGCTACGACCTGCGCCAGAGCGACCAGGCCACCCTGCTGCATCGCGAAGACCGCTTCGATGCCTACTACTTCGTTGGCGCCGATCTCCCGAAGCTGATCGAGCGCTACACCCAGCTGACCGGCCGCCCGAACATGGTCGCGCGCTGGGCGCTGTCCTACGGCGATGCCGATTGCTACAACGACGGCGACAACAGCAAGAAGCCCGGCACCGTGCCCGAAGGCTGGAGCGACGGCCCGACCGGCACCACCCCCGATGTGATCGACAGCGTGGCCAAGCAGTACCGCGCCAACGACATGCCCGGCGGCTGGATCCTGCCCAACGATGGCTACGGCTGCGGCTACAAGCAGTTGCCGGAAACCGTGAAGGGCCTGGCCGGATATGGCTTCCGCACTGGCCTGTGGACCGAGAACGGCGTCGACAAGATCGCCTGGGAAGTGGGCAAGGCCGGCAGCCGCGTGCAGAAGCTGGATGTGGCCTGGACCGGCAAGGGCTACCAGTTCGCGATGGATGCCAACCGCCAGGCATTCAACGGCATCCTCGACAATTCCGATTCGCGCCCGTTCCTGTGGACGGTAATGGGCTGGGCCGGCATCCAGCGCTATGCCGTGGCCTGGACCGGCGACCAGAGCAGCAGCTGGGATTACATCCGCTGGCATGTGCCGACCCTGGTGGGTTCGGGCCTGTCCGGCATGGCCTACGCCAGTGGCGATGTGGATGCGATCTTCGGCGGCAGCGCCGAGACCTTCACCCGTGACCTGCAGTGGAAGGCGTTCACTCCCGTGTTGATGGGCATGAGCGGCTGGTCGTCGAACGCACGCAAGCATCCGTGGTGGTACGACGAGCCCTACCGCAGCATCAACCGCGATTACCTGAAGTTGAAGATGCGCCTGACCCCGTACATGTACGGGCTGGTGCACGAGGCCGCGCAGACCGGTGCACCGCCGGTGCGTGGCCTGATGTGGGACAACCCGCGCGATCCGCACGCGCAGGATGAAACCTACAAGTACCAGTTCCTGCTGGGCCGCGACCTGCTGGTCGCACCGGTGTACCGCAGCCAGGCCGCCAGCCGTGGCTGGCGCCGCGACATCCACCTGCCTGCCGGCGGATGGATCGACTACTGGGATGGTCGTCGCGTGCAGGCCGCCGCCGATGGCCGCCAGCTTGACCGCCAGGTGGACCTGGCCACGCTGCCGCTGTTCGTGCGTGCCGGTGCGATCCTGCCGATGTACCCGTCGATGCTGTTCGACGGCGAGAAACCCCTCGATGAAGTGACCTTCGATCTGTACCCGCAGGGAGATTCGCAGTACGTGCTGTACGAAGACGATGGCAACACCCGCCGCTACCAGCAGGGCGAGTCGAGCACGCAGCTGATCCGCGTGCAGGCGCCTGCCCAGGGCAGTGGCCCGGTGCAGGTGCAGATCGATCCGGTGCAGGGCCAGTACAACGGCCAGCTGGCGCAGCGACGCTATGGCCTGCGTGTGCTCAGCCGGCAGGCGCCGCGTGCAGTGCAGGCCGCTGGCCGCATGCTGCCTGCGCTGGCCGACGCGACCGCGTTCAACAGCGACAACGAGGGCTGGTACTTCGACGCCAAGGAGCGTCGCGGCACCCTGCATGTACGCACCACTGCGCAGGACATCCGCCAGCCGCTGCAGCTGCAGCTGGACTTCGCCGTCGCCGCAGCGGCCGCCGACGATGCCTACCCGGCCGCACCGGTGCTGGGCCGCGAACTGCCGGCCGACAGCCTGCTGGTGGTCAACCGCCCGGCCGAAGAACCCGGCCATGCGTTGGAAAATGCCTTCGATGATGATCCGGCCACGTGGTTCCGCAGCGTGCGCAACCAGGCCGTGCGCACCGGTGCCCATGAGTGGGTGATCGGCTTCGGCGAACGCAGGATGATCGATGGCATCGACATCGCACCGCGCAACGACAAGAACTGGAAGCACGGCCAGGTGCGCGACTACGAGGTGTACCTGGGTGACAGCAATGGCGAATGGGGAGAGCCCATCGCCCGCGGCCACCTGCAGCTGAAGGAAGGCGTGCAGCGCATCGACTTCCCGGCCCACGCCGGCCGCCTGCTGCGCTTCCGCGTGCTGAGCGTGCAGAACCCCGAAGGTGATGGCGCCAGCAGTACCGATCCGATGGTGACTGCCGCGCAGGGCAGTGCGCGTGCCTTCGATGCGCTGCAACCGCGCGACGTCGGCCCGATTGCCCTGTCCACCTTCCACATCCTCGAACACCAGGAACCGGAGCGACCGGCCCGGCAGCGCTATCTCTCCGAGCTGCCGGTGCCGGCCGCGCTGGCCAGCCAGGTGCGCGCCGACAAGGCGTTCACTGGTGACGCCGGCATGCGCATGAACGGCCTGCAGTTCCGCCGGGGCCTCGGCGTAGCCGCCAGCAGCCGCATCGACCTGCGCCTGCAGGGTGGTTGGCGCCTGCTGCGCGCCGACCTCGGCATCGACGACGCCTGCCGCACGGCCGGTGGCCTGCAGTTCCAGGTCTGGGGTGACAACCATCTGCTGTACGACAGCGGCCTGGTGAAGGCGCCCGGTGTGGTCAAGCCTGAGCTGGATATCCGTGGCCTTTCCACCCTGAGCCTGCGCACGCTGGGTGCGCAGGGCAGCCAACCCGCCCAGGTCTGTGCCAACTGGGCCAACGCCGTGCTGATCGGCCAGGAGGGCGACTCCGCCAGCATCGTCGCCCCATGACCGCCACGTAACACCGCTCCTCCCCCGCCCATTCCGACTACGGCTTCACCACGACTGTGGGGGCCGTGGCCCGGGAGCGTTTTGCCCGCCGATCCACCATTCGCGCCGCACCCCTGCCAGGAGAGAACCCCGATGTTGCCCGCCCGCCACCACCGCCCCCCCTGTCGCTCGATCGCACCGCTGTCGCTGGCCATTGCCGGCGTGCTGCTGTCGGTCGCCGTTCCTGCCTTCGCCCAGGAGAGCAAGGACAAGGCCACCGACCTGGCCCGCATCGAGGTCACCGGTTCCAACATCCGCCGCACCGACGTTGAAACCGCCTCGCCGGTGCAGGTGATCAGCAAGCAGGACATCCAGAACATGGGTGCGCGCACGCTGCTGCAGGTGCTCGACAACCTGCCGGCCGCGCGGCCAGCGCAGCAGGATTCGCGCTCGCTGTTCACCGGCTCGGACGGCGCATCGCAGGCCAACCTGCGCGGCCTCGGCGCACAGGGCACGCTGGTGCTGTTGAATGGCCGTCGCTTGTCGTACTACGGCGCGCCAGCCGGCTTCCAGACCCAGTTTGTCAACATCGATGCGATTCCCGCCGCCGCCATCGAACGCATGGAAGTGCTGACCGACGGCGCCTCGGCCGTGTACGGCACCGACGCAGTGGCCGGCGTGATCAACGTGATCACCAAGCGCAACTTCCAGGGCGCGGAGATCAGCTTCACCAATGACACCTCCTCGCGCATCGATTCCTACGGCGAGCGCCAGGCCAGCATCACCGCCGGCTTCGGTGACCTCACCGAGAACCGCTTCAACATCTACGGCGCGGTGAACATGTACCGCCGCGACGCGATCCCGCTGGCCGACTTCTATGACAAGCGCCCGGACCAGTACTACGTCAACAACCCCAACTATCTGAACAACCTGCGCTTGGGCGTGGGCAGCAAGCCGGGCCAGTTCAACCCGGGCAGCTACTTCGCCTTCGATCCGGTCACCGGCCGCCGCGTGCAGGAAGCCGCGCCGGGCTGCCAGAACGTACTGCAGGGTGAAGCCGCCGGTCCGCGTTGCGTCTGGGAAACCTGGATGAACAACGAGATCGACGCGGGCGCCAAATCCGAGCGCAACACCGCCTACCTCAACGGCACCTTCCTGGTGGGCGACAGCACCGAGATCTTCGCCGAGGCCACCTATACCGATATCGATCTGCGTGCCAACGGCGGTACGCCGCGCAGCTACGGCACCACCACCGGCAACCCGACCAGCTGGTTCTCGCGCGATACCGGCAACAACGTCAACCAGTTCCTGTATCCGTTCCTGGGCCCGAACAACGAGTACAACCACGCCAGCCCTCAGCTGAAGGCCATGATGGGTGGCGTGGTCGGCCTGCAGTACCTGCTGCAGGATGCCGGCGCCAACTACTTCGGCCAGCGCAACACCGACAAGAGCTACCGCGTGCTGACCGGCGCGCGTGGCAACGTCGGTGACTGGAACTGGGAAACCGCATTCGCCACCGCCGGCACGCACTCGACCACCTACCAGACGATCAACGTCAACGTGAAGGGCTTCGAGAAGGCCTTCGGCCCGTACAGCATCGACCCGGGCACAGGCCGGGTGATCATCTCCGATCATCCGGCGTACAAGTTCGGCGAGATCAGCGAGGCCAACGGCGCACTGATCCGCGGCGCCTTCCCGACGTTCGACATCCAGTCGTGGACGCGCCTGCATACCCTGGACGGCAAGATCGAGGGCCCGCTGTTCAAGCTGCCGGCCGGTGACATGCGCGCCGCGTTCGGCTTCAACGCCAGCCGCGAAACCTTCTACACCCCCGGCAACGCCGACGCGGCCGCCGGCCTGATCACCCAGCAGGGTGGCTCGTGGTTCGATGGCGCGCGCAACACCTATGCACTGTTCGCGGAAACGGTGGCGCCGATCACCGAGAAGCTGGAACTGGATGCCGCCGTGCGCGTGGACAAGTATCCGAACTTCAGCGCCAACGTCGCGCCGAAGATCGGCTTCAAGTACCAGGCCTTCGACCAGCTGATGCTGCGTGGTACCTATTCCACCGGCTTCCGCGCCCCCAGCCTGGCTGAGTCCGGCAACGGCGGCGTGTATGCGCAGCTGGGTGGCTTCCGCGATGAACTGCGCTGCGCCGAGACCAACGCCATCGCCAACCTGCTGCTGAAATCGCAGCGCGGCGGTGATGTCGACCTGGGCAAGAGCCTGCTCAACGTGGACTGTAGCCGCACCGTGGCGCGCATGACCCAGCCGAACCAGAACCTGAAGCCGGAGAAGGCAAAGATCGTCACGTTGGGCTTCGTCTATGAGCCGGCCACCTGGCTGTCGGTGTCGGCCGACTACTGGTTCATCTACCGCGACAACGAGATCGTCGCCCCGGATTACCGCCGCGCCGAAGACATCATCTCGTCGTCGCGTTCGCCGATCACCGACAGCGATCGCGCCAATCTGGCGCAGCTGGCGGCGATGTGCGCCGACCCGGCAAGCGGTGTGAGCTGCCCGGGAACGCTGCCGGGCTACTCGGCCGGCAACGTGGCCAGCGTGGTGGGCCAGTACAAGAACCGCGGCAAGACCCTGATCGATGGCTTCGACATCGACGCGCGCAGCCGCTTCTCGCTGGGTGAATGGGGTGGGCTGAACATCGGCCTGGCCGCGACCATCGCCAACCGCAACCGCTTCTACATGGATGAACAGAACGGCTGGTTCTACGGCGACGTGGTGGGCTACTACAACAACCCGCGCCTGCGCGCGACGCTGAATGCCGACTGGACCTACAAGCAGGTCACCACCAGCATGTTCGTCAACTACGTGGGTGGCACCAAGTGGGCCACCGACCAGGTCGACGAAGTGAGCAACAACAAGGAAACCTGCACCGGCGGCTACCTGGCACTGCAGAAGAGCAAGTGCGATGGTGCACCGTCGTGGTGGACGGCCAACATGAGCGTCACCTGGCGCCCGGACGATGCCTGGAACCTGAGCTTCACCGTCAAGAACCTGTTCAACCGCCTGCCGTTCTACGATCCGAACAGCTTCCTGGGTGACTCCAGTGACTACGCCACCATCTTCGGTCGTGGTTACAGTGTGACCATCGGCTACCGGTTCAAGTAATTCCGTTTGCGTGACCAGGCGCGCCGGCCAAGGCTGGCGCGCCTTCAAGAGGAGAGTGTTTGCCATGAAGCGTAGGGAATTCATCGCGGCCAGCGCCGCTGTCGCCGCCAGCAGCCTGTTGCCGCAGACCCCGGCATGGGCACGTGGCCGCAAGGTGCGCCTGGCCGTGATCGGCACCGGCATGCGTGGCCTGGTGCTGCTGAAGGAACTGGTGCGCCGCGACGACGTGGAAGTCGTTGCCCTGTGCGATATCGAGCCGATCATGCTCGGTCGCGCGGTGGAGATGGTCAGCAAGGCGGGCAAGCCTGCGCCGAAGACCTACGGCCAGGACCGTGACATCAATGCATGGAAGCGCCTGCTGGAACAGAAGGGCATCGACGGTGTGATCATCGCCACACCGTGGGAATACCACGCACCGATGGCGATTGCCGCGATGCAGGCCGGCGTGGCCGTAGGCTGTGAAGTGGTGGCCGGCATCACCCTGCAGGATCACTGGGACGTGCTGAAGACCCAGCTGTCCACCGGCACCCCGTACATGCTGCTGGAAAACGTCTGCTACCGCCGCGACGTGATGGCCGCGCTGCAGATGGTGCGGCAGGGCCTGTTCGGCGAGCTGGTGCACCTGCAGGCCGGCTACCAGCACGACCTGCGCGGGGTGAAGTTCAATTCCGGCGACCCGAACCAGCCCTACGACAGCGGCGTGGAATTCGGCCCCAAGGGCTGGAGTGAAGCACGCTGGCGCACCGAGCATTCGGTGGAGCGCAATGGCGAGCTGTATCCCAGCCACGGCATCGGCCCGTGCGCGATGTATACCGGCATCAACCGCGGCAACCGCTTCACCCACATCAACGCATTCGCCACCAAGGCGCGCGGGCTGCACGACTACACCGTAGCCAAGAGTGGTGGCACCACCCACCCGAGCACCAAGGTGAAGTTCAAGCTCGGCGACATCGTCACCACCACGCTGGCCTGCGAGAACGGCGAGACCATCCTGCTGCAGCACGACACCTCGCTGCCGCGACCGTATTCGATGGGCTTCCGCGTGCAGGGCACCAAGGGCCTGTGGATGGACGTGAACCATTCGATCCACATCGAAGGCCGCAGCCCGCCGCACCAGTGGGAAGAGTTCAAGACGTACCAGGACCAGTACGAGCATCCGCTGTGGAAGCAGAATGCCGACACTGCTGCGAGTGCAGGGCACGGTGGCATGGACTGGTTCGTGATCCATGCGTTCGTGGAAGCGCTGAAGGCCAAGGCACCGATGCCGATCGACATCTACGATGCGGTGACCTGGAGCGCGATCACGCCGCTGAGCGAGCAGTCGATCGCCAACAGTTTCCAGACGCTGGAGTTCCCGGATTTCACTGCGGGTGCGTGGAAGCAGCGCAAGCCGATCTTTGCGTTTGATGGTAAGTATTGAGGTCTGCACCCTTCCACGTTGTGACGGAAACGCCGGGTACTGCCCGGCGTTTTTGTATCTGCCGTCCGTCATAGATGGCTGGCGACTATCAGAAAACTCTGAAATTCAACCTGTTCCACAGTTTCTGACTTGAATGCGTAACCCATATCGGAGATAACGTCCCCATGCGGCCACGCTGCAATCCGGAACAGGGACGATCCGAAGCAGGGCGGGAAGGGGCAATGGCTGCCCAAGCGCCTTCGTTCCTCCCGGCGCGGTAACCGCCCAGGATGGAGAACAGGGATGTTGAAGCGATTGAAGGATCTTTCGTACGCAGCGCTGGCGATGACCGCGCTGGGGTGCGTAGGTACCACTGCGGTGCAGGCGCAGGAGGTGCAGAAGAAGTGGGAGAGCTACCTGTCGATGGGCCAGCCGCGGGGCACCGAAGCTGCGGTGCAGAAGGACATCAGGGCCTTCTTTGCCCGGTATGAGGTCGACAAGCCGTTCGTCTGGGAGGTCAAGCGGCAGCGCGTGCTGGCAAGCAAGGTCATCTACGACTACCGCGCAAAGCCGGAAGCGATCGTCAGCACCGACTGGGTCTACACATACTCAGAACAGGAGTATGCATCCGAAGATCAAGTCCGCAGTGCGATCCTCGCCCTTCGCGTGAGCGATCCCCAGTGTCCGGCCACCACGCTTGTGGAGGAGGACTGGGCGGAGTTTCCGGGACTTGGGCAAGGTGACGACGGAAGCATCACTCACGAAGACAAAAAGTTTCACTACACAGCCAATTACTTCTTCGCTAGTACGCAGAAATGCAGGGAGGTGAAGAGCTGGGAGCACGCGCGGCGCGACAGAACTGCCGTGTGTCCGAACCGTTCCAGCATGAAGTGGGATGAATCCATCCAGATGTGCTCGTTGCTTCAGCAGGATGAGCCCATGATGTCGCCGATGTTCGCCTATACGAGCACTCCAATCCCGCCTCAGCAGTGTCCAGTGGGAAATCCTTGTGACCCGACAACAGGTGACAAATCCCAACCAGAACTTGATTTCGATCTCGGCTGGATCAGCTTCCGTCGCCACTATCATTCCCTTACCAATACCGCAGGCGGGGCGCTGGGCACAGGCTGGACGCACTCGCACAATCTCCGGCTTGCGGCTGCGGTGGATGACTCGACGTTCCCCCCGAGCACCGAGCTGAAAGTCGGGCTGATCGAGGGAGATGGCGGCCAGATAGCCTTCCAAAAGGTGGGAGCGCAATACGAAGCTGTTGACGGCAGTGGTGATCGTGCCATGCAGCAGGGGGGTAACTGGCTGCTATCGCGTGTCCAAGAGCGCGTTCTGTTCGATGTGGAAGGTCGCATGCAGCGCCGCGACTTCGAGGACGGCACGTCATTGGTCTATGCGCATGACGCTCGTGGCCGGCTGCTCAGCATCACCCATTCCACTGGCCGTCGTTTGGATATCCAGTACGCTGCGCCTGGCGACGATGCACTGATCTCGACGATGTCGATAGCCGGCCAACTGGTGGCGGCGTACGGATACTCCGTGACAGGCGAGTTGACCACTGTCACCTATGCTGACGGTGGAGCAAGGACCTATCACTACGAAGACACGCGCTTCCCTGGACATCTGACCGGCGTTACGGCCGAGGACAACCGGCGCTACAGTTGGTATGGCTACGATGCCAAGGGGCGGGTGACCTGTAGCCGTCATTCGGGCGATTGCACACAGGCTGACGTCGGCATTGATGGGGTACGGCTGGATTACACGACTGCCGGCCCGGTCATCGTCACCGATGCACTCGGCAAGCAGAGCACGTACGCGCTTACCGCAAGTGGCAGCAGTGGCCTGCCACGCAAGGTCAATGGCATCACCGACAGCAACGGCACCGCCGGCCGTACCTACCTCCCAGAGGGCACGGACTTCCGCCGTCGCCTGCAGTCCTCCACCGACCGACGTGGCGTGGTTACCCAGTACGCCTACACCGAGGCCAACGACCCTACGGCCGGTGCTGTGACCGTGACAACCACCACCGAAGCGTCTGGAACACCCCAGCAACGCGTCAGCGAGACGCGTGTCGCGCTCGACAGCAATCGCCTGGTGCAGCAGACCGTCGGTAACCAGGAGACCCGCATCACCCGCAACGCGCGCCTGCAGCCGACCAGCGTCACCGTGCGCGATACCACGACCAACCAGACCCGCGTGACCACGCAGAACTACTGCGAGGCCGAAGGTCCGGATTGCCCGCAGGTGGGCCTACTGCGAAGCATCGACGGTCCGCGTACGGACGTGGCCGATACTGTGACGTATGCCTGGTACACCGCCGATGATGCGGGGTGTGCGACCAACGGTACCTGTGCGTTCCGCAAGGGTGATCTGCGCAGCATCACCAGTGCGTTGGGCCATACCGTTGAAACACTCGCTTACGATGCCTTGGGGCGCCCACTATCGGTGCGCGATGCCAATGGCGTGGTGACCGACTACACCTATCATCCGCGTGGCTGGCCGACGTCGATCACCGCGCGTGGCGCCACTACTGCCGAAGACCGAAGCACCCAACTGAGCTATTGGCCCACCGGCCACGTGCAGCAGGTCACCGAGCCCGACGGCAGCAGCGTCACCTATGTCTACGACGCCGCCCAGCGGCTGACGGACATTGCGGACAGTGCCGGCAACACCATTCACTACACCCTGGACAATGCCGGCAACCGTCTGCAGGAAAATACGGTCGATGCAGGGGGGACGCTGCGCCGCACGCTGGCCCGCGTCTACAACACTCTAGGGCAGTTGACCACGCTGAAGGATGCCGGCAACAACGCCACCGGCTTTGCGTACGACGCCAATGGCAATCCGCAGTCGGTCACCGATGCTCTGCAGCGGGTGACGAGCCAGCAGTACGATCCGCTGAACCGCCTGGCGCAGACCCTGCAGGACGTGGGCGGCGTTGCTGCGGAGATCCGCTCCAGCTACAACGCCTTGGATCAAGTCACCCAGGTGACCGACCCGAAGGGGCTGCACACCACGTATGCCTACAATGGTTTTGGTGATCTGACCGGGCAGGTCAGCCCGGACAGTGGGAGTGCTACTTTCACTGTTGATGCTGCTGGCAATCGCAAGACCCGCACCGATGCGCGCGGCGTGACTGCCACCTACAGCTACGACGCGCTCAATCGACTGGTCGGTATCGCCTATCCTGATCCCAACCTGGACGTGGGCTATCACTACGACACCGCGCCAGCGGTATGTGCCAGTGACGAGCGTTTCGCCAAGGGTCGCCTGGGTCAGGTGCTGCACGCCAATGGCAGCACCGTGTACTGCCATGACCGCTTCGGCCAGGTCACCCGCAAGGTGCAGACGATCAATGGCGTGGCCAGCACACTGCGCTATGCGTACAGTAAATCTGGTCGCCTGACCGCATTGACCTACCCGGACGGAAGTGTGGCGGACTACGTACGCGACGCCCTGGGTCGTATCAGCCAGATTGGGCTGACTCGCCCGGGACAGGCCCGGCAGGTGGTGGTCAACAACGTGACCTATGCAGCCTTCGGGCCGGCGACCGGCTGGACCTACGGCAATGGGCGCCAACTGCAGCGCCCACTGGATCTGGACTACCGCCCGCAGGCGGTGCATGACCCCGCGGCAGGCGGCCTGTCACTGGGTTATGGCTACGATCCCGTTGGTTCGATCACCGAGCTGAAGAGCGGTGCAGGTTCTGAGGTGCTTGCTAAATACGCCTACGACACACTGGGCCGCCTGACCCAGACCCAGGATGGCGCCACGGGTACGCCGATTGAAACCTATGGCTACGACGCCACCGGCAACCGTACCTCACTGACCACCTCGGTCGGGACCGCAAGCTACACCTATCCGGTTGACAGCCATCGCCTGATTGCTGTGGATGGTCAGGCGCGCAACCAGGATGCCGCAGGCAACACCACCAGCATTGGCAGCAAGACGTTTGCCTACAACGATGCCAACCGCATGAATGCGGTGAAGCAGGGCGCTGCTGTAGTGGAGAGTTACGGCTACAACCATCGCGGTGAGCGCGTGCTGCGCGCACCGGCCAGTGGCAATGCGCAGGTCACGGTCTATGACGAAGCCGGGCAGTGGGTTGGCAACTATTCGGCGACCGGGCAGGCGCAGCAGCAGGCGATCTGGCTGGACAACTACCCGGTGGCGTTGATCCAGACACCAGCCGCGGGCGTGCCGGAGCTGGCGTACATCCAGCCCGATCACTTGGGTACGCCGCGAGTAGTGATCGACCCCGTGCGGGATGTCGCGATCTGGGAGTGGAGCAACAAGAGTGAGGTGTTTGGCGATCAGGCACCGGCCAATGATCCCGATGGGGATGGCGTGATGTTTGATCTGGCGCTGCGCTTCCCGGGGCAGCAGGCGACGGATGCGAGTGGCTTGTTCTACAACTACCAGCGGGAGTACGACCCGGCGGTGGGGCGGTACTCGCAGAGTGATCCGATTGGGTTGGACGGCGGGATTTCGACGTATTCTTATGTCTCGAGCAACTCGCTGGGTTCCTCAGATCCGCTAGGCTTGATGGCAAATTGCACGTGTGAGGATGGCGGAGTCAACATTGACATCCCGATTAAGTTCAGTGGGGACGGCGCAAGTCCTGAAGTGGTGAACAGAATGATTAACTCTATTGAATCCACATGGTCCGCTCCAGGATTCAAGGTCACAGTTAGTCAGCCCACGAAAGGCCGGATGAATCGAGTGGATGTTCCCTTGGGTAATGGCGTCTCCAACGTCAGAGGGGGGAGCGTCGGGACATGGTATGCAGGTGCAAGTGAATGGACGGCTGCCCATGAGGCTGGGCATCTAATGAAGTTCATGATCGATGGACGAACGGACATGTATGACGTGACGTCAACGAATCCGCGCAGCACAGCCCCCGTTCCCGGGTGGGAGGGGAACATCATGGCAGAGCATCTGGGTCTGCCTGATGATCGGGTTAGGGAGAGCATTAAGAGGAGATTAAAGTGCAAATAGAAGCCATGCTGCGCGCAGCGCTGCTGCTCTTGCCAATGCTGGGCGGGTGCAGCATCAACAAATTTCAACATACGGAATGGAGATCGGACTGGGTAGATGTTTCATCCGATGCGATCTTCCCTGGCAATTCCACGACTCTGCCGCTTGACCGCATTTCCACGCTTGATCCGGATAGTGAAGCCGCCATTGCGGAGTGGATGTTGAAGAATTCACTGGTCGCGGTATCGGCATCAGAGGTTGAAGGGAAGATCGGTTCAAGGCCGTTGAGTGGCCTGAAGCCAGCACCCGGGGAGAGCCTCTATCTCGTCAGGGCCGCTTCGGATGAAGGGAATGGCACGTTCATCGGCTACGTCAACGACAAGGGACTTCTCATCATGTATGGGGTCATGGGTGGGTGCGGCGAGCAGAAGCACCGGGTGGTTGCCGTGAGCCTGCGGGATAAGCCCGCCAACGTGTTCGGCAGATGCTCGGCGGCGCTTTAGTGCGTTGAAGAGTCGAGCAGCGGCAGGGTGCAGGTGCCCTGCCGTCGCTGCCGGATCATCCGGTAGGCGGCACGCGGAACATCAATGGAGGATCTGCGGCGTGACCAAGCATCTCGTCCTCTGTCTGGCCATTGGCCTGACCGCATGCGCTGCCCAAGAACCACGCGCGGACTCATGCCCGACAGTCGTCATCACCTATGCCGGCATCGCACGGGTGGATGGCATGACCTACGGCCGCTTCCAGATCAATCCGCATGGTTCTCGGCCACTGCAGCTGTTGCTGGCCAGCGCCGACAGACGCCTGTATGCCAGGGCAGCCACCGTAGAGGTTCGTCGGATTGACGAACAGGCGTGGCGGTCCTTCAATGTCATCCTCGAAGAAGTTGCGCCTCCGGCAGCACGGCTGTCGATCGCCCCTGGCGAGGCAATGACGGTGCTGTTCGACGGCGACGGCGCGTTTCTGCCCGGCGCGATCGGCGCTGCGGAGGAATTCTCGATCATCGTCCGCGACGTGCAGGGCTGCGCTCACCGCTCGGTTCCCTTCCAGCCTGGCGTCAACAGAGCCGCAGCGGGGGATCGGGAAGCCGAATGAATCCACGACCAGCGCGCCATGCCGTGGTGGCGGGCGGGGGCGGAAGACTGAGGGAAGATGGCGCGCCCGGAGGGATTCGAACCCCCGACCAATGGCTTCGGAAGCCACTACTCTATCCGGCTGAGCTACGAGCGCGTGGTGGAACCGCCGCGCCGTCGGCCAGGGCCGGGGCGGGCATCGCAACGCAATGAGGCGGTGCGGGATGGGCATTCTATCCAGTTTCGCCGCACAAATCTCCCCCCGCCGGCAAAGTCGGTCAGAAGGCACAGGAGTATCCTAGTGCCATGGCTGATACCCCCCTTTCCGCGCCGCATACGGTGCCGACGCCGCGCTGGCGGCATTACTGGAGTCTGATGCGCGCCGATCGCCCGATCGGCACGCTGCTGCTGCTGTGGCCCACCTGGTGGGCGTTGTGGCTGGCTGCGGGCGGCCTGCCGCCGCTGTGGACCCTGTTCGTGTTCACCGCCGGCGTCTGGCTGACCCGCTCGGCCGGTTGCGTCATCAACGACTATGCCGACCGCTGGCTCGACCCGCATGTCGAGCGCACCAAGGCGCGGCCGCTGGCGACCGGCGCGATCAGCGGCCGTGCGGCGCTGGCACTGTTCGCGGTACTGATGCTGGTGGCCTTCGGCCTGGTGTTGACCCTGAACGGCCTGACCATCGCCCTGAGCTTCATCGGCGTGTTCCTGGCGGTCAGCTATCCCTACCTGAAGCGCTACACGCATCTGCCGCAGGTATACCTGGGCATGTCGTTCGGCTGGGGCATTCCGATGGCCTTCGCCGACGTGCAGGGCGAGGTGCCGATGCTGGGCTGGCTGCTGTATGCCGGCAACATCCTGTGGTCCACCGCCTACGACACCTGGTACGCCATGGTCGACCGCGAAGACGACCTGAAGATGGGTTCGCACTCCACCGCGATCCTGTTCGGCGATCTGGACCTGGTCATCCAGGGCGTGCTGTACGCACTGTTCCTGGCAACGATGGCGCTGGTGGGCGTGCGCGGTGGGCTGGGCGGTTACTACCTGGCCGGCGTGGCGCTGGCGACGCTGCTGGTGGTGTACGAATTCTGGATCTGCCGCGACCGCGAGCGTGGACCGTGCTTCAAGGCGTTCCTGCACAACAACTGGGTGGGCGCCGCGCTGTTTGCCGGTATCGCCGTGGATCTGGCGCTGCGTTGAGAAGCGCAGCCGAGCGTGGGCTCGGCTCTACACGGATTATGCGTAGCGCCCGAGCCCATGCTCGGGCGGCGGCGCACAGCGCCGGGCATCCTGCCACCTACGACCAATAGGTGGCAGACAGCCCGCACCCCACCGCCCAGAATCAGGCCATCGAACCTGGGAGGGTAGGTGATGGCTTCGACGGCAGCAGTACAGGACGGCTGGATGGCGCGTGCAGCATTGCGCTCGGCCGCCTGGGCGGAAAAATGGTTCCCCGATGCCTATGTGTTCGCGGTGCTCGGCGTGGTCATCGTCGCGGTGGCGGCGATGGGCTTTGGCGCCACCCCACAGGCCACCGCCAGCGCCTTCGGCGACGGCTTCTGGAGCCTGATTCCCTTCACCATGCAGATGGCCTTCGTGGTCATCGGTGGCTATGCCTTGGCCACTGCGCCAGTGGTGGCGCGCTTCATCGACTTCCTCGCCCGCGTACCGCGCACCGGTCGCGGCGCAGTGGTGTACGTCGGCCTGGTCAGCATGTTGGCCTCGCTGCTCAGCTGGGGCTTCTCGCTGGTGTTCGGTGGTCTGCTCGTGCGCGCGCTGGCCCGCCGCAGCGAGCTGCGCATGGATTATCGCGCTGCCGGAGCCTCGGCCTATCTGGGCCTGGGCGCGGTGTGGGCGATGGGCCTGAGTTCGTCGGCTGCACAGCTGCAGGCCAATCCGGCCAGCATGCCGCCGGGGCTGGTGGAGATCACCGGCGTGTTGCCGTTCACCGAAACCATCTTCCTGTGGCAGTCGATTGTGCTGACCGCCGTGTTGATTCTGGTCTCGTTGCTGATCGCCTGGCTGACCGCACCTGCCGCCGGCAGTGCGCGCACCGCCGAGGATTTTCCGGGTGCCGCACAGGCCGAACCGGAACCGCTGCAGCGCCGCACGCGGCCCGGTGAGTGGCTGGAATACAGCCCGTTGCTGACCGTGCTGCTCTCGTTGCTGGCCTTCGGCTGGCTGTTCAACGAGTTCGCCAACAAGCCCCTGGTCAGCGCAATTGCCAACCTCAACACCTACAACTTCATGTTCATCTCGCTGGGCCTGCTGCTGCACTGGCGCCCGCGCAGCTTCCTCAACGCGGTGGCCAAGGCGGTACCCAGCACCACCGGTGTGCTTATCCAGTTCCCGCTGTACGGCGGCATCGCAATGATCCTCACCCACGCCGCCGGTGGCGATGGCCAGACCCTGGCGCATCGGCTGTCGAGCCTGTTCGTGCACGTGGCCAGCACCGATACGTTCGCGCTGGTGATGGGCGTGTATTCGGCGGTGCTGGGCTTCTTCGTGCCGTCCGGTGGCGGCAAGTGGATCATCGAAGCGCCGTACGTGATGCAGGCCGCGAACGAGTTGAAGGCGCACCTGGGCTGGGCGGTGCAGGTCTACAACGCGGCCGAAGCGCTGCCGAACCTGATCAATCCGTTCTGGATGCTGCCGCTGTTGGGCGTGCTCGGCCTGAAGGCCCGCGACATCGTCGGCTTCACCTTCATCCAGTTGCTGGTGCACATCCCGCTGGTGCTGGGGTTGCTGTGGCTGCTGGGCATGACGCTGGTCTATGTGCCGCCGGTGATGCCGTAACGGGTGCAGCGCCGAGCCCGCGCTCGATCCGCAAACCTGCCTGCGTGCTGCAGACGGGACCGAAGGGGCAGGCCCCTCTGCGCGCGCTACGCCGGTGCAGGCTGCTGAATGCGTTCGTTTCCGGCTGCAGCATGACCACATTCCAAACCCGCATGAATCCTTCAGTGGCTTGTGCCGCAAGGGCTGGCGCGGGTTCATTCACGCGCGTACACACAGGTGTAGCCCGCTCACAACGCATGGTTAACCAATCGCTGCCGACGATGGCCCCGTCCACCGCATTCCGCGCGTGGCATTTGGAGATCGGACATGGCACAGCAGAACCAGAACCCGAACCAGAAGCAGCAGGGCCAGCAGAACCAGCAGGATCAGCAGCAGGAACGCGGCCGCGACCAGCAGCAGCAACAGCAGCAGGAACAGCAGAAGCGCAACCAGAACCAGCAGCAGGGCGGGCAGGACGAGGAAGAGTGATCCTGGCAGCCGCCATCCATCACCGACGAAGCCCCGCCCCGTGCGGGGCTTCGCTTATTCGAGCACACCGATCCGCTGCAGCACCGTCGCTGCGGCCATGTCGTTGGGGTTGGTACCGGGCAGGCCCTGCGGTACGTCCAGGCCCATGCCGCGATACAGATCAACCCAATGCTGGGAGATCTCACCGGTCTGCGGGTTGCGGAAGTTCATCGGCTGCAGCGCGAACACATGGTGCGCACGGAATGCGCGTTCGATGAAGTCCGAGCAGTAGTAGCTTTCGTCGTTCAACACATAGGCGGTGTTGTACGGCTTGCCCAGCATCGTGCGTGCGGTGGCCACTGCATCGGTGATGGCATTCCTTGGCGGCGCGCGCAGGCGATAGACCACGACCTGCCGTTGCTTGCCACGCGCATCCTGGCGGAACTGGTCCAGCGTCTGCCGGCGCGAGCCCTTCTCGTCGGCATGCAGCACCTCCCAGCCCTGCGGTGCCGACGCCACCAGCGCGACATGGTCGAAGCTGGGCGCCCCTTGTTTTCCCGTCGCATCGTCGATTGCCGCGCTCAGGCCACCGTGACCCGCGGTGACGAACAGCAGGTCGCCTTCACGGACCTCGATGGCCATCGCCAAGGCTGGCCACAGGGCGGGCAGCAGCAGGCCGATCAGGAGCAGGAGGCGGCGCATGGGCATCTCGAACAGGCGGGAAGGCGCGATTGTAGGCGGCAGGATAGGATGGCGCGACCAAACCGGAATCAGGACGATCCCATGAAGCCCCGCCGTTCCCTTGCTCTGCTGGCACCGGCCCTTGGCCTTGCGCTGTCCGCCTGCACGCCTGCGCCGCAGCCAGCGCCTGCTGAGGCCCCGGCCCCTGCAGCGGCACCTGCCAGCACAGCGACGGCGGTGGAACCCGCGCCCGCAGTGGCGACCGCGGCGTGCCCCCATCCGGCGTTCGATACCTTCCTGAAGCACTTCGGCAACGAGATCACCCTGCAGGAAAAGGCAACGGCCGATCCGCTGATGGACAGCTACGTTGACGCTGGCGCCGAGCCTGAGCCGCGCACTGTGGAACGCCCGGCTGCATTGGCCGATGTCGAATGGCCGGTGATGCCCGATCCAGCCGGGCTGGCCGGGCAGGGCCGGGAGATGCAGGTGACGGCCGTGGCCGATGGGCAGATGCAGGTGCAGATCCGCACGCCGGACAGCAGCGACCAGCAGACCTACACCTTCGCGCAGAAGCCGTGCTGGACACTGGTCAAGCGTGAAGACGAGTCGATCTGAGGCCAGATCGGGACAGGCGCGGACTACCGGCGGCTGCTAGGCTCGAAGCCCGATCAAGGCACGGAGACGCCGATGCAGGCCCGCAGGATGCGCACCACTACCGTAGTCATCGCCACGCTGTGGGCGATGACCACCTCCCTCGGCGCCCACGCACAGTCGCTGCACGCCGATGACCGCGCTTACTTCCCCAGCGCCGCCGCCGAACAGGCGGCACGGGTCACCCTGGGCGAGCGCGTTGAGGCATTGCAGAGCGCCACGGCGGGCGCGCCGGCCACGCGCTTCCGCCAGGCCGAAGCGCTGCAGGCACAGTGCATGCGTCACCATGCGTATCTGCATCTGCAGGCCGCGCGCAACGCACGTGATCGTCGCCCGGCGCAGGCGCTGGATCAGGTGATGGGGCTGTGCAGCCGTATCGCCCGTACCGGCAGGGCCGCCCTGCGTGAGGCGCCGGCGGATGCCCCCTGGCTGGCGTCCTATGGATTCCTGCGCGCCCGCGCGCTGCAGGAAGGCGCGGCGCCGGCCAATGCGCAGCTGGATGATGCCGTGGATGCACTGGCCGATCCGGCGCTGGATACGTTCGCGCGCCTGCGTCGGCAGATCATGCACAGCGCGGAATTCCCGCGTATCGAAGGTGCTGGCCGCAGCTGGGATACCGGCGCCGACAAGCAGGCCCTGGCCCAGCATCCCGACCGCGCGCTGCGTGAGGCCGGCTGGAAGGGGTACTGGCAGGGCGTGCAGTCGCGCCGTGAACCGATGGCGTCGGTACTGCTGGGCCTGGTGCAGGTGAATGATGCCGCCGCGCGTCTGCAGGGCGACGGCTCGGCCACCGCACGCGGCTATCGACGCATGGGCATGGATACGCAGACGGTCGACGCGACGCTGGCGGCGATCGAGCGCCACGCGGCAGAGCGTCGTGGATATCAGGACATGCTGCTGCAGCACGCCGGGCGCAGCGGTGTGATGTCGCCGCAGTTGTGGGATACCACCGTGCCGGATGCTGGCTATACGCCACCGGTGCTGAGCCTGGAACAGCTGCGCGATACCGCTGCCGACGCCATGCAGCCGCTGGGGCCGGAGTATGTCGCCGAGCTGCGCGCGCTGCTGGATCCTGCGCACAAGCGCATGGACCTGGCCACCGTGCTGGGCAGCCGCAGCCAGGACGCGTTCCATATATTCGCACCGGACACGCCGGCGCTGCTGTTCGTGGGGCTGCGCAGCGGCGATCTGGAAAGTGACGTGGAGATCGCCCATGAAGCAGGTCACTCCATGCATGGGCAGTGGATGCTGCGCGGGCGTGCCTCGCCATTGCATCTCAATGGCAGTGCGTGGATGACCGAGGCGTTCGCCATCTACAACGAGCTGCGCTTCCGTGACCAGTTGTACCAGCAGGCGCAGGATCCGCGCGCCAAGGCGTACTACCTGAAGTCGCTGCTCGACGACATGGTGTTGCAGCTGTTTACGTCCTCCGAGGAGGCGCAGCTGGAGCAGTCGATCTACCAGGGCGTGGCCAGCAATACGTTGGGCACCGCCGACGATCTGGACGCGCTCACCGGCCAGGTGCTGGCGCGCTACGGCCAGCAGCCGCAGCGCTATCCGCAGCTGCGCAGCACCTGGATCGGCAAGCGCCTGATGTATGACGACCCGCAGTATCTGGTCAATTATCTCTATGCCGGATTGCTGGCGGTGCAGCTGTATGTGCAGGACCAGCAGGATCCGGAGGGCTTCCGCCAGCGCTATCTGACCGTACTGGGTGAGGGCTTTGACCGCGCACCGCAGGAACAGGTGGCGCAGTTGCTGGGTCATGCACCGGACTGGCCGGCACTGGTCGACGCCGATCTGCAGGTGTTCGCACAGAACGCTGCCCGGCTGCAGGCGCTGTATGCGCAGATCGAGGCAGGACAGGGCACATGAGCCGCGTACAGCAGGCGCACGTTGCCAGGCCGAGGGCGTGGCTTGCGCTGCTGCTCTGCCTGCTGCCGCTGCTGGCGTTGGCGGCAGCCCCGATCCCTGCGTTGAATGACCCGGTGGTGGACACCGCAGATGCACTGTCGGCCAGCGCCCGCACCACGCTGCGTGAGCAGGCCTTGCAGCTGCAGGCACGCAAGGGCGCGCAGCTGCAGGTGCTGGTGGTACCCAGCGTTGGCGAGGAAGGTATCGAAGCCTATGCGCAGCGCGTCTTCGACCAATGGCAGCTGGGCCGCGCCGGTATCGATGATGGCGTGCTGCTGCTGGTGGCGGTGCAGGATCGTCGCGTACGCATCCAGACCGGTTATGGCCTGGAAGGCACCATCCCCGATGCCTATGCCGCGCGCATCATCGACAAGGCGATCGTGCCGCGCCTGCGCGAGGGAGACCTGGACCAGGGCGTGCTGGACGGCACCGCGGTGCTGGTGGCGCTGGTCGATGGTGAGGAACTGCCACCCTGGGACGATTCATTGGCACGCAACGTGTTGCCGCCAGATTGGCGCACCGGGGATTCGGTTGTTGCCCTGACGTTGCTGGCGGGCTTCCTCGCCGGTCTATGGCGATCGCCACCGCGTCTGCTGGCGACCAGGACCGAAGCCGAGTTCACCGGTAACCGCCGCGAGCGGCGGCGCAAGGCACTGGCAGCCAATGCGGCGGTGCCCAGGCCGACGTGGCCGACATTGCCTGCCTGGGGCCGGCCGCTGCTGGTGACGGCGGTGATTACTGCGGGGCTGCTGTCTGCGACGCTGCTGTTGCCGCGCCACGTGCTGCCGGCGCTGTTCTTCGTGACGGTGCCCGCTGTACTGGTGGCGACCCTGCTGGGTTGGTGCTGGCGACGCAGCCGTGGCGTGCGCATCGTGCTGTACGGCATGCTCGCCGTCAGCACCGGCTTCTTCGCGGTGATGCTGGTGCGTGGCCAGTTGCCACCCAGCCTTGCGCTGCACACGCTGCTGAACCTGGCGGTCGGTATCGTTGCCATGCTGGTGTTCTTCCTGGTGCAGGCCGGTCGCGCGCGCTGGCGGAAGAACCGCAACAGCTTCGCCATCCGTTTGGTGGTGCTGGTGCTGCTGACCGCTGGATATGCGCTGGGCGCACTGCTGGCCATCGACCGTGCCGGCGACGAGAACGCCCGCGTGCTGGCGACGATCGTGTCCAGCGTGGGCACGCTGTTCCTGTACTTCATCTGGGTGTTCACCCTGCTGCCCGGCGAGAAAGCCCGCGGCGGCCGCGGTTCGTCCCGAGGCTACCGTTCCTCCTCCAGCACTTCGTCGTCCAGTTCGTCCTCGAGCAGTTCCAGCGACTGGTCCGGTGGTGGTGGCCGCAGCGGCGGCGGAGGCGCCTCGGGCAGCTGGTAGCTCAGGCCGCCTGCACCCGCCAGCCCAGCGCGGCATCGTGCAGTTCGCCGCTGCCGCTCACTTCGCTCACCTGCAGCTGCAGTCCCTGCGCGTTGGGCAGGTCCTTCTGTTCGGGGAACCAACGGCGATCAGCGGCAACCACGATCAGCAGCCCCTCGTCATCGCCCATCGGCGCGAACTGTGGCGACGGCGGGCTGATCGGTTGCAGGCCGAAGCACTGGCTGGACTGTTCGCGCACCGCATCGACATCGTGGCTGGGCAGGCCGACCTCGCTCAGGCAGGTCAGTTCGCTGCCATGGAAGGCACCGCTGCGGTCACTGGCCGGCAAGCGCCTGCGGCCGATCAGTTCCAGGATCAGGCCATCTGGACCGGTGAAATACACCGACTGCGATTGCCAGCTGCTTTCCAGAGCGAAGTAATCGAGGCCTTCGGGGTTGCGTTGAAAGGGCGTGCGTACACGCAGCCAGGTCATGGCATCGGCGAAGCGGTTGTCCGGCACATTGAAGGCCAGGTGCACGCCGCCGACCGCGTGGTCGCCCGCAGGTTGCAGCTGGATCGTGCTCCAGCCGATGCGGACCTGGTCACCGGCCACCTCCAGTTGCAGCACGTCGCGGAACCAGGCGGCAACGCGGGTGACGTCGGATACCGGCAGGGTGAGGTGCAGCAGGCGCATGGTCGATCCTCCGTGTAACGCTGGGTGCAGTGTAGTCCCGCGCACCTTCGCGTCGCGTCATCACCTGCGCAACGAATCGTTACTGCCAGCCGCAGCGTCGAGCCGTGCTCGACAGCTTCTACCGCAGTGCCTCACCGAAGAAGCGCACCGCGTCTTCCACCACCACGGCATGCGTCTGTTCCTTCGGTACCGCAGTCACACACAGCGCCTGCAGCCGCTTCTTCGCCAGCGGCGTGCACCCGGACAGGAAATCGTAGTGGCCGACACCTGGCAACGCGTGCAGTGTTGCTTTCGGAATCAGCGCCGCCGCCACATCACCGTTGGTCGCTGGTGGCGCCACCTCGTCGGCAGAGCCCAGCACGATCGCCACCGGCTGCTGCAGCGCCTTCAGCTGCTCCGGTGTGAATGCCTGCACGATGGCCGGCGCCAGCACGAACACGGCGCGGACACCGGGAATCGAACGATCATCCTGTGCGTGTTGCACGTAGGGCTGCAGTTGCGGCGATGCTGCTGCAGCAAGACGCGCCTCCATCGTATGTGTGGCCGCTTCCTGCTGCGGTCTGCACACGCCGTCGTCCGGGTGCGCCCGGCAGAACGCCAGCAGCCGCGTCATGTCCGGCCGTGCGCCAGCGCTCAGCAGTGCGGTGAAGCCACCGGCGGAATAGCCGATCACGCCCAGCCGCGACGCATCAATGTGTGGCCCCAGTTGCGGGTCGGCTTTTACCGCGGCCAGCGCGGCCTTCAGGTCGTCGGCGCGCAGCCAGGTCAGCACGCTGCCGGCCAGCGTCATCTCATCGGCGCCGTTGTTGCCCGGGTGGTCCACGGCGATCACCAGGTAGCCGGCGCGTGCCAGCGCGGTGCCCAGCCACCCCATCATGCGCGCGGTGCCGCCATTGCCATGCGACAGCAACAGGGTCGGCAGGCGCGCGCCGGCAATGGGGGCGTCCTTGGCGGCGCGCCCCACTTCGAACAGTGGCGCATCCGCTGGCCCGATGGTGAGCGGCGTCTCGTCGCTGCCTGGGCTTGCTGGGTACCACAGGGTGAAGCGCAGCACATCGCGGTGCACGCCATCGCGTATCGCCGCGCTTTCCAGCGTTGTCACACCGTGGCGTTCACCGGCGATGAGGGGAGTCGCCGCCATCGCCATCGGCGCCAGCGAAGCCAACAGCAGGGCCAGGATCCATCGCGTCGCATGCATCGTCAGTCTCTCCGGGTCAGGCAGTGCGTTGATCGACCGGCAGCCAGATTTCCACGCCACCGTGGCCGCTGTGCTCGTCGAAGCGGGTGTCGTAGCGTTCAAGGTCCGGCGCGTTGGCCAGGTTGAGGTGGTTGGCGGGCAGATACTGGTCCAGCAGCCAGAACCAGGTCGAGCGGATGGTGGAGATATGGCCGCCATGCCACGCCACCAGGTAACGGCGCGCAGGCACATCCACCCGCTGCCAGTGTGCCGGTACCGATGGCAGTGCGTTCACCGGCAGCGCTGCGATGTAGTCGAAGCCGCCATCGTCGTCACTGTTGCAGCACACACCGAAACTGACCGGTGCCGGCGTTGGCCATTCGCGATTGAGCTGCGCCCATTGCCCGGGAATCGCACCGCCACTGTTGCGGGTGTGGCGCATGCCGATGCCGGCTACCCGGAAGGGCGTGCAGTCGATCAGCCTGGGCACTTCGCTGCAGGCCTGTGGTGCATCGTCGAGGCGGATCGCGTGCACCAGTACCAGTTCCTGCAGGCCCTGCTCGCGCACGCGCTCCGGGGTCTGCCCGAACTGCTCGCAGAAGGCACGGGTGAACGCGGCATGCGTGCTGTAGCCCGCCGCCAGCGCTACCTGCAGGATGTCGCCGGCACCGTTGGCCAGCTGCTGTGCAGCAGCGGTCAGGCGGCGTCCACGCAGGTAGCGCACCACCGACGTACCGGTGCGGGCCTGGAACAGGCGCGACAGGTGGAACGGCGACAGCCCGGCGGCTGCCGCGATGTCGGCCAGCGCCAGCGGCTTGTCAGCATGGCTTTCGATGTACCACAACGCTTTGCCTGCCGCGCTCATCGCGCTGTTCCTTGTTCGAATGCCGGGCAGCGTAACGGATCGACGGGGTGGGGCGCTTAGCAGTTCTTGCGGTGGCGGGGCTTTGCGTTTGCCGTGGTAGCGGCAGCTCTCCCCGCCCCCTTCCTGGTGGTCTTCGCGCTCGCACTGTTCATCCCGTTGCGGACGGCGCGGCCAGCCAGCTTCGGCTTCGACGACGACGCTGCCGGGTAGCACAAGCCCGGTACGGGCGGCACCCGCACCGTAACCGCTGCAACTGTCGTCTCCACGTCATCGCTGCTTCACATCGCAGCCCGAGACTGCGCGCCTTGTCCAGGTCCCACCTGGCCCTGTCGTGCCTTCCCGGAGTTCCGCCGTGCATCGTTCGAAGCTGTCGCGTTCCATCCTCCTCGCCCTTGGTCTGGTCAGCGCAGGAGGCGCGATCGCGGCAGATGCCGGAACGGCGGACACCAGCAGCAGCGGCAGCCACACCGCGCCTACCCAGCTCGACGCGATGCTGGTCACCGGTACCCGGGCCTCCAACCGCACCCAGTTTGAAACCCTGGCGCCGGTGGACGTGTTCACCAAGCAGGACATCCAGTCGGTCGACTCCACCGACCTGAAGGACGTGCTGGCGCAGCTGGTGCCGTCGTTCGTGGTGCAGCGCCTGCCGATGGCCGATGGCCAGGTGTTCGTGCGCCCGGCCACGCTGCGTGGCCTGTCGCCGGACCAGACGCTGGTGCTGGTCAACGGCCGCCGCTTCCATCGCAGTGCGCTGCTCGGCAACCGCGGCGCACAGGCCGCCGACCTGGCGCAGATCCCGACCAGTGCCATCAAGCGCATCGAAGTGCTGCGCGATGGTGCGTCGGCGCAGTACGGTTCGGATGCCATCGCCGGCGTCATCAACATCATTCTGGAAGACAGCCCGGGCACCGAGATCACCGCCGGCTATTCGCAGTACGCCCAAGGCGATGGTGCCTCGCGTGACTTCAGTGCGCGCACCGGCTGGGCGTTGGGGGACTACGGCAGCCTGGCCCTGTTCGCCGAACCGTCCAACTCCGACGCCACCTCGCGCACCCGCCAGCGTCCCGACGCCATTGCCTTCCAGGCCGCGCATCCGGAGCTGGACGTGCCCAATCCGGTGCAGCGCTGGGGCCAGCCGGAGCTGGAAAGCCGCCGCGTGGGCTTCAACCTGAAGGCCAATGCCAGCGACACCCTGGAGCTGTATGCCTTCGGCCTGTACAGCCACAGCGATGGCGTCAGCGATTTCAATTGGCGCAACCCGGATACCACCACTGGCGCGTACCGTACGACCAGCATCTTCCCGGGCTGGAACCTGCGCTCGCTGTATCCGGTAGGCTTCAGCCCGCAGTACGGCAACACGCAGAACGACCTGCAGCTGGTCGCTGGCCTGCGCGGTGAGATCACCCCCAAGCTGCGCTGGGACCTGAGCGCCTCGTATGGCCGCAACGCAATCGACTACAGCCTGAAGAATTCGATCAACGCATCGCTGGGTCCCAACAGTCCGACCGCATTCGATCTCGGTCGCCTGACCCAGACCGAGAAGAATGCCAATGCGGACTTCAACTACGAATGGGACGTGGCCGCGCTGTCGAAGCCGATCAATGTCGCCTTCGGTGCCGAGTTCCGCCAGGAAACCTACCAGGTGCGCGCCGGTGACCCTGCCTCGTATGCGGTGGGCCGTGGTGCGGCGGCGGGTCTGGAAGCGAATTCCAACGGCGCGCCGGGTTTTTCGGCCAGCCAGGCCGGGCAGTGGAGCCAGCGCAGCAAGGCCGCCTACGTGGACATGGAAGTGCCGCTGGGCGAGCGCTGGAGCATCGGCGCGGCCGGTCGCTATGAAGACTTCTCCAGCTTCGGCAGCACGGTGGACGGCAAGTTGTCGGCGCGCTTTGCGATCACCCCGGACGTGGCCCTGCGTGGCACCCTGTCCACCGGCTTCCGCGCGCCCACCCCGGCCCAGCTCAACACCACCAGCACCACCCAGGGGCTGGATACGCGCACGCTGCAGATCTTTACCAGCGGCCGCCTGTCGCCCAGCGATCCGTTGGCGCAGCTGCTGGGCGCCAAGCCGCTGACCCCGGAAGAATCGCGCACTGCCTCGCTGGGCCTGACCTGGCGCACCGACATGGGCCTGTCCGGTTCGGTGGATGTCTACCGCATCCAGCTCAGCGACCGCTTCAGCCAGTCGGCCAGCTTCGCCATTCCGGCCGGCACGCCCAACCCGCTGGGCTATACCTCGGTGAACTACTTCACCAACGATTTCGACACCACCACCACCGGCGTGGACGTGGTCGGCAACTACCTGCGCGATCTCGGCGCCGGGCGCATGACGCTGACCCTGGCTTACAACTACAACCAGACCCGCGTCGACAACGGCAGCACCTCGGTGGCGACCAACGAGACCCAGCGCGTGCTGTTCGAAGACCGCCTGCCCGAGCACAAGGGCAGCTTCACCGGCAACTGGGACGTCGGCGCGTGGTCGTTGATGGCGCGCGTGCGCTACTACGGCAAGTGGACCGACTCCACCGGCAACGCAGCGGGCGATATCTACCAGCAGTTCGGTGCGATGACCTTCCTGGACCTGGCGGTGGGCTATCGCATCAACGAACACCACAGCCTGCGCGTGGGTGCCGACAACGTGTTCGACCGCTACCCGGATGAAGCCACCTTCCAGGCCAGCCGTGGCCTGATCTATTCGCGCAACGCGCCGTATGACACCGACGGCGCCAATGTGTACGCGCAGTACCGGCTGACCTTCTGATGGACAGCCGCCGTCGTTCCCTGCTGCGTGCGGGTGCGCTGTTGCCGGCCGCTGCGGCGTTGTCTTCACTGCCTGCCGCAGGCGCCGCGCGTTACGCTGGGCCCATGCAGATTCCCGCAACGACCGTGGCGCCGGACGTGCTGGCCCGCGACGAAGGCTACTGGGCAACCGTGGCCAGCCACTTCGACATCACCGATGAAGTGAACCACCTGGAGAATGGCTACTGGGGCGCGATGGGCCGCGAGACGCTGGCCAGCTACCAGCGGCACACCGCCGAAGTGAATCGTGGAAACGCCTGGTACGGCCGCCGCGCGTTCCCGGCGCAGTACATGGCGGTGCATCGGCAGGTGGCTGACATGCTCGGTGTCGGTGCGGACGAGATCGCGCTGACCCGCGGCGCCACCGAGGCGATGCTGGCGTTGATCGGCGGCTACAACCGCCTGCAGCCCGGCGACCAGGTGCTGTACGCCGACGTCGACTACGACAGCATGATCAACGCCATGCGCTGGCTGCAGCAGCATCGTGGCGTGCAGGTCGAGCGCATCGCACTGCCGGCGGTGCCAACCCATCAGCAGATCCTGCAGGCCTACGATGACGCGTTCGCGCGCCTGCCGCGCCTGAAGCTGGTGTTGCTGACCCAGGTCAGCCACCGCCATGGGCTGGTGCTGCCAGTGGCTGAGATCGCCGAGCGTGCGCGTGCGCGCGGCATCGATGTGATTGTCGATGCCGCACATGGCTTCGGCCAGATCGACTACGCGGTGCCGCAGCTGAGGGCCGATTTCGTTGGCATCAACCTGCACAAGTGGATCGGCGCACCGGTGGGCGTGGGCGCGATGTACGTACGCAAAGGGCGCGTGGCCGACCTGGATCCGTACATGGGCGAGACCGACGATGGTCGCGTGGGCAGCCGCGTGCATACCGGCACGGTCAACTTCGCTGCCTATCTGGCGCTGCCCGAGGCCATCGCGTTGCACCAGCGCATCGGCGCAGCCAACAAGCAGGCGCGCCTGCGTTACCTGCGCGAGCGGTGGACGGTGCCAGCGCGGCAGATGGCGCATATCGACGTGCTGTCGTCGGCGGATCCGGCGTTGGCCAGTGCATTGGCCAGCTTCCGCCTGCGTGGCCATACCTCGGTGGAAGACAACCTGGCGCTGCAGAAACGGCTGCTGGAGGAGCACCGGATATTCACCACGCATCGCGATGGTCTGGACTCCGGTGCCTGTGTGCGGGTGACGCCGTCGGTGTTCACCCGCCCCGCGCAGATGGATGCGCTGGTGCAGGCGCTGGCCGCGCTGGCCTGAAATCCCACCGCTTTGGTAGATGCCAACCTTGGTTGGCACCGCATCCACGCATGGCGTGGACGGGCATTGCCAACCAAGGTTGGCATCTACCGAAACAGACCCAGTAGATCCACGCCATGCGTGGATGCTCTCCGCCTACCGCTCGATCGCCGGCAACGCATCGGACAACAACAACCGATCGATCCGCCGCAGCGCGTTTTCCAGTTGCCGCCGGTCCGCAGCCAATCCCAACGACAGCCGCACTCCGCTCGCGAACGCTGCGCCCGGCGGACAGAATGCCGATGAAGGTGCGATCGCCAGGCCCTGCAGCTGTGCCGTACGCACCAGCGTGGCATCGGTCCAGGGTGCGGGCACCCGGCACCACGCATGCAGCCCATCGGCGCGCTCCAGCAATGAAGGCGCCAGCAGATACCGTGCCATCCGCGTGCGCTCGCGCGCTTCCTCGCGCACCTGCACCAGCAGCGCCTGCGCCGAACCATCCAGCAGCAGCTGGCTGGCCAGCGCGGATACCAGCGGATGGCCCATCAACCGCGTGGCACGCAGTGCGGCAGCCATCGCCTCGGCATGGGCGGCGCTTGGGCATTGCACGAACGCGGTACGCAGGCCGGGGCTGATCACCTTCGACAGCGTGGCTACATGGAACACATGTCGAGGTGCCAGCGTCGCCAGCGCAATCGGCGCGGTGACGGCCAGATGCCAGTACGGATCGTCTTCGATCGCCAGCAGGCCTTCGCGCTCCAGCACCCGCGCCAGCGCCTCGCGTCGCGGGGTGGGCACGGTCAGCGCCGTCGGGTTCTGGCAGGTGGGGTTGAGGTAGACCAGGCGCGCGCCACACTCCCGCGCCTGGCGTGCCAGCGCCTCCGGGCACATGCCCTGTTCGTCGCCCTCCACCGTGACCAGCCGCCGCCCCAGTGCCGCAGCCGCCTGCAGCAGGCCCGGATACACCAAGCGGTCGCAGAGGATCGCATCGCCCTCGCGCCCCTGGCTGACCAGGATTGCCGCCAGCGCCACCTGCGCGCCTTCGGTCAGCAGCAGGCGTGCATCGTCCACCGTGCCCAGCATCGGCTGCAGCCAGCGCGCCGCCGCGTGGCGATCGGTCGGGTTGCCACCGCCCAGGTGATAGGTCATCAGGTTCGGCGCATTGCTGCGCGCCAGTACCGCCGCTGCGCCTCGACGCAGCATGTCCGCCAGTGCATCGGCGTCGGGGACCGGCGGCACGTTCATGCTGAGATCGACGGCCTGATCAAAACCGGCCTTGGGCGGTGCGATGAAGCTGCCTTGCGGACCACGTGCTTCGATCAGACCACGCTTGCGTGCTTCATCGAACGCACGGGTCACCGTGGTCAGATCCACACCCAGCTGCTGTGCCAGTGCACGCTGCGAGGGCAGCCGTTGCCCGGGGGCCAGGCCGCCGCGATTGATGGTGCGTTCCAGTGTGTTGACGATGCGCAGGTAGATCGGGCCGCTGTGCACGTGCACGTCCTGCACCCAGCCCAGCCCTGCGACGCCAGGCCCTGCGACATCGGGTCGCGGCATGTACGGAGGATGTCGGGGCGTATCGTTGCTTCCAACGGCGGGAGCCTGTCCATAACCATCGGTCGGTTCGGACAGGTGACCGCCGTTGTTGTTTGCGGCGGCTGCGCCGGCCAGCGTCGGTGATGTCATCGCGCGTCCTCAGCGCTTGGCCTGCCACGGGCAGTAGCAGCCCACGGCAAGCAGTCCTTTCGGGCGCACGGTTTCCCCGCGCACCAGTTTGTCCAGCAGCGGTTCGACGAAGCTGTTGGCCGAATTGCAGACCATGCCGATGCTGTACGGGCCGGCATAGGCCAGGTGGCCCTGGCGGTCCCAGATCGCCACCGCCGGGCTGGCCGGAATGTTCTCGATGCCGTCGATGGTTGGCAGGTTGATGACCTTGTTGCGCAGCGGCTCGGGCAGTTCGCCTGCGGTGCCGGGGCGGCGGATCGCATAGAAGTCGATGCCGGCGCGGCGGTACATGCTGATCAGGTAGCTGAGGTGCGCACCGGTTTCGCGGTTGCACACGCCGCAGGCCGGGTCCCAGAAATGCACCACGCGGATGCGGCCGGTGTCGCCGGCCAGCTCCGCCGGCAACCGCAGCTGCGAGTCATCGAAGACGATGGCCTGTTCGGCGAACGAGGACTGCTCGCCATAGCCGAAGTACTGCCACAGGGCCGCCGCCACGCCGGCCATGAACAGGCAGGCGAGAGCGATCATCACGGGCAGCATCGAACGGCGTGGGCGCGGCGCGGTTGCGCCCATCAGGAGCCGTCCTCGCCGAACTTGTGCACGTACTGCTTACGCATCTCGCGGCAGGAATCGGCCTGGGCGCGGCGCTGGATCTCGCTGCGCGCCGCGTCCTCGCTGCGTTGCAGGCACTGTTCGATGGCGTGGCGCTCGGCGGCCTGCACATCCACGGTCTGCGGTTGCAGGCAGACCCAGGCCAGGGCGGCCAGCATCAGCACGACGAAGCCGCCGCAGCCGACCATCACCAGGTGGAACTTCAATTTGTCGGCGGCCATCGGCGGCACGTCCCTCGATCCATACATTACATACAAGATATCATTTTGTATGGTTATGGCTCACGGGGTGGCTCAGACGATCGCCGAATGCCGCGCGTCGGGCGCCTCGGACAGGATCTCGTTCAGCTTGGCCAGCGCCCCGGCCAAGGCCTCCTGGTCCACGGCCCCGCCCAGCGACAGGCGGATGGCGTTGCCCGGTGGCGGTTCTTCCACGCTGAAGGCGTCGGAGCTGGCGATGCCCAGGCCCTGTTCCTGCGCGGCCTGGATCAAGCGGTACTGGTCCAGCCGCGGCGGCAACGGCAGCCACACATGCAGGCCGGCCGGGTGGGCCTGGCGGCGCGCGGGCAGATAGCGCGCAGCGATGGCCTGGCGCTCGCGCAGTTCCTGCTGGAAGCGCTGCACCATCGCCTGCGCCTGGCCGGTGCGGATCCAGTGCGAGGCCACGGCCACCATCGACTGGGTCGGCATCAGCGCGATCGCGCGCAGGGCGTCCAGCACCGGCTCCATCGGCTGGCCGGCCGGCACCACCAGGTAGGCCGTGCGCAGGCCGGGAGCCAGGCACTTGGACAGGGTGGAGATGTAGTAGACCGGGCAGCCACCGTCGGCCAACGCGGCCAGTGGCGGCGCGGCATCACCGGCCAGCAGCCAATAGGGATCGTCCTCGACCACGGTCAGTTCGTGCCGCCGCGCGACTGCCAGCAGGGCCTGCCGGCGCTGCGCCGACATCGTCGCCGTGGTCGGGTTCTGGATGGTCGGCACCAGATACAGCAGGCGCGGCCGGCGCAGCTGGCAGGCCTCTTCCAGCGCATCGGGCAGCATGCCCTCGGCATCCATCGCCACCGGCACCACGCCCCGCTGCAGCACCCGCGCGGCGGCCAGCAGGCCCGGGTAGGTCAGCTGTTCGGCGGCGATCAGTTCGCCCGGCTGGGTGCGGGCCAGGATCAGCGCGCACAGCGCGGTCTGCGCACCGGGGCAGATCACCACCCGCTCGGCGCCCACCGGGCCGAGGATCGGCGCCAGCCATTGCACGGCCGCAGCGCGGTCGTCGCGGCTGCCGGCGCCGACGTGGTAGCTCATCAGCTCGCCCTGGCCCAGTTGCTGGCCCAGGTGCTGGAAACCGGCCTCCATGCCCTGTGCGAACGGCGCGCTGCCCAGCAGCGGCGGGATGTTCATGCTCAGGTCGACCGAGGTGCTGCGGTTGCCCGCGGACATCGCGATGAAGGTGCCGCCGGCCCCCTGTGCATCCAGCAGCCCGGCCTGGCGCAGTTCGGCGAAGGCGCGGGTGACCGTGGTCAGGTCCACGCCCACCTGCTGGGCCAGATCGCGCTGCGGTGGCAGGCGGTCGCCCGGGCGCAGCACGCCATCGTCCACCGCCTCGCGCACCTGCTGGGCGATCTGCAGGTACAGCGGTCCTGCGCCCTCACGGAAGGGGCGAACCCAGGTCCGGTTGGGGTGTTTCAGGCGGCGGCCGGCAGCAGGAGGCGTCATCGGTCGGAGTTTTCCATACGTGCAGATGCACAAGTCCATACAATGCTGTATCTTGTATGGGCTTGATTGGAGTGGTTCGCCTGCTTGTAGGCGACCTCGTACCCACAGTGTAGCCGCTCCACGCCCGGGCGCTGCGCGCAGGCGAGCCGGTCAAGCGCGCATCTTCAACAGGGTTGACCTCCAATGAATATCTGCTGGAACCGCATCCGCCTGGCGCTGGTCGCCCTGGCCTGCATCGCCCTGACGGGCTGCGATTGGGTGCTGCTGGATTCGAAAGGCATGGTCGGGATCGCCCAACGCGACCTGATCCTGATCTGCATCGGCCTGATGCTGATCGTCGTCGTGCCGGCCATCGTGCTGACCTTCGTGTTCGCCTGGCGCTTCCGCGCCGGTAATACCAAAGCGAAGTACACGCCGGACTGGTCGCACTCCACCAAGGTGGAAGTGGTGGTCTGGGGCGTGCCGTTGATCATCATCGCGGTGCTGGCGGTGATCGTGTGGCAGTCCACCCACGAGCTGGATCCGTACAAGCCGCTGGACGTGGCCGGCGAGCCACTGCACGTGGACGTGATCGCCACCGACTGGAAGTGGGTGTTCGTATACCCGGACCTGGGCATCGCCACGGTCAACCAGCTCAACTTCCCGGCCAACCGCGCGCTGGCGTTCAACATCACCTCCAACTCGACGATGAACACCTTCTTCATCCCGCAGCTGGGTGGGCAGATCTACGCGATGGCCGGCATGCGCACGCAGCTGCACCTGATCGCCAACGAGCCCGGCCAGTTCCGTGGCATGTCCGGCAACTACAGCGGCCATGGTTTCTCGAACATGAAGTTCATCGCCACCGCCAGCAGCAACGAAGACTTCGATCGCTGGGTGGCCGAGGTGCGCAGCGCGCCGGATGCGCTCAGCTTCGAACAGTTCAAGGCGCTGGCCGCACCGTCGAAGAATGCGCCGGTGCAGCACTTCTCCAGCGTTGAACCGCTGCTGTTCAAGAAAGTCATCGACCAGTTCATCGGCGTCGGTGAGAACACCGCTGCTGCGGCCCCGGCCGGTACGGCCGCCGGTGCCCAGGTTTCCCAGGAGTAACGAACATGTTGGGTAAATTGACGTGGGAGGCCGTGCCGCTGCACGAGCCGATCGTGGTGGTCACGCTGGCGGCCATGGTGCTGGGTGGCCTCGCGCTGCTCGGCGCGGTGACGTACTTCAAGCTGTGGGGCGTGCTGTGGCGCGACTGGTTCACCACCGTGGACCACAAGAAGATCGGCATCATGTACGTGGTCGTCGCTCTGGTCATGCTGGTGCGCGGCTTCGCCGATGCGCTGATGATGCGTGCACAGCTGGCGGCCGCCGGGCCGGGCAGTGATGGCTTCCTGCCACCGGAGCACTACGACCAGATCTTCACCGCGCACGGCGTGATCATGATCTTCTTCGTGGCCACCCCGTTCGTGGTCGGCCTGATGAACATCATCGTGCCGCTGCAGATCGGCGCGCGCGACATGGCGTTCCCGTTCCTCAACGCCTTCAGCTTCTGGATCTTCGTGGTCGGCGCTGCGCTGATGATGATCTCGCTGGGCGTTGGCGAATTCGCCATGACCGGCTGGGTCGCCTATCCGCCGCTGTCGGGCATCGAGTTCAGTCCAGGCGTGGGTGTCGATTACTACATCTGGGCGTTGCAGGCGTCCGGCATCGGTACGTTGCTGACCGGCGTCAACCTGTTCATCACCATCCTGCGCATGCGTGCGCCGGGCATGACGTTGATGAAGATGCCGGTGTTCACCTGGACCGTGCTGGTCACCAGCGTGATCATCATCGCCGCCTTCCCGATCCTGACCGTGGCCCTGGGTGCACTCACCTTGGACCGCTACCTGGACTTCAACTTCTACACCAACACGTTGGGTGGCAACCCGATGATGTACGTGAACCTGGTGTGGGCCTGGGGCCACCCGGAGGTGTACATCCTGGTGCTGCCGGCGTTCGGCATCTTCTCTGAAGTGACCGCTACGTTCTCGCGCAAGAAGCTGTTCGGCTACAAGTCGATGGTCGGCGCTACCCTGGCGATCGGCATCCTGTCCTTCATCGTCTGGCTGCACCACTTCTTCACCATGGGTTCCGGCGCCAGCGTCAATGCCTTCTTCGGCATCATGACGATGATCATCGCCATCCCCACCGGCGTGAAGATCTTTACCTGGCTGTTCACCATGTACGGCGGCCGCGTGGAGTTCAGCGTGCCGATGCTGTGGACCATCGCCTTCCTGGTCACCTTCACCATCGGTGGCATGACCGGCGTGCTGCTGGCCATCCCGGGCGCGGACTTCCTGCTGCACAACAGCCTGTTCCTGGTCGCCCACTTCCACAACACCATCATCGGCGGCGCGCTGTTCGGCTACCTGGCCGGCTTCGTCTACTGGTTCCCGAAGGTGTTCGGTTTCACTCTCAACGAGCGTCTGGGCAAGTGGTCCTTTGCCTGCTGGGTGATCGGCTTCTACCTGGCTTTCATGCCGCTGTACATGCTCGGCTTCATGGGCATGACCCGACGCATGAACCAGTACGACAACCCGGCGTGGACGCCGTACCTGATCGCTGCGTTCATTGGTGCGCTGTTCGTGTTCGCAGGCATCATCCTGATGCTGGTGCAGATCTACGTCAGCGTGCGCGACCGCAAGCGCAACCTCGACCTCACCGGCGACCCGTGGAATGCACGCACGCTGGAATGGGCCACGCCGTCGCCGCCGCCGTTCTACAACTTCGCTGTGGTGCCCAAGGCCGATGAGCTGGACGCCTTCCACGAAGCGAAGAAGCGCGGCCTGCCACCGCCGCCGAAGAAGTACGCGCCGATCCACATGCCGAAGAACACCGGCGTGCCGTTGATCCTCAACGTCTGGATCCTGGTGCTGTGCTTCGCCCTGGTCTGGCACATCTGGTGGATGGCCGGTGCCAGCTTCATCGCGATGATCGTCACCCTGATCGCGCGCTCCTACAACGAGGACGTGGATTACTACGTCAGCTCCGAGGAGGTGGCGCGTACCGAAGCGGCCAACCATGCCAAGCTGCAGGAGGTGCGTGCATGAACCTGTTGACCCGTCCGCAGCTGGACAGCGATGCGCTGGTCCACGACGAACACCATGAGCACGACCACGCCCACGAACAGGGCGGCATGAAAGTGTTCGGCATGTGGGTGTACCTCATGTCCGACCTGGTGCTGTTCGGCTCGCTGTTCGCCTCGTACGCGGTGCTCAGCACCGCCTACGCAGGCGGCCCCACCGGCAAGGAGCTGTTCTCGCTGCCGTTCGTGATGGCCGAGACCTTCATCCTGCTGGTGTCCAGCATCACCTACGGCCAGGCCGTGCTGGCCATGCACCGCCTGGACAAGGCGGCGGTGCTGCGCTGGCTGGGCGTGACCTTCGTGCTCGGTGCTTCGTTCATCGGCATGGAGATCTACGAGTTCTCGCACCTGATCCACGAAGGTGCGGGCCCGAGCACCAGTGCCTACCTGTCGGCGTTCTTCGCCCTGGTCGCTACCCACGGCCTGCACGTGGCCAGCGGCCTGATCTGGATGGCGGTGGTGATGCACCAGGTGTATCGCCGTGGCCTGACCCCGACCAACATCACCCGCGTGTCCTGCCTGAGCCTGTTCTGGCACTTCCTGGACCTGGTGTGGATCTGCGTCTTCACCTTCGTCTACCTGATCGGAGCCTTCTGACATGGCCCACGTCGAAACCTCGCGCGCCGGCAATGCGCACGGTTCCACCAAGTCCTACCTGATCGGCTTCGTGCTGTGCGCGCTGCTGACGGTGGTGCCGTTCGCGCTGGTGATGAACCCGGTGCTGTCGCGGCCGGTCACGCTGTTCCTGCTGGTCGGATTCGCCGTCGCGCAGATCCTGGTGCAGCTGGTGTACTTCCTGCACATGGACCGCAAGTCCGAAGGTGGCTGGAACCTCGCCAGCTTCGTGTTCACCCTGGTGATCCTGTTCATCGTGGTCGCATTGTCGATCTGGATCATCTGGAGCATGCACTACCACATGATGATCAACTGACCGTGGCCGGGGCGATCGGCATGGAATGCACGATCGCCCTGGCACCTCAGCCCTCTCTCCCCCAGGGCAGGCCTGACCGAGACCGCGCCCACCTCGTGTTGGTGGTACCCGTGATGCGTGTTGCTTCCGTTGTTCGTTCCCTTCGCCTGCCGCTGCTTGCCGCAGGCCTGGCACTCGGCCTGCTGGCCGGCTGCAGCGCGCAGTCGCGCATGGATTTCTATTCCAAGGACATCGCCTGCGAGGAGCTGGGCCAGCACTGGACCATGCCCGACAGCGCCGGCACCCTGCGTGGCCCGAAGGACCTGCAGGGGCAGGTGACCTACCTGTTCTTCGGCTTCACCAGCTGCCCCGACGTGTGCCCGACCACCATGGTCGAACTGAGCCAGGTCAAGCACCTGATGGGCAAGGATGCCGACCAGCTGCAGGTGGTGTTCGTCAGCGTGGACCCGGCGCGCGACACCCCCGAAGTCGCACACACCTACGTGCACGCGTTCGATCCGAAGGCGATCGCGCTGGTGGGCGATGAGGCGCAGCTCTCGGCGATGGCCAGTGACTTCAAGGCGTTCTATGAGAAGGAGCCCGGCCAGCTGCCGGACACCTACACGATGAGCCACATCGCCGGCGGCTACGTGTTCGACCGACAGGGCCGCCTGCGCCTGTTCGCCCCCTATGGCATGCCGGTGGAACAGCTGTTCTCGGACGTGCAGCGGCTGTTGCTGGAGCCGGAACATCCGGCCGCCGGCAGCGAAGCACTGGCCGCGTGCAAGCTGCCGCACAATACCAGCCTCGCCGCCCGCTGAGCGACGCGTCCGCTCCGGTGGGTGATGCCCGCTCCGGTGGGTGTCGACCTTGGTCGACACGATCACACATGCGCCAATCCCCCGGCCGGCCAAGAGAGCCAACCGGCCAGGGGCACCACTCAACGCCTTACTTGGTTTCTTCCCACTGCACCACGTCCGGCTCGGCAGCCTTGATGCCGGCGGTCGACAGCAGCTTGGTGGTCGCATCCAGCGCCGCGTTCACCGAGGGGTACTCGACGATCGCACGGCCGGAGGCCTTGGACACCTTCACCACGGTGCCGCCTGTGGCAGTGGCCGCGCGCTGGGCCGAGGCCGCATCGGTGAAGAACACCTTCACCCGTGAGGTCGCCACCACCGGCGCACCATCATTGGATACCGCCGCCGCGAACTTGCCGGCACCGGCATCAGCGCCGCCTGCTGCTGCACCATCCAGCGAACGCTTGCTGCGCGCGCTGGTCGTGGTCGCCGCCGCCTGCGGGGTGATCGTGAACTGACCGCCTGCGGCCTGCTTCACGGTGGTCGAAGGAGACAGCTGGAAACGCGCGCCGCCCACATCGAACGAACGGCCGGTAGCGGAAGCTTTCAGTTCCTGCGCATCCACGGTGGACAGGCTCCGGGCCGGTGGGGTCTGCCCCGAGCTCTGTGCCCAGGCAGGGGAGGTCATCGCCGCGAAGGCGAGCGTGCTCAACAGAATGGTCGTCTTCATCATCAGTGCCCCAGAACGCGGATCTTGAAGAATTCGAGGTTGCCGCGCGATGCAGCGTTTGCGGCCTGCCCCATGTCGGTTACTTCCAGCGTCCAGGTGCCGGTGGCGTTCTCATCCAGGAAGGCATTGCTGGACAGCAGATCCCAGTTGGTGAAGTTGCGCTGCACGCCCCCCGTACCCGAGCCGATGGCGGTAAACGCCGGCTGCACCACGCTACGCGTGCCACTGGGCGAAACCAGCACGAACTGCAGCTGGCGGGTGTTGCTGTGGTTCACCCGGAAGCCCAGCTGCACCGATTCGATGTTGCGTGCACCATTGGCTACCTGGAAGGTCAGCCGCGCAGCCGCGTTGGTGGTGTTGCCGATGGCGACGGTGCGCGTGGTAGTGCGCCAGCCGGTGTCGACCAGCGGGCCCAGCGACTGGAAGTTCTCCGCTACCTGCACGGCACGCGCCGCATTGACCACACCGAAGCCGTACCAGTTGCTGTACGCGCGGTTGGCGGCGTTCACCGTCCAGCCCGGCACCAGCGTGCGCCCGTCGGCCAGCGTCACCGCCGGCTGGTTGGGATGATTGCGCGTGGCGGTAGTGGCCAGGATGTATTTCACATCGCGGTAGGACAGGTTCGGATTCGCTTCCAGCACCAGCGCCGCCACGCCCGACACCATCGGCGTCGCTGCCGAGGTACCGTTCATCCTGCCGGTGTAGTTGCAGGTGCTGTCGAGGGCCGACAGGTTGCTGTCCAGCGCGTTGTAACGCTGGGCATTGGTGTTGCTGCCCTGCGCGCAGCCGGTCACGTCGGTGGTGAGGATGGCCGGATCGTAGCGAACCGCCAACTGGTTCGGCACGTACTGCCGCTGCCAGCCGTTCTCGCCACCAAAGCCGGACACCCAAAGCGCCGAACCGGTGGACGAGTACGACGAACGCACGCCGTCGGCGCGTACTGCCGCCACGGTGATCACGTTGAACAGGTTGTTGCGTGGATCGCGGCCGGCCGGCACGCAGCCGGTTCTGCGGTTCCTGGTGTCGGCGGTGCAGACGTCCTGGAACTGGTTGATCGCGGCGTTGTCGAAGTTGTTGCCCGCCGCCTTTACGTAGATGCCGCCGCGGCCGCCACGCGTGCCGGACAGGGCCTGCTCATTGGATGCCACGTCGTTCTGGCTGAAGGCGAACGGCAGGTTGGGGTTGCTGGGACCGGCGCCCCAGCTGTTGTTGAACACCTGCACATCGGCCGACTCGGCACCATCCCACCACGAGTACTCGATATTGCTCAGCTGGTTACCCCCTGCATCCGAGGCCAGCACGTTGAAGCCCTTCAGCGTGGCGGCGGGCGCAACGCCGCGGACGCCCACGCCGTTGGCACCGACCGCGCCGGCGATGCCGCCGACCATCGTGCCGTGGTTGTCCCTGTTGGGGTCGGACGGCGAAGGGTTGTTGCTGCCGTTGGCGAAGTTCTTGCCCGCGATTGCCGCGACGTTGGCTGCCAGGTCCGGGTGGGCGATCTGCAGGCCGTCATCGACGATCGCGATGGTGACGCCCTGACCGCGGATGCCATTGCGGAACAGACCATCCACGTTGAGATCGTTGCCGGCCACGGGCAGGGTATCGCCCAGCACCGCTTGCCCGGTGTTGAGCAGGTGCCACTGCCGCCCGGCCAGCGGATCAGCCTGTTGCGCCTGGGCGGTAAGGGCCAGGCTGCCCAGTACCAAGGCAGTGGCCAGGGCCAGGCGCGCAGAGCGCGGTGGCGCGGAGCGTTGCGTGTGTCGCTTCATACACGAATCCTTCTGTTGTGAATCGGCATGGCAGGACGGCGGGGCGGATCTGCCCCATCGCAACGAGCCAAACGCGACACAACGAACAACCCCCTACCTCTTCACGCAGCCAATGTGCTGATGTGCCAAATGCGTCACAAACACTTATGCCGCCTGGTAATCACGACTGCGCCGCTCTGGCCTGAGTTTCGGTAGATGCCAACCTTGGTTGGCACACCCCCGCCATGCCACCATGCCTGCAGCCCCCTGAGGACAGCGGATGACACGCCCCAATGCCCGCGCTCGTGCCGATCTGGCCCCGCTCACCGTGGCCACCATCCGCAAGGTGGTGCTGTCGATGTATCACCGCCGCCACGACTACTGGACCGACGCCGACATCGCCGAGCTGCTGCCGGAGCTCAGCGCATTCAACATCACCACGGTGAAGCAGCTGCGCCTGCTGATGAAACGGCACCGCCGTGCGCTGCTGCGGGAGGAGAGGGCGAAGATGCCACGGGCACAGACGCTGGACCTGCTGGCCGAGGGCGGCTGGCGTGGCATTGATGTACACGCCAACACCAGCTGGTACGCGATTGGCGGCCTGGTCCGCATCAGCATGGAACATGAATTTGGCTTTGAGACCATGCTGCCGTTCCATGAGATACGCGACGCTGCCATGCAGCCAGATGCGGAGGCGCAGACGTGAAGACCCTGGCGTGGCTGTTGGCGCTGGCAACCGTGCTTTACGTGGGGGGATGCTCGGCCACTTCCATCCTGACCGAGCGCGGCATCGCTTCCCTGCAGCCTGGGGACCGCCGAGAGGCGGTCATCGATGCGCTGGGCGCACCCGATGTCACCGAGCCGCGTGGACAACCGTTTTCCCGCTATGCCAGCGCGCCATGCAGCGGCATCTGCGTGGAACGGCTGTGGTACGAAAATCCATTCCTGCCCCATATCGAAGCGTGGTCGGTGGAGCTGGATGGCACTGGCCATGTCGTGCGGACTTCGCATTGGACATCGCCATAGTGTCGAGGCCACCCGATGCCCGGATCATCGCACCCCCTCCCGCTCCCCTGTGCTACTACAGCCCGTGCAGCCCTTCCCCGTACGGAGCACGACCATGGTCAACCCTGTCGCCCAGGCCCACCGCGGCCTCGGCACTACACTCTTCAGCCTGTTGAACCCGATACCGTTCGGCTTCTTCGTGGCCGGCCTCATCTTCGACATCCTCTACCTCAACACCGCTGAAGTGATGTGGGGCAAGTCGGCGGCATGGCTGATCACCTTCGGCCTGCTGATCGCGATCCTGCCGCGGCTGATCAACCTGTTCGCGGTCTGGCGCCGCAACGGCACCGCCACCGGCACCGACCGCCTCGATTTCCTGCTCAACCTGGTCGCCATCGTGCTGGCCATATGGAACGCCTTCGTGCACAGCCGCGACGCCTATGCGGCGGCCGTACCGGGCACCCTCCTTTCCGCGCTGACGGTGGCACTGATCGCGCTCGGCTTCATCCTGCTTTCGCTGCAGCAGCCGGTGCTGCAAGGAGCCCGTCATGGCTAAGCGCATCCTGCCCGCCGTGGGCGTGCTCTCGCTGGCATTGGCGTTGGCCGCGTGTGCCGGCAAGGCCGAGTACCACCCGGCCGATCAGTCCGGTGCGCAACCTCCGCTGCCCGCGCCGCAGAACTACCTGATGCCGCCGATGCAGGTGCCCAAGGGCGTGGGCTGGGCCGAGGGCCAGGCACCGTCGGTGGCCGACGGCCTGAAGATCGAGCGCATCGCCGCCAACCTGCAGCATCCGCGCCGGCTGCTGTCGCTGCCCAATGGCGACGTGCTGGTAGTGGAGGGCAACGGCCCCGGTGAAGAGCCGGTCACCACGCCCAAGCAATGGATCGCCGGCAAGGTGAAGGCGCGCTCGGGCAAGGCCGGCAAGGGCGGCAACCGGGTCACCCTGCTGCGGCGCACGCCGGGTACCAACGCCTGGACCCAGCATGTGTACATCGAGAACCTGCACTCGCCGTTCGGCATCCAGCTGATCGGTGACACGCTGTATGTGGCCAACACCGGCAACATCATGAAGTACCACTACGTGCCCGGCGAAACCCGCATGTCCGACAAGGGCAGCGAGTTCACCGACCTACCAAGCACCATCAACCACCACTGGACCAAGGAACTGCTGGCCAGCCGCGATGGCAGCAAGCTGTATGTGGGCGTGGGCTCCAACAGCAACATCACCGAGAACGGCCTGGCCGTCGAGTACCGCCGTGCGGTGGTGCTGGAAGTGGACGTGGCCACCAGCGGCAGCCGCATCTACGCCTCGGGCCTGCGCAACCCCACCGGCCTGGACTGGGAGCCGAGCACCGGCAAGCTGTGGGCGGTGGTGAACGAGCGCGACGAGATCGGTGCCGACCTGGTACCGGATTACCTCACCTCGGTGCAGGAGCATGGCTTCTACGGCTGGCCCTACAGCTACTACGGCCAGCATGTGGACGAGCGCGTGCAGCCACAGCGGCCGGACCTGGTGGCCAAAGCGATCCGCCCGGACTTTGCCATCGGCTCGCACGTGGCACCGCTGGGCCTGCTGTTCTACACCGGCCAGGCATTGCCGGCGAAGTACCACGGCGGTGCCTTCATCGGCGAGCACGGCAGCTGGGACCGCTCGCCGCTGAGCGGTTACGAAGTGGTGTACGTGCCGTTCAAGGACGGCAAGCCAGCCGGCCGCCCGGAAGCGGTGGTGAGCGGGTTCGCGTCCAAGGATGAGAAAACGCTGATGGGCGCGCCGGTAGGCATGGCCATCGATTCGGAGGGTGCGTTGCTGGTCGCTGACGATGTGGGCGACGTGGTGTGGCGGGTGTCGGCGAAGTAACCGGCCACCCGCGCATCGCAGGCGTTCTGTAGAGCCGAGCCGATGCTCGGCTCTACAGCGCTGACGACCCGGTACGCATCCCACTGAACACCGATTCGGCTGCAAAGCCCACACCGCCCAGCAGTACGCCGAAGTACACCACCGACGCCACCACGAAGCCATAGCCGGCCGCCACCGCGGCGCCATCGCGCTGGATGAAGCCGATCGCAAATGACATCAACGCCAGCGCCGGCAATGTGTTGCTGAAGGGAATCGGCCCGGCCGGCAGCATCAGCAGGATCGTGGCGAACACCAGCGCCAGGTTGTTCAAGCGCATCATCTTCTTCGAGCGCACCATCGCTGCCAGCCGCATCGGCCGCGACAGCCGCTCCATCCGGTGCACCCACTTCAGGGCACGGCCCAGGTTGGCGTTCAGCTTGTCGGTGGCGATCTGTTTGTCGGCCAACCGCTGCGGCACCCACAACGGGCGATCGCGCACGCGGCTCAGGCCGATCAGCAGGATGGACGCACCGAATACCGTGCTCAGCCCGGGAATCGACACCGGAATCAGGAAGATCGCCGACAGCAGGATCACCACCAGCATCAGGCCCTCGTCGCCCAGCGCATGCAGCAGCGTGCCGACACGGATGTGGTCGCCGGGCAGGCCGTCGATCAGGTCTTCAATCTGCTGGGCAAGCGGGGCAGTGTCGTTGGCGTCGGGCGCTTGGTAGGTCATGCGTCGAAGAAGTGTCCAGGGAAGGGCGGTCGATAGGGCCGTCCTGCGGTGGGGGACGCACAGGCCCCATGAGTATCTCCGGCCGGCGCGGCGCGGAGGTGAACCGGGCATGAGGCCGGCAGTGCCACGCAGCCTGGCCTAAAATGGGCGTCCCCCGCACTGGTTGAAGATGATGGACATGGGTCGCAGGCAATCGACCATCGAACTGGTCGCCATCGATATGGATGGCACCCTGCTGGATCCCGCCCACAAGCTCACTCCGCGGGTGAAGCAGGCCATCGCCGAGGCGCGCGCGCTGGGCGTGCATATCGTGTTGACCAGTGGCCGCCCGGTGCCGGGGCTGGCGCCGTTCCTGCAGGAACTTGGCATCGATGGCGACGATGACTACTGCATCGCCTGCAACGGTGGCCTGGTGCAGCGCATCGGCCCGCGCGAGACAGTGGTCGAGTACCCGCTCAGCTTCGACGACTTCGTGTACTGCGAACAGGTCGCCCGCGAGATCGGCGTGCATTTCCAGGCACTGGACGCGCAGCGCATGTACACGCCCAACCAGGACATCAGCATCTACACCGTGGCCGACTCGCATCTTTCGCGCATGCCACTGTCGTACCGCCGCGTGGCCGACATGGACCCGGGCATGTCCTTCATCAAGCTGATGATGATCGACGAACCGGACGTACTGGACGCCGCCATCGCGCGCCTGCCAACCACGCTCACCGAGCGCTTCGCGGTGCTGAAGAGTGCGCCGTTCTTCCTGGAAGTGTTCGACCGCCGCGCCGGCAAGGGGCCGAGCCTGCAGAAGCTGGCCGAGCACCTGGGCATCGACCGCGCCAACGTGATGGCCATCGGCGACCAGGAAAACGACCTGACCATGTTGCAGTACGCCGGCACCAGCGTGGCGATGGGCAATGCCATCGATGCAGTGAAGGCGACCGCGCGTTTCGAGACCGCGACCAACGCCGATGAAGGGGTGGCCAAGGCGATTGAGCGGCATGTGCTTGCATGACCCAGGGCCATCCGCAACGGACGCTCCCTGCAGGAGCGCCCTCCGGTTGCATACGTTTGCAGCGTCAATGCGCGCCGATGCGCCACTCGTGGAGTGAACCCAGTGGCTGCAAAGGCTCGGAGTAGTCTGCTTGCCTTTTCAGGCCTGCGGCCAGGTACGCCGATGCGATGCCACTGCTGTCACCAAACCATACATCCAGCAGTGTGGCCCCGTCGTTCACAGTGAAAAGCGGGTGGTAGAAATCCTTGTTTTCCATGTAATCCAGCGGAACCCGGAAGCTGAAATGACAATCAGGATCTGAGCGCACGGCGTCGAGATGGACGGTTTCTTCTGGTCGATAGTTCAGGTTATAGCTATCCACCAGCTTGATGAACGCATCCGCCCTGTCGTTTTCCGAAAGGAATCCAGGGAAGGAAAATTCCTCGGATGCAAGAACGGCAAGCGCGTGTTCAAGAAGCTCGCCTGTTCTTTCAACTTTCGGCTTATCTGCCCCGAAGCGAATCGCGGCATCGTCCCGCATATCCTTGTCGGGATGCGTCTCGGCCATCTCCGAAAGGCGGTCCAGATACGAGGATACGATGGAAAAATCAACGTCTCCTGCGCCGCTACGCAATGCCAGGAGCGCGTTTCTGATGCCATGCAAGCTGGTATTACAACGGTACTCGACCTGATCATTGCTATCCAGACCGATATCAACGTGGACGCTCAGCGTGGCTTTCAGGTGCTGGGGCTGCGGAGCCGGTTGCGAGGCTGTGCTGCCTTTACGTCCCTCAACATGGCCACATGCCTTGAGGAAGTCGAGATGAGAGGCTTCCACTGCGCCGCGCTCGCGGACGCCTGCGAGCAGTCGTACCGCCCGGGCGTGAGCTTCTTCCGGATGCTCGACAAGGCTGCGAATCAAGCGCGCGAAGGCAGCTACTTGTTCTTGGACGGCAGCTTCGCTGGTATGGCCCAGGAAAGAAAGCGATTCAAGGTTGGAGATCTGCCCTGACTCTTGCACGAATCGATAAAAGCCCGAGTTCTCCGCAACGATCAGCGGCACGCAGCAGCACATCGCCTCCCACGCCACGAGGCCGAAACCCTCATGGACCGAAGGCATGAGAACCAGGCTCGCATTCTTGACGACCGACAGCATCTGCCGGCGAGAATCGACGAACTCGAGGCATTTGACCGGAACCTCGTAGCCCGCCTCCTCATTGATCATCGTCTTGAACTCGCCGATCTGGGGCGAGTTGCGATCGAAGCCGTACATGTCAACAGTGGCGTCACGCATGCGCGCACCGGGGGCGCGAAGCGCGCGTCCGATGGCCCTTGCAGCCAACGCTGCCTGCTTGACCGCGTCGTTGCCATCCTCAATCCGGCCGGAGTACAGAATTCGAGGTGCGGTTCGAGCATTGGCAGCCGGTTCAATCGATAGAAGCGGTGGCAGCAACAACTTGGGTGGCTTCATCGAAGACGATGCCCGCTGCATGTCTTTCAGGCTGTCCACAAGTATCGGGCCAATGCCGAAGCACTGATCAGCCTTTGGAAAGAGATCATTCTGTCGATTCTCTTTGCCAAGAGCGTTCTGCGAGTCGCGCATCAATGCGCTGTACCTTCCATATGCCATGTGATGCAGCAGGATGGTTCTTGCTCCGATCCGCTTTCCAATCTCCAAGGCAAGTTCACCGGTCACGACATCATGCCCAACCACTGCATCCACCTGTCCATGGGCCGCCAGCTTTCCAACCGCAAGATCTGCGTCATCGGCGATTCCAAGGAATTCCTCACCCGAGCTTCTCAGCGCAACCGCCGTGGCAGTCGATGCCAAGTCTGGGTCAACGCATGCACCACTTGGAACAAGGCAGAGCAGATGCAGTCCTGCCGTAGGGGAAAGTGCTGAAAGAAGCTCGGCATTCAGCACGTTGATGCCGCCGAGATTGGCGCGTAGATGGCTTGCTACAAATACGATCGTTGTCATTCCGTGACCCTCGCCAGTGCTGCGTTTTGATGATTGACGCACTGCCGTCGAATTTGACTTCCCATGACGTGCAGCCCTGCATGGGGCTATCGGCCGGGGCGGGCGCAACTTGAGGCGGCTTGGAGCCGAATCTATACATGGGTATACGTTCGATATGCCCGATGCCATATGTGATGTACCACCGCGCGATGGCGAAGGCGGGAATCCAGTGCAAGAATTCCGCTCGTCGAAATCATCCCGCCGCATCACCCGGAAGATCACCGCTTCCATCCGCTGCTGACCGGCGCGCACGGCGCCGTCATTCCTTCATCGCAACCGCCGCCAGCCAGCGCGCCGCACACCGGCGCTGCATCGCGCTGGGCGTGCGCCTGCGCCACCTTTCCCCTGCACCCTGGATCTGGCCATGAACACTCCACCTACGCTACTTGCCCTGGCGATCGGCACCGCTCTCGTTGCACCACTGCACGCTGCCGAGTCGACCGACGCCGCCCACGACAGCCCCACCACCCTGAACGCGCTGCAGGTCATCGCCACGCCGCGCGGTGCCGCTGTTGCCCCCACCCAGGTGGTCGGCCCGAACCGCTACGTCATCAACGCCACCGACCTGGATGCGATGGTGTCGGGCAACAACGGCCTGTCGATGCTGAAGAACGTGCCGGGCGCGAGCTACACCGCCACCGACGGTCTCGGCCTGGACATCTCCGCCACCAGCCTGTTCGTGCGCGGTTTCCGCATGAATGAAATGGGCATCACCTTCGAAGGCGTGCCGCTGAACGACAACGGCTTCCTCTCGCTCACCGGCACCAGCGTGGTCAACGTCGGCGTGCCCGATGGCATCGGCTCGATCACGGTCAGCCCGGGCGGTGCGCCGGTCAGCGTGTTCTCCAGCAGCGTCAATGGCGGCAGCCTCGAGTACCGTCTGGCGGAGCTGCAGGACACCCCCAGCCTGCGCGTCAAGCAGGGCTTAGGCAGCAACAACACGCTGGTCACCACGGTCTCGGGCCAGAGCGGCCAGCTCGGCGAGCACGGCCCGAAGCTGCTGGTCGACCTGCAGCGCGTGTCGGCCGACAAGTACCAGGGCGCGGGCACGCAGAAGTTCCTGCGCGGCGACCTGAAGGCGCAGCAGGATGTGGCGTGGGGTGACTTCACCGTGTTCCTGTCCGACAGCAAGGCCGCGGTGTGGGGCTACAACAACATCTCCTTCGACATGATCCGCAAGCTCGGCTGGAAGGCCGACAGCTTCTATCCAGACTATGCGTGGGCGTACTACGTGGCCTCGCCGGAGAACGCCGACAAATCCTGCGGCGCCTACACCTGCGGTGAGCTGTCCGAACTGATTCCGTACGACACCGGCCAGGTGACCCGCGACCGCGTCGCGTCTATCAACCACCGCTTCCAGATCACGCCCGCGCTCAGCGGCAACGTGCAGCTGTACAACGCCAACAGCCACACCCAGGCCACCCTGACCGACCCGACCGTGCCGTCACCGAACGGCGCGCCCTTCTCCGAACAGGTGCAGACGCCACGGCTCAACCGCTTGGGTGGCATGTTCAACCTGCAGTTCGAGACCGGTGCGCACACCATCACCACCGGCTTCTGGCAGGAGAAGAGCAAGGCGGCCGCCAAGACCGAGTGGTACCAGCAGCCGCTGCTGGGCGAAGGCAAGCCACTGAAGGCCACCGGGCCGTTCGATGTGTACGGGCCGGCGTTCCAGACCGACAACGTATCGAGCTGGGTGACCCGTTCACGGCAGTTCTACCTGCATGACAACTACGCTGTCACCGACACGCTGGTGCTGGGGCTGGGCTTCAAGGCGGTGGACTTCAGCACCACCGGGGGTGGCATCGGCGATGCACCGGAGCGCCCGGTGTCAGGCACGCTGCGTGCCAAGAGCAACTTCCTGCCGCATGTGTCGCTGTACTGGAGCCCGACCGACCGGACCGATGCCTTCATCGACCTGGCCAACACCATGAACGGCTATCGCGTGGCCCAGCGCGGCAACATCGGCTACACCGCATCGGCCTGGACCATCACCGACCAGGAAGAGTTCGACCGCGTGGCCGGCACCCTGCGGCCGGAGAAAAACTGGAACCTGACCGTCGGTGCCAGCCATCGCTTCGACCGGCTGACGGTGACGGCGGACGTGTTCTACAACGACATCCGCAACCGGCTGCTGTCGGCGGCGATCGGCACCCAGTTCGCACAGATCAATACGGTGCGGTTGATGCCGAAGATGCACGTGATCGGAGCCGATCTCGGCATCACCGCCGACCTGACCGACCACCTGCAGTTCTACCAGGGCATCGCGCTGGCGCGCTCGTACTACGACAGCGATTTCGTGGTGGGCGATACCGTGTACCCGATCAAGGGCAACGCACAGCCGGGCTATCCGCAGCTGTCGCTGGTCAGTGACCTGTCCGCGCACTTCGGCGGCTGGCGTTTCGGTGCCACCAGCACCTCGTACCTGCGCCAGCCCTTCACCTATGAAAACGACATCCGCGTGCCGACGTTCTGGCAGGTCAACGCGTACACGGCCTACAAGCTGGGGCCGGACGGCCTGCTGCCGGGGCTGGAGCTGCGGCTGGACGTCAGCAACCTGTTCAATCGCAACAACATCGGCACCGCCACCATCGCCGGTTCGTCGTTCTCGGGGGATTACCAGACCCTGCAGCGCAGCGCACCGCGGCAGGTGATGTTCAGCACGTCGATGTCGTTCTGATCCTCTGCCCGTAGATCCACGCCATGCGTGGATGCACTTGCGGCTCCTCGGCGGCTGCCATGAGCGGGGTCGGATCCCTCTGCCACGCAAAGGGCTCCGACCCCATCCGCTGTTTGCACGATCTGCACTGATTTCGTGGCACCAACGCAAGGTTCCCACAATGTTGCTGGGTCATCCTGTAGGCATGGCACAGCAGAACCCCCGTTTTCCTCCGGTCCGCAGACGCGCCCATGGACGTGCGCGTCCGGTGCCGTTCGCCGCACCGACGGTCGACCTGGAGGCCGAGTACCAGTTCTGGCAGGTCTATGACCGCGTGGTCCGCCCCCTGCCCGGGGGCGGGTTCCGCCTGGCCTGGCTGGTGCTGCAGACCGTGTACCGGGCGCGGGCGCGCTATCCCGACGACACCCACAAGCTCGCGCTGTCACGCGTGCTGTTTGGCGCGAACATGACCGCCGACCGCGCCGCCGAGCTGGAGGAGCTGTATGGGCTGGTCAGCCGCCGGCTGGCGGCGGTGGCGGTACGCGGCCAGGATTCGTTCCGCAAGGTGGCGCCCTGATCCGTCCCGCATCACCCACCACGCGCGCCACCGCCCCCGTCAGCTGACCTTGCAGGGCATGCAGATCCGTCCCACCCCGCCGGCACCGGCGCGCAGGTCAGGGTCGAAGAATTCCTCCTGGCTGCGGATCTGTCCGCAGCGGCTGCAGACCTTCTTTTCCTTCGACTCCAGTCCCTGCACCTGCTCGATCACCTGATCGACCGCTGCCGAGCGGATTTCCGTGCCGGCCACTTCAATCAGGCGATAGAGGCGGTCGGACAGGGTCTGCACCGGGTCGCTGCCGAGGTTGAAGCGGTTGATGCGCAGGAAGCGATAGCCGTAGCTCTCCAGCGTCAGCTGGCGCTCGACATCGGCCTCGACCAGATAGCGCTCGTGGTTGCCCACATGCACCGGCTTGTCGCGGCGGAAATGGAACTCGAAGCCGTCGTACTCGATCACGATCTGCAGCGCGCCGCGCACGGTCTGCACGGTCACCAGGAAGTCCACGCGCCACGCCGGGTGCTGGTAGGTCGGGTCGAGCTGGCGCAGGTAGTCGCCCACCGGGAACTGCGGAATGATCTCGACCGCATCGCCATGTTCCAACACGAAGGGCGTCTGCTGCAGCCACTGCAGCACCTTCGATTCCATCGGGCTGCGCGCGTCGGTCTGCGCGGCGTCGGGCGCGGGGCGGTCCAACTGGCTGGCGTAGTAACGCAGCGCATTGCCGATGGCGCCGCGGAACGCATCGACCGGCATCGAATGGACGAACCAGATCGCCTCCTGCGCACGGGAGAAGCCGACATTCAGGCGCTGCACCTTCAGCTTGTCCTCCACTGCATCCACCGCGCCACTCAGGCTGACCGGGAAGATGTAGTTCAGCGCGTCCTGGCCGGCGGTCGCCACCATCGAATAGAAGATCAGCCCGCGTTCTTCGCCCTGGCAGGAGTCGACCGTCATCACCTTCAGGCGAAGCCGCTCTTCGAACTCGCGGCCGCGCGGATGGTTGAACAACGCCTTGGACAACAGCGTCTGCTGCTCGCGGAACGGCGTGATGATGCCCACCGTGGGCGGCGACTCCGTATCCAGCAGTTCAACCAGGCGCTCGGCGATGAAGGCCGCTTCGGCTTCGTTGGTGCTGCGGCTGGTGCGGTGCCCGCTGGCATCGACCTGGCTGAAGCGGATCACTTCCTGCAGCGGCCGGCTGCGGATCTTCAGTGCCTGCAGCTGGTGGTTGTAGAAGGTGGAGGACGAGAACCCGATCAGTTCCGCATAGCTGCGGAAATGCTTGCGCAGCATCACCGAGTACGAGGCCGAGAGCGAGCAGAACTCCAGCACCGAGCGCTTCACATCGAACATGGCCAGGCGTTCCAGCACGTCGGCCTGCTGGCTGACGTTGGCGCGGAAGTAGTTGACCAGGTCCGAGCGGTACTTGTCGTTCAGCGCGATGCTGGCGTTGGCCGCCTTGACGTTGGAGAACTGCTTGGAGTCACCCAGCACCACCACCTTGCGCGCACGCAGCAGCGCCGGCAGCGCCTGTGCCACCGATACCTGCGAGCCTTCATCGATCACCAGCACGTCGAACAGGTCCGGCGCCAGCGGCATGTACTCGCCGAACTCGCGGATGCTGGCGATCATCACCGGGAACGACTCGCGCACGCTCTCGAACTTGTCCACCGGGAATTTCTGCCGGTTGGCGATCACACCCGCCAGCGCCCGCGCATCGGCGCGGTGATGATCCATGAAGCTGATCAGGCGCCCATCCACATGGGCATTCATCACCGAGGTGTTCAGGCGTTCCAGCTTGGTCTTGGTGCCGACATAGTCGTACTGCGGTGCGTCGACGAAGGCCTTGCGCGTGGCCATCCAGCCCTGCAGGAAGCGCAGGGTCAGCGCCCACAGCGCGGGGTCGTCCTTCGGCTCGGCCAGCAGGGTCTCGACGATGGCCGGGTTGAGCCGAGCCAGCAGGGTCATCGCCTGCCGTGCAACCGCCGCACCCGGTCCCGGCGCGGCGCCGTGGGCGATCTGCCGGTAGCTGGCCGGCAGCTGCGTGCCCAGGCCTTCGGCGTCCAGCTTCATGCGCAGCGCGTTTGCGCCCTGCACGATGGCCTGCAGCGCTGTTGCATCGTGCTTGAGCAGCAGCGGCCGGGTGGTGCCCAGCTGGTTGAGCTGTAGTTCCAGCCCGCGCACGGCATTGCCGCGCAACAGATAGCCCAACAGCGGCATCTTCAGCTGCTGGTACTGCAGCAGGAGCGTGCCCAGCAGCCGTACCTGGTCGGCATCCAGCGATTCGAACAGGTCCCAGCCGTCAACCGGTCGGTCGGCAAGGAAGGCCGTTGTCACCGCATCGCGGCGGATGCGCTCGTCCAGCGACGCCGGGGTGTAATCGGTACTGCCGAACAGATCGGCAAGATAGGTTTCAAGCACGTCCGCCTGCGCAGCCACCGTTTCCAGCTCGGCCAGCACGTTGGCATCCATCACCGCGTGCACCTGCTGTAGCACCGCAGGCGCGCGCTCGCCCAGCTCCGCTTCCTGCTCGTGCATGGTCTTCACGGCGGCAAGCGAGACACGCCCCAGCGTCTGCACGGTGCTGGAGATGGCCTGCCGCAGGGTCTGCGCCGTGTCCTGGCGCTCGCTCTCAAGGGCGGGCTGGTTGGCCTTCATGGCCTTGGCGAAGGCCGAGATCTGGCTGATGGTGCCGGTGGAAGTCAGGCGTTTGAAGTTGGCTGCCTGCTGGCCCAGCCGCAGGATCGGGTTGGGGAAATCACGATCGTGGCGAACCCGGCTCATCGCATCGGATAGCTTGTCGTACACCACGTCCAGCGCTTCGGTCTTGTCCGACAGCACCAGGCAGCTCTTCTTGTTGAAGGCACAGTCGGCGGCAATGGCGGTGATGGTGTGCGACTTGCCGGTGCCTGGCGGCCCTTCGACCACCACGATCCGCCCCTGCGGCTCGCGCACGGCCAGCAGAATCTTGCGCTGCTCTTCATTCAACGGAATGGGCGAATCGAACACCATGCGCTCCACCAGCGGCAGCGCATCCCAGGCCGATTCCACGCGTTCCCCGATGGGCTCGGGGTTGCGCATCAGCACGCCTTCCACCATGCCGTGGAACAGATCCACCAGCTTCGACCCACCATTGCGGGCCTGATCGATGATCTCTTCGAAATCGTTCAGCAGCGCCTCGTCGGCGCGCTCGAACGCAGCCAGGTGCAGCGCAGGCGACAGCGCGACGGTGGCGGTGGACGCCTCGCTGGCGGACGAGGACAGCGAGACCTCGCCGCCCAGATCCACCGCGTTGGCCACCTGCCGGAACAGCGACGCGGCCACTTCAAACAGGCTCTGTGCCGGATCGAGGTACTGAATGCGCTCCTGGATCGGCGACACCCACTCGCGCGCCATGCCCACGGCCAGCTCCTGCAGCACGAAGTCGATCGCGCGGCGGTTGGCGAACAGGCGGTTGCTGAGGGTCAGGGTATAGCCGGACCCATCCTTGGCCCGCAGCACGTCCAGCGGCAGGTAGAACACCGGGTACTGCACGCCCGCGTACTTGAGCGTGCCAACGTAGAGATACAGCTGCAGGCCATCGCCGGTGGCGACATAGGTTTCCAGGTCGCGGAATTCATGGAAGGCATCGGCCGCCACGAAGTTCTCGAAGAAGGTCATCAGCGCGCTGATCGTGCCGTCGCGGGTCAGCTGGTGCTCACAGGCCAGCTGCAGCGGCAGCTCGTCGCCGGTGGCCAGCAGGCGCGCCAGCACCTCCGGCAGCGTCTGGTACAGATCGACAACGGAACGGGTGACCAGGTCCGATTCCGCCGCATGCAGCGAATCCATCACCCAGTACGCCTGGCCCTGCAGCGGGCCGGCCAGATGCGCGATCAGCGGCCGCACCACCTGCACGCACATCGCATCCACCAAGGTGCCCTGCACCGATTCCACCCAGGCTTCCGGGTCTTCCAGTGCGCCGGCCATGCTGGCACGCGACGTGTCGAGCACCGCCACGCGCACCGTGGCGATGGCGGTCTCGCTGATGGCGTTCACCTGCTCTTCGACAATCCGGCGCAGCGTCGCGCTGATCGGCCGCGTATAGCTGCGCGGGCCGATGGTGAAGGAAAGCTCCTCACCGGAGGGCCGGCTGAGCAGCTTCCACAGTTCCTTGTCCAGCGCCGGGTAGGGCGCCGTGCGCATGCCCGCGCGGAAGCCGGAATCGCTGGTGAGCACGATGCGGCGCCGGGGGGCCTGCGCGCGCTTGAAATCGGACTCAAGGAAATCGCGGAAGTACTGCGAGATCCGCACCGCGATTTCGCGCATCTTCGTTTCACCCACCGATCCGCCGCCGGTCGCCGAAGGTGTCAGCGGGGTGGATGCATCGGAGGTCGGCAGGTGCGGCGGCTGGGGAGTGCTCATGTATGGCTGGGCGGGCACCTGGCGAGGCAGGCACCGCTAGGGACTGGGCCCTGCATGGTCGCACGCGTCGCCCGTGGCGGGGAGGGGGCCAGCGGCCTCCTGTACCGACGGCAGGATCATGTGTGCCGTCAGCGATCGCCAGAACAGCGACTCGTCGTAGCTGTCAAAGTCCGTCCTGACCAGAATCGGCGACGGCAGGCCCTGCGCGCGCAGACGCAGGCGAATGCTGGCCACCTCTTCGCTCAGCCCCATGCCGAACAGCACCAGCTGCACCTTCGCATCGCGCATCACGAACGATTCCTGCAGACGCGTGCCAAGACCGGCCGCCAGGAACGTTCCCACCAGATCGTAGTTGCGCCACTCCAGCACCGACAGGCCGCTGTCCACGCTGTAGATCGATTCCATGCGGATCAGGCCGCGCCGTCCTATCGTCCGTGATATCCGCTGACGGGCGGCCTCCTGCCCGCCCATGATGAGCATCCTGAGCAAACCGCATCTCCTTGTGTATGGGCTCGCGGAAATGGTCAGGGCGCAGGTGGCATGGCAGATATCAGATGAATCTGATTCCTTCGTGCATGCAGCAGCAGCGTGCTAGGTGCCTGGCTTGCCCCGATCCAGCTGCCGGTAGCCGATGGCCTCGGCCAAGTGCGCGGTCTGGATGGTCTCTCTTTCGGCAAGATCGGCAATGGTGCGTGCCACGCGCAGGATGCGATGCATGGCCCGCGCTGACAGTTGCAGGCGTTCGATGGCCTGTTCCAGCAGGTCCTGATCGGCTTCGTTCAAGCGCGTGCACGCACGCAGGGCGGCAGGCGGCAGGTGCGCGTTGAGGCCGCCACGCGCCTGCTGCCGCGCGTGCGCCGCTTCCACCCGTGAACGCACGCTGGCGCTGGGCTCGCCCAGCGGTGTGCTCTCGCGCAGCTCCACCGCATCCATGCGGCTCACGTTGATGTGCAGGTCGATGCGGTCCAGCAGCGGGCCCGAGACCCGTGCGCGGTAGCGGGTGATGCGCTCGTCGCTGCACAGGCAACGGTTGCTGCGGTCGCCGGCCCAGCCACAGGGACACGGGTTCATCGCTGCCACCAGTTGGAAGCGCGCGGGATAGACCACGCTGCGCGCTGCGCGGGAAATGCGGATGTGGCCTGATTCCAGCGGCTCGCGCAGGGTTTCCAGCGCACTGCGGTTCCACTCCGGCACTTAGCGCTTGTCAATAGGAGGTTGTCAAACGCCACGATTCTCGGTCACATTTGAGCGCAAGCATGGCTGGACTGGGCTGCCAGGCGTGAACTGGCTACCCTTTCACCGAGTGCCAAAGCTAGAGTGGCGTCAAGGATCATACTTAGATGCTAAGCAAGTTCAGGTTCTATGGTCGAAAGAGGTGCGAGGTCCGATTGTTCGCCCAGAAGCATCCCGAAGATGCGCTTGAAGGTGCGATCAGTTCTACCCCTCGCGGCGCTGTGCCTGGTCTTCAGCTGGGCGAGGTTGAGGACGAACTGCTCCTCGTTGCGTGGTTACACAGGTCGGCTTTAGCTCTCGATTGCGCATGTCCTAGTTCTATTTGATTGCCTACAGGAGGCGCCGCGTAGCGGCGAAGGCATTAGCTGATGAGCGAGAAGGAAGACACCCAGCGCAGTCCGCTTCAGGGCACGCAAGTCATGAGCACTATCGCTACCGGCGGAGGTGGCGGACTCTTTCAGGCTCGTGTCAGCGCCTTGTATCTGGCCAATATGCTTACGGGGCTGCCTACAGCCTTCAGCCTGCATGGCGTCCGGGTTGAAGAGATTCGTTCTGAAGCTCGCTATACCGGCGCTCACACTGACGACATCTACTGTCGGCTACGGAAATCCTCTGAAAGTTGGCTGCAGCTAGTTCAATGCAAGCGAGGCCTAAACGCTACAGCTGGAGACAAAGACTTTATTGACGCACTGCGCGGCGCTTGGCGTGACTTCCTCGGTGTAGATGGGAGCCCTTTTGATCGCGCCTGTGACGTCTTGGTTATCGCGACCATCGCGCCAGCGACCCCTGCTAATCAGGCGGCTAAGCGCCTGTGCGAGCTATCGCGTGCCTCAGTAGACTTTTCCGACTTTCTGCAGAAGTTGAATTCAAAGCTACTGAACAAGCAGCACAAGAGAACTTGGGATGCGTTCAAGGCGATCTCGCAAGATACGCTGTGCGAAAAGTACACTGAGGATCTGGTCTTTCAACTGCTCCAGCGTCTTCGTGTTGACGTTCATGATTTGGGAGCTGAGTCGACACAAGAATTGAGCCTCGTCCAAGCACTCCTCACCAGGGCCGGTTCAGACGACTCGGGAGAGCAGATATGGGACGGACTTGTGTCCTATGTGCAGGAGCAGGGGGTCACAGTGGGGACGGTTACCCCCACTACTTGGTCTCAGACAGCAAAGGAAGGGCTGCGAGCGGCAGTGAGCCGTTTGAGTGCCCGGGCTGGACTGGGCGGCGTTGCAGAGCGGCTAACTGAGCGTGCCCTACTTCAGCTCTCACTTGTCTCCACACGCCTGCACAATGGTTCCCACATACCGCGGAGCGGGTGCCTAGCTCAAATCTTGTCAGTCCTTGACAACCGTCAGCTGGTTATTATCACCGGCGGTCCGGGCGTCGGAAAGTCCGCGGTCGTTGCCGAAATTGCATCTTTGCTCCGTGAATCAGGCCCTTTGTTTTTCTTCAGGGCCGACGAGCTTGACGTTCCAAGCTTGGCATCAGTTCAGTCACTGAGCGGAATGTCAGATCCTGTGGTAGGGATCGACATGCTTCTGCGCACCGGCGCACCTACTGTGATCATCGACTCGCTGGAGAAGGCTCTTGAGGCGCAGAATCCAGGTGCACTCGAGGAATTGATCGCACTTGTCCGCAAGAACAAGTCTTCCAGGCTTTGTATCACGACGCGCTCCTATGCTCTCAACGGTCTGTACACAAACTTCCTCTGCAGTCTTTCTAGTCAAGTCGTAGACGTCCCTCTCCTAACTGACGCGGAGATTGAGGCTGCAGTGGCCTCAAGCGCGCTCGAAGAAATTGTATCCATAGACTCGGAGGTGAAAGAGGTTCTGCGTACGCCCTACTATCTACAGCTTGCGCTCAAGTATGCCGAGGCAGGGATGACGCTGCCAACTGCTGCAGGCAATAGTCTTAGGCGGTCGCTTTGGACGGAGAGGATTGCTCCAAGTCGAGGCCTTTCGAGCGCCATGCGTACACGGCGCCAAGCAGCCTTCGATGAAGTCTGCTACCTGCGCACCGAGCGCTTCGCGCAGTTTGTTGAACCTCCGCGGGACGTTGAGGCTATCGCATCACTCCTTCAGGACTCCGTACTTGTAGTCGACGAGGTAGATCGGGTGGCACCGGCGCACGACGTTCTGGAGGATTGGTCGCTGTTCTTCCGAGTGGAGCGTGAGGTGCGATCTGCCGAGCGGGACTGGTCAAAGCTATTTGAGAAGCTCGGATCACACGCTGGCATGCGGAGGGCTCTACGCTCGTGGACGGCACAGCGATCGGCTGAGGGTGATGATGATGCCTTCGCGCTGTTGGAAGCTGCGTTTCAACCGGTGCCCTGCATGTCGCAGCTTTGGCGTGACGAGATCGCTATCGGGCTTCTTCGATCGGAGCGAGTAGATGAACTGATTTCAGGGTTGGGAGAAAGCGGGGCATTCGCTGGTACGGCTCTCCTCCAGCGTTTGAGTCACTTGCTAAGAATTGCCTGCAAGGGACCGACATCCGTCGACTACTCTCACTTGGCCGCTGATCCCACAAACAAAGAGATCCTTGCCCGGATCGGGATGGCTGCGCCAGTAGGAAAGGCTTGGGACGTAGTGATTGGCCTTGTGGCAAAGGCTTTCCCTTCGATGCCACCGCAGTCCCACTCTTGGGTCGTCCAGCTTGCAGAGGATGCGGTTGCGCATGATGACTCTTGGCACCGGCCCAGCCAGCGAGTGATCGATGTTTTCAGCATGGCTGAGCACTTTTGCTGGCGAGACAGTGATCAATGGTATCGAGAGAAGTCCGTGGGGAAGCGGTTCTATGAGCTTCTGTGCCGTTGCGCTGGAGCTGATCAAGCCAGGTTCAAGGCTTTCATCGATCACCTATTGGAGCGTGCCTCTAGAGATCAAGATGGGCGGGACTTCTACGCTGAAGAGCGCCTGCAGTTCCTCACCAACATCAAGCACTGTAGAGAGGCTGCCTACTTCAGCCCAGACTTGGTGCGCACTGCGTTCTGGGCGCTCTATATTGAACCTGTTCCTCGCGTGGAACGTGAATTCGGAATGCCTGGCTGGGAAGCCTCAAAGGGCCTCAGTGAAAGAGCATCCCATGTATTCTTCCCGCCATCCGTGTTGCAGGGGCCCTTCAAGTGGCTCTTGCTTTACTCGTTTGCTAAAAGCGTTCGCTTTGTCGTTGATCTTTGCAATCACGCAGCTGTGTCGTTCTCCAAGTCACATCCGGAGGAGGTCATCGTTCTTCCGAAAAGGTATAGCCCCAACGAACGTGACCATATCCATGCTTCGCGACTCTGGGGAGCTTATCGGGGCCACTCCGTATCCAGCTATGTCCTGAACTGCGCGCTCATGGCGCTGGAGCAGAGGCTGCTGATTGAGGCGAAAGCGCAGCCAAAGATCGTATCGGACGCCGTTGAGTTCATCTTGGAACATGGCGAGTCAAGCTTCACTACTGGCCTAGCGGCTGGCGTACTAGTTGCACATCCTGAGCTGGTCACTGAGAAGATGCTGTCGCTCTTCAAATGCCCAGAATTCTTTATGGATGACATGGCACGATTCGCCGGAGAGGACTCTACCTTAGCGATTTACGGTGGGCACGACGGGTTAGACGAGGAACGGCAGAAGGAGCGCATTGCCAGCAATCGGCTCCCGCACAGAAAGCAGAACCTGGAGATGCTCGTCCTCCATCTGCAGATACTTCGCCCGGATCTCCGAGAGGGCATTCATGCGATGCTCGATGAACACATAGAAGAGCTCAAAATTTCCCAGGACATTCCTGACGGATGGCGGATGAGTCTCAAGCGCATGGACGCAAGGGGGATGAGGTTCGGGGAGCCAGTTGGAGATGGGCAGTACGTTTCCCTGGAGATTGCTAATCTAGAGCCTGAATTGAAACGAGTGAGCGAGGATGCACAGTTAAGAGGTCAACTCTTGAATAGATCCGCTGCCATTCGACTCTGGGTCGGCGCAGTGAATCAGCCACTTTATTCTTCGTCCCCAGGCGCCGTTGACCGTTTCCGCTCTGCATCTGATGTGTACGACGAGTATCGAAACCTCTGTCGTGAGGTTGGGGAGCAGGAAATGTCGTTCCTGCTAGGGATCGAGCACGACTTGGCGTGCGCGCTGATTCGCCGCTGGCCGACAGATGATTCTGAGGCACTCCAGTGGGCCCGCGACTACGTCCTCACAGTTGCTGAAGTGCGGCTAGACAGCGACGGTTGGATCCGAAGCGCACCCGCAACTGGTGAGTTGAGGGCAACGACACTGATCTTGCTAGCAAGCGTTGATCCGAGCCATCCGAAGCTGCCTCAGTGTCTCGCAAACGCTATTACGGAGCCCGTCTGGACTGTTCGAAGAGCCGCGGCCATTGCCATTTCAGAGGTTCTGCGTCCCAAGCAAGCTCTGCTCGCCGATATGCTGACGACGGCATTGGCACATTACGCTGAGGAGCTCGACATCACAGTCGGAGCTGCTCGAAAGCGCAGGCCCGACTTCGTTGAAGCAGCTAGGGATGCAACTAGCAAGCGGTTGGTAGCCGCTCTGAAAGGCGGGGTGCTGGCAGCCAGGCCAATCCCGAAAAGTCTCGCCGCTGTCAAGGAGTGGACAATCGCGCTCGATGCCGCGCGCAGTGAAGTGCCAGACACATGGAGAGTCCAAGCGCTTACGGCACTTGCGCGGCGCATGGTGCAGCAGGAAGGCAAATTGCGGGTCGATCGGTACGACCCCGGCTATGTCGACTTCGAGGCGCGCAAGGAAATGGGAGACCTTCTGAGCGCGGAGCTGCTAGCTCAGCCCACCAGTAGCTCCCCGATCTTCGCGGTGCTTGACTACTGCATCGAGCGCGGACCGGAGCTCACTGAGAGATTGCTGGAGTCAACGCTTTCCGCGAGTTTGAAGGAGGAGTGCGCTAGCGCAGATTCCTTTTGGAGAATCTGGGATAGAGTCACTTCGACAGTCCTTGCCGATGGCACGCTGCGTAACAGTTCGCGGTATGCCTACAGCAAGAACGAGAAGCCAATAGCTGTGCTGCTCTTTCAGACCAGGCCATGGCTCAGAACCTATCATGACCTCAACTTGCTCCGGGACCGGCCCAGGTTCGTAGCCGACTGCCTTGAGGAGGCAGGCGACGCTTGGCATGTTCTCAAGCATCTGATCGCACTGATGGCTGGAGTGGGAAGGGCATCGGCGGTGCCGTCCGCACTAGTGTCACTGAGAGATGCGATAGCCAAGATGCCGGCTGATTTTCTAAACGACGGGAACGTCAGTTGGGACGCCGAGACCATCTGCCAGATAGCGGTTCACGATCATCGACAAGCTCTCCTCCGGGACGTGAATCTCAGGAGGGCTACTCTAGATGTTCTGGACAGACTCATAGAATCGGGATCGTCCTTGGCCTTCCAGTTGAGGGACTATCTTGCGACATCGTCGCCGCTCATATCTCCAGAGTCTCAAAGTAGAGGCTGATTAGCGATTGAAAGTACTGCTGGTCTCTCTCGCCATGACCGGCTTGGTCGCGAGCCAGTTGCGGCGCTAGGCTGGCATGTCAGGCTGGCGGTGACTCGTCCTTTTTCGAGGCGTTAGAATTCGCGGAGAAAGATGTTTTCACCGAAGAACGCATGGAACTGCTGCTCGATCTCTTGAAGCTTTAGGCACATCTCCGCAAGCAGATCCCTGAATAGCTCGGAGCGGAAAGCGAACTCCAGTCCGAGAGCATCCTGGAGGTTGCTCTTGTAGTGATCGATGTCAGGAGGCGGATTTCCCCTGTACTGCGCGACCACATTCCCTATGTCCATCAGCCACATCAACATGCCGAACGCCGCATATCGCCTCTGCAGTTCACGGAATTCCGCAACCTGGTGCGCAGGAAGGTCACTTACGAATCGCTCCCGCCGGCTATTGATTGGCTCAACGTACTGATTCACGTACTCTGCTGCATCTGCGACCTTTGAGCAGAAAACCTTTTGCCACCAAACGCTGAAATAGCGCTTTTGAATATCGTAATAGGTTAGGCCAATGATGTTGGTGCTATCAGTGTACTGAATAGCCCCGGCCTGCAGTCCGTGCTTTGAGACGATGAATCCAATGTTTGCGCCCGTCTCGTGCATCACTGTCGTAAAGGAATGAACCACAGATTGAGGGATAGCTGAACTCCAGTTCTTGCATTCAACGATGTACTGAATTTTGTCTACACTCTGGTTGTCAACGGCGAATACGTCTACGGTAACGGCGCCGCGAGGCGTAGTGAGAGTGACCTCCACGTCAGCTGTAAGGCCTATTTCGTTGAAGAGACGGCAAACTCCTCGCTGAAGCTCGCGCCAGTCCTCTGGCAATGGAGGGTCAATCATTGAGTCCTACCTGCGTGATAGACGGAGCCATAGGTACGATTATGCATCCTGCCCCCGGCGCGTTGAATGGCAGTCACTTCCGTTGATACGCCACCTAGTGCTTGAACCAGCCCACAGATAAAGACGAAGAGCGCCCCACGCCCTCCCGCGCCGGTCAACGACCGCTTTCGGCCAGTAGCCGACATCTACGCGGCACAGCCGTATCCCGCGCGCGCCTCAATTGCGTAGATACTTCACCGCTGCACGCCACGCGGGCCACGCCTCGCCGATCACGCCCAGCGCGGATTTCAGGAACAGCAGCGCGATCACCGCGCCTGCTGCGATGTCCGGCCAGCCGCTTCCGGTCAGCGCAACGCCACCGGCAGCCACCAGCACACCGATGTTGGCGGTGACATCATTGCGGGAACACTCGAAGGTGCTCTTCATGTTGATGTTGAGCGACCGGAACCGCCACAGCAGTGCCAGGCACACCAGATTGGCCACCAGCGCGATGGCTCCAAACCCCAGCATCAAGCCGCTGGAAGGCGGCACGCCGTGGATCAGCTTGCTGAACACTTCCACCACGATGAAGACAAAGAAGGCCAGGATCAGCAGCCCCTTGGCGAGGGCTGCACCGGCCTCCCAGCGCGCCCCCCGGTTAACCGCCCACAGGCTAAGGCCGTACACGATCGCGTCGCCCAGCATGTCCACTGCGTCGGCCTGCAGGGCACTGGAGTGCGCCACGATGCCTGCGCCGAACTCGATGAAGAACATCGCCAGGTTGACGATGAGTACCGCCGCCAGTACGCGCCGCTGCGCACTGTGGAGGGCCAGCGCTTCCAGTTCCTGGCGCTTGTGGCCGCAGCAGTGGTCCATGGGTGTCTCCCGCCCGGCAGTGGCTGGGCTTGAAAAAGGGTTGGAGAGTCGTTATCAACCCTGTAGCCCCTACAAGGTCAAGCCCATGCCCAGCCACCTCACCATCGGCCAGCTGGCCCGCCAGACCGGCACCAAGGCCGAAACCATCCGCTATTACGAAAAGATCGGCCTGCTGCAGCCGCCGTTGCGCTCGGAGGGGAACTACCGCTACTACGGCGCGCAGGACCAGAGGCGTCTGTCGTTCGTGCGCCGCGCCCGCGAGCTTGGCTTCTCCATCGAGCAGATCCGTGAGTTGATTGCCTTTGGTGAACAGCGGGAGCACGAGTGCAGCTCGGTGGACGATGTGGTGAAAGCGCACATCGCGGACATCACGCGCAGGATCCGAGACCTGCAGGCGCTGCAGGGCGAGCTGGAGCGGATGATCGGCAATTGCCCGGGCGGCCGCGTAGCCGATTGCAGGGTGCTGGAAGCCCTGCAGCCTGTTTCCGATGCTTAACCGTGTAAGTGCAACAAGCATTAAACCGTCGCCCTCCTTGGGGCCGTCGTCTGTGGCCTCTCCTTAGAACGGGCCAGGGCAGTCACTAACAAGATCGGACAGTTGAATATCATCTGAGTCCCGACCGACAAGGCGGACCCGTCCCAATGCCACGCTGAAGCGCTTCTTGGCGATTGCCGGGTAAGTGGAAGCTGCTCCGACCTTCACCGAATGCATCAAGCTCCAGCCAGGGGTACGAAGCTAGTGACCGCTATCGGGCGCGGGCGATCACCGCTCGTATCTTTCTCCGTGCCAGAGCCGCGAAGCCAATTTCCTTTCGAGCTCGCATCAGAACTCTGCTTGACTCGATGCTTTGATGCTCCAAAAGGTAGTCCAATCGCTTCAGCGTGTCGCGAAATCGCTCAAACCATACGCGACGAAGGCCCTGACTGTGCCAAGGAAGTGCCAACGCGTCGGGTATTGTCATTGTCTGCGAGACAACAGCGGACTTCGAGTAGTCCTGAGCCCTCTGCATCTCCTGCCACCTAAAGAGATCGTCGACTGCTATTGGAATGGCGGCTGGATCGGGAAGTAGTGCAACAACTTCGGGCACCTCCCGGGACAGCAAAAGTTGAACAGAGACAGGTATGTTCTCCATTTCTTGGACTTGGTCTGCGACCTCCTGTGAACTTGCAGTCGCACCCAAGCTCCAGAAATCCTCACGCCTCGTGCGCCACTCGCGCATGCCAGGCACGCCGGCAGCCCATCTCAGAAGGCGGCACGGGCTAACCGTACCCTTCCTCACCAGCCCTAAGCTTCCTCTCGGAGGCATGAACAGTACTTCCTCAAATGGGTACTGGCGCGCGAGCCCAAGCATAGTTCTCGGCGCCACGTTAAGAACTGCAGCCGCCTGTGCGACGGTCAGCGGAGCTACAGCGCAGTTCCCCATGCGGGAGTGCATGGCCTCTTCGACTATGGCACTCCGCAGGGCGGGCCAGGCAATGCCAAGCCCCCGCTTAAATGCTATGTCTTGGAAGAAACTGTCTTTGTATCTCTCTACCAGAACGGATTCAGCTCGCTTGTTTCTGACAGCCATACTCACCCTCATTCGAGATGTACCTCAGACGTGAACGTCGCGTGCTGCGCTGAGGAGGCACTCTTCTGCAACTATCATCTCCGCTTCGTGCCACCCTTAGCTCTCCGCTTTGGATGGCTGCGTCTGCCCTTGACAGACGCTTGAAAATCCTTGCCCAACAATCGCTGCGGGCCTCGCGTGAACCTCACAGCACCAGTCAGTGTCAGTAATTTCAGCAATCTACTGAGATATGGCGAGAACCGCGCCGCAGGGTCACGGAGCAAACCTGACCAGTATCTCCCTACAATAATCACCGATAGCGACAGGATCAAAATTGCTGCAACAAACCAGCTGCTACTTGCGATGGACAAATTGTGGAGAAGACTCCTTCCATGGAGAAAAACCGAAAGAGCAATTGATCCGCAATGAAGCGCAATCACCCAAGCTGTCGGTAGCACACGCGCTTGGTAGAACCAGTATTCGAAGAGCACAAGGACCGCTGATGCTGCAACCAAGGCGAGGCTCGCAAAAAGGATTATGTAGTCCAATTGCCTGGCCCCTGTGATCAACACCACAGAAATGCAAATCGCTGTCAGCATGAGAATTGGCAAGCACCAGCTGCAACGGAGCGTAGCTAATGATGAGACCGCAACGCTCAACCTGCTGACTCTGTCTTGAATGGCTATTGAGACGAGTGCTGTAGAGAAGCTAGCCAACATGATGCACAAGGGAACCCATAGAATTCCCTCATGCAACTTCGGCGCGAATGGCACCAGTGCAGCGAATCCCCACAACGCGAACGAGAGAAAGGTGCATACGGGAAGTGCAAGCAGGTTCAGCTTCCTCACGAGTGGCTACCTCCAAGTTTAGTCAGCGTGGGGCCGACTCGCCCGCCTCACTGAGGGCAGTCGCCTGGTGCCTGTGGTTCTGGTAGTTACCACCAGCAGCCAAGCGATAGCCAAACCGTGGCACCGTTTGAATCAATTTTTCTTCAAATGGCCTGTCAATGCTTTGGCGCAGGCTGGAAATCTGGGACCTCAGAAGATCCAGATCAGGCGGATCGCTGGCCCACACTGCATACTCAAGTCTCTCCCTTGACACTGCAGCAGGGCTCTCCAGCATCAACAAGTGAAGCAGCTTTCGGCAGGCAGGATAGAGATGGATCATCCTTCCCGCTCTAGACACCTCTAACGTGGAAAGATCCAGAGTTAGGTCGCCCACTACGAGACGATTTCTAGCTACCGTTCCTCGCGATCGAGCGACCAACGCCTCGAGTCGAACCTCCAGCTCGGCCGGTTCGAATGGCTTGGTAAGATAGTCATCTGCGCCTGATCGAAAAGCTCTGACCTTGTCGGAAACCTCCGCACGCTCTGTCAGCATCAATGCCGGCGATGGTATGTAGTAGTTCTGGCGCATGGTGCGGACCAACCCTGGTCCATCGATCTGGGGATCAGCCCAACCAATGATCAGTGCATCATGATAGTTGGAGGTGGCGAGATGAAGGCCAGTGGTGCCTTCCCTTGCGACATCCAGAAGATGCCCTCTCGGCTCCATGTAGTTGAAGACACTACTCACCGTAGCTTGATCGCAATCGATAATTAGGATTTTCATAAGTCACTGCTCTTGTACCGGAGCAGTCTCAAGGCATTAACTACGACTAGAATTGTTGAGCCCTCGTGGACTGCAACTGCAGGCCCGATTCCCAGTCCCATGATCGTAGCCGGTACAAGCAATGCGACCACACCCAAGCTCACATAGACATTCTGCCGAATCACACTCCTGGTCCTTCGGCTCAGCGCGACCGAGAAGGCAACCTGCCGTAGATCCTCAGACATCAGCGCAACATCAGCGGTCTCTAGCGCTACATCCGAGGATGCAGCTCCCATCGCAATGCCTACGCTGGCGCTAGCCATCGCCGGAGCGTCGTTGACGCCATCTCCGACCATAGCCACTCTCTCGGAGCTCCTAAGCTCGCGAATGGAAGTTACCTTATCCTCTGGCATGAGGCCGCCTTGGGCCTCGTCAACCCCAACATCACTTGCGACCGCCTCAGCTACCAACTGGTGATCACCTGAAATCATGATCATCCGCTCAATGCCGAGCTTACGTAGACGGCTCAGTGCTTCACGTGCCTCAGGGCGAGGCGTGTCCATCAATCCGATGACACCCAAGTCACGATCGCCAAGCCGAACTGCCATGGTCGTTCGTCCGAGTTGCCGAAGCTCATCAATTTCCTTCTTCGCGGCATCACCGAGCGAAGGGACCCCTTCCACCCCGAACATCTCAGCCTTGCCAATCCACGCATTCTGTTTCAGAACAGTCGCTCTGACCCCCTTACCTGCGAGATTGGCGAAGTCGGTTACCAGAGGAAGAGACGTTGTACCCAACCGCGACTTGCCGTCTGCGACGATTGCAGTGGCAAGAGGATGATCACTTAGTGACTCTACGGCTACGGCTACATCAAGGAGCTCTCTCTCCGATGCTCCACCAATGACTTTGACATCAGTGACGCGCGGCCGCCCCTCCGTGAGGGTGCCTGTCTTGTCAAAGGCGATCGCCCGCACCATTCCAAGTTCCTCCAGTGGCGCCCCCCCCTTTATCAGCACGCCGCCGCGGGCGGCCCTGGCGATTCCGGCCAATACTGCACTCGGCGTTGCGATAGCGAGGGCACACGGGCTTGCCGCAACAAGCACAGCCATGGATCGATAGAAGCTGTCGCGGAAAGGTTCGTCAATGAAAACCCAAGCGAACAGTAGAAGGCCGGCGAGTACTAGAACGGATGGAACGAAAATTCGCTCAAACTTGTCGGTGAAGCGTTGTGTGGGTGACTTCCTGGTCTCCGCCTCGCTAACCATTTTTACGACACGAGCGAGTGCTGACTCCGTCGAACGACGTGTGACCTCGACCTCAAGAGCGCCTGATCCATTGATCGTTCCTGCGAAGACCTTCGACTCCATCTCGACCGCATCGGGACGGGATCGCGCAGCTTCAGTATTTCCGACGGGCCGCTTGTCAACTGGAATGCTTTCTCCGGTAACGGGAGCTTGGTTGACGCTGCTAGTACCTTTGACAACGAACCCATCTACTGGCATCCGGTCATTTGCTCTGACGATGACCACGTCACCAGGAACGAGTGTTTCTACCCTGACCTCGACGAGTTCACCGTACCTGACGACCCTTGCCGTTTCTGGTGCCAGTTCTGCCAGAGCCTCGATAGCGCGTCTCGCCCTACCCATCGCGTAGTGCTCCAATGCGTGGCCGAGACTGAAGAGGAAGAGGAGGAGCGCACCTTCGGCCCACGCGCCAAGAGCCGCCGCGCCAGCGGCTGCCACGAGCATGAGCGTATCGATCTCAAAACGCTTCCTCTTAATATTCTGTATGGCTTCGCCGAGTGTGAACCATGCTCCGAAAACGTAAGCGGCTACATACAGCGTGGCGGGGACCCACGAGAGGCTGGCCACGCCCACCTTCTCGATAATGAAACCGAGAAGCAGGAGCGTTCCGCAAGCTAGCGCGAAGATGAGCTCCGTATTTCTGCCGAGCCAACCGCTATGCTTGTCGTTGGTGCTGGACGAGGCAGCGTGGTTGTGACCCTCATGCTTGCCTTCCTCCTTTAATGCCGGTGCCGTCCTCTTGACACCGCTGGCTATGATGGCACTGCTCACTTCATCTTCGGATACGACACTCCTGTCGTACTCGATTGTGACTCCGCCACTCGCGGACGCCCTCACCTCGACGACTCCCTCTACCTCCTGAAGACGGGACTCGACCAGCCTATGTGCCCGTGAGTTCGATGGCACGTCAGTCTCGAAATGAAGGTGTCCGTATCTTTCGTTAAGAGCAACACCCATTGAGGATGCAAGCTCCCGTACTTGCTGGATTGAGATGACCTGAGGGTCATACTCAACGGAGATGGTGCTGCTTCCAGCTCCGGCTCTACCCTCGACGCTAACCAGAGCTACCCCGTCCCTGCTATGCAACAAGTCAACCAAACGCTTGACACACATGTCGTCGTCATGAATGCCAGGCAGTACATTGCGCAGGTCAATTTCGATCATCATTCTCATGTGATTTCTCCGAGCTGCTGGATCTGAAAGTTGAGTTCCGGCAGAGCAGCTGCTCTGCCGGAATCCACACTCAGCACATCAGTGGACGGCATCCGCCGCGGGCAGATTCTTCTTCGCAATGCGTCCCGCGAACGTCGGCAGAACGAGCAACGTCAGAATGGTCGCAGTCAACAGGCCACCGATTACCACCGTTGCCAACGGCTTCTGGACTTCGGCACCGGAGCCGCTTGCAATGGCCATTGGGATGAAACCGACGATTGCGACGAGTGCTGTGGTGAGCACTGCGCGGATACGACTGGACGCGCCGTTGATAGCAGCCATCAGAGGAGCATCACCCATTTCCAGCCGCTCCCTAATCGCTTGCATCAGCACCAAGCCATTGAGCGTAGCAACGCCGGAGACCGCGATGAAGCCAACAGCTGCTGAGACGGAGAACGGCATGCCACGAAGGAGCAGAGCCAAGATTCCGCCAACGAGTGCAAGCGGGACGCAGCTGAACACCAGGATCGCTTCCTTGACGCTTCGTAGGGCCATGAAGAGCAGCGCACCGATGAGCAGGAACACGACTGGCACGACTGCAGCCAGGCGCTTCTCGGCACGCTGGAGGTTCTCAAACTGCCCGCCCCAAGTGAGGTACGCTCCCGCAGGCAACTTGACATCTGCGACCGCCGTCTGAGCTTCACCAACGAAACCACCCAAGTCGCGCCCTCGAACATTGGCCTGAACCACCACTCGTCGACTGCCATTGTTGCGACTGATCTGATTCGGCCCTTCGCTAATCGAGATTCGGGCTACCGAAGACAGTGGAATCACAGTGCCAGATGGCGTTGCAATGGGAAGCGAGCTGAGCTGGTCAGGATCGCTTCTTGCTACGTCATTGAGCCGAACAACCACGTCGAACCGACGGTCGCCCTCGAAGATCCTCCCGGCTGAGGTGCCACCGATGCCGGTGGAAAGTGCATCACTGACATCCGCCGCGGTAAGCCCGTACTGTGCGGCAGCGACGTGATCAATCTTCACGTTCAATGTTGGCAAGCCCGAGATTTGCTCGACGCGAACGTCAGCTGATCCTTGGACACCTCTCAGCTTTAGAGCGACCTGGTCGGCGACTTTCTGAAGCTCACCAAAGTCATCTCCGTAGATCATTACCGCGAGATCAGTGCGCACGCCGGAGATCAGCTCGTTAAAGCGCAGCTCGATCGGCTGGCTAAACTCGAAACTGTTTCCTAGCTGCTTGGACGCGAGACCTTCGAAACGCGACACAAGCTCCTCTTTAGGAAGCTTTGGGTCCGGCCAAGTACTGCGTGGCTTGAGAACAATCACGCTGTCCGAGATGTTAGTGGGCATCGGATCGATGGCAGCCTCTGCCGTACCAGTACGAGAGAAGACGGTCTCGACTTCAGGCTCTGTGGCGATGACCTTCTCTAGCGCGAGTTGCATCGCCAGGGACTGCTCCAGAGAGGTCGACGGTACACGGAGCGCCTGCATCGCCATGTTGCCCTCGTCCAGCGTTGGCATGAACTCCCTGCCAAGCATCATGAATGACGAGATGCCGGCGACCAGAGTCAGAGCCGCTCCTGCAAACACGAGGCGAGGCTTGCCCACTGCTCGCTGGATGACTGGCTCGATTCGGGTGCGCAAGACCTTGATCAGCTTGGTTTCGTGCTCACCATTGTGGAGCTCATCGCCCGGCTTGATCTTCGGCTCCTTCACCCACAGTGCGGTCAGCGCAGGCACCAGAGTGAACGAGAACAGGAAAGCCCCCATCAACGCGAGCATGAAGGTTGCGGCCATGGGCTGGAACGTTTTGCCCTCGACACCTTCCAAGGTCATGATCGGCGCAAAGACGAGCAGAATGATGAGCTGACCGAAGGCTGCGGGGCGAGCCATCTTCTTGGCAGACGCTGTGGCAACTTGCAGGCGCTCCATTGCCGTGAGAGGCCTGCCAAGCTCTGCGCGCCTATGGCCCAGCATCAGAAGCGTGGATTCAATGACAATTACAGCTCCGTCAACCAAGATGCCGAAGTCCAGGGCACCAAGGCTCATCAGATTGCCACTGATCCCGAACCTGTTCATGCCAATCACGGCGAACAGGAAGGACAACGGGATCACCAGGGCGGTGATGGTCGCTGCCCTCAGGTTACCCAGGAGCAGGAACAGGATTACCACAACAAGAAGCGCGCCTTCAGTGAGGTTTTTGGCAACTGTCTTGATAGTCGAGTTGACCAACTGGCTGCGATCCAAGACTGGAACCGCAAAGATGTTGGGAGGCAGCGACTTGTTGACTGCCAACAGTCTCTCGGCAGCAGCTTGGGCGACAGTACGGCTATTGCCGCCTGCGATCATCAGTGCAGTGCCCAGCACTGCCTCGTGCCCGTTTCGGCTGGCCGCGCCGAGGCGTGGCGAACGACTAAGCTCGACGTCAGCGACGTCGGACACTCGAATGACTACCCCAGCTTTTGTCGCTACCGGTGACTGAGCCAGATCAGCTGTTGTCAGTGCCAGACCGTCCGCCCGGACGACAAGGCCCTCGCCAGCACGCTGCACGAATCCAGCGCCAGCCTGCACATTGGAGCGCTCGAGAGCTTGGACCAGGTCAGAAAGGCCCAGCCCATAAGCCGCCAAGCGAGCGCTGTCAGGATGTACGCCATACTCCTTAACGTAGCCACCAATTGTGTCTACACCAGCGAGGCCCTGGCTCGAGCGCATTTGGGGAGCGATGATCCAGTCTTGGACCGTCCGTAGGTACGTCGCCCGCTCTTCGGCAGTCGTAAGGCGATTGCCCTCAGGAGTCAGATAGACCTCTCCTTCCTGCCAACCAGGCTGGCCAGCAGCCGCCAGGTTCTTCGGGTCGTAGTCTGTGAAGTCCACAGTCCACATCAGGACCTCGCCAAGCCCCGTGGTTACGGGCGAGAGAACCGGGGCCACACCCTCCGGCAAGCTCTCGGACGCTTCCCTCATACGCTCAGCCACTTGCTGTCGAGCGAAGTAGATGTCGGTTTGATCGGAGAAGATTGCGGTTACTTGGGAGAACCCATTCCGCGACAGTGATCGGGTCGTGTTCAGGCCGGGGATGCCGGCCAGCGCTGTCTCGAGTGGATATGTGACTTGTCGCTCGATCTGCTCCGGCGTCAGCGCTGGAGCAATCGAGTTTATCTGCACCTGCTTGTTGGTGATGTCCGGCACGGCGTCGATCGGAAGCTTGCTGAGCTGGAATAGGCCCCAGCTTGCGATCATGGCGGCAAGGAACACCACCAACCAGCGGAAGCGCACCGCCGAATCAATGATGGTATTGAACATTTCGATATCCCTTAGTGGCCGTGCTCAGCTTCGCCCTTGGCCAGTTCGGCCTTGAGGAGGAAGGCGTTGGATCCAACGATTCGCTCGTCACCCTTCAGTCCACTGACGATCTCAATGCTGTCGCCTGCACGACGGCCCGCCATGACTGGTGTCGCCTTGAATCCATTGGCCGTCTGGACGAACACGACGCTTGCCCCATCAACGGTCTGAACAGCATCCGCCGGCACATTAAGGGACTCGGCCTTGCCACCGGTAACCACCAGTGCAGAGATGGTTGAGCCAGCGGGGGGCAGCTGAGAAGAGACGGCCTTTGCTCGAATGATGGCGGTACCACCTTGCTGACGAATGTCGGCAGCGACACCGGTCACCTCGGCTTGGAAGGCGCCCGTACTCGTGCTTACTTCCAGCTTGGTCCCGGCGGTCACTTGAGATGCAAGGACCGGCGGCGCCATGAACACCAGCTCGTTCATGCCTGGGTCAGAGACGTCGGCCACGACGCTACCTGCGGAGACCACGCCGCCCGGGGTTACTTGCACATTTCCAACGACCCCCGAGACAGGGCTGGTAATGCTCACTCTGCCAGCGCTGTCCGGCGACCCGTTCGCTGCCGCCTGCGCGCGCGCGGCGGCGGCGGCAGCTTCGGCTGCGATCGAACGTGCACGGGAGGTTTCCATCTCCTGGCGGGCCACCACGCCCTGGTCGACCAAGGCCTTGTCACGGCCATACACCAACCTTGCCACTTCAGCCTCTGCTCCAGCTGACACAGCAGCAGCACGGAATGTGGCGGCTTCGCCACTTACCACGACCGCCAGTGTCTGGTTTGCTTTCACTTGACTGCCCGGAGCCACCAACACACGCTCTACTCGACCAGTGACGGTTGCAGCGACAGATGCGCGGGCACCGATAGCGGGCTCCACTCGACCCGCAATGCGAGTTGACGCACCGCCCCCCCGGCCGACGGCTACTACGCTGATGCCCGATGCCTTGATCTGGTCGGAAGTCAGTCGAACTAAACCTTCTGGTGCCTCTTCCTCGGCGTGAGCTCCAGGCTCTTCACCAGCGTGGTCATTTTCCTTGGCATTTGAGCCCTTGGCTTTGGCTTCACCCTCATCTTCTCCTTCAGCGTGACCATGACCGTCGTCAGCGGGCTTCTTCGGTTCTCCGGATGTGCTCTCAGCGGCTGTCGTCGCGCCTTTATCAGCGCTGCAGGCAGTCAAACCTACGCCCAGAACAAGTGAGCTCAGGAGTGCAGCGCTTACGAGAATGCTGTTACGGGACATGTTCATTTTTCCTCCTGAAAGGGAGCGCGTCCTTCAAGACGGGCAAGTTCGATCTCGGCTGCGACTCGTGACAGGCGTGCGTCTACAGCGGTGGAGCGGGCGGCGATCAGCGCCGAGCGGGTGCTGCGGAGCTCAAGCTGGGAAATTCGACCGGCCTCGAAGCCAATGCGAGCAAGCCGGTACGCCTCTTCACTTGCAGTAACACTTTCGTCTGCCGCCCTGGTTCGGCTGTTGGAAGCCCGAAGCGACGCGACGGCAGATAGCCGGTTGGCTTCACTTTCGCGCTTCTGCTGTTCAAGGCGAGCTTCTGCTGCGCTCTGTTCGGCGGAAGCGGCACGAATCCCACCCCGATTACGGTCGAACAAGGGAATGGAAAGGCTGATGCCGACGTTATAAGCCCGTTCGCCCGCTTGTCGGAAACGTGTTTGTGCGACGGTTGCGCTTAGATCTGGCAGAGCTCTTTTACGCTCTACATCAACCAGCCGACCTGCCGTCACAGCTTCTGCTTCCGCAATGCGAACTGCCAATGACTTGTGTGTTTCACCGGAAGGCAAGGGAGGGGATCGATCGAGCAGGCTCTCCCCAACGGAGTCAATCGGGGAATCGATGAGCGCGGCACCTGCCAGACGGGCGAGGGCTGCGTCACGCAGTGCCTGTGCCTCGTCGACGGCCGCCTTGGCATTCGAGACCTCACTCTGTGCTTGGACAGCACGCAGCTGTGGCTCTCGGCCTTGGCTCACCATCGCTCCCACGGCGCTGGCATCTTCTTGGGTGAGCACCAAGGCTTCTGCTGCGAGATCATACCGGCGCAGAGCACTCTCGGCTTGAGCGTACGTGCCGGCAAGAAGGCCAGCCACGTCGCTGCGACTCTGTTCGCTTCTCAAGCCGGCAGCTTGGGCTTCCCCTTGGGCCGCCCGAACGCGAGCACCCCGCTGGCCGAAAATCTCTAACGGCTGCGAGAGGGTGAGGATCGAGTCTGCGTTACTGGCGCCACGATAGGCCCCTGTGCCCTGGGCGTTCTCAAGATCATAGGAGACAGTCGGGTTCTTCAGTGCTCGTGCCTGAAGAACACGGGCATCCGCCGCTTCAGACAGTGCAGCACCTTGGATCGTGCCGGGCATCTGGTCGATGCGGCCGAGCAGATCGTCATAGGAGGGGGCAACTTGTGCGAGTGCCTGTCCTGCGGGTGATAGCACCAGCAAGACAGCCACGAACAATCCGGCCGCTTTCAGCGGCCGACGTGGAGTGGTCGACATTGGATATTTCCAGAGATGAGTAGAAACGAGAGCCCGTACTCGACGGGTCAAGCTCAGATCACCGCTGGGGAGGGCGACTCAAACCATCTAGCGTGACGGAATAGGCGTCACTTCCAGAGAACTCACTCCACACGGAAGCAGTAAGCAGGGTAGAAGGCGCCGGCACCTGCAACGGCAAGCTCGCATTGGAGTGATGACAGTGACCATGACTGCAACCTGCGGCAGGGATCTCATGGTCAGGTCGAGCGCCCTGATCCTCATCGCTCGAAGCACTGTGAGGAGTGCTGCCAGCAGAATGAGGCTCGATGGAGCATGCCAACGCATCGGAAACGGGCACCACCACAAATACCGCCAAGAGCAGCATGAGGAGGAACCCAATTTTCCGGGAGAGATGTCGCATTTGGCTAGACTATCAATGGCTTGAGCTTGGATACAATAACAATTGACAGCTTAAATGAATGAGGGCTAAGCCTTCACAGGGAAGCCCCCACCCTGCTGCTCAATTCGCGTACTGCAATGGTCTCACGTAAACGCCAAGGCACTCCAAAGTACCCCGGCGTTGGCCAGCGTCATGAGCACTGCGGCAGACCCCATGTCTTTTGCTCTCCCCGCCAGTTCGTGATGTTCGGAGCCATACCGTTCAATCACGGCTTCGATCGACGAGTTCAGAAGTTCGGCCCCCAGCACAATTAGGAGCGATCCAACGAGCAGAGCTCTCTCCAGTGCATTGTCTCCTACCCACAGAGAAAGTGGAGCTAGAACGACTGCAAGCACCACCTCTAGACGGAACGACGACTCGTGCAGCCAAGCCGCCCGGACTCCGAGCATTGACCAGCGGAAGGCCCTAAAGACCCCAAGCGGACCGCGGGGACGATGTCCATAACTGTCAGCCATTTCCTCTACCTCTTCCAAATTTTATTAAAGGGCGCGCCAGGTCGACAAGCTGCGCATGGATCAACTACCGGTATTTTCTAACGTGCCTTCGCAACGCCCGAAAATATTCAGCTCATCCTTCCTGTCCTTGGTGGCCACTTGCATCAAGCCAAGCACCGAGTGGAACAGGTTGTCGTGACTGATGGGCTTTCCAGCCTCCCTTTCAACGCAGGCTTGATCGATCCCTCGATCTCGCTGGAGACCTTCTGACAGCCACACAACCATTGGCACCTTTATCTGGGTGGCAGGTGCAATCGCGTAAGGCAGACCATGAAGATAGAGATTTCCCTCTCCCAGTGACTCCCCATGGTCAGACACGTAGATCATGGCGGTATCGTGAGTGTCGTCAGCCGCAAGCATGTCTATGGTTTTTGCCAGGAAGTCGTCCGTCGCGACGATCGCGTTGTCATAGGCATTGACGATCTCCTGCCTGCTGCACTTTCCTAGATCGGCATTGCGACAGTCTGGAGTGAAAGTTCGAAACTCTTCGCCATAGCGCTTGAAGTACGCGGGTCCGTGATTACCCAGCTGATGGAGAACGACGACAACGTCACCAGGATTGTCATCAATGGCATCGTGCAACCCATTGAGCATGATCTCATCCTTGCAGGCTTGGTCCGAACAGAGTGGATCCTTGGGAGGAGCCCTATAGGACTCGAATGCTAGATCTGCACATACACCTTTGCATCCAGACTGATTGTCCCGCCACAGGGTCTTCACACTCGCGCGTTCTAGGACGTGCAGAAGAGACTCAGACCCTTTGATACGATCCCTGTCATAGTTGCCTCTACCGTAGGGCGAGAACATACAGGGAACCGAGACCTCGGTATTGGAGCCACATGCAGTGACGTCTACGAAATTGATGACGTTTCGCTTCGCAAGCTGAGGCGTGGTCTGTCGGCCATAACCATTAAGCCCCCAATTCTGCGCACGAACGGTCTCGCCGACGACCACAACCAGAAAGTGCGGCTTGGACCCTGGTGGATGGTCCGCAAGCATTGCATCCTCGGCCACCTTCTGCAGAGGTCCTCGTGGAACGCGCCGATCTTCCTCAAACGCTCGAATGCTGGAAATTATGAAGTTGCCAGGAGTGATCAGATACCGAGCAGACTTGTTGTTCCTCATCAGCGAGGAAAGATCATCGAACTGCGTGAGCGCTGCACCTGCAGATATCGCCAGAGCCATCACCAGGAGAGCGACACGCTTCAAGGCCACAGCGGCCACTCCTCCATCGCGTTTAATACGGATCCAAGCTAGAAGCAGCATGGCCGGAAGGCTCTTCAGCAGCACTGTTCCTATAAAGCCGAGGGTCATTAGTTCCCCTGCCTCAGCGGTATCCGTCTTTAGAATGTTGCGGATCATGCTCGCGTCGAAGAAGACCCCATAGTTTTCGGAGTAGTAGGCAGCTGCCGCAGAAGCAGGGAGCAAAACAAGCAAAACCGGCTTGATTGTCCATCTCCAACCGACGAGACCAAGCAGGATGATGTGGAGACCGGTCACAAGGATCAGTGCCACGCCGAGCAGGTGTGCCAGATCGACGCCCTGCTTACCTGTGGCACTGGCAACAAACCGCACAAATGCAGTGTTGAAAAGCGCGGCAAAGTAGATCGCTGCCGCAATGATGATCCAGGTGACACCGATTTCAGGGCGTCTCACCAGGAGTGCACCTGGCCGCCAGAGGCGCCAGTTAAATCGACTTGAAATTTTGTTCATGAGGTCACTCAGTAGCATTTACGGAGGAACGACGAACCATGGTGAAGGGTGACGCCTGGAACGCAGGCGACTCGACAAGATTCCTGCCGTGCAGTTCCAAGCGAACACACCCAGCCTCAGGACGCATCGAGCGTCCCAGCCAGAGTTCGGGGTCATGTTGGTAGTAGATCTGGACGTTGGAGCTCATTGCCACTACGGCACAGGATGTGTGGCTTCTGAAGAGAAGAGTGGACGGCCAGATTTTCTGAACCGCGCGCACGCCGCGCCTGCGTCGAGGGGACGCGACAAATCAGAAGTAGTAGTGGCCGAGTTCTAGCGCTCGCGACGCGAACGGACTCGTCCTGGTCAGGCCCGTGGGGGACGAATCAGGCCTTCAGGATGCTGGCACAGAACACCTACAACTGGTGCTCGCGCCAGGGATGCCGATGAGGCGTCAACCAAGTTTGGACTCATCAGTACCGGCAGCACGCAACTGCTGCCGTGATGACAATGCCCGTGAGTGGAGAACTTCGGCTCGCCCTCTCCAGAAAGCACCTTGCCTCCCTGCATCGAATGCTCCCCCATGTCATCGCCACAAATCGCAGCTTCTACCGAAGGCACGATCAGAAACACTGCCAAGAGCAATGCAACAATGAACGTTACGGCTGGGACACGTGCTCGGAACATGACGGCAAGAAAGCTCGATAGGATCGAACGAGGGGGGGAAAGGGATGAATCCGGAGGCTCCCATTGTCCACCATTCACAGACAAAAAACCGCAACTCATGCAGAGCATGACCATTGATCCGCCGTCAGTTGATGAATTGGTTCACCACTGCGGAGCTTGTGGGCACTGACGAATGTAGAATCCGACAAATTTTCTACATTCCTGTCGGTGCAAACCAAGCAACTTAGGACTCTTTCGGCCTTCTTTTGGGGAGCTTGGACCGTAATCAGTAAGTCCGCTTTCTCTTGCTGGTTACGGAGTCTCCGGTTCCTGTCGAGTACTTCATGGATGTCCTGAGCATTTGTGAAGAGCTGGCCCATGCCACGATCGAAGTACCGTGCAGGGCATGAACACCCTATGCACCGAGCGTTGCAGCTTCACCGCCCGAGTCCCATGCGAGCCATGCTGCCGATCATTGGCGAAGATACGATCCTGAAATGGAGGCTGCCCCTTCCCGGCGTACCGCGGTAGAGCGCAAGCGCCCAACATGTTTCCGTAAGCCTGCGTGCAGCGGAACCTCCGGTAGGCCATGAGACAGTGGCCGTGATGGCTCCTGGCGCTTCGCAGTCTCTAGCGTGATGCAACGTCCGCTTTCGGCCAAAAGGAGACATCGAATGCCGTGTTGAGCCGTCGCTGCGCCAGCGAGCGTCGGATGTCGTCAGGCGCTCGGCGGTGCCATGGATGCATTCGATGATGTCATCATCGGCGAACCACAACGGGAGCGATTGAGTGGCCATCCCCTTTTCTGAAGAACAAGCACACGAGCAGTTGTTGGCGATGGGCATGGAAACGGTCGTCATGGACTCGACCGAGCTGACTCAAGCCTTGGAAGGCCGCGCCTTACTGCCCGAATTGGAAGATGAGGAGGGCAGCTTCGAGCTGTGGCGCATCATCAAGCAGCGCGCTTTGCAGCGCATCGATCGCATCCACGATAGCGTTCGCTACGGAACGTTCGTCGGTAGCAAAGTCGACCTGCCCACGGACAGTACCAAGCCGATGCAGCTCGACTTGTTGGGCTACCACGAAGACGGCATTTTCGTACTTGAGCTCAAGGTCGGCAGTTCATCCGAACGGAACGCGTTCTCTGAGTTACTAGCCTATAGCAACTACATCGCCCAAATGTTTGCGCTTTCGGGGCCGGCAGACATCGTCAACGTTTTGGTGGCTCCCATGGGGGCGAAAATTACTCGCCATGCGTACCTGTATGACCTGCTCATCTCCAATCGGGACGTCATCGCTTACCGCCCAGTCTTTTCGGAGCAGACGCTTGAAAACTTGAAGCTGGAGCTGTATGTCCCGACAGATGAGGATTTCCGCTACTTCGCAAATAGGCTGTTATCGCACCAGGCGATGGGCTGCGTTGTCGCCTCGTTCCACGACCTAGAAGGCTGGTACGACAGTGAGGAGGATGAGGGAAACCTCAACGAATACACCCGCGAGGCGTTGGGCGCCCTGAGTACGTATGCCGCGCAGTTAATGGAGGCCGAGCAGCTGCACGGATTCGTGTTCGTCCGCAAGCCCTGGAAAGAGCTCCCTCGGTACTACCGCAATAGCCTGATTGTCTGTGCCGTCAACCCGTTCCTGGTGGCCGATCCCGAGCGCTCAGTCCCGATGCTCGAGCAGATGGACGAACAGCATCGCTCGATTTTCATGGAGAGCCCGCGGTACGCCTTCGATGGTCGGCTGCTGCGCCTCGCCAAGCGCGCGATTGACGATTGCCTGGCGCACGGGACCGAATGCGAGCGCGAGGTGCCTCTATGGGAGGGTATGGTTCACGAGCTTCAAGAAGTGGTCTTCACGCACAACTTTGGCTTTCGCCCGACCGGCATCTTCCGCGAGGCGTACGTGGCCTCCCTACAAGCGTTGTACATCCGCAAGGCGGGCGGAAGCGACGAAGACGCTAGCACCCTGAAAGTCGACGAGGTGAACAACTGGATGCGCGCCTGGATGTTCATGGAGATGTGCGGATTCGTTGCCGGGGAGGCAGATGGTGTTGTTGACGACGAGGAGGCTGACGAAGAGGGGCCGGCATCGTAGGACGACTTGCCACCCGACGTGCACCCGGTTTTGAGTAGCAATGAGATTCGGGGCAATGTTGGACGTAACCGTGAACGGCGGCCATGGGTCGCATGACGCCTTGCGGCCAAGAGCAGCCCTTCTCTGAAAGCAGCAGGGTAGCCGCCAAAATTGAGGCTTCGCGTGATTTCAGGCAGGCGATAATTCCTTCATGAAAGTATCGTTGCTAAGCAGAGCCTGAGCGAGAACCAAGCGCCGCGGCACTCCTATTGCCTGCACAGCACACTCTCTAGGACGACATTGCGCACCCCGAAACAAGGTTGAGCTGATCTACCATCGATCTTTCCTATGCCAGTACTCGACCTGTCCTTGGGCATAGGTCAGGGCTTGCTTTAGCGCCTCAATTCGGGACTCCGTAACCCCATCCTCAACAATGTCTTCGCAGGCGCTTTCAAGTGCCCAATACACTGGAGCCGCTCGGTTGATGTAGTGCAGCCACTCGTTCAACTCATGGTGTGTTGGGACGGTCGCGGCGTGCACGTGCTTTGCCAGACCGACGGACAGATCTCGCAGGGCAATCGTCACATCCCAAGGCTCATTGATCGTAGACATCAGCAAGGCTCCTGTTTCTCGGGTACACGCACAATTGGGCGAATGGATGAATGGGTGCTTGTCCCATTTGCACTGGCCGGGACTCGAGGTGATCGCATCAAAATGCGCTTTGGAGGACGCAGCATACGTCTGGACTTCGTTGAGATTGAGCGAACAGTCACTGCAGTTAGATCGCTCCTCGCGTTCCCGGGCTTGCTGAAAAAGTCCGCTGACCGAAGCAGTTGAGCGCAGGGCCGATCACGGAGCCCATAGGTGAATGCAGCCATGCCGACCGCAGGATGCGTTCGACCGATAGCTCTGTAGAAGAACTTTTACTTGAATGCAGCCATAGCGCCCGCACTTGGCTGCAAGTCCATCGAGTACCATTGCCAACGAGTGGTCGCGGCATACGCTGGTATCGCACTCAGCATTGTCGGCTACGAGTCCACCCTGCAGGCCGATCAACCGTGGCAGCCGATTTAATCCTTATGAGGGCAGAGCGGCATGGATGGATTGAGCCTGTCGGCCCAGATGGGCATCTTTACTGGGATGGTATTGATCTTTCCCGTCTCATTCATTGTTTGGGTTCTCTTCCTTGTGCGTTCGGATCGAAGGCGAGAATTGACGCGCGCTCCGCGCCGAAAGCGGCGCAGGAGACGAAGCGTGACGGCTAAGCGCTCCTCGAGGTGGCCCTGCCACGCAGCTAACGATGATTGATTCGGTAGGGCGACCGACTGTCCTCCGACTGCCTGGGAGATGAGAGGGCTTCCTGAGCCTATCCTCTGTTGGTCCTGCCCCTTCCTGAGGCCTTAACACTTGTGCTTGTCTTCTTCGCACCCAGTGTGTTGAGTCTTCTAAGCTCTGACAGTGTGGCGATGAACTGATGCATCTCGAATCTAGAGGATCGCGCCACGTCAGAGACTGGACAGCCCGCCTGCCTGGCCAGCGACTGTGCTAGCGCAAGCTGCGCCCTCGTGGGCGGCTTGATGTCCCAGTCGACTGCTTCAGGGAGGACTTTTCCCAGTTCAGTCGCTAGGCGCAACTCGAATCTGGTGAGGTCGCCCTCGTCCTGAACACGCAGGATCTGCTTGATCATTTGCTCTTCTGCGGTTGTCGTAAGTTGAAGCTCTAGTGTGAAGTCGAGCTCTGGGCAGACCAGAAAAAAAGACATAGCAGTTGACCTCTACTTTTAAGTAGCCTACCTTTAAAGGTGTAGTCTTAAAAGTATCAACGCCATAGCTTGTAGCCCATGGATGACCATGAGCTACTGCGAGGTCTTGGGAGGGCTATGCGAGTGCGCCGCGCCTCTTTGGGGTTGAGCCAGGAAGCGTTTGCTGACGCAATCGGCATGCATCGTGCCTACTATGGTCACATCGAGCGTGGAACTAAGAACCTCACGGTCGCCACGCTTAGCAAGATATGCAGCGGCCTGGATCTAAGGGTTTCTGAGATCTTTGCGGCCCTGGATCGCTGAGTTTCCAAGCATCTGTCGTCAAAAAAGTTGCTTGGCCCATTGATCACGAAAGCGACCTCGTGGTGCCGACGGATGATGAAATTGCGTTGGTCATGCACTCGTCCAAGTCGATGCCACGACTGCTAATGGATTCATCAAAAGCCAAGTGTATGTAGTGGTCGAGCGACGCCAGATTGCGGTGTCCTGTCCACTGAGAGACCTTGAACCGCAGTGTTTCGCCTTCTAACAAGGCCTGCCGCAACTGGTCTTCGTTCTCCATCTTATGCTGCTCAATCAGGGCGACGAACAGGCGTGTAATGAAACGATGTCTGAAGAGATGCGGCGAAACCCTCGTCTTCAGATTGGCCGCGGCGGCCAGTTTGGAAATCTCGAGCGTCAACGTTCCTGGCTGAAGTGGCCGCCCGCTTCTTCCGTTGACCAGGAGGTAGCCGTGGTCGCCGGTTCTTAGGTGCTTTGAAACGATTCTGGCTCTATAGATCTCAATGTAGGTGTTGACGAACTCGATGTCTCGCCTGGTGATCGGGATCAGGCGACTAGGAGGCGTGTCTGAGCGTGTCTTCAGCGTGATAAGTCTTAGCATAGGCTTCTCCATCGCCATTGCAGACTTCACTGATTCGGTTGTTAGCGAGGTCAGCTCACCCCGTCGGGCACCAGTGATCTCCATCAGGCGGAGCATTGTCAAACGTCGCATCTTCTGATGGGCGCTAGTGGAAACGCTATCGCTAGCTGCGATCAGAGCATCAATGGCAGCCCTCGTCGTAGGCATACGGCGATGTCGAGTCTCGCGCCGTGGGAAGGCAGCGTGGTTAATCGAGCCGCCTCCACTACGCGCTTCTCGTCGGCCAGCTCTCGTCTTCGTAACGTAAATTCTAATGCGGCCGGTCTCGGAGACTGCGTCTACTTCACCAGCATGAGCTGCGACAGATCTAATGAGCTGCAGACACGTCCGCCCTATCTCCCTGACTGTATTTGAGTTCCGCCCAGACCGGGGCTGCGAGAGGGCGTTCATGAATGTTGTGAACTCAGAATCTGTAATCTCCGACAGCATGAGATCTCGTTCCCAAACAAAGCGGAGAAGATGCGAAATGTGAGCGGCGAAGGTCGCGAGCGATCCCCCGCGATTCAGCCTGGAGAGCCGTCGTTCCATCAGCTCCCTCATGAATCTATTCGCTTCATGATTCCATGACCCATCAGGCCACTGGAAAATTGGAACGTCTCCCGATGCTTGCACGGTGAGCTTCCCGTTGGCGTCAACAAAGTGTGGAAGTACCAGTGTCGAGCTAAGCGTGTACATCTTCCTATCTTTTTCCATGCTTACCTCGAAGCTGTACCACGTTGCTTGGCTCAATGACTATCCGACGAACCGAAAGGCCCCTGTCCAGCTCAAGTTGCTCCTTAGCGCACACGGAAATCGTGGGTTGGCCGGCCGCCAAGGCATATCGCCTCGCCTGAGAGCAACGTATGTCAAATGCGCGCTGCATCAAAAAGAGATCCTCGCGAAGAATCTGGTTCTCTCGCTTGAGTGCAGCCAACAAGTTCTCTACGTCTTTGCGCGTAGTTCGAGTGCGGGCCGCGCTAGCCCGCTGCTTTAACTCAAGACTTGAGAGTGCCTCTCTTCGTAGGCGATCCAGGACGGAGAAGCCACCAAGCACAGCATTAGCGGTGAGCTTCTGATGGTTCAAGCTCATCGAGACTACAGTGCCATCAGGGCGTGAGTAGGCAGCCAGAGAGGATTGCGACCGAACTGCCTTGCACAGCCGGTCATCAGGTTCACAGATGCCGCTCACAACTCCACGTAGCAGTTCAACCAAAGCCGTGAGGCTAGAAATGTCGTCCTTAGTTGACCGCTTAGGCATGATGATCTCCGTGCACCGTGGACGCTGCATGTATCTCAACCAGGATCTTGTACTTCCCCTCGCGGTCCAGAAAGACGGGCTCAACGGAAATGGCGCCGTTGTCAATCATGTGCCGAACGTAGCTCTCAAGGTCGTCGCCGCTGATCAAATGAAATTCTGATGTGCCGAAGCGCTCTCTAAGCATTCGCCTAACACCGTCTCCAACCAAGTCCTCTCGCACGCCTGAGCCGAGCGCGTCCTTCACGTACTGTGCCTTTATTCCAGTGAGGACGGCGCCTGGGGTAGCTTCGCTGACATAGTGATAGACGTGCGAAACATCCATGTGCCCGAGGAATGATCTGAGTGTATCCAGCCCACCAAAGCCGTTTCCCCAGAAAAAGGCCATCGCAAAGAAGCGTCGCAGCTGATGCTGTCTCAGGTAGTTTCGTTGTCCCAACTCGTTGAGCGGTAGCTCGGCCCAGTCACAGAAAGCATCCAGGGCGGGCTCAGTGAACGAGGTCTTGCACGCTACTAGCCCGAATCCTCGGCTCCTAGGGTAGGCGAACAGCTTGGTCGGTGAAGAAAGAATGCCTATAGAAATAAGGCCGTTCTGAAGTCGTTCGAGCAACCGGATGCACGAAGAGGCAAGTGAGGGGAGTGGGACTCGATGGGTGGCGCGAAGTCCAATTGGCCCCGACTTTCGATTCTCAATGTACAGCCACTCGCCCGATGTATCGATGGACTTCCCGGCAATGAGGTCGCAGAGCTCGCCGTCACGTCTGGCTGATAGCGACCCAACCAAGACGAGGCAGGCGCCGTATAGAACCCGTAGCGCCTCAACCAAACCGACATTCGCTCGCAAGTCTTGGTGATAACTTCGAAGGTCTGACTGTGTTTCCTTGGGACCGCTCGCCAGAATCGACCAGCGACGGATTCCAAGCGTCCGGCATCCTGGAGTGATGAGGTCCAAGATTCCATGTGTGCGAGAGAGGGTTGAGATGCTCACGTCTGCACTTACTGCTGAAGCGGCGACGGCTAGATAGCTATCGACTAGATCACTTCCGTGCTGAAGTACAAACTCAGTGGCTCTTCTGAACGCAAGTAGCACCGTCGTCGCCGGCACAGTCTTGAACCTACCTGGAATGATCGAATGAGAGGTCATTGCATGGCGGGATGGTACATCTGCAGAGGGCAGTCCATCTTGAGCAAGTAGAGCCAGTGACTCAACAATGCTCTTGAACACCTCTATAGACTGGGCTCTGCCGATATTCTCCGCACCTGCTCGAACTGGAATAGCCGCGTGTTCCCTCATCCGCTTCTGTCCTGAGTGGATCAGGAGCTCAGGAGCGATTGGAAAGCTCGGGTTGCTAACTATTCCGTTGGGCAGCAACATCGAGCAAAGGCGGCGAGAGTCAGGCCGGAACGCGTCTAGGTTGATGTTACGCAGCGCGTGCGTGTAATAGCCGCGCCTCCAGAGTGCGCATCGCGCCTTGATGATGTCAGCATCGTCAAGGTCGGTCAGCCTTTCCGGGGGGATGTCCGGGCTGTGGGGGAGTGCTGTCGCATCTAGATCAAAGCCAGCAAGCTCATCTTCCGCGATAAAACTTCGGAGCAGCTGTGAGAGCCTCTCCGGCCACCCGTAGATGACTGTGCTGATACGGTCGCGCGCTAGGCCTTCAAGTAGGGCAACTAAATCGTTCTTCGTGACTGCGGATATTCCATGCTTATCTATGCCCAGTATGCTTGCGTTGATAAGAAGGTAGTCAATAAGTGACAACGTGTAACGGAGGCGATTGTAAAGCGATTCTTTCGATAAAACAGTTCTCGACGTATCTGGATGTCCCTGCACGGAGAGCCACGATCGAAAGACATGCCAGAGCTCCTCGTGCTCCGGGGAAGTTAGCAGTGCGCTTGAGTCTCCGACTCTAACCCTCCAGTCGATTACGAAAGGATATGAGCAATTGAAGGACCACACCTCCGAGGGGTATGTACAGGGCGCGAGGAATCGGGGGCTTCTGTACCTATGTCCCTTCGTCGAAATGTACGCTTCAAGGAACAGTAGGTCTGGGTGGAGCTGGTTTTCACTCATGTCGCTGTGGCACTCCTATCACGCAAGTGCAAGGCCCATCACGATGCTGGGGTCAGCCAAAGCAGCAGCTCGGGCGAGGACCGGTGCCAGGTCGGGGCGCTCTTCCAAGTCAGGTCTGATCTTTCTAGAAATCTCAGCCCACCAATGAGCCCTGCTGCCAAACGAGCCGGGCGACTGATCGACCGCGAGCTGCAAGCTCACCAGTACCGTCATGACTTGCTGGTCGATGTTGAACAGGATCTTTCGGCTCTCGTTGGATGAATCAACGGCAGCGACTGTACCCTCGGTTGAGGGTTGGCTGTCGTTCGGGTACTCAAGGGCATAGTGGTGCATGAACTCGTCAAGCTCCTTTATGGAGGTGAATCCGGATGCCGGGAGCTGCAGCTCCGATCCTACAAGAGCTTGACAGATGATTGAGGTTTGCACGTTTCGAATCCAGCGCTCTTCGAAGAACTCCCTCATCACGCGTGGAAGGTAGTGATCGAGCAGTCGAGGGCAGTAAGTATCATGACCGAGTGCCCGCGACATCGCTTGTGGGCTGCCAGACTCAAGGTACACGAGCGTGCCAGCACTTGAACGGAGGCTGGACAGTGAGAAGCGCTCAGCCAACTCGCGAGCATGTTCATCCGAATTGCAGTGGTGGCGGAGTTCAGCAGCCAGCTGGTCAGTCAAGGTGTTTGCATGCTTGACTGCATCGAACGTCCTGATCGGGTGCCGTGGTGTCGCAGAATGGAGAAATAGTCGACGCCAGTTCTCGTCTCCTTCATTTTTCAGGATGCTTCGTTGGATCCTGGTAAGCCTTACAATTTCATCGACCAGCTTTTTAGTCGTTGAATTGAGGAGTACTCGCTGCTCAGCCAGGTCTGGCCCCTTCCTACGCTTTACCCCTATCAGATAGGAACAGCCATCAATGTCGATTGTTCCCTGTGGGTCTTCGCTCGTTCCAACGACTACCAATTCTTCAAGAAATGCAGGCGTGATGGACGGGTGGTTAATTATCAAGAGAGTTGAGTAGGCCAGTAGGTCGGCAGATGTAACGATTCCAAGGACCTTGCCGGCCATCCTTTGGTAGGGAATCCTCCTTGCCGGGAACGTAACATGTGCCATCGCTCGTGCCTCAAATCTATGGGCAGTGGCGACTACTTCTTCTTCTATGGTGGCGTTCTTCGGGAGAGAGTTCAGCTCTCTAGGTCTTGCGCTATGCCTCATCTCAAGGGTGAGGAAGTTCAGAAGGTCGTACCCGGACATGATGCGCGAGCGTTGGGCCGTGGCCCATGACTCAACTGCTTGAAGGTCGCGTTGGAACCTCTCTAAGATTGCCTCCTTTGCTGCTCTGTCCTCTAGGTGTAGCGGGATGTCGGTCAAGAGTTTCGACTTGTAGTCTGTACCATCCTTTGACTTCTTTATGCGCCGCATTCTCTCGTGGACGCGAGGAGTGGGCGGGCGTGGAATGGGAGCATCGGGTGGAGACCAGATCACGCCAAGGATGTGTCTCTCAAGCGTTCTACATAGCTCAGCCCACTGACGTTTGATTACCTGCATGGATGTCGACTTTTCGTGCGACTGCTTAAAGAAGGCCACGAAGAGCTCGCGAGTGAATTGCGTCATCCAGGCAGAATTTTGAAAGCTGTCGGGATTTACGGAATCAGGTTGACCGGCCAAGTGAGCTGTCAGGAAGTTGACGCCGACGGGCCCGTCCATCAGCGTCTGGGAGTACCACTGAGCTAGCGCTTCGTAGAGTCCGTCGCAGAAGGCTTCCCCGTATTTTGTATGGATGTCATACAGTGGCAAATTAGAAGGCTTTCCTTTTCTATTTCTAATCGTCCAGCCTCTCCAGAATCTCCTCCGTTCCTCGTTTAGCTCGCAGCTCTCAAATGAATTGACCACGGCGTGGATATGGGGGTGTGCCTCTATGGCGAGGCTGAACGGAGGTGGTTCGAATCCTGGGTCATTGGCAAGAATCGCTTGTTTGAAGGCTAGCGCGTAGTTGTATCGTGTAGATATTCCCAGCTTGTAGAACTTTTCTGAGTACAGCGCGCCATAGAAACCTTTGGCCGCCAGTCTCCATCCTTTGCTGGCGCGCTCGCACACAAGTAGGTTCTGCTCGGTGAGTTCGAGATACGCGCTCAGAAGGCAGAGAATTATGTCGGCAGACTTGCTTGCCTGAAGAGTCGCCCGTAGTTGGTCGCAGATTGCAGGGCTCTTGTACGCTTTGAAACAGCTCGGTGATGTGACAAGTGTCATGATCCTCCCGGTCGCATTTGCTCGGTCAGAGTGCTGGTTTTTCACACATTAGTCCTGTTTGACGAATGTGGGCAAATGCTAAAGATGGGGTTCATCCAGGAACAGCACGCCATGGTGCGCCAGCGAGATCTCGCCAGGGCAGGGCGGATTGCCGCCACCCACCAACGCCGCCGCGCTCGCGCTGTGGTGTGGCGCGCGAAACGGCCGCTGCCGCCAACGCTTCGGGTCCAGCCCTTGGCCGCTGACCGAGGTAATGGCCGCCAACTGCAGCGCATCGATCTCTTCAGAATCCGGCAGCAGGCTGGGCAGGCGCGAGGCCAGCAGTGTCTTGCCGCAGCCGGGGCTGCCGATCAGCAATAGATGATGGCCACCGGCCGCCGCCACTTCCAACGCCCGGCGCGCGAGCGCCTGCCCGCGCACGTCGGCCAGATCCGGCAGTGGCAGCGGTGTGGTGTCCACGCGTTCCACCTGTGGCAGCAGGCGCGGGTTGCTCAGCCCCGCACAGCATTCCAGCAGGGTGCGCGCCACGCGCACATCGGCGTGCTGGGCCAGCGCGGCTTCAGCGGCATTGCCCGGGGGCACGATCAGGATGCGCCCCGCTTCGGCGGCGGCAATGGCGGCGGGCAGCGCGCCTGACACCGGGCGCAGCTCGCCGGTCAGGCCCAGCTCGCCGATGAACTCGTACTGCAGCAGCGACTGCGGATCGACCTGGCCACTGGCAGCGAGGATGCCCAAGGCAATCGCCAGATCGTAGCGTCCGCCTTCCTTGGGAAGATCGGCGGGGGCGAGGTTGAGGGTGATGCGCCGCTGCGGGAAATCGAAGCGCGCGCAGAGCAGGGCAGCGCGTACACGCTCGCGTGATTCACGCACGCTGGTCTCGGCCAGGCCGACAATCTGGGTGACGGGTAGGCCACCAGAGAGATGTACTTCGATGCGCACCAGCGGGGCGTCGACCCCGGCGCGGGCACGGCTGTGGACCAGCGCCAGGCTCATGTGTGGCTTCCTGCGGAGGGACGCTTGATGGTGAGGCGGCGATCTGCGGGGAGCTATCGGGGATTGCTGGTGAAGCGGCTAGGGGGATTCTGGACGGTGTTCGCCTGGTGCACGCTCGCCAAAGCACCCAGAGCACGCCTTGACCAACAATGGCTCTGCGTCTTCCTGGAGCAACCGTCCCAGTTTCCGCTGAGAGTTCATCCAACGCTCGAAGCTGATGCGCACGCGTTCGATATCCGGCGCTCGCCAGACTGCATCGATCATGCTGGCTACCCAACAGGGCAACTGCTAATTGAATTGAAGGAAGTCCCTCAGAGATGCAGAGTCAACGGCTGAACAATCAGTGCACAAAGCCGTTCTCGCGTCGGCCTGGGTCTGAATGTGAAGATCGGGTATTGACAAGGATGTGTAAGATGAATTAATCATTCGTATGAACGGAAGCTGAGTCGTTTGTTACCCTTCACCTAAGGATGTAGCGGACATGATTTCTGCCAAGGACAGGCGGGAGGGAAAGACTCCCCGCACTACTTATCGCAACCCACGGCTTTGCTCGCTCATCGCGGGCTTAGCACTTACGCTGGGAGCCGGGTTCCACGTCTCGGCCCAAGATGGACTCTTCAACTCTCAAGAGTATGAGAAGAGGGTAAAAAGCGCGCAGTCGCTCGCCGCCATATCCGCAGATGAGGTGTTCGGGGATCGAACCTCCGGCTTCGACGGTAGCACTGAGTTCCTTGTTGAGGACGTGTCCATACCTGGTAATTTCGACCTTCCGGTCAGCATCGCTCGGCGATTTGGGGTTGAGGCGGTCAACCGAGGATCACGCTATAGCGAGGCCAAAGGGCTGACGCTCTTCGATGATTGGGAAATCGTTGTTCCTCACATGTCGGGCGTGTGGACCAAAGGCGCTGGATGGATTACGGGCGATCGAGGCGCGCAGACTACGCAGCGTTGCTCGGTCAACACTGCCCCGTTTCTCCTAGAGACCTGGGGCTACACCAACATCGGTTTCGGTATCGACGTGAAGTGGAGTGGCGGCAATGGCGATGAGCTTCTGATAGCTGACGATCCGTCCTACGCCTCCGCACCGGGCTTGGAGGCACCCAAATGGATGACAGCCTCCAGGGCGCGGTTCACCTGCCTGGCGGCAACGCGCAACGGTTATCCGGGCGAGGCGTTCGTTGGGCATACACCCGATGGAAAGAAGTACTTCTTCGACTGGGGTGTGGAAAGGCCCTACGCGACTGCTCAGTTCAGCGACGGCGCCGCCAATCGTTCGGTGGGACGCAAGCGGGTCTATCTGCTGGCGTCGCGTGTGGAGGATCGCTATGGGAATTGGGTGTCCTACAGCTACAACGGGGATAAACTGACCAGAATCGAGTCCAGTGATAATCGCCGCATCGACCTGAGCTACGATGCAGACGGTCGGGTGACCACGGTAACGGCCAATGGGCGTGTGTGGCGGTATGCCTATGTGGGAGACACAGACGGAAATGACGGCGGCTTGTCCCAGGTCACGCTTCCGGATGGCTCAGCGTGGGCCTACAGCCATCGCGGACGCCTCCAGTCCAGTTTCCCTATCCGTAAAGCCGACGATGAGGGCGGGTGCGAGATTCGGGCCGGTAGTGAGCCCCCTCCCACGCAGATGACCGTGGCCTCTCCCTCGGGTGCCCGAGGCGTATTCGACTTTGAAATGGAATTGTTCATCCGCTCCGATCCCTGTAACGGCCTCCTCCCGCCGTTCTACCAAGCTTGGTCACTGAAACGGCGCACTATCACGGGGCCTGGCCTAGCCCCTATGGTCAGCACGCGAAGCTACAACCTGCAGTTGCCGGGAAGCGGTCGCTGGTCCAGCCTAACCAAGCCGGATGGAACACAGATTCGCGAGCGCTATGGCGCTAACCCAGGCCTCAATGAGCGAAAGCTTCTGCAAAAGCAGACTCTGGACGCAGCGGGCCAAGTACAGCGCGACGAGCTCTACACCTATACGTTTGGTTCCGAGACGGGGCCCTTTCCTGTACGCGTAGGTCGATCGATCGGGATCCAGGCGGGCCAGTTCCTGGCAGGTACGCTCAGCGCGCTGAGCGAGAGCCAGTTCTCCCAGGATGGTGATACCTATCGCGTGGTCTACAGCGACTTCAACCGCAATGCCCGCCCAGCACGTGTGGCCTATACCGGCCCTTCCGGGACCAAGGCCGAGTTACGAGAGCATCTGGATACGGCGAGCCCTTGGGTCCTGGATCAGGTATTGAGCGTCAAGGAGGCGGCGTCCGGGAAGACCACCACGCAGTACACCTATGACGCCATGGCCAAGCCCAACGCTGTCTATCGGGCTGGGGCTTTGCTGCAGAGTGTTTCGTATGCCTCAGATGGCACGATCAGCACCGTGCGTGATGGAAAGGGGAACGAAACGAAGATCCAGGACTGGTATCGCGGCGTGCCGCGATTGGTCATCAATCCCGATGGCACCACCAACCGCATCTCGGCCGATGGGAACGGGTGGATCACTTCCACCACGGACGCGTTACAAAGAACTACCTCCTATCTTCACGATGCGATGGGTCGCGTGCGGGAAGTCCAACCGCCGGTCGATGAGAACCAGTGGGCCAAGACAACCATTTCGTTCAGGCCGATGACCGTGGATGAATATGGTCTTTCACCCGGGCATTGGCGGGTCGACAACGCTCAGGGGGCACGCCGCCAAGAAACTTACCTCGACGCCCTTTGGCAACCACTGCTGGTTCGTGAATACGATGCAAATGATGTGGCGGGAAGCCAGCGCTGGGTCAGGAACTCCTACGATAGCCAAGGCCGACAGACTTTTGCTTCCTATCCATCGAGGGAAAGCGGTGTAGCAACCGGCACCTGGACCGAGTACGACGCGCTCGGGAGGAAAACCTCCTCGTCCCAAGATAGCGAGCAGGGCCTGCTGATCACGACTTTCGCTTACAGCAGCAATGCCACGACCACCTTGATTGACCCCCTCGGCCATCAGACCATCACCCGGTTCGATGCCTTTGATGGCCCGGACTACGAGAAGCCTGCGCAGATCATTCGCGCCGATGGCAGCAGAGTCAGCATCAAACGAAATGCTTTTGGCCTTACCACCGAAGTAGCCCAGTCCGCCAACTAAAGACATGTCAAGGATGGCAAGCGTGAACGCTGAAAAACTGCGCATGGCCGCAGCGGCTCTGCTGGGGCTAGTCCTCATCTTCCTTTGCCAGGTGGCCCAGGCCCAGGCTTGGATTGAGCTCACCGGGCCGGCTCAGACCTCCTATACGGCGCCTGCGACCTATCAGTTGCAGCTCAAGAGTGGCGTCAGAGGCACCGGTCCCAAGGCCGAGTACCTGTCGGACATACAACTCACGCGCAATGGCCAGGTGATCTCGCGGCTTCCGAATGGGACATACACCGAAAATGGCATCTCGCCTGGAAGCTACCAGTATGTTTTCAAGGCGTTCGCCATACGCAATGTCAATGGCGATGAGTTCACGCGGGACCTGACGTCGCCTGTCATCACGATCACGGTAGCCGCGCCACCCGCCCCATTTGACGGGGCGGAGTATGTTTCCGCGAGCTGGCCGAACTCGGCTGATAGAGGAACACCGTTCAGCGGCACCGTCACGTTCCGGAACACAGGGAACACGACGTGGCGATCAGGGGATGGCTACCGTCTCGGGCAAGCCGAGCGCTATGTCTCCAGTGCCGTCAGGCTGAGTATCGCCGACGTCGCCGTTCCCCATGATGTCGCTCCGGGCGGGACGGCAACATTTACCTTCAGTGGCGCTGCAGCCAGTGAGAATGGGCCGACCACGCTCCAGTGGCAAATGAATCGCAACGGTGTCCGCTTCGGAGGTACCAGTGGCGAGCAAACCTTTGAGACGACCGGAAGACTCAATCGTGGGGTCATGTATGAGCAGGACGTTCCGACCAGCATGGAGGCTGGACGGACCTATCGTGTCAAGCTCAAATTCGTCAATACGGGCAACACCACCTGGTCGGCCTCGGCGGGCTATGCCTTGGGCTCATGGAATCCCAACGACAATCTTCGTTGGGGCAGGCACCGCGTTCCAGTCCCAAATGATGTGATTCCACAGCTACCCGCGTTCTTTGAGTTCGATGTGGTTGCTCCACCATTGCCCGGTGTCTACAGCTTCCAATGGAGGCTGCTGGAAGAAGGCAAAGAATGGTTCGGCCGGGAAAGCGACAATGTCCAGGTCACGGTCACCGGACCACCGTCAAAGGTCATTGGCAACATCGATGGCGTCACCGGCGATGGTCAGATCCGAGGCTGGGCGTGCTCCACGGGCATTGTTTCGTCGATTGACCTTCATGTCTACACCGGTGGAGCCGCCGGTGGTGGGGGGGCGATCTTCCTGACCGGCAAGGCCGACTTGGCGAGTGAGCCGGCCGTGGCTACGTCCTGCAAGGCTGGAGGCAATCATCGCTTCTCGCTTCCAATGAGCAACGAGCAGCGCCGCCAGCGCGCCGGGCAATCGATCTATGTCCATGGAATTTCCCCCGTTGGACAACCCAACAACACCATTGGCGGCTCGGGCGCCTTTGTGGTTCCTGCAGCCCCCACTGGCACGGTGTCCGCGTCTCCAGCCATGTGCCAGATTGCATCGGATGCCCAGACCTGCAACATCACCTTGGCCTGGTCGGCCACGGATTCACGCGCAGAGCTAAGGCGTGATGGCGGCTCGGCGGTAGGCAGTGGAGCCAGCGGTTCCGTTGTTGTGCCAATCGGCGCCGGAACGAGCCGGTTTACGCTCTCGGTTGCTGGCGATGCGATTGCCACTGCGGTTGCCACAGCCAAGGCCGCTCCTACCGTGCCGGCCAATCCAGACAATCCAGCCCCAACGGTGGCCCGGCGATACGTCTACGACGACAACCTCCGGCTGTGCAAGGTCCTCGAACCTGAAACCGGGGCAACCGTGTTTGGCTACGATGCAGCCGGGAATCTTGCCTGGAGCGCGATCGGGCTGAATTTACCCAGCCTGACCGAATGCAACCGCGACGCGCCCCAAGTTGCGGCTCGCCGTGTTTCACGCGACTACGACACAAGCAATCGTCTACGGGCTGTGGTCTACCCCGATGGATTAGGTGATCAGCAACTTGAGTACACGCCTACAGGTCAGCTGAAGACCGAACGCGTCTTCAATCAGGATCGGGTGACGGTGGTAACCACCCGCACCTACAACTCACTCGGATCGGTGGCCAGTCAGAGCCGTGTGGTGGGCAACGCAACCGCCCGTTCCTTGGCATTTGGCTACGATCCACTGGGGCAGCATATCCGTACGGACTATCCCGATGGTTACTCCGTGCGGCAGTCTTTGAACGCACTGGGTCAGACCATTCGGCTACAAGATGGCACTGGCGCCGTGCTCGCCAGCAACATCGCTTACTCTCCCAGTGGTCAAGCCATCGCGCTGACCTACGGCAATGGCATCGTACGTGGCGTAACCGAGAACGCGCGACAGTTGACCAGCCGCATCGTCGACGGCGGTGCGGTCGATCTGAACTACAGCTATGACGCAGCAGGAAACATCACCCAGATTCGCGATGGCCTGCGCGGCGACTCCGGGACGATCAGCCTGGGCTACGACCGCCTCGACCGACTGATTCAAGCCAGTGCTCCAGCCTATGGTGGCAATGGGCAGTACACGTTCGGCTACGACACGCTGGACAACATCGTCTCGATGCGGTTACCGGGAAAGCGGGAGCGGACGTTCCACTACGACGCCCGCAATCGCCTGGAGTTGCTGCGGGACCCCGGTGGCAATGGCGTCTCTGGCTTCTCCTATGACGCGGCCGGCAATCTGGCGATCCGTAACGGCCAGGCTTTCACCTACGACGTGGGCGGTCAGCTCCGCGCCGCTGGGAATGTGCAGAAGTACTTCTACGACGGAGCAGGGCTGCGCGCATCTGCTTCGGGCAGTTCAGGCAGCACATCACACATCCTGGGACTGGAGGAACCGATCAAGCTTCCTCTAGACGGAAGGCCGATCCAACCTGCCGAGGACCGAGGGGCGTCCGGGGGTCTCGTAGACGCATCAGACATCCCAGATCGCACTTGGCAGTACTTGGTAGGCGGGGAGCTGATCGAATCCACCCAGGGTGGGGAAACGTCCGACTACATCTACCTGGGCAAGCAACTGCTGGCGATTCGCACCAGCTCTTCAGCTGGCGCGACGCTCACTTACCTTCATCACGACGCGCTCAACACCTTGGCGGCCACCAGTGGCACCAATGGTGCGGTTCTAACCCGTCACTTCTGGTCGCCGTATGGTGAGGCAGACGCAGCACCTGCTGCGAAGATTCCAGGCTACTCGGGTCACCTTGCAGACGTAGACACGGGACTCGTCTACATGGGGCGGCGCTACTATGACCCGCAGCTGGCGAGGTTCATTTCTACCGACCCGTTGGCATCCAGCACCTCCGGGGGGCCAAACTTCAATCGGTATCGGTACGCCAGCAACAACCCATTCCGATTCTCTGATCCCACGGGCGCGTGCGATCAGGCGACTGGGTCCCACATGTGCAATGGCACTGGGTTTGCAGGAGACAGTCTCAGCACCACGCAGTACACGGCCGGAGGCATTCCCAAGTACGACCCTAGTGCTCCCGCACCTGCGGAGACGGTCAAGGCGACAGGACTGGATGCCTTCGCGGAATACTTCGCGGAACGAAATTTCTTCACCGGACAGGGGAGCTTGACCGATTTCGACGCGGTATCGGAAGCGATCGTCGTTCCGTTGATGAACTCTCCGTCCGGGACAACGGTTGCGGGGGGCGTCAAGCTTGCCACCGTCATTGTGGTGGCGCGCGAAGCCAATGCGGCGAAGGGCTTTGGGAATCTTTCACGAGCAGCTGAGTTCGGAGTCATGCCCTATAATGCGCTGCGCAGGGCGGTGGCTGGGACAGGGCTGAAGAGCCATCATCTCATTGAGAAGAGGCTTGCCGGAGTGGTGGGGCAGAAGCAATCTCAGATGCTCTCCGTCGCGGTTACGGAAGCGGAGCATCAACCGTTTACGAATGCGTGGCGGAGAGCTTTCCCATATGGAAGCAACTACAGGCAGTTGAGTGCTGATCAGGTTATGAACAAGGCCCGCGAAATTTATGCGAATTATCCTGCGTTCCTTAAGGAACTGGGTCTTTGAGGTTCATTAATCCATGAAGGTAAAATACCGCTTCACCTTTCGCTGGACAGCCAAACGTGCGCTGGAGCTCGAGCAGATCGGCGTCGCTGTCGATCCGCCATCTGACTTCAATGGGGAGTGCATCATTGGTGTCGTCCACTCGGCGGAAGGGGCTCCAGAATGGGCTGGTGTTTCTTCGCTGATCAGGGAATGGGGCGGATCTTCCCTTGTAACGACGGATTTTTCTGCCGCTGAGATTGCCGCTGCGGATTATTGCGAACTGCTGGTTACTCATGCAAATGGGTATCCTCAGCCAGAGGATGATTTTGGCTTCCTGGCGCAGAGTTATGACACTTCGAAATACTGTGATGAGTGCGGAGCTTGGGCTGTCCAAATTGCGCCTTTTCGTGTGCGGAAGTCATTGAAGTGGGGGCGTAACGCATTCCTCAAACTGTTCTGGGTTGAAGATGCGATTTTCATGCATAGGGAGGTATGGCAAGCGCACCTTGCTCCACTCTGCATTGAGACGTGGCCGGTTGAGGATACAAAGGGGAATGTTCTTGATCACATCGTGCAGCTACGCGCTGACACGAGCGTGGTGTTGCAGATTGAGGAGGACTTGGGGGTTCGTTGTCCGAAATGCGGGCGCGTTCGCTACATGGGCCCAGAGCGAGGATTCCTCCCGGCGCCAGTTGGGGCTCCAGATCTTCCCATCTTCCGAAGCGAGCAGTTCTTTGGGGCAGGCCACCAGTCCTCCAATGCCATTCTCATCAGGCGGGATGTCGTCGCGGCGATTCAGGCGGCCAAGCTAAGGGGAGCTAAGCTATGGCCTTGTGCTGCGCCAGAATAGGCTTCGGGCCGACGTCCCCCAAGATTGAGCAGCGGAATTCGACCGTATCAAGCGGAGCAGCGCTGTGGACAGACCCGCCGTCGTTTGGCCAGCCTGTCTCTCACGCGTCCTGACACCCGCCCGAAAGCTCGTTGATTGGCGGGTGTTTCTTGCCTGCTGGCTGGTGCCACGATGGAGCATTACCGCGAGTGGCCGCTGTCAATTCAGGCACAGCTGGATCTGCTCCATCAACGTCGCGAGTGAGTTCCAAGACCGACCGTAGTTGGCTCGATGATTGTTGGCGACCTCGTATGGCGGGTGGAATGGCAAAGGGGAATCCGGCCAGCGGCGTCGTGGGGCTCAAAACACGCAACGCTGCTCATCAGGCACGGACTCATTGAAGCGCCCAAACAGCGCTTCGATCCACGATGTTCCTCCACTCTCCACCAGCAACCCGCCCTGGCTCTGGTGATAGTCCAACCATCGCTCGAAACTGAGACGCAGGCGCTCGATATCCGGCGCCCGCCACAGTGCATCGGCAGGCATCCGGATCAGCACGCGTGAGGGGGCGTTCTCCACGTCCATCACCAGAACGCCCTTGCATCGGATCTCGAAGGACGTCACCCCGGCATAGCGTGTGTGCAGTTGAAAGCCCTCATCCGCTTTGGCGGTAACGAAGCCGAGTGCATCACTGTGCAGCAGCCGGTAGTCGGCTGGCTGCAGCTTCTGGTACGCCCACACCTGATCGCCCGCTGGCTCGGGCCAGCCCGCCCATATCGCGCCGATCATCACGATGCACACCGCCGCCGCGGCAAATCCGCGTTTCTTCATTCATCACCCCGCACGCAAACAGAACGTCACGCCCACCAGCGCGCCCTCAGTCCTGTGGGCGCACCCGTTCGTGGATGAAGGCGGTAAGTGCGATATCGGCCATCACCAGCCCCTCCATCACCCGGTCGCCCACGTACTGGTCGGGCTCACCGTTCTGACGCGTGCGCTCGGCCGCCAGCAGGATCTCCTGCACGATGCGCTGGCCCGTCAGGGCGCAGTCGGCGTCGGACAACTGCATCTGCCGGCTGCGCAGGTGATGGCGTTCGGGCCAGGGCTGGCCGTCGGCTGCAGCGCCTGCGCCGATGCTGCGCAGGATGGCGATGAGGCTGTTGGGGTCCAGCGCAGGGGAGGGCGAGGGCGCCTCCTGGATGGGGCGCGGGGGAGGGGAGTGCGGCGTGGTCATGGCAGGCTCCGTGCAAGCAGGCAGAAGCCGCCACCGATAAAGGTGGCGGACGATGCGTGGCTCGAAAACCGGTTGCTGTTGTAAGGCCGGCGGGTACAAGACCCCCACGCACCGCCCGCCATAGCCGGCAGACGGATTGTCAGCCGGCACCACGCGGGGTGGTGCCGGCTGACAAGCGTAAACAACAACAGCAATCGGGTTTTCGACGCCCGGCCACCCCTTTTCGGTGGCCCTGCCAGAGTTGCCTGATGTTGTTGGAAATGCCAAGGGGTGGGGGCAATGCCGCCAAAGCCCGAGACGTTTTTGGCATTGTGGCATGGGTGGACGTGCTGCAAGAGCCGTTGGAGGACAAAGGCTTCGGTGCTCATGAGGTTTTGTTGACCAGTTCCTCTGAAGGAGGATTCGCGGCATGGCATTTGCGACATCGTTCCTGTAGCAATATTGCCGGGAGGCCCATGAGATGGAGCCGAGAAATGCCGCCTACTTGCGCGGATCAGGAACAGGCCCGTGTGGTGTCCGCTTCTAGCCGATATCCGAAGCTCGTGGACGGTGGTGCCGAGAGGAGTCACTTTGCAACAGGGCCTCTGATTCCGCCCTGCCTTGCCGTTGAAAGCAGCGGGAAAACAAGAATTTCCGACTTTACAGAGCTTTACACGCCGCATGAACTGGAAGGGTGCTTGCGGGGCCATACTATGTGCGGAGATTCAGGCTGCTTGCTATTTTTTTAGGCCAAGCCCCCCCCCCGGTGGATATGGTGCTCGCGAATTCATTTTGATATAACAGAAAGCGTCGCGCTCGCGGGATTGCGGGTCCTGGATTTCAAACTTGGATGGTACTTTAATGAATCTAGAGAAGTTCTCGAAAATTGCTGAATCACTTCGTCAATATAGACGTGCAGAGCTTAAGGATTTCGAGCCTGAAACTAACGGCAAGCCTGTTGACCTGCTTTATGTTGATCCGCTTCCCGGAGAGGCGGTTCTCAAGTCTGTATTGTCTGGAAATACAACTTTTCTTTTGGGGCGAAAAGGTACGGGGAAGAGCACCGTTTTTGCTCGCGCTCAGTCTACGCTTCGCGACAAGAAGGATATTATTTCGGTTTATATCGATGTAAAGTCCATATATGACGTGGTTGATGCGGCTGATATATCGGTCGTCGACTTGGCGTCCAACAATATTTCCCCCGTCGCCTATCGCTCTCACATGCTTAGGAAGGTGATGCTCGGAAAAGTCATTGCGGGCTTGCTTAAGGAAGTAAGCTCAGCATGTGAGCGGCTGTCTCTGTGGGATCGCTGGTTGTCCGGAATGAAGCGTCAGTATGATGATTTGATCTCTAGCCTTACTGCTCTTGCAGATGGAATTAAAGGGGCAAAGCTTGAGCAGCACGAGATTCCAGTCCTGCAAAAAATCAGCCACCAGCTGCGTATAAAGAAGCAGCAGGAGAATTCGCAGAAGATTGATCAATCTGCGAAAGTGGCGGCGAGGCTGTCGCCAGCCAAGGCTGAGTTGAGTGCAAATATTAGTGAATCTTTGACTGACTTCGATAGAACACTGGATGATAGCGATTTTTATAATGAATACTCTGATGTTGTCGTCAAGTCATTCCCTTTTGCGGATATAATTGAGGATATTCAAGGGCTGATAGCTGGTGCTGGCCTCGCCCGCCTAGTGGCATTCTTTGACGATTTTTCAGAGTTGAGCTTTATAGATCAGCGACTTTTTGTGGATGTCGTTTTGTCTCCTTTGAATAATTCCAGCAATGAATCGGTTAAGCTGAAGGTTGCTGGATATCCGGGGAGGGTTTATTACGGGAAAATTGACCCGGGGAAGGCTGATACTATTAGCCTGGACTTCTCTGATCTTTACGAGGCGTCTGAAGTGCAAGAGATGGAGCGCTCGGCATCCTCTTATGCGGCAAGACTTTTGGAGACTCGCTTTAAGGTTTTTGGGGAAGATCTATCTAGTTATTTTGAATTTTCATCCGATGCTGCTCGCGACGATTTAATGCGTTTGATTTTCCAGGCGTCATTTAACGTGCCTAGAATAATGGGCCATTTGCTGCATCTTCTGTATCTTGATAGAATTTCTAAAGGTCAAAAAATAACGGCCGCATCTATTCGTCTGGCTTCTCGCAAATACTACGAAAATACCATTTCTAAGTACTTTGATCGCCTTAATCGTTACGCATTGGAGCCTTTTGAGAACAAGCTTGATCGCCATAATCAAAGCCAGCTGCTGAGCTGTCTAATTAATGAGGCGAAGGAGGTGAAGCGCAGAATAATATCCAAAGAGGTTGGGGGTGACTATTTTGCAAGTCTTGGCGCTAATCCGCCTACAAGTCACTTTACCGTTAGTCCGGGTTTGGAGGATATGCTTTCATCTCTAGAGTCTAATTTTTTTGTTTCTCGTTACAAGAAGATGCGAGCCAAGGATAATCGAGAGATCGTGGTGTACTCGCTATTTCTTGGGTTGTGTGAAAATGAGCGGATGAGTTGGGGTTATCCAGAGGGTCGCCCATTTAGGCATTATTTCCAGCAGCGTTGCTTTGAGTACACCCGCGCTATTCATCAATTTTTGTCAAGCAATCAGACTATTCGTTGTGATACATGTGGAATGTGTCACTCTATGGATAATCGAGATAAGTTTGAATTCTTTAAGTGGCGATGCCCGGATTGCAGGGAAGGGACTTGCTCGGTTGTAAATCTTTCGGATGATTTCAAGGATGAGGTGGCGCGCCTTGATAAAGAGATCATGCTGGAGCCGATTGAGTTGGAGATAATTAGCACTCTCAATGAAGAGCAGAGAGAAATGCGCGCCGGCGAAATTTCTGCGCTAATTGACACTACCCATCAAATGGTAGGGCGTAGGACAAGCAAGTTGAAAGATATGGGGCTGGTGGATAAGGAGGCGGATAGTGATGGAAAAATGCGAAGTCGCCTTACTTCTCGATGTGAAGCAACTTACTTCGGTTCCCCTGGGCGCGAAAATTAATTAAAGTGCAGTAGGTTGATGTGTCATTTTAATAGATAGTCAACCTCTCTGCGGTGGATGGCGATTGATTGCCAATTCCTTTTCTGGCCATGTCGAAGCTTCGGTTCTTGTTGAGATGTGGTCGCTTATGCCTGTATGACGCCGTGCAAGGTAGGGGGGGCGTCGTGCAATATTCTGTATTTTCTCAGGCTTCCACATCCCGCCGATTGCTTGCTGCAACATTCCGAGTGAGCTCCGGTGAGCGTCGAAGACGTTTCGTGCCGGAGAGGGAGGCTAGCGGGCATAGGGGGCGAGGAAGAAGGTGGTTTCATCTCGCGACGGCCTTCCATCCAAATGCAACGTTTAGAATGAGTGGAAGCCCCAAAAAAGATCTAGGGACGGAGATTGAATCAGCATCAACTCAATTTGCTTGGTGTGCAGGGCATGGCTAACGAAATCGACGACGACGGAGCGCTTGCCCACGTGCATGATCGCGGGGAACTCCATGTGCATTTGAACGGGGCGGTCCCCACGTCAGTGGTCCGGGAGATCATGGCCGACGAGGCAACCTTCTTTCCGGCTGGGTTCGATTTCGAACGGAGCATGACACGCATTGCCCCTTGCGATTCGCTGGCGGAGTACCTTACGCCTTGGCAGGTGCTTCGGCTATTCCCTAGGAAGATCGAAAACCTTGACCGCCTAGCCTATGCTGTTCTTGCGAGCCTGGCAGATAACGCGGTCCGTTTCGTCGAGCTGCGCAGCAGCGTCCTCTACTTGTCAGGGCTTCAGAGCTGCACGCCGGCGCAGGCAATGGAACGCCTCATAGAGTCGACAGGCAACGCGGCTCAGCGCCACGGAATACGGCGTGGCTTGATCCTGACCGTGACGCGGGGCGACTACGACGCATCTAATCTCGCCACCCTGCTGCAGGCCTACGAGGACATCGGACGACCGAGAGATGTCGTGGGGCTTGACCTTGCGGGGGATGAGGACACGCCCTACTCCGCAGTGCTGCCTGCAATGTTCCGTGAGGCCAAGGACCGATACGGCTTTGGAATCACGATCCATGCGGGAGAGACAGGCCGCGTGGAAAACGTGCGCGCGGCCGTGGAACTATTCCACGCTGATCGGATCGGCCATGGCACGGCGGCCAGCAAGGATCCGGATTTAATGGACCTGCTTGCTAATAGGGGCGTCTGCGTCGAGGTCTGTCCGATAAGCAATCGGCTGACAGGCGCTGTTCCCCATAACGAGGCTCACCCTCTGCAGGATTTCCAACGCCGCGGTGTGCCTTTCGTGATCTGCTCGGATAACCCAGCGATTCATCAGCGTGGTTTGGCCGACGACCAAGCCGCTGCGATGGCCGAAGGACTCTCTGTTCGGCACATGCAGCAGCAATACGAGATGGCCAAGCGATTTTCATTCATGGAGGGTCTGAGTTGAAGATTCGGTTCATGTCAGGCAACGAGCACAAGATCAGAGAGGTGCGACGCATTCTCGAGCCTGTCGGCGTGGACGTTGTATCGCTCTCCAGAAAGATCGAGGAACTACAGACGCAGGATGTCAACGCGCTCGTGCGAGACAAACTGATCAAGGCGTTCCGACAGATCGGTCGCCCTCTATTCGTCGAGCACACAGGGCTGTACCTCACCGGACTGAATGGACTTCCTGCAGGCCTGACTCAGATCTTTTGGGACCAATTGAAAGTTAAAGGATTCGCGGACCTCGTAGCTGCTCTGGCAGACGACAAAGTTGTCGCCAAGTCGGTCATTGGGTACTGCGATGGACGCCAGATGCACCTCTTTGAAGGCGTAATCAAGGGGAGAGTTCCGCGCGCGCCTGCTGGGCCGCAAGACTTCCAGTGGGACTGCGTTTTCATCCCCGACGGGCACACGAAGACCTTTGCCGAAATGGGTGCAGGGAAGGACGAAATATCCATGCGTCGCCTAGCGTTGGACAAGTTTGCCGATCACCTTAAAGCTTCGAGAGCCATGACATGAGAACTGAACTTTTAGAAGCCCATAGCAGCGGCAAACTAATTCTGTTCGTGGGGGCGGGGGTATCCGCAAATCTTGGTCTGCCTACTTGGAGTGAGTTGATCGCCCGGATCGCCCAGGAGTTGGGCTACGATCCGGCCGTGTTTGCCACCTACGGGGACCATCAGACACTCGCTGAGTTTTACAGAAAGAAGAGAGGGGGGCTTGGCGAGCTTCGGAGCTGGATGGATGTTGAATGGCACAAGCCTTCTACGAACATCAAGGCCTCCGATATTCACAAGCACATCGCCAAGGGGAACTTCTCCCGGATCTACACCACCAATTACGACCGGTGGATTGAGATTGCCCACACCGAGTTTGGAGTGAAGTACGACAAGATTGCCAGCGTAGCGGACATGGTCGCTGTCAGGGACGGCCATCGGCAGATCATCAAGTTCCACGGTGACTTCGCAACGGACGAATCCATCGTCCTCGACGAGACCAGCTACTACCGGCGGCTGAGCTTCGACACACCTCTGGACATCAAACTTCGCAACGACATGCTGAGCAACTCCATCCTTTTCATCGGCTACAGCCTAAATGACTTCAATATTCGGCTCCTTTTCTATCGCCTGACCGAGATCTGGAGACTGTCACCTCTGGCATCGGCGAGACCCAAGTCGTATGTCTTCACCAACCGTCCGAACCCTGCGGCAGAAGAGGTGCTGAGGCACTGGGGCATTGAGATGATCGTGTCAGATGAGGACGATCCGAAGACTGCGTTAACGGACTTCCTCAAAGCGCTTGTGTGCTGACGAGCTGGACAGACTCGCGCCATAAGGTCAAGTGCTATTGGAGGCAGTATCGTGCCAACCCTACGCCGCCACGCTCCGCGTCAGCATTTGATCACGCTCGCAGCCATACTGATTATTTCGAAAGGCTCTTGGCAATTGTTGCCGGAGCATGCAGAGAAGTTGCCTAGCCCAATGCGCAGCTAAGTGCATGAGCGTTCAAGACGGTGGCGCTCTTGGTGCGGCCGAGTGACGTGGTGAAAACTGCGTCTGCCGCTGGCTGAAAGAGAACATGCTCCGAGTACCTGCTCCATTGCTCTTCCGCCAGCCAAAGCGGGCCTTCTCCATCTCATCAGTTGATGATCTCTCCACTCCCCGAAGCAACAAACGCCTTCAACTGCCGAACAAACTCCGCATCGTAGGCCTCCCACTCCGTAATCTCCCCAACAACCCGCAACGGCTCCGCACTCCGATACGACCGCGTCGGATTCCCCGCAAACTTCTTGTTGGTCACGTTCGGATCGTCTTCAAACGGCCCGGTCGGCTCCACCACATACACACGCGGTCGCCCCTCACCCCGGGCCATCTCCGCAGCCAGTCCAGCACCTTTGGCAATCGTCGTGAAGTAGATGTGGTTCATCACCACGCTGTCGCGATAGTTGGACCGGAAGCCCGCGCTCAGCAGCTCGCCCACCACGAGGGCAGCGCGGGTGCCGTGATAGAACGGCCCGGCGACCTGGTCGTAGGTGTCATGCGAAACGGGTGTCCAGTCGGTGTCCTGTGCCATCGGCACTACCCCTACCTGTCCTGCGGATCGACAGGCCGGCGAGTCTAGGGCGCCGGGCGGGCCTTGCGGCAAGGCCCCATCAGGGAAATACTCTGTAAGTGGGAGGCGCGGCGTGCCTCCTTTTTCATTCTGCCTTGCTGCGGCCTTCCAGCTCGCGCACCGCCGTTTCCAGCGCATCCAGCTTCTCGCGCGTCTTCAACAGCACCGCACGCTGCACTTCAAATTCCTCGCGCGTCACCAGGTCCAGCTTGGCCAGCCCGGCCTGCAGCGCGCTCTTGAAGGTGGCCTGCAGTTCCTCGCGCGATTCGCGCAGGCCCGGCGGCACCAGGTCGCTGAGGCGACGGGCCAGGTCATCGATTTGGTTCAGGTCGATCATGGGGTGCTCCGTGGGGTGGTGGGCCTGCGCGTCCGGCGCGGCCACGGCTGTTCGGCGATAAGGATACTGCTGGCCCCGGCCCGCCGGACAGGCGCTGCGGGTTTCGCACCGGCCGCGTTCAGGCGCTATCCTCCACGCCGGAATACAGGAGATAGACGATGAAGATGGTCATGGCGGTGATCAAGCCGTTCAAGCTCGACGACGTGCGCGAAGCGCTGGCCGAGCGCGGGGTTACCGGGATCACGGTGACGGAAGTGAAGGGCTTCGGTCGCCAGAAGGGCCATACCGAGCTGTACCGCGGCGCCGAGTACGTGGTCGACTTCCTGCCGAAGGTGAAGCTGGAAGTGGCGGTGACCGACGATCAGGTTGAGGTGGTGGTTGAGGCCATCGTGAAGGCGGCGGGCACCGGCAAGATCGGCGACGGCAAGGTGTTCGTGTACGACCTGGGTAGCGTGGTGCGTATTCGTACGGGTGAATTGGACGCGGACGCGCTGTAAGCCGCTTTTGTAGAGCCGAGCCCACGCTCGGCTGGTGCAAAGAGCAGCCGAGCGTGGGCTCGGCTCTACAGAAAAGCGGTCGAGCAAGCTCGACCTCTACAGGTAAACCGGTAAAGCGGGTGAAGCGGTCGAGCAAGCTCGACCTCTACCGGCGCTTGGCCCACTTGTAGAACCGCTTCCAGCCCTGGCGCACGGCTGCCACCCAACCCGGGTCAGCCACCAGCGCGGCCTGTGCAGCACTCGGCGCCTGGCCGGTCACGCGCTGGCGCATCTTCAGCAGGTTCTTCATGTCGCTGCGGCTCAGCTGCCGGCTCAGCGGGTTGCGGCGCAGCCAGCGCGGTACGCGCCAGGCCGAGGTGAAATCCAGCAGCACCGGTACGCCGGCGCTGACCACCACGTTGGTGCCATGCAGGTCGTTGTGGGTGATGCCGGCGGCATGCAGGCGGGTGATCGCGTGCTGCAGCTGTTCAAACACTTCATTGCCCACGGCCTGCGCGGTGCTCAGGGTCTGGCCGGGGATGAATTCCATGCCCAGCGCCAGGCCACCGAGGGTGCCGAGCAGGGCTGGGGCGTGCTTCCAGCCGCCCAGGCGCTCCAGCATGCGCGCTTCGCGGCGCACCATCAGCCGGGCGATCGGCGACACCGGGGTGCCACGGTAGCGGGAGTAGTCCTTCACCACGGCCGGACGACCGTCCAGGCAGGTGCGGTAGACATCGGGGGCGAGGAAACGTTCACCGCGCTTGAGCAGCAGCGGCGCCACGGCGTCATCGCCGCAGGACGGGGAGGGAGTAATGGAAGGGATCATCTGGGGTCTCGGGCGACCCGGTGGGCGGCGCTGAAGCGTCAAGCGAACCGGTACGACTGGGGGAACTGGCTAAACTTTCGTTAAGTCAATTTTAGTACCGGCGAGTTCGCTATTCCACGATTTGTCGGAGAAATGTCGGCGTCGTGGCTGGAACAGTTCGTCACATACATTCGGACAATTCTGTCTCACTTTCTGAAAAGTGATTGCATTTCAATAACTTGAAAATTCGGCCGGCAGCGCTCACGGCACACAACTGTGCGCCGCGCACGCCCGGCTTGACCCCGACGCACGGCCTGCCGACCATAAGCTGTTACACGCGACATCGACGGCCGCACCCACCCGGCACGTCCCCGTCTCCTGCCGCGTTCCCCCACTGATGCCGGCCCTGCGGCCGCATCGCCCTGTTTCCCTGTCCGGCGCGTGCTGGAGGAAAGTGTTTTGATCATCAAAATCGTACTTGCGGCGCTGTTCGTGTCCTGCGTGCTGTACATCCACTTCCGTGGCAAGGTCCGTGCGCGCTGGTCGCGCCAGCTGCTGGACCACTCCAGCTTCATGGCCCCGATCAACGTGGTCATGTACATGTTCTCGAAGGTGCCGACCACGCCGTTCCTGGACCCGGGCAAGGAGTTCCCGCAGTTGGAGCCGCTGCGGCAGAACTGGCAGATGATCCGCGACGAGGCACTGGCGCTGCGCGATGCGCAGGCGATCGCTGCCTCCAGCACGTTCAACGATGCCGGCTTCAACTCGTTCTTCCGCCGCGGCTGGAAGCGCTTCTACCTGAAGTGGTACGGCCCCTCGCACCCGTCGGCCAAGGCGATGTGCCCGAAGACCACCGCGCTGCTGGAATCGCTGCCGGACGTGCGTGCGGCGATGTTCGCGCAGCTGCCCTCGGGCAGCGAGCTGCGCCCGCACCGCGACCCGTTCGCCGGTTCGCTGCGCCTGCACCTGGGCCTGGCTACGCCCAACAACGATGCCTGCTACATCGAAGTGGACGGCATCAAGAAGAGCTGGCGCGACGGCGAGTGGATGATGTTCGACGAGACCTACATCCACCACGCACACAACGAGACGCCCGATGACCGGGTGATCCTGTTCTGCGATATCGCCCGCCCGCTGCGCTTCGGTCTGCCGGGCCTGTTCAACCGCCTGGTGGCGTCCACGCTGCTGGCCGGTGGTGCCTCGCCGAACCTGCCGGGTGACCCGACCGGTGGCGTCAACAAGGCCTTCGGCAGCGTCTACAAGGTGCGGCTGAAGGCCAAGGCCCTGCGCGAGCGCAGCGTGGTGGCCTACCAGGTGATCAAGTGGGGCCTGGTGGTGGCGGTGATCGCTGGTATCTGGGCGCTTTGAGCGAACCGCCGCCGGGCATGGCCCGGCGCTACCGGAAAACGAAAAACCCGCGCTGCTGCCAGCGCGGGTTTTTGCTTTGGTAGGTGCCAACCTTGGTTGGCACGCTTTCCGATCAACCCTTCAGCGCCGCCTTCACGAACGGCGGGGTCACCAGCACGCCGGTGTGCAGCGCGGCGGTGTAGTACAGGGTGTCGAAGGTCTTGGCGGCCGAATCGGCCTGGCGGAAGTCGAAGCTGCTGTCGCCCTTGCGCGCCAGGGTCACGCTCCACCAGCCGGTGGGGTAGCACGGCTGCGGGAACGGCAGGGTCTTGAACGAGCCGAAGCCGGCCTTGCCCATCTCGGCGCGCATCTCGTTGATCAGTTCCAGCTGCATCAGCGGCGACTCGGACTGCTGCACCAGGATGCCGTCGTCCTTCAGGGCCTTGAAGCAGCTCTCGTAGAACGCCTTGTTGAACAGGCCTTCGCCCGGGCCGACCGGATCGGTCGAATCGACGATCACCACGTCCACGCTGCCGGCCGGGCAGTTGGCCATGTAGGCTACGCCGTCATCGAACATCAGCTCGGCGCGCGGGTCGTTGTTGGAATCGCACAGTTCCGGGAAGTGCTTGCGCGCCATCACCGTCACCTGCTCGTCGATGTCGCACTGGGTCACGCTCTCCACGCCCTTGTGCTTGAGCACTTCGCGCAGGGTGCCGCAGTCGCCGCCGCCGATGATCACCACGCGCTTGGGCGCGGCGTGGGTGAACAGCACCGGGTGGCTGATCATCTCGTGGTAGAAGAAGTTGTCCTTGCTGGTCAGCATGATGGCCCCATCGATGGTCATCAGGTTGCCCCAGTCGGTGGTCTGGAAGATCTCGATCTTCTGGAACGGCGACTGCACTTCGTCCAGCTTGCCGGTGATGCGGTAGCCGATGGCCGAGCCGGTGCGCTCGAAGTGTTCGATGTACCAGTTGCTGTTGTCAGTCATGGGAAAGCATTCCTGTTCGGAGGGGATGGAGCCGGGCTGAAGGCGGGGTGCCACGCATCCGGACGGATCGGCCCGTTCAGGTTGGAACCTGCCGCGGGCGCGGGCGCGCATGATAACGAACCTGTGGGCATATAGGCGTTATCATGCCCCCCCTTTTATTTGCCACAAGGCCGACTGCAATGACCGATTGGTCCCTCGACCAAGCCCGCAAGACCTACTCGATCCCGCACTGGGCGGATGGTTATTTCGACGTGGATCAGGCCGGGCACATGGTGGTGAGACCGACCGGGGCCGATGGCCCGGTGGTGTCGCTGCCCAAGGTGGTGGATGCCGCGCGCGCGGCCGGCGCCAAGCTGCCGCTGCTGGTGCGCTTCCCGGACATCCTCGGCCAGCGCCTGGGCAAGCTGCAGGCGGCGTTCGCCCAGGCCCAGCAGGATTGGGACTACCCGGGCGGCTACACCGCTGTGTACCCGATCAAGGTGAACCAGCACCGCGGCGTGGCCGGTACCCTGGCCAGCCACCACGGTGAGGGCTTCGGCCTGGAAGCGGGCAGCAAGCCGGAACTGATGGCCGTGCTGGCGCTGTCGCGCCCGGGTGGCCTGATCGTCTGCAACGGCTACAAGGACCGCGAGTACATCCGCCTGGCCCTGATCGGCCGCAAGCTGGGCCTGCAGACCTTCATCGTCATCGAGAAGCCGTCCGAGCTGAAGCTGGTGCTGGAAGAATCCAAGGCGCTGGACGTGAAGCCGGGCCTGGGCGTGCGCATGCGCCTGGCCTCGCTGGGCGCCGGCAAGTGGCAGAACAGCGGTGGCGACAAGGCCAAGTTCGGCCTGTCCCCGCGCCAGCTGCTGGACCTGTGGAAGTCGCTGCGCGATACCGAATATGCCGACTGCCTGAGCCTGCTGCATTTCCACATGGGCTCGCAGATCTCCAACGTGCGCGACATTGCCAACGGCATGCGCGAAGCCACCCGTTACTTCGTCGAGCTGTCACAGCTGGGTGCGAAGATCACCCACGTCGACGTCGGCGGCGGCCTGGGCGTGGACTATGAAGGCACCCGTTCGCGCAGCTTCTGCTCGATCAACTACGGCCTGAATTCGTACGCCAGCAACATCGTGCAGCCGCTGGCCAACGCCTGCGAAGAACACGGCCTGACCCCGCCGCGCATCGTCACCGAGTGCGGCCGCGCGATGACCGCGCACCACGCGGTGCTGATCGCCAACGTGTCCGAAGTGGAACAGGCGCAGGAAGGCCGCGTGCCGGATCAGCACGACGACGAGCCGGCTTCGATCCGCCACCTGCGCGAGATCCACGAGGAGCTGGACGTGCGTCCGGCGGTGGAGCTGTTCCAGGAAGCGCAGCACTTCCACGCCGAAGGCCTGTCCAGCTATGCGCTGGGCCAGATCGACCTGCCGCAGCGTGCGCGGATCGACGATCTGTTCTATGCCATCGCCCACGGTGTGCGTGCGCGCCTGAGCTACGACGAGAAGAGCCATCGCCCGGCACTGGATGAACTGAACGAGCGCCTGGTCGACAAGTACTTCGTCAACTTCAGCGTGTTCGAGTCGATTCCCGATGCGTGGGCGATCGACCAGGTGTTCCCGATCGTGCCGATCGAGCGCCTGAACGAAACGCCGGATCGCCGCGGCATCATCGCCGACATGACCTGCGATTCCGATGGCATGGTCAAGACCTACGTCGAGAACGAAAGCCTGGACAGCTCGCTGCCGCTGCACGCGATCAAGCACGGCGAGAGCTACCGCATCGGTTTCTTCATGGTGGGTGCCTACCAGGAAATCCTCGGCGACATCCACAACCTGTTCGGTGATACCGATGCGGTGGAAGTGCTGGCCGATGCCGATGGCTATGCCATTACCCAGCAGCGTCGCGGCGACACCACCGATGTGATGCTGGATTACGTGGGCTACAAGCTGGATGACCTGCGTGCAGCCTACGCCGACCGCGTGGCATCGGCAGACCTGTCGCCGGAGCGCGCGCAGGAACTGTCCGAAGCGCTGGAAGCGGGCCTGACTGGTTACACCTACCTGTCCGACGAACCGCTGATCTGAGGGTGACGGGAACGCCGGGCATGGCCCGGCGCTACCGGCGGTGATGAGTCCCGTCTGATGAGCGCCCGCGCGATCTTCCACTTGTTCCTGCATGCCGCCGTGCCAGCCCTGCTGGCATGGCTGTTCTGGCGCAAGCGTTTCGCCTCGGCGTGGCTGTTGCTGCTGCTGGGCTGGATCATCGATCTGGACCATCTGCTGGCCGACCCGATCTACGCCCCGAACCGCTGCAGCATCGGCTTCCACCCGCTGCACACCGCGCCGGCGATTGCCGTGTATGCGGGCCTGTGCGTGCCGAAGAAGACGCGGCTGGTGGGGATTGGCCTGATGATCCACATCGTGCTGGACGCGATTGATTGCTGGTGGATGCATCACCGCTGATGCTTGATGCGTGTCGACCAAGGTCGACACCTACCGGGGCGCACGATAACCCACGGAACTGACGCACTGCTTTGGTAGATGCCGACCTTGGTCGGCGCTCTTGATGCGTGTCGACCAAGGTCGACATCTACCGGGTGGCGCGTGATCCGGTAGCGCCGGGCCATGCCCGGCGAGCGCAGCGGCAGGTCACCCCACCGGCAACCACAGCGTCGCGCGCAACCCCGGTTGCGCATTCTCCAACGCCAACCGCCCGCCATAACTGGCGGCGATATCCCCCACGATGGCCAGCCCCAGGCCGCTGCTGCTTTCGCGCTCATCCAACCGCACGCCGCGCTGGGTGACCTGCGCCAACGCCTCGGCTGCCAGGCCTGGACCATCGTCGCGCACGTCGATGCGCAACTGCCCTTCGTCCGCACGCGCCGTCACTATCACGTCCTGCTGTGCCCACTTGCCGGCGTTGTCGAGCAGGTTGCCAAGCATTTCTTCCAGGTCGGCGCTGGCGCCGGCGAACTGCAGGTCGCTGGCAATACCCTCGGCCTGGAACTGCAACGCACGCTCGCCATGCACCCGCGCCATCAACCGGCACATCGCCTGCGCCACCGCTGCCACCAGCGTGCGTTCGCGATGATCAGCGGTCAGCCCGGCGGCAAGATAGCGATCGACGCTGGCCTGCATGCGCGCGCCCTGCTCACGCAGCGTGGTACGCCATTCGCGGCCTTCACCATCGGCTTCGGCGGCAAGCACGCTCAGCGGTGTTTTCAGCGCATGCGCCAAGTCCTGTGCGCTGGTACGTGCGCGCGCCACCATTCGTAGCTGGTGGTCCAGCAGCGCATTGAGCTCGTCACCCAGCGGCGCGATTTCAGCGCCCAGCCCCGCCGTATCGATGCGCTGTGCATCGCCGCGGCGCACACGCTCCAGCTGCGTACCGAGACGTTGCAGCGGGCGCAGGCCGAAATGCACCTGGCTGGCCAGTACCGCCAGCCACGCGGCGACCAAGACCGCCAGCGCCATCGCGCTGCGTTGGCGGAACGAGGCCACATCCGCGTCCAGTGCGCTGCGATCAGTGGCGACCACGGCGACATAGGGTTCGTTCGCGCGTGGCAGGCGCACCTGCTGCACGCGCGCGCGCAGCGACTGCTGCAGCGGGCCAGGCAGATTGCGCACGGCTGCGCCATTGGCGGCCACGGGCAACGTCTCGTCCCACAGCGAACGCGACTGCAGCAGCACCTTGCCGCTGCCATCGGCGATCTGCCAGTAAGCACCGGAGAACACGCGCTGGAAGCGCGCGTCGTTGGGCTCCTGGCGCAGCTGCAGCTGGCCATCGGCATCGATCTCGGCCTGCGCCAGCAGGGTCAGCATGTCCTGCTGCAGTTCGTTGTCCAGGCGGTCGCGCGCGCTGCGCTTGAACAGTTCGCCCAGCAGCGCACTGGCCAGTGCCGAGACCAGCAGCAGGCCGATGCCACCGGCCAGCAGCAGTCGGCGTCGCAGTGACGGTTGCCGGCTCACGGCGCGGCCAACCGCCAGCCCTGGCCGCGTACGGTCTGGATCAGGTCGGTGCCGAGCTTGCGGCGCACGCGCCCCAGCAGCACGTCCAGCGCATTCGAATCGGGATCGTGGCCGCCATCGAACACGTGCTCACCCAGACGGTCGCGGCCGATCACCTGGCCGCTGTGGTGGATGAAGTAGCTGAGCAGGCGGAACTCCTGCGGGCTCAGCGCCAGTGCCTGGCCGTCCAGGTCGAAGCGCCCGGCATTGACGTCCAGCTGCAGCGGGCCGCACTGCAGGCGCGGGCTGGCGTGGCCATGGCTGCGACGGATCAGCGCGCGCAGGCGCAGCACCAGTTCGTCGGCCTGGAAGGGTTTGGTCAGGTAGTCGTCGGCGCCGGCATCGAAGCCGGCCAGCTTGTCGTGCCAGCGTCCGCGTGCGGTCAGCACCAGCACCGGGAAGTCGCGGCCATTGCCGCGCCAGCGCTCGATCACGCTCAGGCCATCCAGCCCGGGCAGGCCCAGATCGACGATGGCGGCCTGCAGGTCTTCCACCTGGCCGATCTCCTCGGCCTGGCGACCATCGGCAACCACGTCGACCACGTAACCGGCCTGCTCCAGCAGCGGCTGCAGGCGCTCGGCCAATGCAGCATCGTCTTCGGCCAACAGGATGCGCATCAGTCGTCCAGCTCCGTCTTCAGCAGCCTGCCGTTGCGCGCATCATAGTCCAGCTCCACCACCACGCCGTCGGCGCGCAGGATCTCCACTTCGTAAACGCCATCGTCCAGCTCCACTTCCAGCAGCTGGCCGGGGTGGCGCTTGAGTGCATCGCGCACCACGCTTTCCAGCGGCACGTAGCGGCCCTGTTGCACGGCCCGGCGCGCGACCTGCTGCGCCGGGTCCTGGGCAGGGCCGGTGGCGGTCGGGGCGCTGGCCAGCGCCAGCAGAAGGGACAGGGAAGACAGGATCGGCACGTGGATGATGGGGAATGGGGAACAGGCGCGAGTGTGCCGCCGCCGACTAACGGTTGGCTAACAGCGCTGGCTAAGTGGCTGTTAACCGCGCGGCGCATCGTGGCGTTGCCGGGATGGTCCGGCACCAAACAGGAGAACCCCCATGTTGAAGTCGCTCACCCTCGCCACTGTCGTCGCGTTCGCCGTCACTCCCGCTGCCCAGGCCGCACCGCTGGGCATGGCCCAGGTCGAACAGACCCTGCGCAAGGCCGGCTACACCCAGATCCATGAGATCGAGCGGGATGACGGCCTGTGGGAAGCCGATGTCAGCCGTGCCGACGGCCGCTTCAGCGAGGTGTACGTGGACCCGAAGACCGGCGAGATCTTCGACGAGCACGATAGCCGCGCATTGCTGAGTACCGAACAGATGCTGGCCAAGGCGCAGTCGCAGGGGCTGCGTGAGATCCATTCGCTGGAACGCGACGGTGCGACGTGGTCGCTGGAAGCCCGCAATGCCCGCAACCAGCGCGTGGAAGTGCGCCTGAGTGGGTATGACGGCCGCATTCTGCACAGCGAGCGCGATGGCTGGCTGGATTGATGCCTGCTGGGGTGGGTGTGTCGACCCAGGTCAACAGCTACCGGGTAGAGCCGGGCGCTGGCCGGGTCGAGCTGCGCTTCGGTAGATGCCGACCTTGGTCGGCACAGGGCCGGAAAGCGTGTCGACCAAGGTCGACCCCCACCGATTGATGGCGGGTAGAGCCGGCCGCTGGCCGGATTGAGCTGCGCTTTGGTAGATGCCGACCTTGGTCGGCACAGGGCCGGAAAAGCGTGTCGACCAAGGTCGACACCTACCGATTGATGGCGGGTAGAGCCGGCCGCTGGCCGGATTGAGCTGCGCTTCGGTAGATGCCGACCTTGGTCGGCACAGGGCCGGAAGAGCGTGTCGACCAAGGTCGACACCTACCGATTGATGGCGGGTAGAGCCGGCCGCTGGCCGGCGGCTGCACGGTGTTTCCGACATCCGGAGGTTGCCGGCCAGCGGCCGGCACTACCAAGCCCTTACCAGCCGTAAGGCGGCGGGTAGTCCCAGTAGCCCGGGCCACCACCGTAGTAGCCACCACCACCATACGGCCCGAAGAAGCCCGGGCCCTTGCCTTCGCTCACGTGGATGTTGACGTTGACCCCACGGGTCTTGCCTTCATCGTTGGTGTAGTTCTTGCTGAGGTTGAGCGTGGCCGCGTTGTAATGCGTGTTGCCGTAATTCTTGGCGTAGCCGATGCCGGTGGTGAAACTGCCGGACACCTTGACCTTGTCATCCGTCACGTCGGCGATCCTGCCGTCGCCATTCACGCGCGGGCCGGTCTTGTCGCCGTAGAAAGTGCCGGGCGGATCCTGCTGCAGGGTCGGATCGTTGAGATAGCGGATCGGCGTCTGCGGCACGGACAGGTCCAGGCCGGAGGCCTGCGGCGCGGTGGCGCCGGCGGCGGACTGCGCCAACGCGGTCCCGGGCAGGGCGGCCAGGCACAGCAGCAGGGTCAGGGGGCGGATCATGACGGCGCTCCAACGGAGAGGGGCCGCGCAGCACGCGGCGGTACAGGCCGACGCTAGCAGGCGTTGCTTGAATGATGCCTGTCGGCGCCCGCTTGCGGTAGAGCCAGGCCATGCCTGGCTGCACGCTACAACCGCCCGAATCCGAACAGCTCCTGCAGCGGGTGTCGGCGCCGCTCGATCCCGGCCCGCAGCAGCCCGGCACCGATCATTGAATAGGTGATGCCGTTGCCGCCGTAGGCCATGGCGAACTGCACCCGCGGGCCCCACTGCTTATGCGGCCCGAAGAACGGCAGGCCGTCGGCGGTCTCGGCAAAGGTGCCCGCCCACGAGAACGCCGGCGTCGGCTGCAGGTGCGGGAACCACTGCAGCAGCTGCTTCATCAGTTTGCGGGCCTTGCTTTCCACCCGGCCATCGCGGCGGGCGGGAATATCGATGGCATCGTCCAGCCCGCCCACCAGCAGCCGGCGGTCGCCGGTGGCGCGCAGGTACAGGTAGGGACGCGCGCTCTCCCAGACCATCGTGCGCTGCAGCCAGCCCAGTTCGTCGGCGTTGATCGGGTCGGTGATGAAGGCGTAGCTGCTGCGGTTGCGGGCTACGCGCGGGTCCAGCCATTGCTGGTTGGCATAGCCCATCGCCAGCACCACGTGGCGGGCGCGGATCTGCATGCCGGATTCGGTGCGCGCAGTCACGCCGCGCGTGCTGGGGGTGAGGTCATGCAGCACGGTGCGGTCGTGGACCACGCCGCCGCGCCGACGCACACGCTCGAGCAGGCCATAGGCCAGACGGTACGGATCCACGCGCGCGGCCTGGCGGGTCAGCAACGCGCCGCCGGCATCGACGCTGAAACGTTCCTGCAGCGCCTCCCGGTCCAGCCAGCGCGCATCCAGGCCGATGCCACGGCGCGCCTCGCCTTCGGCCATCAGCCGCGGTACGTCACGGCGGCGACTGGCCAGGTACAGGCTGTCCATCTGCTTGAAATCCACGTCCTTCAGGCCGCGTGCCACTTGGCGCAGGGCCGGGATCGCATCCGCGCATGCCTGGTAGGCCAGCGCCGCAGCGTCTTCGCCATACTGCGAAGTCAGCTCCAGCAGATGGGTGTCGATCTCGTACTGCAGCAACGCGGTACTGGCTGCGGTGCTGCCCCAGCCGATGTCGCGCTGCTCGATCACTGCAACGTCGTGCCCATGGGCCGACAGCTCATCGGCGATCAGCGCGCCGGTGATGCCGCCACCGACCACCAGTACATCGCACTGCAGATCCTGTTCCAGCGGCGGAAAGGCCTGGATCAGGCCGTTGCGCACCGCCCACCACGGGTAGCCACTCTTCAGGTCCATGCGCGTTGGTGCTCAGGCAGTGGGGTGGCCGGTATGCGGGGTCTGGATCAGTTCGGACAGATCGAAGCCCTGCAGGCGTGCGGCTGCCAGATAATGTTCCTGCACGGTGGCATCCAGCCGGGGCTCACGCGCCAGCAGCCACAGGTACTTGCGATCGGGGCTGCCGACCAGTGCAACGCTGTAGTCCGGCGCCACCTGCATCACCCAGTAGTCACCCTTGGCGAAGGGCAGCCAGCGCAGGCCCTTGGGCAGGAAGCTGACTTCCAGCCGCGCGCTGTCGTTGTCGATCGCGCACGCCTCACCGGTGGCTTCCTCGACCTCGCCGTCCATGCGGCAGCGGTTGGTGACACCCACGTTGCCGCTGTCGAGCAGGGTGTAATGCGCCGATACGTCGGTGCAGCCCTCCGGCTCGTGGCGCATCGGCAGGCGGGCGATCTCGTACCAGGTGCCCAGGTAGCGGGGCAGCTTGAGGTCGGTAACGGTCTTCAGGGGCGGCAGGTCGGTCATTGTCAGGCGTGGCAGGAGAGGGCCTCCACGATGACGAGGACACTGCCACGGGCGGGTGAAGCCGGGGCGAGGGCCATGTCCAGAACATTCCGTCGCCCCGGCGGAGCGCGTGCCGTCATCGGCGCAGCGGTATGCTTCCGCCAGCGCCGCGTTTTTCCGATCCAACCGCAGTGGAGGTGCCGATGTACCAGGTGATCCTGTTGAAGAGTGAAACCCAGTTCGCCCGCGAGCAGTGGCCGCAGGTCGACGATCTGGTGGACTACGAAGGCGTGGACTACAGCCTGCGCGCCGGGCCGCGCCAGCCGTTGCCGACCGACCATGCCTGGCACCCGATCGCGGTGTACGCACCGGACGAGATCACCGAGGAAGAATTCCAGGAGTGGTACGCACTGCAGCAGCCACAGGTGGAAGAGCTGCGGCTGAAGTACTGAGCCGCCGCCCCCGCCAGCGCCTGCGCATCCGCCGTTTACAGCACCTGCCGTATAGTCGCGCGCAGGCGCGGTGGTCCGCGTGAACCGGTGTGGCTGGCTTGTCTTCCTTCTTCCGAACGATCCTGGTGCGTGGCCCCTGGTTGGGCCTGCTGTTGTGCTGCACATTGCTGCTGGCTGTGCCGGCGCTGGCCCAGGATGACGACCCCACACCGAAGCAGCAGCTGGCGCAGATCGACAGCACGCTGAAGGATGTTGCACGCAAGCGCGTTGACGCCGAGGCCACCGAAACGCTGGGCACGCTTTCGGAAACTGCATCACAGGCCAAGCGCGATGCCGAGGCGCTGGAAAAGACCCTGCAGCCGCAGCTGGACCAGCTCAACGAGCAGCTGACGCAGCTGGGCGATGCGCCCAAGGACACCACTGAACCGCCGGAGCTGGCCGCGCAGCGGCGCACGCTGACCCGCCAGCGCGATGCCCTGGTGGCATCGATTGCCCAGGCGAAGTCCAGCGCCGTGCGTGCGCAGCAGCTGAGCGCGGACATCGACAAGCAGCGCAACGCGCAGCGCACCGAGGAACTGGGGCGCAAGGTCGCCTCGCCGCTGTCGCCAACGCTGTGGCGACAGGTGGCCGACCAGTTGCCGAACGACATCGCCCGCGTCACGCCCTTGGCCCAGCAGGGCCGTGCTGCGCTGACCACGGCCATCGCCACCCATGGTTGGGGCACGCTGCTGCTGGGGCTGGCGGCGGCACTGGTGATGATGTTCCCGCTGCGCCTGTGGCTGCGCGCGCTGGGGCGCCGGTTCGCCGCGTCCGAGCGCGCCCCCGACGGCCGCCTGCGCCGCTCCGGCCTGGCCATGTGGCTGCTGCTGGTAGGCACCCTGCTGCCCGGTTACGCCGTGGTGGTGCTGGTGGCCGCGCTGGATGCCATCGGCGCGATTCCGCCGCGACTGCAGAGCGTGGCTGAAGGTGTGCAGGCGGCGACGTTCGCGGCGGCCTTCATTTCCGCGCTCAGCGCCTGCCTGCTGGTGCCCAAGCGGCCTTCCTGGCGGCTGCTGAACCTCGACGACACTGCCGCGCTGAAACTGCGCAAGTACGCCTGGGGTGCTGCGGCACTGGCCTGGTTGAGCACGGTGCTGGTGGCACTTGATCGCGCCACGCGCACCAGCGATGTCACCACGGTGGCGCTGGACGGCGTGATCGCACTGACCTACCTGGGCCTGATCATGGCCATGCTGGTGACCCTGGCGCGCCTGCATCGGCGGCAGACCGCCGAGGCCGAGGCGAAGCTGGAAGCACAGGCCGACGGTCTTGGCGCACAGCTGCCGGTACGACGCAGCAGCTGGCTGGTGCTGGCCCGCGTGGCCGGCAACATCGCCGTGGTCGCCGCGATCATCGCCACCCTGCTGGGCTATGTGAACTTCGCCAAGTTCGTGAACCAGCAGCTGATCGGCGGCAGCATCGTGGTGCTGGCGGCAACGCTGCTGTTCAAGTTCGTCGACGATTTCTCCACCTGGCTGCTCAACGCCGACAGCAAGGTTGGCCAGACCATCCTGCTCAGCACCGGCCTGAGCGTGTCGAAGCTGGAACAGGCGGGCGTGCTGCTGTCGGCGATGCTGCGCACCCTGGTAGTGTTGATCGCCCTGCTGGCGCTGGCCGCACCGTTCGGCAACATCGGCACGATCGTTGAACGCATTGCCTCGCTGGCCAATGGCATCGAGATCAACAAGGACCTGACGCTGCAGCCGGGCCGCATCGTCACCGGCGTGCTGGTGCTGCTGGTGGGCATGGGCCTGACCCAACTGCTGCAGCGCTGGTTGACCGATACCTACCTGCCCAAGACCGAACTCGACCTGGGTGCACGAAATTCGATCAGCACCATCGCCGGCTACGTCGGCATCATCCTGGTGGGCCTGTGGGCGCTGACCGCGATGGGCCTGAACCTGAAGAACCTGGCGCTGCTGGTCAGCGCGCTCTCGGTGGGTATCGGCTTCGGCCTGCAGGCGATCATCCAGAACTTCGTCTCCGGCCTGATCCTGCTGACCGAGCGGCCGGTGAAGATCGGTGACTGGGTGAAGCTGGGTGACCAGGAAGGTGATATCAAGCGCATCAACGTGCGTTCGACCGAGATCCAGGTGAGCGACAAATCCACCTTGATCGTGCCCAATTCCGAGTTGATCACCAAGACCATCCGCAACATGACGATGGGCAACAACCAGGGCCGCATCCAGATCCAGTTCGCGGTGCCGGCCAGCACCGACGTTGCGAGCCTGCGACAGGCGCTGCTGGATGCCTACGGTGCCCACAACACGGTACTGCAGCAGCCGGCGCCGTCGGTGTACATCGACAGCATCGCTGGCGGCCAGATCACCATCAACAGCTTCGCCTACGTGGCCAGCCCGCGACAGGTGTATGGCACGCGCAGTGATCTGTATTTCAGCCTGTTGCAGATCCTGGCCGAGCGGGACATTCCGTTGTCCACGCCAACAGACATCCACATCACCCGAGATCCGCAGCAGTAAGAGGGTGGGTCGGCAGGGCTGCGCCCTGCACCTGCCGAAGCCGAAGCAACGGCAACAGCAACTGCCGAAGCAAAAGCGGGTTTCCTGTGGGATGGCGGGGTGGGTCCGGTTGCGGGGGACGCCGCAAGTACGTCCCTGTAGGCTTGGGCGCGCCATCCATGGCGCTTACACCCCCGCAACCGGACCCACCCCGCCTTCGACAGTTTCCCGCGATCTGTCGGAATGGCACGGCGCGCTCTCGGTGGGTGTCGACCGCGCTGCGGTTGGTGGGTGTCGACCTTGGTCGACACGTAGATCCACGCCATGCGTGGATTCTTTTCGTTCAATTGTCGAAATATTCGATTTCGATGGACATTCATCCACGCATGGCGTGGATCTACTGACCACCGGGAAACTGTCGAAGGTGGGGCACTGTGGGTTTGCGGGGTGTGAGCCGCATGGATGCGGCGACCAAGCCTACACGGACGTACTTGCGGCGGCCCCGCAAACCCACAGTGCCCCGCCATCCCACGGGTTGCCCGCTTTTGAAGTTGCCGTTGCCGTTGATTCTGCAGGTGCAGGGCGCAGCCCTGCCGAACCCCCTTTACCCCCGCGGTCGCCCGCGTGAGGGCACCAGTGCGAACGTATCCACTGCCAGCTTCTCGGCGTGGTTCAACCACGCGCGGATTTCCAGATCGTCCACTTCGTGGTCAAGACCGAACGACACGTTGATCTTGCCGTCTGCATCGGGCTGCACCCACTGCTGGGCCAGCACCACCTTGCGCTGCGAAGACACCGCTTCGATCCAGAAGCCGCGATCCGGGCGCGTACTCGCCACCAGCTGCAGCATGTACTGGCCGGCGCGGGTACGGCGGCCCTTCTGCGTGATCATGTGTGCCTGGCGCACGCTGGGGCGGGGGCCCTGGAACGCATCCAGCGGCGCATCCACGTCGATGCCGGTGCGCAGCTGGCCATCGCGGTACAGCTTGATGCCGTTGTCGCGGTTCACCAGCAGTGCGCACCAGTCGCCGTCGGCTGAGCCATCCTCGAACGCGGTGCAGCGATCGACGTAGGCGAGTGTGTTGTCCGGGTCAGCATCGTCGAACTGGCGCGAGGTGTTTTCCAGGTACACCGATTTCAGGTCCCAGTCCTTGTCGTACTCCAGCAGCACCGGCGGCTGCACGTGCTGCAGGCCGACCACGACCTGGTCATCGCCGTCGATCTTCAGCTGCCGGGTCGGTTCACCCAGCCACAGCGAGCGGGCGAAGGCCAGGTACTGCGGATAGTCGCGGCCGCCATCGTGGCGTGCGGCGGCGCTGGCACTCGGCGCGCGCTTTTCGTCCAGCAGCGAACGGCCAAAGCCCATCGTCTGCAGGTTCGGATCGAGCAGGCTGAGCAGGGTGGCACCGGAGTCCAGCGTCGAGCCGTCTTCGGCCGCCAGCTGGCGCGGGGCCACGCCGTCACCGAGGAACAGCAGCAGGTTCTCGCGCTTCTGCTTGGTCAGGATATGGCTGAGGTCATTGGGCATGGCCAGGTGATCTGAAGCGATCACGATCAGCGTGTCCTTGCCATACGGACTGGCCTGGATGCGCTCGACCAGCTGCGAGATCAGGCGGTCGGTGCACTTCAGCGCATTGAGCATGCTGATGTTGCCGTGCTGGCTCTGGTAACGCGTGCCTTTGCATGCCACCGGCAGATGCCCGGCCGGGTGGTGCGTGTCCATGGTCAGCGTGGTGAGCATGAACGGTGTGTCCTGCCGCGACAGCTGCTCGAAGCGCTGGTAGGCAGTGTCCAGCAGCACGTCGTCATGCACGCCCCATGCCGAGTAGTGGATGCGGCCGATCTTCTTCTGCTGCTTGAACCAGGCCAGGTCATGTACTTCATCGAAGCCATGACTGGCCAGGAACTGGCCCTTGCCGGCGAACTGGCCGTTGGCACCGCCCAGGTAATGGTTGGTGTAGCCCTGCTGCTTCAGGTAGTCACCCAGGCACACGGCCTTGGGCAGGAAGCTGCCCATCCGGTCCATGCTGTTCTCATCACCCTGCGAGGTGGTCAGCGGCACGCCGCACATCGACGACACCAGGCCTGCGATGGTCCAGCCGCCGCCTTCGGCTGAGGCCAGCCCGCGCACATCCAGCGACTTGGCCGCCAAGCGGTTGAGATTGGGCATCAGGCCGGGAAACACGGCCTCATCCAGATAGGTGCGCTCCAGGCTCTCGCCGTAGATCCAGACGATGTTGCGTGGGCGCTGCAGAGCCTGCGTGGGCACCTGGTATTCGGGGGCGATACGGGCGAAATCCACCGGGCGCAGCTGCTGGTACAGGCGTTGGCCATCGCGCGCCAGCGGGCTGATCATGATCGTGGCCACCCACAGCGCGGCGAAACCGGCAAACCACGCACCACCGGCCGTGGGGCGGCGCCAACGCTTCACCCGCGTCGCGAACAGCGGCAGCAGCGACACAGCAGCCAGCACGATGAAGCCGGCGATATAGCCCTTGAAGTCGGCGACACCGGCGCCTTCCATGTCCGCACCCAGGTGGTACAGGGTAGCGGCGTTGAGTCCGTCACCGGACAGCTTGTCGATCAGCCACCAGGCGCTGAGCGCCAGCAGCAACAGCGAGAACAAGCCGGCTTTCCACCACACCCACTTTGCGGACGCGAGGAACAACCAGGACAACAACAACAGCGACAGCAGCAGAATCCAGAGCATGGGCAGCTTCGGCAGTGACGGGGTGGCGATGGACGTCGTACCGACGCGTGTCCATCCGACCGGCGCTGCTGCAAGCACATCTGCATGACAGGCCGATGACCCGATAGTGCATGCACGAACCTGACTGAAATGTTTGTTGAAATCGCGCGTGCGATATCGCGCCGCGAACGTAAATCGAGCGTGAAAACTCACGCTCGATTGCATTAAAAACCGCATGAATGCGCTGTTTTCGTAGATCCACCACACGCGTGGATACGACAATGCATCAACGCTATCGATGTCCACGTTCCTCGCGCGAACGCGCACGCCGATCGAACAGCAATGCGCTGGTCACGATGCCCAGCCCAAGCACCACGCCGATCAACAGCAGCACCAAGGCGATGGCGGGATAGCCGAGCACATGCCAGCCGGTATCGATCTTCATCATCATCGCCGCCGCCATGATCAACGCTGCGCTGATGATGCCGGCCGCAACACGGTTGGCGATCTTCTGCAGGTTCTCCATCAGTCGCGACTCTTCCAGCCCGGTCACCTTCATCTGCAGGCGGTTCTCGGCCAGCAGCGCCATGATGTCCGAGAGCTTGCGCGGTCCGTCGCGCAGCAGTTGCTGCACCTCCATGGCTTCGCTGGCCAGGTTGGCCGCCGACAGCGATTTCTTCAGGCGCGCGCGCATCACATGCTGCAACTGGCGCTCGACGATGCGCCGCGTATCCAGGTCCGGTGCCAGCAGGCGGCATACGGTTTCAAGATTGAGCAGCGCCTTGCCGAGCAGGCTCAGCTCCGGCGGCGTACGCAATCCGGACGAGGTGGCGATGCGCACCATGTCCAGCACCACACGTCCTTCGGAGAAATTCGCGCTGGCCGCATAGCGCGCGATCAGCTGGCCGGTCTCGCGCAGGTAACGCTCTTCATCGAACGCCTCCAGCCGGGTGCTGATGCTGATCAGGTCGTCGGCCACTTCCTCGCCACGGCCATCGACGGCGGCGAACAGGATCTTCAGCAGTCGCTCGCGCAGGCGCGGCGGCATGTGCGCGACCATGCCCAGATCGAAGATCGCCAGGCGCCCATCGGGAAGTACCCGCAGATTGCCCGGGTGCGGATCGGCATGGATCTCGCCGTGCACGAAGATCTGGTCCAGATAGCCGCGGATCAGCGCCGCCGCCAGCGGGTCCATCGCCTGTTCGGTACGGCGCACATCGGGAATGGCATCCACGCGTACGCCGCTGGCAAGTTCCATGGTCAGCACGCGATGACTGCAGTAATCCCACAGCGGCTGCGGAATCCACAGGCGCCGGAACGGCTTCAGATGGCGACCGAAGCGCGACAGGTTCTCAGCCTCGGCGTGGTAGTCCAGCTCCTGCATCAGGGTCTTGGAGAACTCGTTGAGCCAGTCGCGCAGGCGCACGCGGCGACCGATCTGGGTCAGATGGTCGGCGGCCAGGGCGAAGCTGCGCAGCACTTCCAGATCCGAACGCAGCTGCGCGGCCACTTCCGGCTTCTGCACTTTCACCGCGACCTCGCGGCCGTCATGCAGCACCGCGCGATGCACCTGGGCGATCGACGCGCAACCCAGCGGCTGCGGATCGAATGCGGCGAACAGCTTGTTCACAGGCGCGCCCAGTTCCTGTTCGACGATGGCATGAATGCGTTCCACCGGGATCTCGGCGACCTTCTCCTGCATCCGCTCCAGCGCGGTGGCGAACTCCACCGGTACCATGTCCGGGCGGGTGGACAGCATCTGCCCGAGCTTGACGAAGGTTGGCCCCAGCGCTTCCAGGTCACTGACGAACTGCTCGGGATTGCCGTCGGGGGGCACATCGGTGTGACTGCCGGCAGCGTCCAGGTTCATGCCGGAGAACACGCCGGAATGGCGGTAGCGCATCAACAGGCGCAGGATCTGGCTGCGCCGGTTCATGCCCCGGATCAGCGGGGGATTGCCTGTGGCGGCGGGCGGCTTGCTCAAACAGAACTCCTCGAAAGCGACGCCCCGGCGGCCGTGATCTGGCGACCGGGTAGCGCCGGGCCATGCCCGGCGGGATCGGAATACGCTGCCAGTGTCCCTGCGCGGCGGTAGGCGCGCGGTGAACCCGCTACCGCAGGCGGCGCAGGATCGGTCAGAATCCGCTCATTCCCTTTACTGGATCCCCCATGGCCGGTGCCAGCCTGTTTGCCCTGCTCGACGATATCGCCTCCCTGCTCGACGACGTCTCGGTGCTGACCAAGGTCGCCGCCAAGAAGACCGCCGGCGTGCTGGGCGACGACCTGGCGCTGAACGCGCAGCAGGTGACCGGCGTCAACGCCAACCGCGAACTGCCGGTGGTGTGGGCGGTGGCCAAGGGCTCGCTGGTGAACAAGGTGATCCTGGTGCCGGCTGCGCTGGCGATCAGCGCATTGGAAGCCTGGCTGCACAGCCGTGGCTGGAACGTACCGCTGATCGTGCCGCTGATGATGATCGGCGGTGCCTTCCTGTGCTTCGAGGGCGTGGAGAAGCTGGCGCACCGTTTCCTGCATTCCGCCGACGAGGACGCCGAACACCAGGCTGAGCGGCGCAAGGCGCTGGCCGATGCGCAGGTGGACATGGTCGCGTGGGAGAAGGACAAGGTGAAGGGCGCGATCCGCACCGACTTCATCCTCTCGGCCGAAATCATCGTGCTGTCGCTGGGTGTGGTCGCCACGGCGTCGTTCATCAACCAGGTCAGTACCCTGGTGGTGATCGCGCTGGCGATGACCGTGTTCGTCTATGGGCTGGTGGCCGGCATCGTCAAGCTGGACGACCTGGGCCTGTACCTGTCGCGCAAGGGCGCGGCGCTGGCGGCGGTCGGCCGTGGTCTGTTGGTGTCGGCACCATGGCTGATGAAGTTCCTGTCGGTGGCCGGAACCGCGGCGATGTTCCTGGTCGGCGGCGGCATCCTGGTGCACAACGTGCCGGCGCTGCACCACGCGGTGCAGGCGCTGGGCGGTGAAGGCCAGTGGGGCTGGCTGGTCAACGCGATGGGCAACATGGTGGTCGGCATCATTGCCGGTGCGATCGTGCTGGCGGTGGTGACCGGCGTGCAGAAGCTGCGCGGCAAATAGCGCCAGCTCCTTCCCCGGTAGGGGCCGACCTTGGTCGGCGGTTTGTTTGTCGCGCGTGCCAACCAAGGTTGGCACCTACCAAGCGGTTTCCGGCGCCTTGCCCGGTAGAGGCCTACCTTGGTCGGCGGTTTGTTTGCTGCGCGTGCCAACCAAGGTTGGCACCTACCCAAGCGGTTTCCGGCGCCTTGCCCGGTAGGGGCCGACCTTGGTCGGCGGTTTGATTGCTGCGCGTGCCAACCAAGGTTGGCACCTACCAAGCGGTTTCCGGCGCGCCGGGGACTATCCGGCGTGCACCCGGTTCTTGCCTTCGCGCTTGGCCACATACAGGGCGTCATCGGCGCGTCGCAGCAACGTATCGGCATCGTCGCCCGGCTGCCATTGCGAAAGCCCGGCACTGAAATGCACCGGTACCCGCCGGTCCTGCACGGTCAGCACGCGATGCGCCAGTGAACGCTGCAGCCGCTGCACCGTGGCCATGCTGTCCGCGCCGGGGGTTTCCGGCAGTACCAGCACGAACTCGTCGCCACCCAGCCGGGCGATGCCATCGGTGGCACGCAGCAGCAGGCGGCACACCGACACCAGGTGCTGCAGCAGCGCGTCGCCGCCGGCGTGGCCGTGTTCGTCGTTGGTCTGGTGGAAATCATCCAGATCGATCACTGCCAGCCCCAACGGCGAGTTGTTGCGGGCGGCGCGGGCCAGCTCGCGTTGCAGCAGTTCATCCAGACCACGCCGGTTCAAGGCCTGGGTCAGCGGATCGATACGTGCCAGATCGCCGGCCGCGCGCAGATCCTGTTCCAGCTGGTTGATGCGCTGCTCGGCGCGCTCCACTTCCTGCCGCGCGCTGGCCAGGTGATCGCGCGCCTGCGCCGCCTGCTGCTGCACTTTGCCGGTGTCCTGCATCACTTCCTGCAGCAGGTGGTTGAGGTCGGCGATGCTGCGCGCCTCGCGCAGCTGCAGCGCGTAGCTGCCGATGCGGTCGTGGTATTCACCGGTACTGGCAGCCATGCCGTCCATGCGCTCGATGAACTCGCCCATCAGGCTACGCATGGCTGCTTTCGAATCGTCGATTCCCTGCCGCAGCAGGCCCTGCTTGTAGATCACCTCGCGCAGCTCGGCGCGGGTGCGCTCGACAGATTCGGCTTCCAGCGGCCCGGCCAGCAGTTGGCGCACGGCTGCGATCTGGCCCTGCAGCCAGCTGCGGTCATCCAGCAGCTCGCTGACGTTCTCCAGCAGCAGTGCGAACAACTCAAGCAACAACGCCTGCTGTTCCTGCCAGCTTTCGGCGCGCACGCCGATCTGGTGACCCAGCTCGCGCGCACCTTGTTCGATCGGCTCCAGTGCCGCGCCCGGTTGCCATTGGCGCAGGCGCACGGCCAACGCCTGCGCCTGCTCGCGCAGATCAGGATCGTGCTGCAGCAGCGCCACCACCGCGCCGCCCAGCAGCAACCGCAGCTGTTCGGACAGGCGCAGGCTGTCGGGCTGGCCATCGGGCGAATGCTGGTCGATGGTGCGGATGTATTTGTCGATCAGCTGCCGCATCGCCCGGCCATAGCGCGGCCAGTCGGCACTGGCCTGCGCCGACTGCAGGCGGTCGCCCATGTCGCCCAGCTCGCCGGGCAGGGTGGCCATGCCATTGGCGAAGGCAGCCAGCAGTGGCTCGGGTGCATCGGCTCCGGCAAACAGCTGCTGCAACGCCACGCTGTTCCCTCCCTGCAGTACCACCCGATCGCCGCGCCCGTCATCGACAACCGCGCGCACGCGCGCGGGCGGTCCGATGGCGGTGCCGGGGGCAGGGCGGGGGTCGGGCTGGTCCGTCATGGAACAAATCCTGGGGTGGCAGGGGGGCTGGTCACAGCATATCGGCGCAACTGGCGGTGGCTTGAACCGATAGGATGGGCGACAGGATGCCGCAGTGGAGGTGGGTATGCGTGTGATGTTGCTGGGGGCGACCGGACTGGTGGGCGGGCTGGCCCTGCCGATGCTGCTGGACGACCCGCGCTGCCGCGCGGTGGTGGCCCCGACCCGGCGGCCGCTGGACCTGCGTGACCCGAAACTGCACGCCCCGGTGCTGGACTTCGATCAGTTGCCGGATGCGCCGGGCTGGGCACCGGTGGATGCGGTGGTATGCGCGCTGGGCAGCACGATGGCCCAGGCGGGAAGCCGCGAGGCTTTCTACCGGATCGACCACGACTACCCGCTCGCCTTCGCCCGCCTGGCCAGGACCCAGGGCGCCCGTGCCTTCGTACTGAATTCGGCGGCGGGTGCCAATCCGGGTTCGGCCATCTTCTACAGCCGGGTAAAAGGCGAGCTGGAGCGCGACCTGCGCGCGCTGGGCTTTGCTTCGCTGACTCTGGTCCGGCCGGGCCTGATCGGCGGCCACCGCCCACAGGCGCGCCGTGGCGAACAGTTCGCCCTGCAGGTGCTGGGTGCATTGCGGCCGGTGCTGCCGCGTGCGTGGCGTATCAACCCGGCCACGCGTATTGCGCGGGCGCTGGTGAACGCGGCACTGGCGCCGGCACCGGGCGAGCACGTGGTGGCTTCGAAAGACCTGGTGGACTGATGTCGCGCGCGCTGCGTCTGACCCAACTGCTGCAGGTGCTGCGCCGCCATCGCCGGCCGGTGGCCGGGCAGGCGCTGGCCGATGAACTGGGCGTCAGCCTGCGCACGCTGTACCGCGATATCGAAACGCTGCGCGAACAGGGCGCCGACCTGCGCGGGGAAGCCGGTGTCGGCTACCAGCTGGAACCCGGCGACGTGCTGCCGCCGCTGACCTTGCCACCGGCGGAGATCGACGCGCTGGTGCTGGGCCTGCGCTGGGTGGCGGCACGCACCGAGCCGGCGCTGGCCGAGGCCGCGCGTGATGCGTTGGCACGCATCGCGCACGTGCTGCCGGCAGCACGCCGCGAAGCACTGCGTGACAGCGGCCTGCGGGTGGGTCCTTCGCGTACGGCGGCGAAGGTGCCCCCGGCGCGCCTGCAGGCCGTGCGCGAAGCCGTGGGCACGCAGCAGCGGCTGCAGTTCGCCTATGAAGATGCACAGGGGCGGCGCAGCGAGCGCGTGGTCTGGCCGTTCGCGCTGGGATACTTCGATGAAGTGCCGATGCTGGCGGCGTGGTGTGAGGGCCGCGAGGACTTCCGCCATTTCCGCCTGGATCGCATCCGCCATGTGCGCGCACTGCCGGATCACTATCTTGTGCCGCGCGCCACCTTGCTACGGCGCTGGCAAAAGGCGCAGGGCATCGCCCCGGATTGGCTGGACCGTTCGTGACGTACCAGCTTTGGTAGAGGTCGAGCTTGCTCAACGCTTTTGCTCTTTGCTCTCCGCTCTCGGTAGATGTCGAGCTTGCTCGTCGCTTTCGCTCTTTGCTCTTTGCTCTTGGTAGAGGTCGAGCTTGCTCGACTGCTCTTGCTGTTCGCGGAGAGCAGTCGAGCAAGCTCGACCTCTACCAGAGCCAGGGCAACAGCAGTCGAACAAGCTCGACATCTACCGGAGCTGGAGCAACACCAGCAAAGTAGGCTCAACACTGCTGACAGGAACTGTCAGCAGGGCAGGGCCACCATGAATGCTCCCAACAACGGAGCTTCCCCATGTTCAAGCCCAGCACCCTGCTGCAGTACGTGCGCGACGTCGCCACCAGCGCCACCTTCTACAGCGGCATCCTCGGCAAACCACCGGTCGAGCAGTCGCCCGGCTTCGCCCTGTTCCTGCTTGGTGATGGCGCCGCACTGGGCCTGTGGCAACGCGATGACGTGCAGCCGCCTGTCACTGCCGAGGCAGGTGCAGCCGAGCTGGCGATGGTGGTGGCGGATGCAGCAACGGTGCATCGCATGCACGACGAATGGCGCGCGCTTGGCGTGCAGATCACCCAGGCACCGGTGACGCTGGAATTTGGCCACACCTTCGTCGGCGTCGATCCCGATGGCCACCGCCTGCGTGTCTACAGCCGCGCCGAGGGCATGGTCGCGCGGAATTGATTCAGGGAGGGCGCCGGTACTTGCCGGCTCCTGGACCTACCCTTGCTTCTGTGCTGCTTCGATGACGATTGAAAATGTCTCGTCGTCTTCCGAATTCCATTCAATGGCCAGCTGGGCAAGCTCTCCGACCACATCGCGGCCTGGATTGCACCGCCTGAGCTCCTTGATGAATTGCCGGATATGACGGGGCGTCAGTTTACAACCTGGATAATTGAAGAGACTTAGCGCGGCGTCCGATGAAAGGTCCAGCAGGTCCGGCGCGAGGATGGAATAGGCTTTGATGTAGCGGGGGAATGGAATATCCGACAGGAAGTTCTCCGCTGCACACATGATCGACCCATCATGTGGCGGTTTCCGAAGAAATTCGCTCATGACCGCCAGGATGACCTCTTCTGACGGCGCATCCTTCAACGGTGTGTAGAAGTGGTCTGCATAGGCCCAGCAGCTCTTCTGGTCCACGACTGCATTCGACAGGTCATGCAGGGTCGAGATCCAGACATCGGCGTCCATCGGTGCAACCGGGGCAGTCTGATTGTTCTGGCCCTCTTGTTCATCATCGGCGATGAGTCCTCGACGCACGGACTTCCCGTTGCGCCATGTCATATGGCGTGAGTCCAGTAGCTTCCACATCTTCTCCTGCCCGAACCACATATCGTTCTGCGATGGAGGGGGACTTTCCGGGAAAAGCGAGAAGAAGTCAGAGAGGTAGACGGCGTGCGGACTGAAGTACTCGACAGTGAAGCTCAGTGCATCCTCACTGAGAGCATTGCCGGGAATCTCACCGTGAAATGCCGCGTGCAGGTTTGCGACGAGTTCCATTGGGGAATTTGACCGAGCGATGGTCGATCCCACCGCCTGATCGATGAAGGCGCCCGTTGAAGCCAACCATCGCAGATAGACCAGTGCTGGAATCGAAAGGTCGTCCAGTGCTTCTTCCGGTGATGGCAATGGCCCGAAGGGCCGCTCGCGAAACAGCTGGGCGCCCTTGGCCAGGAACGCATCAATGATGGTGGTTGGATTTGACATGGCAGAACAGACAGGTCTGGAGGCTCGATGCTAAGGAGCCTGGCGTGGAAGTCCATGCAACTATTCCCAAATGTGCTTGCGCGCACCTTCGGTTGACCAGCAAGAAGCAGCCGAGCATGGCTCGGCACTACAGTGGAGCGGACACAAAAAAACGCCGGGCATTGCCCGGCGTTTTCCATTCATGTGCCAACCAAGGTTGGCACCTGCCGGATCAGCTTGCCAGCGCCAGATCATCCATCATCGCGCGCAGGAAGCGGGCCGCTTCACCGCCGGTGGCGGCGCGGTGGTCGAAGGTCACTGACAGCGGAATGACCTTGTGCGCTTCCACGCCGCCCATCACCGGGGTCATCTGGTGGCGGGCACGGCCGGCACCGACGATGGCCACGCACGGCGGCACCACGACCGGGGTCGCGTAGCGGCCGGCGAACATGCCGAAGTTGGACAGCGAGATGGTGTAGCCGCTCAGTTCCGACGCCGCGATCGAACGCGCTTCCACCTGCTCGCGCAGACGGTTCACGCCTTCGCGGATGCCACGGGCATCCAGCATGTCGGCATTGCGCAGCGCCGGCACGAACAGGCCGTCGTCGGTATCAACGGCGATGCCGATGTCCACCTGCGCATGCAGGGTGCGGGTCAGCGCTTCACCGTCGAACCAGGCGTTCATCGCCGGCACCTTCTGCGCGGCGACCACGATCGAGCGCACCAGGCGCGCGGTGACGTCGTTGCCCGGCAGCCAGGCGTGGATGTCGGCGTCGTCGTTCAGCGTGGTCGGCACGACCTTGCTGTGCGCATCGGCCATGACGCGGGCCATGTTGCGGCGCACGCCCTTCAGCGGTTCCGGCTGGCCCTTGGCGACCACGCCCGGCGGCTGGGTGCGCATCGGCTTGCCAGCGGCAGACAGCGGGGTGCGTGCGTCGGACTGTACCGGCGCGGCCACCTGCGCCGGAGCCGGTGCGGCAGCAGCCGGTGCAGCAACCGCTGCCGGTGCGGCGCCGATCTTCGCGCTGCCATCGGCAGCGGCCTGCTTGACGTCGGCCATGGTCACCGCGCCATCGGTGCCGGTGGCACGCACGCGGCTCAGGTCCACGCCCAGCTTGCGCGCGGTGGCACGCACGGCCGGTACGGCCTTGACGCCGCCAACGGCCAGCGCCTGTTCGGCATGCACCGCGTTGGAGCTCTGCATCGCGCCGACCACGGTGCCGGCGTCATCACGCTCGGCGGCCGCCGGCTTGGCTTCTTCAGCAGCTACCGGGGCGGCTGCGGTCGGCAGCGGCGGCGGCGTCGGTGCGGCCGGAGCCGCCGGAGCGGCATGACCGTGGCTGTGGCCGGTGTCCTGGCCGTCAGCGCGCTGCGGCAGGTTCGGGTCCAGCGCGAAGCTGGCCAGCACCGCGCCGGTCGGGATGATGTCGCCGGCAGCGCCGGACAGCTTCAGCACCGTGCCGGAGAACGGCGAGGGCACTTCGACGACGGCCTTGGCGGTCTCCATCGAGACCAGCGGCTCGTCCAGCTTGATCACATCGCCTTCCTTGACGAACCACTCGACGATGGTCGCGTCCGGCAGGCCTTCGCCCAGGTCGGGCAGGTTGAAGTTCTTGGTCTGGCTCATTTGCAGTTCTCTTCCAGCAGTTCCAGTTCGCGGGCAGGCAACCAGCCCGTCGCGCCATTGGCGCGCTCGGACCACCACCACCCGCCGTGTTCGTGATGAAGCTTGACCATCTCGCCGTTCTCCACATCCAGCTCGCGGGCGTCATCGTCGCGCAGGGCTTCTGCGCGACCATCGTCCAACAGCTGCAACCACGCTACCGGTGCCCATCCGGCGCGCCCATCACTGGTGCGCACCCAGGCAAACGCCGGCCATTCCTCGTCACGTACGCCTACTTCGACGATCTGGCCGGTGCGGAACCGGAGCGGGTTGGGATACTGGCTGCGGTAAGCCCCGAGAAGGCGGGCCCGCATGTCAGCCTGCCGCCACCGCGCGCTTTGCCGCCGCCACGATCCGCTCCACGCTCGGCAGATACTTCATCTCCAGGCGGAACAGCGGAATGTGGGTGTCGTAGCCGGTAACGCGCTCGACCGGAGCCAGCAGGTCGTACAGCGATTCCTCGGCCAGGCGTGCGGCGATTTCCGCGCCGAAGCCCGCAGTCTTCGGGGCCTCCTGCACGATCACGCAGCGGCCGGTCTTGGCCACCGACTCGGCGATGGTGGCGAAGTCCAGCGGACGCAGCGTGGCCACGTCGATGACTTCGGCACTGATGCCTTCGCCGGCCAGCTTGTCGGCCGCTTCCAGCGCTTCCTTCACCTGCGCACCCCAGGTCACCAGGGTCACGTCGGTGCCGTCGCGCAGCACGAAGCACACGTCCAGCGGCAAGGCTTCGCCGTCGTTGACGACCACTTCCTTGTACTGGCGATAGATGCGCTTGGGCTCCATGTAGATCACCGGATCCGGCTCGCGGATCGCGGCCAGCAGCAGGCCATAGGCGCGCTGCGGCGAGGACGGCAGCACCACGCGCAGGCCCGGCACGTTGGTGAAGATCGCTTCGTTGGCTTCGCTGTGGTGTTCCGGCGCACGGATGCCACCACCCCACGGCACGCGCAGCACCATCGGGCAGTGCAGGCGGCCACGGGTGCGGTAACGCAGGCGCGCGGCGTGGCAGATGATGTGGTCGACCATCGGGTACATGAAGCCATCGAACTGGGCTTCGGCCACCGGCTTCATGCCCTGCGCGGCCAGGCCGATGGTGAGGCCGGCGATGGTGGTTTCATCCAGCGGGGTGTCGAGGATGCGGTCGGCGCCGAAGCGCTGCTGCAGGCCGGCGGTGGCGCGGAACACGCCGCCGTTGACGCCCACGTCTTCGCCCAGCACCAGCACCGACTTGTCGTGCTCCAGCTCCCAGGCCAGTGCCTGGGTGATGGCTTCGATGAGGGTGATCGGGGTGTCGGTCATGTTCTGTTCTCCGCGCGCGACGGCAGCGCTGTCGGCGGCGTTGGTGTGCGCGCTGGACGCGCCGTTCTTGATCTCATCCATGGCGCTGCTCCAGGGCGATCGCCTGGGCGCGCTGGGCCAGCAGGTCCTGCGGCGGGTCGGCATAGAGGAAATCGAACATCGCCTCGACCGGCTGCACCGGCGTGTTGAGGTACAGATTCACTTCCTCGTCCACGCGCTTGCCGCACTCGGCGGTCCAGGCAGCTTCTTCTTCCTCGCTCCAGACACCGGCGTTGGTCAAGTACTTGCGCAGGCGCAGCATCGGCTCGCGCTGCCAGGCATCCTTCACTTCGGCGTCGTCGCGGTAGCGGCGCGCGTCATCGGCGGTGGTGTGGTCGGACAGGCGATAGGTCATCAGTTCCAGCACGGTGCCGCCGTCGCCGGCCAGCGCACGTTCGCGCGCCTGCAGCATGGCCGCCATCACCGCGATCAGATCGTTGCCGTCCACCTGCAGGCAGTGCAGGCCGCCAGCCAAGCCCTTCTGTGCCAGCGTCTCGGCACCGGTCTGCGCCGAACGCGGGACCGAGATGGCCCAGCCGTTGTTGACGATGCACAGGATCAGCGGCAGCTTGTAGGCGCCGGCCGAATTCAGCGCAGCGTAGAAGTCGGTCTTGGAGCTGCCGCCGTCGCCGCACACGGCCACCGCGATCTGCGGTTCCTTGTTGAGCTTGAACTTCAGCGCAGCGCCTGCGGCGTGCAGGCACTGGGTGGAGATCGGCACGCAGAACGGGAAGTCCTTGGCCGCATTGCCGCCGTAGTCGTTGCCGCGCTCGTCGCCGCCCCAGTACATCAGCACGTCGTGCGGGCGCACGCCACGCATGAACATCGCGCCGTACTCGCGGTAGGACGGTGCGAACACGTCGTCCTTCTGCATCGAGGCGCCGATGCCCACATGCGCGGCTTCGTGGCCGAGGCAGGCGGCGTAGGTGCCCAGCTTGCCGGTGCGCTGCAGCGCGATCGACTTGCCGTCGAACACGCGCACGAACAGCATCTGCTTGAACATCGGCAGCAACGCGCGCGGGTCGCGCAGGGCTTCGGGCAGATCATCGCGGACGAGCGTGCCGTCCGTGTCCAGATACTGCAGGTATTCGATCTTGAACTCAGCGGCAACCGTCATTGCGTACTGCACCTTCGACAGAGAAGTTACAAATGATATGAATCGCCATGTTAAGGAATGCGTACGAAAAAGCTCTCCTGCGGCGCAGCACGGCCTGCCGGCCTTTGTACCCCCTTCCGGGTGCTTGATGCCAATAACTTCAGCGTATTCAGCCATTGCTGCAAAGCATCACAAACGGCCCTGGGCTGAGCGCCAGTAGAACGGCGCAAACGGTTCCACGCGCAACGGCCGTTCCACAGCCGCGCCGCACGCCCCGGTACGGTCATCGCGGCTGCCAGCGCGGCAGCAACGCGCTACCCTTGCCGCCCCCGATCTGGTCCCGCCCATGTCCGTCGACAACAACCAACGCGATCTCGAAGCCGGTATCCACACCGATCTGCAGGGGCGGCTGACCTACGGCGGCTACCTGCGGCTGGACCAGCTGCTCAGCGCGCAGCAGCCGCTGTCCAGTCCGCCGCATCACGACGAGATGCTCTTCATCATCCAGCACCAGACCTCCGAGCTGTGGCTGAAGCTGCTGGGCCACGAGCTGGGTGCGGCAATCGGTTTCCTGCAGCGCGACGAGGTCTGGCAGTGCCGCAAGGTGCTGGCGCGCAGCAAGCAGGTGCTGCGCCAGCTGACCGAGCAGTGGTCGGTACTGGAGACGCTCACTCCGTCCGAGTACATGGGTTTCCGCGACGTGCTGGGCCCGTCCTCGGGCTTCCAGTCGCTGCAGTACCGCTACATCGAGTTCCTGCTGGGCAACAAGAACGCGCAGATGCTGCAGGTGTTCGAGCACGACACGGCCGGGCAGGCGCAGCTGCGCACCGTGCTGGAGGCGCCGAGCCTGTACGAGGAGTTCCTGAAGTACCTGGCCCGCTTCGGCCACGCCGTGCCGGCGGTGTACGAGGCGCACGACTGGACCCAGCCGCATGTGGCCGATGACGCACTGCAGCCGGTCTTTGAACGCATCTACCAGGACACTGACCGCTACTGGCGCGAGTACGCGCTGTGCGAGGACCTGGTGGACCTGGAAACGGCCTTCCAGCTGTGGCGGTTCCGACACATGCGCACGGTGATGCGGGTGATCGGCTTCAAGCGCGGCACCGGCGGCTCCTCCGGCGTGGGCTTCCTGGCCAAGGCGCTGGAGCTGACCTTCTTCCCTGAATTGTTCCAGGTGCGTACCACGCTGCAGGTCGCGCCCCCGCCGGATCTGGCCTGATCCCCATTCAGCTTGGCCGCCCGCGGCTGGCTGGATCGTTTCAGATGCAAGTTCAGCGAGCAGGCAGCGACCTGCCTCAAACGGCGTGTATTTGACGTGAACGCCAGAAGTCGGTGATCCTCGCGCGTTGCTTCACCGCACATCGGACGTGCCTCCATCCACCGAACCAGGAATTCCGCATGAGCGTAAACGCCACTGCGAACACCCCAGAGCCGGCGCTGCCGGACTTCAACACCACGATGGGCCACCCGCGCCCGTTGTGGATGCTGTTCATGACCGAGTTCTGGGAGCGCTTTGCGTTCTACGGCATCCGCTGGGCCTTGGTGCTGTACATCGTTGCCCAGTTCTACAACGGCAACGCCGCCGGTGAAGGCGACGCCAGCCGCATCTACGGTGCCTACCTGGCGCTGGTGTATGCCGCCGCGATCTTCGGCGGCTACGTGGCCGACCGGGTACTGGGTTACCAGCGCTCGATCCTGACCGGCGCGATCATCATGGCCGTCGGCCTGTTCATGATCTCGCTGCCGCAGGAGCACATCTTCAAGCTCGGCCTGGCCACGATCATCGTCGGCAACGGTCTGTTCAAGCCCAACATCTCGACCATGGTCGGCAAGCTGTACGGCCTGAAGGACGAACGCCGCGACTCGGGCTTCACCATCTTCTACATGGGCATCAACATCGGCGCGATGATCGCCCCGGTGCTGACCGAGTACCTGGCCCGCAAGGTCTTCGGCACCTCGGAAATGCCCTCCTACAAGGTCGTGTTCATTGCCTCCGGCGTGGGCATGCTGATCTCGCTGGTGTGGTTCTACATCGGTCGTGCCGGCCTGAAGGGCATCGGTGCACCGCCGGCTGGTGCTGAAGGTTTCGGCCGCATCATCATGGTGCTGGTCGGTTCGCTGTTCGCCATTCCGGTGGCTTACTTCCTGCTCGCCACCGGCGCCACCGCGCTGGCCTGGATCCTCGGCGTGATGTTTGCCGCCCTGGCCGTGCTGCTGCTGGTGGAAGGCATCCGCGAGGGCAAGGTGCAGCGCGACCGCGTGATCGCCATGCTGATCATCTTCGCCTTCAACGTCATGTTCTGGATGTTCTTCGAACAGGCCGGCAGCTCCTTCACCTTCCTGGCCGAGAACATCGTCAACCGCCAGCTGGGTGAGTGGACCTTCCCGACCGCATGGTTCCAGTCGGTCAACTCGGTGGCGATCATCACCCTGGCGCCGATCATCGCCTGGATCTGGGTGGCCCTGGGCCGCGCCAATCCGTCCATCCCGCGCAAGTTCGGCCTCGGCCTGCTGTTCAACGGCGCGGCCTTCGCACTGCTGATGTTCGCCCTGTCGACCATGGTTGTGGACGGCAAGATCCCGTTCTGGACCCTGTTCATGGTCTATGTCATCCAGTCGGTCGGTGAGCTGTGCCTGTCGCCGATCGGCCTGTCGATGGTGACCAAGCTGGCACCGGTGCGCCTGGTCGGCTTCGGCATGGGCGGCTGGTTCCTGTCCACGGGCATCGGCAACAACCTGTCGGGCATCTTCGCCGGCGCGGTCAGTGGTGAAGGCGGCATGACGGTCGAATCTGCACTGAAGGGGTATACCTTCGGGTTCTGGGCCTTGATCGGTTCGGGTGTGGTCCTGTTCCTGGTCGCGCCGCTGATCAACAAGCTGATGCACGGCGTGAAGTAATGAGAGGGTAGTGGGCATGCGTACAACGTTCGGTGGTGCAGTGGTGGCAGTGGTGTGTGCGGCGCTGATCGGCGCCTGTTCGCAGCCTCAACCTCCCGCTGCCCCCGAACCCACGCAGCCCCTCGATACCCGCCCCACCGAGCCACCGGTCGCTGACCCCAGCGAACCGGTGGCCTCGGGCAACACCCCGGCGGCGGCCGATATCGCCGCCATCGCCGGGCTTGGCGCGCAGTTCGACCCGGCCCGCAATCCCGTTGCCGACCTGGAAACGGCCAAGGTCGAAGCCCAGCGCGGCAACAAGCGGATCATCCTGGAAGTGGGCAACGCCGCCTGCGAGCCCTGCCATGCGCTGGATGAAGCCGTGGAAGGCAATGGCGATCTGCGCCGCTTCCGTGATGCCCACTATGTGTGGGTCAAGGTCAACGACAGTGCCGAGAATCCGAACGCGGCCTTCCTGGGCCAGTTCCCGCCGCTGCAAGGCGAGCATCCGCACCTGCTGGTGATCGATGCCGACGGCACGCTGCTGGCGCCACAGCCCAGCGAAGCGATGCACAAGGGCAAGACCGTGCAGACCGCACGCGTGATGGCGTTCCTCAAGCAGTGGGCGCCTGACCGGTAGCACAGGGCCTGCCCGGCAGCCTCTCCGCTGCCCGGCCATCCGCGCATGGCGTGGATCTACTGCGCGCGCCGTCACACTCTCCGACTCCACATCTCAACTTCAGCGTGTGCACGCCGTTACCGGCAAGGACTTCAGTCGACGACCCGTCGATGCAACCTACCGGAACGCCCATGCACAGCGACCACGCCGAACGTCTGCACGAACCTGCCACTGAACTGGCCGAAGGCGGAGCAGGCGACGGCGTGACCCTGCCACCGCAGGAAGCCCTGCTGGATGACGCCGGCACTGGCGCAGCAACGCTTGAACTCGCACCGCCGCGGCACCGTTTGCCGCAGATCGCCTTGCCCGACAACGTGGTGCTGAAGGGCGCGGTGCAGAAGCTGGTGGAACAGAAGGCGCGGCTGGATCGACTGGCCGCCGAAGGGCAGCTGGCCGGTCTGCTGCCGCCGGAATGGCACGGCAACGGCGTGCGCGCGATCGACCTGTCCAGTTTCGTGCAGGGCGTGCTGCCGTTCCTGCAGCCCGGCGAGCGCGGTGAAACCGCACCGGCCCGCCTGCCGGTGCGCCATGTGCTGGGCGATGACAGCCGCTGGGGCCTGGCCGATGTACCCGAACCGAAGTCACTGGCCTGGTACCTGGCCAGCGACGACCGCGCCAACGCGGGCAGCAAGGATGTTGCCGAGGCCTATCTGGTCGGCGCGCTTGGCTTGGCGTGGATGCAGGAAGGGCGCAGCCGCCCCGGCTTCCTGCGTGCGATGGACCAGGACAGCCTGGCGGCGCGGGTGACCATGCTGGGTTATCCGCCGCCGAGCGAGCTGGCGCTGTACAGCGTGACCGCGCACGGCCAGTCCCAGATCTGGTGCGTGCATGGTCGGCGCAGGCTGCGCCCGCTGGTGGCGCCGTGGCTGAGCGTGCCCCTGCTGACCGCCTATGGCGTGCCCGCACCGGTGGCATGGCCGGGCAGCTTCCCGCCCGTTGAAACCGTGGCCGAAGCGATTGCCGCCGCGCGTCCGGGAAAGCTGCTACCGGAAGTGGATCTGGGCAGAGTGGTCGCCAAGATCGCCGAAGACGCCTCGTCCGAGGCATGGCAGCCGGTCAGCCTGCTGCAGCTGAACACCTGGTCGCCGCGCTGGCCATTCTTCCTCGGTACGTTTGTTGGCCTGCCGTCGCTGCTGCTGGTCACTGCCGCGCTGGCGTTGCCCGGGGCGGTTGAAGCGGCCACCGTTGCCGCCTCGCTGGGCTTTGCCGGCGGCGCCATCGGCGCGCTTGCGGTGCCGTGGATCCATGCACGGCGCAAGCATCTGAGCTGAGTGCGTGGGCCATCTGCGCGTGGTGTGGATCTGTTGACGCCCTAACGGTCGATCTCTGCAGCAGTGAACTCCATGCGTTGCCGCGCACGCTCCGTGGCGGCCTGCAGACGTTGCTTGAGGACTTCCCGGGAGGGAAGGGATGTCAGGTACTCCGCCACATGGATGCCTGAGCGGTCCAGCTCCAGCAGCTCGATCTGGCCTGCCTTCTTGCCTGTGCAAAGGATGATGCCCAGCGGTGCCTCTTCACCTTCCTCTCGCTCGTATCGATCCAGCCAACGCAGATAGAGCTCCATCTGGCCTTTGTACGCTGGCTTGAAGTCACCGATCTTCAGTTCGACGGCTACCAGCCTGCGCAGGCGGCGGTTGTAGAACAGCAGGTCGAGATGGAAGTCGTCGTCGTCGATCTGGATGCGTTTCTGGCGGGCGACGAAGCTGAAGCCTGCCCCGAGTTCAAGCAGGAATCCCTGCATTTCACGCAGGATGGCGCCTTCCAGTTCCTGCTCGTCCCAGCACTCCTTCAGCCCGAGAAAATCAAGTACGTACGGGTCGCGCAGGACCAGGCCCGGGGAGAGCTGCTGGTTTCTGCGCAACGCCGACAGCTCATTGGCAATGGTCTGCTCGGGCTGGCTGGAAAGTGCCGTGCGTTCGTACAGCATCGAGTCGATGCGCTGGCGCAACATGCGGACACTCCAGCCTTCCGTGCTGGCCATCTGGGCGTAGAAGTCACGCTTGAGCGGATCAGACAGCGGGATCAGCGCGATGAAATGGGTCCAGCTCAATTGTCGTAGCAGTGATACGACAATCTGCTCGTCGGCAAATGCGATGGAGAACTGCACCATCCTGCGCAGGCTCTTTTCACCAAACGAACCGCCGAACTCGGCAGACAGTGTCCTGGCGATGCGCTTGAACAGGACCTCTCCATAGCGTGCCCGGCGTCCATCCATCTGATCGACATGGATGCGACGTCCTATGCGCCAGTACAGCAGCGTCAGTTCGGCATTGACGGTCCTCACCATCCCGGCGCGGGCCGTGGATATCAGTTCCCGGATATCAGCCAGCAGATCGTGGGTCTGCGGCAGGGTGAGGGGCGGTGTGTCATCCATGAGGTGCCTTCCAGCAGGGTCAGGGCTCGGCAATCACCCTCAGCGCACTGGCATAGCCCTTGGCGAGACTGGTCAGGTCGAGCAGCCGGTTCAACGACAGCAGCAGGCCCGGCTGGCAGGCCTTCAGGCGCTGATGTTCGAACCACGCCTGGGTGACGGTTTCCAACGTGGCCAAGGCCTCATCGATGCGCTGCAGGTCGGCTTCGCGGTCGATGGGGTCGGCAGTGGGGTGATTGGGGCGTGTCATGGCGAAGCTCCGGGGAGAGGCCGCCGGAAAGGCGGCAGGCGATGCGTGGTTGAAAGACCGCTCAAACGCGAAAACGGTGGGCACCAGGCCCCACGCACCGCCCGCCATAAGGCAGACCCGGCTGCAGAATGGCGCCCACCGTCAGATGGGCACCATTGGTGCAGCGTCGTTACGCGTTTGATGGACGGGCTTTCAACCCCGGCAGCGGTGCTCCGCTGCGCGCCTACCCTCGGGCCGATGGGATCGGCCGTCCAATAGGCAATGCCATTCGATGCGCGAATTTCGATACAGCCGCTCTGTCGATCAGGACTCTACCGGCCCGATGCCGAAACATCAGGTGGTAAACGCGACACGTCGAGTCGAATCCGGCCGAAAGACCGTTCGTCGGCGCGCAATGAGCACCGCGCGTTGCACGTCATCGATGGAGCGCGCCGGATCCCTCACAGCGCAGCCCGCGACATCATCCACGCCTGGCGTGGGTCCATGTGTCGACCAAGGTCGACACCTGCCAAGGGCGGCGGGGGGGGGGGCGCCGCCCCGAAGGGTTCAGACCCCTTCGCCCATCCGCTCCAGGCCATCCCCGGCCAGGCGCAGGATCAGCTTCTCCAGCACCTGCTCCTCTTCCTCGCTCAGCACCGACATCAGCTTGCGGGTGATCTCGATCACCATCGGTGCGATCGTCTCGTACACCTCGAACCCCGCCGCCGACAGCGCCAGCACCGAGCGGCGGCGGTCATCACCATGCGTCTCACGCTTGATGAAACCGCGTTCCAGCAGGCGCGCCACCGCGCGGCTGACCGCCACCTTGTCCATCGCCGTGCGGTCGGAGACCTCGCTGGCCGACGACCCGGGATACAGCGCCAGGATGGTGATCACCCGCCACTCCGGGATGGCCAGGCCATAACGGTCGCCGTACAGCTTGGCGATATTGCCGCTGACCCGGTTGGACAGCACGCTCAGCCGGTACGGCAGGAACTGTTCCAGGTCGAGCAGGACGTGGGAGGCACGCAGGCGGGTGGAAGCGGGATCGGCGGGGCTCATGTTGCGGTGCACCTTGCTGGTGGTTTCAAGTGTAACTATAAGTGTTGGGTCCGTACCCTGCATTCTCGCCGGGTCCAACCCCGCCCGCACCTGGTTTGTGCCGATGCGGCACCGATTCGGAGCCACGCCATGAATACCGCAGTCCCGTCCGCCTCGCATCCCAACCCCGGCATGCAGGTCACCACCTTCGAAAACCCGATGGGCATCGACGGCTTCGAGTTCGTCGAATTCGCCGCACCGGCCGGCCGTGGCGCCGAGCTGCACGAGTACTTCCGCAAGATGGGCTTCAGCGCGGTGCTCAAGCACAAGCAGCGTCCGATTACCGTCTATCGTCAGGGCGACGTCAACTTCCTGGTCAATGAAGACCCCGATTCGTTCGCCGCCGACTTCGCTGAAAAGCATGGCCCGTGCGCCTGCGGCTTCGCCATCCGCTTCAAGAAGCCGGGCGCGGAGGTCTACCAGACCGCGCTGGGCAATGGCGCCGAAGCCATCGCCTTCAAGCCGGAGAGCAAGGCGGTCAACGCGCCGATCATCAAGGGCATCGGCGACTGCATGCTGTACCTGGTGGATCGCTACGGAGATGCCGGCAGCATCTTCGATGGCGACTACGAGCTGATCGCCGGCGCCGAGCTGCGCCCGAAGGGCTTCGGTCTGACCTTCATCGACCACCTGACCCACAACCTGTACTTCGGCAACATGCAGCAGTGGTCGGACTACTACGAGCGCCTGTTCAACTTCCGCGAGATCCGCTACTTCGACATCAAGGGCCTGAAGACCGGCCTGGTGTCCAAGGCGATGACCGCGCCGGACGGCATCGTACGCATTCCGCTGAACGAGTCGTCCGACCCGAAGAGCCAGATCAACGAGTATCTGGACGCGTACAAGGGCGAGGGCATCCAGCACATCGCCTGCTTCACCGAGAACATCTACGACACGGTCGAAGCGATGCGCGCGCAGGGTGTGGATTTCCTCGACACGCCGGAGACCTATTTCGACGTGATCGACCAGCGCGTGCCGAACCACGGTGAGGACGTCGCCCGCCTGGCGAAGAACAAGATCCTGATCGACGCCGACCCGGAAACCCACCAGCGCAAGCTGCTGCAGATCTTCACCCAGAACTGCATCGGCCCGATCTTCTTCGAGATCATCCAGCGCAAGGGCAACGAAGGCTTCGGCGAAGGCAACTTCACCGCGCTGTTCGAGAGCATCGAACGCGACCAGATCCGTCGCGGCGTGCTGTAAGGTCTTCGGTAGCGCCGGGCCAGTCCCGGCGCCTGCCCATCTGTAGAGCCGAGCCATGCTCGGCTGCTTTCCGTTCCGGTCCCGCCGTACCCAGGAGCCCCCCATGTCCAGCGCCATCACCGCCCGCGGCTACCAGTCCGGTTTCGGCAACGAGTTCGCCAGCGAGGCCGTGCCCGGTGCACTGCCGGTCGGCCAGAACTCGCCGCAGAAGGTGGCCCATGGCCTGTACGCCGAGCAGCTGACCGGCACCGCGTTCACCGCACCGCGCGGCAGCAACCGCCGCAGCTGGCTGTACCGGATCCGCCCGGCGGTGACCCACGGCGAGTTCACTCCGTTCGCGCAATCGCAGCTGCAGTGCGATTTCGGCGCGCAGCCAGCCTCGCCGAACCAGCTGCGCTGGAGCCCGCTGCCGCTGCCGGAGCTGCCGACCGATTTCGTCGAAGGTCTGTACACGATGGGCGGTAACGGTTCGCCCGACGCGCATGCCGGTGTTGGTATCCATCTGTACGCGGCCAACCGTGACATGGTCGGCCGCTACTTCTACGACGCCGACGGCGAGCTGCTGATCGTGCCGCAGCTGGGCAGCCTGCGGCTGCTGACCGAGCTGGGCGTGATCGAGATCGAACCGCAGCAGATCGCGGTGATTCCGCGCGGCGTGCGCTTCCGCGTCGAGCTGCCTGACGGCCCGAGCCGTGGCTACATCTGCGAGAACTTCGGCGCACTGCTGAAGCTGCCCGACCTTGGCCCGATCGGCTCCAACGGCCTGGCCAATCCGCGCGACTTCGAGACCCCGCATGCCGCGTTCGAAGACATCGACGGTGATTTCGAACTGATCGCCAAGTTCGACGGCCGCCTGTGGCGTGCCCCGATCGACCATTCGCCGCTGGACGTGGTCGCCTGGCACGGCAACTACGCGCCGTACCGCTACGACCTGCGCCGCTTCAACACCATCGGCTCGATCAGCCACGACCACCCGGATCCGTCGATCTTCCTGGTGCTGCACTCGCCCAGCGACACCGCGGGCACCAGCAACATGGATTTCGCGATCTTCCCGCCGCGCTGGCTGGTGGCGCAGAACACGTTCCGCCCGCCGTGGTTCCACCGCAACATCGCCAGCGAGTTCATGGGCCTGGTGCATGGTGCCTACGACGCCAAGGCCGAAGGCTTCGTGCCGGGCGGTGCGTCGTTGCACAACTGCATGAGTGGCCACGGTCCGGACGCGCCGACCTTCGACAAGGCCTCCAGTGCCGATCTGTCCAAGCCGGACGTGATCAAGGACACCATGGCTTTCATGTTCGAGACCCGTGGGGTGATCCGCCCGACCGCGCAGGCGCTGGCCGCAGGCCACCGGCAGGGCGATTACCAGCAGTGCTGGAACGGCCTGCGCAACAACTTCCGTTGATGAAAAAGGGGACGGAGGGAATTAAGTCGTTTGTGCCCAAAACGACTTAATTCCCTCCGTCCCCTTTTTTTCAGGCCACCTCGGCGAACGCGCTGCAATGCTCCACCGGCAGCGCCTCCATCAGCCGCTGCCGCACGCGCTGGCAGTAGCCTTCCGAGGTCAGCGCCGGCAGCACCTGCAGCGCCGATTGCATCACCCGCAGGACCTCGCCTTCGGCGCGCGCCTGCTGCAGGTCGCGGAACAACGCCGCTGCGTTGGGATGCCGCTGCATCTCCAGGATTCCCAGCACATAGATGCGCGCGGCGACCAGCGAGCGGCGTCGCTCGACTGGCGCGGCGGACGCTGCGGCGGCTGACGGCGCCAGAGTGGCAGCAGCCACACTCGGCGCAGGTTGCGTGGAAACGGCGGCGTCCGCGCCGGTCACCAGATATCCGGCCTGGATCAGCTGGATCACCATCGCTGCCGCGTCCTGCCCCAGCAGTGCGGTCAGCTCGGCGATGCTGCGCTGGCCATCGCACAGGATCAGCAGCCGTCGCTGGCGCATGTCCAGCGGCGCGCGGTGGGCCTGCAGCGCGGTTCGGGCGAGGTCGGTCTTGCGCGGTTGCATGGGGTGGACAGCCAAGTCGGTGCTCGCCCAGCCTGAATGAGGGCGATGAAACCGCGATGACAATGCAGCGCCTGCACGCGCACTGGGGTAGCGTGCACCCACCCTGTGCCAAGGATCCGCACCGATGAAGCACCTCCCGATTGCCGGCCTGCTGCTGTTGTCGCTGGCCGCCTGCAACCGTAGTCCCGAAACCGCCGCGCCGGACGCGCCTGCCGCCGCAACCGCACCGGCGAAAGACGCCTCCGTTCCCGCCGACGCCGATCTGGCCACCGCATCGCCGGTGGACCCGCGCCGCGACAGCCCGGCACGCCTGGATGGCTTCGGCGGCGCCACGCTGGGCGCCGGCATCGCCGAGGTCCGCAGTGGCTTCGGCACGCCGTTGCAGGGCCTGGGTACCGATGCCGCTGGCAAGCCGCTGCCTGCCGACGATGCCAATGAAGGCTGTTACTTCCTGCGCCCGCAGGACGCCGAAGACCCGCGCCTGATGTTCGAGGCGCGCAAGCTGGTCCGCTACGACGTACGCAGCCCGTCCATTGTCGCCCCCGGTGGTGGTCGTGTCGGCATGACCCTGGGCGAGCTGCAGGTGCTCTATCCCGAGCGCGCCGACGTCGGCCCGGACAAGTACGACGACAAGGCCCAGCACCTGCGCGTGCGCCCGGCGCAGGAGGGCGCGGCGATCATCGATTTCGCCCTCGGCGCTGACGGCAAGGTCGGCGCCTGGCGGGTTGGCAGGACCCCGCAGGTGGACTACGCCGAAGGCTGCGGCTGATCCACCCTCCTCGGCTCACCCGCAACGGGTGGGCCGAGCGTAGAATCGCGCCACGACCGCTGGGGAGTGCTCGATGATCGCCATTGCCATTGCCTGGTTCCTGCTCGGCCTGCTGTTGCTGGCCCTGGGCGGGGACTCCATCGTCAAAGCCGTTTCCGGCCTGGCGCAGCGCTTCGGTGCCAGTGCATTCACCGCCGGCCTGCTGTTGCTGGGCATCACTACTTCGCTGCCGGAGCTGGCGGTCAACGCCCGCGCGCTGGTGGTGGGCCAGCCGGAGCTGGCCTTGGGCAACGCCGTCGGCAGCAGCGTGGTCAACCTCGGCCTGACTCTGGCGGTGGCGGCGATGGTCGCCCCGCTGCTGCTGCGCGCGCGTCTGCAGGTCGTGCTGTGGTGGGCGTTGCTGGCCGCGGGTCTGCTGCTGATCGTGTTCGGGCTCGATGGCCGCTTGGTGCGCTGGGAGGCTGGCGTGCTGGTGGCCGGGTTCGTGGTGGTGCAGTTCCTGCTGCTGCGACGCGGGCGCCATGAGAGCGCCGAGGTACAGGCGATCATCGCCGAGTCGGCACTGAGCCGCACCAGCCTGCCCTTGAATGTGCTGCGCGTGCTGATTGCCGCATTGGCGTTGTACTGGGGCGCGCGCCTGGTGGTCGGTGCTGCTGCTGATTTTGGTGCTGCGCTGGGCTGGACGCCGCTGCTGGTCGGTCTGCTGCCGGTGGCGATCGGCACCGCGTTGCCGGAGGTGGCAGCCGCCGTCGCGGCAGCGCGCCGTGGTCACGGCGACATGGTGCTGGGCCACGTGCTCGGTTCCAGCGTGGTCAACCTGATGCTGGTGATCGGTGCGATGGGGTTGATGCAGCCACTGGCGCTGCCGGCCTCGTTCGTACGCCTCGAACTGCCGGCGCTGCTGGCGTTCGCGCTGGTGCTGTACCCGATGCTGCGCGGCGACCTGCGCATCAGCCGCATCGAAGGTGCAGTATTGCTGGGGGCGTTCGTGGCCTGGTTGGGGCTGGAAATCGCGCTGGTCACACCGGTCTGACCGCTGCGATGGATCCACCCCGCGCGTGGACCCGGTAGTGCCGGCCGCTGGCCGGCAACCTCGGCGAACTCGCAGCCAGGCATGGCCTGGCTCTACTGGCGGTTATCCGGGGTAGTGCCGACCAACGGTCGGCACCCACGGTCAACGCACGGTGGTTTCCTCTTCCCGCTCCGGTTCCGGCGGCGGCAGCTGTTCTTCTTCCGCACGCTCGTTGCCCGGCAGAGTGGGGCGCGTTTCCATCAGCAGCGACAGCGCGGCCTTGGCCATCAGGTGTGCGCTGATCGGCGCGGTGATGAACAGGAACACGGTGATCAGCAGCTCGCGCGGCTGCGGGTCCTGGCCCAGGAAGATGTGGTAACACACCGAACACACCAGCACGCAGCCCACGCCCAGCGTGCTGGCCTTGGTCGGTGCGTGCAGGCGCTTGAAGAAGGTGGACAGCTTCACCAGGCCCAGTGCGCCGACCAGGATGAAGAAGCAGCCGAACAGCAGCAGGATCGACAGCGCGATCTGGATGAAGGTGATCATTCGACGATGTCCCGGCGCAGCACGAACTTGCTCAGCACCACGGTGCTGCCGAAGCCGAGCATGGCGATGATCAACGCCGCCTCGAAGTAGATCGCCGAATTGAGGTACATGCCGAACAGCATCAGCTCGGCGATGGCGGTCACCGACAGCGTATCCAGTGCAAGGATGCGGTCGGGCACGGTCGGCCCGCGCAGCAGGCGCCAGGTGGCCAGCAGCATGGCCAGGCCGACCACGTGCATGCATACCACCAGGGTGGTCTGGATGATCTGGAATCCAGTCATGGGAAGATCTCCATCAACGGGGCTTCGTAACGGCGCTTGATCGTGTCGATCAGCTCCTGCGGGTCTTCCAGGTGCAGCACGTGCACCAGCAGGAACTTGCGGTCGTCGCTGAGTGCGGCCGACACCGTGCCGGGAGTCAGCGTGATCATGCTGGTCAGCGCGGCGATGCCGTGGATGTTGGCGATGTCCAGCGGCAGCCAGATGAAACCGGGGTGGATGTTCTTTTCCGGGCCCAGCACCTGGATGGCCACGCGGATGTTGGACATCAGGATGTCCCACAGGGTCACGAACAGCAGCTTCGGCAACGGCCGCAGGGTGCCGATGCGGGCGAACTCGCGGTCCAGGCGCGCAGCGAACAGCGGAATGACCACGCCCAGCAGCAGGCCCAGCAGGAACTGGCCGAGCGTGAAGCTGTCGGACATCAGCAGCCAGAACACCACCACCATCACGCTCAGCGCGGGCGAGGGCAGCAGGCGGCGGATCGGGGAACGCTTGGCGGTCATGGCTGGCGGATCTCCGGCGTGGTCGCGCGCAACTGCTGCACGTAATCGCCCGGCTGCAGCAGCTGGGTGGCGATGGCGTCGGTGTGCTGCATCAGCGGGGCAGCGAACAGCGTCATGCCGATGCCGTACGCCAGCAGGATGCAAGCGGCAAACAGCTCGACACGGCGCAGTGGTGCCTTGCGCGGTGGCGGTGCATCGGGATCAGGCAGCGGCACGCGCCAGAACAGGCGGATGCCGCCGCGGGTCAGGCCCATGATGACCAGCAGGCTGCTGACCAGCACTGCCGTCCACACCGCGCCGGTGTACTGCGCGGGCATGCCGGCCAACAGCGCGGCCTTGGCCAGGAAGCCTGACAGTGGCGGCAGACCGGCCACCGACACCGCCGCAATCAGGAACAGCACGGCGGGCGTCTCCTTGCCGGGCATCGGCGCGATCACTTCCTTGCGGTCGCTGGCGCCGCCACGGCGGCGTCGGATCAGGTCGGCGACCAGGAACAGTGCGGCGGCGACGAAGCTGCTGTGCGGCAGGTAGTACAGGCCGGCAGACAGCACCTTCGGCGTGCCGACAGAGAACGCGATGAACAGCGTCGCTGCCGAGACGATCACCAGATACGAAATCAGCACGCGCAGGCGCGCTGCGGCCAACGCACCCAGGCCGCCCAGCACCAGCGTCGCTACGCCGGCCCACAGCAGCCAGTCGCGGCCGTAGCCGGCCATCGCACCCGCATCCTCGCCGAACCACAGCATCTGGATGCGCAGCACGGCATACAGGCCCACCTTGGTCATGATCGCGAACAGCGCCGCTACCGCCGCCGGTGCACGCGCATACGATTCGGGCAGCCACAGGTACAGCGGCATCAGCGCGGCCTTGGCACAGAACACCAGCAGCAACAGGCCCATCGTCGCCTTCACCAGGGTCAGCTGCGCCGGCGGCACTTCGGCAATGCGCTGCGACAGCTCGGCCATGTTCAACGACCCCAGCGAGGCGTACAGCAGGCCCAGTGCGATCAGGAACAGGGTCGAGGCAGTGACGTTGAACACCACGTAGTGCAGGCCGATGCGCATGCGCAGGCCACGGCCGCCACTGAGCAGCAGGCCGTAGGAGGCGATCAGCATCACCTCGAAGAACACGAACAGGTTGAAAATGTCGCCGGTCAGGAAGGCGCCGTTGAGGCCCACCAGCTGGAACTGGAACAGCGCATGGAAGTGCGGTGCGCGCCGGTCCCACCCCGAACACGCATGCAGCAGGCAGGGAATGGCCAGCAGCAGGGTGGTCAGCAGCATCCATGCGGACAGCTGGTCGGCGACCAGCGCGATGCCCAGCCGCGACGGCCAGTCGCCCAGCAGGTACACGCGGATGTCGCCGCCTGCGGTGTCGGCAAACAACAGGCCGACCACCACCGCCAGCGCGCCCAGCGATGTCCATGCCACGGCACGCTGCACCTTCGGTCCATAGCGGCGGTGTTCGACGAACAGCGACAGCGCAGCGCCGAGCAGCGGTACCAGGATCGGCAGGATCACCAGATGATTCATGCGCGGTCCTCGCCCCGGCGCGGCGGTGCATCGTCGTCCGGCTCGTGCGCGTCCACATGGTCACTGTGGTTGTCGCTGCGGCTGCGCATGGCCAGCACGATGCTGACGGCGGTCATCGCAAACGCGATCACGATGGCGGTCAGCACCAGTGCTTGCGGCAGCGGATCGGTGTAGTTGCCGAGGTGGCTCTCCACGCCTTCCTGCAGCACCGGCGCCTTGCCCTGCACCACGCGGCCACCGGCGAAGATCAGCAGGTTGGTGGCGTAGGACAGAAAGGTCATGCCGAGGATCACATCGAAGCTGCGCGCGCGCAGCAGCAGGTAGATGGCGATGGCGGTCAGTACGCCGATCGCAGAGGCCAGGGCCAGTTCCATCAGTGCATCTCCCCCGTTCGTGCCGAGCGGCGTTGCAGGTCGATCTCGCCCTTGCGCGCGGTGCGCGTCCGCGAGGGTTTGACGGTGGCCATCATCGACAGCATCAGCATCGCGCCACCGAACACCACCAGGTACACGCCGATATCAAAACCAATCGCGCTGGCCAGCGGTACATCGCCGATCAACGGCAGGTGCAGGTCCAGGTGGCCACTGGTCAGGAACGGCACGCCGAACAGCATCGAGGCGGCACCGCTGAGGATAGCGATCAGCAGGCCGGTGCCGATGCAGCGGATGTAGTCGAAGCCGAAGCGCGACTCCACCGATGCGGTGCCCTGGATCACGTACTGGATCAGCAGCGGCACGGCCAGCACCAGGCCGGCGATGAAGCCGCCGCCCGGCGCGTTGTGGCCGCGCAGGAACAGGAAGATGGAGACCGTCAGGGTCAGCGGGAACATGATCTGGGCCAGATCGGCCGGTACCGGCAGCTTGATCGGCGGGCCGGGCATGATCTGCTCCGGCGCCATCCGCGTACGGCGCAGCAGCGCATGCACGACCAGTGCGGCGATGCCGAACACGGTGATCTCGCCGAAGGTATCGAAACCTCGGAAGTCGACCAGGATCACGTTGACCACGTTCTGGCCGTACGCCTCGGGCAGTGCGCGGGCAAGCAGTTCGCCGGCCATGGTGTTCGGCGGCAGCGTCATCGCGCTGTAGGCCAGCGCGCCGAGGCCGGCACCGGCCACGATCGCGATCAGCGCATCACGGCGCTTGCGCCAGCGCGGCCGCTCCGGACCCGATTGTGCGGGCAGGTAGTTCATGCCCAGCAGCATCAGCACCAAGGTCACCATCTCCACCAGCAACTGGGTCAGTGCCAGGTCTGGTGCGGACAGGAACACGAAGGTCAGCGCCACCATCAGGCCGACGCCGCCGACCAGCAGCACCGCCAGCAGGCGCTGCTTGTACATGCGCAGCGTCGCCACCGCGCAGGACATCATCACCAGCCACAGTGCCCAGCCCAGCAGCGGTATCGGCTGCGGCTTGGTCCAGTTCGGCGAGGCCGGGTTGGCGATGTAGGGCGCGGCGGCAACCACGATCGCCACCAGCACCAGGCCCAGCAGCATGCGCTGCAGGCTGCCGTTGGCGATGCCGGCAGTCAACCGCTGCGCACCGGCCGACAGCAGGTCCAGTTGGTGGTGGAAGACGTTGCGCCCCGGCGTGGTGTTGGTCACCCCATGCAGGTCGATCAGCTTGCGCAGGCCGAAGTAGAGGGCCACGCCACCGACCACGCCCGCGGCGCTCATCGCCAGCGGCAGGTTGAAGCCATGCCAGATCGACAGGTTGTACTCGGGCATCGCGCTGCCGAGGATCGAGGCAGCTGCCGCGTGCAGTACCGGCGCCACCGTCAGTGCCGGGGCGATACCCACCGCCACGCAGATCACCACCAGGATCTCCACCGGCACCTTCATCCAGCGCGGTGGCTCATGCGGCACGCGGTCGAGGCCATGCGGGCCCTTGCCGAAGAAGGTGTCGTGCACGAAGCGCAGGCTGTAGGCCACGCCGAACACACCCGCCAGCAGCGCAGCGATCGACACCGCCGTGCGCATGGTGTCGGTGCCGCCGGCCGAGAGCGCTTCGGCGAACAGCATTTCCTTGGACAGGAAGCCGTTGAGCAGCGGGATGCCGGCCATCGCCAGCGAGGCGATGATCGCCAGCGCGCTGGTGAACGGCATCAGCCTGCGCAGGCCACCCAGCTTGCGCATGTCACGGGTGCCGGTCTCGTGGTCGATGATGCCGGCGGCCATGAACAGCGAGGCCTTGAAGGTGGCGTGGTTGAGGATGTGGAACACGCCGGCGACCACCGCCATCGGCGTGGACAGGCCGAACAGCAGGGTGATCAGGCCCAGGTGCGAGATCGTCGAATAGGCCAGCAGGCCCTTCAGGTCATGCTGGAAGATCGCGTTCCAGGCGCCGATCAGCAGGGTGATCGCACCAATGCCGCTGACCGTGTAGAAGAACAGATCGCTGCCGGCCAACGCCGGATGCAGGCGCGCCAGCAGGAATACGCCGGCCTTCACCATGGTGGCAGAGTGCAGATAGGCCGACACCGGGGTGGGCGCGGCCATCGCGTGCGGCAGCCAGAAGTGGAACGGGAACTGCGCGCTCTTGGTGAAGATGCCCGCCAGTATCAGGAACAACGCGTAGGGGTACAGCGCGCTGGCGCGGATCTGCTCGCCGGCAGCCAGCACCACGTCCAGATCGAAGCTGCCGACGATGCGGCCGATCAGCAGCACGCCGGCCAGCAGGGCCAGGCCGCCGCCGCCGGTGATCACCAGCGCCATCCGCGCGCCCTCGCGGGCGTCCTGGCGATGCGACCAGAAACCGATCAGCAGGAACGAGCTGATGCTGGTCATTTCCCAGAAGATCATCAGCAGCAACAGGTTGCCCGACAGCACCATGCCCAGCATGGCGCCCATGAACAGCAACAGGTAGGTGTAGAAGCGGTGCGCGCTGTCCTGCGAGCTCAGGTAGTAGCGCGCATACAGCACCACCAGTGCGCCGATGCCCAGTACCAGCCCCGCGAACATCCAGGCCAGGCCATCCAGGCGCAGGGTGAAGTCCAGGCCGATCTGCGGCAGCCACGGCACCATCGTGCGCACCACCTGGCCATCGATGACCGATGGGGTCAGCCAGGCGAGGATCGCCAGCCCGCCCAACGGCGCCAGCGCCGCCAGCCAGGCAGCAGTCGAGCGCGAACTACGGGGGAAGGCTGCGACAGCCACTGCCATGAGGAACGGCAGGGCCAGCAGCAGGGGCAGGCTGGGGAGCATGCAGGGAATCCATGATTCACGAGCAGGTCAGGGAGCATAACAGGCTGCCAAATGTCGCCGAAACCCATTGAACAGCGATCAATTGCATGTAACGTGCGCTGATTCATTTTTTCTGCGATGCAGCATGCCGCGTGGATGACCCGTCAGGACCTGGCTGACGGGTCCACCCTACGCCCACGCAGGGAGACCGCAGCCCCTGTCGCACAGGGACCGCCGCCGTCGGGTGGGGCGAGGAGAGGAGGTCACCGCGGCAGGCTGGCAGGCGCGCCGTGCAGCGTGGGTGATGGCATCTGCCCGTTCAGGAAACGAACGCGTCGATGCGGCGACGCTGGTCAGTAGCGCCAGTCGAGCTTGCGATAGGCCTTGGCCATCACCCAGGCCGGGCCGATCAGCAGGTAGGTCAGGTCGGTCAGGAAGCTGGGCTTGCGGCCTTCGAACTTGTGGCCGATGAACTGCGCGATCCAGGCGACGACGAAGACGCCGATGGCCAGCGAGCGCAGATTGTGCAGGCCGATTTCCGCTTCCAGCAGCCGGCACAGGCAGCCGAACACGAAGAACTGGATGAGCATGCCGATGCCCAGCGGGCGCGACAGTTTGTTGTAGAAGCACCAGGCGCTGAACATCGCGAACGCCGACCAGATGCCGTACTGGAACCAGGTGATCAGCGGCGGCACGCACCACAGCAGGGCCACCACCGACCACAGGATCGCCGGCACCGCGACCACGTGGATGCGCTGGTTGACCACATTGCGGTGGTCGTCGGAGTAGCTGGCGAAATAGCGGTCGATCGGACGCGCAAGCTGGGTGGTGGTCTGCATGCGGCCAGCATACCCCGGCCGGGGCCGCCAGTAGAGCCAGGCCCTGCCTGGCGGCAGGTTGGCCGAGGTTGCCGGCCAGCGGCCGGCACTACCCCGGGAAACCGACAGTAGAGCCAGGCCATGCCTGGCTGCCGGGGGGCGCAGGAAACGCCCCCAGCCAGACCGGCCGGGGGCGCAGGGGAATCAGTCGACGCTGATTCCGGCCAGGCGCTGCAGCGCCTCGGCGTACTTGGCGCGGGTGCGCTCGATGATCTCGGCCGGGATGGTCGGGCCCGGGGCGGTCTTGCCCCAGTCCAGCGTCTCCAGGTAGTCGCGCACGAACTGCTTGTCGTAGCTCGGCGGGCTGGTGCCCACTTCGTACTCGTCGGCAGGCCAGTAGCGTGAGGAATCCGGCGTCAGCATCTCGTCCATGATGTACAGGCGGCCATCGGCGTCGGTACCGAACTCGAACTTGGTGTCGGCCAGGATGATGCCGCGCTCGCGCGCGTAATCGGCCGCGAACTTGTAGATGCGCAGCGTGGCGTCGCGCACGCGCTCGGCCATCTCCGCACCGACCGTCTTCACCATCGCGTCGAAGTCGATGTTCTCGTCATGGTCGCCCACGGCGGCCTTGGTCGAGGGAGTGAAGATCGGCTCGGGCAGCTGCTCGGCCTGGCGCAGGCCGTCGGGCAGGTCGATGCCGCTGACCTTGCCGGTGCGCTGGTAGTCCTTCCAGCCGCTGCCGATCAGGTAGCCACGGGCGATCGCTTCCACCGGTACCGGCTTCAGCTTGCGCGTGACCACCGCGCGCTTGGCGTACAGGGCCGCGTCCACGCCCTCGGGCAGCACGCTGGCCACGTCGATGCCGGTCAGGTGATTGGGCATCAGGTGCGCGGTCTTGGCGAACCAGAAGTTGGACACCTGGCAGAGCATCTCGCCCTTGCCCGGGATCGGGTCGGGCAGGACCACGTCGAACGCCGACAGGCGATCGGTGGCGACCATCAAAAGGTAGTCCCCCGGCGGGGTACCGGCCGGCAGCCGCTCGCGCGGGATATCGAACACATCACGCACCTTGCCGCGGTGGCGCAAGGGCAGGCCGGGGAGATCGGATTGCAACAGCGTGGTTGGCACGGGCACTCCTGGGGCTTCGTCGATACGGCTGCCCAACGGACCCGGCGGGCCCGCTGACCAGCGGGCGGCCTAGTGTAAAGCGGTCCGGGCCCGCTGTGACGTAAAATGAGCGTCCATTTCGTCGGCCGACCCCGGAGCGCCATGCGCTGGTACGGAAAACTGCTCGGATTCATCGCCGGGGCCCTGCTGTTCCGGCCCAATCCGCTGTTCGGCGCGGTGGTCGGCCTGTTGCTGGGGCATGCCTTTGACAGCGACTGGTTCCGCCTGAACAAGGAAAACCCGTACCGGGAGCTGGGACTGACCTCCGAGGCCACCGATGCCGAGGTCGAGCGCGCCTACCGCAAGCTGATCTCCCAGTACCACCCCGACAAGCTGGGCGGCGCCGCCCCCGAGCTGCAGCAGCAGGCCGAGCAGAAGTCGCGGCGCATCAACGCCGCCTACGACCGCATCAAGACTCTGCGCAAGCGCTGACCCCACAATCCCGCCTGCGGGCGGGAGACCCCTTTCCCCGTTCCGAAGGCCCCGGCCATGTCCAACTGCCTCATCGCTCCTTCCATCCTCTCGGCCAACTTCGCCCGCCTGGGCGAAGAAGTCGACAACGTCCTGGCCGCTGGCGCCGATTGGGTCCATTTCGACGTGATGGACAACCACTACGTGCCCAACCTGACCATCGGCCCGATGGTCTGCCAGGCGCTGCGCAAGCACGGCGTCACCGCACCGATCGACGTGCACCTGATGGTCGAGCCGGTGGACCGCATCATCCCGGACTTCGCGGAGGCCGGTGCCACCTACATCAGCTTCCACCCGGAGGCCAGCCGCCACGTGCACCGCACCATCCAGCTGATCCGCTCGCTGGGCTGCAAGCCGGGCATCGTGCTGAACCCGGCCACCCCGGTGGACATCCTCGACTGGGTGCTGGACGACCTCGATCTGGTGCTGCTGATGTCGGTCAACCCGGGCTTCGGTGGCCAGGCGTTCATTCCTTCGGCCTTGGACAAGCTGCGCGTGGTGCGGCAGAAGATCGATGCCAGCGGCCGTGACATCCGCCTGGAGATCGACGGTGGCGTGAAGGCCGACAACATCGGTGAGATCGCCGCCGCTGGTGCCGATACCTTTGTCGCCGGCTCGGCCATCTTCAACGCCAAGACCAGCTACCAGGACGTGATCGCGCAGATGCGCGCCAACGTCGCCGCGGCACGGGGCTGAGCCATGAGCACGGTGGCCGTGTTGAACATCCGCCCGGCCACCGTCGCCGACGCTGGCCTGATCCTGCGCTTCATCCGTGAACTGGCGATCTACGAGAAGGCCGAGCATTCGGTGCAGACCGATGAAATCGGCATCGCCGAAAGCCTGTTCGGCGCTGACGCCACCGCCCGCGCGCTGATCTGCGAGGCGAACGGCGACGCCATCGGCTACGCGGTGTATTTCTACAACTATTCCACCTGGCTGGGCCGCAAGGGCATCTACCTCGAAGACCTGTACGTGAGCCCGGAAAAGCGCGGCTCCGGTGCGGGCAAGGCGCTGCTGAAGTACATCGCCCGCCAGGCGGTGGCTGAAGGTTGCGGCCGCTTCGAGTGGTCGGTGCTGGACTGGAACACGCCGGCCATCGACTTCTACACCGCAGCCGGCGCCAAGCCGCAGGACGAGTGGACGGTGTACCGGCTGGAAGGTGAGGCGCTGCACGATTTCGCCAACGGTTGAGGCGGAATGCATCCACGCATGGCAGGCAAAAAAAAGCCACGCCAAATACTGGCGTGGCCTTGCTGCATGCGTGGGAGGCTGATCCTGCCTCCATCCGTCGTCCCTGCTATGGCCTTCCATTCTCCGGGCCGGCGATGACATCTGCATGACATCCTGCATTGGCGAGCCCAACCATCTGACCTGAACGGTTGCCAGCGTCTTTCACTGGCCACGAACGCCCGATTGCTAGCCTGTGCCGCCTTTCCCTGGAAGAACTGCATGAGTACACCGCGCTGGCGCCTGATCCTCAACGGCAAGTCCGCAGGCAACGACGATCTGCGCGATGCCGTGGGCCACTGGCGTGACCGTGGCGTGCAGCTGGAAGTGCGGGTGACCTGGGAAGACGGTGACGCCGAGCGCTACGTGGCCGAGGCCATCGACCATGGTGTGGACGTGATCGTGGCGGCTGGTGGCGACGGCACGCTCAGCGCGGTGGCCGAGACGCTGGCGCATCGTGACGAGCCGGCTGATGCGCTGCCGTCGCTGGCGCTGGTGCCGATGGGCACCGCCAACGATTTCGCAACCGCTGCGGGCATTCCGGTGGAGCCGCAGGAGGCCTTCGCACTGATTGCCGGCGGCACGCCGCGTCCGATGGACCTGCTGCGCGTTGATGCCGACGGCAAGCCATGGTGGTGCGCCAACCTCGCCAGCGGCGGCTTCGGTACCCAGGTCACGGTGGAAACCGATGCGGGCTTGAAGAAGATGCTCGGCGGCCTGGCCTATGTCATCACCGGCATCGCCAAGCTCGGTCGCATCGAACCGATCACCGCGCGCCTGAGCGGGCCGGATTTCCAGTGGGAGGGTGGGTTCATCGCGCTGGGTATCGGCAACGGCCGCCAGGCCGGTGGTGGTCAGCAGCTGTGCCCGCAGGCGCTGATCGATGATGGCCTGCTGGACGTCACCGTGGTGCCGGAACTGGACGGTGAAGTCGCCGCTACCCTTGGACAGATGCTGACCGGCGGCAAGGAGGCGGCGCTTGAACGTGTCGCCACGCGCGCGCAGCTGCCGTGGTTGCAGATCGACGCCCCGAAGCCGCTGACATTGAACCTGGACGGCGAACCGGTGCAGGCACGCAGCTTCCGCATCGAATGCGTGGCGGGCAGGGTGCGGATGCACCTGCCGGAGGATTGTGTGCTGCTTTCCGGCCGCTGATACAGGAATCAGAGCAGGGGAATGTCTTCTTCCTTCGTGGGGAAGCCGAAGGCTTCACGTTTGTCGCGGATGCCTTTCGGCATCGGGGGACGAGGGATGTCGCGTGTGACGAGCCACTGCTGGCACTTCCTCTGCCATGGTAGAAGATCGGGTGTAGTGATGCCCCAGAAGATGTGCTCGGCGATCAGCATTCTGTCGGGGGCGCCGACGGAGGATTTCAGCAGTACCGTAGGGTCTGCCCCGTGTTCCAGCAGCCAATAGGCATGCTCGAATCCACCCCGGGTGGTGTACCAGCTCAGTACTGTGTCGGCGGTGCCGCGATTGGATTCATTGATGTTCGCTCCATTCTCAATCAGCAGTTTCACGTTTTCCCACTGATTGCCCGCAATGAAGGCTTGAAACAGCAACGTTTCGCCCGCTGAGTTCCGCGTGTTGGGGTCTCCACCGTGCTGAAGCAGCAATTGCAGGTATCGCGGGTCGTCCAGCTTTGCGGCATAGACCATGGCGTTGTTGTAGCCAAGTCTGCGGCCATCCACGACCTTGTAGGCGCGGGCATTTGGATCTGCGCCGTTGTCCAGGAGGGCGCGTAGCCCATCAAGATTCTTCGCCCGAAGAGGCCACGCCACCAGGGGGATTCCAGCATCACGAGCGAAGACCTTGTCCGGATCGACTCCTTCGTCCTTTATCAGGTGCGTGATCGTCTCGGCATCCCCTTGCTCGCTGGCAACGGCCAGCTCAAGTGCCCTTCCCTTGAAGTAATCGCTGGCACCATGCGTTGACTGTGGCGTGCAGCCCGAAAGCAGGAGCAGCGCTGCTGCCAGAAGGGCGTAATGCACAAAGAAGCGTCGGAGGTGAACGTCCATGTCTGATCTCCTTACAGCAGCGGAATGTCTTCTTCCTTGCTCGGGAATTTGAAGGCCTCGCGCTTCCTGCGGATGTGTTCGGGCATCGGCGGGCGGGGGATGTTGCGCTCAGCCAACCATTGCTGGCACTTTTTCTGCCACGGCAGGTTGTCCGGCGTGGTGATTTCCCAGTAGATGTCTTCGACCATCTTCTGCCGGCCAGGCTGGCTTGACCCTTCCGGCTTTGCAATCGCGGGATCAGCACCATGTTCCAGCAGCCAGTATGCGTAATCGAAGCCGCCTCGCGTGGTGTACCAGCTCAGGACCGTGTCGTCGCCCAGGTCCAGGCTTGATTCATTGATGTTGGCCCCGTTCGTAATCAGGACCTGGATGTTCTTCCACTGATTTCCGCTGAGGAATGCCTGCAGCAGTAGAGTCTCGTTGGCCGAGTTGCGGGTGTTGGGGTCTCCGCCGTGCTTCAGCAGCAGCTCAAGGAAGCGAGGGTCGTCCATCTTTGCCGCGTAGACCATCGCATTGTTGTAACCAAGCCTGCGTCCATCCACCGTCTTGTATGCGCGTGCATTCGGATCTGCGCCGTTGTCCAGGAGAGCGCGTAATCCATCAAGATTCTTCGCCCGAAGAGGCCACGCCACCAGGGGGATTCCAGCGTCACGAGCGAAGACCTTGTCGGGATCGACTCCTTCGTCCTTTATCAGGTGCCGAACGGTGTCCGAATCGCCATGCTCGGTTGCTATCGCAAGCTCAAGGTTTTTTCCGTCGAAGTACTGTTCGGCGCCATGGCTCGACGAAAGGGCGCATCCGCTTACCATCAGAAAGATGGCGCAGACCACTATCGGGAACATCCGTTTCACACTTTCAAAAACATGAATGGGCATGTTGATTCCGCAACGGTGCTCGAGACGTGACATTAGCAAACGGATCTGATAATCGATATGTGTCGCGGGGGCATGTCCCCTCAAGGTGAATGGAGCTTGCCATGACGGATCACGACATTGACGCGCGGGCACGCGCAGTCCAGGAGCAGCGCGAGCTTGTGGAGCAGTTGCGCGCAAGCGGCCACACCGAAGATGCAGAGCGCTTGCAGGAGACATACCACGCACGTGAGATGTCTGGACTCGCCTCCGATGTGTATCAGTCAGCGAAGCATGCTGGCGAGCCGCCGGCGGGCTGGACTCGCGCAAGCACTGATCCTGCCGCGTTGCGTGCGGCGGGCTTCGAACTGTCGGACGCAACCGTGCGCGACTTGTTACAGCCGCCTGAATCGGGATTCCGCGCCGAAATCTACATCCCCGACAAGCGCGTCTTTGGTGAGGATGCGAAACCTGTCGTGGTCTACAAAGGGTCCACGGGTGAGATTCTTGACCCGCTGGCGCCCAATGGAAAACGAGAATCCGGCGGCGAGGATTTCCTCAACAACGGCCAGCAGGGCATCGGCATGCGCAGCGATTACTACGATCGCGCCATGCGTCTTGCCTCGATCGTCAATCAGGAACGCCCGGGCGGCTTCGAAATCGCCGGTCACTCCCTCGGTGGAGGCATGGCTTCCGCCGCGTCCGCAGTCACCGGCGCACGTGCCACCACGTTCAACGCCGCCGGCCTGCATCCGGCAACCCCGGCGCGTTATGCCAAGGACAACGGCCTGCCGACCTTCGACACGCAGCAGTCCGTGCACACCTACCAGACCACCGGTGAGGTGCTGAACGATGTGCAGAACGGCATGCACCGCCTGAGCGAGCATCAGCGTCGTGGCTACGGTGTACTTGCCAACGAACTGGGCATGGTGCTGAAGGATCCGGCCATGCAGAAGGTCGTCGGCGAAAAGCTGCGCGAGATGCTGCCTCCGGGCGCGCAGACCTCCGCTGCACAGTTCATCGAACAACTGGCGAGCCAGCCGGGTCAGCAGGCGCTGCGCGATATTCCGCTCGCGGCAGGGCGCCTCGAATTGTTGCTTGAGCCCAAGACCCGCGACGCGCACGGGGCACTCGTCGATCGCCCGCATGTGGCGCCGCCCAGCCAGGTGGCGGAGCTGGCGGGCCCGCTGTCCTCCGTGCTGCACGCCACGGCGTACGGCATGCGCGGCGGTCGCCTGGCCGGCGAGCAGGTTGAACGGGCCGGCGCCGCCACTGCCCATGCGCTGGACAAGGTGGGCGATGGTGTCGAGCGCGTACTGAAGACCGAAGGCATGGTCATCGGCCAGGTGGTGAACATGGGGTCCACCAGCCTGCAGGTGAGCACCCGGGCGACCAGTACGGTGATTGCTTCGGGGCGTGAACTGACCGGCAGCATCGAAGCCACCCTGCACCGCGTCGAATCGCAGACCCGCTCCCATGGCCTGTCCGCCCTGTCGTGGGTGGCTGACCGGGTGGGCGCGGACAACGTCGCCGGCCGGCTTGCCAAGCAGGCCGAAGCTGCCCGTGACCACGGTGAGCAGCATGCGCAGCACGCGACGAAACAGGCCGTCGCCGACGCCGCAGGCACACGCGCGGCGGGTGAACGCGTGGCCGCTGCCATCAGCCACGACGGCCAATGGGTGGCCGGCAAGCTGCAGAACGGGTTCGCCACCGCCGGCGCCCATGTCGATCGTGGCTATGACCTGGTGGCGTCGCAAGTGAAGGGCATCACCGCCAAGGCGCCGATCACCCTGTCCACGCTGGGTGGTGCCGCGGTGGGCATCGGGGCTGCCGCCGCCACCCACCTGCCGACCGGCAACCTGCCGTTGGACGCAATGAAGCTGCACAACCTCGACAAGTCCGAACGTGTCATCCGCGGCATGATGCCGGCCTTCAGCGAGGCGACTGCCCGCCATGGCATGGATCCGACCGTCATCCCCAGCCTGGATTCGGAACTGATCAAGCAGGAAGCCGCCGCCCGCAAGCTGGTCGAGCAGCACCAGCGCATACAGCATCCGGAGGATGGCCGCCGCGCCGGCGTGGCAGCAGAGCCCGCTGCGCGCGGGCCCGGCATCAATGACCCTGGCCACGCCGATTACCGGTTGTTCAATGGCGCACAGACCGGCGTGCACGCCCTGGATGCCGCACACAACCGTGTGCCGAACCTGCAGAGCGACCAGCTCGCCGGTGCACTGGCCGTGCAGGCCAAACGCGAGGGGCTGGAGTCCATTTCCCACGTGGTGCTCAGCGACGATCACAGCCGCGCCTTCGCGGTGGATACGCCCGATCTGAACGCCGCGCACCGCCGCCATGCCCACGTTGATGTGGCGGCGGGCATGGCCCAGCCGCTGAGCGCGAGCACCACCCAGATCGACGCGATCAATGCCAGTCGCGAGCAGGTGCAGGGGGTGTCGCTGGCCCAGCAGCAGGTGCAGGAGACCCAGGAACAGGCGCGGCGGATGGGCTAGGGCAAAGACAAACCGCCCGTCGCCAAAGGGTTTCCCTGCGGCCAAAGCTGCGATACAGTCATTGGGTGTCCAGCCTGACGACCCCGCATACCCTTTCTTCCGCACGCCGTTGGTGGCGATGGTGGCCTGTTGCCGTCGTCCGTCCCCATAACGCTGTGTCCCGGAAGGAAAGTCGTCTTGATCTCGCACGCTCAGTTTCAGCAGCAGGCCGCTGAAGGCCACACCCATATTCCCGTTGTCCGCGAAGTGCTGTCCGACCTGGACACGCCGCTTTCGGTCTATCTGAAGCTCGCCGACGCCCCCAATACCTACCTGTTTGAATCCGTCGAAGGCGGCGAGCGCTTTGGTCGTTACTCGATCATCGGCCTGCCGGCACGCCGCGTGTACGCCTTCCACGGCCACACCCTGACCGTACGCGAGCACGGCGATGTGGTGGAAACCCGTGAGGTGGCCGACCCGTTCGCCGAGGTCGAGGCACTGCGCAGCGCCCACTCGGTGCCCAAGCTGGAAGGCCTGCCGGGCTTCACCGGTGGCCTGGTCGGCTGGTTCGGCTTCGAATGCATCGGCTACATCGAGCCGCGCCTGGCCTCGCCGGCCGGCCGTGACGAACTGGGTACGCCGGACATCCTGCTGCTGCACTCCGATGAGCTGGCAGTGTTCGACAACCTGAAGGGCCGGCTGTACCTGATCGTGCATGCCGACCCGCGTGTCGAAGGCGCCTTCGAGCAGGCCCAGGCCCGCCTGGATGCGCTGACCGCCAAGCTGCGCGCGCCGGGTGCTGGCTATCCGGCGCCGCTGACCAGCGACGTGCTGGACGAGTCCGATTTCGTTTCCGGTTTCACCCGCGAAGGCTTCGTCGACGCGGTCCAGCGCAGCAAGGAGTACATCCGTGCTGGCGACATCTTCCAAGTGGTGCTCAGCCAGCGCCTGAGCGTGCCGTTCAAGGCGCGCCCGGTGGATGTGTATCGCGCGCTGCGTGCACTGAACCCGTCGCCGTACATGTATTTCCTCGATGTCGGCGACCTGCAGGTGGTCGGCTCCTCGCCGGAAATCCTGGTGCGTCTGCAGGACGGTGAAGTGACCGTGCGCCCGATCGCCGGCACCCGCCCGCGCGGCGCCACGCCGGAGCTGGACCAGGCGCTGGAGGTCGAGCTGCTGGCCGATCCAAAGGAACGCGCCGAGCACCTGATGCTGATCGACCTGGGCCGCAATGACGCCGGCCGCGTGTCCAAGGCCGGCACCGTCGAAGTGGGCGAGCAGTTCGTGATCGAACGCTACAGCCACGTCATGCACATCGTCAGCGAAGTGACCGGGCAGCTGCAGCCGGGCCTGAGCTATGCCGACGTGCTGCGCGCCACCTTCCCGGCGGGTACGGTCAGCGGTGCGCCGAAGATCCGCGCGCTGGAAGTGATCCGCGAGCTGGAACCGATCAAGCGCAATGTCTACGCCGGCAGCATCGGCTACATCGGCTGGCACGGCGATGCCGATACTGCGATCGCGATCCGCACCGCGGTGATCAAGGACGGTCGCCTGTATGTGCAGGCTGGCGCCGGCATCGTCTACGACTCTGACCCGGACAAGGAATGGGACGAGACGATGAACAAGGGCCGTGCGCTGTTCCGCGCCGTCGCCCAGGCCGCCAAGGGCCTGTGAGTTTCCCTGTGCTGTGGCCTGAGCCGCAGCACCCTTCGCTGTTTCCATTCAAGACAAGGAGTACCGCATGAAGCTGCTGAGCGTTCTGCTGTGGTCGTCGCTGCTGGCCACGATGGCCCCGGATGCGTGGGCACAGGCCAACACCATTCCCTCGCAGCCGCATCTGCTGGTGAAGGGCGAGGGCGCGCGAACGGTGATGCCGGACCGGTTCACCGTCGAACTGCTGGTCAAGTCCACCGACCTTCAGCCGGATGCAGCGCGCTCGCGCGTGCAGGGCAATGTCGATGCGGTGCTGGGTGCGTTCAAGCGCAACCATGCACTGCCGGCAAGCGTGGTGGCAGACAACCTGACCATCCAGCCGGACTACCGCTACAGCGTGCAGGGCAAGCAGGAATACCTGGGGACGCGGGTGAGCCGGCGCCTGAAAGGCAGCTTCGGCACCACCGGCGACCTGCAGGCCTTCCTGCGCGCGGTCGATGCCAGCGATGACCTGCAGATCAGCAGCATGCGGCCTGGCTACTCGAAGGAAGCCGCACTGCGTGGCGAACTCAAGGCCGAAGCGGCAACGCAGACACGTGCCTCCGCCAAGCACCTTGCCACGGCCTATGGCGCGCGCATCACCGGCCTCTACAGCATCTCCGACGTGGCCCCGAACTTCGCCTACGGCGTGCAGGCAGGCAACTGGCCCCGCAGCGGTGACATGGTCACGCCGCCCAGCCCGCCGGCTCCGGCACCGACCAGCATCGAGACAACCGGCTCGCGCGCGCGCGAATCGATCGAAGCCGGCCCCATCACCTACACCGAAAACGTGTACGCCATTTTCCTGATAAGCGACGGAACCTGACCATGTTGTGGATGATCGACAACTACGACAGCTTCACCTACAACCTCGTGCAGTACCTGCAGACGCTGGGTGCCGAGGTGAAGGTGGTGCGCAACGATGCGATGAGCGTGGACGAGATCGCCGCGCAGAAACCCGAGCGCATCGTCATCTCGCCCGGCCCGTGCACACCCAACGAAGCGGGTGTGTCGCTGGAGCTGATCCAGCGCCTGGGGCCGACCACGCCGATCCTCGGCGTGTGCCTGGGCCACCAGGGTATCGGCCAGGTCTACGGCGGTACGGTCATCCGTGCTGGCAACATCATGCACGGCAAGACCTCGCCGATCCGGCACGAAGGCAAGGGCGTATTCGCTGGCCTGCCGGACGGTTACCAGGCCACCCGCTACCACTCGCTGGTGGTGGACAAGACCAGCCTGCCCGACGCGCTGGAAGTGACCGCGTGGACCGAGAACGAGGATGGCTCGATCGAAGAGATCATGGGCCTGCGCCACCGCCAGTTCCCGGTCGAAGGCGTGCAGTTCCACCCCGAATCGATCCTCACCGAGCATGGTCACGCGCTGCTGCGCAATTTCCTGCAGCGCCCGGCTGCCTGATCCAAGGAGTATTCCGATGAGCTTCTCCCCCCAGGAAGCCCTGCAACGCACCATCGAGCATCGCGAGATCTTCTTCGACGAAATGGTCGACCTGATGCGGCAGATCATGCGCGGCGACGTCTCGCCGATGATGACCGCCGCCATCCTCACCGGCCTGCGCGTGAAGAAGGAAACCATCGACGAGATCGCCGCCGCCGCAACGGTGATGCGCGAATTCGCGCTGGCCGTGCCGGTCGCCGATACCACCCACCTGGTCGACATCGTCGGCACCGGTGGCGATGGCTCGCATACCTTCAACATCTCCACCTGCGCGATGTTCGTTGCCGCTGCCGCCGGCGCGCGCGTGGCCAAGCATGGCAACCGCAGCGTGTCGTCCAAATCCGGCAGTGCCGATGCGGTCGAAGCACTGGGCGCGGCGATCGAGCTGCAGCCTGCGCAGGTGGCCGCGGCCATCGAACGGACCGGCATCGGCTTCATGTTCGCGCCGATCCACCACCCGTCGATGAAGGTGGTGGCGCCGGTGCGTCGCGAGATGGGGGTGCGCACCATCTTCAACATCCTCGGTCCGCTGACCAACCCGGCCAATGCGCCGTCGGTGCTGATGGGCGTGTTCCATCCCGATCTGGTGGGCATCCAGGCGCGCGTGCTGCGCGAACTGGGCGCCGAGCGCGCGATGGTGGTGTGGGGCCGCGACAACATGGACGAGATCTCGCTGGGCGCCGGTACCCTGGTGGGTGAGCTGCGCGACGGCAAGGTGCGCGAGTACGAGATCCATCCGGAAGACTTCGGCATCGCCATGTCGGCCAGCCGCAACCTGCGCGTGGATGGCCCTGAGCAGTCCATCGCCATGCTGTGCGCGGTGCTCGACAACGAGCCGGGTCCGGCGCTGGACATCGTTGCCCTGAATGCGGGCGCGGCGTTGTACGTGGCCGGCGTGGCCAGCGATATCGGCGACGGCCTGGCCCGCGCCCGCGCGGTCATCGCCGATGGCAGCGCCCGTGCCCGCCTGCAGCAGTATGTCGATACCACCCGCGCGCTGGTTGCCTGAGCGCGCGGTTCAGCCTGACCCACCCGATGGCCGATAATGGTCGTCCTCACCGCCCCAGCACCGACCCGACGACGATGAGCGATATCCTGCAGACGATCCTGGCCCGCAAGGCCGAAGAAGTAGCCCAGCGCCGCGCCCAGCGACCGCTTGAGGAGCTGCAGGCGGCGCTGGCCGATGCGCCACCGGTGCGCGGCTTCGTGCGCGCGTTGCAGGCCGCCGTCGCCAATGGCGATCCAGCGGTGATTGCCGAAGTGAAGAAGGCCAGCCCGTCCAAGGGCGTCATCCGCCCCGACTTCCGCCCGGCCGACATCGCGGTCAGCTACGAGTTCGGTGGCGCCAGCTGCCTGTCGGTGCTGACCGATGTCGATTTCTTCCAGGGTGCCGATGCCTACCTGCAGCAGGCGCGCGAAGCCTGCACGCTGCCGGTGCTGCGCAAGGACTTCGTGATCGACGCCTACCAGGTGGTCGAGGCGCGCGTGCTCGGCGCCGACTGCATCCTGCTGATCGTCGCCGCGCTGGACGATACGCAGCTGGCCACGCTGTCCGAACTGGCGATGTCGCTGGGCATGGACGTGCTGGTGGAAGTGCACGACATCGACGAGCTGGAGCGTGCACTGCAGGTGCCGGCGCCGATGATCGGCATCAACAACCGCAACCTGCGCACCTTCGAGGTGTCGCTGCAGACCACCCTGGACATGCGCCTGGCCGTGCCGCGCGACCGCCTGCTGGTCACCGAGAGTGGCATTCTCGGCCCGCAGGATGTGGCGCTGATGCGCGATGCCGGCATCCACTCGTTCCTGGTCGGCGAGGCCTTCATGCGCGTGGAAGAGCCGGGCGAGGGTCTGCGTCAGCTATTCTTCGCAGCATGAAAACGTACTATCCAACGCCGCGCGAGGATGCGCCGCTGGTGGTCTTCGACTTCGACCACACCCTGTATGACGGCGATTCGGGTACCCACCTGTTCGCCTCGCTGATCAAGCGCAACCCGCTGCGGATGCTGGCGGCGCTGCTGGTCACCCCGATTGCCGGACCGATGGTGGCGATGCTGCCGACCCGCCGTGCCGGCATTTCGGTCTACGTCTGGATCGGCAGCTTCGGCCTGCACCGCGCGCGCGAGTTCAACAAGGTGATCGATGCCTACGTGCTGCGCAATGAAGCGCAGATGCGCGCCAAGCTGTTGCCACAGGCGCTGGACGTATTCGCCGCGCACCGTGCCAAGGGCGATCGCGTGGTGGTGGCCACCGGCGCACCGCCGGAGCTGGCCCGCGCGATCCTGGCCTTCGTCGCCCACCAGGACGTGCCGGTGATCGGCACCGAAGTGGGGCCGCGGCTGGGCGGGGTAGGGCCGACCCGTCACTGCCACAACGAAGAGAAGATGCGCATGCTGCGCGAGCGCGGCTACGGCGACATCGATATCGCCTACTCCGACAGCACCGCCGACCTGCCGCTGCTGCTTGCGGCGAAAGCGCCGGTGGTGGTCAACCCAAAGCCTGCCAAGGTGGAATTCTTCCGCCGCGTGCTGCCGGCCGGCACCCGCATCCTCAACTGGGGCTGTGTGGACCGGGGCGGCGACAAGGCGTAATCGATCCCGCCTGCCCGCCGGGCGTGGGGCAAGGACCCGGTAGTGCCGGCCGCTGGCCGGCAACCGTGCACGGGTTTCCGCAGGCCATGAAGTTGCCGGCCAGCGGCCGGCACCACCGGATCCCACCCGGGTAGCGCCGGGCCATGCCCGGCGAGCGGTCAGCGGTACAGATACCCGAACAGCGCATGGCCCACCTGGAACAGGCTGATGCCCAGCACCAGCACGCCCACTGCGACCAGTACCCAGCGTTCCTTCACCCGCTTCACCAGCACCGCCGCCACCGGCGCGGCCATCATGCCGCCGATCAGCAGGCCGGCGACGATCTGCAGGTGCTGCACGCCCATCGACAGCAGGAACGTGGCCGAAATGGTCAAGGTGACCACGAACTCGGCTGCGTTGACGGTGCCGATCGTGGTCCTGGCCTGACCGCCGCGGGCGAGCAGGGTGGAGGTGGCCACCGGGCCCCAGCCGCCGCCGCCGCTGGCATCGAGCAGGCCGGCGAAGAAACCCAGCACCGGCACCCGGCGGATCTCGCCCTTGGGCATCCAGCGGCCGGCCGCGCGGGCCAGGATGATGATGGCCAGCACCAGCAGGTACAGGTAGATCAGCGGGCGGATCAGGTCGCCAGGGACCTGTGTCAGCACGTACGCGCCGAGTGCACCGCCCAGTGCGCCGGGCAGGGCGAGGCGGAAGAACAGGCGTTTGTCGACATTGCCGGCGACCAGATGCGACACACCGGAGGCTCCGGTGGTGAACACTTCAGCGGTATGCACGCTGGCGCTGACCTGTGCGGGAGGCAGCCCCATGCTGAGCAGCACTGATGAAGAAACCAGCCCGAATGCCATGCCCAGCGCGCCATCAACCAGCTGTGCGCCAAGGCCGATGAGGATGAACCACCAGAATTCGCTGCTCAGCTCCATGGATCGAGCCTAGCGGATGCGGGTGTGCGCGACATGCGATGGCGTGTCGCACCTACGACAATCCGCCGGGCATGACCCGGCGCTACCGTGGTGGAGACCTTGGGGTAGCGCCGGGCCATGCCCGGCGGACATCTGTCGATCAACGGGTGCCGTACAGCACCACGGTCTTGCCGCGGGCGTGCAGCAGGCCGTCGGTCTGCAGCTTCTTCAACACCCGGCCGGCCATTTCGCGCGAGCAGCCGACCAGACGGGCCAGTTCCTGGCGTGAGACGCGCAGCTGGCTGCCCTGCGGGTGAGTCATCGACTCCGGCTCCTGCGCCAGATCGTGCAGGGTGCGCACGATACGGTCGGTGACATCCAGGAATGCCAGACGGCTGGCCTTGCGGCTGGTGTCCAGCAGGCGCTTGGAGATCTGCTGGCCCAGCGCGTACAGCAGGCGCGGGGCATCGGCCGACAGCGGGCCGAGGAACAGCTGATGCAGGCGCTCGTAGCTGATTTCGGCCAGCTCACAGGCTGTGCGGGTGCGCAGGATCACCTCGCGGCGGTCCGACTCCACGAACAGGCCCATCTCGCCGACGAACTCGCCGGCGCCGAAATAGCCCAGTACCAGCTCACGGTCCTCCTCCTCCTCGGCCATGATCGAAACCGAGCCGCTGATGACGTAATACAGGGTGCCAGCCGGGTCACCGGGTCGGAAGACGTCGGTACGGGTGGGATAGCGCCGCCTGTGGCTGTGGGCCAGAAAGCGGTCGATTGTTGCGATGTCCAAGGCCAATGGGCTGCTAGCTAGGCGCACGGTTGACACGATAGGGGCGCTCCCTCTGCGCATGAACGGATTCACGGGGTCGATAGCGGAGCTTAACCAGCGCAATTGTTAAGGGCAAACAGTGTGCCAGAAGCTGAGCGTCTTCACGTTCCCCCTGGAGACACTTATGCCGCATAATTCACCCTTTCCCTTCTTACACAGGAATCGACCGCCGTGGTCAAGCCGTTGCCTCGCCTGAGGTTGCAGGGTTTCAACAACCTCACCAAGGCGCTGAGCTTCAACATCTATGACGTGTGTTACGCGCGCACCGAAGAGGAGCGTCAGCGTTACATTGAATACATCGATGAAGAGTACAACGCCGACAGGCTTACTCAAATCTTGACCGATGTCGCTGAGATCATCGGCGCCAACATCCTCAACGTGGCGCGCCAGGATTACGATCCGCAGGGTGCCTCGGTGACGATCCTGATCTCCGAAGAGCCGGTGATCGACAAGAAGCAGGCCGGCAAGGAGTTGATTTCCGATGCCGTGGTCGCGCACATGGACAAGTCGCACATCACCGTGCACACCTATCCGGAAACGCACCCGCAGGAAGGCATTGCCACCTTCCGCGCCGATATCGACGTGGCTACCTGCGGCGTCATTTCGCCGTTGAAGGCACTGAACTACCTGATCGAGAGCCTGGAATCGGACATCGTGATCATGGACTACCGTGTCCGTGGCTTCACGCGTGATGTGAAGGGCAAGAAGCACTACATCGATCACAAGATCAACTCGATCCAGAACTTCCTGGCCAAGAACATCAAGTCGCGTTACGAGATGTTCGACGTCAACGTCTACCAGGAAAACATCTTCCACACGAAGATGCACCTGAAGGACTTCGACCTGGACCAGTACCTGTTCGAGGAGAAGGCCAAGAACATCTCGTTCAAGGAACGCATGAAGATCGAGGCGCTGCTGCGTCGTGAGATCGAAGAGCTGTTCCACGGCCGCAACCTGGCTGAGTGACCCATGCGCGATGCCGTCAGGCATCGCCACCCAGGCGGGACGCCCCGCCCCGTGGAGCCTGCGCTTGGCGCAATCTTCAGTTCCACGGCGATGTACCGACCTACGGCCCGGTGTGAAAACACCGGGCCGTTTCGTTTTTCTCAAAAAAGGTAAGGAGCCCCCACCCATGCCCTGGATCTATCTGCTGCTGGCCGGTCTGTTCGAGATCGGATTCGCCCTTGGAATGAAGTACTCCGAAGGTTTCAGCAAGCCCGTGCCGACCGCCCTGACGGTGGTGTCGGCCCTGATCAGCCTGTACCTGATGAGCCAGGCGATGAAGAACATTCCAGTGGGCACGGCTTATGCGATCTGGACCGGCATCGGCGCCATGGGCGTGACGGTGCTGGGCATCTATCTGTTCAACGACAGCGCCTCGCCGGCACGCCTGGCCTGCGTGGGCCTGATCGTGGCCGGTGTGATCGGCCTGAAGCTGGTGTCGCCCAACTGAAAGGTGGCCCGACCAACGGTCGGGCCCCACCGTGTGGTTTGGTAGGCCCCCACCGTTGGTGGGGGCTCCCCCTCAAATGCGGTAGGCAATGGTCTTCATCACCTTGGAGGCCAGCGCCATCGCGCCGGGAATCGGGAACGGCAGGCGGCGGGCGCCGGCCTGCTCGGCGTGCTCGGCATGCCGGGCCTCGTCTTCCTTCATCACCCGGATGACCGCGCGGCTGCGCAGGTCGCCGGCCGGCAGGTCGACCAGGTGTTCGTCCAGATGGGCTTCCACCTGGCGCTCGGTCTCGACCACGAAACCCAGGTTCCAGCCATCGCCACGCAGCCCGGCCAGGGTGCCGATGGTGTAGCTGCCGGCGTACCAGAGCGGATTGAACAGGCTCGGGCGGCTGTCCAGCTCGCCCAGGCGGGTGGCGCACCACGCCAGGTGATCGGTCTCTTCCTGGGCCGCTTCCAGCAGATGCTCGCGGGTCGCCGGATCGCGCGCCACCGCGGCCTGGCCGAAGTACAGGCCCTGGGCGCAGACCTCGCCGACATGGTTGATGCGCATCAGCCCGGCCGCGTGGCGACGCTGCGCGCTGTCCATGCCGGGTTCGCCGGTGTCCGTGGCCGGGTAGGGGCGGCTGGCCGGTGGGTTGCCGAACACCGTGTCCAGGGCGCGCTGCGCCTCGGTCAGTAGGTGGTCCAGCGGAGTGGTCTGGCGAAGCACGGTCATGGCGGCACGGCGTGGAGCGGGGGAGGCCCGATTCTCGCCCGGCCCCGGCCCCCTGCCAACCCGAGGCGGAAGCCGGGTTGCACCCGCCAGCCAAGCTGCGTACAATGCCGCCCCTTACGCTCCACCTTTCACAACGCGTGGCAGAGTTCCGGCGAGTCCTTCGCCGCAATGAGCCCGACCTAACCAAGAGTTCTTCATGAGCACTTTCACTGCCAAGAACGAGACCGTCCAGCGCGACTGGTACCTCGTCGACGCCGAGGGCAAGACCCTGGGCCGTCTCTGCACCGAGCTGGCCCGCCGTCTGCGTGGCAAGCACAAGCCGGTCTACACCCCGCACGTTGATACCGGCGACTACCTGGTCGTCATCAATGCAGAAAAGATTGTCGTCACCGGCAAGAAGCTGCAGGACAAGATGTATCACCGTTTCACCGGTTACATCGGCAACCTGAAGACCGAATCCCTCGCCCAGGCGCTTGAGCGCCACCCGGAGCGCGTGATCGAGACCGCCGTCAAGGGCATGCTGCCGAAGGGCACGCTGGGTCGCCAGATGTACCGCAAGCTCAAGGTCTACGCCGGCACTGAGCATCCGCACGCCGCACAGCAGCCGCAGGTTCTGGATATCTAATCATGGCTATCACTCAAAACTACGGCACTGGCCGCCGCAAGTCCTCCACCGCTCGCGTGTTCCTGCGCAAGGGTTCGGGCAACATCACCGTCAATGGCCGTCCGCTGGACGAGTTCTTCGGCCGTGAGACCGCTCGCATGATCGTGCGCCAGCCGCTCGAGCTGACCAAGAACACCGAGAGCTTCGACATCCTGGTCACCGCCGCTGGCGGCGGCACCACCGGCCAGGCCGGTGCGATCCGTCTGGGCATCGCCCGTGCTCTGGTCGAGTACGACGAAACCCTGAAGTCCGAGCTGCGCAAGGCCGGCTTCATGACCCGCGATGCCCGCGAAGTCGAACGTAAGAAGGTCGGTCTGCACAAGGCCCGCCGCGCCACCCAGTTCTCCAAGCGCTGATTTACCGCGCCTGGCTGGGCTCCTTCGGGAGCCCGCTGGTTGGAAAAGCAAAAGCCCGGCTTCGGCCGGGCTTTTGTCGTTCTGGGGGTGTGCATTTCGAGGTTGCCGGCCAGCGGCTGGCACTCCCTGTTCCAGGTGCGCGCGGCGGGCGAAGGTGGGGCGTGGAATGCGTGACCAGATTAAACGCAAAAGGCCAGATCTTTCGATCTGGCCTTTTGCGTTTAATTTGGCTGCCCCTGATGGATTCGAACCACCGATGCCTGAGTCAGAGTCAGGTGCCTTACCGCTTGGCTAAGGGGCAATGTAACGTGTAACTATTTTCTCACTCTTCACGCTGAAAAACAACTTGATTTTCAGTGTGGTGGCTATGGGTGGACTCGAACCACCGACCCCAGCATTATGAGTGCTGTGCTCTAACCGGCTGAGCTACATAGCCTTGGTGAGCCCGCTATTCTGCTGATGTGTACAAGGACTGTCAACACCTTTGTATCGAGCTTGTGGCCCGACAGACGGCATGGGATAGTCCCAACCAGTAGATTTTCTTAGGAGTCCGCATCGTGATCGATCCGGACGGCTATCGACCGAACGTCGGCATCGTGCTGATGCGGCAGGACGGGCAGGTGTTCTGGGCACGACGTGTGCGCCGGGATGGCTGGCAGTTCCCGCAGGGTGGCATGAACACCGACGAGACGCCTGTCGAGGCCATGTATCGTGAACTGCAGGAAGAGACCGGGCTGTTGCCGGAGCACGTTGAAGTGCTCGGGGCGACACCGGGCTGGCTGCGCTACAAGCTGCCGGCGCGTGCCATCCGCCGCAATGAACGCCAGGTCTGCATCGGCCAGAAGCAGGTCTGGTTCCTGCTGCGCCTGACCGGTGACGAGGCCCACGTCAGCCTGGACCATACCGACTCGCCCGAGTTCGATCATTGGCGCTGGGTCGACTTCTGGTACCCGGTGGAGCATGTGGTGGTGTTCAAGCGCGGTGTCTATGCGCGCGCCCTGCGACATCTGGCGCCGTTGGCCCAGGGGGTGGCGGGGCAGGGCATCAGTGCCATGCCCAAGAGCGCTGCCGAGGCCTGGATGCCAGGCCATGCCGCTGGCCATGACCGGCCGCGAAAGCGGCCCCGCAGCCACGGGTACTGGCCGAAGAAGGCGCAGGGCGAGGGGCCGGTCACCTGACGGGCTGAACGGTATCGAGAATGGTTCAGGTCTCTGATTGACAACCATTCTCGTTTCCATTGGAATAGCGACCAGGCCGCTACTGGCCTGTTGCCCTGGTTCCCGCCCGTGTACGTCTGCATCTGCAACGGTGTTACCGACCATCAGATCCGCGAAGCCGCCAGCCATGGCGTCACGTCGGTGGCCGAGCTGACCATGCGTACCGGATGCGGCGCTACCTGCGGTTCCTGCCTGGACATGGCCGGTGATCTGCTGGCCAAGGCACGTGCCACCCACGATCTGCCGTTGCCGGTACTGGGCCTGGCGCAGGTCGCCTGAGTCGTCTCGCAGCGCGTTGACGCTGCGTTCTCCTGATCTTCATTGCGGGCCGCACTGGCCAATGCGCACGATTCGCGTTCCTTCACGTGCGCGCGCAAGGCGTTACAGTGCCCGCGATTTCAGCGTGCAGGAGCATCCCCATGAAGGGCGACACCAAGGTCATCGAATTCCTCAACAAGGTCCTCTACAACGAGCTGACCGCGATCAACCAGTACTTCCTGCACGCCAAGATGCTGAAGAACTGGGGTATCAAGGAGCTGGCCGAACACGAGTACAAGGAATCGATCGAGGAAATGAAGCATGCCGACATGCTCGCCGATCGCATCCTGTTCCTCGAAGGCCTGCCGAACTTCCAGGCGCTGGGCAAGCTGCGCATCGGTGAGAACCCTACCGAGATCCTGCAGTGCGATCTGTCGCTGGAACGCGATGGCGTGGTCACCCTGCGCGAGGCCGTGGCCTACGCCGATTCGGTCGGCGACTACGTCAGCCGCCAGCTGTTCGTGAAGATCCTCGACTCCGAGGAAGAGCACATCGACTGGCTGGAAACCCAGCTGGAGCTGATCGAGCGCATCGGTGAGCCCAAGTACCTGCTGAGCAAGCTCGAAGAGTGATTCAGCGGGCCTGGCCGGCGAGATAGCCGGTCAGCGCCACGCGTGCGCGGGCGAACTCCGCCACCAGCAGCGCCACTGCCACGGCAGGGCGCTGCAGGCTGCCACTGCGGGCTTCGTGTTCGATCCGCCGCGCCACTGCTGACAGCGACAGCGCACCAACGTTGGCGCTGGAGGATTTCAGGCTGTGCGACAGCGCCTGCAGGCGTTCGATGTCGTTGCCCTGCGCGGCCTGCTGCAACTGCTGCACCAGCTGCGGTGCGTCTTCCAGGAATACCGTCACGATCTGCGCAGCGGCATCGCCGATCACCGCATGCAGTTCATCCAGCACGCTGCGATCAAGCACCGGCTGTGGAATCGGGATCGAGCGTGCTCGTTCATCGCGCGGGCCTTCACCGTCGGGCGCGCTCGGCGCTGCGGGCAATTGCACGGGTTCCGGCAGCGCTGCATGTGCGCGATCCGCGGATGCCCGGCCCCAACGTTGCAGCAACGCATGCAGCGCCTCCCGTGCGATCGGCTTGGACAGATAGTCGTCCATGCCTGCCTGCAGGCAGCGTTCGCGATCACCCGCCATGGCATTCGCAGTCATCGCGATGATCGGCAACCGCGTGCGCCCCGCATCGGCTTCTTCCCTGCGCCAGTGCTGTGTTGCGCTGTAGCCGTCGAGCACCGGCATCTGGCAGTCCATCAGCACGACGTCGATTCCACCTTCGCGCAACAGTGCGAGGGCCTGCTCGCCGTCGGCGGCGTTGCGCACCTGGCACTGGAAGACCCGCAGCAGGTGCTCGGCCACCATCCGGTTGACCGTATTGTCCTCGACCAGCAGGACACGCAGATCCAATGACGGCAGCGTAGCGGCCGGCTGTGCATCTTCGGCGTTGGCCAGCAGCGCTGCCGGACGCGCGGTGGCGGTTGGCTGCGCCAGCAGCGCGTGCAGGGCGGCATCGTTGAATGTGCTGTGCAGCTGCTGCTGGCGCGGCCGCAGCGTGACCGGATCGTCCTGCAGCCACAGCACCTGCAGCGTGTCGTCGGCACCGCGCTCGGCCAGGGCCCGCTGCAGGGCCGCCTCGCCGTTGCGGCGTTGGCGCGCGTCGATCAGCAGCCATGCCGGTGTGCTCTGGCCCGGACGTGGCGCTGCACGCAGGCGTTCCATCGCCTCATCGATGCTGGCCAGCAGCTGCACCTGCAGGCCGTGGTGCGCGGCGATGCGTTCGACGCGTAGCTGCAGCTGCGTATCGGCGGTGTACAGCAGCAGCGCTGCCGGCGAGCGTGCCAGCGCCGGCAGATCGCCGGGGACCTTCAGCAGCGGTATTTCGAACCAGAAGGTTGCCCCCTGTCCCGGGGTGGACCGCACGCCGATGTCGCCATGCATCAGGTCGGTGATGCGCTTGCAGATGGCCAGGCCCAGGCCGGTGCCACCGTAGATGCGTGTGGTGGACGCGTCGGCCTGGCTGAAGGACTGGAACAGCCGCGCCTGCTGGGCCTCATCGATGCCGATGCCGGTGTCGACCACTTCGAAACGCAGCTGGTGCTGGGCGGGGCCTTCGCCCAGCCGCTGCACGCGCAGCTGCACCTGGCCGCGTGCGGTGAACTTGATGGCATTGGCCAGCAGGTTGCCCAGTACCTGGCGCAGGCGCACCGGGTCGCCGCGTACCGGCAGGCGCACGGCCGGATCCAGTTGCAGGCTCAGCGTCAGGCCCTTGGCTTCGGCGGCGCGCTGCAGCAGCTGCACCACGCCGTCGAGCAGTTCGCGCAGGTTGAAGCTGGTGATCTCCAGTTCCAGTGCCTGCGCTTCCAGTCGCGAGTAATCGAGGATGTCATCGACGATGCGCAGCAGCTGCTGCGAGCTGGCCGAGGCAGTGGCCAGCATCTGCCGCTGGTCCTCGCCGAGCGGACCACGGGCGATCAGCTCCAGCATCGGCAGGATGCCGTTGAGCGGCGTGCGGATCTCATGGCTCATGGTGGCCAGGAACTCGCCCTTGGCCAGCACCGCCGCTTCGGCCGCCTGCTTGGCCTGCAGCAGCTGATGTTCCAGCTGGCCCTGGCGCTCGGTGGTGCGCCGCAGCTGGTCGCGCTCGCTGATCAGGGTGATGCGGTCGCGCTGCAGTGCCGCCAGCGCGTGACTGCGCGAACGCAATCGCAGGCCCAGTACCAGCAGGGCGATGATGGCCAGGGCCAGCACCGCCAGCAGCGCGACCGTCGATGACACTCAGAGCACCGCGTTGTGGAAGTCGAAGTTCAGGTCGCTGCCGGCCGACTGCACCATGTTGCCCTGGATGTAATCGACACCGCCGACCCACATCGCGGCCGCTGCCTGCGGATCCTCGATCTGCTGGCCGATGATCTGCAGGCCGGCTGCATGCGCCTGCTCGATCGATCGGCGCAGTTCTTCGCGCGTATCCGGGTTGGAGTGGCTGCTGGAAAAGCGTGCGGCCATGCGCACGAACGACAGCGGCAGCTGGGTGAGCAGGGCAAGGGCTTCGCTGCCCGGTTCGAACTGGCTCAGGCAGAAGCGCACGCCGACGCTGGCCATGCGCTGGCAGAACTGCTGCAACGGCACGGTGTGGATCAGCGCATCGGGCAGGCGCACGTCGATCACCAGCGCGCTGCCGGGCAGGCGACGTTGCTGCAGCGATTCCAGCAGCCAGTCAGCGAACGCATCGCGCTGCAGGGTACGCAGCGACTGCGAGACGAACAGGTTCAGCGGCTGGGTGGCGTGGCGATACAGGTCGAGCAGGCCCATCGCATGCTCCAGCACCTGCTGGTCGAGGTCGGCGATGCGGCCGGCAGCTTCGGCCGCCGGAATCACCTGGCCGGCGGTCAGCACGCTGCCATCGGCCCGGCGCAGGCGCAGCAGCAGCTGGTACTGCGCGCTGCTGCCGCCGGCGACGGCGACGATCGGCTGGTAAGCGAGCTCCAGCTGGCCTTCCAGCAACGCCAGATGCTCCTGCTCGGTGGTCACCTGGCGGTGCACGTGGCCCGCCACGCCGGCGCTGAGCAGGCGTGCCTGCAGGGTGGTGCGTTCGACCGCTTCCAGGGCGCTGCTGGCATCGTCGAAACCCGGCGACAGCGGCGCGTAGCCGACCACACCACGCAGGTGCACCGATTCGTCGTCGCGGATCACGAAGGCGCGCGCGGACAGCTGCTCGCGCAGGGTGCCGGCAATCGCTTCCAGGCTCTCCTCATCGGTGTTGCGTGCCAGCAGCAGGAAGCTGTTGTCGTTCAGGCGCGCCAACAGGTGCGGATGGCCAGCTTCGGCAAGGCGTTGCCCGGCCTGCACCATCAGCCGCTCGAAGGCCGCGTAGCCGTAGCGCTCGCGCAGGCCCAGCGCGCTGGAGATTTCCACGAAGAACACGCCACCGCGTTCGTGCTGGGCAAGCGTTGCGTTGAGCTGCTGCAGCACGTGGTGGCGCGTGGGCAGCCCGGTTTCCGGGTTGCTGGTCGCCGGTGCGCCGTTGGCACCCGGCAGGGTCGCGGCCTGCGCGCGTGCGCGGCGGATACGGTTGGCCACCGCAGCGATCAGGTGGCGTGGCCGGATCGGCTTGCTCAGGTAATCGTCGGCACCGCAGTCGAGCACTTCGAACTGGCGCTCCGGGTCCGGGTCGCCGCTGAGGAATACGATCGGCAGCAGCTGCATGCCGGGCTGCTGGCGGATCATCGCGGTCAGCCGCATGCCATCCAGCCCGGGCAGGTGCAGATCCATCAGGATCAGGTCCGGGCGTTGCTCGCGGATGGCCTGCTGCACGCCATCGGCGTCGCCGAGCACGATCGCCTGCATGCCAGCGCCATGCAGCACGCTCTGCGCGAACAGCGCCTGGGCACGGTCGTCTTCGACGATCAGCACGCGGTAGGGCGAGTCGGCGTCGACAGGCGCCACGTCATTGTTGCCCGCCTCTGGCAGTGCGGCGGCGGAGGGCAGCGGCGGCGGAGCAGTCAGTCGGGTACCGTCGCTGGGTGCTGACGAGGCCGGCATCTGCACGGTCGCTGACGGCGGTGCCTCGGCAGGCGTGGCCGCAGCCAAGGGGGCGGCCCAACGTTGCCAATGATCGGCCGGAGGGGTTTCAGCGCGTCCCGGGCGGGGGCCCGCGGCGGATTCGTTTGCGGCCATCGATGCTCCTGGTGTTCGCGGCCATTATGCGACAAGCCCGCCGATCAGCCGGTACCGGGTTGCCGTTGTCCGTCGTCGCTGCCGCCACGTGCCAACCAGCGCACGCTTTTCCACAGGGTGCGCCAGACCAGCCAGACCAGCAATGCACCGGCCAGGCTGCAGGCCAGCACCACCACCAGCGCGATCCATGGATGCGCCAGCGCGAGCGCCAGCCCGCCGATCACCACGGTATCTTCGGCCGCCGAGGCGACCCAGTTGCTGGCCGGCTCCGGCGATGTGTTGAGCAGGGCGCGGGTGCCGGCCTTCAGGCCGTGGCTGGCCAGCGCAACGCCCGCGCCGGCCACCAGTGCACCGGTGCCCAGGTCGCCATCGGGTGACAATGTCGCTGCTGCGAGGAAGGCACCGGCGGGTACGCGCGCCAGGGTCTGCACCAGGTCCCAGGCTGAATCGACGCCGGGAATCTTGTCCGCGAAGAATTCGGCGATGGCCAGCACCGCCGACGTGCCCAGCACCCACCACGATTCGGTGGCCTGCAGTGCCGGTGGCAGGTCGACCCAGCCGAGCAGGCCGGCGATGCCGACGCCGAATACGGTGAGGTAGACGCGGATGCCGGCCAGCCAGGCCAGCAGGATGCCGATCACGAACAGGTGGGCTTCGGTCATGGCGGGCTCCGGCGGCGGAACTGTGCGGGGTGCCACACTATCGACGATGGAGTGGCTGAATGCCACCGCCCGGTGCCGGCCGGCACGGGGGAAACCTGCCGTTCCTGTCATACACTAGCCCGTCGTTTGCCCCAGGGGCCGTACTGGCGTCGCCACTGCGATGCCACGGAGACTACCCATGAACAACCGCCCTCCCATGCGTGTGCAGGTCCGCCTTCCCGGTGCCCCGCAACCACCTGCCGACCGCCGTCGCCTGCTGGTGATCGCGGGCATCTGGCTGCTGAGCCTGGTGCTTGCGGTGCTGGGTGGCTGCTGGCTGGGTGCGCCGCGCGGTGAACAGGGCCAGCGCGTGCAGGTTGCCGAGAAGCGCGCCGATACCCTGCAGACCCAGCTGACCGAGCTGCAGCAGAAGCAGGCCACGCTGGAAGCGTCGGACCGCATCAGCCGCGCCGCCAACAACGAAGTGCAGTCTTCGCTGGCCGAGCGCGATGAAGAGATCGCCGGCCTGCGCGCTGACGTCGCCTTCTACGAACGCCTGGTGGGTTCGACCAGCCAGCGCAAGGGCCTGAACACCCATTCGATTGAATTCAGCCCGGAATCGGCCGGCACCTGGCAGTACAGCGTGGTGCTGACCCAGAACCTCAACCGCGGGGCGATCAGCCAGGGGCAGATGCGTTTCACGGTGGAAGGCGTGAAGAACGGCAAGCTGGCCACCATCAGCTGGGACGAGCTGCACCAGCGCAGCAAGGTGCCGGGACAGGATTACTCGTTCCGGTACTTCCAGCAGCTCACCGGCAGCGTGATGCTGCCGGCTGACTTCACCCCGCAACGGGTGAAGGTGACATTGGGGAGTGGTGCGGGGGGCACCACGCAGGTATTCGACTGGAAACAGGCCGGCGCACCGGCCAGCAAAGGGGAGTAGGCAGATGTTCGGAAGCAGCAAATCCAGCCGTGATGGCCAACTGGTGGTGGATGCCCTGATCGGCAACCAGGTGGTGATCCGTGGCGATGTGGAATTCAGTGGTGGCCTGTACGTGGAAGGTCGCATCCACGGCAAGGTGATTGCCCAGGAGGGCGCCAGCGCGGCGACCCTGACCCTCGCCGAGCATGGCGTCATCGAGGGTGAGATCCGCGCCCAGGTGGTGGTCATCAGTGGCCGCCTGGACGGTGACGTGCATGCCACCGAGAAGGTCGAACTGACCCCGAGTGCCCGGGTCAACGGCAACGTTCATTACCAGGTAGTGGAAATGAATGCGGGCGCCCAGCTGAACGGCCGGCTGATCCATGCCAGCGCCCCGATGCAGGCCCTGCCAGCGCCGGAGAGCCAGGACGCCGGTGACGGCAAGGGCGACACCGCCGCGCGCCGCAAGCTGGCCGAGGCGATGGCTTGAAAGCCACCGCCTGCGCCCCCATGCTGAGCCCATGAACACGCTCGTCTCCCTCCCCGGCGCCACGCCGGCCGCCGCGCCCGACTACCAGTCGCTGGATCGGCCGCTGAACTTCACCGAGGCCGCTGCGGCCAAGGTCAAGGAACTGATCCAGGACGAGGGCAACCCCGACCTGTCGTTGCGCGTGTACATCGAGGGTGGCGGCTGTTCGGGCTTCCAGTACGGGTTCGAGTTCGACGAGAACCGTGCCGGCGATGACCTGGCGGTGCAGACCAGCGGGGTCACCCTGCTGGTCGATCCGCTCAGCCTGCAGTACCTGATGGGCGCCGAGGTGGATTACACCGAGAGCCTGACCGGTGCGCAGTTCGTGATCCGCAATCCGAACGCCAAGACCACCTGCGGCTGCGGCAGCAGTTTCAGCATGTAATTGCAGGGCGTGGGGCATGCGCCCCGCGCGGTGCCTTCGGTAGATCCACGCCATGCGTGGATGGCCTGTCCTGCAACCACAACAGCAGATTGCGCACAGTGCCGACCTTGCCACCCGCATCGATTGGCGGCAGGCTAGCTGGATGCTCACTTCTCCTTCGCCGCTTTCCGGTTTTGCCTTCGTGGGTGAACCGTTGGAGCGCGCCGATGCCATGCGCGAAGATGCCGATGCTCTGGCGCGCCTGTGGCCCGATGCGCGCATTCTTGTCCTGGACCAGGACGGCACCGCCTTCACCGGTGATGACGACCAGCCGTTGGCGCTGACCGGCGCTGATGTCGGTGGCGGGCCCGGTGTCGCGATCTTCCTCGGCCTGCGTGGCGAGCAGGCGTGGTTCTCGGTGGAAGCTGCCAGCGTGACGGTCACCGCGCCACGCCGGCTCGATCTGCGCCAGGCCGCACTGCTGTGGACCGTAGCCGATGCGACCGCCTTCAGCTATGCCCGCGGCATGTCCTACTGGCAGTCGCGCACCCGCTTCTGCGGCGTCTGCGGCACGGCCGTGACGTTCGCCCGTGGCGGCTTCGTCGGCCGCTGCCCGCAGTGCGCGACCGAGCACTATCCGCGCGTTGATCCGGCAGTGATCGTCGCGGTGGAGAACCAGGGACGGCTGCTGCTGGGCCGCCAGTCCAACTGGGCGCCGCGCCGCTATTCGGTGTTGGCCGGCTTTGTCGAGCCGGGCGAGACCTTCGAACAGACCGTAGCGCGCGAAGTGCACGAAGAGAGCAAGGTGCGGGTGACCGCCTGCCAGTACCTGGGCTCGCAGCCCTGGCCGTTCCCCGGTGCATTGATGGTCGGTTTCCGGGCGCAGGCACAGGACGACGTGCCGACCGTGGATGGCGAGCTGGAAGACGCGCGCTGGTTCAGCGCCGAAGAGGTGGGAGCTGCCCTCGCACGTGACGTCGAGGACGATGGTGAAGGCATCCGTCTGTCGCCGCCGATCTCCATTTCGCGGGGCCTGATCGAGCATTGGTACCGCCAGCAACCGGCGTCCGGCGGCGCCAGCATTGCCGCCACCTGAACACGCTGCCGGTTACAGTACGGTTCACCGCTGACGGCGGCGCTGCGACAGGTAAGGTAGCGACGCCGAACGCTTGCTCGTAGGGAGACCTGCCATGTTCACCACCCTGGTCGCCGTGTTGGTGGCACTGGCCCTTGGCCATGTCGCCCCGGCCGCTGCCGCGTCGCTGCGCCGTTTCGACGGCTTCCGGCGCTGGCTGGGCTGGCTGGACGCGCACGGTGGTCGGGCCTGGCAGGGGGCCGCCGGCGTGGCGCTGGCGATCGTACCGCCACTGCTGCTGATGGCACTGGTCGCCTGGCTGCTGCGCGGGGTGCTGTTCGGCCTGCCGGCGCTGCTGCTGGGCGTGGCCGTGCTGGCCTGGTGCTGGGGCCCGCGGGATCTGGACCGCGACATCGAAGCAATCATCGATGCCGACGACGCGCCGACCCGGCAGGCGGCGGTACGCAACCTGCAGTCGGCTGGTGGCAGCCTGCGCGAGGATGTTCCTTCACTGGTCGAGGCGACCGTGCTCAACGCACTGCGGCGCTGGTTCGCGGTGCTGTTCTGGTTCCTGCTGCTGGGCCCGGTGGGTGCGCTCGGTTATCGCCTGCTGGCATTGATGGCGGAAAGCCCGATGCGTGCGCGCGTGCCGGTGGAACCGCTGGCGCTGGCGCAGCGGCTGCTGGGCTGGATCGAGTGGCCGGTGGCCCAGCTGATGGCGCTCTCGATGGCCCTGGTCGGCAACTTCGACACGGCCTGGAAGGCATGGCGCCAGGCGCATGGTGAGCGCTTGGCCGGCGACATTGGTTTCCTGGGCGCGGTGGCGCGTGCCAGCGTCAATGCCGAACTGCGCGAAGATGCACACGATTACACCGAAGCCGGCCTGCTGCCGGTGTGGCAGCGGCTACCCGAGCTGCGTGATGCGATGAGCCTGGTGTGGCGGATGCTGCTGCTGTGGCTGGCGGCGCTTGCCGTGCTGGTAATCGCGGGCTGGGTGACCTAGTTGCTTTGCAGGGCTTGCAGCCCTGCACCTGCAGAGGCCAAAGCCAAAGCCAAAGCCAAAGCCAAAGCCAAAGCCAAAGCGGCTCTGGGTTGCTGAGGGTCTGGCGGGGCGGTGTGGGGCTGCAGTACACGCCGTGAACCCATCCATGGGGGCTCGATGGCGCCATCCATGGCGCCAACGGTCCTGCAGCCCCACACCGCCCCACCCCCGACAGGTTCCGGCGGCTGTTGGTAGGTGTCGACCTTGGTCGACACGGTAGATCCACGCCATGCGTGGATGCAGAGCGAAGCGATCCGCTTCCGCTTTTGATCTTTTCTTTCTTTTCCGTGGTGGACGCGCACGGAAATTGTCCGTGGCCGGGCGGGTGGGTTGCGCAGGGGCGTAAGCGCCATGGATGGCGCGCCCGAGCCCCCATGGATGGGTTTACGGCGCCCCCTGCGCAGCCCACCCGCCCGGCCAACCCCAACGGCTTCTGCCTTCAACGACCACCACGAGGGGCTGCGCCGTTGGCTGGAAACTACACCGGAGCCAGCGCGGTAAAAGGCGCCCACGGCAGGTTGCGCAGCACGGCATAGCCCGGCAGCAGCCACAGCCAGAACGTGGGACTGGCCAGTACCCGCATCAGCGGATCGAGCACGCGCGGGCGCACGCCAGCCATGTTGAGCAGCATCAGGAACAGGAAGGGCAGGCTGATGACCAGCAACGGGTTCATCGCCATCGCGCCGGGCAGGTCGAAGTGGACCAGTGAATACAGGCAGCGCGTGCTGCCGCAGCCGGGGCAGTAGAAGCCGGTCAGTGCATACAGCGGGCAGCCCGGCAGCGGATTGCCGGAGACATACGGATTGACGTGGCGCAGGACCACGGCGGCACCCGCAGCCAGACCGGAAGCGGCCAGCAGCGGGGCCCAGCGGGCCAGGCGGGAACGAGCGGGAAGTGCGGACATGCAGGAGCGGGATCCGGCGCGTGGCCGGACCCCGTCGCGGGCATCAGTAGCTGCCGTTGCCGCCGCTCAGGGCGCCCAGGCCGCCAACGGCCATGATCACGATGAAGTACAGCACCATGACGACGACGGCGGCGATGGCCGACCACATGGCCCACTTCTTGGCCTTGTCGGCCGAATCACGGGCACCGGCGACGTCGCCAGCAGCCAGCTTGCCGTTGACCTGGGCGGCGTAGACGATCGACACGATGCCGGCCGGCAGGCAGCAGAACAGGGTGGACAGGATGGCCCAGACCAGATTGTTGGGGACCTGCGGGGTACTGGTGTTCATGGTTCAAGCTCCTCGATGGGTGGTGGTGGTGAATCAAAGGTCGGATAGAGCGCCCAGCACGGCCAAGCCGCCGAACAGCCCGAACCACAACAGCAACAGGACCGGCAGGGCAACGGCCGAAGCCACCGCCCACCAGCCCGCCTTGCGCGACGCGCTGTAGGCCCCCGGCAGGTCACCGGCCGCGCGGCGACCATCGACCTGGGCGGCATACACGATCGACACCACGCCCAACGGCAGGCAGCAGAACAGCGTCGTCAGGATCGCCCAGACCAGATGGTTGGGGATGTAGACCGGACGGCTGAGCGGTGGCGGTTGATTCAAAGCAAGACTCCATTCCTTGGTGGCCGGCCGTGTGAACGGGCCGAACCTCCCCCCTGTGGGTGCGTAATCTACCGCAACCTGCGACGCATGTATGCGGTTACAGCCAGATCCCGACGCCTTCGGCGCTTGACGGGACAAGAAAAAGCCGGCGCTTGGCGCCGGCTTTCAGAGCACGCTGCGGCGCGATCGGCCCCCCTCAGGCGAGGTCGCCGCGCAGGGTGCGGACCTGGGCTTCCAGGGCGGCGGCATCGGTCGAATGGCCATCCACTGCCGGTGCCGCGACCACCTCTACGGTCGCCCGGAACCGGCGCGGCACGCGCATGCGGCCCAGCCGGGTATCGCGGCGGCTCCACATGCTCGACCACATGCCGCGCAGGGCCATCGGTACCACCGGTACCGGGCGGCGTTCGAGGATCTTCTCCACGCCGGATTTGAACGGTGCCATCGTACCGTCGCGGGTCAATGCGCCTTCCGGGAAGATGCACACCAGCTCGCCCTCGGCGAGTGCGGCATCGACTTCATCGAACGCACGCTGCATCAGCGCAGGATCTTCGCGCGCACCGGCGATAGGAATCGCCTTGGCGGTGCGGAAAATCCAGCGCATCACCGGGATGTTGAAGATCTTGTAGTACATGACGAATCGCACCGGGCGCGGAATCGTCGCCGACAGGATCAGTGCGTCCATGTAGCTGACGTGGTTGCAGACCAGCAGTGCGGCGCCTTCATCGGGCACATTGCCCTCGATGCCATGCGGGCGCAGGCGATACAGCGTGCGCACCATCACCCAGCTGAGGAAACGCATCAGGAATTCGGGGACGATGGTGAAGATGTAGATCGCCACCACGGCGTTGGCGATGGCCAATGCCAGGAACAGCTGCGGGATGGTCCAGCCGAGCAGGCGCTGGGTGAGCAGGCCAAGTACCGCCGCAGCGACGATGAAGCCGGAGTTCTGGATGTTCAGCGCGGCGAACACGCGCGACATCTCCGATTTCGGCGTGCGGCTCTGGATCAATGCAAACAGCGGCACCACGAAGAAGCCGGTGAACAGGCCGATGCCGAGCAGGTCGACGATGATGCGGATGCTGCCGGCCTGGTGCACGAACTGGGTGACCGACAGGCCCTGCGCGGTGGCTTCACCGGCGCGTGCGAAGTACAGGTCCAGCAGAAACGCGGTCATGCCGAACGCGCCCAGTGGCACCAGGCCGATCTCCACGGTGCGCGCCGACAGCTTTTCGCACAGCAGCGAACCGACGCCGGTGCCTACTGAAAACAGCGCCAGCGCGAAGATGTACAGGGTGGGCTCGCCACCGAGGTTGGTGACCGCATAGGACGGCAGCTGCGCGGTGAGGATGGTGCCGACGAACCAGAACCAGGACACGCCGAGGATGGCGTTGCGTACCGATTTCTGTTTCCTGGCCATGCGCAGCACGGCCAGCGATTCGGGGATCGGGTTCCAGTTGATCTTCAGGTCAGGGGCGCCGGCATCGACCTTGGGGATCATGCGCGCGGCCAGGTTGCCGCAGATCGCCAGCGCGATGACCGCCGTGGCGGCTACGATCGGGCCATGGGTGCCGGCCAGGGTGAACACCAGGCCGCCGACGATCATGCCGGTCAGGATCGACATCGACGTGCCCATCTCGACCAGGCCATTGCCACCGGTCAGTTCTTCCGGCCGCAGTACCGAGGGCAGCACCGAGTACTTCACCGGACCGAACAGGGTGGATTGCAGGCCCGTGCAGAACAGGGCCACCAGCAGCACCGGCAGGCTCTCGGTGAGAAAGCCCACCGCGGCCAGCGTCATGATCACGATCTCCATGGTGGTGGTGATCACGATCAGTCGCGATTTCTCCAGCTTTTCCGCGATCTGCCCGGCCAGGGCGGAGAACAGGAAGTAGGGCAGGATGAACAGCGCCGGCGCCAGGTTGGTGTAGAGCGTGCGCTCGCTCTCGGCAACGCCGAGGTAGAACAGCAGGCCGATGATCGCCTGCCGGTACACGTTGTCGTTGAAGGCACCCAACCCCTGCACGATGAAGAACGGCAGGAAACGGCGCTGGCGCAGCAGGGCGAACTGGTTGTGACCGGACATGGAACCTCCTTGGACCGGCGCAGCCTAGCATTCCTGCCCATCTGTCGGGACCGTGGCGGCATGCATCCACGCATGGCGTGGATCTACTCAGACCCCCTGGGTACGGACGGTGGGTGCGGACCGTTGGTCCGCACATCTGAGAACCTCAGACGATATCGTCGACCACGCCGCCGTCGACCCGCAACGCTGCGCCGGAGGTGGCCGACGCCTGCGGCGAGGCGAGGTAGACCACCATGTTGGCCACTTCTTCGACCGTGGCCGCGCGCTGTATCACCGACGCAGGACGATGGGCCATCACGAACTCACGGCCGATCTGTTCCAGCGGCTTGCCGGTACGCGCGCGTTCTTCTTCGAACATCGTTGCGAAGCCGTCCGACAACGTCGGGCCGGGCAGCACCGCATTGACGGTGACGCCGCTGCCGGCCACGCGCTTGGCCAGGCCGCGTGACAGCGACAGCTGCGCGGTCTTGCTGACGCCGTAATGGATCATGTCGGCCGGAATGTTGCGTGCTGATTCGGAGGAGATGAACAGTACGCGGCCCCAGCCGGCGTCGACCATCGCCGGCAGCAGGGCGCGCGACAGGCGCACGCCGGACATGACGTTGGTCTGCCAGTACTGCTCCCAGGTGGCATCGTCGGTCTCGAAGAAGTCCTGCGGGCCGAAGATGCCGGCATTGTTGACCAGGATGTCGACCTTCCCCGGCAGGCCGGCCAGCAGGGTGTCGACACCGCTGGCGTCGGACAGGTCGGCGGCCACGCCCAGCACGTTGGCCTTGGGAAGGGCAGCCAGCAGGCGCTGGCGCGCGCGTTCCACGCTGTCGGCGCTGCGGCCGTTGAGGATGACCTGCGCGCCGGCGGCGGCGAGCCCCTGTGCGATGGCGTGGCCGATGCCAGCGGTGGAGGCGGTGACCAGCGCGGTGCGGTCGTTGAGTTCGATCTTCATGGGGGAGATCCTGCGTGGGCGACACGGCAGTATCGGCGCCGGGGCGTGATCGGAATGCCCTCGTGGACGCAACACGATGTTGCACGGCCGTCAGCCGCACCCGTAGATCCACGCCATGCGTGGATGCCGTCAGCTCAAACCACGCACCGCGCCATTCGCCGCCGCTCTCACCTTCGGCAGCATCCGCAGCACCAGCGCCATCTGCGTGCGGATCAGCTGCAGTTTCGGCGGCATCGTCTCATCGAGCTGTTCCAGTTCCGCAGCCACCGCACGATCGGCGTCGTTGTCCTCCTCCGACACCGGTTGCTGCGCAGTCAATGCCGCCGCCAGCTGCTGCAGCGCTTTGCGCACCCGCTCGCCAGCGGCCAGCGCCAGTGGATCACCCGCATAGCTGTCGACCTGGTCGCGGTGCGCACCCAGCGCCGACAGGTGCCCAAGCAGGGTGTTGGACAACGCCAGGAAGTGGAAACCCGAATCGAGGTTGCGACGCACATGGCCCGGTTCGCGCAGCATGTTCGACAAAGCGGTGGACAGTGCGGCATCGGCGTTGTGCATGTCGCGGCGGGCGATGCGGTAGGCCAGATCGTCGCGCATGCCGCTGCGGTACTGACCCAGCACCGATTCCAGATAACGGGCGGCGGTATCCAGCACCCGCGCCAGCACGCGGTGCAACTGTCGGCCCTGCCAGTCCGGCAGGATCAGGAACGCGGCGGCGGCTGCGATCGCGCAGCCGAGGATCGTATCGACCATGCGCGGCACGATCAGTACGAAGCCGTCGCCGATCAGGTTGAAGCAGGTCAGCGCCATCACCGTGATGGCGGCCGAGGCGACCAGATAGCGGTCGGAACGGGTGAAGAAGAACAGCAGTGCTGACAGCAGCGCGATCAGCAGCTGGATCTCCAGCCGGGGGAACAGCTGCAGCAGCGCCCAGGTCAGCACCAGGCCGGCCAGCGTACCGACGATGCGCTGGGCCAGGCGCTGGCGGGTGGCGCCGAAACTGGGCCGGCACACGAACACGATGGTCAGCAGCACCCACGAGCCGTTCTGGGCATTGAACAGGCGGATGGCAACGAAACCGGCGATCAGTGCCAGCGCCATGCGCAGGCCATGGCGGAACAGCACCGAGCCCGGGGTGAGCTGCTGGCGCAGGCGCACGCCCATTTCGCGCAGGGTGTGCGGGTTGCTGTCGCGCAGGCGGGTGTCGACGTTGTCCAGGCTGGCTTCGGAACGTTCGGCATCGAGCAGGCGGCGCTCGATGCTGCGCAGGTTGTGCACCAGCAGGTCCAGCGAGCCGAGCAGACGCTGCCACTGCGGACGTTGCTGGTCGCGCAGGTAGGTCAGCGCATCGGCCAGGTCGCGCCCGGCCTGCTGGTTGCTCTCGCCGTAGACGAACGGGCGGCGCAGCCGGATCGCTTCGCCCAGCCGTGCACAGGCCTGGCCCTGCAGGTCGAGCAGGCGCTGGCAGCGGTACAGCACGTCGCTGTGGAAGAACGCATCGACCAGCGCGCCGTACGGATAGTGGGAGGAGCTGGCGCGCTCATGGAAATCCTGTGCCATGTAGTACAGGCGAAGGTACAGGCCGGAGTTGACGCCGGGCCGGCCGGAGCGGCCAAAGCGCGCCAGGATCGCCGTCTTCGCCTCGTTCAGCGCACCGACTACGCGGCGGTTCTGTTCGGCCAGGTCGAGCTGGCGGCGCTGCAGGTCCGCCTCACGCACGGGTTCGAACAGAGCGGCCTTGAGCTGCAGGTAACGGCCCAGCTCCACGTACAGGCGTGCCACGCGCTCGCGCACCGGCCGGTTGGCGAACAGCGTGGTCCACAGAATCGACAGCAGCCCGTACCAGACCGCACCCGCCAGCAGGTGGCTGACCGCGTCCAGCGCGCTGTGCAGGTCATGGGCACCATGCTGTTCCAGGCCGATCATGGTGTAGATGGCCAGGGTGACGGTGGCCTGGGCGATGGACGCGTAGCGCTCGCCGAGTGCGCCGAGCAGTGTCAGGCCGAACGTGGACAGCGCCAGGGCCGTGATGAAGATCCACGGCCAGGGGAACAGCCAGATCACCGAGGCCGCCGCCAGGCAGAAGCACAGCAGCGACAGCAGCACGGCCTTGGTCCGGCCCCACCAGTTGTCATCGGTCTCGGCAATCGCGCTGGCGATGATGCCCAGGAACACGCCGGGCAGCGCGGTCAGCGCATCCAGGTGCCAGCACACGGCCAGGGCCGCTGTCAGGGCAATGAACACCCGCAGGCCATAGCTGGCCTTCTCGTGGGCCCACAGGCGGCTGAGGCGGGATTCGCGTGCGGACATGCAGGCTCGGCGGAAGGATCGACCTCCATTATTGCGGGCCGCGCGTGAAATGGTAGATCCACGCCATGCGTGGATGATTTTCCGCTCGATACCCGGTAGTGCCGGCCAGCGGCCGGCACTACCGTTTGCCGGTTGCTTACATGTCGAACCGCACGCTCAGCGCGAAGGTGCGCGGCAGGCCGACGCCCGCATTGGACCAGTACCTGCGGTTGGCCAGGTTCTCCACGCTGGCACGCAGGGTCACCGGGTGGCCGGAGGCCAGCAGGCGGTAGCCGATGCCGGCATTGACGAGCGTGTAGTCGGGCAGCTTCAGGGTGTTGTCGGCGTCATACCAGACATCGCCGTAGTAGCGCACGGCGGCATAGGTCTCCAGCCCTTCCACCCACGGCAGCTGGTAGGTGGCATGCAGCACGCCGCTCCAGCGTGCTGCACCGACGGTGCGGTTGCCTTCCTGCGCCGCGCTGCCCGGGGACAGCTTGTCGTAGGTCGGGTCCAGCCAGGTCACGCCACCGCCGACGGTCAGCGCATCGGTCAGGTGCAGGTCGGCGCTGGCTTCGATGCCTTCGTACAGGGTGATGCCATCCTGCACCAGGCGCTTGCCTGCATCGGTCAGCTGATCGATGTTGGCGCCGCGCTCCAGGCGGAAGGCAGCGACGTTCGCGTTCCAGCGATCCGCTTCAACCTTGGCGCCGATCTCGTACTGCTTGCTGATGGTGGGGGCGAGCACATCGCCGGCATTGACGTAGCTGTTGCCGACGCGGCCGCCGGCTTCCAGCGACTCGATGTAGCTGGCATACAGGGTGACGGCCTCGCTGGGCTTGAACATCACCGCATAGGTCGGGGTGACCGGATAGGTGTGGTACGCGCCCTTGGTCTCGAAATCGTTGTAGCGCCAACCGGCCAGCACCGACCAGCCATGGCCGAGGTCGACGGTATCGCTGACGAACACGGCCTTCTGCACGGTTTCGCTGCCACGGCTCATCACCCGCGAACCGACTGCATCGTGGCGGATGTCATGGCGCTGGTACAGGTTGGCACGGCCGATCAGGTTGAACTCGTAAGGACGGTCCCAGCCCAGCCCGGTCTGGTGGCTGACACCGGCCACCAGCTGGTGCTGCAGCGGACCGGTGCCGAAGCTGCCCTGCACCAGTGCCTGCGCCAGCTTCCACTCGCTCTTGCCGCCGAGCTCGTAGACGTTGACGTCGTAGTCGCCGTTGAGGTCATCGATGTAGGCAAAGATCTTGTTGACGTCGTTCCATGAGGTGGTGACGCCATAGCTCAGGCTGGCCTTCCAGTCGCTGTTGATCTGCCAGTTCAGTGCGGTGGACAGCAGGCTGGAACGGGTGTCGTAGTAGGTGCCAGGCACACTGTTGTCGACATCGCCGGCGATCGGTCGCGGCAGCGACGTCAGGCCACGGAAGTAGTACTGCGGTGATTCCTCGCGCAGGTCGCGCGACTGGAATACGCCGTCGAAGGTCCAGGTGAGCGCATCGCTCAGGCGCGCGTCCAGCGACAACGCGCCGACCTTGCGATCGACATGGCCGCCGTTGAAGGTTTCGCCCTTCTCCTGGTACGCGTTGAAGCGGTAGCCGAACATCTGCTCGTTGCCGAAGCGGCCACCGACGTCGATGCCGCCGCTGACGATGCCCTGCTCGCGCCAGCCGAGCTGGGCGGAGAAGGTCGGTACGTCGGTCGGCTTCTTGGTGATGTAGTTGACGATGCCGCCCGGTGCGCCGAAGCCGTACAGGAACCCGCCGGGGCCCTTCAGCAGGTCGACCTGTTCCATCACTTCCAGCGGCCATTCGGTGCCCCAGGACGAGACCTGCAGGCCGTTGACCCGGTAGCTGTCGAAATTCAGGTCGATGCCGCGGTTGCGGATCGGAGAGCTCCAGCCGCTGGCATAGGCGCTTACCTGCGTGGTGACCGAGGGGTCGAGCAGGAAGGCTTCGCCCAGCGACACGGCCTGGCGCTGTTCGATCTGCTCACGGCCGACGGCGGTGATCGCAAACGGGGTATCACGCAGGGCGCGGTCGCCCAGGGCGCCGGCCTCGGTGTGGGTACGTTCGGCGATGACCTTGACCGCGTCCAGATCGGTGGCACTACGGGCGTCGGCGGGGGCTTCGGCGTGTGCAGTGCAGGCGGCGGACAGCGCTACGGCCAGCACGGCCAGGCGGGGGGAGCGGATGGGCAACATCGATGGAGATCCTCGGCGGGCGGCCACGGGCCATCCGCCCATGCAGGGGGGAAAGGTCGGTGGCTGGGATCACACAGGCGTGCCGGCAACGGCAGCGGGGCGCCGCAAGGGGGCGCAGGACCATGGCTGGATGAGAATTGTTCTCTTTTCGTTACAGCGCGTCAAATGCCATCGGGGTGCGGACCAACGGTCCGCACCCACCAGAGGCAGGTGTTGCAGTAGATCCACGCCATGCGTGGATGGGTCTTGCTACGCCCGCTGCGCACGCCTCAGCAGCTTTGCCTCACGCCTGCGCGCACGCCGCGCCTTCCAGCGCTCGGCCAGGCACGAGAAGATCACGTACAGCGCCGGCGTGCTGAGCAGGGTCAGGCTCTGCGAGAACAGCAGACCGCCGATCATCGCGATGCCCAGCGGGCGACGCAGTTCCGAACCTTCACCCAGGCCGATCGCCAGCGGCACCGCCGCCAGGATCGCCACCATCGTGGTCATCATGATCGGGCGGAAACGCACGATGCTGGCTTCGCGTGCCGCCTCGCGCGGGGTCAGCCCATGTTCGCGCTGCGCCACCAGGGCGAAGTCGATCATCATGATCGCGTTCTTCTTGACGATGCCGATCAGCAGCACCAGCGCGATCATCGAGATCACCGACAGCTCGGTGTTGGTGCCGAACAACGCCAGCAATGCACCCACGCCGGCTGCCGGCAGCGTGGACAGGATCGTCACCGGGTGGATCAGGCTTTCGTACAGGATGCCCAGCACCAGATAGACGGTGAGGATCGCCGCCAGCACGAGGATCAGCATGTCGCTGGGGTCGGAATTGAAGCCGAAGCCCGCGTCATCGGCCAGGCGGATGTCGCCGGGCATGCGCATGCCGGCCACGGTGCTGTCGATGATGGCCTTGGCCTCGCCCATGCTGACGCCGGGGGCGAGGTTGTAGCTCAGGTCCATCGTCGTGTACTGGTTTTCATGGGTGATCTGCGAGGGCGCCAGGCCCGGCGCCTGTCTGGCCACCGCGGTGATCGGCACCATCTCGCCGTTGCGTGCGCGCACATGCACTTCATCCAGCGCCGAGGGCGTGGCAGTCTGCGACGGCAGCGCGTTGACCACCACGCTGTACTGGTTGATGTCCGAGTAGATGGTGGAAATCTGGCGCTGGCCGAACGCGCCGTACAGCGCACCGTCGATGGCGCCGACCGAGATGCCCAGGCGCGCGGCCTTGGCACGGTCGATCTCGATGTTCTGGCGCAGCCCGGCGTTGTCGACGTCGGTGCCGACATCGCGCAGCTTCGGATTCTTCTTCAACGCTGCCTGCAGCTTGGGCAGCCATTCCTGCAGTGCGGCCAGGTCGTTTCCCTGCAGCGAGACGCGGTACTGCGCGCCCTGGCTGTTGCCACCACCATCATTGCTGGGCAGGTCCTGGATCGCGCGCAGGCGCAGCTGCAGGTCCGGGTAACGGTCGGCCTTCGCACTCAGCCGTGCCAGTGCGTGTGCGGTGGTTTCGCGGCGGCCTTCCTTGCGCGACTTCAGTTCGACGTTGAACTGTGCGCTGGAGCCCTGGCGGCCACTGCCCAGGCGTACGCCCACGGTCTTCACCGCCGGGTCGGCCATCAGCATGTCGGTGATGCGCCGCTGGCGGCTGACCATGTCCTCGAAGGACACCGTTGCACTGGAGTTGGCGCGGCCCCAGATCAGGCCGGTGTCCTGCGGCGGGAACGCGCCCTTCTTCACCGCACCGAACAGGAAGATGGTGACGCCGATCAGGATCAACGGCGTCAACGACAGCAGCAGCGCATGGCGCAGCGAGAAATCAAGGAACACGGTGTAGATGCGCAGCATCCGCTCGTGACCGGCATCAAGCCAGCGGCCGAAGCGCGATGGTGCCGCCTTGTGGTCGTGTGCGCTGAGGAAGCGGCTGCACAGCGCCGGGGTCAGCGTCAGCGAAACGACCATCGAAACCACGATCGCCGCCACCAGGGTCACGGTGAACTCGCGGAAGAACGCGCCCATCATGCCGCTGGCGAACAGCAGCGGGATGAACACCGCCACCAGCGAGGCGGTGATCGAGACGATGGTGAAGCCGATTTCGCGCGCACCGGCGAAGGCCGCCTGCATCCGCGGCATGCCCTCGTCGAGGTGGCGCATGATGTTCTCGATCACCACGATCGCATCGTCGACCACGAAGCCGATCGCGATCACCAGCGCCAGCAGGCTCAGGTTGTTCAGGGTGAAACCCATCACGTACATCACCAGCGCGGCACCGGCCAGTGACAGCGGCACGGTGACCGCAGCGATCAACGTCGGCGCCAACCGGCGCAGGAACAGCGCCATCGTCAGCACCACCATCGCCAGGCTGATCAGCAGGGTGATCTGCACTTCATGCAGCGACGAACGGATGGTCGGGGTGCGGTCGAAGTAGGGCGTCATCGTGGTGCCCGGCTGCAGGTAATCGCGCAAGGCGGGAATCTGCGCTTTCACCCGGTCCACGGTCTCGACGATGTTGGCGCCGGCACGGGTGAACACATACATCACCACGGCCGGTTTGTGGTCGAACCACGCGGCCTGGTAGGCATCCTGCTGGCCGTCGTAGACGTTGGCGATGTCCTTAAGGCGGATCACCCGGCCATCGCCCTGGGTCTTGACCACCAGATCGGCGAAGTCGGCCGCGCGTGCGACCGAATCGTTGGCGATGATCGCCGTGGTGGTGTTGCCATCGCTGAGGAAGCCGGTGGGCGAGGTCACGTTGGCCGCACGCACGGCATTGCGCAGGTCGTCGGCGGTCAGTCCCAGCGCGTTCATCAGGCGAAGGTTGACGTCCACCCGCACCGCCGGCGTCGAGGCACCGGCGATATCCACCGAGGCGACGCCGCCGATCTGGCGGATGCGCTGGGCCAGCAGCGAGTCGGCGACGTTGTACAGCTCATCGGCGGACTGCGTCTGTGACGTCAGCGCGATGGCGATCACCGGGTCGTCGTTCGGGTTCGCCTTCTGGTACATCGGCGAGCCCATGCCCGAGGGCAGGTCGGCCTGCGCCGAATTGATCGCCGTCTGTACGTCCAGCGCGGCTGAATCGATGTCGCGGTCGCTCTGGAAGATCATGAACACCAGCGAGCTGCCTTCCGAACTCGACGAGCGCATGCGGTCGATGCCCGGCAGCTGGCCGAGGTGGCGCTCCAGCGGCGCGGTCACCGTGGAGGCCATGGTTGCCGCGTCCGCGCCGGACTGGCTGGCGTGCACGAAGATCACCGGGATCTCGATGTTCGGCAGCGCCGACACGCCGAGCCGCAGGTAACAGATCACGCCGACCATGAACAAGCCGATGGCCAGCAGGGCAGTGCCGATCGGACGGCGGATGAAGGGGCCGGACAGATTCATCGTGCGGCCCGCCGGAGGTGCGGGGCCAGGGTCATGCCTGCGGCTCCTGCACCGTGCCATCGCGCAGCGCGCGCTGTTCACGGCGACGTGCAAGCCATTCCGAGAAGCGCTCCATGTACAGGTAGATCACCGGCGTGGTGTACAGCGTCACCAGCTGCGACAACAGCAGGCCGCCGACGATGGCGATGCCCAGCGGGCGACGCAGTTCCGAGCCGATGCCGGTGCCCAGCGCCAGCGGCAACGCGCCGAGCATGGCCGCTGCGGTGGTCATCATGATCGGGCGGAAGCGCAGCAGGCAGGCGCGGCGGATGGCCTCGCGCGCGTTGGCGCCGGTGCGCCGCGCCTCGATGGCGAAGTCGACCATCATGATGCCGTTCTTCTTGACGATGCCGATCAGCAGCACGATGCCGACGATGCCGTCCACCGACAGGCTCAGGCCACAGACCATCAGTGCCAGCAGCGCACCGACGCCGGCCGGCGGCAGGGTCGAGATGATCGTGATCGGGTGGATGTAGCTCTCGTAGAGCACGCCCAGCACGATGTAGATCACCACCAGCGACGCCAGCAGCAGCCACACCACGTCGGTCTGGCTGCCGGTGAATTCGGCGGCCTTGCCGATGAACTGCGCATGCACGTGCGCCGGCATGTCCAGGCTGGCCTTGGTCTCTTCGATGGCCTTGACCGCATCGGACAGCGAATAACCCGGGGCGACGTTGAACGACACCGTCACCGCAGGCAGCTGCTGCTGGTGGCTGACCAGCAGCGGCGCGCTGGACACCTTGGCCTCGGCCAGCGCCGACAGCGGGATGATACTGCCCGCACCGACGGTGATGCCGGTGTTCTGCGCACCGATACCGGTGGCGGTGGACGAGTTGGACGAAGTGACCTGGCCGAAGCTGGTGGCGTTGGTGCCGGTCAGTGCGCCGGCGCCATTGGAGGCAACGGCGAGCTGTTCCATCAGCGCGGTGCTGGTGCGGAACTGCGGTGCCACTTCCAGTACCACGCGGTACTGGTTGAGCTCGGTGAAGATGGTCGAGATCTGGCGCTGGCCGAACGCATCGTAGAGCGTGTCGTCGATGGTCTGCATCGGCACGCCCAGCACGCTGGCCTTGTCGCGGTCGATGTTCAGTTCCAGTGCGCGGCCCTGGTTGGACAGGTTGTTGTCGACGTCGGCCAGTTCCGGGCGCTGGCGCAGTGCCTGGGTCAGGCGGTTGGCCTGCAGTGCAACTTCGGCGCTGTCCACGTCCGACAGCGAGTACTGGTATTCGGTGGCGGCCACGCGGGTATCCAGGGTCACGTCCTGTACCGGCTTCAGGTACAGCGCCACGCCGGGAATGCCGGCGACGGACTTCTGCAGGCGCGGCAGGATGTCATCCAGTCCATCGCGCTCGCCGCGCTCTTTCAGCACGATCGACAGCTGGCCCTGGTTGAGCGTGGGATTCATGCTGCCGGCGCCGATGAAGGCTGACACGCCGGTCACGTCCGCGTCCTTGCGCAGCGCCTCGGCAACCTGCTTGGTGCGCTGCTCCATCTGCGGGAACGCGATGTTCTGGTCGGCCTGGACCACGGCGGTGATCAGGCCGGTGTCCTGTTCGGGCAGCAGGCCCTTGGGGATCAGCACGTACAGCAGCACGGTCAGTACCAGCGCGGCAGCGGCCACGGCCAGGGTGAGGGGCTGGTGTTCCAGCACCCAGTCCAGGCTGCGCTCGTACAGGCCGACGGTGCGCGTCCACAGGTTCTGCTTGCCGGCTGCGGCGGCACGCTCGTGCGCGTCCTCGCCCTCGGGCAGCGCATCGGGCTTGAGCAGGTAGGCACACATCATCGGGGTGAGCGTCAGCGAGATCAGCATCGACAGCACCACCGCGATGCTCAGCACCCAGGCGAACTCGTGGAACAGGCGGCCGGTGACGCCGGGCATCAGCAGCAGCGGCAGGAACACCGCTACCAGCGAAACCGTCAGCGACAGCACGGTGAAGCCGATCTGGCGCGCACCGATCTCGGCCGCTTCCTTGCCACTCTTGCCTTGTTCGATGTAGCGCACGATGTTCTCGATCATCACGATCGCATCGTCGACCACGAAGCCGGTGGCCACCACCAGCGCCATCAGCGAGAGGTTGTCCAGCGACATGCCGGTGAAGGCCATCACCGCGAAGGTGCCGGCCAGCGACAACGGCACCGCCACCGAGGGAATGATCGTGGCCCAGAACCGGCGCAGGAACACGAAGATCACCGCCACCACCAGACCGATGGTCAGGATCAGGGTGAACTGCACCTCATGCACCGACGCGCGGATGGTTTCGGTGCGGTCGGAGAACACTTCCAGGTGCACGTCGGCCGGCAGCACGCCCTGCAGCTGCGGCAGCAGCGCGCGGATGCGCTCGACGGTCTGCACGATGTTGGCGCCGGGCTGGCGGCGCACTTCCAGCAGCACCGCCGGCTTGCCATCGGCCCACGCGGCCAGCTGGTCATTCTCCACGCCATCGATCACTTCGGCCACGTCGGACAGTCGCACCGGGCGGCCGTTCTTGTAGCTGATGATGGTGTCGCGGTACTCGGCGGCGCTGGCCAGCTGGTCGTTGGTGCCGATGCTGTAGGACTGGGTCTTGCCGTTCAACGAGCCCTTCGGCGCATTGACGTTGGCCTGGGTGAGCGCGCTGCGCAGCTCTTCCAGGGTCAGGCCCATGTTGGACAGCTGCGCCGGGTTGACCTGGATGCGCACGGCCGGACGCACGTTGCCGGCGATCGACACCAGGCCCACGCCCTGCACCTGCGACAGGCGCTGGGCGAGGATCGAGTCAGCGTAGTTGTTGACGTCGCGCAGCGGCCGCGTATCGGAGGTCAGCTTGAGGGTGACGATGGCCGCGTCGGCCGGGTTCACCCGGTTGTAGACCGGCTGGTACGGCAGCGACGAGGGCAGGGTGGCCTGGCGGATCGCCGCCTGCACGTCCTGTGCGGCGATGTCGATGTCGCGGTCCATCGAGAACTGCAGGATGATCGTGGACAACCCCGCCGAGGAATCGGAGGTCATCAGTTCCAGCCCGGAGATCTGCCCGAACTGGCGCTCCAGCGGCGTGGTCACCAGCGAGGCCATGGTGGTGGCGTTGGCACCGGGGTACTGGGTGGTCACCACCAGGCTGGGCGCATCGATTTCCGGCAGCGCCGACACCGGCAGCTTGCGGTAACCGAGGATGCCCAGGAGCAACAAGCCCGCCATCAACAGCGAGGTGGCAATCGGGCGGCGGATGAAGATCGTCGAAAAGCCCACGGACTGATCCTTGCTGGCACATCAATGGCAGCGCCGGCGGGATCGCCGGCGCGGGGAAGAGCAGGGGCCTGCGCTCAGCGCGGGCCACCACCGCGGCGGCCGCCGCCACTCTTCTGTTCGGCGGCCTTCAGTTCGGCCTCGGTCGGTGCGGCCGGCGTTTCGCCCGGCTTCAGCGCGGTCACCTTGCTGCCCGGCTTCAGGCGGAACTGGCCTTCGCTGACCACGCGCTCGCCGCCTTTCAGGCCTTCGGCGACCTGCACCTGGCTGTCGCCCACTTCCACGCCACTGCGCACGGTCTGCATCTTCACCGTGTTGTCGCCCTGCACGACATAGACGTACTCGCCGTCCGGGCCACGCAGTACCGCCTGGGTCGGGATCACCACGCCGCCGCCGATGGTGCGCAACTGCATGCGCACATTGACGAACTGGCCCGGCCACAGGCCGTTGTCGGTGTTGTCGAACACCGCGCGCGCCTTGAAAGTACCGCTGTCGGCGCTGATCAGGTTGTCGACCACATCCAGCTTGCCGTCGCCGCTGAGCACGTGCGAATCGGCGCGGTCCAGCGCGGCGACCGGCACGCTGCCGGCAGCCTGCGCCTGGCGCACGTCGCCGAGCTGGCGCTCGGGCAGGTTGAACAGCACGTGGATCGGATGGATCTGGGTCAGGGTGACCAGTGCGGTGCCGGCGTTGACCACATTGCCGGCGTCGACCGCGCGGATGCCGGCGATACCGGTGATCGGTGCGGTGACCCGGGTGTACTGCAGTTGCACCTGCGCCGAACGCATGCTCGCTTCATTGGCGGCCACCGCGCTTTCGTACTGTGCCACCTGGTTTCGTTGTGTATCCAGATCGGTCTTGGCCACGAACTGGCGGTACTCCGGCGCGTTCGAGCGCTGGTAGTTCGAGCGCGCGGTGGCCAGCAGGGCCTCGTTCTGGCGCTTGGAAGCGACGGCCTGGTCATAGCTGGCCTGGGCGGTGCGCGGGTCGATCACCGCCAGCACGTCGCCCTTCTTCACTTCCTGGCCTTCGCGGAAATTGAGGCTCATCAGCTGGCCGCCCACCTGCGGGCTGACGGTCACGGTGTTCATCGCGGTTACCGTGCCCAGCGCGCTGGCATACACCGGCACGTCCTGGCGTACGGCATCGACCACGGTTACCGGCACCGGGCCGGCATCGGGATCTTCACCACCCTCACGGGCGCCTGCTTCCTGCCCCGCGGCCTTGTCCTTGCCGCCACCGAGTACGCGCAGGCCGACCACGGCCAGCACCAGTACCGCCACGACCAGCAGCACGATCTTCCAAACACGTGACATTCAAGACTCCAAGAGGGCTGGACGGGGTGGCACCCCGGGTGGCAATGCGCAAAGCATACCTGTGGCCCACCGGGTTTCCTGCATGACGGATGGGACGGGCGCTCAGACCGGTGGGCGACGGTGGAGGTTCCCGTAGCGGCGAGGTTGCCCTACATTCAGGTGCAGACCCCTTCCGTGGAGATCGAGATGCGCCGTTCGTTGCTGCTGTCCGCCCTGCTGCTGGCCCTGCCGGCCCTTGCCCATGCCGAGGACGCCCAGCGCCCGGAAGTGACCGCCGCCGCGCAGCGCCTGCAGGCCAAAGTGGTTGAATGGCGACGCGATTTCCATCAGCACCCGGAACTGTCCAACCGCGAGGAGCGCACCTCCGCCGAGGTCGCCAAGCGCCTGCGTGCGATGGGCCTGAAGCCGAAGACCGGCATCGCCCACCACGGCGTGGTGGCGATCATTGAAGGCGGCAAGCCCGGCCCGAAGATCGCCCTGCGTGCGGACATGGACGCACTGCCGGTGACTGAGCAGACCGGTCTGCCGTTCGCCTCCAAGGCCACCGCGCAGTACCGAGGGCAGACCGTAGGCGTGATGCACGCCTGTGGCCATGACGCGCACACCGCCACCCTGCTGGGCGTGGCCGAAGCGCTGGTGGCGATGAAGAAGGACCTGCCGGGCCAGGTGATGCTGATCTTCCAGCCGTCCGAGGAAGGTGCGCCGCCGCCGGAAGAGGGCGGTGCAGCGCTGATGCTGAAGGAAGGCCTGTTTGCCGACTTCAAGCCGGAAGCCGTATTCGGCCTGCATGTGTTCTCCAGCGTGCAGGCAGGGCAGATCGCGGTGCGCGGTGGCCCGCTGATGGCCGCGTCCGATCGTTTCGGCATCAAGGTGATCGGCCGGCAGACGCATGGCTCGGCACCGTGGAACGGCGTCGACCCGATTGTGGCCACTGCCGATCTGATCGGCACCGCACAGACCATCGTCAGCCGCCGCGCCAACCTCTCCAAGCAGCCGGCGGTGCTGACCTTCGGCGCGATCAACGGCGGCATCCGCTACAACATCATTCCCGATGAAGTGGAGATGGTCGGCACCATCCGCACCTTCGACGAAGGCATGCGCCAGCAGATCTTCGCCGACCTGCGCAACGTGGCCGATCACACGGCTGCCGCGCACGGGGCCAAGGCGGTGACCGACATCTACGAATCGGAAGGCAACCCGGCCACGGTGAACGACCCGGCGTTGACCGCGAAGATGCTGCCAAGCCTGCAGGCGGTGGTGGGCAAGGACAACGTGTACGAGCCGCCGCTGCAGATGGGCGCGGAGGATTTCTCGCTGTACGCCAAGGAAGTGCCGGGCATGTTCTTCTTCGTCGGCTCCACCAGCGTGGGCATCGACCCGGCGACGGCGCCGGCCAATCATTCGCCGAAGTTCCTGCTGGATGAGAAAGCGCTGGATGTCGGATTCCGTGCGTTGCTGCAGGTGAGTCTGGATTACCTGCACGGCGGCGGCACCCCGGCTGGTTGAGGGTTACCGGCAGGGCTTGCAGCCCTGCACCCGCCGAGGCAACGGCAACAGCCGGAGCAACGGCAAAAGCTGGCTATCCGTGGGATGGCGGGGTGGGTCCGGTGGCAGGGGACGGCGCAAGTACGTCCCTGTAGCCTCGGTCGCGCCATCCATGGCGCTCACGCCCCTGCCACCGGACCCCCCCCGCCTTCGACAGTTTCCTGCTGCTGTCGGAACGACATCCTGCTTTGGTAGGTGTCGACCTTGGTCGACACGGCGGACGTCATGAACGTCTGAAGCATCGGCTTTTGATTTTGATTTTCCTGATCTTTCCCGTGGTGGCGGCCGCGCGCAGGAAACTGTCAGAGGCCGGGCGGGGAGGCTGGGCAGGGGCGTGAGCCGCATGGATGCGGCGACCGAGCTTACATGGACGTACTTGCAGCGCCCCCTGCCCAGCCTCCCCGCCCGGCCAAACCCAGAATCCCGGCTGTACGCGACCAACCCACCCACCACGGAGGGGCTCCGCCGTTGGCCGACCCGGCCGAAGGCCCGCCCTGCGCGCGATACAATAAGCACCATGAACACCCCACAGGATTCCAGCCTCGGTCGCGAGGTCAGTTACCCGTCGCAGTACGATCCCGGCCTGCTGTTTCCCATCCCCCGCGTCGGCGCCCGCGCCGAGATCGGTCTCGACGAGGCCGCGCTGCCGTTCGTCGGCCACGACCGCTGGCACGCCTTCGAGCTGAGCTGGCTCGACCCGCGTGGCAAACCGCAGGTCGCCGTCGCCACCGTGCAGGTGCCGTGCACTTCGCCGCGGCTGATCGAGTCGAAGTCGTTCAAGCTGTACCTGAACTCGCTCAACAGCACCCGCCTGGACAGTGTCGAAGCCCTGCGTGAGCGTCTCGTCGCCGACCTGTCGGCCTGCGCCGGTGCCCCGGTCCAGGTCACGTTCGGGCTGCCGGCGCTGCGCGAGTCGCCGCTGGGCGAGTTGATCGATGGCCTTGATGTGGATATCGACTGCTATGGCCCGCCGCAGGCGGATTACCTGTCGGCCAACGCCGATGCGCTGGTGGAGGAGACCCTGGTCTCCGCCCTGCTGAAGTCCAACTGCCCGGTCACCGGTCAGCCGGACTGGGCTACCGTCAGCCTGCGCTATCGCGGCCCGCAGATCGATCGTGCCGGTCTGCTGCGCTACCTGGTCAGCTACCGCGAACACGCCGAGTTCCACGAGCAGTGCGTCGAGCGCATCTTCAGCGAAGTGTCGGCGCGCTGCCGGCCGCAGTGGCTGGAAGTGGAGGCCCGCTATACCCGCCGCGGTGGCCTGGACATCAACCCGTGGCGCGCCAGCCACGGCATCGCCGCCCCGGCCGCGACCTACCGCGAACTGCGCCAGTAACCGCCGCAGGCGGTTACTGGTAGCGCCGGGCCATGCCCGGCGAGCGCAGCGGCCTGATCCAGAGCCGCCGGCCAGCGGCCGGCACTACCGTCGGGCCGCCCTGTGACGGGTAGCGCCGGGCCATGCCCGGCGAGCCCATCGGGGGCGTTCCGCCTCGATTGTTCAGCCGCCCCGGGGGGCGGCTTCACATCGGCACCATCCCCATTTAACAACCTCTATGACACCGTGCCAGCCATGTAGTCATACAGACGGGAGTGTGTGGATGAGTACCGAGAAGAAAGCCGATTTCTCCGGCGTCAGTGGCAGCGTCGACAGTACCGCCCAGCAGGTCCCCAAGGCGGACTTCTCCGGCGTCAGTGCCTCGGTGGACAGTACCGCCGAGGTGGTCAGCGGTGGCACCTACACCGTGCAGAAGGGTGATTCGCTGTCGAAGATCGCCAAGCAGCACCTGGGCGATGCCAACGCCTGGAAGAAGATCTTCGAAGCCAACCGCGATGTGCTCGACGACCCGGACAAGATCTTCCCGGGCCAGACCCTGAAACTGCCGCCGAAGTAATGCCGGCGATCCAATCGCCGTCCGACAATCCCTGTGAGGAACCCCGAATGATCAAGACGACCCCGCTTCAGAATGCCCTGCTGGCCGCGCTGCTGGGCAGTGTCGCCCTGGTGGGCTGCAAGAAGAAGGAAGAAACCGCAGACAACAACGCGGCTCCGGCAGCGACCACGCCGGCCGAAGCGCCCGCGCCGATGACCGGCGCGCCGCCGCCGATGGCTGCATCGGCCGTAGCGGTGTCGGCCGTCACCGTCGGCAAGTCTGCCGCTGCTGACAAGTCGGTGACCACTGCCGCCCTGTTCGCGCCGAAGGACGAGGTCATCGTTTCGGTGAAGACCGATGGCGCGGCCAACAATGTCACCGTCGGCGCCAAGCTGACCTACCAGGATGGCCAGGTGGCCGGTGAGCAGAACGCGACCCTGAACACCAGCGGTGCAGAGACCACCAACATCACCTTCAAGAATGCCAATGGCTGGCCGGCCGGCAAGTACCGCGCCGAAGTCATTGTCGATGGTAAGGCGGCCGGAACGCCGCAGGAGTTCGAGGTCAAGTAAGTCCCGCCGACTCTCTCCCGGTTGGACTCACGATGGACGCAGCCGCGAGGCTGCGTCCTTTTTTGTTTGTGGCTTTTGCGGGAAGGCCCCATCCACGCATGGCGTGGATCTACCTGCGCTGGGCACGTCGGTGTTTCCGTAGATCCACGCCATGCGTGGATGGATCACAGCGTTGCCGGGGTGCAGTACCGCCGCGTATGGCGCGGCTTTGCCCCGCGCGGCTGAAAACGCGACAATGCAGGGGTTTCCCCGGCGCGCGCCCACCCTGACGGCGGCGGAGGAAAGCGACACGGTTGCACGTGGCCCGGCGCTGGCGCCGGCCTTCCCCTGAGCACTGCTACAGAGTCCAAGTCCCCCATGTCCAAGATCCTCTACACGCTGACCGACGAAGCACCGTTCCTGGCCACCCAGTCGCTGCTGCCGATCGTCGACGCCTACACCTCCACCGCCGGCATCGCGGTGGAAACCCGTGACATCTCGCTGTCCGGCCGCATCCTGTCGCTGTTCCCGGAACTGCTGAGCGATGCGCAGAAGGTCAACGATGACCTGGCCGAGCTGGGCCAGCTGGCGACCACCCCCGACGCCAACATCATCAAGCTGCCGAACATCTCCGCCTCGGTGCCGCAGCTGAAGGCTGCCATCAAGGAACTGCAGGACCAGGGTTATCCGCTGCCGGATTACCCGGAAACCCCGGCCGACGACCAGCAGCGCGACTACAAGGCGCGCTACGACAAGGTCAAGGGCAGTGCGGTGAATCCGGTGCTGCGCGAAGGCAACTCCGATCGGCGCGCGCCGCTGTCGGTGAAGAACTACGCCCGCAAGCATCCGCACCGCATGGGTGCCTGGGCGTCCGATTCGAAGTCGCACGTCGCGCACATGGCCGCCGGTGATTTCTACGGCAGCGAGAAGTCGGCCACGCTGGCCAACGCCGGTTCGCTGAAGATCACCTTCCACGGCAAGGACGGCAGCACGGTCGTGCTGAAGGAAAAGACCGCGGTCAAGGCCGGCGAGATCGTCGACGCCGCGGTGATGAGCCGCAAGGCACTGGCCGCTTTCATCGGCGAGCAGATCGCCGATGCCAAGGCCCAGGGCGTGCTGTTCTCGCTGCACCTGAAGGCGACCATGATGAAGGTCTCCGACCCGATCATGTTCGGCGTGGCGGTCAACGAGTTCTACAAGGACGTGCTCGCCAAGCACGCCGACGTGCTCAAGCAGGCCGGCTTCGATGCCAACAACGGCATCGGTGACCTGGCCGCGCGCCTGCCGTCGCTGCCCGAAGCGACCCGCACCGCCATCGAAGCCGACCTGGCTGCCGAGTACGCACAGCGTCCGGGCGTGGCCATGGTCAACTCGGACAAGGGCATCACCAACCTGCACGTGCCGAGCGATGTGATCGTCGACGCCTCGATGCCGGCGATGATCCGCGATTCCGGCAAGATGTGGAACGCCGAAGGCAAGCTGCAGGACACCAAGGCGGTCATTCCGGACCGCTGCTATGCCGGCGTGTACCAGGCCGTCATCGACGACTGCCGCAGCAACGGTGCCTTCAACCCGGCCACCATGGGCTCGGTGCCCAACGTCGGCCTGATGGCGCAGAAGGCTGAAGAGTACGGCTCGCACGACAAGACCTTCCAGATCGCTGCCGACGGCGTGGTCAAGGTCACCGACGACGCCGGCAACGTGGTGTTCGAACACGCCGTGGAAGCCGGCGACATCTGGCGCATGTGCCAGACCAAGGACGCGCCGATCCAGGACTGGGTCAAGCTGGCCGTCGAACGCGCCCGCCTGAGCAGCACCCCGGCCGTGTTCTGGCTGGACGCCGCCCGCGCCCACGACGCACAGGTCATCGCCAAGGTCGAGACGTACCTGAAGGACCATGACACCAACGGCCTGGACATCCGCATCCTGCCGCCGGTGGAAGCGACCGCGTTCTCGCTGGCCCGCATCCGCAAGGGTGAGGACACCATTTCGGTGACCGGCAACGTGCTGCGCGATTACCTCACCGACCTGTTCCCGATCATGGAACTGGGCACCAGCGCCAAGATGCTGTCGATCGTGCCGCTGATGGCCGGCGGCGGCCTGTTCGAGACCGGTGCCGGTGGTTCGGCCCCGAAGCACGTGCAGCAGTTCGTCGAAGAGGACTACCTGCGTTGGGATTCGCTGGGTGAATTCCTGGCCCTGGCTGCGTCGCTGGAGCACCTCGGCAATCGTTACGACAACGCCGCTGCCCGCGTGCTGGCCAAGGCGCTGGACGAGGCCAACGGCCAGTTCCTGGACAACGACAAGTCGCCGTCGCGCAAGCTCGGTGGCATCGACAACCGTGGCAGCCACTTCTACATCGCCCTGTACTGGGCCCAGGCGCTGGCTGCGCAGAACGAAGACGCTGCACTGCAGGCACGCTTCGCTCCGCTGGCCAAGGCACTGGCCGACAACGAGCAGAAGATCGTCGACGAGCTGATCGCGGTGCAGGGCAAGGCCGTGGACATCGGTGGCTACTACCGTCCGGACGTGGCCAAGGCCGCTGCCGCGATGCGTCCGAGCGCCACCTTCAACGCCGCGCTGGAGCAGCTGCGCGGCTGATCCATCGCTGCCCGGTTGTGACCTCGAAACCCGCGCTTCGGCGCGGGTTTTTTTTTCTGCGAGCCTGGTGTCGGATCCCTCTGCACCGCAGAGGGCTCTGCCCAAAGGCCGCGCATCCACGCATGGCGTGGATCTACTCGGGCCCAGAACCGTGAAATCCGTCGGCTGTCGGAATGCCGTCAACACGGCATGAAACTTGCCCGCGATGGCCGTCGCAGAACGGACGCGTGCGTGTTCACTACTGCCACCAATATGAGCAGTCGATCACGACGATGGCGGCAAGCCATGGCCTAGCCTTGGCGATGCGAGACCGCCGGGGAGGTGGTCGCACGGGGAACACGGATGGCACGCGTGCTCGTAGTGGGAACCGATATCCAGGGCGAACAGGCCCTGCTGCAACGGCTGCGGCTGGCCTCGGCGTTGCCCGACGGGCAGATCCGCCGCAGCCAGGACCTGGACGACTGCGACCTGCTGGTGATCCGCGATACGCCAGCGCTGCGCAACGCGGCACTGCGCATGCGCCAGCAACGCCCGCGGCTGCACTGCTGGATCGAAGACCTCGGTGGCCAGTTGCGCGAAGGCGATGGTGGCCAGGACGTATTGGATGATGGCGCGATAGGACGCGCACTACGCGGAATGCAGGCCGGTGCCGCAGCGACACCGATCCGCCTGGCGGACGGCGCGCACGCGATCACCCGTCTATTGCGCGAGCGGCTGCCCTTGCGGCAGGGCCAGGCGCTGTTGGGCGAGGGCGCAGAGCCGCTGTTGCTGCTGGATCTGGAACAGGACCAGGCGGTATTGCTGCACGAACCGGCCACGGTACTGGTGGAACGGCTGGCACAGGGCTTCGAGCATCTGTATCTGGATGCGCTGCTGCCGGCGCAGCTGCAGGCACTGGCGGGTGACCGCACGCGCCTGCCGCTGCGTCCGCTGCTGTGGCAATGGGCGCAGCGCAGCCGCCATTGGCAGGCGTTGGATGAGCGCCTGCGCGGGGCGTCGGTGAAGCTGCTGCGCTGGCCGGATTTCCGCGTGCTCGGCCACGATCACGATGGCTTCCGTCTGTGTTCGCTGCTGCTCAAGCGTGCCTGCACGGTGGACGAATGCGCGATGCTGCTGGATCTTCCCGCCGCCGCCGTGCGCGATTTCATCCACGCCGCCTACCTGTGCGGTTATGCACAGCTGCAGGTCGCGCCTGCCGCACCGCTGTCGGGCGCACGTGCCAGCACTGCCGACACCGGCCTGCTCGCACGCCTGTGGCGGACGCTGCGCGGGAGTGATCGCGATGCGTGAGCACAAGGTGGTGGTGCTCGGTGGCATGGGCAGCGGCAAATCGACCTTGGTACGCAGCATCGCCGCCGGCGCGGTGGTCGACACCGATGTAGCCAACAGCGACCGCGCGGGTGCGGACAAGGCGTCGACCACGGTGGCGCTGGACTACGCCGATATCGACCTGCCCAACGGCGAGCGCCTGCGTCTCTACGGCACGCCTGGCCAGCAGCGCTTCGATTTCCTGTGGCCGATCCTGCTGCAGGGCGCGCGCGGTGCCGTGCTGCTGCTCGACGCGCGTCGGGCCGGGGTGGCCGCTGAGCTGGACGCTTACCTGCAGGTGCTGCGCCCGTTCGGTCCGGCATTGGCCCTGGTGGTGGCGGTGACCCATCTTGACCAGGTGCCGGCAGCGGCACTGGATGACTGGGCCGATAGCGCCCGGCTCGATGGCCAGCCGCTGCCGTTGCTGGCCGTGGATGCCCGTGATCGCGAACAAGGACTGCTGCTGATGGACGTACTGATGAGCGAAATGGAAGCGTATGCACTGGTGGCCGCACATGGCTGATGGACAAGGCGCGCCGTTGCCGGACGTGCAGCAGCGCGAGCGCCTGCAGCCGTTGCTGCAGGACCTGCAGCAGCGGGTGGAAGGAGTGCGGACCGTGGTGCTGGCCAGTGTCGATGGCTTTGCCCTGGTCAGCGCCGGTGCGGAGGGGCGCGGCGAGCGACTGGCGGCGATGACCAGCGCAATGCTGGCCCTGGCTGCGGCGGTGGGGCGCGAGCTGGCACTGGGCGATCTGCAGACGCTGATGCTGGAGGCTGCCGGCGGCAAGGTGCTGATGCTTGCCATCCAGGCCGAAGGTCGAGCACCGCTGCTGCTGATGGCTGCCTGCGACCAGCGCAGCGTGATCGGCCAGGTGCTGTGGCAGAGCAGGGAATGTGGCCAGGCGATCCTGGCCGAACTCAGCGGATCGTGAGCCCGGCCGCAGGGGAACGAGGGGCTCGAACCAACATTGAGAGGGGTGCAACGTGGCTGGATTGAATGATTCGTTGACTGCACTGATGGGCATCGATGGCGCGCAGGCCGTGGCGCTGGTCGACTACGAGAGCGGCATGCTGCTGGGCGAGGCCGGTTCGGGCATGGACATGGAAGTGGCTGCCGCCGGCAATACCGAAGTGATCCGCGCGAAGATGAAAACCGCCGCCTCGCTCAACCTCAACGATGGCATCGAGGACATCCTGATCTCGCTCGGAAAGGCGTACCACATCATGCGCCCGGTGGCGAAGAAGAAGGGTCTGTTCTTCTACATCGTGCTGGACCGGACCAAGTCCAACCTCGCCCTGGCGCGGCGCAAGGTGCAGGACGTGGAGGCCGAACTGGCGATCTGAACCGGCTCGATGGCGTCGATCCCTGGCTGCTGCACGGCAAGCCAGGGATCGTTCCGGTGCGATGTCACGTCGAAGGCAGCAGGAGCGTACGTACGAACGTCAGCGCCTGCTTGTCGCGCGCAGCAAAGTATCTGGGCGCGTGCAGGGGAAGCCAGGTTTCGTTGAAGTGCCGGCGGAAGTCTTCGTAGAGCTCGTTCGGATAGAGCTTTGCCTGCACGTTGCGGCCGTCTGGATAGCTGTGCTCATAGGTGTCGAAGGTGTTGGGCTCGATGCCCTTGTGATCGCGCAGCCACCTGCAGAACAACCGGCCCTCGGAGATGTCCGGCACCAGCTCCTGCGGCAGGGTGTAGCCGGCCTGTTCGAGCGGCGCGATCAGGTTCAGGGTCAGCTCGTTCAACATCGAGAAGTGCGTATAAGGCACCTTCGAGCGGTTCTGCATGTAGCGCTCGATGTGGGCGGGCATGACCGCGTTCGCACGGCCCTGCTGCCACTCCACCACCCACTGCGATACCTTCACCGCGAACTTGCGCGACAGCCACTGGCCTAGATTGATGGCCAGGTAGGGGTGGATCCAGGTGCCCTGCATCGCCGCATTGCCCCCGGACACCACGTGGATGAGCTGGTCCTCCGCAAGCCCGGTCTGCGTGGTCAGCTCCTCGATGAACTCGCCGGTCGATTTCAATGCGCGGTAGTCGGACCAGCGCTTGCCGACGGACTGGCAGAGCGCTGTCGCGCTGATGTAGCCGTCGCGGGCGCGCTGCGGGATTACATTGCCTTCCTCCATGCGTGGGATCAGGGTCATTTGCTGCATGCGTCACCTTTTGCCGTTACTTGGCCTGAAATGGTAAGCAGCAGGGGGGCGCCGGGTCTGTAGGAATGGTTGCGTTTGTCTGGTTCTACCAGGCAGAAGCAACCGAGCGCGGCTCGGCTCTACACAAGCTACCCCACGCCAGCGTATGGTGAGGTCGGTTCCCCCGGATACGTCGTGCATGTCCGATCCTGTCACTGCAACCGAACTGGCACCGCGCATCGCCGAGGCCATCCGTGATGGCTTTGAGGACTACCACGCGCGATTCGCCGCGATCTCGGCGCGTGCCCGCGTGCGTTTCCAGCAGCGCGACTGGGCAGCGGCGCGCCACGATGCGGTGGAGCGCATCGCCCTCTACGACCAGTGCATCGCCGAGCAGATGGATGCGCTGCGACGGCTGGCCGGTGACGCCATCAGCGAACGCGCGCTGTGGCTGCAGGTGCACGCGCACTACAGCGCCCTGCTGCAGGATCTGATCGACGCAGAGCTGTACAAGACCTTCTACAACACCCTGTCGCGGCGGCTGTTCGCCATCCGTGGCGTGGATCCGGAAGTGGAATTCATCGCCTTCGATGTCGAGCCCTCCGATGCAATCACGCATCCGGTGGCGCGGCATACCTATGCCATTTCGCCGACGCGGCCGGTGGAGGCGCTGCAGCGGGTGCTGGCCGACTACCGCTTTGATGTTCCCTATGCGCACCAGCTGCGCTGTGCCGCCGCCATCGCCGTGCGCCTGCAGGACGATCTGGCGCACTGGGGCGACACGCCAGTACGCAGCATCGAACTGCTCGATACCGTGTTCTACCGCGAGCGTCGCGCCTATCTGGTCGGCCGCGTGTTCGGCGAACACCGTTTCTCGCCGTGCGTGATCGCGCTGGTCAACGATGATCAGGGCCTGCGTGCCGATGCCGTGCTGACCCGGCGTCGCGATGTGGCCCACCTGTTCGGCGTGTCACGCAGCTATTTCCAGGCCGACCTGGGCACCGTTGGCGATGCCGTGGTGTTCCTGCGCAGCCTGCTGCCGGGCAAGCCGATCGACGAGATCTACACCGTTCTCGGACGCGCCAAGCAGGGCAAGACCGAGCGCTACCGGACGTTCTTCCGCCACTTCAATGAACACCCGAACGAGCGCCTGGCGCATGCCGAAGGCACGCCGGGCATGGTCATGGCGGTGTTCACCCTGCCCAGCTATCCGCTGGTGTTCAAGCTCATCCGCGACCGCTTCGCCTGGCCCAAGGCGATGTCGCGCCAGCAGGTGGAGGAAAAGTACGCGCTGGTGTTCAACCTCGATCGTGTTGGCCGCCTGCTCGATGCACAGCCCTACCGGCATCTGCGTTTCCCGCGCGAACGCTTTGCCCCGGCGTTGCTGGACGAGCTGCTGCAGCAGTGCGCGCAGAGCGTGCGCGTGGATGGCGACGAAGTGGAGATCGCGTTGTGCTACGTGCAGCGTCGCTTCCGGCCACTGAACCTCTACCTGCGCGAGCAGGCTGGCGAGGCCGTGCGTGCAGCCGTACTCGACTATGCGCAGGCGATCACCGACATGGCGCGCAACAACATCTTCCCCGGCGACATGCTGCCGAAGAACTTCGGCGTGTCGCGCCACGGCCGTGCCGTGTTCTACGACTACGACGAGTTGTGCCTGGTCAGCGACTGCGTATTCCGCGCCTGGCCCAAGCCAAGCTCCGCCGAAGAAGCGATGGCTGATGAGCCCTGGTTCCATGTCGGCCCGCGCGATGTGTTCCCGGAGCGGTTCGGGCCGTTCATGGGCTTGCCGGCGCAGGAGCTGGCAGCGGTGCGCGAGCACTATCGGCATCTGTTCGATCCCGCCTGGTGGCAGGGGCTGCAGGCGCGCTTTGCGGCGGGTGATTATCCGGACACACCTCCGTATTCGGCTGTGCAGCGGTTGGCGTGATCGGCTGCGCCGACGGCGGGCAACTGGGGTAATCTCGGTACTTTCATCACCAAGGATCGGGTCATGATGCGTTCTCCGCTGTTTCTCGCCTTCGCGCTGGCGATCGGCACCGCTGGCTCCCTGCTCAGCACCGATGCCGCAGCGCAGAGTACGCGCGCAGTGCGGGCCACCGCTGAAGCCAGCATGGTCTTGACCGGCAACATCGATGTCGCCGCAGATGGCGCGGTCACCGGCCTGGTGCTCGACCAGCGAGCGTCGATAGCGCCTGCCATCGCTGCGTTCGTGGACGGCACGATCCGCAAGTGGCAGTTCGAGCCCACCCTGGTGGACGGCAAGCCCGTGGCGAAACATGCACCGTTGCGCGTGCGTCTGCTGGGCCGGCCCGGGGCCGACGGCAACACCGAAGTGCGCATGACCAGCGTGGACTTCAGCGAGTACGACGACAAGGCCACCGACGCGGTGACTGCCGAGCAGATGCGGCCTCCGCGCTATCCGGAAGCGGCTTTCCGCGTCGGTGCACAGGGCGAGGTGATGCTGCTGGTCAAGGTCGAGCGTGACGGCGCGGTTGCCGATGTCGTCGCCGAACAGGTGAACATGGGCGTGGTCGCACCCGAACACGCAATGAAGAAGATGCGCGACATGCTGGCCAAGGCCAGCATCAGCGAGGCCCGCAAGTGGACGTTCACCCCGCCGACCTCCGGTGAGGACAAGGGCCTGGCGTTCTGGACCGTGCGCGTGCCGGTCACCTTCGCGCTGAGCGAAAAGGGCAGCAGGCAACCGCCCAGCCCCTACGGGCGCTGGCAGGCCTACATTCCCGGCCCGCGCCAGCAGGCGCCGTGGCGCACCACCGACGATGCCGCGCAGGTCGGCAGTGACCTGTTGCCCGCCGGCGGCGTGTACATGGTCGATGCTGCACACCGGGGCCTGCGTCTGTTGACGCCGCTCGGGCAAGGCTGAATCAGACCATGACGCATGGCCTGCCTTGGCGTGAACCGTCTTCAGAGATGCGCTAGGGTCGGCCACTCGTACATACACAAGGAGCAGGTGTGATGCGTTCTTCTCTTTTCCTGGCGTTGACCCTTGCCGTGGGTGGTGGCGCCGCCCTGGTCGATACCGCCGCTGCGCAGACCGCGCGCGAGGTTCGCAAGCAGGCCGAGGCCAGCATGACCCTCAGCGGCGTCATCGACATCGGCCGCGAAGGCCAGGTTGAGGGGTTCCAGCTCGATCACCGCGAGAAGGTCGACGCCAGCGTGGCGGGCTTTGTCGACAAGGCGGTGCAGGGCTGGCGTTTCGAGCCAACGCTGGTTGACGGCAAGCCGGTACTGGCCCGTACCACCGTCCGCCTGCGGCTGATTGCCGGCAACATGGAAGCCGACAGCATGCAGGTACGGGTGGCTGATGCCCGTTTCGGCAAGCTCAGCGACTCCAGGCAGCCGAGTACCGATGACGTCACCGGGGCGAAGATGCGCGCACCGGCCTATCCACCGCAGGCGGCATCGATCCGCGGCCAGGGCACTGTGCTGCTGCTGGTCAGGGTCGGGCGGGATGGCAAGGTCGCAGACGTGATCGCCGAGCAGACCAACCTGACCGTGGTCGGCCCCGAGCGCACGATGAACCAACTGCGCGATGTGCTGGCCAAGGCCAGCGTCAGGAGCGCCCGCGACTGGACCTTCAACCCGCCCACGACCGGCGAGGACAAGGATCGGGACTTCTGGACCGTGCGCGTACCGGTCAATTATTTCTTCGACAAACAGAGCGAGCGCTACGGTCGCTGGGCTGCCTACATTCCAGGCCCGCGCCAGCGGGCGCCGTGGAAGACCGGCGAGGAAGCCTTGGTCGCCGGGACCGACCTGCTGCCCGAAGGCGGTGTGTACATGGTCGGACGCGCGCAGGAAGGCCCACGCCTGCTCACCCCGTTGGGCTGATGCGTCATTGCGGGATGCACCGGGCCTGTCCCGGCACATCCCGCTTCAATCGATGTGCTCAATCGGCGTGCGGGTACACCACGACCCGGTTGCGGCCCTGTTCCTTGGCCAGGTACAGGGCCTTGTCGGCCAAGCGCAGTGCCTGTTCCGGATCGGTGTGGAAACTGGGGAAGTGGGCGACACCCAGCGATACGGTGATCGTGCCCACCGGCGCGAAGGGTTCGTCGGCGATGGCCTGGCGCAGGCGCTCGCCGGTCTGCCGGGCCGCTTCGACGCCAACGCCCGGCAGCAGCACCAGGAACTCCTCGCCACCGGCGCGGCACAGCACGTCGGTCTCGCGCGAATGACGGCGCATCTGTTCGGCGATATGCACGATGGCCGCATCACCGACGTCGTGACCGTGGCTGTCGTTGATCGACTTGAAGCGGTCGATATCCAGCGTCAGGATCGCAAACGGCAGGCCCTGCACCTGCAGTGCGTCGAGCGCCTGCTGCAGCCCGCGACGGTTGAGCAGACCGGTCAGCGGATCGGTGCGGCTGGCCCGGTTGAGGGTGCCGATCCGGTCCTGCAGCGCATTGAAGCTGTACAGCACGGCCTGTTTCAGCTGCGCTACTTCGAAGTACCAGGCTTGGATGCCATTGACGTGACTGATCGCGTTGCCGGTGTCTTCGCCGTCCTGCACGTTGCGCGCCAGCTGCCACAGCGGCAGCGAAATGCGCCGTGCGAACCACCAGGTGATCAACAGCGACAACACGCCCAGCGGAATGGCATTCCAGATCACCGCCGACATCAGCCGTGACAGCGGTTGCAGCGTCGCCTCGGTCGGGCGCTGCGCGACGATGCCCCAGCCGGTTGCCGCGACGGGCGCGTAACCGGCCAGCATCGCCACCTTGTGGTTGTTGAGCACCTGCTGCGCACCGCGCTGGCCGCGCATCACCTCTTTCACCGCCGGGTTGTTCAACGCGTAGGTGCCCACTTCCTTGGCGTTGTTGTGATAGATCAGACGTCCATGGCGGTCCACCACGTACAGGTAGGAACCATCGCGGTAGTAGTGCGTACCCAGCAGGGTGTTGAGCGCACTGCGCTGGCGCAGGTACAGGGTGCCGCTGACATAGCCGCGGTACTGGCCGCTGCGGTCGAATACCGGGTGCGATATCGAGATCAGCAGCTTGCCGGTGGCCGACTGGTAGGGGTCGCTGATCATCGGCTCGCGCCGATCGAGTGCCGCCTTGCTGCCGGCGCTGCGCAGGATCTCGCCCTGCAGCTGCAGGCTCTGCGGCGAGGTCGCGATCACCCGCCCATCGCTGGCCACCACCAGCGAGGAGTTGAAGCTGCTGGACTGCAGCTGCAGGCGGCTGGCCTCATCCTGCGCCTGGGCAGGATCCATGTCGCTGTTGCCAAGCCGGGTTGCGGCATAGGCCAGCTGCTGCTGCGCGGCCAGCAGGAAGTTCTGCGTGGTCTCGGCCAGCTTGGTGGCATACACACGGTTGGCTTCCAGGGTGTTGCCCACCAGCTGGTCGCGCTGCACGCGATAGCTGGCAAGCAGCGTATTGGCCAGGGCGATGACGGCGCTGAGCAGTGCCAGGGCAAGGATCAGCTTGCCCAGGTTGAGCCGGGGGGACAGTGTGCGCATGCGGTTGAAGGATCGGGCAGGGCTGGACCCGCCGGATCCTCCGGATGGGGCAACAGCGGGAATCGGCGGCCCGGCCAGCACGGTCGGGGCGGAGAGTCAGGCATTTGTCCCGCAGATTATCGCCAAAACGCCGGGCCGCGAAGTGAAGCCGTCTGTCCTGCCGCCTTCCAAAGAAAAAGCCCCGCATCGCGGGGCCTTTTCGTAGTGCATCAATGCCGCGCGATCAGCGCTTCATCGAACCGAAGAACTCGTCGTTGGACTTGGTGTTCTTCATCTTGTCGAGCAGGAATTCCATCGCCGTCATTTCATCCATCGGATGCAGCAGCTTGCGCAGGATCCAGATCTTCTGCAGCAGTTCCGGTTCGATCAGCAGGTCTTCGCGACGGGTGCCCGAGCGGTTGATGTCGATGGCCGGGAACACGCGCTTTTCAGAGATGCGGCGGCTCAGGTGCACTTCGCTGTTGCCGGTGCCCTTGAACTCTTCGTAGATCACCTCGTCCATCTTCGAGCCGGTATCGACCAGCGCGGTGGCGATGATGGTCAGGCTGCCGCCTTCTTCCACGTTGCGTGCGGCACCGAAGAAGCGCTTCGGACGGTGCAGGGCGTTGGCGTCCACACCACCGGTCAGCACCTTGCCGGAGCTCGGCACCACGTTGTTGTAGGCACGTGCCAGGCGGGTGATCGAGTCGAGCAGGATCACCACGTCCTTCTTGTGCTCGACCAGGCGCTTGGCGCGCTCGATCACCATTTCGGCGACCTGCACGTGGCGCGCAGCCGGTTCGTCGAAGGTCGAGCTGATGACTTCGCCGCGCACGGTGCGCTGCATTTCGGTCACTTCTTCCGGGCGCTCATCGATCAGCAGCACGATCAGGTGCACGTCCGGATGGTTGGTGGTGATGGCCGTGGCGACCTGCTGCATCATCATCGTCTTGCCGGCCTTCGGCTGGGAAACGATGAGCGAACGCTGGCCCTTGCCCTGCGGTGCCATCAGGTCGAGGATGCGACCGGTGATGTCTTCCGAGGAACCGTTGCCGCGCTCCAGGGTGAAGCGGCGACGCGGGAACAGGGGGGTCAGGTTCTCGAACAGCACCTTGTTCTTCGACGCTTCCAGCGGCTCACCGTTGATGGTGTCCACGATCGACAGCGCGAAGTAGCGCTCGCCGTCCTTCGGGAAGCGGATGCGGCCGGACAGGTGGTCGCCGGTACGCAGGTTGAAGCGGCGGATCTGGCTGGGCGAGATGTAGGTATCGTCCGGGCCGGCCAGGTAGCTGGCTTCGGCCGCGCGCAGGAAGCCGAAGCCGTCCGGCAGGATTTCCAGCACACCGTCGGCGGCCACGCCGTCACCGTGGCGGGTCAGCACCTTCAGCAGCGCGAAGATCACGTCCTGCTTGCGGGCACGGGCCACGCCTTCGGAAATCTGCAGCTGCTCGGCGATATCCAGCAGCTTCTGGGCCGGCATGCGCTTGAGGTCGCTCAGCGAATAGACCGGGAAGCCTTCGGGCACGTTGGCGTGCGGACGCGGTACGAACGGCTGCTGTTCACCGTTGTCGTTGGGCATGCCGTCGTCGCGGAAGCGACCGCCGTTGCCGCCACCACCGCCGCCGCCGCCATTGCGATCACGGTCGCGGCGGTTGCGGAAACGGTCACGGCGGTTGCCCTGGCCCTGCTGGCCCTGCTGGCCGCCCTGGTTGTAGGGGTTCTGGTTCTGGCCGCCGCCCTGGTTGTTCTGCTGCGACTGCCGCGGCTGGCCGGATTCGCGGCCCTCACCACCTTCGCCACCGCCACTGCTGGCAGGGGCCTCGGCGGCGGGTGCGCTCGGCGCGGAAGGCGCTGCGGCCGGTGCCGGCGCTTCGGGCGCGGCTGCCAGCGGCAGGGCAGGCTGCGCCGGGGCGCTGGTTTCGGCGGCGGCCGGAGCGGCAGCCTTGGTTACGCGGGCTTTGCGCACGCGCTTTTCGGCGGGCGCATCAGCGCTACCGGTTTCGGAAGTGTTATCGGACAAGAGCGTTATTCCTCGCTTGAAGGTGCGAGCGCCCGGCTGGGGCGGCGAACATTGGGAATGGGTCTGGAAGAAACTGCGTCCAGAAGATGCGGCACGCGAACGCGGCCGGATATGCCGACACTATCATCGGCCCGCGGCGCCACGCAAGGGTCGCCGGATACGGTATTCAGTCAGGCGCCGGGGCGCCCGCCCGGCAGCCGTGGAAAACGGCTGCCGGTCACCCGCAGGATCAGGCCAGGGCCTTGTCCAGCAGGCCGGCCAGCTGGGCCTTGCCAACGGCACCAATCTGCTCGCCGACCTTCTCGCCATCCTTGAAGACGACCAGGTAGGGAATCGAACGCACGTGGTACTTGGCGGCCAGCGCGCGGTTGTTGTCCACGTTGACCTTGGCGATCTTGGCGCGGCCCTGGTAGGCATCAGCCAGTTCGTCCAGTGCCGGGGCGATCATCTTGCAGGGGCCACACCATTCGGCCCAGAAATCGACCAGCACCGGTTCCTTGGAATTCAGTACGGCGCTATCAAAGTCGGCATCGCCGACGTGTACAACCTTGTCGCTCATCTTGGTTTCTCGTCTTGGATTGCACCCGGCCAGGCCGGAGGTGGGTGAACTGGGCCATGCCCGGTGGCGTGACCCTCGTCGTTGCCTCGCGGCGGACTGCCACGGTGCGTTCGGCGGGATGCCTGGACGCTCACGGCCGGCAGTGTACCCCTATCGCAGGGCGCGGACAGATGCTGGCTGGAACCCAGCGTATCGTGATCGGGGTTGAGCACGGTATGTGTCCGATTTCACTGTCCATGGCTGAAATGGGGGTGCTGGCGCGGTAGGCCATGGGCGCATGCGCCGCTGTTCAAGCGCGGTACTGCGGGGTGAAGAGGTGCGTCTCCGTAAGCTCTGAGACGCCTGATTCCGGTTTGCCGGCCCGAGTGCGGTAAACTGGGGCATTGTGCGGCGCGCGGACCCGAGGGGTCCCGGCCAGCCCGACCCGCCGCAGGGGCCGCAGTTTGCGACGGAGCCCCAGACAGATTTCAGTGCCGCCGCCCGCAGGCGCGTGGCCATACCAAGACGGACACATGAGCGACAAACCGCTGACCGATTTGACTTTTTCCTCCTTCGATCTGCATCCGGCCCTGCAGGCCGGTCTTGAAGGAGCCGGATTCACCCGCTGCACGCCCATCCAGGCGCTGACCCTGCCGGTCGCGCTGCCCGGTGGCGACGTCGCCGGCCAGGCCCAGACCGGCACCGGCAAGACGCTGGCCTTCCTGGTCGCTGTCGTGAACCGCCTGCTGACGCGTCCGGCGCTGGCCGATCGCAAGCCGGAAGATCCGCGCGCGCTGATCCTGGCCCCGACCCGCGAACTGGCCATCCAGATCCACAAGGATGCGGTCAAGTTCGGTTCCGACCTCGGCCTGCGTTTCGCCCTGGTGTACGGCGGCGTGGATTACGACAAGCAGCGCGAGATCCTGCAGCAGGGCGTGGACGTGATCATCGCCACCCCCGGCCGCCTGATCGACTACGTCAAGCAGCACAAGGTGGTCTCGCTGCACGCCTGCGAGATCTGCGTGCTGGACGAAGCCGACCGCATGTTCGACCTGGGCTTCATCAAGGACATCCGCTTCCTGCTGCGCCGCATGCCGGAGCGCTCCACCCGCCAGACCCTGCTGTTCAGCGCCACCTTGAGCCACCGCGTGCTCGAGCTGGCCTATGAGCACATGAACGAGCCGCAGAAGCTGGTGGTTGAAGCCGAGACCATCACCGCCGCGCGCGTGCGCCAGCGCATCTACTTCCCGGCCGACGAAGAGAAGATCCCGCTGCTGCTGGGCCTGCTGTCGCGCAGCGAAGGCGCGCGCACCATGGTCTTCGTCAACACCAAGGTGTTCGTCGAGCGCGTGGCGCGCTCGCTGGAACGTGCTGGTTACCGCGTCGGCGTGCTGTCCGGCGACGTGCCGCAGAAGAAGCGTGAGAGCCTGCTCAACCGCTTCCAGAAGGGTCAGCTGGAAATCCTGGTGGCCACCGATGTGGCCGCCCGCGGCCTGCACATCGACGGCATCAAGTACGTCTACAACTACGACCTGCCGTTCGACGCCGAAGACTACGTGCACCGCATCGGCCGTACCGCCCGCCTGGGCGAGGAAGGCGATGCCATCAGCTTCGCCTGCGAGCGCTACGCGATGGGCCTGCCGGACATCGAGGCCTACATCGAGCAGAAGATCCCGGTTGAAGCGGTCACCAGCGAGATCCTGACCTCGCTGCCGCGCCCGGAGCGTGCCGCCCCGGCACCGGGTGAGGAAGGCGACGAGAACGAAAGCGTCGGCCAGATCTTCCGCGAAGCACGCGAAGCGCGTGCCGCCGAGGAAGAGCGTCGTGGCGGCGGCCGCAGTGGCGGTCGTTCCGGCAGCGGTGCTGGCGCCGGGCGTGGTGGCCGCGACGGCGAGCGCAGCGGCGAACGCCGTCCGCGTGGTCCGCGCAAGCCGCGTGTGGAAGGCGAGCAGGTTGCCGCCGCAGCAGTCGAGGGCGCGGTGACGGCCGAAGCCGCTGCCGTGCAGGCCCCGCGTCCGCCGCGCGCTGAGGTGGCGCCGGAAGGTGCGGTGGACGGCGAGCGCAAGCCGCGCAAGCGTCGTCGTCGTCGCCACGGCCGTCCGGTCGAGGGTGCCGAGGGCGTGGCGAGCGACGGCAACGGTGCCGCTCCGGTCAAACCGGTGCAGGTGGTGGCCAAGCCGGTGCGTACCAGCGCCGATGCCGGCGACTCGTTCCTGACCCGTATCGGCCGCAAGATCCGCCGGATGCTGTCGGGCAACTGATCCGGTAGCACCCGACCGTTGGTCGGGTGGTATCAAGGGTGTGCCGACCAACGGTCGGCACCCACCATGCGGCCCGGCGCTACCGATCTGTCGCGCCGGTCCTGCATAATCGGGGCATGAGTGTCCTGCGCTTCGACAATGTCAGCAAACAGTACGCCGGTGGCCACGAAGCCCTGACCGATGTCAGCTTCGAGGTCGCGCCGGGCGAAATGCTGTTCGTCACCGGTCACTCCGGGGCGGGCAAGAGCACCCTGCTCAAGTTGATCCACCTCGACGAGCGGCCCAGCCGCGGCGCGGTGATGTTCGACGAGCGCAACCTGCTGAAGGTGCGCGGCGGCGATGTGCCGCGGCATCGACGCGCGGTCGGCGCGGTCTACCAGGACCACCGCCTGCTGATGGACCGCTCCATCGCCGAGAACGTGGCCCTGCCGCTGATCCTGCGCGGCACCCGCCGTGGCGACATCAACAAGCGCGTGCGTTCGGTGCTCGAGCGCATGGGCCTGGGGCACCGCGAGAAGGCGCTGCCCTCGCAGCTGTCGGCTGGTGAGCAGCAGCGCGTCGGCATCGCCCGTGCGATCGTCGGCGAACCCAAGCTGCTGGTGGCCGACGAGCCGACCGGCAACCTCGACCCGACCCTGGCCGCGGAAATCATGTCCCTGTTCGCCGAGCTGCCCGCGCGCGGCACCAGCGTGCTGGTGGTCAGTCATGACCTGCCGCTGCTGCGCCACATGCGCAAGCGGGTGCTGATCCTCGACCACGGCCGGCTGGTGGACGACATCTCGCCGCAGGATCTGGCGGAGTAACCATGGCCAAGAACGAAAACACCGAAGCCGCTGCGCCGTCGCGCCTGGGCGTGTGGTTCCAGCATCACGTGCACAGCGTGGTGTTCAGCCTCGGCCGCGCCTGCCGCAAACCGTGGGCAACGCTGCTGACCGTGATGGTCATGGCGCTGGCCCTGGCGCTGCCGCTGGGCCTGTCGATCGCGCTGGACAACCTCAAGCAGTTCGCCGGCAGCGTGCAGCAGTCGCGCGACATCAACGTCTTCCTGAAGGCCGACGTCGACGGCCCCGGTGCGTTGCGCCTGGCTGGTGAACTACGCGATCGTCCCGATGTGGGCAGTGTCACCGTGCGCACGCCGGAACAGGGCCTGGAGGAACTGCGCCAGGCCGGTCTCGGCGAGGCCATCGACGCACTCAACGACAACCCGCTGCCCTCGCTGCTGGTGATCACCCCCGGTCAGGGCCAGGACGATGCTCGGCTGGCGCGCGCGCTGGAAAGCCTGCCCGGGGCGGACCTGGTGCAGCACGACGCGTTGTGGCGCCAGCGCCTGGATGCATGGCTCGCGTTCGGCGCGCGGCTGGTGCAGGTACTGTCGGTGCTGCTCGGCGTCGGCGCCGCGCTGGTGGTCGGCAACACCGTGCGCCTGGACATCCAGGCCCGCCGCGAGGAAATCGGCGTACTGCAGCTGCTCGGCGCCAGCGATGGCTTCATCCGCCGCCCGTTCCTGTACCTGGGCGCCTGGTATGGCCTGGGCGCCGGCGCGGTTGCGCTGGGCCTGATCGGCATTGCCGGTGCCGCCCTGCGCGCACCCCTGGCCGAACTGTCGCGCAGCTATGGCAGCCCGTTCGTGCTGCATGGCCTGGACCTGCTGCATGGCAGCCTGGTGCTGCTCGGCACCTTGCTGCTGGGCTGGCTGGGTGCGTGGCTGGTGACCGGTCACTTCCTCCGCCAGACCCGCCCGACCGACACCTGAGACCGGCATGCAACCGCAAGCGCTGAAGCACCTTGAAGGGCCCGCGACGCGGGTGATGGTGGTTGACGGTTCCAAGCTGGTGCGCAAGCTGATCGCCGACGTGCTGCAGCGCGATCTGCCGGGCGTGGAGGTGATCGGCTGCGACAGCATCGAGGACGCCCAGCATGCGCTGGCGCAGGGCCCGGTCGATCTGGTCACCACCTCGCTGACCCTGCGCGATGGCGACGGGCTGGCGCTGGCACGGACGGTGCGTGAAGCCGCCGGCCAGGCCTATGTGCCGGTGATCGTGGTCTCCGGCGATGCCCAGCAGCACCTGGAGCAACGCCGTTTCACCGAGTACGTCACCGACTACTTCGACAAATCGCTGGGCCACGAGGCTCTGGCGACGTTCGTGCGCGGCTACGTGCAGCCGCAGACCATTCCCGGCGCGACCATCCTTTATATCGAGGACAGCCGGGTGGTGGCCGAGGCGACCAAGCGCATGCTCGAGCGCCAGCAGCTCAACGTGATGCATGTGGTCAGCGCCGAAGAAGCGTTCACCCTGCTGACCGCCGAATCGCTGGGGCGCAGCCGCCATCGCATCGACCTGGTGCTGACCGATGTGACCCTGAAGGGAGAGCTGAGCGGCCGCGACGTGGTGCAGCGCGTGCGCGTGGACTTCGGCTACGGCAAGCGCCGCCTGCCGGTGCTGGTGATGACCGGCGATGGCAATCCGCACAACCAGACCGGCCTGCTGCAGGCTGGCGCCAACGACCTGGTGCTGAAGCCGATCGAAGAGCGTCTGTTGATCACCAAGGTGCTGTTCCAGCTGCGGCTGGCCCGGTTGAATGATGGACCCCTGTTGCGATGACGTGTTGCGATGATCGATGAAGTAGTGGACACCCCAGCGATCCAGCTGGAACCGAGCTGGAAACAGCGTGTAGGCGATTACCTGCTGCAGCCGCAGATGCGCGAGCTGTCCAGCTTCCTGCGGCAGCGCAAGGCCAGCGGCGCGGCGGTGTTTCCGCCCGGCCCGCAGATCTTCGCCGCGTTCGATGCCACCCCGTTCGATCAGGTGAAAGTGGTCATCCTCGGCCAGGACCCGTACCACGGTCGTGGACAGGCCCATGGCCTGAGTTTCTCGGTGCAGCCGGGTGTGCCGGTGCCGCCGTCGCTGTTGAACATCTACAAGGAGATCGAGGGTGACCTCGCCATCCCGCGCCCCGACCACGGCTGCCTGATTCCCTGGGCACAGCGCGGCGTGCTGCTGCTCAACGCCGTGCTGACGGTGGAAGAGGGCAAGGCCGGTGCCCACCAGGGGCGCGGCTGGGAAGGCTTCACCGATCACGTGGTGGATGTGCTCAACCGCGAGCGCGAGGGCCTGGTGTTCATGCTCTGGGGCGCCTACGCGCAGCAGAAGGGCAAGGTGATCGATGGCGGTCGCCACCGCGTGCTGAAATCGCCGCATCCCTCGCCGCTGTCGGCCCACCGTGGCTTCCTTGGCTGCCGTCATTTCTCGATGGCCAACGAGTACCTGCAGCGCCGTGGGCAGGCCCCGATCGACTGGTCGCTGCCGCCGCGGGCGTCGCTGGCGCCATCGGGCTGAACGGCGGGCAACGCCGCCCGGTGATTGAAGGGCGAAACCGCCGCCTGTTCAGCTCCCTTTGACCCGGAATGGCCGTGTTTTCCAGGCTAGTGGGTTGAATTCCAAGGGATTGTGTATCCCGAAAAGCGCGCTCGCCACTGTCATCAAATCGCGTTACGGTAGGGCTCTGTTTGGGACCAGTGTTTCATCAGTGGAATGCTGGAACTTTTTCCTCCTTTAGCAGTCCAATTCCCCGACTGCTAAGATGGGTGCCTATGAGCCAGAACACCTCTACTGCCCTTGTGGCAAACAATCTGCCGATTCCCAGTGCGCTCGGTTCGCTGGACGCCTATATCGGTGCCGTGCACCAGATCCCGGTGCTGTCGGTCGATAACGAACAGGACCTGGCCCGTCGCTTCCGCGACGGCAATGATCTGGACGCTGCCCGTGAGCTGGTGCATTCGCACCTGCGCTTCGTGGTGCACGTGGCCCGCGGCTACAACGGCTACGGCCTTGCGCTGGGCGACCTGATCCAGGAAGGCAACATCGGCCTGATGAAGGCGGTCAAGCGCTTCGACCCCGACATGGGCGTGCGCCTGGTGTCCTTCGCCGTGCATTGGATTCGTGCCGAGATGCACGAGTTCATCCTGAAGAACTGGCGCATCGTCAAGGTCGCCACGACCAAGGCGCAGCGCAAGTTGTTCTTCAACCTGCGCAAGTCGAAGAAGCGCCTGGGCTGGATGAACGCGGCTGAAGTCACCGCGGTGGCCAAGGACCTGAACGTTTCCGAGCGCGAAGTGCTGGAAATGGAATCGCGCCTGTCCGGCCGCGATATCGGTTTCGATGCGCCGACCGACGAAGACAACGACCACGCGCCGCCGTCGCCGGCTGCGTATCTGGTGGCCAATGACGAAGATCCGTCGATGGCCTACGAGCGCGAGGACAGCGAAGACAACCAGATGCAGCTGCTGCGCGAAGGCCTGGCGGAACTGGATGCGCGTTCGCGCGACATCATCCGCCGCCGCTGGCTGGATGCGGACAGCAAGGTGACGCTGCAGGAGCTGGCAGACGAGTACGGCGTGTCCGCCGAGCGTATCCGCCAGGTTGAAGCGAACGCGTTGAAGAAGATGAAGGCGCTGTTCACCGCGTAAGGTGGTGACGCGCTTGATTGACGAAAAGGCCCGGCAATGCCGGGCCTTTTCCTTTCGGCGGTGGCTTCATCCACGCATGGCGTGGATCTACTACGGGCCCACACCCTGCATGAACGAATCGCACCGTAGATCCACCCCATGTGTGGATGCGGCAAGATCCAGTAGATCCACGCCATGCGTGGATGTCCTGATGCCGCGTGGACCTCACCCCTCGCGTGCGATCGCGCGCCAACCAATGTCATTGCGGTGGAACTCATTGGCCCAGCTCACCTTTGCCACGCCTGCATACGCGTTCGCCTGCGCGTCGCGCACGCTGTCACCCAGTGCAGCCACGCACAGCACGCGGCCGCCGGCGCTGAGCACCTGGCCCTGCGCATCCAGCGTCGTACCTGCATGGAACACCTTGGCCGTTGCCGGCACCTCATCCAGGCCGGAGATCACCTCACCGGTGATGGGCGCTTCCGGGTATGGCTTGGCTGCCAGCACCACGCCCAGTGACGGGCGCGGATCCCACTGCGCGTCGACCTGGTCCAGGCGGCCATCGATCGCCGCTTCCACCAGCTCCACCAGGTCCGACTGCAGGCGCAGCATCACCGGCTGCGTTTCCGGGTCGCCGAAACGCACGTTGAACTCGATCACCTTCGGCGCGCCGCTGGCATCGATCATCAGGCCCGCGTAGAGGAAGCCGGTGAACGGAATGCCGTCGGCGATCATGCCCTGCACGGTCGGGTTGACCACCTCGCGCATCACACGTGCATGCACCTCGGGCGTGACCACCGGGGCCGGCGAGTACGCACCCATGCCGCCGGTGTTCGGGCCGGTGTCGCCGTCGCCGACGCGCTTGTGATCCTGCGAGGTGGCCATCGGCAGTGCGTGCACGCCGTCGACCATCGAAATGAAGCTGGCTTCCTCGCCGTCGAGGAATTCCTCGATCACCACGCGCGCGCCGGCATCGCCGAAGGCGTTGCCCGAAAGCATGTCACGCACCGCGTCTTCGGCTTCGGCCAGGGTCATCGCCACGATCACGCCCTTGCCGGCGGCCAGGCCGTCGGCCTTGACCACGATCGGCGCGCCCTTCTCGCGCAGGTAGGCCAGTGCCGCGTCCACCTCGGTGTGCACGGAATAGAACGCGGTGGGGATGTTGTGGCGTGCCAGGAAATCCTTGGCGTAGGCCTTGCTGCCTTCCAGCTGCGCGGCGGCAGCCGTCGGCCCGAAGATGCGCAGGCCGGCGGCGCGGAAGCGGTCGACCACGCCGGCTACCAGCGGCACTTCCGGGCCGACCACGGTCAGCGCCACGCCTTCGGCCTGGGCCAGGGCGAGCAGGCCATCGATGTCGGTGACCTTCACCGCGACGTTGCGGCACTTGTCTTCGTTGGCGGTGCCGGCATTGCCGGGCGCTACGAGCACTTCAGTGACACGGGAGGACTGGGCCAGCTTCCATGCCAGGGCGTGTTCGCGGCCGCCAGAGCCGATGACGAGGATTTTCATTGCGTGGAGATCCTGGGGGACAGAAGTGGATGGGATCGGAGAAATCAGTCAGATGGGCTTTCTGCTGGACGCCAAGCGTTTTGCCTCGGCGTTGAGACTCGCAAGATCAAGCTCGGCTTCGCGTTCGGACGCGATCCTTGCAGACGCACGTCGTGCCGCGTCGAATTCTGCGTAGCGCTCCGTGATGATGGCTTCCATCTGCTGGTTGGACACGCGGCCGGGGCCATCGAGAATGGCGCGCTCGTTGAAGTCAAGGAAGCGATCGGTCTGCCTGATCCAGTCCAGCATATGGGTTTCTACGCGTCGCTCGGCGCGATCTTCAGCAAAATCCAGGAACATGGAGACCAGGCGGTTGAGCTGTTCAAGCTCCTGCTGAAGCAGGTAATTCTTGGAGACGACTGCATCGGACTTGCGGGGTTTGTCGCCGGTCCAGTTGGTCAGGCCCATGTGCGGTGCGTTGGAATCAGCGCGTTCCACAATCAGCTGTGCCGCTGTGCGGCCGGTGACAGCGTAGACCAGCTTGTTCTGGATGGTGGCAAAGAACGTCTTGGCGGTGGCTGCGCTACCGTCGTAGTCGGAGCTGCTGACTTTGAACAGTTCGCGCAGGGTTTGATAGAAGCGCTTTTCAGAACTGCGGATATCGCGGATGCGGTGCAGCAGTTCCTTGAAATAGTCCGCACGCTCGGCATCCTTGAGCCGCTCGTCATCCAGTACGAAGCCTTTGACCAGATACTCGGACAGGGTGTCGCTGGCCCATCGACGGAACTGGCTCCCGCGAGGTGACCGGACGCGGAATCCGACCGCCAGAATCATCTCCAATCGATACAGCTGAACGGAACGATTGATCGTGCGCTTGCCCTCGGTTTGAACTGTCAAGTAATCCTTGACGGTTCCCTCGGCTTTCAGCTCGCCATCCTGCAGGACGTTCCGGATGTGAAGACTGATGTTCTGCTTGGTCGTATCAAACAGCGCGGCCATCTCGCCCTGGGTCATCCACACCGTCCCCTCCGTAGCGCGCAGATGGACTTCCGTCCGGCCGTCGTCGGTGCGGTAGAGGATCAGTTCGCCGAGGGGACTGTTCATGGCCGGTCGATGTGCCTCACTCGCAGCCTTCGCGTCGCAGTGATTCGGGGAAGGAATAGGTCCAGGACTTCGGGTCCAGGGTGAAGCGGTGCTCCTGCCGCACCCGCTTGCCGCCGCAGGTGTTGCCGGTTTCCTCGATCAACAGCGGCCAGACGCGCGCGCTGCGGTCGCTGTCGTCGAAACGCAGCGCGAAGTCGATGCTGAAGCGGCGGGTCCGGCAGTCCTCGACAGTGTCAGCGTCGGTACTGGCGTCGACGGTGTCGCATTCGTACTGGGCGTCGTTGTCGATGTGGCTGCGCACGTTGCCGGTGGCGACCAATCCCTTCGGCCCCGGCAGGATCAGTGACTGCGAGAGCAGCGAGAAGCCCTGGCCGAACCAGCCATCTTCGACGCGGAAGCCGTAAAAGTCGCTGCCAGCGCGGATGATGCTGGCGCTGCCGGGCTGACCGCCGCTGCCGAAGCGCTCGCCGGTCAGTTCGCTCGCCACTTCGAAGCCTTCGCCCTTGGGATGCAGCACGAAGAAGTCGATGGTTCCCGGGTCGATGTGCGCGCCATCGGCCAGCGCGCCGCACACTGCCAGCAGCTGCTGCCAGCTGTCGCCGGTCACCACCGGCTGCTCGGCACAGACCTGCCAGTCCACGGGACGGGTTTCGCCTTCCTGGGTCCAGGTGCCGCGCCACTCACCTGACAGCTTGGCGTCCTTGCCGTAGCGTTCGGTCAGGAACGCCTGCAGCCGCGCGGTGCGGCTGATATGGGCAGTGGGCTCGGTGGTGGCCGCCTTTGCAGGCTCTGCCTGCGGGCCAGCGGTGGGTTCGGCGGCCGGCTTGCAGCCGGCCAGCAGCGCCGTGCCAACGAAGGCGAGCACGGCGAGCGGTTTCAAAGAGACTGCAGACATCCGTGTCGCTCCAGTAATCAGTGGCGGAAGTGGCGGACGCCGGTGAACACCATGGCCAGGCCGTGCTCGTCGGCGGCGGCGATGACTTCGGCATCGCGCATCGAGCCGCCCGGCTGGATCACCGCCTTGATGCCGGCCGCGGCTGCAGCGTCGATGCCATCGCGGAACGGGAAGAATGCATCGGAGGCCATCACCGAGCCCTCCACCACCAGGTTCGCATCGGCCGCCTTGATGCCGGCGATGCGCGCGGAGTACACGCGGCTCATCTGGCCGGCACCGACACCGATGGTGCGGTTGTCCTTGGCATAGACGATCGCGTTGGACTTCACGAACTTGGCGACCTTCCAGGCGAACAGCAGGTCGGTGAACTGCTTGTCGGTCGGCGCCAGCTTGCTGACCACCTTCAGTTCGTCGCGGGTCATGCCGCGGTTGTCCGACGACTGCAGCAGCAGGCCGGAGCCCACGCGCTTGTTGTCGAAGTTGTTCAGGCCATCGCCGTGCGGGATGCGCAGCACGCGCACGTTGGCCTTCTTCTGCGCGTATTCCAGCGCGGCCGGTTCGTAATCCGGGGCGATCAGCACTTCAACGAACTGGCGATCCAGGATCACCTGCGCGGTAGCTGCATCGAGCGGCTTGTTGAAGGCGATGATGCCGCCGAAGGCGCTGGTCGGGTCGGTGGCGTAGGCCAGTTCGTAGGCATCACCATTGCCGGCACCAACGGCCACGCCGCACGGGTTGGCATGCTTGACGATGACGCAGGCCGGCGCATCGAACTGACGCACGCATTCCCATGCCGCATCGGCATCGGCCAGATTGTTGTAGCTCAGCTCCTTGCCCTGCAGCTGCTGGAAGGTGGCCAGCGTGCCCGGCACCGGATGCAGGTCGCGGTAGAACGCGCCGCTCTGGTGCGGGTTTTCGCCGTAGCGCAGGTCCATCACCTTCACGAAGGTGGAATTCATCTGCGCCGGGTACTCGGCCCGCGCCGGCACGGCAGCGTCGGTGGCGGTGACCGCCGACAGGTAGTTGCTGATCGCCGCGTCGTACTGGGCGACGCGGTTGAACGCGGCTACCGAGAACGCGAAACGGGTGCCGGCCGACAGCTGACCGTCGTTGGCGTCGAGCGAGGCCAGCAGTTCGGCGTACTGCGACGGATCGGTGGCCACCGCCACGCGGGCGAAGTTCTTGGCCGCCGAGCGCAGCATCGCCGGGCCGCCGATGTCGATGTTCTCCACCGCATCGGCCAGCGAGCAGTCGGCCTTGGCGGTGACCGCTTCGAACGGATACAGGTTCAGCACCAGCAGGTCGATGGCGCCGATGCCGTGCTCGGCCATCACGGCGTCGTCCAGGCCGGAACGGCCCAGCAGGCCGCCGTGCACCATCGGATGCAGGGTCTTGACCCGGCCGTCCATCATTTCCGGGAAGCCGGTGACCTCGGCAACGTCCTTCACGGCCAGGCCGGCATCGCGGATCGCCTTGGCGGTACCGCCGGTGGACAGCAGCTCCACGCCGCGTGCAGCCAGCGCGGTGGCCAGCTCGACCAGGCCGGTCTTGTCGGAAACGGAGAGGAGGGCCCGACGGACGGGCAACAGATCAGCAGTCATGGGGACAGGGCAATCGGCAGCGGAGCGGGGCCGATATTGTAGGCGGTGGGGGCCGGTGGCGGGCGCTGGTGGGGGAAATTGGCCGGTGCAGGCCCCTGTCGAGGTCCGCTCGGCAGCGCCCGCATGGGCCGGCATTGGGAGCAATTCGATACGTGGCGCTGTCGCAATCAGGTAGGCTGTGCCCGCACTGCCAAGGATTAGCGGGTTCAGATCGTGTCGATCTATGCATTGAAAGGACGTTTCCAGGACCTGCTGCGTCCGGCCGTACACGGCCTGTACCGCATGGGCGTCACCGCCAACGCGGTGACCGTGGCTGCGGCCGTGGTCTCGCTGCTGGTGGCTGCCGCCGTGTGGTACTGCGCCCCCGCCCAGCCGCTGCTGTATCTGGCGCTGCCGCTGTGGATGCTGCTGCGCATGGCCCTCAACGCCGTCGACGGCATGCTGGCCCGCGAGTTCGGCCAGCAATCGCGGCTGGGCGCCTATCTGAATGAGTTGTGCGATGTGATCGCCGACGCGGCGCTGTACCTGAGCCTGCTCAGCGTACCGGGCGTGCGTGCGGAGGCACTGTGGCTGCTGGCCTGGGCCGCCGCGCTGAGCGAGTACGCCGGCGTACTGGGTTTGATGGTCGGAGCGAGCCGCCGCTATGACGGCCCGATGGGCAAGAGCGACCGCGCGTTCGTGATTGGCGTGCTGGGCCTGCTGCTGGCGTTTGGCTGGGCAGGTGCGACCGTGGTCAGCGCAGTCGCGGCACTGGCTGCGCTGCTGTGCGTGCTGACGATGGCCGGCCGCGTACGCCAGGGATTGAAGGAAGCCGCAGCGACACCGCAGCGGTAAACACAACAAGACTTCACGCCATTCCAATACGGAGATTGCATGCGTCAGGCGCAGGAACGGGAATTCCACAGCTTCGACCAGGTACCGCTGTTCTACCGGTACTGGCCGAGCACCACGGCAACCACGCCGGCCAAGGCCATCGTGCTGCTGCATCGCGGCCATGAACACTCTGGCCGGGTCACCCATCTGGTCGATGAACTGGCCCTGCCCGACACGGCTTTCTTTGCATGGGATGCGCGCGGCAACGGCCGCTCGCCCGGCACTCGCGGCGACGCACCGGGGTTCCCGGCGCTGGTACGCGACCTGGACAGTTTCATCGCCCACATCGGTGCCGAGCACGGCATCGCGATCGAGGACATCGTGGTGATCGCGCAGAGCGTGGGCGCGGTGGTTGCCGCCACCTGGGTGCATGACTATGCGCCGCGGTTGCGCGCGCTGGTAATGGCTTCGCCGGCCTTCAAGGTGAAGCTGTACGTGCCGTTCGCACGCGCTGGGCTGGCGCTGATGCAGAAGCTGCGCGGCAACTTCTTCGTCAACAGTTACGTCAAGCCGCAATGGCTGACCCACGACCCGGCACGGGTGGAAAGCTACCGCACCGACCCGCTGATCACCCGGCCGATCTCGGTGCGCGTGCTGCTGGGCCTGTACGAAGCCGCCGACCGCATCGTGGCCGACGCGCAGGCGATCAGCGTGCCGGTGCAGTTGCTGGTGTCTGGTTCGGACTTCGTGGTGCATCGCGGCCCGCAGGATCGCTTCTACGAACGCCTGTCCAGCCCTATCAAGGAGCGCGTGCACCTGCCGGGCTTCTTCCACGACACCCTGGGCGAGCGCGACCGTGCACCGGCGCTGGCTCGCGTCCGCAGCTTCATCCAGGCGCGCTTTGCCGAACCGCTGCAGGAACTGTCGCGGCGCGATGCGCATCGGCACGGCCCGACCTTCGAAGAGTCGGAGATCCTGTCGTGGCCGCCGGAGCGCAACAGCCTGGCCGACCTGCGCTGGCGCGTGGTGCGCGGTGGCCTGCGCTTCGGTGGCACGCTGTCCGAAGGCATCGCGCTGGGCCTGCAGACTGGTTTTGACTCGGGCAGCACGCTGGACTACATCTACCGTGATGAAGCGCGGGGCAAGGGCCCGCTGGGCCGGATGGTCGACCGCAATTATCTGGATGCGATCGGTTGGCGCGGCATCCGCGTGCGCGGCAAGCATCTGCAGGAACTGCTGCGCGATGCCGCCCAGCGACTGCGCGGGCAGGGCGCGCCGGTGCGCGTGCTGGACGTGGCTGCCGGCCATGGCCGTTACGTGCTGGAAGCACTCGGCCAGGGCGAGCAGCGTGCCGACCGCATCGTGCTGCGCGATTTCAGCGATCTGAACGTGACCCAGGGCAAGGCCTTGATCGAGCGCCTTGGCGCGGCCGACATCGCTCGCTTCGAACAGGGCGATGCGTTCGATCCGGCGCAGCTGGCGGCAGTGGACCCGGCGCCGACGCTGGCGGTGGTGTCCGGCCTGTACGAACTGTTCCCGGACAACGATGCGGTGCTGCGTTCGCTGCAGGGCATTGCCGCGACGGTGCCGGTGGGCGGTTACCTGGCCTATACCGGGCAGCCGTGGCATCCGCAGCTGGAGTTCATCGCGCGTGCATTGACCAGCCACCGTGGTGGCGCGGCGTGGGTGATGCGCCGCCGTACCCAGCAGGAGATGGACGAACTGGTGCGCCTGGCCGGCTTCCAGAAGGTGGCCCAGCGCATCGATGACTTCGGCATCTTCAGCGTATCGCTGGCACGCCGGATCGCGTGATGGCGACGCTGGTGGCAACCGCATCACCCAGCGAGGCGCGTCCGTGGCGGCGCGCCCTGCTATGGCTGGTCTTGCTGGGGCCGTTCTTCTTCGCCAGCTATGGCTTTGCCAACTGGATGGCGGGCCGCCACGCCGAATTGCCGGTGCTGGCGTTCGCCTGGGAGACGCAGATTCCGTTCGTACCGTGGACGATCGTGCCGTACTGGTCGATCGACCTGTTCTATGCGATTTCGTTCTTCCTGTGCCGGCGTCGGCTGGAGCTGGACCGGCACGCGTTGCGCCTGCTCAGCGCGCAGGTGATCGCGGTGGCGTGCTTCCTGTTGTGGCCATTGCGCTTCAGCTTCGAACGGCCGGAAATCGGCGGTGTGTTCGGCTGGTTGTTCGATGTGCTGCTGGGCTTCGACAAGCCCTTCAACCAGGCGCCGTCGCTGCACATCGTGCTACTGATCGTGCTGTGGGTGAAGTTCGCGCAATACCTGCACGGGGTCTGGCGGCTGCTGCTGCACGTATGGGCGCTGCTGATCGGCATTTCGGTGCTGACAACGTTCCAGCACCACTTCATCGACATTCCCACCGGGCTGCTGGCCGGCTGGCTGTGCGTGTGGCTGTGGCCGGAGCAGGGCACGCCGCCGCTGCGTGCATGGCAGGCCACGGGTGACCCGAAACGTTGGCGGCTGGCGGCGTTGTATGCGCTCGCTGCCGGCCTGCTGCTGGTGCCGGTGGTGATGCTGCGTGGCACCGCGTTGTGGCTGCTGTGGCCGATGGTGTCGTTGCTGCTGGTGTCGATGGCCTATGCGGGGCTGGGCACGGCGGTGTTCCAGAAGCGCGCCGATGGCCGGTTGACGATGGCCGCGCGCTGGCTGCTGGCACCGTACCTGGGTGCGGCGTGGATCAACTCGCGGTTGTGGACGCGCCGCGCGCCGCAGCCCGTGCCGGTCATCGATGCGGTCTGGCTGGGTCGTCTGCCGGCTGCCGCACTGCCGGCGCCGCTGGTAGGGGTGGTCGACACCTGTGCCGAGCTTTCCTGTCGTGCGCCAGGGGCAGCGTATGCCAGCGTGCCGATGCTGGACCTGGTGGTGCCATCGGCGGCGCAGCTGCGTGCCGCGGCGGACGCCATCGAACGCCTGCGCGATCATGGCCCCGTGCTGGTCTGCTGTGCACTGGGCTATTCGCGCAGCGCGGCCAGCGTGGCGACCTGGTTGCTGCGCAGCGGCCGTGCGCGCGATGTGGCCGAAGCGGTGGCGATTGTACGCTCCGCGCGGCCGAGCATCGTGCTGCATGAGGTTCATCTACAGGTGATCGCGGCCGCTGCCGCGCAGGAGACCGCTGCATGAGCGCTGTGCCCGATCTGCCGATGATGCATCTGCTGCTGCGACAGGGACGTTTGCCTGCCGCGTTGTCGCTGGGACTGCTGCTGGTGGCCCTGTTGCTGCTGGGCATCGAGCCGGGCCTGGCGATGTTCGCCGCTGGGTTGCTGCTGCTGAGCCTGGTTGCAGGCGCTGTGCAGGCGTATTACGCGGTGCGGGTGCAGTTGGATGCCAGCCTGTTGCGCTTGCTGCAGCAGGAGGGCCTGCAGGGCGAAGACGCGGCACAACGGGTGGACCAGGCACTGCATACGGCCGGCCTGCGCAGGCTGGACGCACAGGCGCCGACGCGTGGCTGGGATACGCGCTGGACCGGCATGCGTCGCCTGCTGATGCGCCAGTACGCCGCCACGCTGCTGCAGTTCGCTGCCCTGCTGCTGGCCGTGCTGTGGCCGCAGACCTGATGGGAGGTGCCGATGTTCGCTGAACTGATCGCCCGCGCCTGTAGTGCGGCCATCCATGTAGTGACCGGCGCACGCGCGCTGTGGGTCGGCTGCGCGCCGTCCAGCGAGCACCGCGTCTACTACGGCAACCATGCCAGTCATGGTGATTTCGTGCTGATCTGGTCGTCGATGCCGCCGGCACTGCGGCGTCAGGTGCGCCCGGTCGCCGCCGCCGAGTACTGGCAGCGCGATGGTCTGCGTCGCTATCTGATCGACGCGGTGTTCAATGGTGTGCTGGTGGAACGTGAGGCGGGCAACCGCCATCAGGATCCGCTGCAGGTGCTGCGTGATGCGGTGGATGAGGGCTGTTCGCTGATCCTGTTTCCGGAGGGCACGCGCAACATCGGCGATGAGCCGCTGCTGCCGTTCAAGAGCGGCATCTACCACCTGGCCCGGCAACGCCCGGAACTCGAGTTCGTGCCGGTGTGGATCGACAACCTCAAGCGGGTGATGCCGAAGGGGCGTTTCCTGCCGCTGCCGCTGCTGTGCACGGCGACCTTCGGTACGCCGCTGCGCCTGCAGGCCGATGAGGACAAGGCCGCGTTCCTGGCACGCAGCCGGCAGGCGCTGCTGGCCCTGGCCCCGAACGGAGGTCGCGCATGAGCTTCATGATCGATATGTCCGGTGATCTGGCCGCACGCAGTGTGGGTCAGCAGACCGGCCTGCTGTTCGCCGGTGTGGGTGCGGTGCTGGTGCTTGCCACGCTGGTGTCAGAAACCCTGCGCTGGCGCCAGCGCGGCAAGCCCAGCGCGGTGATCGCCAACCTGGTCTCGCGTATCCGCGCGTGGTGGGTAATGGCCATCGTGGTGGGGCTGGCGTTGTTCTTCGGACGCGCCGGCGTGATCGTGCTGTTCGCGATCATCTCGCTGTTCGCACTGCGCGAGTTCATCACCCTGGCGCCGACACGATCAGGCGATTACTACGCGTTGCTGGCCGCGTTCTACATCGTGCTGCCGTGGCAGTACTACCTGGTGTGGATCGACTGGTACGGCATGTACACGCTGTTGATTCCGGTATATGCGTTCCTGTTCCTGCCGATCCTGGCTACCATCGGCGGTGATACCACCCACTACCTCGAGCGCACGTCGAAGGTGCAGTGGGGTTTGATGATCTGCGTGTTCTGCATCTCGCACGTGCCGCTGCTGTTGAACCTGCGCGTGCCCGGCTACGATCCGGCGCGCAACGTGCTGCTGTTCGCCTTCCTGGTGATCGTGGTGCAGTCGTCGGACGTGCTGCAGTACATCTGGGGCAAGCTGCTGGGCAAGCACCTGATCGCGCCGAAGCTGTCGCCGTCGAAGACGGTGGAGGGCTTCGTCGGCGGCGTGCTCTGTGCCAGCGCGCTGGGTGCCGCGCTCTGGTGGATCACCCCGTTCACGCCGCTGCAGGCGTTCGGCCTGTCGCTGCTGATCAACCTGATGGGGTTCTGGGGCGGCCTGGTGATGTCGGCGATCAAGCGCGACCGCGGCATCAAGGACTGGGGCAACATGATCGAGGGCCATGGCGGCATGCTCGATCGGCTGGATTCAGTATGCTTCGCCGCGCCGGTGTTCTTCCACGTGGTGCGTTACTACTGGAAGGCGGGCGGCGGTGGGTGATCCGGCGGGCTTCCATCCACGCATGGCGTGGATCTACCTGAACCAGGCGGACCCGGAATCGGTAGCGCCGGGCCATGCCCGGCGTGCTGCGCTTACGCGCTGATGCCGTATTCCTTCAGCTTCTTGCGCAGGGTGGCGCGGTGGATGCCCAGCATCGCGGCCGCGCGGCTCTGGTTGCCTTCGCAGTGGTTGAGCACTTCCACGAACAGTGGAATCTCCATCTCGCGCAGCACGATCTCGTAGACATCGTCCGCATCGCAGCCATCGAGGTCGCGCAGGTAACGGCGCACGGACTGGGCCACGTGTTCGCGCAGCGGTGGCCGGGCAGCGCCACGACTGTTGTCAGGACGAGAAAGGACAGCGTTCAAGGGGGTTCCCGATCTGGTTGGTCCATGCACGCGGGGCGCCGGACCGGATGAGGTGATGGCGGTCAGTCTAGCGCGAGCGTGCCCGACCTGCCACGGCCGGACGGTCCGACCAAGGTCAAAGGAACTCGAAGGTGAATGCGACCGTGGATGCGGCAGGCTCCTGCACGCGGAAGGCGATGCGTGCGCTTTGACCCGGTTCAAGCGGGGCCGCCCCGGGGTTTTCACCGAGGTACTGCGCCGGTGTGAACACGCCGGTGCCGATCACACGACCATCGGCATCGGACAGCGACAGGCGCAGATCCGGCCATGCCTGCGGCCAGCGCGCGTCGTTGCGGATGCTGGCCTGGATCTGCAGGACGCCCGCCTGGGCCGGCAGCGGGCGGATTTCACGGCTGGTCATGGTGAATGCAGTGGGCTCGCGCCAGGCGGGCAGCGTGCAGCGCAGCACGTTGCACAGCGCGCCGATCCACGGCCGGGTGCCGGCATCGGCGGCCAGCCGTGCACGATCGGCAAGCACGCTCTGCAGCAACAGCAGCAGCGCCAATGCGGCCACCAGCAGCCAATGCCAGCGAGGGGTTGGCTGCGCCCGTGGGCGCGCGCCGAGGAAGCTGGGCGCATCGGCGACGGTGGCAACGATGCCGGGTGTGGCAGTGAAGGCCGGTTCGATTATTGGATCATCGGCAACCAGCGATTCTGCTTCTGTTGCCGCCACGATGTCCGTTGCCGGGTCGATGTCGTCGATCACCGGCGCTGCATCGGTCGCCACCGGTTCGCGCGGTCCGGTGGCTTCAGGCGTGGCATCGCGTTCCTGCGCGGTGCGCAGGAACGTGGCCAGGGGACGGCGCGGTGGGTTCGGCTCGGACATGCTCAGGGCGCGGGCTCGGATCCAGCGGTCATTCAACCACGATCAGGCGCGGCGTACGCCGGTGATACGCATCCAGTCGCCATCCTGGGTGGCCTGCAGGTCGTCGAACCACGCCGCATAGCGCTGCAGCAGTTCGTCTTCCTGGCCATGCAGGATGCCCGACAGGGCAATGCGACCACCGGTGGCGACACGGGCGGCCAGCAGTTCAGCCAGTGCATCCAATGCGGAGGCCAGGATGTTGGCGACCACGATCGGATAGGTGGCAACCGGCTCGTCCTGCGGCAGGTACACCTGCATGCGTGCCTGTTCGCCATTGCGTTCGGCATTGTCGGCGGTGGCGATCAGCGCCTGCGGGTCGTTGTCCACGCCGATGGCCTGGGCGGCACCAAGCTTCAACGCGGCCAGGGCGAGAATGCCCGAGCCACAGCCGAAGTCGAGCACGCGCTGACCCTGCAGCTGGCCATCGACGGCCAACTGGTCCAGCCAGCGCAGGCACAGCGCGGTGGTCGGGTGGGTGCCAGAGCCGAAGGCCAGGCCCGGGTCGAGGCGCACGATGGCGGCATCGGCGGCCTGCGCGGCCTCCGGCAGCTCATGGTTCCACGGCACGATCCAGGTGCGGCTGCCGAAGTCCATCGGCTGGAACTGGTCCAGCCACGCGCGCTCCCAGTCCTGGTCTTCCACGGCGCGGAAGCTGCCGCTGCTCCAGTCCAGCTCCGGGTCGAACGCTTCCAGCGCGGCCAGCAGCAGCAGGGCGTTGCTGTCGGCCGGGAACAGCGCGCTGAGCACCAGGGTGTCCCACAGCGGAGTCTCACCCACGCCGGGTTCCAGGATGGCCTGCTCGTTGCTGGTGTCGGCTTCGGCATCAAGCAGGGTCACCGCCAGCGCGCCGACGTCCTCCAGCGCATTCTCATAGCGGGGCTGGGTGGCTTCGGTGCAACGCAGGGTCAGTTCCAGAAACGGCATGGCGGTGAGGGCAATCGCGGGAAAGGGGGCCATGCTAGACCATCAGGGCGTCTCCGTATGCCTTGAGATGAACGAAGCCGATTCAGACAGGCCTCACGGGCCTTGCTAAACTCGGCGCTTTCCTGTGTGCCGTACCACCGACCGTTGCCGATGGCTTTCGCCCCGACCCTGAAAACCTGGTTGCTCGTCCTGCCGGCCGTGGCCGTGCTGGGCGTGGCCGGTTATCGGGCCAATGGCCACAGCCGGGACATGGTCGCGCGCGTCGATGTGCCGCTGGCTGCCCAGGCCAGCGATGCGCAGGGGACGCTGGCACCGGTGATGCCGGAAGCCCTGGCACGCCGCCTCGCCGCTTTTGAACGTGGCACCGCGCTGCCTTCGGGCCTGCCGCTGGATATCCGCGCCGACATCGAAGGTGCCACCGATCTGTACGCCTACGCGCAGCGCTTGCGCGTGCAGGCCGACCAGGGCAACCACGAGGCGCGCTGGATGCTCAGCCGGGTCTATGACTACTGCGCGCAGTACGCCGTTGATCCGGGTGGCTACCGCCTGGACAACAACGTGCTGTCCGGCCTTGGCCTGAGTGCTGCACCGGAGATGGTGGAGGCGCGCGAGCGGGTGGCGCAGCGCTGCGGTGGCTTCGTGCCCGGCGACAAGCTGGGGCCGGCGCTGGTGCTCGGCGAGCGGCGTCGTGCGGCCCAGCAGGGCAACCTCGCTGCCGAAGCGGCGCTGTTTGCCGAAGGTGAGCCGCTGCACGACAACGAGCAGTACCGTCGTGACCTGGTCGAGCGCGTGCGTACCTCGCGCGATCCGGAAGCCTATATGGCGATCGCGCCGGGCATGGGGTTGCGCGCGGCCGGCGACAAGGCGCTCGTCGGCATGGTCGCCGGAGAACAGCTCAGTGAACTGGCATGGCGGGTTGCGGCCTGCGAACTCGGTCTTCCCTGTGGAGCCGACAGCGTGCTGGTCAACAGCTTTTGTGCGAATGGAGGGATCTGTTCGCCGGATGGAACGCAGGACTTCCGTGATTTTGTGTATGACGCCGCGGTTTCGCGGCAAGGTGCGGGGAAAATGAAGGAATGGATCAAGCGATTGATTGGAACGAGGGACGGACGATGAATTACCGTCGATTCCTGCATGGGGCCAAGTTCTGGTTCTGGGTGGTGTTGTTTGTGGCGTATTCGGCCGGTGCGGTAGGCCTGCTGATGATCGACACCTACGAGGACCGCTACCGGCGTCTGTCGAAGGTGGAACTGACCTCGGTGAAGACACAGGAAGATGTGCGCCGTGCAGGCGCCAGCCAGGTTGCCGCTGTTTACCGCGCGCAGAGTGGCGTGCCGTTCTCGTCGTTGCCGGCTGGCAGCACCTTCCAGGTGGTGTGGCCGGATGGCTCCAGCGAGACCATGGTGATCGTCGATCCGACCTCGCCGAACGGCGTGCGTCCTTTGGCGAACTCGCAGATTCCTGCGGAAGTTGCCGACAAGCGTTGAAGGTAGCGCCGGGCATGGCCCGGCGCGCTACCGGACGGTAAACAGAAAAGGGCGGGGAAATCCCCGCCCTTTTCGTGTGCAGCGACAGCAGCTGCCGATCAGGTCAACGCGATCGGCTTGCTCTTGCGCTCGGCAAGGCGCTTTTCCAGATAGTGGATGTTCTGGCCACCGGCCTGGAAGCCCTTGTCACGCATGATGCGCTGCTGCAGGGCGATGTTGGTCTTGATGCCATCGACCACCATCTCGCTCAGCGCCACCCGCATGCGGGCGATGGCGGTCTCGCGGTCCGGACCGTGCACGATCAGCTTGCCGATCATCGAGTCGTAGTTCGACGGTACGCGGTAGCCACTGTAGATGTGGGTATCGACGCGCACGCCGGGGCCGCCCGGTGCGTGGAAGCCGGTGATGGTGCCCGGGCTCGGCACGAAGGTTTCGGCGTCTTCGGCGTTGATGCGGCACTCGATCGCATGGCCGGTCAGCACCACGTCGCTCTGCTTGATCGACAGCTTCTGGCCGGCAGCGATCTTCAGCTGTTCGGCGACCAGGTCGATGCCGGTGACCATCTCGGTGACCGGATGCTCCACCTGGATGCGGGTGTTCATCTCGATGAAGTAGAAACGGCCGTCTTCGTACAGGAACTCGAAGGTGCCGGCGCCGCGGTAACCGATACGGATGCAGGCTTCCACGCACACCTTGCCGATCTGCTCGCGCTGCTCGGTGGTGATGCCCGGTGCCGGTGCTTCCTCGACCACCTTCTGGTGGCGACGCTGCATCGAGCAGTCGCGCTCGCCGAGGTGGATGGCATTGCCCTGGCCGTCGGCCAGCACCTGGATCTCCACGTGGCGCGGATTCTCCAGGAACTTCTCCATGTAGACCTCGCCATTGCCGAACGCGGCCTTGGCCTCGCTCTTGGTGGTTTCGATGGAGGTCTTCAGCGAGGCTTCGGCGTGCACCACGCGCATGCCGCGGCCACCGCCGCCGCCGGCCGCCTTGATGATGACCGGGTAGCCGATCTCACGGGCGATCTTGGTGTTGGCGACGATGTCCTCGCCCAGCGGGCCGCCCGAGCCGGGTACGCACGGCACACCGGCGGACTTCATGGCGCGGATCGCTTCGACCTTGTCGCCCATCAGGCGGATGGTGTCTGCCTTCGGGCCGATGAAGATGAAGCCGGACTCTTCCACGCGCTCGGCGAAGTTGGCGTTCTCGGACAGGAAGCCATACCCCGGGTGGATGGCCTGGGCGTCGGTGACCTCGGCCGCAGCGATCAACGCCGGGATGTTGAGGTAGCTTTCCGCCGACGACGCCGGACCGATGCAGACCGATTCATCGGCCATGGCCACGTGCTTGAGGTTGCGGTCGACCGTGGAGTGCACGGCCACCGTGCGGATGCCCAGGGTATTGCACGCGCGCAGGATGCGCAGCGCGATTTCCCCTCGGTTGGCGATGACGACTTTGTCGAGCATGGCAGCCGCCCCTTAGCCGATCACGAACAGCGGCTGGTCGAATTCCACCGGCTGGCCGTTCTCGCCGAGGATGGCGACGATGGTGCCCGACGCATCGGCTTCGATCGGGTTGAACATCTTCATCGCTTCGATGATGGCCAGGGTCTCGCCGGCCTTGACCTGCTGGCCGATGCTGACGAACGCCGGCTTGTCCGGTGAGGACGAGGCGTAGAAGGTGCCGACCATCGGCGAGCGCAGCACGTGGCCTTCCGGCAGCGCGTTGCCCGGCTTGGCGGTGCCGCCGGTGGAGGCTTCGGTCGGCGACTGCATCGGCATTGCCGGGGTAGCCGGTTGGGCGGCGACCGGGGCGGCCATCATCATCTGCGGCGGGGCCTGCATCATGCCGTAGCCGGACACCGGAGCGCGCGACAGGCGCACCGACTCTTCGCCTTCCTTGATTTCGATTTCAGCCAGGTTCGACTCTTCCAGCAGGTCGATCAGCTTCTTGATTTTGCGGAGATCCATGGTGGCCTCTTTGCTCTTTGATGTCAGTGTGGTGGGAAGCGCGTTGCGCTCGGGTCAAAGCAGTTCGTAGAAGTCGCGCAGCTGCCGGGTGCGGTCGCGCGCGAGGGTGATCAGGCAGCGCATCTGTGCGCCATTGCGCGCGGTGCCGTCGGAATTGAGGGCGTACACCGCTTGGCAGTCGTGGTCGCGCAGCTGCATCCATGCGCGCTGGGCCAGCACCAGTTCCTGTTCGGCGTTGCCGCAGTAGCTGCAGCTGCCACCGTTGGCCGGCGTGCGCAGCTGCCTGCGCGCCTGGGCGTAGACGGCATTGAGTTCGACGTCGGCGGCCGCTGCCACGTCCGAGGCGCACAGGTCGCTCTCCATCGTGGTGGTCGGGTGCGCGCAGTCGATGCCTTCGGCCTCACGGTCGGACGCGGCGGCAGCGCCGCACAGGCCGGCCCACAGCACAACGCTGGCGAGGACGCGCGACAGGCTCATGACGCGGCAGCAGCCTGCACGCGTGCCAATGCCGCGTCCATCGCATAGCGGTAGCTGTCGGCACCGAAGCCACACACCACGCCAACCGCCTTGTCGCTGAAATAGCTGTGCTGGCGGAAGGGCTCGCGGGTATGCGGGTTGGACAGGTGGATCTCGATGAACGGCACCGCCACCGCCGCCAGCGCATCGCGCAGGGCAACCGAGGTATGCGTGAAGGCGGCCGGGTTGATCAGGATGAAGGCGGTTCCGTCGTTGCGTGCGGCCTGCACACGATCCACCAGCACGTGCTCGGCGTTGGACTGCAGGCTCTCCAGCGCATGACCTGCGGCAGCGGCCTGGGCGACCAGCGCCTGGTCGATGTCCGCCAGCGTGGTGTGGCCGTAGACCTCCGGCTCGCGGGTGCCGAGCAGGTTGAGGTTGGGGCCATGCAGGACCAGCAGCTTCGCCATGGGATCCGATTGACGGGAAAGGGCGGCAGTCTGGCGGAAGCTGAGGATGCTGTCCAGTTCGGCGAAATTAGTGGTGTTTAAAACATCTGTTTGAAAAATGCCTTCGTCCGCGTGGTTGCGTGGTGGACGGGCGCGGGAAGGCTTTCTATAGATAGTGGAAATTGCGCGCGCCGACCATCCCCCATGCAGGGCCGCCGCCGCCGGGCCGCATTACGTTCGACACTGCGGAGGTTGCCATGGCATTCCTACACTGCGCTTACCCGCCATGTCGGCGTTCATGGATGCCCGCCTTGCCTATCTCCCTGCGATTGCCCGCACTTCTGCTGGCAATGCTGCCTTTGAATGCGCTGGCTGCCGAACAATGGATCGTTGCCACCGACCTGTGGGGCAACAGGAACTACCAGACCCTGCATCTGGACGTGCAGGGCGGGCGTATCGCCGGTCGGCTGGATGCCGATCCGGTCACCGGCACCCTGAGCGCCGGACAGATGGTGTTTACCGCAACGGACAGCCAGGGCCAGCGCTACCAGTTCGATGGGCGCATTGACGGCGCGCGGATGCAGGGACAGAGCGATCAGCCGGACACCAACAACCGCGAAGTGCGTGCCGTCCACGCCTTCAGCGCGTGGAAGGTACCGGCGCGGGCCTCGACCGCACCGCAGCGCCATGTGTTCACGCCTACCGACTATTCCAATACCTTCAGCGCCGACCGCGCGCCGGTGCTGGTGATCTGGCCGGGAGACTCGGTGCAGACCCGCACGCTGGACTCTGGCGGCGTGGACGAGAACGGCGTTACCCGTGCGCTGTTCGGCAATCCGCAGGTGGGGCCGTTCTTCGTGGTCGGTGCCGAACCGGGCGATACGCTGGCGATCACGCTGACCTCGCTGAAGCTCAACCGCGACCATGCCGACAGCCTGGATGGCTTGGTGGGACGCTTGAAGACACCGCGGGTGGCCGCCGAAGCCAGCGGGCTGGGCAAGCCCGTGCGCTGGCAACTGGACCGCAGCAGGGGCGTCGCCCGTCCGCAGGGCGCAAGTGGTGGCCTGAGGCATTTCGAAGTGCCGGTGAAGCCGATGCTCGGCGGCCTGGCGCTGGCGCCGGGCTTCGGCTATCCACCCTTCTCCACCGGCGATACCGCCGACTTCGGCGGCAACATGGATTTCAACGCCGTGGTCGAAGGCAATACGGTCTACCTGCCCGTGCAGCAGCCTGGCGCGCTGATGTACCTGGGTGACGGCCACGCGCTCCAGGGCGACGGCGAAACCACGCAGTGGGCGCTGGAGACGTCGCTCGATGTGGAGGTGAAGGTCGAGCTGCTGAAGCAGCATGCGATCGCAACGCCGCGGGTGGAATCGGCAACGCAGGTCATGACCCTGGGCCAGGGCGGCTCCAGCGACGATGCGCTGCGCATCGCCACCTCGGGCATGCTGCAGTGGCTGCGCCAGGCCTATGGATTGACGTTGTCCGAGGCGACCCAGGTGCTGGGCGTGGCGGTGCAGTACCAGGTGGCCAACCTGGCCGGGCGCAGTGTTGGCGTGGCGGCGAAGCTGGACAAGGCGGTGTTGCAGGGGCTGCCGTTGCAGACGACAGCGGCACCGGGCGGCGGCGCCGTGAAGCGCGCTGCCAAGTGACCGTTGCCCTGTTGGCAGCTTGGGAAGGCGTATGAACCAGGAGTCCGTGATGAGTGTCGACGCGATCCAGAACCGCCGGGCTGCCTTCAGGGCACTTCATGCATCCGGTTGCTTCCTGCTGCCCAACCCATGGGATGTTGGCAGTGCCGTGGCGCTGGCGCGGCTGGGTGCGCAGGCACTGGCCACCACCAGCTCCGGCCATGCCTGGGCCCACGGGCAGCCTGACGGGGCGATGGGTCGCAATGAAATCCTCGCCCATCTGCGGACGATGGTGGCGGCGACCGATCTGCCGGTGAACGCCGACTTCGAAGATGGTTTCGGCAGCAGCCCGGAGGCGGTGCACGAGAGTGTGTCGATGGCGATCGACACCGGCGTGGCCGGCCTGTCGATCGAGGATTCCACCGGCGATGCAGAGCATCCGCTGCGCAGCATCGAAGACAGCGTGGCCCGCCTCAGCGCAGCGCGCCGTGCCATCGACGAAAGCGGGCACGAGGTGATGCTGGTGGGGCGCGCGGAAAACTTCTTTGTCGGGCGCCCCAATCTGGACGATACGTTGGCCCGCATCCGCGCCTATGCGCAGGCGGGTGCCGATTGCCTGTATGCGCCTGGCATCCGCAGCGCAGAGCAGATCCGCGCCGTGGTGGAAGCCGCCGGTGGCAAGCCGGTCAACCTGCTGATCGCTTCGCCCGGGCAGATGACGCTGCTGCAGGCGGCCAGTCTGGGCGTGCGCCGGGTCAGCGTCGGCGGAGCGCTGGCCCGCAGTGCGTGGGCAGGCTTCCTCAGAGCATCGGAGCAGATGCTTGCCACCGGTTCATTCGACGCGCTGCCGGGCACCCCGTCAGGTGCCGAGCTCAACGGCTTGTTCAAGCCGTAAGCGCGTGCGGGCTAGTGGGGCGGTGCCGGCGAGGGGGGCATCCTGCCGAGCGCTTCGCGTACCGCGCGCTGCAGTCCCTGCACATGGAACGGCTTGGCCAGGAACGGCGCACGCCGATGCCTGACCGGCACCAGCTGGTCATATACCGCCGAAGCGAAAAGGTAAGGAATGCCGAGCTCGAGCAGCCGATCGGCAACGGGAAACACCACGCCGTCGCGAAGTTCCACGTCCAGAACGGCGCCATCGAAGTGGCCACTGTCGAGCATGCCCAATGCCTCGAAGACACTGTTGGCGTGGGCGATCTCATTGCCTTCGTCGGTCAGGGCCTGTTCCATCAGATCAGCCAGATCGAGCTGGTCTTCCACAAGGAGCAGGCGCGGTAGCGGCGTGGGTCGTTCATTGCTGCTTTGCATGGTGTGTTGTCGTGCGAATGCTGCGGTGGTGCGTAAAGTTTCTGCTTTCCAGCATCAAGGCCATGGCTGCCTGGTGTGCTTTCGGCGCGAAGGCGCAACTGTGATCTGCGTGCTCTGCTGCTGGCCGTGGCCGCCCTCCCTGGCGGCATCGGCTATGCGTCTGCCATGGAATCAGGCGGCCTGAGCAGCCCGCGCGTTACCGCCGCTCTTGGCCAGCAACGTCAGTTTCTCGTCAGTGGCCTTTTCTTCTTCCAACGTTTCCAGCAGCAGCGGCAGCGCCTCTTTGTAGCCCAGCTGCTTGGCCAGGGCGGCGATGGTGCCGTAGGAGGCGATCTCGTAGTGCTCGACCTTCTGTGCACCACCGATCAAGGCGGCGTCGCGCACCGGCCCTTCGTCGATGGTATCGATCACTTCCTTTCCTTCCTCTACCAGGCCTTCCATTGCCGCGCACTTGATCCGCTTGAGGCGGATGCCCAGCAGCTCGACAACCCGGTCGATGCGTTCGATCTGGCCCTGGGTTTCTTCCAGGTGGGTCTCGAAGGCGGTGGCCAGTTCGGGATTTTCTGCTGCGCGGGCCAGCCGCGGCAGAGCCTTGGTCAGCTGCTTCTCGGCGCTGTAGATATCGGACAGTTCGTGGATGAACAGGTCTTCTGCGGTCTTGATGGCCATGCGTCGACACCTATGCTGGGGGAGAGTGGTGACCTTACGTGGGCGCCCGTTGCAGTCCGGCGCAGGTACGGTGAACGCTGCATGGAGGGCATGGGTTCCCACGCATGCAGGGGCCTCACATGAGCCGCGCGACAGCGTCCTATCGGTGATGCTGTTGCTAGCCCGCCCGATAGTTACTATTGGTAACTAATGAATCCGAGAGCTGCTGTCATGCACACCCATATCGTTGTCGCGCACCCCGAACCTTCCTCGCTCACCCACGCCGTAGCGGCGCGGATCGGCGAGGCCATCGTCAACGCCGACGCCGGCAACACGGTCACCACCGTGGATCTGATGGCGGAAGGTTTCGATCCACGCTTCAACGCGCAGGACCACGCGTTCTTCCGCAGGACCACAGCGCTGCCGGCCGATGTGGCTGCCGAGCACGCACGGCTGGATGCGGCCGACACGCTCGTGCTGGTCTATCCGCTCTACTGGTGGTCGTTCCCGGCGCTGCTGAAGGGCTGGATCGATCGCGTGTTCACCCAGGGCTGGGCCTATGACGAAGGTGCCGATGGCAAGGTGGAAAAGAAGCTGCAGCGGCTGCAGGTGCATCTGGTCGGACTGGGCGGCGCCGGCCAGCAGATGATCGACCGGCGTGGCTATGGCGAGGCGATGAAGACCCAGATCGACCAGGGCATCTTCGATTACTGCGGAGCGCCGGTGCTGTCATCCACGCTGCTGCTGGATGCCGACAGCGGCATGGCCGAAACGCATCTGCAGACGGCGGTGGACATCGGACGTAAGATCGGAACCCCTGCACTCTGACGATCACCCTTGTCTTCCAGCCCTGCCGTGCCTGAGCCCCGTCGTCGCCTGACCCGCGAACAGCGTGCCCGCCAGCTGCTGGACGTGGCATGGGCGCTGGTCGGCGAAGAAGGCACCGATGCGCTGACGTTGGGTCGTCTGGCGGAGGCGGCAGGTGTCGCCAAGCCGCTGGCCTACGACCACTTCGAAACCCGCAACGGTTTGCTGGCCGCGCTGTATGCCGACTACGACCAGAGGCAGACTGTGGTCTTCGATGAGCGTATCGGCAGCGCGAAAGCGCGGCTGAAGGAGCGTGCGCATGCGATCGCGTCGGGCTACATCGATTGCGTGCTGTCGCAGGGCAGCGAGATCCAGGACATCCTCGCCGCCTTGGCGGGATCGCCGGAACTGCGGGCGGTGCGCCGTTGCTATCAGCAGGATTTCATCGACAAGTGCGCGCAGTGGCTGGGACCGTTCGCAGCGGGAGAAGTCGTACCGGCCAGTGGCCTCTGGGCAATCCTTGGTGCCGCCGAAACCCTGTCTGAAGCGGTTGCGGCCGATGCGGTGGAACATGCGGCAGCCGAGGCCGAGCTGGAGCGCGTGATCGTCGCCATCGTCAAGCGCAGCACCTGAATCATGTGCGCGGAGCGACCTGGAGTTGCTCGACGCTGACCGGGGGCAGTGATACGTCAGGCTGCAGGTCCGGCAACAGCTGTCGCAGCAGCTCCGGCATCGCCTGCATCGCGGCACCATCGATGTAGCGCCACTGCGTTTCACCGACGTGCCGGATGGCGACCATGAAGGCGAGGCTTCTCACCGTCTGCGCTTCGACGGTGAACACCGTGGTCCGTGGCACGAAGCAGACTTCTTCGTCGCCGGCAGCATAGGTGCGGGTCGGTTCACCGACATCATCGCTGATGACCTTCACGCCCATGTCGTCGAGTGTCTTCATCGCATCGCGTGCGGCCTTCACATAGGCCGCATCGCCGCCGGCAAACCGCTTCACGCTGGGATGCGTGCGCGCAATCATGGCATCGGTGTCGCCGCGGGCGAACGTGGACAGCAGCGATCGCACATCCTTCTGCAGCGCGTCGCTCTCGGCAGGAGTGAGTTCACCGGCATGGGTGAGTGCCGCGGAGAACGTGCAGAACAGCGCAAGCATCCAGCACAAGAGCCGTCGATCCATCGATGGGGTACTCCTTTGGGCGCTGGACTATAGAGCGCATTGCCTGTGGTGTCTGCCTGGTCTGCCCGTCACACACGCTGGGCCTCGGCCGCCGCGGCAATGGCAAAGCCCGCATCAAGCTGCGCCCGCACCTGCTCATCGCGCGACGCACGGGAATCAGCGCCCAGCACCACGTTGATCAGGCGCAGCGGCAGGGCGTGTCCAGCGCACCTGCGACGGGCGGTGGCCGCCAGGCAGAAGCCCGCAGCCTGGGTGTAACCGGTCTTCAAGCCATCCACACCGTTTTCGCCGAGCAGGGCGTTCTGGTTCGCCTTCTGCAGCGTGCGGTGCGCGAAGCTGCGCTGTGCGGTGATTGCCAGCAGATCGGGGTAGCGGGCAAGCAGGTGGGCGGCCAGCATCGCCATGTCGCGCGCGGTCGACAGATGGCCCGGGGTGGTGATGCCGGACGCGGAGATGAAGTGCGTATCGTGCAGGCCCAGCGCCCGCGCGTGGTCGTTCATGTGCTGCGCGAACGCCGCCTGCGATCCGGCCAGGTGACGGGCCAGGGCGAGCGCGGCATCGTTGCCGGAAACCACCATCAGGCCCTCCAGCAGTCTGCCGAGGGCGATGCGTTCGCCGGGCACCAGGCCCATCCGCGTTTCATCGTCGGCCACCTCGTGTACGTCGCACGGATCGATGGCGATCGTGTCCGACCACGAACCGCCCGACTGCGCGAGCAGGTCGTACGCGGTGTAGGCCGTCATCAGCTTGGTCAGCGAGGCCGGCGGTCGTTGCAGTTCCGCGCGCTGCTGCTGGAGGATCTCGAGGGAGAGGGCATCGATCGTGATCGATGACACAGGGGAACGGGAAGAAGTCATGGAGGGCATACGGCGACAGCGTAACGGCGCGCGCCCGCGCTGGATGACTGTTTCTGAAATATTGAAATGATATAACGTCGCAAATGAGGCCGGATCACTTCGCTTGCTGCTGGGACTGCTGATGAAAAAAACGAACCTCGGGGGCTGGTTGCGGCCGGCCATCCTGACAGCGCTGGTTGCCATCACCGGTTGCCACCACGACGTACGCACCGACAGGCCGGAACCGGCGCAGGGACGGCCGCACAACGTCATCGTGATGATCAACGATGGCGCCGGCTGGGGCACCTGGGACGCCGCCGCCTACTGGCAATACGGCAGCCGCGAAGGCGCCCCCTATGCCGACTTCCCGCAGCGGCTGGCGGTGACAACGTTCCCGCTCAACGCCAGCAGCCAGCCTACGCACGATGCGGCGCAGACGCTCGGCTACGACGCGCAGAAGGCATGGGACGCCACGCCCGTGCCTGCGGCGGATCTGCCCTTCGCTGGGTATCAGTACCTGGCGGCGGTGGCCACCGACAGCGCGGCGGCCGGCACGGCGCTGTCCTCGGGGGTGAAGACCTACAACAACGCCATCAACGTCGACAACGACGGTGTACCGGTGGAGTTCAACACGCTGCGTGCCAAACGCCTGGGCATGGCCACCGGCGTGGTGACCTCGGTGCCGTTCGCGCATGCCACGCCGGCTGCATTCGCTGCGCAGGCCGAATCACGCAACAGCTATCACCAGATCGCCCATCAGATGCTGGCCCAGGGCCACATGGATCTGGTGATGGGCACCGGCGGACCCGGATACAGCGTCAATGGACAAGCCTGCGTCGACGGGCCGCAGGGCCCGGTGGCCGAGGGCTGCGGGAACCCCTGGGAGTGGGTGTCGCAGCAGGATTGGCAGCAGCTTGAGGCGGGCACGGCCATTGCCGGAAATCCATCGGGGCCGTGGCGGTTGATCCGCAGCAAGGCCGAGTTCGTTGCACTGGCGCAGGGCCTGGTGCCCTCCGACCGGCCGCTGATCGGTGTACCGCGCGTGGCCAACACCCTGCAGCAGGCGCGGCAGCTGCAGGTACTGGGCGAAGACGCGAGCACACCATCGGGGGTGAAGAAGATCGACAGCGTGCCGGACCTGGCGACGATGACCCGTGGCGCGCTGCAGTTCCTGCAGCAGCGCTCAACCAAGGGCCTGTTCCTGATGGTTGAAGGCGGTGCCACCGACTGGGCAGCGCATACCAGCGCCTGCGGCAGTGAATGGCACTACGGCGCCTGCACCGGGCAGCCGCAGTTTGGCCGTCTGATCGAAGAGACCGTCGAGTTCAACGATGCCGTGTCGGCGGTCATGGCGTGGATCGAGGAGAACGGTGGCTGGGAGCGCAATCTGCTGATTGTCACCACCGACCACGACAACAGCATGCCGATGGGGCCGAACGCACAGCAGGTGGCCTTCGAACCGGTGCGCAACCACGGCCGGGGGCGCATGCCGGGCATGAGCTTCCGCCCCACCGGCAACCATTCAAACGGCCTGGTGCCACTGTGGGCCAAGGGCAACGGCGCCGAGCTGCTGGGTAAACGCGTGCGCGGTGTCGACAACGGCTATCGCCAGCATGTGCGCTTGAACGATGGCAGCTACATCGACAACACCGATGTGGCCGCGGCGATACAGGAAGCGCTGCAGCGACGTTGACCTGCCGCGCGCCCGTCTGCACGACGCCTGCACGTTCCGCACATGCGGGCATCGTCATCGTGCGCCGATGGACTCCGATATCCGCATTGATGGCCGCGTGTTCGCTTATGTCTTTCCCTGTGCCTGGGAGGACTACGCGAAGATTGGTTTCTCGCGCGATCCGCTGGGCCGGATCTGTGCGCTGCATCGGCGCTGGTTCGAGTTCTTCGATCTGGAAGCGGGCGCGCTGGTCGAGGCGGAGTCCGAGCGGGATGCGCGTGACCTGGAACTGCAGTTGCGCCGGCCCTTCAAGCTGCATCGTGCGCCGGCACCGATGACGGTGCAGGACAAGGCCGGTGGGCGCACCGAATGGGTGCGCGGGGCCAACGCCGCACTGGCCGAGGCGGTACGTGCGCTGGCACAGCAGGGCTATCACACGTATCCGCTGCGGCCGTGGCTGCGGGCGGCGATGGTCCAGCGTCTGGACCGGCTGCATGACTGGGCCGCAGCGCAGGTGCCGGAAGAGGAAAGCCTGCGCACGCCGGTCGGTGTGGCCGCACTTCGCGAAGCCATCGATGCGTATCGCGCGCTCGCTATCGATCCGGAGCCGTGGTTGCCGGAGTACCTGCAGCGCGGGTGGTGACACTTCCCGAGGTGGCCGGGACGCTGGCCGGCCGCGATGCCTGACGCGCATCGGGCGCTGCGGGAACCGGTTCGGCCAGGCGCTGAGCCAGGGCAACGTTGGTCACATGACCCTGCAGGAACAACAGACCGCTGAAGATGTTCATGATCGTGCCTCCACTTGAGTGGAATGCACGATACGGGCAGCATGGGTGCGCAAAAAGCGACATTTCCGCAAGGTCGACTTGAGAGGAATTCAAGGCTTATGTCCCGCCCACCGCTACATGCCCTGCAGGGCTTCGTCGCTGCCGCACGCCTGGGCAACCTGTCCCGCGCCGCCGCATCGATGAACCTGACGGTCAGTGCGCTCAGCCATCAGATGCGACAGCTCGAGGAACGCCTGGGCCAGCCGCTGCTGATCCGGCAGGCACGCGGTGTGGCCTTGACCCTGGAAGGGCAGCGCCTGCTGGATCAGGTCGGGCCCCATCTGGATGCGATCAACGAAGCCTTCCAGCCCTACGCCGCGCGCCCCGAACATGTGCTCACCCTCAGTGCCGTGCCGTCGATGGCCAGCGCATGGCTGGTGCCACGGCTGGGCAATTTCGTGGCGGCGCATCCACAGATCGAAATCAATCTGCAATCGAGCGAACGACTGATCGACTTCGACCGGCAACTGCAGTTCGATGCGGCGCTGCGGCTGGGCAGCGGACAATGGCCGGGGCTGGTGGTGGAACCGTTGTTCGACGAATGGCTGCTGCCGATGGCCAGCCCGGCACTGATCGAGCGCATGGGCGGCATCGGCCACCTACCGTTGGCGCAGTGGCCGCTGCTGGGAGACCCAGACGGTGCGTGGGGCGCATGGTTCGCGCTGGTCGGACAGCGCCCACCGGCGCGGTTCGTGGCGGTGCTGGATGATTCCGAGGCCCACCATCGCGCCGCACTGGACGGCGTTGGTGTTGCGCTGGGACGGGTCACCCGGGCGCGGCTGCTGCTGGATTCCGGCCAGTTGGTTGCGTTGTCGGACCTGCGCCTGAAAACCGCATGGCCGCATTGGCTGGTGTACCCGCAGCGCTCGATACGCCACCGTGGTTTCCTGGCCTTCCGCGAATGGCTGCACGCGCAGGCAGCCGAGCATGTGCGGCACATGCAGGCCGCCGACGCGGGATAGCGCCAGGCGAGCGTAGTGACGGGGAGTGTGCGTCAGCGCACCAGCGTGACTGCCTGCCCGGCACGTGCGAAGGCTTCGCCCAGCAGCGGTCCGGCCTTGATGGCCTCTACTTCCGCGAACAGTGCCTGCAACGCCGCTGCGGGTCTAGCAACAGGCGCTGCGACCGCCTGCTGGATCACGGTGAAGCGATCTGCCAGCACGCGATGGCCGGCATGCGCCTGTGCCCAGGCCTGCAGGGGTTGGCGTACGCCGGCCGCTGCATCCAGCCGCTGCTGGTCGAAAAGAGTAATGGCGGCGGCCGAGGTGTCGGCACGCTCAATCGTTGCCTGCTGCAGCTCGCGGCTGAGGAACAGATCGTAGGCGGCGCCGCGACCCACTGCGATGCGCAGCCCGTCGCGATCGAGATCTGCAACCTGCCGTGCTGGGCTGTCATCGCGCACCAGGTAGGTTCCTTCGATCTCCACATACGGTGCACTGAAGGCAATGCGGTCGGCGCGTGCCGGGTCCACCGCCAGGAAGGCCAGGTCCCACGCATCGTCGCTCGCAGCTGCCACCACCGATGCGGCCGCGTCGTGGCAACTGAAGCGGGCCTGCACATCCAGCCGCTGTGCCAGCGCGGTGGCCAGTTCCACCGATGGCCCGCGTGGTGCATCGGCGTCGCCCTGGGCCAGCACCGGGTTGCCGAGGTTGATGGCAACGCGCAGGTAGCCCAGTGGGGCCAACGCATGACGGTGATCGGTCAGGGACATGCGCAGTTCCAGCTCGGTGTCGGGCTGCCAGCATGCCACCTGTGGCCGTATCGTGTGGTGTGCAGAGCTGCGATCCTGTGTTTCATCCGCCTGCACGCCCAGCCATGATCACCATGAATCCCATCCTGCACGTTGAAGTTCCCGTTGCCGACCTGGACCGTGCCATGGCGTTCTATCGGCAATGGCTGCAGGTGGACATCGCTACCCCGATCAACGTGCATGACTGCCGGATGGCGTACCTGCCATTCAACGATAGGGACGCGGGTGCCAGCATGGCGCTGGTGCACGGTGCTGACTACCTGCCCTCGGAGCAGGGACCGCGCATCTACCTGGGCGTGGACGATCTGGATGACAGCCTGCAGCGTGCCCTTCAGGCTGGCGCGGTGCTGTGCTTTGGCCCGGACGTGGCCGGTGACTGGCGGGTGGCCGAGATCCGCGACAGCGAAGGCAACCGGATCGCCCTGCAGGCGCCCGTCACCCCATAGCCCTCCGGTCAGCAGCCGAACATCGCGTGGCTCTACACGGACGCGGCGCGCGATCGCTGCAGCCAGTCGGCAATGGCTGGATCCAATCGCGGATCGTCCGGAAGGCGCATGCCGAAGCCCTGCTGCAGCACCTCGCGCACGTCCTGCACATCGCGCAGCGGGCGCTTGGCCGGTACCTGGCCCGGGCGATATTCGGTGTAGTTGCCGCTGCCGATGGTGCGTCGCCAATCCGGCCCGGTCAGTGATGCACGCAGTTGGCCAGGGAAGCTCGACTGCGGATGCGTACACACGTACCAGTTGCCCACTTCGTTATCGATCGGCGCCGGTGGCTGCAGGTCGAAGCGGTACAGCGCCCGCCAGTCATCCCCTGCTTCGGCGGCAAGCATGAAGTCGCCATCGTCCAGCCGCCGCACGCGGTAGCGCTCATGCGGTGTGTCCTGCACTGCGCTCTCATGCAGGCGCAGTGGCACGGTCGGGGTCAGGCTGCCGAAGCCGGTATCGACCAACCAGTCCGCTTCCTGCAGACGCACCCGCAGGAGCAGATGCGTACGCGCGGTCAGTTCGCCCTCTGCAGCCGACAGCAGCACCCGTGCGCTCAGCGGCTGCGCATCGAAGCCCAGGGCCTGCAGCAGGGCCAGGAACGCGCCATTGAGTTCGAAGCAGTAGCCGCCGCGCTGCGCGTGCAGCAGCTTGTGCTGGACGCTGTCCAGGTCGATGGCGACCGCATCGCGCAGCAGGCTGGTAAGGGTCTCGAACGGCAGCAGGGCGTTGTGGCGCTGCTGCAGCAGGGTCAGCCCGGCCAGCGTGAGCGGTGGCGGGGCATCCAGCTGCAGGCGCTGCAGGTAGCGGGGGACGTCGATGGACATGGCAGGCACCACGGGCGGGGGGCTCCACTGTGCTACCGCAACCGGGGTTGAGGTCAAGTGTGCCTCGCCGGTGTCATCCCCTCGTCGCCTGCGGCCGGTACAACAGCGACGACTGGGTACTGCCCGCGGCAGGACTCAGTCGGACGCTAAAGTTCCACTGAGATCGGTCGATACAGGTGCGTCCTTCCGCCTGGAGTCTGTCATGTCGGCCGTCGTTCCCCACCTTCGGTCCCTGCGTAGCCGCGTTGTCGGGTTGCGTTCCCGTTTCCCAGGCCTGCTGCGCTGGCTGCAGCCACATCGGCTCAGCGTCGCCGACAAGCTCAAGGCGACCCTGCTGGTCTGCAGCCTGGGACTGGTGGCCATCGCCGCCGTCCACGCCTGGACCAGTCATGCGAGCACGCAGGCGGCCCGCGATCAGGCCAGCTACCAGCACGGCAGTGACCGCGTTGCTTCGCTGGCCGCCCGGGTGGCCGAGGCCCGGCGCCTGCAGACCCAGTATGCGCGCAGTTTCGATGATGTGGACCGCAGCCAGTTGCTGGCCACGCAGCAGATGTTGAAGCAGGACCTGCAGGCGTTGCGGGGCATGCCGATGGACGCGGGCCGGCGCAAGGTGCTGCAGGCGATGACCGAGGCCGTCGATGCATTCTCACAGGGCATCGCCGCGTTGTTCGAGCGGGTAGATGAGATGGGACGCGGCGACGCTGGTCTGGCCGCGCAGCTGCAGCAGGCCGCCGACGCGCTGCAGGCGCAGGTGGATGCGCTGGAGCGCCCTGCGCTGTCCCTGCATGTGCAGCGGATGCGGCGCCAGGAAGCGTTGCTGCTGCTCGATGGCGATTCCACCCACGCCGATCGTGCCAGCGAAGAAAAGCTGCCCTTCGATCTGGCGTTGGCCGGCCTGCCAGCTGACGTGCAGGAACGCGTGCGCAACGGCATGGAAGCCTACCAGGCCGCGTTGCTTGGCTATACCGCTGCACGCGTCGGCCTGGACGTGGAGGCACAGTCGCTGCTCGAAACCGCGGCAGCCGTCGGCCCGGCATTGGCCGCCTTCCAGCAGGCTCAGGTTGCGGCATTGGAACAGGCACAGCTGCGTCAGCGATCGGGCGCAAGGATGGCCAGCGTGCTGTTCGTGGCCACCCTGATGCTGGTGGCCGGCGTGCTGATCACCAGCCTGGTACTGGTGGTACGCGCGGTGCGTCGACCGATCCAGGACACCCTGCGCTTTGCAGGCGATATCGCGGATGACCGGCTCGACACCACGCTGCGCGTGCACAACGCCAACGATGAGATCGGCCAGCTCGCGCAGCGCCTGGTCGACATGCAGCAGCGCCTGCGTGCGCGCACCGAGACCGAACGCGCGGTGGCACGCGGCAACACGCGCGTGCGGCAGGCGCTGGACAGTGCCCAGACCGGCTTGATGGTGGTTGATGCGGAAGGGCAGGTGGCCTACGCCAACCCGGCGCTGCTGCAGCTGCTGGCGCTTCCCGCAGAGACATTGCTCGGCAGCGACGCGGTCCGCCTGCATCCGGCGCTGGCGGGACTGATCGGTGTCCGTCAGCGCGAAGAGCGTGAGATCGGCCACGCCGGTACCCGGTATCAGTTGATCGCCAATGCCGTCGTCGAGGACGACCACTTCCTTGGTGTCGCGGTGGAATGGCGCAGCCGCGCGCTGGAAACGCTGCTGGAAACTGAAGTGGCGGCATTGGTCGACGCGGCAGCGCATGGCGAGCTGCAGGGGCGCATCGCGCTGGAGGGCAAGCAGGGGTTCGTACGCACGCTGTCGACCAGCATCAATCGCCTGCTGTCCACTTTCGAGACCAACCTGGGCGACCTGCAGGCGCTGCTGGCCGCACTGGCACGCGGCGACCTGAGCGTGCGCATGGAGGGCGACCTGCAGGGCGTGTTCGCCCGCATGCGTGACGATGCCAACGCCACTGTCGCGCAGCTGGGCCACATCGTCACCCGTATCCAGCAGGCCACTGTGCGCCTGGATGTGGGTGTCAGCGAGATCGTCGCCGGTCATCACGATCTGTCCCAGCGCACCGAGCAGCAGGCGGCCAACCTGGAAGAAACCGCGGCATCCATGCATGAGCTGACCGACACCGTCGGCCGCAACGCCGACGCCGCGGGGCGTGCTGACGGACTGGTACGTGACGCCGCCAAGGTTGCCGAGCGCGGCGGCACCGCGGTCGGCCAGGTCGTGGCGACCATGCAGGGCATCAGCGCGTCGTCGCGTCGCATCGGCGACATCATCCAGCTGATCGATGGCATCGCCTTCCAGACCAATATCCTGGCCCTCAACGCGGCGGTGGAGGCAGCGCGTGCAGGCGAGCAGGGTCGCAGCTTCGCGGTGGTGGCCGCCGAAGTGCGCTTGCTGGCCCAGCGTAGTGCGGACGCGGCCAAGCAGATCAAGGGACTGATCGAGGACTCGGTGGCGCGGGTAGGCCAGGGCAGTACGCAGGCCGAGCAGGCGGGCGCCACGATGGACGAGATCGTCAGCAGCGTGCAGCAGTTGGCCGGGTTGCTGGCGGGTATCCGCAGTGCGTCGCACGAGCAACATGCGGGCATCGCCCAGGTGAACCAGACCGTCGTGCAGATGGAGGCCAGCACGCAGCGCAATGCGAGCCTGGTGGAAGAGGCCGGCGCATCGACCGCGCAGATGCAGGCCCAGGTGCAGGCGCTGGCCGAAGCGGTGGCAGCGTTCCGACTACTGCCCGAGCGACGCCCGCGCGCGGCCGCGTGATCGCCTTCGCCAGGCATGGCCCGGCGCTACCGTTGAAACCCATGACGGGTAACGCCGGGCCATGCCCGGCGAACGGACTCAATACACGTCGCGCCGGTAACGTCCGTTCTCCAGCAGCAGTTCCACCGCTTCATCGCCCAGTGCCTCGCGCAGCACCTGGTCCACGCCTTCGGCCATGCCGTGCAGCGATCCACATACATGGATCACTGCGCCGCGTGCCAGCCACGTGTGCAGTTCATCCGCCGCAGCGCGCAGGCGATGCTGCACGTAGCTGCCATCGTCGATATCACGCGAGTACGCCTGATCCAACCGCAGCAGGTGCGCGTCAGCCTGCCATCGGATGATTTCCTCGGCGAACAGGAAGTCGTGCGCGCGCTGGCGCTCGCCGAACAGCAGCCAATGACCGTGCTCACCGTGATGCGCAGCTTCGCGCAGCAGGCTGCGCAGGCCGGCGATGCCGGTGCCGTTGCCGATCAGTACCATCGGCGTGCCTGGCTGCCGATGGAAGCCAGGGTTGCGATGCACGCGGGCCGCAACCGCACCCTTCAACGGCGCATGCAGCGCCAACCAGCCCGAGCCCAGCCCCGCGCGACCTGCTGCGTCGTGGACCAGCCGGACCACCAGTTCCACCTCGCCATCGGCGGCGCATGAGGCGATGGAGTATTCACGCCCGGGCAGCGACGGCAGGCCTGACAACCATAGGCCTGCATCCTGTACCCGCAATGCACTGCCGGCTTCGGGCAGCACGCGTTCGCTGGCCAGTTCCAACAGCGTTTTCGCAGCACCGTCGATCAGCAGCGGTTGCAGGGGATCCAGGCCATGCGCTCGAAGCACCGTGTGCACATGCCCCGCATCGTGGCGTGGTGCGATATGCAGGATGTCGCCGGCCTGCCAATCGACATCAGCCGGTGGTGCCAGGCGGATCTTCCAGATCTGGCCACCGACGCTGCCGGCGTTGAGCAGGGTGCGGCCGAGCAGACGCCAGTCATGCATCACCGTGGCGGCTGGCAGCACGCTGTCATCGGTGTCGATGCCGGTCAGCCCGGTCAGCTGCAGCTGCCACTTCCGCAGCGCCGTCACCGAAGCAGCATCGACATCGATTCGCGCGAACAACGGCTGTGCGCCCGCGCGGGCCAGCCAGTCATCCATCTGCATGCCGAATCCGCAGAATTGATCGTACTGATGGTCACCCAGTGCGAGCATGCCGTAGCGCAGGCTGGAAAGCGCCGGCAGCTGTGCCAGCAGTTGGCGCGCGCTGCGCCGTGCGTTGTCCGGTGGCTCGCCATCACCGAAGGTGCTGAGCACGAACAGCGCCTGTGTGGTGGCTTGCAGCTGCGTGGCCGTCACGCGCGCAAGCGGCAGTACCTGCACCCCGTGGCCGGCCGCCTGCAGCTGTGCCGCCGCACGCCAGGCCAACTGTTCGGCCAGGCCGCTCTGGCTGGCATGCACCACCAGCCACGGTATGCCCCCGGCGTGGAGTGCTGCTGCCGGAACGGTCTGCCGCAGCGCGCGCGCGGCGCGCTGGCTGCGGCGGCGGTCCAGGTACAGCAGCCAACCGGTGACGAAGAACAGACACATGCCCAGGCTGCTGAGCATCACCACGATGCGTCCGGGCATGCCGAAGAAGCTGCCCGAGTGCAGGGCGAACATGCTGGTGGTGAGCTGGCCGCCGGCACCCTGGCGTGCGTACGGGCGCGCGTCGAGAACCGCGCCGGTGGCCGGGTCGAGCTGCAGCAGGTCGTGCGCACGATCATGGTGGCCGCCGCGCTGCGCGGGATCCGCCGACATCACCCGCACATTGAGTGCTTGACCGGGCTTCTCCGGCAGGCGCAGGTCGATGAAGCCCTGGCGCACACCGGGCAGCGCATACAGCGTGGCCTCGACATTGTGCAGATCCAGGGGAAGATCCGTGGCGAGTCTGTGCTTGGCGGGCGGCGCGACGCCCAGCAGCTGGGTCAGCCCGTTGCGGTACCAGTCGAACGACCACCACAACCCGGTCAGCGCGCTCATCAGGTAGATCAGCAGCACCCAGGTGCCGATCACCGAATGCAGGCTCCACAGGAAGCCGCGCCCCTTGCGCGCCCACTCCACCGCGAGCCAGCTGCGCCAGTGCCACCAGCGACGTGGCCAGCGCAGGTACAACCCGGACAAAGTGAAGAACAGCAGGGCGATCGCGCAGCTGCCGGTGATCCACGAGCCACGCTCTCCGGCAACCATATGGCGGTGCAGGTCCTCGACGAAATCGAAGAACGCCTGTCCGCGCAGCGCGCTGAAGCGCTCGCCGCTGTAGGGATCGAAATACACCCAGTGGTCCTTGCCACCGGCAAAGCGTGCGACCGATGGGCGCTGGCCGCTGGCATCCACCCGCAGGCGCTGCAGCGGCCGTTCGCTGCCCGCCTGCAGCAACGGCACCAGTTCACTCAAGGCGAGCGGTTGCTGGTTGTCGGCATGGTGTTCGGCGATGGCGGCGAAACCGGGATTGGCCGCACGCAGCAGCTCATCCTCGAACGACAGGACCGCACCGCTCAGGCCCATCACGGCCAGGATGGCACCCGCGCTGATGCCCAGCAGCCAGTGCAGTTGGAACAGGACGTTCTTGAACATCGGGATCGAGGGCCGTCGAGGCTGCCGCCCGCATCCTGCGCAACAGCAAATGAGAATTAATCTCGTAATTCTCCGGGTCCCGGGCCGCTGCGGTCAAGGAGGGGTTGCCGGCAGGGCTGCGCCCTGCACCCGCCGAAGCGGTAGTGCCGGCCGCTGGCCGGCAACCTCAACGGCAACAGCCGAAGCAACGGCAGAAGCGTGCATTCCGTGGGATGGCGGGGTGGGTCCGGTTGCGGGGGACGCTGCAAGTACGTCCCTGTAAGCTCGGTCGCGCCATCCATGGCGCTCACGCCCCCGCAACCGGACCCACCCCGCCTTCGACAGATTTCCGCGGCTGTTGGTGGGTGTCGACCTTGGTCGACACGTAGATCCACGCCATGCGTGGATGCTCTTCGTTCAATTGTCGAAATATTCGATTCCGATGGAGATTCATCCACGCATGAGGTGGATCCATCAGACGCCGGAAATCTGTCAGAGGTGGGGCGGTGTCGGATTGCGGGGTGTCAGCCGCATGGATGCGGCTGCCAAGCCTACAAGGACGTACTTGCGGCGCCCCCGCAATCCGACACCGCCCCGCCATCCCACGGAAGCCCGCTGTTGCCGTTGCTTCGGCTGTTGCTGTTGCTTCGGCCTCTGCAGGTGCAGGGCGCAGCCCTGCCGACCTTACTTCGCCCAGCCTTCGATCTCGCCGTGCGCGAACGGGCCGAGCTTGGCCTTCACCATCCGGCCCTGCGCATCGAACAGCACGCTGTACGGCAGCAGGCCCTGCGCATTGCCCAACTGCACGCTGGCATCGCGTGGGCCGGGGGTATCCAGGACGATGGGATAGTTCACCGGAACCCGCTGCAGGAAATCGCGCACGCCGTCCGGCGTATCCAGCGCCAGGCCCAACACCTGCACACCGCGCGTGCCCTGGCCCTCGGCAAAGCGGGCCAGCTCGGGCATTTCTTCCACGCACGGGCCGCACCAGCTGGCCCAGACATTGACCAGCAATGGCTGGCCCTTGAAGCGCTCGCGGATATCCAGCGCGTTGCCGTCTGCATCGGGCAGGACCAGCGCCGGCAGCGGATCACCAGGGCGCAGCACCGGCAACGCCGGCGGCGATACGGCAACAGGCGCTGCGGTTTGCGCCACCGGCGGCGGCGCCAGCCGATTGCCGGCCCACAGGCCAACCCCGGCAGCCAGCACCGCTGTCCACAGCAGTGCTGGCCGTTGCCACTTCATCGTGCGGTGCGCAGCAGCGCTTCTTCCACCAGCGCCTGGGTCAGCAGGGTGGGCAGCACCGTCGGCGGCGCGCCGGGGCCGTACACCACGTACAGCGGCACGCCCACGGCCTTGTGCTCATCCAGGAACGCGGTGATCTGCGGGTCCACATTGGTGTAGTCGCCGCGCATGTACACCGCGTTGGTGCGCTTGAGCAGTTCCTTGAACTCCGGGCGCGACAGCACCGCGCGTTCGTTGGCCTTGCAGCTCACGCACCAGTCGGCGGTCATGTTGACGAACACCACGCGGTTGTCAGCGCGCAGGCGGTCCAGCATCTGCGGCGAATACTCCACCACGTTCTCGCTGCTCGCCTGCGCGGCACGTGCCGGCGGTGCCAGCTGGGTCACGGCCCACACCGGCACCAGCGCCGCGATCACCAGCAGCACGCCCAGCAGCCCGGCCGCGCGCTGGCTGCGCCAGCGGCTGCGCTCGAACAGCCACAGGCCACCGGTGAGCAGCAGCAGGCCACCCAGCGCCAGCGCCATGCCATCCACGCCGCGCTGCTTGCCCAGCACCCACAGCAGCCACAACGCGGCGGCGTACATCGGGAAGGCCAGCACGTGCTTGAGGGTTTCCATCCACTGGCCCGGCTTGGGCAGGCGACGGGCCAGCGCCGGCACGAAACCGATCAGCAGGAACGGCAGGGCCAGGCCCAGGCCGAGGAACAGGAACACCAGCATCGCCGCCACTGGCGGTGCAACGAAGGCATAGGCCACCGCCGGGCCGAAGAACGGACCCACGCAGGCACTTCCGACCACGCAGGCCAGCACGCCGGTGAAGAAGTCGCCGGCCGGGCCACTGCGTCGCGCCAGCGACTGGCCGAAGTTGCCGATGCCGCCGCCCATCGTGAATACGCCGGACAGGCTCAGGCCCACCGCGAACATGATGTAGGCCAACGCCGCGACCACGCCGGGATGCTGCAGCTGGAAACCGATGCCGACCGCGTTGCCAAGCATGCGCAGGCCGACCATCAGCGCGCCGATCACCGCGAAGGCAACCAGCACGCCCAGCGTGTACCACATGGCATGGCTGCGGGCGCGTTCGGGGCTTTCGCCGCTCTGCGCCAGGCTCAGCACTTTCAGCGACAGGATCGGCAGCACGCAGGGCATCAGATTCAGCACCAGGCCACCGCCCAGCGCCAGCAGCAGTACCCACAGCAACGAGCTGTCGGTTTTCGGCACGCGGCTGGGGGCCTTGGTACGCAGCGCATTGTCCTGCTGCGCGTCGGCGGCGAAGGCATCGCGTGCGCCGTTGCTGGCGTCGGCACCACCCGTGGCGGCCGACGCGTCGTTGGGTACGGTCGGAAGCAGGCGCAGCGGCGTGCCGTTGGCGGCCTCGCGGGTGCTGGCAGCGGCCGAAGCGGGCAGCGAACGGATCACTTCGTCGCGTGCAGCAGGTGCATCACTGGTGGCGTTGGTCTTGCCGGCGGGGATCGACAACTTCACCCGGCGGGTCATCGGCGGGTAGCAGATGCCATCGGTCTGGCAGCCCTGGAAGGTCACCACCAGCGTGCTGTCGACGGCCTCGGCGCGGCTGCGGCGCAGCGGCACCGGCACCTCCACCTGGTTGAAATAGACCGCCACGTCACCGAAGTGCTCGTCGCGGTGCGACTGCGCCGCCGGCCAACGCGGCTTGTCGGCCAGTACCCCGGGGCTGCCTTCGAGCTTCAGCGAGGTGCGGTCGCGATAGAGGTAGTAGCCCGGTGCCGGGCTGAAGCGCAGCAGCAGCGTGTTGCCATCGCTGGCGATGGCATCGAAGCCGAACGCCTGTTCCGACGGCAGCGGCAGCGCCTGGCTGTTGCTGGTGCCCGGCAGCCGCAGGCCACCGCCACTACCGGCGCCAGCCAGCGGGTTGTTGAACGCACTGGCGCCGGTGGCGCGTGCGGTCGGCAGCGTGGCAGCCGCACCGCCCGCGCCGGGCAGGGTCACCTGCACCACGCGCTTCTGCGGCGGGTAGCACACACCGGCATCGGCGCAGCCCTGGTAACGCACTTCCAGGCTGATGGTGCCGGCGGCATCGGTGGGCGCGCCGGGCAGGGTGGCCTGCAGGCGCTCGCGGTAGGTCTCCACCTCACCGAAGAAATCGTCGTGGTGCTTCTTGCCTGCGGGCATCTGCAGCGCAGCGGCATTGAAGGCAGGATCGGCCTTCACCGTGGTGCGGTGGCGATACAGGTAGTAGCCGGGGGCGATCTTGAACTGCAGTTGGATCTGGCCACGTTCGGGCGCGCTGGCGGTCAGCGCGAACGCCTGGTCCACCGGCAGCAGATCTTTTTCATCCAGCGCGAAGGCCGGCAATGAAAGCCACAACAGAGCGCACAAGGCGGCGCCACGCGCAAACAGAGTCTTCAATCAGTGTCCTCCCGGGTCTGTGCCCGGATCCAGTCCAGATACGCCGGCAGGCCGGCCCGGGTTTCGACCGCGATGCACTCCGGGAGTTCATACGGATGCAGTTCGACGATCCGGGCGATGGCTTCATCGACACGGCTTGCGGTGGTCTTCACCAGCAGCTGCAGTTCGGCGTCGGTGGTGACCTCGCCCTGCCAGCGGTACGTCGACTGTGCGCCGTCCAGGCGGGTCACGCATGCAGCCAGGTGCTCGGCGACCAGCGCGTGCGCGATGCGCTCGGCACTGGCCCGGTCCGGGCAGGTGGTCAACAGCAGCAGGACGGGATCGACGGTCGACATGACCGTCGAGTATAGGGCCGTCGCCGGGGCAGGGCCCGGCGACGGCAGTGGACCGCAGCGTTGCGCGGTCAGTTGGCCAGCTGGCAGGTGGCCGGCTTGGCCGAGGTGAACAGGCCCGGGGTGGCCCACTCGGGGTGGTCGATGAACGGGTTGCGGTTGCCCTGGAAGCTGTAGATCACGTCATTGCGGGCACGTTCTGCAGCGCTCGGCGGATCAGCAAGATGCCAGTCGATCAGGGTCGACAGCAGGCCCATGTAGGCCGGCGAGCTGCTGGTCTTGACGATCTTGCTGCGGTCGTCGGTCAGTTCCAGGTCCGGTTCGGACTGGCCGGTGGCCGCATCCTTGCCCCCTTCATAGCGGATGGCCATGTACATCACCGCGCGTGCCATGTCGCCCTTGCGCGCACCCCACACTTCGAAGGTGCCAGCGTTGCCATCCGGCGTGCGTACCCAGTTCGAATTGCCCGGGTAGCCGCCGCTGCCGCCGCCCTGGCCGTTGTTGGCCTCGGTGGCACGCTCGCCGCAGTTGGCGTCGCACTTGCCGAACGGCTTGTTGCCGCGGTCGGCGTTCCACTGTGCGTCGGTCAGGTACAGCATGTGGGTGTCGGTGTAGGGCGCGTACGGCAGGCCCTTGTCGCCGGTGGTGCTGGCAAAGCCCAGCGAATTGGGCCAGGTGTGCTCGCGGTTGTACTTCAGGCCACCGCCACTGCCGGCACGGTCGCTCACCTTGGTGTAGCTTCGGTTGCGGTAGGCATCGAGGATCTTGCCACTGCTGTTGGGATCTTCGTCGGCGATCTCCAGGATGGTCCAGGTGCTGGTGCCCGAGCCGCTGTACGGATACGCGGTGTGGCCCTTGATGGTGGCATGCAGCGAGCAGCGCAGCTGGCTGGGGCTGCTGGTGTTGACCTTCGAGTAATAGCCCGCCGGGCCGCCGGGATTGCCCGGGTCCGGGTTGCCGGTGGTGGTGGCCACGGTGAAGGCGATGCGGCTGTCGGTCGCCGGGCGGGCACCCTGCGCATCGGTGATGCGTGCGGCACGGATGTCGAAGCGGCAGGCTTCCCCGGCGACCAGCGCGGTATTGGTCGACAGCTTCACGCTCTTGCCGCTGGCCGGCCAGGTCAGCGGTACGCTGCCGGAGGTGCCGCAGGTCAGTGCGAAGGCGCCGCTGGCGAGGTTGACCGTCTCGCTGAACACCACTTCCAGGTCGGCGGCGGCCGGGAAGGTGCTGCTGCCCTGTGCGGGCGTGGTGGTGGACACCGAAGGCGGCGTGTTCGGGCCCGGGGTGCCACCGCCGCTGAAGGTCTGGTTGTTGTTGCAGCTGCCGAAGGTCTGCCTGGCCGATTCGGCCCAGGTGAAGTGCGCGTACTGGCTGCCGCTGCCGGTCAGCTGCAGCGAGGTGCCCGCCGCGGTGCTGTTGGTTTCGGCAACCGGAATGTTCTGGCTGGTCATGCCGGCGGCGGGGCCACCGGAAGCGGTGATCGCGCCCTCGTAGCTGAGGAACTGGACCACCTTGCCGCTGGCGTCGACCAGGGCGATGCCGTCGTTGGGGCCGTTCTGCAGGCCGTTGGTGGGGTAGGTGACCACGGCCAGGGTGGCGCTGCCGCAGCTGGCCGCGGTTCCCGCCGGTACTGCGTTGTTGGCGTAGACCGTGGCGGCCGACGGATTGCTGCCGTTGTAGAGGTACAGGCGGTAGCCGGACAGGTCCTCGCCGGCGGTGGCGACCACTTCGATGGCTTCGCCGACGTCACCGGCAGCGGTGCTGTCGTCGTAGTGCAGTTCGTTGATGAAGACCTCGGCCTGGGCCGGCGCGGCGGCCAGTGCCAGCAGGCAGGCGGCGGCGAGCGGGGACAGCAATCGCATCGACTACTCCTTGTGATTGGGAATGCCGGGCCACCCTAAAGCCGATCTGGTGACACTTTGTCGTAAATGAACGCCAGATATCTGACAGTGAGACGCCCATCACCAAAATACCGGATCCGCGGACATCGAGCTGTCGCGGCGCATCGATAAAAATTTGCCGGCCGGGCCTTGAAAGGTCCCCGGGGGTCTCCATCTCTGTCGTGCTCCCGACCTGTCGGGCTTTTTCACGCGCGTTGCTGGCAGTCACCTGGTGTGAGTGCTAACATCGCCGGACTTTTTCAGACCAATCAATAACTTAAGAGGTCCCACATGAGCATCAAGCCGCTGCACGACCGCGTTGTGGTCAAGCCGATCGAAGCCGACGAAGTTTCCGCCGGTGGCATCCTGATCCCGGACTCCGCCAAGGAAAAGTCCACCAAGGGTGAAGTCGTGGCCGTGGGCCCGGGCAAGCCGCTGGACAACGGCACCGTGCGCGCTCCGTCGCTGAAGGTCGGTGACAAGGTCATCTACGGCCAGTACGCCGGCAGCTCGTACAAGAGCGAAGGCGTCGAATACAAGGTCCTGCGCGAAGACGACGTGCTCGCCGTCATCGGCTGAGCGTCGGCGCGACCTGCTTCATACCCTGATTCCAAACACCCAGCTGCCGGGCATGGCCCGGCGCTACCAATGAGGTAACTGCAATGGCTGCCAAGGATATTCGTTTCGGTGAAGACGCCCGTTCGCGCATGGTGCGCGGCGTCAACGTTCTCGCCAATGCCGTCAAGGCCACCCTGGGCCCGAAGGGCCGCAACGTCGTGCTCGAGAAGAGCTTCGGCGCCCCGACCATCACCAAGGACGGCGTGTCCGTCGCCAAGGAAATCGAACTGGCTGACAAGTTCGAGAACATGGGCGCGCAGATGGTGAAGGAAGTCGCGTCGCGTACCAACGACGACGCCGGCGACGGCACCACCACCGCCACCGTGCTGGCCCAGGCCCTGATCCGCGAAGGCGCCAAGGCTGTTGCTGCCGGCATGAACCCGATGGACCTCAAGCGCGGTATCGACAAGGCCGTCGTGGCCGCCGTCGCCGAGCTGAAGAACATCTCCAAGCCGACCGCTGACGACAAGGCCATTGCCCAGGTCGGCACGATCTCGGCCAACTCGGACGAGTCGATCGGCCAGATCATCGCCAACGCGATGAAGGAAGTCGGCAAGGAAGGCGTGATCACCGTTGAAGAAGGCTCGGGCCTGGACAACGAGCTGGACGTGGTCAAGGGCATGCAGTTCGACCGCGGCTACCTGTCCCCGTACTTCATCAACAACCAGCAGTCGCAGACCGCTGACCTGGATGACCCGTACATCCTGCTGCACGACAAGAAGATCTCCAACGTCCGTGACCTGCTGCCGGTGCTGGAAGGCGTCGCCAAGGCCGGCAAGCCGCTGCTGATCGTTGCCGAGGAAGTCGAAGGCGAAGCGCTGGCGACCCTGGTGGTCAACACCATCCGCGGCATCGTCAAGGTCGTGGCCGTCAAGGCTCCGGGCTTCGGCGACCGTCGCAAGGCGATGCTGGAAGACATGGCCGTGCTGACCGGCGGCACCGTGATCTCCGAGGAAGTCGGCCTGTCGCTGGAAAAGGCCACCATCAAGGACCTGGGCCGCGCCAAGAAGGTGCAGGTTTCCAAGGAAAACACCACCATCATCGATGGCGTGGGTGACAAGGCTGCGGTCGATTCGCGCGTTGCGCAGATCAAGACCCAGATCGAAGACACCTCCTCGGACTACGACCGCGAGAAGCTGCAGGAGCGCGTGGCCAAGCTGGCCGGTGGCGTTGCAGTGATCAAGGTCGGCGCGTCGACCGAAATCGAAATGAAGGAAAAGAAGGATCGCGTCGACGACGCCCTGCACGCTACCCGTGCAGCCGTTGAAGAAGGCGTGGTTCCGGGCGGCGGCGTTGCCCTGGTCCGTGCGGTTTCCGCGCTGGCTGGCCTGAAGGGTGCCAACGAAGACCAGAACCACGGCATCCAGATCGCCCTGCGCGCGATGGAAGCCCCGCTGCGCGAAATCGTCGCCAACGCCGGCGAAGAGCCGTCGGTCATCGTCAACAAGGTCAAGGAAGGCACCGGCAGCTTCGGCTACAACGCCGCCACCGGCGAGTTCGGTGACATGCTGCAGTTCGGCATCCTGGACCCGACCAAGGTGACCCGTTCGGCGCTGCAGAACGCAGCCTCGATCGCTGGCCTGATGATCACCACCGAAGCCATGGTTGCCGACGCTCCGAAGAAGGACGAGCCGGCCATGGGTGGCGCTGGTGGCATGGGCGGCATGGGTGGCATGGGCGGCATGGACTTCTAAGTCCCGCTGCACCGGTAGCGGCCGACCCAGGTCGGCACGCTTCCCTGCTGCAATGAAAAACCCCGCCGGAAGGCGGGGTTTTTTTTGGCCTGCATCCACGCGTGGGGTGGATCTACGGGCGCGGTGCGGGATTACCCGTCGCTACGCTGCGCGTGCTGCCGGCATGTTGTCCTGCAGCCACGCCAGGAACGCTGCCACCATCGGTCGGTCGCTGCCATCGCTGCCAGGCCGGGTCACCGCGTAGTAGGCGAAGGACTGTGGCCACGGCTGCTGCAGGACCACCTGCAGGCGACCGCTGGCCACTTCGTCGGCCACGTGGATGTCGCGCACCAGCGCGATGCCCTGGCCGGCTGCCGCCGCACGTATCAACAACAGATCGTCGTCGAAGGCGGGGCCGCGCTGCAGGCGCGCATCCTGCGGCAGGCCCAGGGCCTGGAACCACAGACGCCAGTCACTGCGTTCGCTGTCCTGCAGCAGCGGCAGCCGCAGGCAGTGCTCCGCGCGGGTGATCGCTGGCACGGTTGCCAGCAGCGTGGGGCTTGCCACCGGCAGCAACGCCGGTGCCAACAGGTGCTCTGCATGCAGCCCCGGATACTGGCCCAGGCCATGCCGGATCGCGATGTCCACGCCATCACGGCGCAGGTCCACCAGCGCGGGGCTGGCATCCAACTGCACGTCGATTCCTGGATGCCGCGCGCTGAAATCGGCCAGTCGCGGCGCCAGCCAGTGCGCGGCGAAACTGGGCGCGGCGCTGATCCGCAACGATGACCTGCCTTGCCACGCTTCCAGTGCGTGCAGGCTGCTGGCGATCTGATCGAAGGCCTGACGCAGTTCCGGATAGACGCGGCTGCCGGCCGCGCTGAGCACCACCCCATGGCGGGTTCGATCGAACAGGCTGACGCCGAGCCGTTCCTGCAACTGCCGCAGCTGCTGGCTGACGGCACCGGGTGTCACGCCCATCACCTCGGCGGCCGCTGTCAGGCTGCCGTGGCGGCTGGTTTCAACGAAGGCCCGCAGGGCCAGCAAGGGCAGTACCGCACCCATCTTCCATTCTCCCGTGACGATGCTGGCGAGCCGTCGGCACGTTCACCGGCCAGCGCAAGGCACAGCATATCGGCCGGGTCGATGGCTGTCGCGCCGGTGCGCGCGGTGTTGAGCTGGGCTCAACTGCAACGTCAGCAGACATCGTTTCCCACCTGCATGCCCGGTTCCTAGACTGGTTGCACGGTCGCTGCAGCGCCCTTTCCACATCGCTTCGCCCTGCCCATGGTGTGGGCGGGCAGCGCGTGTGCACCCGATTTCTGCCTCCAGGACGTTGCCGTGACCGAACCCTCGCTGCACCTGCATACCGACAGCTCACCCAATGGCTACAAGGCCACCATCGCGCTGGAGGAGCTGGGCCTGCCCTATCGCTTGCACCATGTGCGCATCGAGCAGGGTGAACATCGCCATCCCGATTTCCTGCGGCTCAATCCGCACGGTCGCATTCCGGTCCTCGAAGACCGCTCCAGGGGCATCGTGCTGTTCGAATCGGCGGCGATCCTGCTGTACCTCGCCGAGCAGGGCGGGGCATTGTTGCCACAGGCACCGGCCGCGCGCTGGGACGCCATCACCTGGCTGATGTTCCATGCCTCCAGCGTCGGTCCCATCTTCGGCCAGCGCGTGCATTTCGAACACTTCGCGCCGGAGCGCTATCTGCCGGCGATCGAGCGCTACCGGCACCTTTCCGAAGATATCTTCGCGATCCTCGATGCACGCTTGGCCGCGCGTCCCTGGTTGGCCGGCGATGACTACTCGATCGCCGACATCGCCCACTTCGGTTGGCTGCATGTGCTCCGCGTGATCGACATCGACTTCTCGCGCCATCGCCATCTTTCGGCGTGGTACCAGCGCGTAGCCGCGCGGCCCGCGGTCCAGCGTGGCGTGCTGCTGCCTGAGCCCGCGACCGGGCCTTGAGGAGATCCCTGCGATGACAACCTCCCTTTCGATCCACGGTGCTTCGGCAGCAACCTTCGCCGGCCATGCAGGCTACCAGCGCATGTTCCGCGCCGATGCGCTGACCTTGGGCATCTTCCTGCCGCTGCGCTTCTACCAGGGCGACATGGCGGTACTGCAGGGACAGACCGCGCTGGTGGAAGCCATCGACCGCCATGGCTTCGCTGCGGTCTGGGTGCGCGATGTTCCACTGTTCGATCCCCAGTTCGGTGATGCCGGACAGGTGTTCGATCCGTTCACGTATCTCGCATGGCTGGCTGCGCGCACCCATCGCGTCGCGTTGGCGACAGGCAGCGTGGTGATGCCACTGCGGCATCCCATCGACCTGGCCAAGGCTGCCGCGTCGATCGATCAGTTGTCCGCAGGGCGGCTGGTGATGGGCATCGCCTCGGGTGATCGACCGCTTGAGTTTCCCGCCTATGGCCTCGACCACGCCCAACGTGGTGAACGGTTCGCCGACGCCGTGGTGGCCTTCCGGAAATGGTTGCAGCCCGCCGACGGGGCGCTCGCCGGCCACCCCTGGGCCGCACAGGGTGTGCAGCTGCTGCCGCCGCCGGTCAGTGATCGCATTCCGCTGATCGTTACCGGTGGTGCCCGGCAGCCGTTGGAATGGATCGGCGAACACGCCGACGGCTGGCTGACCTATCCCGACGCGACCCATGACACGGCAGGACCACAGCGGCTGGCGGCGAAGATCCGCGCATGGCGGGCGCAGATTCCCGACGGCGGCTTCCGACCGCACATGACCAATGAATGGCTGGATCTGGTGGATGACCCGGACCATCCGCGCGTGCCGCTGCAGGGTGGCTACTGCCTGCGCACCGGGCGCAAGGGGCTGATCGCGCTGCTGGAAGCCTGGCAGCGCGCTGGGGTAAACCATGCCGCGCTCGGCATCCAGTTCTCGCAGCGCCCAGCTGCCGATGTGCTGCAGGAACTGGCCGAAGAGGTGCTGCCGTTGTTTCCGTCGCATCCCGGCCCAGCGTCGCGGGTGATGGAATGGTAGCGATGCATTTCCGCGATTGATGAGCTGCGGGCCCTGCCGGCGGCGGCGGGAGGCTTGCAGTTCTTGTCTCACGGATTATGATTAGTCGCCTAATCATGTATGGATTCAATATGATTGAGTTGAAGCACCAAGCCCTCGTCGAGGAAGCGCAGCGGCGTGGTCACGCCAATGTCGCGCAGCTGCGCCTGTGCTTTCAGCTGCTCGCCCTGTCCGGTGCGATCGACCGTGACTGCGCCACACGCCTCGCGCCGTACGGCCTCAGCGAAGGCCGCTTCGTCGTGCTGTTCCTGCTGCACGGCGCAGGTGGCACGCTGCCGCCGCACGAGCTGGCCGAGCAGGCCGGTGTCACCCGCGCCACCATCAGCGGATTGCTCGATGGCCTGCAGCGTGACGGCCTGCTGCAGCGGCGCAGCGATGCCGAAGATGGTCGACGTCTGCAGATCGTGCTGACGGCGCGCGGCAAGCGCCTGGCCGGCGATCTGTTCGACCAGCACACGCAATGGATCGGTGGCCTGTTCAATGGACTGGATGTCGGCGAACAGGCGCAGTTGTCGCTGCTGCTCGAAAAAGTCTGGCGACACACCGACGCAGGTCAGGAAGCAGGTGCATGAGCACTACCATCGCCACGACACGCCTGCTTGCACTCAACGCAGGCAGCACCGCCAGCACGCATCTGGCCGAGTGCCTGGCGGTGGACTTCGCTGCGTTGCTGCTGGCGGTGGCACCGACCTTGCCACCGTCCGCGATACAGCGCATGCACGCCGCCGCAGGCAAAGGAATCACCCAGCGCATGGCCTTGGCCGCAGCGCTTTTGCGCGAGGCAGGGCAGGGCGAGGTGCAGCACTGGCAGGCGCATCCCTCCGACACCGTGCGGGGTTGGGCGTGCTATCTGATTGGCGGCGACACGCAGGCGGCATTGTCCGACAAGCTGCAGGCGATGCATCCGCTGGCAGATGATCCGCACTTCGGTGTGCGCGAATGGGCATGGTTGGCGCTGCGCAGCGATATCGTCGACGCACCACTTGAGGCGCTCGCCCTGCTGCGATCCTGGGCGCAGCAGCCTTCGCCGCATCTGCGCCGCTTCGCCTGTGAGGCGCTGCGTCCTCGCGGTGTCTGGGCCACGCATATTGCGCTGCTCAAGCAGCAGCCCGAGCACGTGCTGCCCTTGCTGGAAGTACTGGCCGATGATCCAGAGCGCTACGTTCAGGACTCGGTTGGCAACTGGTTGAACGACGCTGGCAAGAGCCAACCCGATTGGGTGCGCGCCGTGTGCACGCAGTGGCAGTCAACCCGCGACAGCGTCGCCAACGCGTACATCCGCAAGCGTGCGCTGCGCTCGCTGTAACCCCGCACCGTTCACCCGTTTCCCGCTGATGCCGGCGGCTGGCCGGCAACTCATGTCACGCCCGTTCCCCGGTAGTGCCGGCCGCTGGCAGGCAACCCATGTCACGCCCGTTTCCCGGTAGTGCCGGCCGCTGGCCGGCAAGCCCATGACCCTCAAGGAAGGCCCCATGTCCCACCTCCTCATCGAGCTGTACACCGCAACGCCGACCTGGAAAGCGTTGTCCGCCGAACAGCGGAACACCTTCTTCACCCGTATCGGCGCCGGCATGCAGCAACTCGACCCTGCATGCGTCGCACCGTTGGCGATGGGCCGCGTGGCCAGCGAGGTGCCACATGCCAGCGCCGAGCAGTACTACGCCGTCTGGCGGTGCGCCAGCCGTGCAGATGCCGATGCCTTGATGGACGCCATCAGTGCCACCGGCTGGCATGACTGCTTCGCCACCACCAATGCCGTGGGCGCAGTGGATGCGATGGCCCAGCACCTGGCGGACCTCGCAGCGCTGTAATGCGGCCTGCGGTGGCACATGCGCGTGTCATCCATTCCGGGTAAAGATGGCGCTCGGCCGTATCCATCCGCAGGGAAGTCGAGCATGCAGAGCAAGATCCAGGTGACGTTGTACGGAGCGCTGGGCAGCAGTCCTGCGCTGCAGGTACCCGGCCTGGAAGGGCCGGTGGTCGCCATCCAGGAAGCCACCCTGCGGCAGCTGGTGTCCGATCTGTATACGGCCCGATCCATGCTCAACCCCGAACAGCTGGATGAGGCCAGGCAGGAACTGGACCGCGTTGTGGAGCGCTGGGTGGACATCCACGAGACGCTGTTGCTGGACGTGGAAGTGCATGGCAGCCGATAGTCCGCTGAACCGCGCCCGCAGTTGCGGATGAAACAGTTGGCACCTGCCAAAACCCTGTGTTATCAATAGATCCCATGAACGCAGCCCACGCCAGCTTTTATTGGTATTACTTTCCGAAGCCCCCGGCGGAGGAAGGATTGCGCTCACCCTGAAGAAAGCTTCAGACGCATTCCCGAAAGCCGCCAGCGAACCTGGCGGCTTTTTTCATGTCGCCACGCTGCGGACCCCCCAACGTTCCGTAGAGACCCCCACCATGCCCCCGCACACCGACGACCTGCGTATCCGCACCATCGAACCGCTGACACCGCCTGCCCAGCTGCTGGCGATGCTGCCCTGCGATGACGAAGCCTCCGACACCGTCAGCGCCTCGCGCGCGGCCCTGCACCAGATCCTGCACGGCCGCGACGACCGCTTGGCCGTGGTGGTCGGGCCATGCTCGATCCACGACCCGAAAGCCGCCATCGAATACGCCCAGCGCCTGAAGCCGCTGCGCGATGCACTGGCCGGTGAACTGGAAATCGTCATGCGCGTGTACTTCGAAAAGCCGCGTACCACGGTGGGCTGGAAGGGCCTGATCAACGATCCGGACCTGGATGGCAGCTTCAAGATCGACAAGGGCCTGCGCATCGCCCGTGGCCTGCTGCGCGACATCAACAAGCTCGGCCTGCCGGCCGGTGTCGAGTTCCTCGATGTGATCTCGCCGCAGTACATCGCCGACCTGGTGGCATGGGGCGCGATCGGTGCACGCACCACCGAAAGCCAGGTGCATCGCGAGCTTGCGTCGGGGTTGTCGTGCCCGGTCGGCTTCAAGAACGGCACGGACGGCAACGTCAAGATCGCCGCCGATGCCGTGGGTGCAGCTTCGAACCCGCATCACTTCCTGTCGGTCACCAAGCAGGGCGGCACGGCCATCGTCTCCACCACCGGCAATCCGGACTGCCATGTGATCCTGCGTGGTGGCAAGCAGCCGAACTACGATGCGGGCAGCGTCGCCGAAGCCTGCCAGGCGCTGGCCAAGGCCAAGCTGCCGACGCGCCTGATGATCGACGCCAGCCACGCCAACAGCCTGAAGAACCATGAGAACCAGCCGAAGGTGATCGAAGACATCGCCACCCAGCTGGAAGACGGCGAGCAGCGCATCGTCGGCGTGATGGTTGAAAGCCATCTGGTCGGTGGCCGTCAGGAGCTGGTCGAAGGCCAGCCGCTGGTCTACGGCCAGAGCATCACCGATGGCTGCATCGACTGGGACACCACCGTGACGGTGCTGGAGCGGCTGGCTGCGGCCGTGCGCGCCCGTCGCGAAGTGAAGGTGTCCGAAGCCGCCTGACGGCGGCACGTGTGTGGATGGCGGCCAGCGCCTGCGGGGGTGCGGCCGCGATCAGGGCCGGTCGGAGTTGGAGACCGGCCCGTCTGCACCGGCGATGCGCCTGGCGCTGCGTATGTACGACAGCGCCAGGTACATCGCCGGGGTGGTGTGAACCCCGACCCGGTTATGTAGATCCACGCCACGCGTGGATGAAGCCGCCCCGCTCAACGCCCCGCCCGCATCCTCGCCAACGCCAGATACATCGCCGGTGTCGTCTGGACAGTAGATCCACGCCATGCGTGGATGAAACCGCCCCGCTCAACGCCTCGCCCGCATCCTCGCCAGCGCCAGATACATCGCCGGTGTCGTGTACAACGTCAGCCACTGGCTGACCAGCAACCCGCCGACAATGGCGATGCCCAGCGGCTGCCGCAGCTCCCAGCCTTCGCCGTTGGCCAGCATCAGCGGCAACGTGCCCAGCAGTGCCGCCAGCGAGGTCATCAGGATCGGCCGCAGGCGCAATCGTGCCGCTTCCATCACCGCGTCGCGCGCACTCAGCCCGCGGCGTTCGCCGGCCAATGCGAAGTCGACCAGCAGGATGGTGTTCTTCATCACCACACCCACCAGCAGGAACAGACCCAGCAACGCGATCAGGTTCAGTTCGTTGCCGAACAGCCACAGCGCAAGCAGCGCGCCGATACCGGCCGACGGCAGCGTGGACAGGATCACCAAGGGCTGCAGGAAGCTCTCGTAGAGGATGCCCAGCACCAGGTACACCGCCAGGGTGGCACCCAGCACCAGCCACAACTGGCGCGACCGCAGCTGCTCCAGGCCGCCGGCCTCGCCGGACAGCTTGGCCTGCACGGAGCGAGGCAGCATCAGTTTGGCCATCGCAGCATCAATGGCCTGCGTGGCCTGCTCCAGGCCCACGCCCGGCGCCAGCGCGAACTCGATCCAGATCGAGGCGAACTGCTCGCTGTGGTACACGCGGTCCGGCGCCATGCCGTAGCGCCAGCTGGCGATGCTCGACAGCGGAATGCGCTGGCCGCCGCCATCGATCACCTGCAACCGCGCCAGCGTGCCCGGGTCCTGGGTGTGCTTCGGGTCCAGCTCCATCACCACCCGGTACTGGTTGAGGCTGTCGTACAACGTGGCGACCTGGCGCTGGCTGAAGGAGTTGTTGAGCATGTTGGCCACGGTGCGCAGGTCCACGCCGTGGCGCGCGGCGGCCTCGCGGTCGATGTCCAGCATCACCTGGCGCATGCCGGCCTCGCCCTGCGCTTCCACGTCCACCAGTTCCGGCAGGCCGCGCAGCGCAGCAGCGACCTTCGGTGCCCATTGGCGCAATGGCGCGCTATCGGCCGACAGCAACTGGAACTCGTACTTGCCGCTGCTGCCGGCGCCTTCCAGGCGGATGTCCTGGTCCACCCACAGATAGAGGTTGCCCCCAGGCAACTTGGGCAGGCGCGCGCGCAGGCGGTCGATCACCTGCTGGCTGGAGACGCCGCGTTCGGCCAGCGGCTTCATCTTGATCATGATGAAGGCGTTGTTGACCCCGTTGCTGCCACCGATATACCCGATGATGTCCTCGATGGCCGGGTCGGACAGCAGCAGTTTGCGGTAGGCATCGATCTTCGGCTGCATCGCCTGGAAGGACAGGCCGTCATCGCCACGCGCGAAGCCGCGCAGCTGTGCGGTGTCCTGCTGCGGAACGATGCCCTTGGGTACCTGCTGGAACAGCCAGGCATTGAGTGCGATAACCGCCACGAAGGCCAGCAATGGCCAGCGCAGTTGCCGCAGGCTGGCCTGCAGGGTGCGCAGATAGGCGCCACGCACGCGCTCGAACAGCGCATTGCTGCCGCGCTGCCAGCGCGAGGGCTGTTGTGCGTCATCGACGAACAGGCGCGCGCACAGCATCGGCACCAGGCTGAGTGCCACCAGCACCGACACCGTCATCGCCGCCACCAGAGTCAGCGAGAATTCGCGGAACAGGCGCTCGACGAAATCGTCCAGAAACAGGATCGAAACAAACACCACGGCCAGCGCCAGGTTCATCGACAGCAACGTAGCGCCCACTTCCGATGCACCGCGCACCGCCGCCTGCCAGCGGTCGGCGCCCAGTTCGCGATGGCGCGCGATGTTTTCCAGCACCACGATGGCGTCGTCCACCACCAGCACCGCCGCCACGATCAGGGCCATCAGCGAGAGCGTATTGAGCGAGAAGCCCATGAGCGCGATCAACGCCAGCGTGCCGAACAGCACCACCGGAATCGCCACGCTGGGTACCAGTGCCGCACGCCAGTGGCCAAGGAAGCCGAGCACCACCAGCACCACCAGCGCAATCGCCAGCAGCAGGGTCACTTCTGCTTCGTGCAGGGTCGCGCGGATCACCGGCGAGCGGTCCATCACCAGCCGCATGTCCACCGTGCTCGGCAGCAGGGCGTGCAGCTGCGGCAGCTGCGCCTGGATCGCATCGACGGTGGCGATGATGTTGGCGCCGGGCTGGCGGCTGACGATCAGCAGCACGGCCGGGCGTTCGTTGTGGAAGCCACTGGCATAGCGGTCTTCCACGCCATCGGCGACGGCGGCGACATCGCCGAGCCGCAGCAGGCGATCATCGCTGGCCTTCAACGCCAGTTCCCGGTACTGCGCGGCCTGGCGCAGCTGCAGCGGTGCTTCCAGTTGCCAGTGCTGCTGCGCGCCTGCGACCGCACCCAATGGCCGCACTGCATTGGCGCGGCTGATCGCCCGTGCCACGTCTTCCAGTGCCAGGCCCGCGTGATTGAGCGCGTTCGGATCCAGCGACACGCGTACCGCGGGCAGCGCGCTGCCGCCCACCTGCACTTCGCCCACGCCCGGTACCTGCGACAGCTTCTGCGCCAGTACGGTCGAACCGAGGTCGTACAGCTGGCCCGGCGAGAGCGTGTCGGAGGTCAGTGCCAACGCAAGTATCGGTGCCTGCGAAGGATTGACCTTGCGGTACTGCGGCATGCCGGGCATGCCACTGGGCAGCTGGCCGCGGGCGAGGTTGATCGCCGCCTGCACTTCGCGCGCGGCCTCGTCGATATCGCGGCCGAGCACGAATTTCAATTCGATCTCGGTCTGCCCCTGGGTACTGGCCGAATCGATGCGCGAAATGCCAGGCAGGCTGCCCAGCGCACGTTCCAGCGGCGTGGCGACGGTGGCCGCCATCGATTCGGGCGAGGCGCCGGGCAGGCTGGCACTGACTTCAATGGCCGGATAGTCGACCTGGGGCAGCGGTGCCACCGGCAGCAGGCGCAGCGCCAGCAGGCCGGCCAGTACCAGCGCCACCGCCAACAGGATGGTCGCCACCGGACGCTGCACGCAGGCCTGTGCCAGGCGTGCGACAGGGTTCATGCGCCGGCCTCGTCTGCTGTTGCCGGTGCCGAAGCGCGGCGACGCTGCAGACGATCGAAGGCCAGGTAGATCACCGGCGTGGTGAACAGGGTCAACACCTGGCTGACCATCAGGCCACCCACCATCACCCAGCCCAGCGGCTGCCGCAGCTCGGCGCCCGAGCCGCTGGCCAGCATCAGCGGTACCGCGCCGAACAACGCAGCCAGCGTGGTCATCAGGATCGGCCGGAAGCGCAGCAGCGCTGCCTGGTGGATCGCTTCACGCGGGCTCATGCCGCGCGTGCGCTGCGCGTCCAGCGCGAAGTCGATCATCATGATCGCGTTCTTTTTCACCAGGCCGATCAGCAGCACGATGCCGATCACTGCGATCAGGTCCAGGCTGCGTCCGCTCACCCACAACGCGGCCAGAGCGCCCACGGTCGCCGAGGGCAGGGTGGAGAGGATGGTGATGGGGTGGATGAAGCTCTCGTAGAGCACGCCCAGCACGATGTACATCACCACCACGGCGGCAAGGATCAGCCACAGCGTGCTCGACAGCGAGCTGCTGAAGGCCGCTGCCGCGCCCTGCAGGCGCAGCTCGATGCTCTGCGGCAATGCCACCTGCGCCTGCGCGGCATGCACCGCATCCACTGCTTCGCCCAGCGATGCACCGGGCGCAAGGTTGAACGACAGCGTGGCCGCCGGGAACTGGCCGACATGGTTGCGCAGCAGCGCCGTCGGCCCCTGTTCGACGCGCGCCACCGCCCCCAGCGGCACGGTCTGGCCGTTGCTGTTGCGCACGCGCAGGCCGGTGATCGCCTCCGGCCCCGCTTGCCGCGCCGGATCGGCCTCCAGCACCACCCGGTACTGGCTGGCCTGGGTGAAGATGGTGGAGATCTGCCGTTGCCCGTAGGCGTCGTACAGTGCGTCGGCCACCGCTTCCACACTCACGCCCAGGCGCGCGGCGGCATCGCGGTCGATGCTCACCTTGGCCTGTCGGCCCTGCATCTGCAGGTCGCTGGCCACATCGCGCAGCGCGGGCGACTGGCGCAGCGCCTGCAACAGCTTCGGTGTCCAGGTTTCCAGCGTCTGCAGGTCCGGCGTGGTCAGGGTGAACTGGTACTGGTTGCGGCTGATGCGATCTTCGATGCCCAGCTCCTGCACCGGTTGCAGGTACAGTGTGATGCCGGGAATCCTGGCCACGCGCTGCTGCAGCCGCGCCATCACCACGTCGGCGCTCTCGCGCTCTCCATGCGGCTTCAGTTCGATCAGCAGGCGGCCGGTATTGAGGGCGGCATTATTGCCGTCCACGCCGATGTAGGAGGACAGGCTGGCCACGGCCGGGTCCTGTTCGATGGCCGTGGCCAGTGCAAGCTGGCGCTCGCGCATGGCCTGGAACGAGATCGCCTGCGGGGCTTCGCTGATGCCCTGGACCAGGCCGGCATCCTGCACCGGGAAGAAGCCCTTGGGCACGGCGAAATACAGCGCCACGGTGAGCGCAAGCGTGGCCACCGTCGCCAGCAGCATCAGCGGCTGGCGCTGCAGTACCCAGCGTAACTGGCGGTCGTAGAGGGTGATGATGCGATCGAAGACGTCGGGCTTTGGGGTCGGAGCCCTGACGGGATCCGACCCCGCCAGGGTCAGATCCCCTTGGGGCTCTGACCCCTTGGCTTGCGGCTTCAGAAAGCGCGCGCACAACATCGGCGTCAAGGTCAGCGACACCAGCAGCGAAATGCCGATGGCCACCGCCAGCGTCACCGCGAACTCATGGAACAGCGCGCCCACCAGGTCGGCCATGAACAGCAACGGGATCAGCACGGCGATCAGCGAGACCGTCAGCGACACCAGGGTGAAGCCAATCTCGCTGGCACCCTTCAACGCCGCCTCGCGCGGGCTTTCGCCGTCTTCCAGGTGGCGGGCGATGTTTTCCAGCATCACGATCGCATCGTCCACCACGAAACCGGTGGCAATGGTCAGCGCCATCAGCGTGAGGTTGTTGAGCGAATAGCCGGCCAGCAGCATCACCGCGAACGTGCCGATCAGCGACAGCGGCACCGCCACGCTGGGAATCAGCGTGGCCGGCAGGTTGCGCAGGAACACCCAGGTCACCAGCACCACCAGCGCGATGGCCAGCACCAGTTCCTTCTGTACGCCGCGCACGGACGCACGGATCGATTCGGTGCGGTCGCTGAGCACGGTCATCTGCACGCCGGCCGGCAGCGTGGCCTGCAACTGCGGCAGCAACGCACGCACCTGTTCGACCACGGCGATGACGTTGGCGCCGGGTTGGCGCTGGATGTTCACCAGTACCGCCGGGGTGGTGCCGCTCCATGCCGCCAGCTGGCGGTTCTCGGCACCGTCGGTGATGGTCGCCACATCGCCCAGACGCAGCGGTGCGCCCTCACGCCAGGCCAGCACCAGCGCGCGGTACTCGGCAACGCTGCGCATCTGGTCGTTGGCATCGAGCATCACCGCGCGGATCGGACCATCGAAGCTGCCCTTGGGCAGATTGACGTTGGCCGCAGCGATCGCGGTGCGGATGTGGTCCATGCCAAGGTTGTTGGCGGCCAGTGCGCCCGGATTGACCTGGATGCGCACGGCCGGGCGCTGGCCACCGGCCAGGCTGACCAGGCCCACACCCGGCAGCTGTGCCACCCGCTGCGCGATGCGGGTGTCGACCAGATCGTGCACCTGCGGCAGCGACAGGCCCTGCGAAGTCACCGCCAGGGTCAGGATCGGTGTATCGGCCGGATTGACCTTGCGGTACACCGGCGGCACCGGCAGATCACCGGGCAGGAAGCTGCCGGCCGCGTTGATCGCCGCCTGCACATCCTGTTCGGCCACGCCCAGCGACACCTCCAGGCCGAACTGCAGGGTGATCACCGAGGCGCCGCCGGAACTGGTGGACGACAGCTGTTTCAGGCCGGGAATCTGCCCGAGCTGGCGCTCCAGCGGCGCAGTGATGGTGCGCGTGGTCAGCTCGGGGCTGGCACCGGGGTACAGCGTGGTGATCTGGATGATCGGGTAGTCGACCTGCGGCAGCGCCGCCACCGGCAGCAGGCGATAGGCCAGTACCCCGGACAGCAGCAGCGCCACCATCAGCAACGTGGTGGCGACCGGGCGCAGGATGAAGGCGCGCGAGAGGTTCATGCGCCGGCCTTGGTCGATGCCTCCTCGGTGATGATCTCCACCGCGGTGCCGTCTTCCAGCCCGTCGATGCCTTCGATCACCACCTTGTCACCGGCCACCAGACCGGACCGCACCGCAACGCGACCGTCATCGGCCGGGCCGAGTACCACTGGGCGCCGTTGTGCCTTGTTGTCCTTGTCGATGATGTGCACGTAGTTGCCTTGGCTGCCGAACTGCACGGCGGCGTCGGGAACCAGCAGCGCGGGGTGCTCACCCAGCTGCAGGCGCACATTGACGAACTGGTTGGGGAACAGCGCCTGATCGGCGTTGTCGAACTGCGCGCGCAGCTTCAGCGTGCCGGTGGCGGTATCGATGCGGTTGTCGACGCTGGACAGGGTGCCGCTGGCGAGCTGCCGGCGTTCTTCGCGGTCCCAGCTTTCCACCGCCAGCGCCGGCTGCGCCTGTACGGCGTCGAGCAGCGCGGGAAGCTCCGGCTCGGGCACGGTGAACAACACACTGATCGGCGCGGTCTGCGCCAGCGTGACCAGGCCTTCGGTATCGCTGGCGTGCACCAGGTTGCCTACGTCCAATCGACGCAGGCCAACTCGGCCGCTGACCGGGGCGACGATGCGCGTGTACTGCAGCTGCAGTCGTGCTTCGTCCACGGAAGCCTGGTCGCTGAGGCGACGCCCCTGCAGCTGCCGCACCTTGCTCTGCTGGTCGCTCAGTTCCTGCGCGGACACGTAGTTCTGGCGCTGCAGTTCGCGGTAGCGCTGCAGCTGGCGCTCGGCGTTCTCCAGCTCGGCCAGGTTCTGCTGCTGCGTACCCTGTGCGTGCGCGAGCTTCACCTGGTAGGGGCGGGGATCGATCTGTGCGAGCAGGTCACCGGCCTTGACCTGCTGACCTTCCTGGAAATGCAGGCGCATCAGCTCGCCATCCACGCGGCTGCGCACCACCACGCTGTGCAGCGGGGTGACCGTACCGACGGCCTTCATCCGCAGCACCAGTGGTTCGGCGCTGGCGCTGGCGATGCGTACCGGCACTGCCTTGCCGCCACCGGCTTCTTTGCCACCGTCCGCCTCGGCATGCGGCCACAGCCACCACGCCAGGCCAGCGACAAGGGCAAGACCGGCAACGACCAGCAGCGGACGGGCACGGCGGAAGCGGGAGTTTTCGGCGACAGACATGGGGCATCCTGCGCCCTGCGCGCACGCAGGGTCATGCGGGCCCGTCGGCGCCACGAAGGGCCACGGGCAGCGGGGAGGGGGATTGTCTGGCGGGGCCGCGGACGCGGCGTGGCTGGATGCCGTCGCGCGTGCGACGGGGCGCCAATGGTAGCGGTTTACGCGGGCCGTCGCCGCGTGACCTTGGTCATGCAACGCAGCCGGAAATGCCGACTGACGGCCGGCATCACCGTCAAACGATCAATGCACTTCGTCGTGGTACACGAACTTCGGCATTTCCCAGCGGTAGTGGATCGCCAGCAGGCGCACGGCGAACCCTCCGCCCAGGCAGCACAGGATCGCCGTGGCATCGGCCACGCCCCAGTGCAGCAACAGCAGATACACCGCACCGGTCAGCAGCGAGATGATCGCGTACAGCTCTTTCTGGAAAATCAGCGGTACCTCGTTGCAGAGGATGTCGCGCAGCACGCCGCCGAAGGCGCCGGTGAGCATGCCGGCGATCAGCACGATCGGCAGCGCATGGCCAGCCTCGCGCGCGATCGAGCAGCCGATCAGGGTGAAGGCGATCAGGCCCAGCCCGTCCAGCACCAGGAAGGTGCGGCGGAAGTGATGCATCCAGCGCGCCACCCAGGTGGCGATCAGCGCCGCGCACACGGTGAAGCCCAGGTACTCAGGATGCTTCACCCAGCCCAGTGGATAGTGGCCGAGCAGGATGTCGCGCAGCGAGCCGCCACCGAGGGCGGTGACACAGGCGATCATGACCACGCCGAACAGGTCCATGCGGCGGCGGCCCGCAGACAGGGCGCCGGTCATGGCTTCGGCGGAAATGGCGATCAGGTAGATGATGGACAGCAGCATGGGACAGGCTCCGGGCGCGGTGGGGCCGGCCATGCGCGACCACCGCCGTTGCCTGCGCAACGACGGGATGACGATGACCGGTGCCGCTCCCGCTGTCCTTTTGCCTGAGAGTTCAGCGGCGTGAACCGCGTGCCCCTTCGGCGGATCGTCCCGGGCATGCCCGGTGACCTCTCTCCAGCTCGGCGAGTCGAATGCATGGTTGGTGGGATTCCAGCCCACCGGCCTGAGCGATCATGGGAGCCTGCGCCTTCGGCGGGCGCCAGCGCGGCGCCTCTCTCCTGCATTCGGTCGCCAGTATATCCGCTGCAGTGCAGCACGGCATAATCCGGCCATGGTTTCCCCTTCCCGCCCGTGGTTCCTGTACCTGCTCGAATGCCGCGACGGCAGCTATTACGCCGGCATCAGCACCGACGTGCAGGCCCGTTTTGCCGCCCACCAGGCCGGCAAGGGAGCCCGTTACACCCGATCGCGGCCGCCGCTGCGGGTGCTGGCGGTACGCGAATACCCGGACAGGGCAACGGCCTCACGCGCCGAATGGGAGCTCAAGCAGCAGCCGCGCGAACGCAAGCTGGCCTGGCTGCAGGCGCCGGCCGTGGCTGTTCTGTAGAGCCGAGCCCATGCTCGGCTGCTGCACTCGGCGACGAGCATCAGCCGAGCATGGGCTCGGCTCTACAACTTCGCCGGTAGATCCACGCCATGCGTGGATGGGGCACATCCGGCCATGCCATGATCGCCCAGCCCTCAGCGCTGGAGACCCGGATGTCCACCGTTGCCCTGTTGTTCGCGCTTTCCGCAGCGGCAAGCCCCGCCGCCGACGCCACCACGATCGCCGCCATCGAGGCGACCTGCCACGACTACGTCGACGGCCAGCTGGAAGGCGATCCGCAGCGCGTCGCCCGTTCCCTGCATCCAGACCTGGCCAAGCGCGCGGTGCTCGGTGATACACCCGACGAACGCCTCGGCCTGCGCCGGATGTCGAAGGAAGAACTGGTTGCGTTGACCAAGCTGGGCGCGTTGAAGACACCGAAGGATCAATGGGACCGCCGCTGCACGGTGCTGGACGTGACCGGAAACGCGGCCTCGGTGCGGCTGGAAACGCCGTGGTTCGTCGACTACTTCCACATGGGCCGCTTCGAGCAGCGCTGGGTCATCGTCAACGCGTTGTGGTACCCGAAGCCGAAGTAGGGCCCCCCATGCGTGGCTGCGCTCCATGCGGCCTGCACAGAAGCTCATCCACGCATGGCGTGGATCTACTGTGCCGGTCGAGGACGCGCCCACGGCACTACCTATCGCGAAGATTTCTGCCGGACATGAGCGGGTGTCCAGCGGCCCGATGAAGCAGTAGAGCCACGCCACGCGTGGCTACGCTCCATGCAGCCTGCACAGAAATCCATCCACGAATGGCGTGGATCTACTGTGTCGGTCGAGAGGTCACCCACGGCAGTACCTACCGCTTCGGCCGGCGGTCTTCGCGGTCGTCGCCAAAAATGATCCGCGCGCTGCGCTGGTAGCTCCAGTACGCCACCGCCCAGTTCAGCAGCACCACGACGCGGTTGCGGAAACCGATCAGGAAGAATACGTGCGCGGCCAGCCAGAACCACCAGGCCAGCACGCCCGACAGCTGCAGCTTGCCCAAGTGCACGATCGCAGCCATGCGACCGATGGTGGCCAGGTTGCCGAAGTCGGCGTACTTGAACGGCCCCGGTGCCGGCTTGTCGTGCAGGCGTGCGCGGAGGGTCTCGGCCACGTACTTGCCCATCTGCTTGGCGGCCGGGGCCACGCCCGGTACCGGCTTGCCGTTGGCCTGGCTCAGCGCGGCCAGGTCGCCCGCCACGAACAGTTCGGGATGGCCGGGCAGGGTCAAGTCGGGCTGCACCTGCACGCGTCCTGCGCGGTCCAGCGGCACGTCCAGCGTGCGCGCCAGCGGCGAGGCAGCCACGCCGGCGGCCCAGACCACGGTGCGTGCGGGCACGAACTGATCGCCCAGTTTGAAGCCCTGTCCATCGATGTGGCTGACTGGCGTGCCCGTCATCACTTCCACGCCCAGCTTTTCCAGCTGCCGGCGTGCCTTCAGCGAAAGCACTTCCGGGAAGGTGGACAACACGCGCGGACCGGCCTCGACCAGCCGCACCTTGGCGCTGGCTGGATCGATGTGGCGGAACTCATTGCGCAGCGTATGCCGGGCGATTTCAGCCAGGGTGCCAGCCAGCTCGACGCCGGTCGGGCCACCACCCACCACCGCGAAGCTCAGCCATGCGGCCTTCTTCGCCGGGTCCGGCTCGGCCTCGGCGCGCTCGAACGCCAGCAGCAGCTTGCGGCGCAGGGCGATGGCATCGTCCAGTGTCTTCAGGCCAGGCGCATCGTCGGCCCATTCGTCGTGGCCGAAGTAGGCGTGGGTGGCGCCGGTGGCCAGCAGCAGGCTGTCGTAGTCCAGCGTGCTGCCATCGGCCATGCGCACCTGGTGGGCTTCCTTGTCGATGGCCACCACTTCGCCCAGCCGCACCTCCACGTTGCGCTGGTGGCCGAGGATGTGGCGCAGCGGTGCGGCGATATCCGGAGCCGATAGTCCCGCGGTGGCTACCTGGTAAAGCAGCGGCTGGAACAGGTGATGGTTGCGACGGTCGACCAGGGTGATGCGTATGCGTTCGCGGGCCAGCGCACGGGTGGCCCACAGGCCGGCGAAACCGCCGCCGACAACGACCAGGTGGGGGACGCGATCACGACTCATCGACTCACTCCAGGGGGGCATGGGGGAAGTGCCTGGCATCTTCGCACGGCCGGTCCTTGTCACGTCAGCGTGCATCCGGATCGGCGATACTCGGGTTCAGGCAATTGCCCGTGAGGAGTCCATGAGCGAACCGGAAAAGCGCATCGCCCTGTTGATCGACGCCGACAATGCACCGGCCTCGAAGATCGACGAAGTCCTGGCCGAGGTTGCCCGTTATGGCGTGGCCAACGTGCGCCGTGCCTATGGCAACTGGAAGAGCCCGCGGCTGAAGGGCTGGGAGGCGGTGCTGCACGAATACGCGATCCGGCCGATCCAGCAGTTCGCCTACAGCAAGGGCAAGAACGCGTCGGACATGGCGATGGTGATCGATGCGATGGACCTGCTGTACGCGCGCAACCTCGATGGGTTCGCGATCGTGTCCAGCGATGCCGACTTCACGCCGATGGTGATGCGCCTGCTGACCGATGGCGTGAAGGTCTATGGCTTCGGCGAAAAGAAGACCCCGGAACCCTTCGTCAACGCGTGCTCGAAGTTCACCTATCTCGAAGCGTTGGGCCAGACCCACGCCAGCGTGCAGGATGTGGAGCAGGCATCGAACGAACCATCATCGAACGAACAGGCGCCCAGCGAACAGGCGAGCAGCGACGATGCGCGCCCGCGCAAGAGCGGCGCGGAAATGCGCAGCGACACGCGCCTGGTGAAGATGCTGCGCCGTGCGGTGTCCTCGGCAGAAGGCGAGGATGGCTGGTCGCACCTGGGCCCGGTCGGCAGCCAGATCGGCAACCAGGCCTCGTTCGATCCGCGCAACTACGGGTACGGGAAGCTCAGTGACCTGCTGGCCGCAATCGGTCTGTTCGAGCTGAAGAAGGACGGTAAATCCTCCTACGTGCGCGCGCTGCCGAAGAAGAACCGGTAACGCCGGAAAACGCTGGTGCAGAGTAGAGCCGAGCCACGCTCGGCTGCTGTTCGTGTGCGCTATAGAGCGTGTGCATCGGACCCTGCGTAGCCCGCAGCGAATCCATCGGCGAAATCCTCAACTCCGTTGAATGCCAGCAACAACAGCCCGGCACACAGCAGCATGTTGCGGTTGGATCGGCGGTACCCCAGCACCAGCGCCACCAGCCCTGCTGCCAGCAGAACGTAATTCACTGCATCCCATGCGGTCATGCCGTTTCTCCTTGTGGATCGGCGTATCGTAACGTCTCCGCGCCCTCTTGGCGCAGCGCTGCACGCAAGGAAATCCGCATGTTGAAGATCTGGGGTCGCCGCAATTCCAGCAACGTCCGCAAGGTGCTGTGGTGTGCCGAGGAAATCGGCCTGCCGTACGAGTCCATCGAGGTGGGTGGCAGCCACGGTGGCACGCAGTCGCCGGAGTACGTGGCGATGAACCCGAACGGGCTGGTGCCGGTGATCGAAGACCACGGCCTGCCGCTGTGGGAGTCGAACACCATCGTGCGCTATCTCAGTGCGCGCTATTCGCTGGGCACGCTGTACGCGGAAGACGCGATGGAGCGTGCGCAGGCCGAGAAGTGGATGGACTGGAGCACCTCGCGGATGGCGCCGCTGTACTCCGAACTGATCTGGGGCATCATGCGCACCGCGCCGGCTGACCGCGATGAGGCGCGCATCAATGCGGCGATCGTGCGCGCCGGTGATTTCCTGGCGCTGCCCAATGCGACCTTGGCCACGCAGCCGTGGTTGTCAGGCGAAAAATTCGCCATGGGTGACATCGCCCTGGGCTCGTTGATCTACGCCTGGTTCGAGCTGCCGATCCAGCGCCCGGATCTGCCGCACCTGGCCGATTGGTACGCACGCCTGCGCGAGCGCCCGGCGTACCAGCGCGGCGTGATGTCACCGATGACGTAACGGTGGATCCAAGGTGGTACCTGTAGTGCCGAGCCATGCTCGGCAGCGCTCTGCCGATCAATACAGGTCGGTGGGATCCACATCCAGCGACCAGCGCACCTTGCGTGCCTCCGGCAGCGCGTACAGCTGCGGCACCAGCTGTGCCAGCACCCCGTGCAGCGGTGGCCGCTGCGCTGCCGACAACAACAACTGCGTGCGCTGATAGCCGGCACGGCGTGGCATCGGCGCCGGCATCGGCCCATAGGCCTCAACCACGTTCTGCTCGCCCAGCAGTTTCCGCGCGGCCAGCAGGAATGCATTGGCATGCTCCAGCTGCTGCGCTTCGGCGCGCATCAGCGCCAGGTGCGCGAACGGTGGAAAACCCGCCGCCCCGCGCTGGTTCAATTCAGCTTGCGCGAACGGGTGGTAGCCACCGTTCACCAGCGTCTCCAGCAGCGGATGACCCGGATGATGGGTCTGCAACCACACTTCGCCCGGATCGCGCGCGCGACCGGCGCGGCCGGCCACCTGGATCAGCTGCTGCGCCAGTTTTTCGCTGGCGCGGAAATCAGCCGAGAACAGGCCTTCGTCGATGCCCACCACCACCACCAGCGTCAGCTTGGGCAGGTCGTGACCCTTGGCCAGGATCTGCGTGCCGACCAGGATGCCGGGTTCGTTGCCCAGCTTGGCCAGCTGCTGCTCCAGCGCATCGCGACGTGCGGTGGTGCCGCGGTCGATGCGCACCACCGGGAAATCGGCGAAGGCACTGACCAGGTGTTCTTCCAGCCGCTCGGTGCCGATGCCCTGTGGCTGCAGCGCCAGGCTGCCACAGGCGGGGCAGGCCAGTGGTGCCGGCTGCCGCGCACCGCAGTGATGGCATTGCAGGCGACGGCCACCGCCATGCACGGTCATCGGTGCGTCGCAGCGGTTGCAGGGCGCGGTCCAGCCGCAGTCGTGGCACAGCAGCACCGGCGCATAGCCGCGCCGGTTCTTGAACACCAGCACCTGCTGGCCACGTTGCAGGTGTTCGCCGATGCCGGCCAGTACGTCGGCGGAAAGGCCATCGCGCAGCGGACGCTTGCGGACATCGAGGATGCGCACGCGCGGCGGTCGGGCATCACCGGCACGTTGCTTCAGGCGCAGGTGCGCATAACGGCCGGCGTAGGCGTTGTGCAGGGTTTCCAATGAGGGCGTGGCGCTGCCCAGCAGTACCGGAACGCCCTGCGCCTTGGCCCGCACCAGGGCGAAATCGCGCGCGTGGTAGCGGATGCCGTCCTGCTGCTTGTAGCTGCCGTCATGCTCTTCGTCGACGATCAACAGGCCGGGCTGCGGCAGCGGGATGAACACCGCTGACCGCGTACCGACGATCACCCGCGCTTCGCCGCGTGAGGCCGCGGCCCAGACCCGCGCGCGTTCGTTGTCGGTCAGCCCCGAGTGCAGCGCGTGCACGGCAATGCCGAGACGGCCGCGGAAGCGCGCCAGGGTCTGCGGGGTCAGGCCGATCTCGGGCACCAGCACCAGCGCCTGCCTGCCCTGCGCCAGGCAATGGATGATTGCCTGCAGGTAGACCTCGGTCTTGCCGCTGCCGGTCACCCCGTCCAGCAGGAAGGCCTGGAAGCTTTCGGCGGCGGTGATCGCGGCCACGGCCTCGGCCTGCTCCGCATTGAGGGTGGGGCCGGGCAGGGGCTGAGCGTGCTGCGGCGCCACGGTCAGGGCGATGCGCTCGGCCAGGTCGCGCTTGCCCAGGCTGCGTGCGGCCACCCGCCAGTCCTGCATGCGCGCGGACAGGACATCCTCGTCCACCACCGCGTCGGCCAGCAGCTCGGCCAATTGCCGTGGTCGGCTGCCGGCGCGCAGCTTTTCGCGCTGGGCGCGGCCCTCCGGTGTCAGCTGCCAGCCCCAGTGATGGGTATCGGGCAGCGGTTCGCCGTGCCGCAGCGGGCCGGGCAGGGCGGTGCTCAGCACCTCGCCCAGGGGGGCGTGGGTATAGCGGGCCAGCCACTGCAGGCTCTGCCACAGCTCGCCCTGCAGCAGCGGCGCGGTGTCACACCAGGCCAGCGCCTGGCGCAGGCCCTGGCTGTCCTCGGCCTGCCCGTGGCCGGCCACCACGCCGATCAGTTCGCGGTTGCCGAACGGCACCTTCAGCCGGCAGCCGACCGCCACCGTCGGACCTTCGCCCTGCGGCGGCAGGTAATCGAACAGGCGCGGCAGGGGGACGGGCAGGGCGACCTGCAGGGTCGGGACGGGGCCGGAATCGGGGACGAGCATCGGGTCAGTGTAACGGCCCCTGCGAGGGCGCATGGCAGAGGTAAATGCGACTGACACGCCCGTCGGCGAATCATAAATGTCACCTAAATATCGGTGTCTATTGGAGATTCAGTCTTATCCACATCTTCTGTGGATAAGTCTGTGCGTTAGCGGCTCGTGGCGCCGCATGAGGCCGATGGCGACGGCCTCACGCTTGGGTTGGTCAAAAAATAGCCACACTTTAAATTATATGTAAATCAATAACTTAAGTGTGAAACATTGCTGAAACAGGGTGAATTCAGCCATTCATCGAGGAATCGCCCGGTTCCCGCGTGATGCTGTGCACAACCTGCAGCATGAAGTGTCTGGAATCGCAAGCCTGCCGGGCAGCGATGGGCTGCCGCTATCATGCCGATAGACCTTTGGAGTGACCGATGACGGCTGTGCCCGCCCCTGTTTCCTCGACCGCGGCCGGCGCGCTGTCGGCATTTCTGCGTGGCGTCGAACGCCGTGCCCTGGTCGTGGCCGAACTGCAGTGCGGCGACCCCGCCCGTGCCGAACAAACGCTGGTGGCGGTGATGCGCGCCTTCGCCGCCGTCGCCAGCGACCTGCCGATGGCGCAGTGGCCCGGCCGCTTCTGGACCCTGCTGGGCCAGCGCCAGGCGCTGCGCGAGCCGACCACCGGTCAGTGGCCGCCGTCGCTGGCCGCGCTGGGCGACATGGCCCCCCTGCCGCGGCTGGCTCTGTTGCTGCGGGTAGGCGGCAGCCTGGACGAGGGCATCGCCACCCGCGTTCTGGATGTCGACGAGGAGGGTTATCAACGCCTGTTGGCCACGGCCTGCCCACGCGATGCCAATGGCCAGCCCGATGCCGCCGCATGGCGGACGCTGGCCGAACAGGTGCAGCTGCGTATCCGCGACCTGCCGGCCAAGCGCCTGCAGCAGCTGGCGCAACCGTCCGCGCCAGCGGCCAACAACCAGGCGCCGGCCTCCAGTTGGCGTGCGCCGCCGCGCGACGAACGCGCGCCTGCCAGCGGCAAGCGTCGTCGCCCCAATGCCAAGCCGCGCTGGCGTGGCCCGGTGATCCTGTTGATCACCGTGGCGGTGTTGCTGCTGGCTGCGTTGGGCTGGCGCCATTGGCAGGGCCGCGCGTTGACTGCCGATGGCCCCTTGCCCGAGGGCGTGGTGGGTGAGGCCGGGCCGGTCACCGTCGAGGCACTGCCCGCCAGCGATGTCCGCCCCGCTGCAGGCGGCGATGCGCAGGCCAGCGAAGATGCCGCCATGCTGGCCGACCGCGACTACCCGCTGCTGGCCGAGGCCGACATGCATGCCTGGAGTGCTGCCGGTGGCCCGTTGCCGGTGGACGAGTCACAACCCAAGCCGACCCGCCCGGAACCGGTCGGCGCAGCGCTGGAAACCTCTGCTGCCGATGAATAAGCTCCTCTTCGCCGGCCTGCTGCTGGCCTTGCCGCTGTCGCTGGCGGCTGCTCCGCAATCGTTGAACGTGCCGCTGCCCGCACCCTCGGCAACACCGTCGGCGGTCGCGCCCACCGCAGCGGCGGCATTCGCACAACTCGATCCCGCCCAGCAACGTCAGCGTCGCAGCGACTACGCCGCGTGGCGGGCCCTGCCAGAGGGTGAGCGCGAACGCATCCGTCAGGCCGCCAGCCGTTTCGCCGCTTTGCCGGCCGATCAGCAGCAGCGCCTGCGCACGCAGTTCCTGGCACAGGACCAGGCCTTCCGCGAAGGCTGGCGTCTGGGCCCGCAACTGGGCGCCGAGTTCCCCAAGCTGCACGGCCTGTTCGGTTTCGTGCCGCCGCAACAGCGCGACGCGGTCCTTGCCGTGCTGCGCCAGCTGAGCCCTGCGCAGTTGGCACAGTTGGCCCTGGTCGCGCAGCGCACGCCGCCGCAGGAACGCGACAGCGTACGCAGCGCATTCCTCACCGTCCCCGCCGCCGAACGCGACACCTGGCTCAAGCGCCAGGCCGGGCAGTAAGCAAAAAGGGGACGGAGGGAATCAAGTCATTTCAGGCCCGACTGTGCCGGATACGACTTAATTCCCTCCGTCCCCTTTATGGGGCAGTCATGGGAATGGCCGCCCAGCGCGCGTAAGATGGCCGGCCGCAACCCGGTGCCTGTGCCCTTCGCGCGCAACCGTAGTTCGCGTCAAGCACCTTATGTCTACTGCAACCTCCACGCCGCGCTTCAGCAAGGAAGTCGGCGCCACCGGTCTGCTTGCCCTGCCGCTTGTGCTCGGGCACGTCTCCACCGGTCTGATCTCCTTCGTCGACAACGTGATTGCCGGCCACCATGCGACATCCACCCTGGCCGCGGTGACCATCGGCACCGCGCTGCTGTGGCTGCCGATGCTGATCCCGATCGGCACGCTGATCTCACTCACCGCCTCGGTGTCGCAGCTGCATGGCGCCGGCCGTGAGCGCGAGATCGGCCCGTTGTTCCGGCAGGCACTGTGGCTGGCGCTGGGCCTGGGCCTGATCATGTTCACCTTCCTCACCGTGGTGCCGCCGCTGCTGCCGGCCTTCGGCATCGCTCCGGACATCGTGCCGGGCGCAACGGCGTTCCTGCATGCGGTGCGCTGGGGTGGCCCGGCGCTGACCCTGTACTTCTGCATGCGCTATCTCAGTGAAGGCATGCATTGGACGCTGCCGACCATGCTGCTCGGTTTTGGCGGCCTGCTGGTGCTGGCGCCGATGGGCTACGTGCTGGCCAACGGCAAGCTGGGCTTCCCGGAAATGGGCGCCGAAGGCCTGGGCATCGCCTCGGCGGTGATGATGTGGCTGCAGGCGATCGCCTTCGGTACCTACCTGTGGTTCACCAAGCGCTTTGCCCACCTGCAGCTGTTCTCGCATTTCGAGGGACCGCGCTGGTCAGCGATCTGGGACCTGCTGCGCACCGGCCTGCCGATCGGCATCACCGTGTTGATGGAAGGTGGCCTGTTCATCGTCACCGCACTGTTGATCGGTCGCCTGGGTGCCAATGAAGCGGCCGCGCACCAGATCGCGATCAACGTGGCGCAGCTGTGCTTCATGATCCCGATGGGCGTGGCCGAGGCGACCACCGTGCGGGTCGGCCATGCGGTCGGCCGTGGCGATGGCTTCGGCGTGCGCCGTGCGGCGTGGGCCGGCTACGCGATCATCATGGGTACGCAGACGCTGTCGGCGGCGGCGCTGCTGTTCGGCCACGACGCCATCGTCGGCGTCTACACCAACGACCTGGCCGTGGCCGGTCTGGCCTCGACCCTGCTGCTGTACGCGGCCACCTTCCAGTTCCCCGATGGCATACAGGTGCTGTCGGCCGGTGCGCTGCGCGGACTGAAGGACACCCGCGTGCCGATGTTCATCGCCATGTTCGCCTATTGGGGCCTGGGCATGCCGCTGGGCGCCGGGCTCGGCCTCGGCCTGGGCATGGGCCCGCAGGGCATGTGGATCGGCCTGATCGTCGGCCTGACCGCCGCAGCAATCCTGATGGGCTGGCGCCTGAACCGCAGCAGCAAACGCCTGGGCCAGTCCACGCTGGCCTGATACCCCCCCCTGTCATGGGCAACCGTGACTGGCGATCCCCTGACTTGTGTCCGATGCCGCCTCACGCGGCACCGGCTATGCTGTTACCACGGCAAGAAGCCATCCGGAGTGCTCCATGAACCAACCCGTGCCGCCGCTGCCCCCGGCGAACCGCAATCCTGTCGCCAGCTTCTTCATCGGGCTGTGGGACGTGATGAATTTCACCCGCCGGTTGATCCTCAACCTGGTGTTCTTCGGCCTGTTGCTGCTGGTGCTGGTGATGTTCATCGTCGCTGCGGGCATGGGCGCTGGCGCCAGCAAGGCGCTGCAGGACCGCACCACCCTGGTGATCGCGCCGGAAGGCCGCCTGGTCGAGCAGTACAGCGCCGATCCGGTCAGCCGCGCGCTGGCCAAGGCCGTTGGTGACAACGGTGCCGAGGAAGTGCAGCTGCGCGATCTGATCCGGGTGATCGAGAACGCGCGCGATGACAAGAAGATCGAGCGCGTGGTGCTGGAACTGGACAAGCTGCAGCCGTCCGGTTTCGCCTCGCTGCGCGAAGTGTCCGCTGCGCTGCAGGAACTGCGCGCTTCGGGCAAGCAGCTGGTCGCCTTCAGCGAGAGCATGGGGCAGTCGCAGTACCTGCTGGCCGCACAGGCCGACGAGGTCTACCTGGACCCGATGGGGTCGGTGGTGCTGGAAGGCCTGGGCCGCTACCGCCAGTACTTCCGTACCGGCCTGCAGGACAAGCTGGGCGTGGACGTGCACCTGTTCAAGGTGGGCGAGTACAAGTCGGCCGCCGAGCCGTACGTGCTCGACGCGGCGTCGCCGGCCTCCAAGGAAGCCGATCTGTTCTGGATGAACGATGTGTGGCAGCGCTACCTCGGCGACATCGCCAAGGCCCGCCGCCTGGATCCGGCGCAGCTGGCGGCCGGCATCGATACCCTGCCTGAAGGTGTGGCTGCCGCTGGTGGCGACCTGGCCAAGTTCGCCCTGCAGCAGAAGCTGGTGACCGCGCTGAAGACCCGCGAGGAATTCGAGGATCTGATGATCGAGCGCGGCGTGGCCGATGAAGACGCCGACGGTGGTTTCCGCAACATCGATTTCGGCACCTACATGGCCCAGCTCGATGCGCGCCGCAACCCGGTTGATTCGCGCCCGCAGGTCGCGGTCATCGTGGCCTCCGGTGAAATCAGCGGCGGTGATCTGCCGGCCGGCCGCATCGGTGGTGAATCGACCTCGGCGCTGCTGCGTGCGGCGCGCGACGATGACGACGTCAAGGCCGTGGTGCTGCGTGTGGATTCGCCCGGTGGCGAAGTCTACGCCTCCGAGCAGATCCGTCGCGAAGTGGTGGCCCTGCAGGCTGCGGGCAAGCCGGTGGTGGTGTCCATGGGCGACCTCGCTGCGTCCGGTGGTTACTGGATCAGCATGAACGCCGATCGCATCTATGCCGATCCGTCGACCATCACCGGTTCGATCGGCATCTTCGGCATGATCCCGAACTTCAGCCGTGCGCTGGACAAGTTCGGCGTGCACACCGATGGCGTCGGCACCACCCGTTTCGCCGGTGCCTTCGATGTCACCCGGCCGATGGATCCGGCGGTGGGCCAGGTCATCCAGTCGGTGATCAACAAGGGTTATGCCGATTTCACCGGCCGTGTCGCCGAGGCCCGCAAGAAGCCGGTCGAGGCGATCGACGAAGTGGCTCGCGGGCGTGTCTGGAGCGGTGCGCAGGCCAAGGAGCGCGGTCTGGTCGATGCCTTCGGTGGCCTGAAGGACGCCGTGGCTGACGCTGCCGGTCGGGCCAAGCTGGGTGCGACCGACAAGTACCGTGTGCGTTACATCGAGAAGGCGGCGACGCCGTTCGCGCAGTTCGTCAGCGGCTTCGCTGGCAGCCACGCCGGCGCCTGGATGCTGGCCGATTCCGGCGTGGGCCGGATGATGCTGGCGCGCACGATGCCGGAAATCGATACGCAGCTGCGCTTCGTTGAGAACGCGGCCCGCGAGAAGGGCAACGGTGCACCGGTGAAGTCGCTGGCGTATTGCTTCTGCGGGTTCTGATTCCCGATCAGCGATGTCCACGCATGGCGTGGATCTACTGAACGCACAACGCCCGGCCTTGGCCGGGCGTTGTTGCATGCGGGGATCTACTGCGCGTCGGCCTCTGCCTTGCGCTCGCGTTCGGCCGCCTCGTCCATGGTCTTCTGCACGCCTTTGGCACGGTCCAGTGGTTGCTTGACTGCCTTGGCCAATGCCTGCGGTTCCGGCGGTCGTTCCGGATTCGGCGGTGCAGGGCGCTGGCACCCGGCCAGCACGGCGGCCGACAGCAGGACGGGAATCAGGACGCGCATGGCAGCTCTCCACGAGGGATGTGGGGCCAGTGTCGCATCACGGACGGGGGGCGGTCGTGAGCGCGTATCCTTGCCGCATCGAAACACAGTGGGCGCGGCCCCGGAGGACATATGACCCAGCAACGGTGGCGCCTGGATGGGCAGACGGCCCTGATCACCGGTGCCAGCGCCGGTATCGGCCTGGCGATCGCGCATGAACTGGCCGGTCTCGGCGCCGATCTGATGATCGTCGGCCGCGACCTGGATATGCTGGAGAGTGCCCGCGACGAACTGCTGGATGTGTATCCGCAGCACCAGGTTCACGCGTTGGCCGCCGATGTGTCCGACGACGAAGACCGCCGGCAGATCCTGGACTGGGTCGAGGACCACGCCGATGGCCTGCACATCCTGGTCAACAATGCCGGTGGCAACATCACCAAGCCCGCCACGGAGTACTCCGAAGACGAGTGGCGTGGCATTTTCGAAACCAATCTGTTCTCGGCGTTCGAACTGTCGCGCTATGCGCATCCGTTGCTCGCGCGCCACGCGTCATCGGCCATCGTCAACGTCGGCAGCGTGTCCGGCCTGACCCATGTGCGCAGTGGCGTGGTCTATGGCATGACCAAGGCGGCGATGCACCAGATGACCCGCAACCTCGCGGTGGAGTGGGCCGAGGATGGCATCCGGGTCAATGCCGTGGCGCCGTGGTACATCCGCACCCGTCGCACCTCCGGCCCGCTGTCCGATACCGACTACTACGAAGAAGTGATCGGGCGCACGCCGATGCGGCGCATCGGTGAGCCGGAAGAAGTGGCCTCGGCGGTGGGCTTCCTGTGCCTGCCGGCATCGAGCTATGTCACCGGCGAATGCATCGCGGTGGATGGCGGCTTCCTGCGTTACGGGTTCTGATCGCAGCCGATCACCGCGGATGAGGGATCCATGCCATGCGTGGATGCCTCACTCGGGCACTGGGCAATTGCTGGCTTCCAGCACGGCCTGCAGGCGCTCGCGTTCGCCGCGCGCCGTCTGCTGATTCTCCGGTGCGACGAACCGCTCGCGACCGCGTGCATCGCGGAAGCGCTGTTGCCAGCTGCCGCAGCGCTGTGCTTCGGCCACTTCCGTGCAGCGGTCGCTGACCACCTCGCAACTGGCGGCGTTGACCGGTGTTGCCCCGCCCAGGCCCTGTATGTTCAACAGTTCGCAGCGACCTGGCGCAGCCTCGTACTCATGCAGGTAGGAAGCGCCCTGCGTGTCAACGCACTGGAAGATCGCCGGTAACGGAGGCTTTGCTGGCGCGTCCTTGTCCGTTGCAGCGCCATCACCGCGTTGGTGCAGCGTCGCGCTGTCGAGGATGGTGTCTCCCTCTGCGCTGTCGACCATGCGGGCTTCCATGATCGGACGTTCCTCGCCGGCGCGCGGGCTGGCCGACGCGGCAGTGGGCACGCTGGGCGTTGAGGTGGGGGGCGAAGCAGGCAAGCCCCGGGGAGTGGGTGGCGGAACTTCCGGTGTGGCAGCGACGGGCGCCGTCCGAGCCGGATCGGCCACCCGCTGCACGCGCTGCGTGCTGCCGTCGGGACAGGGCATGCGCTGGATGGTCTGCACGTCGCTGGCCGAGGTGCAGCGGTAGATCACCATGTCATCGGCCAACGCGTTGCCGGGCAACAGGCCGATGGCCAGCCAGATCAGTCTTCTCATGCGAGCAGCCTACAGCCGTGGCCCATGCCCTGGTAGTTGCCAACCTTGGTTGGCACCGCTGTCTGCCAGCGCCCACCAAGGTGGGCCTCTACCAAAGCGCGGGGCACAGCCCTCATCGCAGGGCTCACATGCCCTGGTAGTTGCCAGCCTTGGTTGGCACTGCTGTCTGCCAGCGCCCACCAAGGTGGGCCTCTACCAAAGCGCGGCACCCTCAGCGCAGGGCTCACACGCCTTGGTAGTTGCCAACCTTTGTTGCCACCGCTGTCTGCCAGCGCCCACCAAGGTGGGCGTCTACCAAAGCGGGGCACAGCCCTCAGCGCAGGGCTCACACCCCTTGGTAGTTGCCAACCTTGGTTGGCACCGCTGTCTGCCAGCGCCCACCAAGGTGGGCCTCTACCGAAGCGCGGGGCACAGCCCTCATCGCAGGGCTCACATGCCTTGGTAGTTGCCAACCTTGGTTGGCACTGCTGTCTGCCAGTGCCCACCAAGGTGGGCGTCTACCAAAGCGCGCGGCACAGGCTCCGGCGCAGGGCTCAGCCGCCGCAGTCCTGCGCCAGCCGTGCATCGATGCCGCGCTGCTCGTTGCTGATCGCGGTGCGCTCGCTCTGCAGTGCGCTGTTGTAGCGCCGGTCCAGTTCCCAGCGACGGTCACGCAGGCGTGCGCACACTTCCTGCGGCGGCAGGGCGTGGCAGGTATCGCGAACCAGGATGTTGCCGGCAGGCACGTTGACGCCGACGCCCACTGACGGCGGGCGATACACCGGCGGCCCGCCGCCGATGGGGGCACCGATGGTGCTGCCGCTACCGGCCGGGCGCGGCCCTGGATGCGGCCCGGGTCGCCCGCCGCCAGGATGACCATGCGGATACCAGACGGTCGTCCACAGCGGTACCCAGCGCGGATTCCCTTCGTTGTTGTCGCTGGTGTAGCGGTCGCCGTCTTCACTCACGCATTCGTACATCGGCTGTGGCGGCTGGATGTAGACATGGCGCACCTCGCGCTCGCGCATCGGCGATGTCTGCGCCGGTGCGGGCACTGCGGCATCGGTGCTGACCACTCGCGGCGGCGGATCGCGTGGACGTTGCAGGTCGCGCACTTCCTGGCGGCCGGCCGTGCAGGGCTTGTCCTGCAGGGCGACGGCGCCATTGCTGCCGACGCAGCGGTAGACCCGCACGTCGTCAGCGGCAAGTGCCGGCAACGGCAGCAGCAGGGCCAGGCACAGGACAGGGCGCAGCAGGGTCATGGGCGCAGCGTGCGCGATCGGCAACGCCGGCGCAATCAGCCTGTCAGGAGCGCAGTACGTTGCCACTGAGCGCGTCGCGGATCGGCGTGGGTTGGGCCAGGCCGCCGGTCTGCCCATCGAGGATGCCGTCGAGCAGGCGCAGCAGGCGCGGGTCCAGCTCTTCGCGGCTGCGCGCGGGGGGCTCGCCTGCGAGGTTGGCGCTGGTGGAGACCAGCGGACCTCCCCAGGCCTGGCACAGTGCTGCGACCAGCGGGTGGGCGCTGATCCGTACCGCGATGCCGTTGTGTTCGCCGGTGATCCAGCCGGGCGCGCGCGCGCCCGCGGGCAGGATCCAGGTGTTGGCGCCGGGCCAGCTGGCAAGCACCGCGCGCTGGCGTGCATCGGGCAGCGCCTGCAGGCGCACCCAGCCCTGCAACTGCGACAGTTCCGCAGCCACCAGGATCATGCCTTTCTCGATCGGGCGCTGCTTCAGCCGCAGCAGCAGGTGCACCGCTGCCTCATGCGAAGGGTCGCACCCCAGGCCCCAGACTGCTTCGGTCGGGTAGGCGATCACCCCGCCACTGCGAAGCGTGGCGACTGCGGTGTCCAGCGTGAGTTCTTTCATGGCGGCGACCGGGCCCGGCGTGGGCCTTCATTATCCCCCCGCTGCGTGCACAACGGGTGGAGCAGTGGGTGCGGACCGTTGGTCCGCACACCTTGGCAGATCATCCACGCATGGCGTGGATCTACTTGGCAGCCTTCTTGACGGCCTTCTTTGCCGGTGCCTTCTTGGCCACGGCCTTCTTCGCCGGTGCCTTCTTCGCAGCCGCCTTCTTTGCCGGCGCCTTCTTGGCAGCTGCCTTCTTCGGCGCGGCTTCCTTCTTCACTGCCGCTTTCTTGGCCGGGGCCTTCTTCGCGGCGGCCTTCTTGGCACCGAAGCCCTTGCGCACCGGCTTGCCGGTTTCTTCCATCAACTGCTGCACTTCGGCCAGGGTCAGCGATGCCGGCTCACGATCCTTGGGAATCTTGCCGTTCATCTTGCCGTCGCTGATGTACGGGCCGAAACGACCGTTCAGCACCTGGATGTCGCTGCCCTCGAACTCCTTGATGATCCGGTTGCGCGCGATTTCTTCCTTCTCTTCGATCAGGAACACGGCGCGCGCCAGGTCGATGGTGTACGGGTCGTCTTCCTTCTTCAGCGAGGCATAGGTGCTGCCGCGCTTGGCGAACGGGCCGAAGCGGCCGATGCCGACGCTGACGTCCTCGCCCTTGTCCTCACCCAGCGCGCGCGGCATCAGGAACAGCTCCAGCGCGTCTTCCAGGGAAATGGTGTGCATCGACTGGCCCGGCCGCAGCGAAGCGAACTTGGGCTTGTCCTCGGCATCCTCGGCCGTGCTGCCGATGGCTGCGTAAGGCCCGAACCGGCCCAGGCGCACGCTGACCGGCTTGCCGGTCTTGGGGTCGGTGCCGAGCTCGCGCGCACCACTGGCCTCGGCGCGGTCGACCGATTCCTTCTTGTCTTCGACCAGTTCCTTGAACGGTCCCCAGAAACGCGACATCAGCGGAATCCACTCTTCCTCGCCGCGCGAGACGGCATCGAGCTCGTCTTCCAGCTTGGCGGTGAAGTCGTAGTCGACGTACTGGGTGAAGTGGCTGGACAGGAACTTGGATACCGCACGGCCGACATCGGACGGGCGGAAGCTGCGGCCTTCCATTTCCACGTACTTGCGGAACAGCAGGGTCTGGATGATCGAGGCGTAGGTCGAAGGACGGCCGATGCCATATTCTTCCAACGCCTTCACCAGCGCCGCTTCGGTGAAGCGCGGCGGCGGCTGGGTGAAATGCTGGTCGGCCACGATGCGTTCCAGCGGCACGCGGTCGCCCGGCTTCATCGCCGGCAGCTTGCGGCCTTCGTCGTCATCCTCGGCGCTCTTGCTGTCCTTGCCTTCCTCGTACACAGCCAGGAAGCCGGGCACGACCACGGTGGTGCCGCTGGCGCGGAACACGTGCTCGCTGCCGGCCGACAGATCCACGCTGACGGTGTTGAGCGTGGCCGGAATCATCTGGCAGGCCACTGCACGCTTCCAGATCAGCTCGTACAGCTTGCGCTCGTCGTCGGTCAGGAACCGCGCGACCTGGGCCGGGGTACGCAGTGCCGAGGTCGGACGCACCGCTTCGTGCGCTTCCTGGGCGTTCTTGGACTTGGTCTGGTAGGTGTTGGGCTGGTCGGGCAGCGAGGCGATGCCGTAGTCACGGGCGATCACGTCGCGGATTTCGGCCAGCGCGTCCTGCGACAGGTTCACCGAGTCGGTACGCATGTACGAGATCAGGCCGACCGTGCCTTCTTCGCCGCCGATGTCCATGCCTTCGTACAGCTTCTGCGCGACCTGCATGGTCTTGCGGGTGGTGAAACCCAGCTTGCGCGAGGCTTCCTGCTGCAGCGTGGAGGTGGTGAACGGCGGCGCGGGGCGACGCTTGCGCTCCTTGCTGGCCACGTCGGTGACGTGCAGGGCGCCCTGTGCCGCCTGCTGGATGCGCAGGCGGGCAGCCTCGGCGGTGTCGCCGTCGGTGACGGTGAACTGCTCGAATTTCTGCCCGTCCAGCTTGATCAGCTTGGCGTTGAAGTGCTGCGAGGGGTGCGCGCACTCGGCGGCGATCGACCAGTACTCGCGGGCGATGAAGGCTTCGATCTCTTCCTCGCGCTCGACGATCATGCGCAGCGCCGGGCTCTGCACGCGGCCTGCGGACAGGCCGCGCTGGACCTTGCGCCACAGCACCGGCGACAGGTTGAAGCCGACCAGGTAGTCCAGTGCGCGGCGCGCCTGCTGGGCATCGACCAGGTCGCTGGCGATCTCGCGCGGCTGGCTGATGGCTTCCTTGATCGCGCGCGGCGTGATCTCGGTGAAGACCACGCGCTGCATCGGCTTGTCCCCGACCAGCCCGCGCTCCTTCAGGATCTCGGCGATATGCCAGCTGATCGCTTCACCCTCGCGATCCGGATCGGTCGCCAGCAGGATGTCGTCGGCGCCCTTTGCGGCCTTGGCGATCGCATCGACATGCTTTTCGTTCTTCTCGATCACGTCGTAATGCATGGCGAACCCGTTGTCCGGGTCAACCGCGCCTTCCTTCGGGATCAGGTCACGCACGTGCCCATACGAGGCCAGGACCGTGTAGTCCTTGCCGAGGTATTTGTTGATCGTCTTGGCTTTGGCCGGCGATTCAACGATGAGCAGGTGCTTGGGCATGGCAGCAGGGTCTGTGGGTAAGCCGCGGGGAAGGGCCGCTAGGGTGGAGCAAACGGCCGCATTAGTGAAGCGGCCACGGGCAAATCAATAAACTGAACGCCCGGGACTGTGCCGGGCGTTCAGGTTTCACCTTATTAGAGGAATCACGCCCGGCCTGCCATTGTCAAGCAGGGAGGCGTGAGGATGGCCGTCTGCGACGGCGCATTGGCCCTCGATCCCCGATCAGGACGCCATGTTGGCGATGACGCCGACGGCGATGATGATCGCGGCGAAACCGGCCAGCATCAGCAGGCCGCCCAGCACCAGGATCACGATGGTCACCGTGCCCAGCTCGCGACGCTGCAGCTGCGGCTGGTCGGTGTAGGCCCAGCGGTCGACCACCACGGTGTCGCAGATGAGGTCATGCAGGCCCTGCTTGCGCTCGGTGAAGGCGGCCATCAGGTAGCCGATGCACAGGGTCAGGCCACTGAGGATGGTGGCGAAATAGCGGCCGATGCTGCGGCCCAGGGTCAGGCGATCACCGTTGCCGCGCACGACCTTGATGCCGATGGCCATCTTGCCGAGGGTGGCGCCGCCACGGGAGGCATGGAACCAGCCGTAGTAGGCGGCGGCGATGAACAGGCCAGCCAGGCCACTGATCAGCTGGGTAACCACTTCCACTGCTGTTTCGCCGCTGCCGGTCGCCCCCATGCCGGCGCCGAGCACGAAGCCCAGCACGCCACCGACCACGCCGCTGGGAATCAGCAGGACGAAATAGTCGATCAGGTAGGCGGCAAAGCGCTTCCAGAAGCCCGCATAGACCACTTCGCCGCCCTGCACCGGCTGCGAATAGTCACCGCCGCCTGCACCGGGCGCAGTGTACGGCGAGCTGCTGAGGGCGCCGGTGCCCGGCAGTGGCGCGGTGCCGTTGTCGATCGCGGCGTAGTCGTTGCGCAGGTCGAAGCCACCGGTCGCGGTGGAGGTGCTGGCATCGGCCAGGGTCTGCAGGCCCAGTTCGTCCACCATCTGCCGCAGCGGTGCCCACTGTCCCATGCCTTCGCGCCAGACCAGCGTGTCCAGGGTCAACTGGCCGCGCTGGAAACGCTGGCGGATCTCGGTGACCTCCAGCGGTCCCTGGCGTTGCTGTCCTTCAGCGTAGTACCACTCAGTCATTGCATGTCCCCTGTTGGGTCGTCCTTGGTGGGTTGCCCGATGCGCGGCTCAGCCGCGGCATTGCGTGGGCAGATACTTGTCGTCGCTTTCGCCGCTGCATTCCCAGCGTCCGCTGTCGCGGTCGTACTCGAGCCACAGCAGGTCGCCATCCTGGCTCTTGCCCGGAAACGCCAGCGTCGCTTCGATACCGCAGTGGCCATTGTTGAAGCGGCCGATATGCACGGCCGACAGGCCTTGGCCCGCGAATTCGTCCACGGCCGGGAAACCGGCGTCGTTGGCGCCCGGGCAACGGCCCTGGTCATCGGCGAAATGCTGCACCTTGTCCTTCAGCGGCTGCAGCGCGGTGATCGCGCCGGCGACCTTGGCCTTGATCGTGTAATCGTTGTAGGCCGGCAGCGCGATGGCCGCCAGGATGGCCAGGATCGGCACCACCACCAGCAGGGCAACGCCGCCGATGATGGCGGTCAACGCGCAGCCGGACAGGCCCTTCTTCGTGGCCGGTGCAGCGTCCATCGGCGTGGTCGCGTACGGAGAGGCAGGCGGCAGGGTCGGCGGCAGAGGAGCGGCAGGCGGCGGCGGTGCCGCAGTGACGGGTGCATCAACGGCGGGCACGATCAGGCCCAGTTCGTCGACCACATTGCGCAACGGCTTCCATTGCGGCAAGCCGTCGCGCCATACCAGGGTGTCCAGGGTGATCTGGTTGCTACGGAACAGCTCGATCAACTGTTCCGAGGGCAACGGGCCTTGCTGGCGGTTGCCTTCGGCATGGAACCACTCACTCACGGGGGACGCTCCTGAATGCGCACGGCCCCCAAGTGTACGGTCAGTGCAGGGGTTCTGGCTCGTCCACGAACATCTGCGTTTCCATCCAGGCGTAAGCCGCCTCGGCGCCGGGCTGGTTGAACAGCACCATCAGCACCACCCATTTCAGGTCGTCCAGGTCCAGTTCGTCCTGATCCAGGGCCATTGCCCGGTCCAGCACCAGCTCGCGCTGGCCGGCATCCAGGATGCCGTGCTGTTCCAGGTACAGCAGGAAACCACGGCATTCCACATCAAGCTTGTCCAGCTCCGGGCCGTGATAGATGCGCACCGGGCCATCGACCCGGGCCTGGGCCGCGCTTGGGCGCTGCGCTGCCAGGGCATCGAGCCATTCGAATGCCTTGTTGATCTCAGTGGGGCTGAAACCGGCCTGGATCAGGCCATTCTGCAGTGAGTCGCGGTCACGGATCAGGTCCGCATCTTCGCTGAAATAGTGTTCAAACAGGTACAACAGTACATCCAGGATGCTCTCTTTCATTGCCCCTCGGCCTGCGTCGCGCGACGCTGTGGAGGTGAAGAAACTAGGGACGTCGACAGTAGCGGCCGTGTACGCACACCACGATCCCCGCAAGTTCCATGGCCAGCAGCATGGAGGACACCTCCGACGCCGTCAATCCACACTGCGTGATCAGTGAATCCATACTGATGGGGTCGTACTCCAGTGCCCGCCACAAGCTCTGGTAGTCAGCGTCGTTCGCCCAGCATGCCGGCAGGTCCGCCGGCGCTGCCTGTTCAGTGGGGGTGGCAAGCCGGGTTTGCAAGCCCGGAAGCTGGAGGCGCAATGCCGGGGCCAGCAGTTCCAGCACTTCCTCGGGGCGTTCGACCAGGGCGACCCCTTCACGGATGAGCCGGTGGCAGCCGGCTGCGCGCGGATTGAGCACCGAGCCGGGTATCGCACAGACCTCACGGCCCGCTTCAGCCGCCAGCCGGGCGGTGATCAGGGCGCCCGAGCGTTGCGCGGCCTCGACCACCACCGTGGCCAGGGCCAGCCCGGCCACCAGCCGGTTGCGCGCGGGGAAGTGGCCCGGCCGTGCGGGCGTGCCTGGCAGGTATTCGCTGAGCACCACACCTTCGGCGGCGATTCTTGCCTGCAGACGGGTGTGGCTGGTGGGATAGGCGCGGTCCGGGCCGGTGCCTATCACCGCGAGCGTGCAGCCGCCTGCGTCCAGCGCCGCCTGGTGGGCGGCGGCATCGATACCTGCCGCCAATCCACTGGTCACGGCCAACCCGGCCTCGACGAAGCAGGTGGCAAACCGGGCGGCGAGGGCACGCCCGGCGGGAGTGGGTGAACGGCTGCCGACCAGGGCTACCGCGGGACGCCAGGCGATGGCCGGATCCCCGGCAACGAACAGCGCCAGGGGCGGATTGGGTGCATCGAGCAGGAGGGGCGGGAAGGCCGGATCGTTGCAGGCCAGCAGATGATGATCCGGCTGCTGCAGCCAGCGCTGCGCAAGCGCGAGGGCGCGGGTGTCGGGACGCTCCAGCGCAGCGCATTGTTCCGGCGTGCAGCCGTGGGCACGCCAGCCTGCAACGCCCAGTGCCAACGCTGCATCCGCATTGCCGGTGGTCTGCAACAGCGCGCGCCTGGGTGCCAGGGAACCACCGGCGATCAACAGGCGCAGCAGCGCCTCATGTCCATGCTCAGTCATCCCCCGACTATCGGCCCCACACAACAAAGGCGCCCTAGGGCGCCTTCGCGTATTGCTGTCAGGGTATCCCGGAGTGCCGGCCGATGCGGCCGGCGCCATCTGCCGAGGCCGGGCGGGGCCCGGCGCCGGATTATTTCGCGTCCGGATGCAGCGCGCTGTAGCCCACACGCACCGGCTTCACGCCCTGCATCACCAACGCATAGCTGACGTTGTCGAAGGTGCGGAAGACCATGGCATGCGCGGCGTACTCATCCGGCAGGCTGACCCGGCCGGCGCCCGTGCTGGTCGAGTCGTCCATGCGCGAGGACCCCGGGAACTTCATCCGGTGCGCCACGTGGCTGCCCTGGCGCCACAGCGAGAACACGGTGCCGTTGTCCACGCCCTGGGCGCGGCCAGCGGAAATCGCGATCACATCGCGCGGGCCGCCGGCGTTGAACATGTCGGTGACCGCCAGTACGCGCACATCGACGCCTTCCACACCTGCTGCGGGCACATGCGGGAAGAACTGCAGGTCGTACGGCGTGGCCTCGACCGGTACCAAGCGGTCGCCGGCACGCACTTCACGGCCGCCGCTGGCGTTGTCCAGTACCAGGGTCGACGCTTCGGTCTTGCCGCCGGCCACCTTGGTGATGGTGCCGGTGCCGACCTGTGCCAGCTCGTAACCCAGTACGCCACGGCGGTGGTTGGGGGCGCTGAAGGCCTTCCAGAGATTGCCGCTGCCCGGGGTGACATCGCCGTTGGCGGTCAGGTCCTCGGTTGGCTTGGGCTGGGCGTAGCGCACGGTCGGGCGGACTACGGCCCAGCGCTGCCCGACCTGGGCGTCGGCCAGGCGCACATAGGCGGTCTGCCCACCGGTGGCGCGCAGGCGGTTGTCTTCCAGGCCAGCCACGTACGGCAGCTGTTCGATGCTGTCGACCACGCTGAGCTGCTTCAGGAACGGCTCGACCTGGGCCAGCGGCACGCCGGTCACCGGGGCTTCCTGGCGCGGGCCGGGCTGGGCCGTCACACGGTCCAGGTAGGCCAGGCTGAGGACGTCACCGGGATAGATCAGGTGTGGATTGGCGACCTGCGGATTGGCCTGCCAGATCTCCGGCCACAGCCATGGTTTCTGCAGGAAACGTCCTGCGATGTCCCACAGGGTGTCCCCTTTGCGGACCACATAGGTGTCCGGGTGCCCGCCATTCACTTCCACGGCGGTAGCATAGGCAGCCACGGTCAGCATCGCCGCGGCGACGACCGTACGAAAACGAAGCAACATAGGTGTGAAGCCCTGATTCCCCAACAGGTCCGCGCACTATAGTCCAGAAACCGGGGCGCAAGGCAAGCGTTGGAGCTAGAATCTGCGACGTATGCCGGCGTAACCCGGCCCCAACCCCGGAAACTGCCATGGCTTTACTCCCCATCCTTGAGTTCCCCGATCCGCGCCTGCGTACCAAGGCTGCGTTGATCGATGCCGCCGAAGTGACCACGCCGGCGTTCCAGGAGCTGCTCGACAACATGTTCGAGACCATGTACGACGCCCCCGGCATCGGCCTGGCTGCCAGTCAGGTGGACGTGCACCAGCGCTTCATGGTCATCGACGTGAGCGAAGAAAAGAACGAGCCGCGCGTGTTCATCAACCCGGAAATCGTCGCCAAGGACGGGGGCCAGGTGTACCAGGAAGGCTGCCTGTCGGTGCCCGGCATTTTCGCTGACGTGACCCGTGCCGACACCATCACCGTCAAGTTCCTGGACCGCCAGGGGCAGCCGCAGGAACTGACCACCGATGGCCTGCTGGCGGTCTGCGTGCAGCACGAGATGGACCATCTGGACGGCAAGCTGTTCATCGATTACCTGTCGCCGCTGAAGCGCGAGATGGTCCGCAAGAAGCTGGCCAAACAGCGCAAGCACGTGGCGTGATGGTTGTTGCGGGCCGCCCTTTCGGGGTGGCTCGCGCCTGTGCGTGACGCGCGGGCTGTCTGGCGCCGGTCGACGGCGCCGTTTTTTTTCCTGCACGATTTCATCCTGCAAGTGGGGTTGCCATGAGGATTGTCTTTGCCGGTACGCCGGAATTCGCGGTGTCGTCGCTGCGCGCGGCCGCGCGTCATCACGAGGTGGTGGCTGTCTATACGCAGCCTGATCGCCCGGCCGGTCGCGGCCGTGGACTGGCGCCTTCGCCGGTCAAGCTGGAAGCGGTCGCCCGCGGCATTCCCGTGTACCAGCCGGAAACGCTGAAGGACGAGGCGGCCCAGCAGCAGTTGCGTGACCTGCAGCCGGACCTGATGGTGGTGGTGGCCTATGGCCTGATCCTGCCCAAGGCGGTGCTGACCATCCCGACCCACGGTTGCTGGAACGTGCATGGTTCGCTGCTGCCGCGCTGGCGCGGCGCCGCACCGATCCAGCGTGCCATCCAGGCCGGTGACGAGAAGACCGGCATCTGCCTGATGCAGATGGAAGCAGGCCTGGATACGGGCCCGGTGCTGCTGCACCAGGAGCTGCCGATCGCCGCCACCGATACCGGTGGCCAGCTGCACGACAAGCTGGCCGAGCTCGGCGCGCAGGTGCTGTCCGATGGGCTGGGCCTGCTGCGTGCCGGCATCAAGCCGATCGCACGGCCGCAGCCGGAGCAGGGCGTGACCTACGCGCACAAGCTGGACAAGGCCGAGGCAAAACTGGACTGGGCGCAGGACGCAGAAGCGCTGGCGCGCACGGTGCGTGCGTTCAATCCGTGGCCGATTGCCGAGGCACTGTTGGCCGCTGAGCGCGTGCGCATCCACGGCGCGGTGGCGCTGGATGTGGCGCATGGCCAGGCACCGGGCACGGTGCTGGCCGCTGGCCGCGAGGGCATCGACATCGCTTGCGGGCAGGGCGCGCTGCGCCTGCGCGTGCTGCAGCGGGAAGGCGGCAAGGCAATCACCGCCGCCGACTACCTCAATGCCCGCCGTGACCTGCGCGTGGGGGTTTGACGGGTGAGCAAGGCAAACGATTTTTCCATCGCCAAGGCGGCGCCGGGCGCAGCCACCCGCATGCTGGCGGCGCGCGTGCTGGCGCAGGTGTTCACCCGCGGCCGTTCGCTCAAGGCGGAGCTGGCCTGGGCGCTGCCCAAACTGGCCGACACCCGCGACCGTGCGCTGCTTGAAGCGTTGTGCTTTGCGGTGCTGCGCCGTCGCAGCACCTATGACGCCGCCCTGCAGGGATGGATGCAGAAGCCGCTGTCCGCACGCGATGCCGACCTGCGCACGCTGCTGATGGTGGGCTTCGCCCAGCTGGATGTGCTGGAACTGCCGGCCCATGCGGCGCTTTCGGCCACGGTCGATGCTGCACGCGCACTTGGCCGTGAACGCCAGGCGGGCCTGGTCAACGCGATCCTGCGCCGGGCCCAGCGCGAGGGCTTCCCCGAGCAGCCGGCACGCGACGCATTTCCGCTCTGGCTGGCCGAGGCCGTCGAACGCGACTGGCCGGCACAGGCCGAGGCGATCTTCGCTGCCAGCCTGCAGCCGGCGCCGTTGTGGCTGCGTGCCAACCGCCAGCAGGGCGGGCGCGACAAGATGATGGCGGCCCTGGCCGAGGCGGGCATTGCCGCCGAAGCCAGCCCGCTGAGCGCCGATGCGTTGCGACTGGCCGCGCCGGTTCCGGTGAACCAGTTGCCTGGCTTCGGCGAAGGCCTGTTGTCGGTGCAGGATCTGTCTGCGCAATGCGCCGCCGACGCGCTGGCACCGCCGACCGGCAGCCGTGTGCTCGACGCGTGTGCCGCCCCGGGTGGCAAGGCCGCGCACCTGCTTGAGCGCGACCCCAGCCTGCGATTGCTGGCGCTGGATATCGACGCCCGTCGCCTGGCGCGCGCCAAGGATACGTTCGCCCGTACCGGGGTGGGCGAAGGCGCCGAGGTCATGGTGGCCGACGCCAGCGATCCGGGGGCATGGTGGGACGGCGTTCCGTTCGATGCGATCCTGCTGGATGCACCGTGCTCGGCCACCGGCGTCATCCGTCGGCAGCCGGACGTGATGTTCCATCGCCGCGCGGAAGACATCGATGCGCTGGTTGGCATCCAGGCCCGGTTGCTGGAGGCCTGCTGGTCGATGCTGCGCCCCGGCGGTGTGCTGCTGTATGCCACCTGCTCGATCCTGCGCGCGGAAAACGTCGATCAGGTAAAGGGCTTCCTGAAGTGGCACGCGGATGCGGAAGCGGTCGCGCTGGGTGACGCATTTGGTCTGGACTGTGACGGTATCGCACGCCAGCGCCTGCCCGGTGAAAACGATGCTGACGGATTTTTCTACGCGCGTCTGCTAAAAAAGGGCTGACCCAACCGCTGTCCGAGCCCCCATGCTGAAAACCCGTGCATCACGCCAGACGTGGCTGTTCGTTGTGATGGCCCTGCTGGTGTTGGGTGCCGGCCTGGGACTACGCGATCCCTGGCCCTCGGACGAACCGCGCTTCGCCCTGGTTGCCAAGCAGATGGTGGACAGCGGCGACTGGCTGTTCCCGCACCGTGGGCTGGAGCTGTACTCGGACAAACCGCCGATGCTGATGTGGTGGCAGGCCACGCTGTACAGCGTGGTCGGCAACTGGCGTGTGGCGTTCCTGCTGCCCTCGTTGATCGCCGCACTCGGCACGCTGTGGTGCGTGGTCGATCTGGGCCGGCGCCTGTGGACACGCCAGGTTGGCCTGTACGCCGGTTGGGCGCTGCTGTTCGCCCTGCAGTTCACCTTCCAGGCGAAGAAGGCGCAGATCGACCCGCTGGTGGTGTTGTTCATCACCCTGGCCAACTACGGTCTGCTGCGCCACCTGTTGCTGGGACCCGCGTGGCGCTGGTGGTGGCTGGGCTGGTTCTTTGCCGGCATCGGGGTGATCACCAAGGGCGTGGGCGTTATCGCGCTGCTGATGATCGTGCCAGCGGTGATAGGTTCGGCGCTGCACTGGCCGCGGGTGCGGCTGCATGCGCGCGACCTGCGCTTCTGGCTGGCGCCGCTGGCGTTCGTGCTGGCCATCGCGCTGTGGCTGGTGCCGATGGTGATGACCGCACTGGCGACCCGCTCCGGCGAGTACCTGGCCTACATGGACGACATCCTGTTCCGGCAGACCGCCAAGCGCTATGCGCAATCATGGGACCACCACCAGCCCTGGTGGTACTTCCTGGGCACCATGCCGTCGATGTGGATTCCCGCCTTCCTGGCAGTGCCGTGGGCGATCCCTGCCTGGCGGCGCCGGCTGCAGCGTCGGGACGCGCGCTATCTGTTGCTGCTGGGCTGGTGGGCGCTGATCGTGCTGTTCTTCTCGATTCCCAATGGCAAGCGCGACGTCTACATCCTGCCGGCGCTGCCGATGTTCTGCCTTGCGCTGGCGCCACTGCTGCCGGGGCTGCTGCGGCGGCGGGATGTGCAATGGCTGTTGGGCGCGTTCACCCTGCTGCTGTCGCTGGGCACGTTGGCCGCCGGGCTGGCTGCCCTGCTGGGCAAGCCCGGCTTCGAAACGCGGCTGATGCAGACGCGGGGCATCGGCAATGGCGAGATGAACGCATTGGCCTGGGCGGCGATGGCGATGGGCGGCTGGGGTGTGGCCAGCCTGCTGCTGTTCGGGCGCGGCCGCCGCCAGTTGGCGCTGGTCTCGACGCTCACTGTCGTCTGGGTGCTGTACAGCCTGATCGGCTATCCGGTGCTGAATGATTCAAGTTCCGCCCGTGGCCTGATGCGGCACACCGGCCAGCGCATCGGCGCCGATGCCGAGTTGGGACTGGTGGCCTGGAAAGAGCAGAATCTGTTGATGGCCGACCGCCCGGCGGCAACCTTCGGTTTCAACGAGCCTTGGGATGCACAGCTGGCCACGGCCGTGGAATGGCAGCAGTTGGCGCCGCAGCGGCGCTGGTTGCTGGTCCACGAAGACGCGCTGCTGACCTGTATCGACCGCAGCCGTGCCGAACTGGCGGGAATCGCCAATCGCCGCCGCTGGTGGCTGGTGCCGGGCGCTGCGGTGCAGGGCCGGTGCGTGGCCAGCGCCGAGGAGCGCGAACGCGAGCAGCGACTGCAGCGCGAGGAGTAACCACTCTGGCCTGTGCTTGTCCAGACTGCCCAAGCAGCGACAAAGGCAGTAAAACGTCAACGTGGGATCGGCCGTGCCGGCGATCCCGTTCATTCCGCAGGATCGCAGCGAAACTTTTCGACGTGGCAGTTTCACAGCACAACCTGGAATCCACGGCCGGCGATCCGCTGGGCGTACCCGTTGGGGGGCGCCCGCGCACTGCGCACTGGTTGGCGCAGATCGGCCTGTTCTGCATGCCGGCGCTGGTGCTGACCATTCCCATCAACCTGCTGCCGTATGGCCTGGTGTTGCTGGTCACGACGCTGATGGCGCCGGAACTGCTGTGGCGTGCGCGGCACATGGATGCCCAGCCGATCAGGGTGCTGACCTGGCTGACGCTGGCGGTGCTGGCCCTGGGCGTGCTCTCGATGGTCGTGTTCGAGCATGGCCTGCGCAACGTGGACAACCGCTCGCGATTCCTGGTGATCCCGTGGATCGCGGTGTGGGTCTGCGCGTTGCGGCCGGACATGCGCTGGTTGTGGCGTGGTGCGTTCGCCGGCCTGCTGGGTACCTTCGCGCTGGCGCTGTTGCAGGTACTGGGAGGCGCGCCGCGCGCGGAACTGTCCACCAACGCGATCGTGCTTGCCGACATCGTGGTGATGCTGATGGTGCTGCTGGTGTTCTGCCGGCCCTCGCGACGCTGGTCGCTGGTGATCGTCGGCATGGCCGCCGGGTGTGGAACCATCATCCTCACCGGCAGCCGTGGTGTGTTCGCAGCGCTGCTGGCGTTGCTGGTGGTGCTGGCCCTCAGCCTGCGCTGGCGCACCGGCGTGGCGCGCCTGTCGGTGCTTGCCGGCATGCTGGCCATCGCTGCAACCCTGCTGCTGTCGGTACCCGAACTGCGCCACCAGGTGCGCCTGACGGAACTACACAGCGATGTGCAGCGCATGGAGCAGGGCGACAGCGACTCATCGGCAGGGGCCCGGGTCGAGCGCCTGCAGGTGGCATGGGATACCTTCCTCGATCACCCGCTGATCGGGGTGGGCGTGGGCCACTTCGACAACGCCATGCAGCGGGTTCCGATCTGTCGTGAGGATCCGCAGGAACAGCGCTGCCATCTGGGCCATGCTCACAACGATGTCGCCGAGTGGGCGGCTACCCAGGGCCTGCCGGGCGTGTTGCTGCTGCTGGCCGTGTATGGCGTGCCCCTGTGGGTGTTCGTGCGCCTGCACCGGCGCAGCGGGCACACCACCTTCCGTGGCCCGGCTGCCGCCGGCGTGATGGTGGTGGTGTCCTACATCCTGTGCGGACTGACCCAGTCGATGTTCGCGCACCAGATGACCGCCAGCTTCTACGTCACCATCGTCGGCCTGCTGACCGGCCTGTCGATCGTGGAAGGTGCGCGACACCGGGCAAGGAACGCCCGATAGCGTCCAGCCCAGGCCGATTCCCCGTTCAGCGGTTGGGTGGGTCGGACACGGCCTGGCCGTTGCCCAGCATCCACAGCATGATGGTCTTCTGCCGCACGTAGTTGGCGCGCACATAGGCATACACCAGGCCATGCCAGCCGTCGCGGAAGCCGCCACGGAACAGGAAGCCGCGCCAGAACCGCCAGGCAGGGGCCAGCACCAGCTTGCCGAGGGTGGCCCGCTTGCCGCGCGCGAACTCGTGCTCGGCCATCATCCGCGCGTACTTCTCGGTCTTGGCCAGCTGCTGCTGCAGCGAGCGGTAAGGGAAGTGGATGAGGTCCCCGTGCAGGGTGCCGACGGCGCCATCGACGCTGGCCGCCTCGTGGATCTCGCGCTTGCCGCGCCAGCCGCCGTGGCGGCGGTCGAACAGGCGCAGCACCCGGTCCGGATAGGCATTGCCGTGGCGCAGGAATCTGCCGAAGTACTCCGACAGGCGGGCGAAGCGGTAACCCGCATGACCTGCAAAACCGCCGTCGCGGGCTTGCTCGATGGCCGTGCGCAGTTCCGGGCTGACGCGCTCGTCGGCGTCCAGGCACAGTACCCAGTCGTGGCGGGCCTGCTCGACGCAGAACGCCTTCTGGCTGCGGAAGCCATCGAACGGGCGCTGCAGCACGCGGGCGCCGGCCGCCTCGGCGATGGCTACCGTGGCATCGGTGGACAGGGAGTCCACCACCACGATCTCGTCGCAGAAGGCCAGCGAGGCCAGGCAGTCGCCGATGCGCCCGGCCTCGTTGAACGCGATAATGCAGGCCGAGATGCGAGGCCGTTCGATGGGAGCGGTCGTGGAGGACATGATGGCCGGGTACCTGTTGTTTGCGACGGAGCGCTATGCGCTGCCTATTCTCGCCCCGTTGGTGCAGGCCTTGCACGCTTCCGGCCAGGAAGTGGCGGCCTGGTTCGAAGATGGTGCGGCTGGCAGCCAGCTGCCCGGCGTGCCCAACATCGGCCTGAAGCAGGCCCTGGCGATGCGTCCGCGGGCGGTGTTCAGCGCGGCCAACTGGGTGCCGACTTTCCTGTCGGGGGCCAAGGTGCAGCTGTTCCACGGCTTCAACGTGGAAAAGCGCGACAGTGCGCGTGGTCACTTCCGGGTGCGCGGCATGTTCGACCTTTACTGCACGCAGGGCCCTGCCACCACCGCGCCGTTCCGCGAGATCGCGGCAGTGCAGGGCCATTTCGCCGTGGCGGAAACCGGCTGGCCGAAACTGGACCCGCTGTTCCGCGATGACGGCGGCGACAGTGCCGCGCTGCGTAGTGCGGCCGGTGGCCGCCCAGTGATCCTGTTCGGTTCAACCTTCACCGAACGCTTGAGTGCCGCCCCGCACCTGCATGCGCAGATCGCGGCCGACATCGCCGCCGGGCAGCACTACTGGCTGCTGACCCTGCACCCGAAGTGCCCGCCGGACCTGTTCGAACGCTACCGCGCGCTGGCCGGCGCCAATGCGCGCTTCATCGAACCGGAACAGGTGATGGCTGCCCAGCGCGCCGCCGACGTGCTGGTATCGGACACCTCATCGATCGTTTCCGAGTTCATCGTCCAGCACAAGCCGGTGGTGACCTTCCGCAACCGCGTGCCGAAGCCGCACATGATCGATTTCGACGATCCGCAGCAGCTGCCGGCCATGCTGGCGCGCGCGCTGCATCCGGATGCGGCGTTGCAGGCGGAGATCGTGCGCTACGCCGATGCGATCCACCCCTACCGCGATGGCCTGTCCAGCGAGCGGGTGATCGCCGCCACCGAGGATTTCCTGTCCGGCGAGATGGGTGCGCTGCGTCGCAAACCGTTTGGCAGCTGGGTGCGTGACCTGCAGATCCGCAAGGACCTGGGCTACTGGGGGCCGTCGCAGCGGTGACGTAGGTCCTGTAGAGCCGAGCCCATGCTCGGCTGCGGCAAGCCGAGCATGGGCTCGGCTCTACGGTAGATCCACGCCATGCGTGGATGGTCAGTTCAACGCTCGGCCGCTTACCAGCGCAGCTTGCGCCGCGCCAGCGCCGTCGCCAGTTCTTCCATCAACGCATGCGCACGCGCCTGCGGCAGGTAGCGCAGCGCCAGCGCCACATCGCCATGCGCACCGGCGGTGTCCAGCTGCAGGCTGGCCGTGCCCAGCAGTTTGTCCAGAGGTGAGCGCTGCAGGCGCAGGCCCTGCACCTTGTCCAGCTCGGCCCAGCGCCACCAGCGCTTCCACCAGCCGCCGCGCACCGCCACGAACTGGCCATCGAGGTGCCAGCCCATCCGTGCCATCTGCCGGTGCGCGATCAACAGGCTGACCGGCAGCCAGGCCAGCAGCGCCAGGGCCGGCAGGCCCCAGCGCCAGTACAGCGCGGCGGTCAGCAACGGCACCGTCAGCAACGTGGACAGCGACAATCGCCACCATCCGCGTTGCGGTATCGGCTGCCACTGCTGTGGTGGCCATTGCAGCTGCGGCAGCAGGTGGCGCACCAGCCTGTCGCAGGCGCTGGCGCCGGCCAGCGGTGCCAGTTCGCGCAGCGCGCGATCGTCATCGCGCGCGGGGCCACCGGCGGCGCTGTCGATACGCAGCTGGCGCAACCCGAACCAGCGCTGCAGGGTGCTCTCGCCCAGCGTCCAGGCCTGGATGCGGCGGCGCGCGACGCTGCTGCGGGTGCGGCTGAGCAGGCCGGTGGAGACGGTCAGGCGCCGCTCGCGCTCGCTGAGGGTGAAGCCGTGGTAGCGCAGCAGCGTCAATACCACCGACAGCACCCGCAACAACAGCCAGCCCAGCAGCAATGCGGCCGCCAACAGCACCAGCCCGCCGGTCACTCCTGCATGCAGATGGCTGGCGTAGCCGAAGGCCTCGCGCCCGCCACGCTGGATGGCATCGTCCATCACCGGGCGCGGTACGGTCTGGAACAGAACACCGAAGGCGGCGATCGCCAGTGCCCAGCCCCGGTTGGACAGCAGGCCCATGCGCAGCACATCCCAGCTCGACAGGCGCAGCAGGACCTGCTCGTCGTCGGACGGCACGATACTGGCAGCCGGCGCGTCGCCCGGCGTCGGCTGGGGCGCCTGTCCACGCTGGCGCACCAGCTGTTCCAGGGCCAACGCCTGGTCCAGCCGCAGCACCCGCATCTCCGCTTCCGGGCGCACGCCGCCGGCCGACTCCAGGCGCAGCTCGGCAACCCCGAACAACCGATGCAACGGGTTCTGCCGCACTTCCACGTTGTGGATGCGGGCGAAGGGAATCTCGCGCCGGTTGCGCGCCAGCAGGCCGCTGCGCACGGTGATCGCATCGTTGCCGATGCGGTAGCGGTAACTGAGGTACTGCAGTACCGAGACCAGCACCAGTGCGGCGATGGCGCTCAACGGGATCAACTGTGCCCACATCGGATCGCGGTCGCCACGTTGGCCGAACACCAGCAATGCGATCAGCGGCAGGAAATAGTGGCGCAGCTGCATCAACAGCACGAACAGCCACGACCACGGGTGCAGGCGATGCTCTTCGCCACCACTGGGCAGCGACGGCGGCAGGGGCGGCGGCAGGCTCACAGGGCGTCGGCGTCCTGGTCGAGCTGATGGGCCAGGGTGTCACGCAGGCGCTCGGCATCGGCTTCGTCCAGGCCGTTGACGGTGACTGCACTCAGGCGGGTGCCGGCGGTGTGCACAATCAGCGTGGCCAGGCCTGCGCGCCGCTCCAGCGGCCCGCGCCGCAGGTCCAGGTGCTGTACGCGCGAAATGGGAATGCGGGTCTCCAGCTGCCACATCAGGTCGCGGCGCAGGCCCAGGCCCTGTGCATCCAGCCGCCAGCGGGTGCGGGTCAGGCGGCGATGGCCGATCCAGCCACCGAAGGCGAGGCCGACCAGCAGGCCCAGCGACGCAGCCCACAGGCCACCGGGAAGATCGAAGAACCACCAGACGGCCGCCAGCGGTGCGCCGGGGATGAACAGGCCGCCGAAGGCGCCCTCCAGCGCCGCCAACCGGGCAGCGCGCCGCGGCAGGGGTTGCCAGTGGTCGAGGGGCATTTCGGCGGCAGCAACAGGCAAAGGAAGTTCGGTCACGCGGGCGTCCGTCGGGCAGCAGGGCGGGCAGGCGCGGTGATGGCCGCACCGCGCAGACGTTAGCAGGTCGCCCGCGTTACTGGGCGGCCTGGATCAGCGCGTCGACATCCAGCAGGTGCCCGGCGCGGTCGGCCTTGGTGCGCAGGTAGTGCTCGTTCTCGGCGGTGATCTCGCCGGTGACCGGAATGCAGTCCAGCACTTCGATGCCGGCATTGCGCAGGCGTTGTGCCTTGGTCGGGTTGTTGCTGAGCAGGGCGACACGGGACACACCCAGGCCGCGCAGCATCGCCACCGCGCTGCCATAGCGGCGCTCGTCGGCACCGAAGCCCAGCTGCGCATCGGCGTCGATGGTATCCAGCCCGTCATGCTGGTAGCCGTAGGCGCGCATCTTCGCGGCGATGCCGGTACCGCGGCCTTCCTGGTCCAGGTACAGCAGCACGCCGCCGCCCAGCTCCTTCAGCTTGCGCAGGCCACGGCGCAGCTGGTCGCCGCAGTCGCACTTGAGCGAACCGAACAGGTCGCCGGTGAGGCAGGACGAATGCACGCGTACCGGCACCACGGCGGAAAGGTCCGGTTCGCCGACGATGATCGCCACCTGGTCGCGCTGGGCGACGCCGCCGCGGAACACTGCGAACGTGGTCATGCCGACATCACGCAGCGGCACCGGAGAACGCGCCACCAGTTCGTAATCATGTGCGGCATGCGCAGCGCCCTCGGCCAGATCGCACAGGCCGACGTCGGCGGCGCCATCGAAGGTGTTGTCGGCCGCCTCAAGGCGCACGGCCACCATCGCCGGCAGCAGCAGGCCCAACCGGGCCAGTTCCACCGCGCCGGCATCGAACGCATCGCCTGCGCTCCAGGCCGCGGGCATCGGCCCTGGTTCGCGCAGGTAACCCAGCGAGGGCAGGGCATCGAACGCAACGCCGGCCAGTGGCAGGCGCGCGCCCTCGGGTGCCTCCACGCCGAGCACGCGGGCGCGGGTGGCGGTCAGGTACAGGTAATGGCGCTCGCGCGCGGCGCTGGCGAAGGCGGCAAAGCTGCTGGCGGTGGCGCTGTCCAGCGCGATCACCGCCAGGCGCTGGCCCTGGCCATCGTGAAGCAGGACCGGGCGACCGGCGCGCAGTTCGGCGACCGCGCGCTCGCAGCGGATCGCCGCCGGATCACCGAACAGGGAGGAAGCAGACATGGCAGGACCGGGGGAGGCGGACATCGGTGTCTCTATGGGGGCGCCAGCGTCGTATTCAACGTGCTGCGGCGGTGTGTCGCAGGCCGGGTGGAGCGGCTTTCAGTGCGGATGCTCGTCGGTCGCGTACGGGTCTTCCTCGCCGCTGCCCGGTGGCCGCAGCGTATAGCGCTTGTAGGTCCACTGGTACTGCGCCGGGTCGCGGCGGGCGATGCGTTCGATACCCGCGTTGAGCGCGGTGGCGGCGACCTGCGGGTCCGGGTCGGCCACGGCCGGGTCGGTCGGCTCGATGTGCAGGGCGAATTCCATGTCCGGGCCGATGCGCTCGCACCAGCCATACAGCACCGTCGCGCCGGTGCGCTCGGCCAGGCGGTTGACCAGGGTCATGGTCAGTGCCTGCACGCCGAAGAACGGCACGAACACCCCGTCGCCGGCCTTGGGCTGCTGGTCTGGCAGGATGCCGGTGGCACCGCCGTCCTTGAGTACCTTGAACAGCTGGCGCACGGCCGGGCCCTCGGCGCGCACCTGCTGCACGTTGTGGCCGCCGCGCACGATCTGCAGGAAGGCATCGCTGGCCTCGTCCTCCGGTGGCTTGTAGACGATGGCGATCTGCCCGCGCGAGGCCAGCCACTGGTTCAGCAGCTCCCAGTTGCCGTAGTGCGGGGCCGCCACGATCACGCCCTTGCCGCTGGCCAAGGCCGCGTCGTACAGCGCCTGGCCGTGGCGCTCCTTCAGGTACAGGCGCAGGTTGTCTTCGGGCTTCCGGCTCCACAGGCGCAGGGTCTCGATGGCCTGCAGGGCGGTGGAGCGCAGCAGGTCGCGCTGCAGGCGTTCGCGTGCCGGGGCGTCCAGCTCGGGGTAGGCCAGCTCCAGGTTGCGGCGGGTGACGCGGCTTTCGCGGGCATCGAGGCGCACCCACATCCAGGCCAGGGCGTGCGCGAACCCGCGCAGCAGTGGCCAGGGCAGGCGGGCGAACAGGGTGGTGGCGCGGTAGACCAGCCGGGCTTTGCGGTGTGGATTCATCTCCCCCAGTTTAGCCAAGGGCGCTGCTATCGTGGCCGGCCCTTGCCTGGAAGCCCGCCAATGCTCGTCCTGATTCAACGTGTCAGCCAGGCCGCCGTGCATGTGGAAGGTGAGGCGGTAGGGCAGATCGGCCCCGGCCTGCTGGCCCTGGTCGGCATGGAGCCGGGCGATACCGAGGCCCAGCTGCAGCGGATGGCCGAACGCGTGCTCGGCTACCGTGTGTTTGCAGATGAGGCGGGCAAAATGAACCGCTCGCTGCGTGATACCGGCGGCGGCCTGCTGCTGGTCAGCCAGTTCACCCTGGCCGCGGACACCCGTTCCGGCATGCGGCCGAGCTTCACCAGCGCGGCACCGCCGGAGGAGGCTGAACGCGGGTTCAATCGATTTGTCGGGATCTGTCGTGAAAATCACGCACCAGGGGTGGAAACGGGCCGCTTTGGTGCCCATATGGTCGTCAGCCTGGTCAATGACGGTCCCGTGACCTTCCTCCTCAGGCCCTAGGCCACCGGGACCACCGCCCGGCAGGCCGGGCCCCGGGCTGGTATAATGCTACGTTCCCTATTTCCCCCTAGCCGGTGGCGCGAGCACTACATGGCCAACGAACGTCCTGCCCAATCCGAAATCAAGCAACTGATCAGCAAGGGCCTGGAACAGGGCTACCTGACCTATGCCGAAGTCAATGACCATCTGCCGGACGACATGGTCGACCCGGAACAGATCGAAGACATCATCGGCATGATCAACGGCATGGGCATTGATGTCCATGAAGTTGCTCCGGATGTGGAAACCCTGCTTCTCAACGACGGCAACACGGGCAACCGTGAGGTCGACGACACCGCAGCCGAAGAGGCTGCCGCCGCGCTGAGCGCGCTCGACACCGAAGGTGGCCGTACCACCGACCCGGTGCGCATGTACATGCGCGAAATGGGTACCGTCGAGCTGCTGACCCGCGAAGGCGAAATCGCCATTGCAAAGCGCATCGAAGAAGGCCTGTCCCAGGTCCAGGCCGCACTCGGCCAGTTCCCGGTGTCGGTCGAATCGCTGCTGACCGATTACGAAGCGCACAAGGAAGGCCGCAAGCGCCTTGCCGAAGTGATCGTCGGCTTCAATGACCTGTCCGACGAAGTGCCGGCCCCGGCTGCTGCCGTGGCCGACGACTCGGATGACAGCGATGACGACGCCGACGAGGAAGAAGATGATGTCGACGGCGCCGATGAAGAAGCCGCGCCGACCGGTCCGGATCCGGAGGAAGTCGCCGCGCGCATGCAGGCGCTGAGCGATGCCCTCAACGCCTTCAAGAAGGCCGTTGCCAAGGGCGACAAGAAGAACCTGCTGAAGCTCCGTGAGGAGATGTCGGCGGTGTTCGTCACCCTGAAGCTGCCGCTGCCGCTGACCGACGTGCTGACCAAGCAGCTGCGCGACACCATGGGCAGCGTCAAGGCCCACGAGCGCCGCGTGCTGAACCTGGCCACCGTCACTGCCCGCATGCCGCGCAAGGACTTCATCCGTTCCTGGGAAGGCAACCAGACCAACCTGGAATGGGTGGAAGACGCACTGAAGCGCAAGCAGAAGTGGTCTTCGGCGCTGCGTGAAGTGAAGGACCAGATCGTGTCCGAGCAGCAGGCCACCATCGACATCGAGAAGGTCACCCTGCTGGACCTGGACGAGCTGAAGGAACTCAGCCGTGCCATGGCCTACGGCGAAGCCAAGGCGCGCAAGGCCAAGAAGGAAATGGTCGAGGCCAACCTGCGCCTGGTGATCTCCATCGCCAAGAAGTACACCAACCGCGGCCTGCAGTTCCTCGACCTGATCCAGGAAGGCAACATCGGCCTGATGAAGGCCGTGGACAAGTTCGAGTACCGTCGCGGCTACAAGTTCTCCACGTATGCGACCTGGTGGATCCGCCAGGCCATCACCCGTTCGATCGCCGACCAGGCGCGCACCATCCGTATTCCGGTGCACATGATCGAAACGATCAACAAGTTGAACCGCATTTCCCGCCAGATGCTCCAGCAGTACGGCCGCGAGGCTACGCCGGAGGAGCTGGCCAAGGAAATGGACATGCCGGAAGACAAGATCCGCAAGGTGATGAAGATCGCCAAGGAGCCGATCTCGATGGAAACCCCGATCGGCGACGACGAGGATTCCCATCTGGGCGACTTCATCGAGGACACCAATGTGGAGTCCCCGATCGAGAACACCACCAACATCAACCTGTCTGAAACCGTGCGCGACGTGCTGGCTGGCCTCACCCCGAGGGAAGCCAAGGTGCTGCGCATGCGCTTCGGCATCGACATGAACACCGACCACACCCTTGAGGAAGTCGGCAAGCAGTTCGACGTGACCCGCGAGCGTATCCGCCAGATCGAAGCGAAGGCCCTGCGCAAGCTGCGTCACCCGAGCCGTTCGGAGCAGCTGCGCAGCTTCCTGGATATCGATTGATTTCCAGGTAGTGCCGAGCCATGCTCGGCAACTGCTTCTGTCTGGAAAAACCCCGCTTCGGCGGGGTTTTTCTTTGGGCTGGGCGCCGGATGGCGAGGGTGCCTTCTGTAGAGCCGAGCCCATGCTCGGCTGCTCTCCCACGATGACGTTTTGGCCAATTCTTCGTCGTCTCCAATCGCCAAAATTCGCGCCTTTTGACGCAACCGGCTTGAGCATTGTTGAGCAATAACGCGCGACTCCGAGCGACGGGAAGGAGTTGGCCAGGTCGATCCTCAAGTGCCCCAGTACGTCGAGCTGTTTGAGCAGCCATGGCTCCCGCAAGCCCTGTCGCAATCAACAATTGAAGCCACTACCTTCTCTTCCACACAGTCCCCGCAGGTGCTCAACACACCGTCGTAGGAGGGCTGTCTGCCTAACAGCAGGCAATCGAGGGTCAAGCCGCATCACTCGCCACCCAAGCGAGCCGAAAGGTTTCTGGCCGGGTGGCGCGCAGTCATACAAGACCCCGCAAGGGGAAAAGCTGCGGGCGGCCCTACGACCGTGTTGAAGCACCCGGCCGCCTCTCTCAACAGGAGGCGTAGGAGGTTCGACGAATCGTAGGAGATCCAAGATGAGACAGAAAGCCACAGCCGGCAGGAGCGCTGGCGACCGGGTCCGTGCAGATACGTGTGACTTCCCGCCCCTACTGGATTGGAATGAAGTGATGCAGGACGAACGGGAGGATCGGCTGGGGTTTGCCAGGCGCGCGACGTTCGCGCTGCTGACGCAGTCTGGCGCAGGATTGATCGAAGGCTTCGGTAGCGGCAATCAGAAGGGACTGGAGGGGGCCATGAGGGCAGTGGCGCTGTTCCAAGCGCATCTGCAGGAGATGGAGCGGCTCGCTGGGATAGCCGAGAAGCGGTTGCAGCATGTTGCTCAGGTGCTCGCTACTGCGGACTGAGTAGCCGACTCCGCCCGTGCTCCACTACACTGTGACGCTGCGCAGGGCCTATAGCTCAACGGTTAGAGCAGGGGACTCATAATCCCTTGGTTTCAGGTTCGAATCCTGATGGGCCCACCATCGAATCAGGCACTTAGGATCATCCGCCGTGCCTTCCTCGTCAAGGCAGCCCCGTCCGGTGACCGCTCGGTGACCGTTCAATGCCTGGTAGTGTCGCAGTCCGCCGCCGGCATTGCCGCGTTGTCAGGCTGCCATCGAGGGGCATTGCTGCGGGCCGCGATCCAGCGCTGAACGTCGCTTTGGAACCAGCGGGTGCCGCCCCCGATTTTGTGCCTTGGCGGGAACGTCCCTTTCACCATCTCGCGATAGATGTAGCTCTTCTTCATCCCGGTCTGGGCTTCGACCTGCTCGAGCTTCAGCAGGACTTCGGGGGAGCTTTCAGCTGCGCCCATGGCGGGCCTCCGTTGCTTCAGGTGCGTGTTCCAAGAGAAGAGCGGCCGATGATCCTGCGCGCGCTGTGGTCACCAGGTGTGCGATCTGCAGTAGATCCAACGTTGGGTCATCAAACAGAGCCAGGCCGATCTGAACGGTAGCGCGGTGCGCGGCTGTCGCGGCCACCGGCGCGGGCACATCGATCGATGCCAGTGCATAGACGCGCCAGGCGTCGCACGCGGCCTGCAGCTGCTGATCACCAACAAAGGTGAAGGTCAGCGCGTGGCTGTGGCCGCATGCCGGACCAGTGCTGGTCAAAGCAGTCTCCAGTGCGGCCGCCACGTCGATGGCGGCTCTATGCTGGTGAGCAAGGGGGCGCAGGTCTGCCGCTTCATGGTGATGGGTGTTCAAGGCTATGCCTCCTTCGTGTGCTGTTCGATCGACTTACGCAGCTGGGCAATCTCACGGGTCCATTTGTCCCGCTCCTGCTTGCTCTCGCGCTTCAGCGCCTGCTCTAGTCGTTCAAGGGCAGGTAGGAACCAGCAGGGGTTGAACGGCTGGGTTTTGATGGGGATCGGCTGTGGCGCTCGGGGCGGATTGCAGTACGCCTCGGCCCAGTCGAAAGGGTCATTGCAAACGACGCAATGGGTGCGGTCGGCTGACCACTTGTGGTCACGGCGGCTTGTTGAGCGTTCGCCCAGCAGCGGGTGAACGTATAGAGCCCGCACCGGTCTGCCGCGCTTTCGCGCGAGGTGCCACTGCCGCTCGTCGATCTGAATCCAGTAGGGCGTTCCCTTGCCCAGTTCCTCCAACCTTACCGGACGCTGCTCAGCGAACAGTTGGTTGCGAATAGTCAGGAACCACTCGGCCACGATTGCCGCAGCGACAGGCTCACCCGCCCGTGCCGCGTCACGCATGAACCGCAGCGCGTCGCTCACGAGGGGGGCGCCTTTAACGGGGGCCTGCTCAATGCTGGTGTTCGTGCTCAAGCTTCCTCCAGCAGCATCGACGGGTCGATCTTCCAGCCGGCTTCGCGCGCTGCGCGCAGGCGCAGTTCGTTGGCATCGAACTCGTCCAGTTGCAGGGCGGAGATCGCGCCTTCCACCTGGTGCGGCTGCAGCGGGCGCGTGGTTCGTCCGAAAGCACGCCACACGCTGAATTCTTTACAGCCCCAGGCAGGTGCAAGGCAGGCCAGCTGCTTGCCGTGCTCTCGGCAGTGCCGGCGGATCATGTCGCGCGCCGACACGTGGGAAGGGGCACGGCCACGTAGGGCTGCTCGGATTGATGCGGCGTTGCGGCCGGGGCTCATGCGAACAGGTCCAGTTGGGTGGGCAGTGGCGGGAGTGCCGGTCGCAGTCGCTGTGGCGTGGCACGAGAGCGCGCGCGCTGTGCAGCGTTGAAGGCGAACCAGAACCCTAGGCCGTGCCGGCGTGCCCGGCATTCCGTCAGCAGCACTCGTGCGACGTGCTTGGCCAGAGCGGCGCCGGTCACGCCGCCACCGCCATGTCGGCCGGCACCCGGTCCAGATTGGCCTCGGCCAGGGCGCGCAGCGGTGGCGGGCTGACGCTGTTGCCCACCATGCGGACGGCCGCGCTGGTGGTGAGCGGCGTTCCGTTGGCAGTGCGATCGATGATGTACCCGGTTGGGAAACCCTGCGCGCGGTACAGCTCGTGCGGCTTGAGCATACGCAGGCCGATATCCACGATGACGTACGGCGTGCCCTTGATCACCACCGTGACCAGCGCCAGCCGATCCTTGGTGGTGATGGTGTCGACCGGATCCGAAAGGCTCGGCACATTGGCACCGGTTCCGTAGTACTTCACCAGGAAGGCGGCGACGCGCAGGGCGCCCGCTTCCTGTTCGGGGCTCAGGGTGCATTCCACTTCGGCGAAGCGCGTTGCACCGGCGAGCACGGTCGGCAGAGGCACGCGCAGATCGTTCCCCACCACGTTCTGCGCCATCGCCGTCAGGTGTGCAGCGACCAGGCGCTGCTGGCTGCCGCTGGCGGTGATGGTGCTCACTGGGTCGCGCGCATCGTTGCCTGCGCCTTGGTAGAAGCCGCCGTTGGCCTGCTCAAGGAACGCAGTAGCTACGCCAAGGGCATGCGCTGCGCCCGCTGGCCGCGCTGCCCCCGCTCCAGAGGTAATCGTCGGCACCGGCTCGGTGGCTGGCGTTCCGATGCTGTCACCCCTGAATTTCACCAGGTGAGGAGCAGCCACAGCGTGCTTTACGGCGCCGGCGACGACAGTGCCAAGCGGCTGCTGCAGGTCGAGCGCGCGCGGCGCCTGGCCAACGCGCTCGCCGTAACCGGTTTGCACCAGCGTCGGCGCCACCAGTGCGGTATCTGCCTTGGTGGTCATCGTGTAGAGCGGTTCGCCGCCCGAACGTGGCTCGGACTGACCAGCACGGCCGCCGACGCCTGCCAAGATGGGCGATACCACCGAAAAATGGCCTCCCTTCACCTCGGCGCACATGGTGCGAAGCGGTTCGTTCGCGGCCATCGTGCGTTGCGTGCTGGCGTTGGCGTGCTCAGTGAGGAACGGTGCCAGTTCCGGCGCGGCCAGCATCAACTCGCCGCGGTTGGCGGCAGTGATCGTGCGCATGGGCTCGCGCACGTCATGCACGCGGTCGCCGCCCTGGTGCGTCACGGGGACAATGAACGGATCGGCCGAGTTGATGACGTGGCGCATGACGCCCTTGGCGATGCGGCGCATGGTGGCGTCGGCCAGCGGGCGGGCGCGGGTGAAGATGGAGGGGCAGGGGATGGAGAAGTCCAGGCAGTCGGCAGCAGTTACGCGCGGCGTCTGGCCCGGATTGGGGCCGTGGCTGGCAGCGGGCCACACGATGGGCTCGCCGTCGCGGCGGCCGAGCAAGAACAGGCGTTCGCGGCTGGTGCCGGCGCCGTAGTCGCTGGCCACCAGCTTGCGCCACTCGACCACGTAGCCGAGCGCACGAAGGGCGGCAACGAACTGGCGCCAGGTGCGTCCGATGTGGCGCTTGTCAGGCACAAGTGCCTGGCGCTCGACGGGAACGCGCTCGCCCTTGTCGGCAATTCGATTGGTCATCACCGGCTTGCCCCTGCGGAATACGGGCTTCCCGGTGCCCTCATCGACGGCCTGGATCAGGTCCAGGGTGACGACGCGGCCGGTCTTGCTGCAGCGCTTGGCGACCAGCGGACCCCAGGTCAGGATCTGCCAAACGTTCTCCATGGAGATGATGCGCGGAGCGGTGTTGGTCCCGTTGGCTTGGTCTGCGCGCCTCAGCTGGCCAACCCACTTCAGGACCACCCACGAAAGGGCGCGGGTCTTCCTGCTGCGCGGCTGACCGCCCTTGGCCTGGCTGAAGTGCGTGCAATCCGGGGAGGCATGGAACCAGCCGATGGGGCGGCCGGCCACGTCCACGCGCGGGTCGGCGTGCCAGATATCCTCGCGGTGGTGCTGGGTCAGTGGGTGGTTCGCAGCGTGCATGCCGATGGCGAGCTCGTCATGGTTGTAGGCCAGTGCGGGATCGATGCCCAGCGCCTGCTTGAGGCCTTCCGATGCACCGCCGCCGCCGGCGAACAGATCCACCACGATTTCGCGCGGGCGCAGGCGGGAGCGCTGCGGGGCGGGGAAGTTGAAGGAGCGGGAGCCGTCAGCCATTGGTGGAATCCTTGGGTGCGATGGGGCCGGTGTGTCGGTAGTCACGGAGCGGGTCTTCGATGAATCGACCGTTTTCCTTCCGCTGCACGCTGTACTCGGGGAATGCGCAGTCGGGAAGGCGCTCGTACGCCTCGGCCATCAGGGCGACGAAGCGTTCCTGCCATTCCTTTGGCATTGACTGCAGGGTGCGACGAGGCACCACCAGGTATGCGGCATAGGTGAGGCCAAACGCGTTCCAGATCGGGCCGTCGGAATAGGGCACCGATGCCTGGGCCGGGTTGCTGAGAAGCTGGTCAGCCATGCGCAGGCTCCTCGCAGAAAATCCCGCAATCGAAGTTGAGGGACTTCATAGGGCCGCCCTTGTCGGTAACCTTGAGTTCGTCAAGGAACACGCGCTTGCCTCGGATCTTCACCAGCTTGGCGCCGATCCGCCGGGACTGTTCTGCTCGCCGCCGGAACACTTCCGGGTCTTTCTCACGCACGTGGTTCCAGTAGGTCGGCGACTGCGATTTCACGCAACCGATGCAGTTCGCATTGGGATAGCCGCGCAGGTAGATCGCCGGCAGGGCGATGCCCTCGGCCATCAACGTGGCCGCGCAGTCGGTCTTTGTCATGCCGGCCTCGATCAGCACCGGTAGCACGTTCGGCCGCTCGGTGAGCACGAAGCGGTCATGCCGCGCCTGCTCCTCGACAGTGAAGCCGAGCACGTGGAAATCGGCGGTGTTCTCGGTCTCCCAATGCTGGCGCGCACGCTTCTTGAGGGCGCGAGTGCAGGGCGCTCCGGACACGCCGGCCATGAAGCGCTCCTTCTCCCAAACGTCTTCGCAGGAGCAGGTTGGCCACTTGGGATTGATGGCCCGTTCGATCTCCACGCCGAGCCAGGTCGCTACGTCATCGGCAAAGCGAAGGTTGTCGGGATCTTCCTCGGCGACGGGGTTGTTCACGACACGGATATCGTGGGTAGCGCCATAGCGTTCGATGGTCAGCTTCGCGGCCACGGCGCTTGCAGCCCCGCAGGAGAACCACACCGCGATCATGGGGCGATCAGCCATTGCGCACCGCCGTGTCGGTGGTGATCGCCTTGACGGACGCCACGCCAACGATGCGAATGCCGAGCTTGTCCAGGGCGCCGTGCAACTTGCCGAGTGCGCTTTCGGCCGCTTGCCGATACACTTGGTCCAACTGGCAGCCCTCGCCCCATGAACCGGCGTGGACCTCCACGGTGACCTGCACCAGTGCGGATGTGGACGTGCGGATGGTCGGCTTAGCCATTGCCCACCGCCTGGTTGTCGATCAGGGCGCGAAACTCGGCGATGACCTCGGCGGCGATACGCTCCACGTAGACGCGCTCATGCTTCTTCACGTGCTCATGCCGGCCGCTGAGCATGTTGCCGGCCACATAGTCCGCGTCGCATGCAGCTACGAATTGCATCACCGTGCGCTCGCCCATAGCACCCCAGAACCCGCACCACGCCTGTCCGTAGCAGGTCACCACGATGCGGCCACGGCCCAGCTCGTAGTCCTGCACGAACACGTTGATCGGATCGAGGTCCACGGCCTGCGCTTTCGCATCGGCTCGTGCTGCCTGCCAGAACGGCTCGGCCCAGTGGCCCGCTGGTGGCGGTGTATGGCCCTGCGCGCCAACCATCAGCGTGCCGGTGATTACGTCGGCGACGCGGGCACGGATGCCTGCCGGATCGGCGTCGAGCGAATAGGGCAGGTCCACGGCCTGCGCGGACGGAGTGGTGTAGCGAACCACCTTGCACCCTTGCCAGTACCCGGCTTCTTCAGCAGAGAACGCAGTACCGGCAATCGAGCCGTCGGGACGGAAAGCGGCGAAAATCTCGGCCACCGGCAGCCCACCGCCAACGGTCAAGGAATCCTTTACGGCTGCCCCCACCGGCTGGCTATCGGCTGCCTGCGCGGGCGGGGCGGCGATAGTCGGACACGGCCCCTCATGGCCGTCTGCCAAAGTGCACGCCCAGCCGTTCGGCGGCAGCGCGCAACGCTCGACCGGCAGGATGGACCATGCGTCCTCGTTCTCCGCTGCCAGTGCTTCGGCATCGGCGCGACGAACCAGCCACAGTGCGGCGGACTTGTCTGCGGTCCACTCGGGGCCAACCTGTCCCCACGCCATGTACTTCTCGCCGCTGCCGTTGGAAATCAAAAATCCGCCGCTGCACACCGGCGCCCCCACCGGCTGGCGGGCGGCGATGACGGCTTGCAGTTCGGCCGCGTGACGCATGGTGCAGTTCGCGATCTTCTGGCACATCGTGTTGTCGCTGGCTCCGACCTCGTCGGCGTCCTTGCGCCACCGGGCGACCAGCGATGCCAGCAGCGCATCCTGACCACCCGGGGAGGGCTGGGCGGAGAGGGCGGCGGAGAGACCTGCGCGGGTGGCAAAGAACGTGCCCAGTTCCTGGGTGCCCTCTGGTGCGCATCTTTGCGCTTCCCAGTTCTTGCAGTAGGCGTCCTCGAAGGCATGAACCATCGCATCCGTGACATTTGCCGAGGCGCTCATGAAGTCACCGCCTTGTTTTCCGCACCCACCTCCGGCAGGTACTCAAGGCTGGATCCCCAGCAGCGGTAGCCGGTTCGATCAAGTGTCAGCGGGAAGTCCGGCCGCTGGATGCGGCGCCAGCTTTCCATAGGGACGGCAGGCTCGAAGCGCCCGCGCTGACCATCGGGCGAATACATGGTGATGTTGGCCACCCACTCGCCGGCGATGTCATCCCAGAACACTTCTTTAACTCTCGCGATTTCGGGATGGGTCATACCCGGCTCATCGGCGATCCAGTCGCCGGGGTTGACCGGAGAAGCAGTGGTGCAGGGCTTTCGGGTCAACTGCACGCATCCGCCGTGCTTCACGGTCGCCAGGGTCTTGTCGTTGCTCATGCTGACTCTCCTTTGACGCGGGCGAGGGCGGCATCCAGACGTCGGAAAAGGTTGGCGTCGTTGGCGTCGTGCCGCACGCAGCTGTTCTCGACGGCCTGTGCCGCCTCGATCAGCTCGGCGACTGCGGCGCGGGCTGCTACCTGCGCGACGTAGGCCTGCCCTGCGTCCTTCTCGCGCTCTATCGCCTGATCCATCACCGCCAGCACATCGACAGCCAGGGTGGCGGGGGTCTTGTCGGTGGTCATGCGCGCACCTCCGCCGTGCCCATCAGCACCACTTCGCGCACCGCGCTGTCGCTCAGGCTGCGGGCGCTGTCAGCCATGTCTTTGAACACCTGCCGTAAATGGTGCTGGGCGCTGATGGGCAGTGTCGTCAGCACCGGACCGTTCCTGCGACGGGCTTCGGCTTGGCACTGGCTCAGCAGGTCGGGCAGCGCCGGCGCGCGCGCCGCGTTGGATACACCATTCAGCGCCACGTCCAGCTGCTGCACCAGGTAGTTGTGTGCGTCCTGATCCAGCGTGAGCATGGCGTCCTGGCTGATCTGCGGTGCTGCAGCGGCCAGGCCGGCACGGATGGCCTCGGCGTAGCCCTTCTGCGTACCGTGAGTGGCGTAGGCGGCGCGGAACGCTTCGATCGCGCTGTCTGGAATTGGCGCACCGGCAGGTGCAAGGTTGGTGCTGGTCTGAGGCTGTTTCATCGGGAGATCTCAGGCTGCGGTGGTGGCCGGCTTCTCGGCCATGGCTGCCAGGCGTTCGAGGCGCTCGGCTTCGGTGATGTAGTAGTCGTGCCGGTCCTGTCGGACCTGTGCGGAGAAGAACGGATCAGTTAGGGCGTGCTCGGCGGCGGCGCGGTTGGCTTTAGCCAGGCGGGCTGGGTCGTGGTCGAAGATGTCGAGCTGGTTCCGGTGGTCCATGTGTGGCGCCGGCTCGCTGTTTCAGTTGGAGCGAATGCGGGGCCACAGCGCTGGCATTCGCTTCTGCCATTCGGCGTACCGGATGCGCAGGCCAGCTTTCAGCACGCGTTGGTGCTGCTCGCCGAACTGCACGCGCAGCGCGTGGAAGCGATCTGGGTGCAGTGCGAGCGCCACCTGGTAGCGCTGCAGCCGCTGCTCGGGGGTGGGCTGGATGGTGCTGGCGATCACGGCGTCGACGCCGCTGCCCAGAAGGTGCAGGCAGGCCATCACCGCACCAACCTGTGCAGGTTCGACGCGACGCGCTGGCGCTGTTCTTCCGCCTCACGCTGGCGCTGTGCGCTCGCCTGATGCATGCAGTACACGCGGTAGGGGTGACGTCGGGGACGTTTCGCCCGCTCCAGGGCGGCGCGCTGATCCGCTGTCAGCTCGGGCGCTGGTAGCTTGATTGCAGACGCCCTCATTCAGCACCGCCTTGGGCGCTGGTGCCCTCGGTGGAGGCAATGAATGCCTGCAGCTTCTTCTGGCTCGCGGTCGGCAGAGAAATGTAGGTGCGGCCGGCGACAACGCAGTGCTGGCCTGCGGTCTCGCTGAAGGTCGGCGCGGCATCTGTGGCAGCGAACATGACCATGGCCTTTCTGCCTTGGGTGCGTCGCCAGCCAGAAATGCTCCAGCCGCCTTCATCCTTCATAGCGCGCAGGCGCATGCCGTAGCCTGGCACTTCGATGATGGCGAAGCTCGGGGTGGCGGCGGCACTCATGCAGCACCACCTTGTGCTCGCAACATGCGGCGCAGGCTCTTGCGCACATCGGCGATGGCTCGGCCGGCACTGGAGCGACGATCCAGCACGGCGCGCGCTGCGACGTCTGCGGCGGCCGCGACGAGGCGGGGTGGGAAGCCCATGCCGGTGGCCGCGGTGGCGGCTGCCTTCGCAGCGCTGGCCGCGCGCTGGGCGAGCGGGTAACTGATGGAGGCGATCACGCTGCACCACCTTGGCTGATGGTGTAGCCGCGGCTGCGCGTGGCGTTGATGCGGTAACCGTGCTGCTGCAGCTTCTGGCGCAGGCGGCAGATGGTCACTTCCACCGTGTTCGACTTCCGACCAGCGCCGCCATAGAGCTGGTCTTCCAGCGCCGAGCGGCTGATCGGGGTGTCACCCGCGTTGATGATCAGCTGCAGCACCTTCGACTCGGTCGGGCTGAGCGGCAGGCGTTGTGCGCCGATCATGGCGGCGCGCGGCTCAGTACGGAGGCCGGTGATCACGGCGCCACCTCCACGAAAGCCAGTTCATGCATGACGCACTGCGCCCGGACCAGCACCGGTGAGGCGCTCGGCTCTTTGCCGTCTGCGGCCGATAGGGGGACAACCGTATTGGCCCGGACGCATGCCGCCGGGGAGACCTGATAGGAGCCGCTCAGCACCGCATCGACTGCGTCGAGGGCCAGTTGCCAACGGGCAGGCTCGAAATGATGGGAGAGGGCTTCAGTAACTCCTGCAGCGCAGTCCGGTACTCGGCTCGCATCGCGAAAGGCATTGAGGGAAGTGTTGGCGACCGTGGCGCGCAGGCCCCAGTCGTCGGCGGCGGCGAGCTCGTACACGGCAAGGGCGGCGCAGATGCGCGGGCTGGTGATCACCAGCCCTTCCGGTGTGTCGTCAGCGGTCGCTGCCGGAGCGTCGGCCGGGCTGGCCCAGGCGACCACGCCCAGGAGGATGAAGCACGCCAGTGCGGCCAAGCCGATTCGGGCGGTGCGTTTCGTGGAATTGGTCAGGGGCATATCTGCATCCGTCGCTGGGAACGGGTGCAGATTACCAAAAGGTAAAGTTAAAGCAATACCAAAAGGTAAATTATTTTTGCTGTTGCGGGCCGCGCAAGCTGTGGAGCGGGCCAGGTGCCCGACATTGTTAATATGAAAGTGATACGGAGTCTTGGATGTTGAGGAGGAGTGAGATGGCGCTTGTAGCGTGTGAAGAGTGCGGTCGGGAGATCAGCGACAAGTCGGTGGCATGTGTTGGTTGCGGGGCGCCGACACCGGCACCTGTGCAGGCTCCTGATAGCGTCGCCTCCAAGCAATCAACCGAGTTGCCAGCCGCAGCTGCGCGGGCTGCACATTCGGAATTCAGGCCCTTCCTATGGGTGTCGCTGATTCTTCTATCCGTAGTGGCCGTATCGCTATTGTGGCGAATGGCCTCTTCTGGGCCGGCAGCGCGCTCGCCAGCGGAGATCGAGGCCAAGCGGAAGTCCGAGGAGCAGACCAACGTACTGCTGGCAGTCAAAGACTGCGAGAATCGATACGCCCAGATGAACTCAGATCGGCAATACACACCGGCGGAATTGCGAGCTTATGCGCAGGTCTGCGAGCAGATCCGAAGCAACTACAAGGCTAAGTGGGGCGTCGACCCGTAAGTCTCCTGCAGCTTCTCAATTGAAGCGGTCGATGCGATTTCGCAGGTAGACCTTGCCGCCGATCATGGCTCCGCTCGGAAGCGGGAAGGCAGGGTACAGAGTGGAGTTTGCGCTCACGATGTAGACAGAATCTCCTCTGTCCTGGAGTCCTTTAACCTGCTGACCGCTTCCAGTGTTGATCAGGTAGATCCCGTCCCCGTCGAACGATTGGATGCCCGAGTCGACAAGTAGCGACTCGCCAGGCTGGATGATTGGGATCATCGAGTCGCCCCGGCCTGTGACAAGGACCAAGCGGCCAGGTGGCGGGACAAATCCCACGATCGACCGGATGTAGCTCGATGTGAAATCCATCGATCGGATCACCTCTGGGAAATCGTCGTTGATCCGTCCATCTCCCATTGCTGCCTCTCCGTCCAGTTGTTGGACGTGAACATAGCCATAGGCTGTCGCAGTCTCTGCGACGCGTGAGACAGGGGATTGGTTGACTGTAGCTCCCAGCGGGTAGGTCAGGAAACCGGCAGGCATGCCAGCCGCTTCCTCCAATGAGGCCGCGCGCTTCTCACCGAACGACTTACGTTTTAGCAATCCAGACAGTTCGCCTTGGTTGACGCCGGTGGCGGCGGCGAAAGACGCCTGGCTGCCGCCATGATTCTCAGCGATCCATTGCTGAAGGCGCAGACGGCGGGCGGCGACGGTAGGGGTGTCATCGGTGCTCATAACGTCAGTTTCCGTTACCTACTGGTAATTGACCAAATGGTGTTGCAATGTCTTTACCTTCTGGTAAAGTCAGCGCCCATGGACACACTTCGCACCTACCTCGGCACTTTGGCACCAGACGAGCAGGCGGTTTTCGCCGCGAACGCTGGGACGACGATTGGTTACCTGCGAAAGGCACTGAGCAAGCGCACTCGCTTTGATGGCGCGCTCGCTCGGCGTCTGGATGAGCAGAGCGGGGGACAGGTCTCCCGGAGCGAGCTGCGGCCCGACATTTTCGATCCGCCTGCAGCTGCCTGCGCCGACCCCGACTCCGACCGCATCGTTCCAGTTGAGGTGGCCTGAGATGCTTCCTAACGATTGGCGGGGCCTCGTACAGACGACAGCTTCACTGGGTCGCATGACCTGCCTCTACAAGACGGATGGCTGCCCGGTGGATGCCGGCGTTCTTGCACAGAATGACCACGATGGCCCCGTCTGGTGCCTCATCGACGGGCTTCCTGATCTCGCGCTTAGTGGTCAGGCCGGTGGTGGGCATGACGACGCTCATGCTCCAGTCGTCATTCAATTTCACTTGAAGCTCAAGCAGCTTCGCCAGGCGCTCAGCTTCAGCGAGAGGGCCTTTGCGTGCATCCCCGCTGATGGGCGCAACGATCAGAAATATGGACTTGTCCTGGCCAACGGCCTTGTACAGGCCGTCGTTGATGCGGGTGATTTCCATGTCTTCGTTCCTTGTGGTCCGTTGCGGTTGATGGCTGGAGGCGTGGAAACCCCAGCTTATCAACCGCTCGGCCACGCCAACGACTCCGGCCGCATCGGTCCAGTCGAGGTGGCCTGAGATGCGCGCACTGAAGCGACGACTGGGGATCCATCGCCGGCTGCTGGAGTGCCAACAGCAGGGGCACCTTGCCCGGCAGCTGAGCGATGCGCATTCGGTGGCGGTGCCAACGCTGAGGATCGTCCAGTTGCCGAGCGGCAGGATGGTTTGCCTCGGGGTTACGGCTTCTGAAGCCCTGAGCGAAGGTGTGAGCCCCGAAAGGCTTAACAGGGCCGTTATGCGGTCCTGCCTTGAACGGCAATCCGAGATGTCTGGCTCACCAGAGAAAGTCCCTGCTGCAGTGCTTGCCGGAAGTGCGGCAAGTCGTTGCAGGGCAGGGCTGTATGGGTGGCTGCGATTTCCGGTAGCAGCGCTTGCCAAGCGGCTTCGAATCGCTCCGGTTGAGGATGCGAAGCGATGAGCATCCGGACAGCGTACTCCAATGCCTTTGCGTGCCCGATTGATGCCGCGAGGCTGTCTTCCAGCCTCGCCACCTGTTCCTGGTCCATGTCGCCTTCCTTGCGGGCTGTTCGTGTGGAAACGCCAGCCTAGCGCAAGGAGGGTGGCTCCAAATCCCTGAATTCCGGTCGTCCTGTCCATGGCGACCACTTTGCATCGCCTCCCGAGGTGCGTAAATGAAGCCTGATCCTCAGTACCAAGAACCCAGGTCCTCTGTGGTGTTCCGCCACACGACCGACGCCATCCGAAACAGCGGCCACACCGATAGCAGCTTGGCCCAGGCCATCGCCGAGCAATACATGGCGGACGTGGCGCCGGGCGAGCGCATCGTCCAGTTCCACGCGGGCGACGATGCCGACAGCGTTGAGCGCGCGCTGAAGGCGAACGCCCAGCTGGTGGGCCGCATCCGCAACGGCACGGTCAAGATGCCGGTAGATCTTGAAGAATCGTGGGTCCGCGCGCTGCCGCCGCATTGGCGGGATGCGTGCTCCCGTGAACTGGTGCAGCGCTATGGCTTTCTCGGTGCGCGAATCCCTCTGATGGAGCCGCATGCCGGCGTCCTGGCTGTGGCCCGCTTGTCGGTCGAGTTCGGCCACACCCTGGAAGCAATCACCAACGTCCTGGCCGACGGCCGCATCTGCCCGAAGGACATTCCGGAACTGCGCCGCGCGCTGGACGAGATCGGGCAGCTGGAAGCCGAGCTGATCACTGCCAAGCGGTATGTATCGGGCCACCTTCATGACCTGGCACCGCGCGCGGTGCAGGGAGCTCAAGCATGAGCTCTGCGGCCATGGTCAGCTGGGCCATCGCGGTCGTCGGCGAGTTCGACAACGCCGGCCGGCGTATCCCCGAGAACGTTGTTTCGCTTCTGCCCATGGTGGAGGTCGTGCTCTGGGCCAAAGAACAGGCGCAGCCGATTCAAGCGGAAAAGTTGCAGGCACGGTTCGGCCTTTCGCGCGCCACCGCATATCGATGGCTGACGGCGCTGCATGACGTACATGATCCAGCGGCTGCGCGTCGGCGAGTGCCGGGCTTGCGTCCGCTGAGCACCGCCTTGGCACGCGAACTACCGGTCTCGGCCTCGACCGGGGGCACGCCATGATCTTGGCCCCTTCCTTGGGATCGCGCTGTACGTGGGCACGTGCCGAGTCTGTGCCTGCCCGCGAGCCGGAACCGGTGTTGCATCCAACACGCCGTGCCAACGCGCCGGCGCACGCGCTCAGCGGCTACAACACCACCCGCATCGTCATGGAGTTCATGCGGTGGGCAGTCGAGCGCGAAGAGTTCCCGACCGTGGAAGCAATTGTCCGGCGCTTCGAAGTGAGCCGTGCAACTGCGTACCGGTGGCGCGGCTACTTGGCCCAGACGTACTGCCTGGAGACCCTGCCGCCGAACGAGCATGAGATTGCCCGGATCGGCAAGCCCGGGGCGAAGGCTCGCGCCGGGCAAGCGGACGGGGCAGGGCGATGATCTACTTCGAGATGTACCCCGGCGACTACCTCAAGGACACCACGCGTCTGTCCCTGACGGACCACGGCGTCTACTTCAAGCTGATGCTCGCCTATTACTCGGAAGAACAGGCGCTGCCGGAGAGCCTGGCTGAGCTGTACGTCATCGCCAGTGCCATCACGACGGCTGATAAGGCAGCAGTGAAGAAGGTTGCCGAGCGCTATTTCCCTGTGGCCGAGGACGGCCTACGGCACAGCAAGCGCTGCGACGAGCAGATCGCCAAAGCCCAGGGCCGCATCGCCGAGGGCCAGGGGCGTCGCGACGCACGAAAGAGCAATGAAACCGAGCGACAGGCGCGGACCCGCGCACGCAGAACGACGCTGTTCGAAGACTTGCGGGCCGTCGGCGTTGTGCCGGATGGCCTGGTAACGATGGCTGAGCTCAAGGCCCTACATGTCACGCATGTCACGCACAACGAAAGCGTGACAAATGCCGCAATGTCACGCGTGACCGACCGTGACATGTCGCGCCAGTCACGCGTGACTGCGGGTGTGAAAACAGGTGTGAACACGGGTAACCAGACCCCAGACCCCATATCTATTACTCCAGATACATCACTGCACACTCAAGGATCTCTAGGGGGTGTGACTGATGCGGGGCGTGCGTGCCTGCTGATGCGGCAGGCAGGGTGCCATTCCACCAACCCAAGCCATCCCGACCTGCTGGCAGCCCTGAATGAGGGCGTGATGCCAGAGACGCTGGGGCACACGGTCGCTGAAGGGCTAGCGCGATCGCCACCGGTCACGAACCCGTTCCCCTGGGCGATCAAGACCGCCCGCAATCGCCACGCGGCCGGCGCAATGCCAGCAATCCCCAAGACCACCGGAGGCACAAATGCAAACCCTCAGCTCAGTTCTGCCGACCAGGTCGCAGAGCAGCGACGACTCCACGAACAACGCGCGGCAGCTGGCGGCTTGGGCGGATCAGGCGGCGATGTCATCGACGTCGAGTTCGAACCCGTCCACCACTGAGCCGGACCAGCGAGCGGTGAGTGCATTGTGGACGGTCTGGGAACGCATGGCCGGCATGTTCCCCGGCAAGTGGGTACGCGAGAACGGCTCTGCCCCGGTGAACAACGCCGGCAGCCTGACCACCGCCGGTGAATTGTGGTTCCAGGTGATGACAGGGATCACCCCACGGCAGGTGGCGGACGGCTTGGCCAACTGCCTGCGCAGCGCGCTGCAGTGGCCGCCGAACCCCGGGCAGTTCCGTGCGATGTGCCTCGGCGTTCCAGCCCTCGCCGAGGTCGACGGCCAGATGCGGCCCGGCCAAGCCCACAGCGGCTTTACCGTGCTGGTGCGGTCGAAGCTGGACCTGCACGCCTACGCCACGGCCGAGAGCGGCGCGCTGCAACAGCGCATGCTTGCCAACGCCTACGAGCGCGCGGTGAAGCACGTCATGGACGGCGGCGCCGTGCCTGCGCCGGCGGCCGCACTGCCCGCGCCGAAACCCGAGCCGCAGGTGGTGCGCGATCGCGATGCGGCGCGCAGCGCCATGGCGCAGGCGGCTGCTGAGCTGGGTTTTGGGGGCATGCATGGAGCCGGCTGACATTCGGGCCTACCAGCGGCAGCTGATCCTTTTCTGCCTGGGCATCCATGGCGAGAGCACAGCAGCCGAGGCGTTGGAGCTGATGGGTAATGCCGCGCTGGAAGCCGGTGCCCCGCGCGAGGCGATGCTGCTGAGCACGGCGGCGGCCGCTGGCCTGTTGCGGGAACTGGATGGCGAAGGCCTGGTACGCCGATGCGAGAACCGCGATAGCGTCCGCGACGGTCGGCCGGTGGCCACGTGGGCAGCCACTGACGCTGGTCGCATTGAGCGGGCTCCACTGCCGCCATCGGGCCAGCAGCAGCTGGCCATGCCGATGCTGGGTCCCGTGCCCGGCCAGCGCACACGCGGCGGCCTGTCGATGGAGCAGCTGATGGGACTGCTCAACGTGGAGTTCGATTGCATGCTCGAGCAGATGGACCGGGAGCACCAGGCGGCGCAGCGGCGCGCCCGGCAGGAGTTCGAAGCGTTCCGCCAGCGCGCGATGCGCGTTTGGGGCGCATCAGAGGCGTCGGTCTGATGCCTCCGAAGTCGAGCCCACGGCGCGCGCTGCGCTACGCCACCCCGCAGGACATGCCAGAAGGCATGCGCAGGCTGTTCGAGAAGGTCCCCGCGTCCGCTCTTGAACCGCCGGCACCCGCGCGCGCCTATCGGCCAGCGGCAGTGGCGAAGTCCGAAAGCAGCGGCAACGCCGCCGGCAAAGTGGCGCGCGGCCGGCCGCGTCATGTGCCTGGGGAAATGAACAAGACCGAGGCCGCCTATGCCGAGTACCTGCAGCAGCAGCTGCATGCGGGCGCGATCGCCTGGTTCCGTTTCGAGTCGGTGAAGCTGAAGTTGGCCAACAAGACCCATCTCACCATCGACTTCTTTGTGATGACGACCGCCGGCGAACTGGAAGCCCACGAGGTCAAGGGCTACTGGGAAGAAGACGCCCGCGTGAAGGTGAAGGTGGCCGCCGAGATGTACCCATTCCGATTCCTGGCAGTCCAGCGCGCCACCGATGGCGGCTGGAAAACGGAGGTGTTCGCTTGAACGCAATGATGATTGGCGGTGCCACCGTGCGCCGCGACGACGTGGGCAGGTTCTGCCTGAACGATCTGCACCAGGCTGCCGGTGGCGCGAAGCGGCACCAGCCCAGCGACTGGCAGCGGCTGAAGCAGACCGAGGAGCTGATCACCGAGCTGGCTAACTCCGGGGAATCCCGGGTTTACCCGGTCCACTCGGTGGCGGGGCGTTACGGCGGCAGCTACGTGGTGCGGGAGTTGGTCTACGCATATGCCATGTGGATCAGCCCGAGCTTCAGCCTGCAGGTAATCCGCGCCTACGACGCGCTGGCCGCCGGCGCACCGGCGCCCGACCCCATGCAGGCGCTTACTGACCCTGCGACCCTGCGCGCGCTGCTGCTGTCCTACAGCGAGAAGGCAGAGATCCTCGAGGCGCGCGTGCAGTACCAGGAACCGCAGGTCCGCGCGCTGCTGCGGCTGACGCAGGCCGACGGCGCATTCAACATCAGCACCGCGGCCAAGATGCTGCAGGTCCAACCGCGGCAGCTGTTCGCCTGGCTGTCCGAGCACAGCTGGATCTACCGTCGCGCCGGCAGCAAGAACTGGCTGGCCTACCAAAACCGGTTGCAGCAGGGCGTGCTGGTGCACAAGGCCTGTGTGCAGCGGGGCGAGGGCGATCAGGAGCGCGTGCACGAACAGGTGCTGGTGACCGCCAAGGGCCTGTCGCGCCTGGCAGAGAGCATCGATCGCGGCCAGATGACCTGGGCGCAGGCCGATGCGGCGACCGGATTGCAGCTGGTCTCCGAGGCATGCCCATGAGCTTGAAGCCAATCAGAGGTATGGGAATTTCGAAGCCGCACATCACCTTCGGTCGATACTTCGATGGCTCGCAGATGGTGAAGGTTGACTATTGGCCGATGTGGCCAGTGGATGCCGGCTGGTCCCACGCTGCAGGGGAGGACCTGGCAGAAGCATGGGATGCGCACTTGCTGTGCTACGTGGACGACGACGACGACGCGGAGGCGGCCTGATGGACGCATCTGAGAAGCGAGCGATAGGCATGATCGCCAACATGCTGCGTTTGCGCGGCTGGGCCGGCGAGTTTGGCGCGCAGATTCTGGAGCAGCGTCCCGCCGATGTTCGCCTCACAGGCGCCGATGCCATCGAGGTGATCACTGCAGCCCTCGCGCCACCTACGGGCTACGTGCTGGTGCCGGAGGTGATGACCGAGGACATGGCGGTGGCCTTCGCGGAGGCATGGTTCAGCAAGGTGCGGGCGATTGATGATTGCGAACCGCAGGATGCGTGGGCGGCTGCGCTGGCTGTGCGCCCGGAGGTGCCGTGATGGGCGGGGTGATCATAAATCGGCCGGCAGTTGCGTCGGTGAAGCCGGGCACGGCCCAGGAAGAGCAGCTGCAGCTGAAAGGCATCGGTCGCCTGCTCGCGGGGTTCGGGTATCGCTACGGGTCGGAGGTCCAGCTGCACGAGGTTCTGGCCAACGTTCTGGACAAGGCTGGCCATGCGCACGTGCGCGAGTACCGGCTGGACGCCAGCAACCGCGCTGACTTCTGGCTGGACGGCATGGTGATCGAGGTGAAGGTGGCTGGCTCCCTCGCCGATGCCCTGCGGCAGGTGGGGCGCTACATCAACCTGCCGCAAGTGCGCGGGGTGCTGCTGGCCACCACCGAACGCTGGGGCGAACGCCCTCTCGTGGCCCGGCCGGCCTGGCAGGGCAAGCCTTTCAACATCATTCGCCTGAAGAGGCAGGCACTGTGATGCAGACGACCTATGGAACCCTCCTGTACAGCGCCGCCGGCAGCACCTGGCGGGTGATCTGCGAGCCGCAGGTGCGCGCGCGGATGAAGCGCGTGTTCCCTCGGGTGCGGCAGCACGCAGCCGAGCACATCGACCTGTCGGCCACGCCAGAGAACAGCCGGGAGTTGCAGTGGTTCACGCAGCGCTATCCGCTGTCGATGGATGCCGACACACAGCGCGCGCTGCAGCAGCTGGCCGACGAGCATGTGGACATGGAGCGCAGCCTGGGCGAACTGCTGGCCGGCCGCGTGCAGATCCCAAAATTCACCTTGGCCAAGCCGCCGCGCGAGTATCAGCGCGTGGCGGGGGCTCAGCTGTCCATCCGTGGCGGGCTGCTGCTGGCCGACGATCTTGGCCTCGGCAAGACGGTCACCGGCATCTGCCCGATGGCCACGCCGGGCAACTTGCCCGCCGTTGTTGTGTATCCGGCGGCGCTGCCGAATCACTGGCCGGAGAAGCTGGCCGAGTTCGCGCCCCAGCTGCGCGTGCACCACATCCGCAAGGGATCACCGTATCCGCTGGTACGACAGCCTAAACAGCGCATCCAGGATCTTTGGGACACGCTGCCAGACGTGATCCTGGTCAGCTACCACAAGCTTCGTGGCTGGGCCGAGACGCTGGGGGAGATCGCGCAGTACGTGGTGTTCGAAGAATGCCAGCAGCTGCGCAGCCCGGACAGCAGCATCCACAGGGCCTGCCGCCATCTGGCCAGCCGGGCACGCCTACGCATGGGCCTGACCGCCACCCCTATCTACAACTACGGGTGCGAGTTCTTCCACGTGGTCGATCCGCTGCTGCCGGGCTGCCTGGGCACCTATGACGAGTTCCTCCGGGAATGGTGCATCTCCGCCCCGGGGGAGAAGGCCAAGCTGCAGGACGCTGAGCAGTTCGGCCAGTATCTGCGGCGCCAAGGGATCATGCTGCGCCGCACGCGAAAGGAAGTGGGGCGCGAGCTGCCCGCGCTGTCGAAGATCCCGCACGAGGTCGAGGCCGACGCCAAGGCGCTGGACGCCATCACCGGTGACGCCGCTGCGCTGGCGCGGATCATCCTCCGGGCCAACGAGCAGTACCGTGGCGAGAAGATGCAGGCCGCTGGTGAGTTTGACCGGCTGCTGCGGCAGGCGACCGGCGTGGCCAAGGCACCCTACGTGGCCGAGTTCGTCAGGCTGCTGCTGGAGAGCGGCCAGAAGGTGCTGCTATTCGGGTGGCACCGCGAGGTCTACAGCATCTGGCAGGAGAAGCTGGCTGCCTACAACCCTGTCATGTACACCGGCAGCGAGTCGCCGAGCCAGAAGCAGGCGGCAAAGGAGGCATTCATCGCCGGGGACAGTCAGGTGATGCTGATAAGCCTCCGCTCTGGTGCTGGCATCGACGGGCTGCAGCACGTGTGCAGCACCGTGGTGTTCGGCGAGCTGGACTGGTCGCCCGGCGTGCACGAGCAGTGCATCGGCCGCGTGCACCGCGACGGCCAGACCGAGCCGGTCATGGCCTACTTCCTGCTGTCCGACAGTGGCAGCGACCCGATTGTGTCGGACGTGCTCGGGGTGAAGCGGGAGCAGATCGAAGGTGTGCGCAGCCCCGGTGAACACTTGGTGGAGCGCCTGGACGTTGGCGAGAACCAGCTACGCGCGCTGGCCCAGCAGTTCCTTCAACAGCAGGGCGTGGCCCTGGAAACAACGAACGTGACAACCATGGAGACCTCCCGATGATTCCTCAATTCCTCAGCCTGGACGAGGCAACCCACCACCTGTACCTGGAAGGAAAGGAGGGCCCCATCAGGTGCAAGGTCGACGGCAACCTGTGGGAGGTCTGGCTCGACGGCCGGTCCCGCTGGGTCAGCGCCTGCGAGGTGGCCTGATGTCGGCAGTGGGCGCGCCCGCGGTAGCCCTGACGCCTTGCGGCAACTGCGGCAGCGACAAAGTGCGCATGCGCGTGCGGGGCAACGCCGGCAGCCGCCGCACCGCGCAGGTCGTATGCGCGCGCTGCAGCGCCCAGGGTGAGCTGTGCGTCGGCGCAGATGCGGAAGTTCAGGCGGCCAAGGCGTGGGGGCACAAACTCCACGTGCCTCCGGCACCGCCAGCCGCGAAGGTGGTGCGCGGCCGAGTGCCGGTGCCAGAACCCACCCTGCAGCGTGACCCGCTTGAGCTGGTCGCGCGCATGCTGGTCGGCGGAAGCTTCCGCGAGCCATCGAATGGCAGATCAACCATGCCGCCGCTGACCGCCGCCGACATCGCTGGGGCGGTCGGCATGATGCGCGACTCAGTGGCCAAACAGGCAGTGCTGGCAGTCGCTCTGCGCGGACAGGGAGTGTCTCTGTCGTCGCTGGGGCGTTCACTGGCCAGGAGGGTGATGCGGCAGATTCAGTGGCAGCGGCACAGCAGCGCAAAGCCAGCGCTGCGAATGGATGACCCGGCTGACCGCTGGCGCATGAGGCTGGTGCTGCAGGACGCGATAAACGACCTGGTGTGGCCCGAAGCGAAGATCGCAGCACAGGATGCGGCCAAGGCGGCAAAGATGCGGAAGGGCGACTACCTGCGCGTGTACGGGATCGCTGCGACAACGCTGCGCCAGGCACTGGAAGATGGGCGGAAGGAATTCAGTGGCAGAGTGTTCAACGGGCCTCAGAGTGGTTCAAGCTAGAACCACTCTGAGGAATCGCAGACCTTCAGCCGACCATGTGCCCATCGTACCCAGCAAACGCCATACCAGCCTTCAATGAGTTGAATGCGGCCCTGGCCTCGTCCAAGTTCTTGTGAGGGAAAGAAAGTTCCTTTCCGTTCTTCAGGTACACATCGAGGCGATACACGTTCTCATTGAGTTCAAAGTGAGAGATTTCGTCGGCAACGACTGTGACATTCGTAAAATTGATCGTGAAGCCCACCACAAACACCCCCTGTTAATGCCGAGATTGAATTAAGCAACATTACCGCATTCGACCCGAAACTTACCGCATTCGGTCGACTGCGGTAAGGAACCTTACCGCAGTTGCAGCGGGAACCAGGATTGTTGTTCAATCAGTACCGTGGGCGAGGTTCCAATCAACCCGCACTCAACGGCCGCAGGCCTGGACTCGGGAGGTCCAGTGACCTGCGGTTCGTCGTTTCTGAGGTGCGAAGCCCGACCATCAAACAGAGCGACGCCCCGATGCCTGCCAGCACCGGGGCGTCGCCGCAGTACACGCGTTTCAGCCGCGTGCCATTGGCCTAAGCCCTGCCGCTCTCCGGAGAGCGCGTGCAGTTTGCTTAACAAATGTCGCAACAGCTGAGACTTGAACACAAAGACCCTATTCCCTTGGCCGGGCGGTAAAACGCGCCTGGTGAAACACCTGCTGCCCCTTATCAACCAGCGGGACCACACCTGCTACGTTGAAGCCTTCGCCGGCAGTGCTGCGATGCTGTTCGAACGCTCGCCGGCGAAGATCGAGGTGCTCAACGACACGCATGGCGAACTGGTACGGCTGTACCGCGTTGTGGCGAACCACCTGGACGAGTTCGTTCGGCACTTCCGCTGGTCCCTGACCAGTCGTGAGATGTACCGGTGGGCACAGCTGCAGAACGTCGACACGCTGACCGACATCCAGCGCGCTGCCCGGTTCTACTATCTGCAGAAGCTCAGCTTTGGCGGGAAGGTGGAAGGCCAAACACTCGGGGTGGGCCCGACTGGCGCCAAGCGCATCAACCTGCTCCGGCTGGAACAGGATCTGAGCGACGCCCACATGCGGCTGCATGGCGTGGTGATCGAGCAGCTGTCCTGGCAGCGGTGCATTGAAAAGTACGACCGGCCCGAGACGCTCTTCTTCCTGGACCCGCCGTACTGGCAGACTACCGGCTATGGCCAGGCATTCCCGCTGGAAGAGTACGAGCAGCTGGCTGCCGTGATCGGCGCGTTGAAGGGTAGGGCGATCCTCACCATCAACGACCATCCACAGATGCGCGCGCTGTTCGATCGATTCCATCGCGTCAGTGTCCCTATTCGATACACGGTCGGCGGCGGTGCTGGGGTAGCACGCACTGAGCTGATCTACACCACGTAGCTGGGCCACGGCTCGGCGTTCTCTTTGCCCGTTCCCCGACCGGATCAACCCTCGCGCCCAGCCGGCAGCGGGGCGGGCACCCTTCTGCAGGAACCCCTGATGGCCAAGATCACCGCGCAACAGGCAGGCGGCACCAACGTCGTCGCCTTCTTGGACATGCTGGCCTGGTCCGAGGGCACCAGCACCAGCCCGGCTACGAAGAACCAGGGTTACGACGTGATCGTGACCGGTGCCGATCGTGTGCCGGAGATCTTCACCGACTACTCGGTGCACCCGTTCTCCCGAGGACGGAAGTCGAAGGCCATCAACAGCAAGGGCCTGACCTCGAACGCATCTGGCCGCTACCAGTTCATGCTGAAGGACTATGCCCACTACCGCGAGCTGCTGAAGCTGCAGGACTTCGGGCCGCTGTCGCAGGATCTCTGGGCCATCCAGCTGATCCGCGAGCGCCGCGCAGTGCCACTGATCCAGTCGGGCCGGATCGTGGAAGCCATCGCGAAGGTGCGGAATATCTGGGCAAGCCTGCCGGGCGCAGGCTACGGCCAGCCTGAGCACGCCTTGGATAAGCTGCTGGCTGCCTACCGCAAGGCTGGCGGGGCAGTGGCGCCGTGACCGAGCCGATGAGTACCTTGAAAACGTTCGTTGGGACGTTCACCGCTGCGGTGGTGGCGCCGGCGACGGCAGACGCATTGCGCGAAGCCGAGCGAATCATCCTGGGCGTGCCGCAGTCGGTGCTGCTGGTGGCAATGGCCGGTGCATTGATCGGCGTCCTGCTGCTGCCGGAGAAGGACGCCGAGCGAGTAGCCGCTGACGCCAATCGCCGCCGCGGCCACCGGTTCCTACAGACGGCCGCGCGCTGGGCTGCCTTGGCGGTGGCGGTGGTGGCGTACGCGATTGTGGCCGCATGGGTCATCGCCGTTGCTGCGTCGATCTGGCCTGCTCTTGCTGGTGCGCCGCAGCTGCCGCTGGCCGGCCTGTCGGGCGTCCTGATCCGCCGGCTGCTGCCCGGCTACGTGCGCATGGTGGAGAAAGCCACCGGCGCCATCGGAGGCGATAAGCCATGAGCGTGCTAATTCGATTCCTGCGTGCGGCGTGGGAGCTGGTCATCGGCGCCGCCGCTGACGCGCTGCAGTGGCTCAGGAAGCCCGGGAGCAAGGTCAAGCTGGTATGTGCCGTGCTGGCCTTTGGCTGCATGGTGTCCGGCCTGACAGCTTGGGAGAAAGAGCAGAAGATCCGCGACCTGAGCGCCCAGGTGGTCAAGGTCCGGTCCGACTGGAAGGCTGATGCCGCCCGACTGCAGGCCGACGTGGATACCCGCGATCAGCGGCTCGCCGAGGTCGCCGTTGCACTGCGGGCAGAGGCCGAGAAGCTGGAAGCCCTCAAGGCGGAGAGCGCTGCGGCGCTGCAGGCCCTGGCCGGAAAGATCGAGGCGTCCGAGAAGGAGGCGTCCACCTGGCGTGGTCGGTACGAGCAGCGGCCCGACACCTGCAAGGCGGCGCTGGAATTGCTTGATTCCGCCTGCCCAGCATTGAAGGGGTACTGACATGCGCACCATCGTGGTTGTCACAGCTGCGTTGCTGGCCGCATGTCAGGGCGTACCTGCCAAGTCCAACGCACCTGCGCCGGCCGTCATCAAAGTGCCGGTGGCCACCTATGTCCCCATCGATGCCGCGCTGACCAAGCGCTGCAGCTGGGTGCGGGACGGCAAGCCCTCGGCGGTGTTCGATGTAAGCAACGGCCGCAAGCGTTGCTTGGTGCAATACGAGGCGCAGTTCGATGCGATCAACCAGGTGCAGGGCAAGCCGGCTGCGGAGACGGGTAACTGAACCCGTGAGGATTCTTGCGGGAGCGGCGTTTCACGGTCGATGTTCCACGAGAGCGGGGGCCCCTGAGGTTATCCACAGCAACCAGGGGGAATTCGGACCCCGGTAATTGACAGTTTTTCGGCCTCTATGGTGCTCCACCACAGGTCACGTATTTGGCGGATTTTCCCGGGAGAAACCGCATTTTCAGGGCTGAATAGGCTGTACATCGGGTAGGACATGGCTGACATCCGCGAATTCACCCAAGGCTGGTCCGTGGCCCGCCTCGCGGATGAGTTCGGCATGGACCGCCGAACGGCCGGCAAGCGCCTGAAAGAGGCCGGCGTTCCGCCGCTGACCAAGCGAGCCGGGCATGACGTCTACCGCCTGGCCGACGCGGCGGCCGCGCTCGTCAATCCAAGCACCGCGGCGTTCGGCGCTGAGGGTGTGGTCGATCCTCGCGACCTTCCACCCATGGAGCGGCGCGCGTTCTACCAGTCGGAAAACGAACGCCTGAAGGTCGAGTCGACCATTGGGCAGCTGGTGCCGGCGGCCGAGGTCGAGGCCGACTACGCCGAGCTGGTGAAGAAGGTCGTGCAGTTCTTCGACACGCTGCCTGACGTGCTCGAGCGCAAAGCAGGGCTCACGCCAGAGCAGGTGGTGAAGGTCCAGGACGAGTGCGATCGCGTCCGGCAATCCATGTATGAGGGCATCACCGATGACGACGTACGCGACAGCGCGTAGCGTGCGCCTCGGCGTTGCCGAGATGATCCGGCCGCCGCGCCGAATCCGGGTAAGCGAGGGCGCACGGGTGCTGCAGGTGGCCAATGCCGCCGGCGCCGCTGGCGGCTGGGATCCGGACACCACGCCCTACATGGTCGAGCCGCTCGATACGACCGGCAGTCGCCATTACGAGGCGGTGGTGTTCGTCGGCCCAGCACGGTCTGGCAAGACGATTTCCCTGATCGATGCGCGCCTGGCATATTTGATCACCTGCAACCCGGCCGATGCCATGGTTGTGCAGATGTCCAAGGATGCGGCCGAGGATTACAGCAAGACGCGAATCTCCCGCAGCATCTCGGCCAGTCCCGAGCTGCGCTCGCGGCTCAGCCCCAGGGCGCACGACGACAACATTCTGCTGAAGTTCTTTCGGTCGGGTATGTCGCTGCGCATGGGCTGGCCGTCGGTGTCGGTGCTCTCGGGCAAGGACATCCATGACGTCCTGATGACGGACGTGGACAACTACACCGGCGATCTGGCCATCGACGAGTGCTTCGGCTTGGCGCTGAAGCGCACGCAGACCTACATGTCTGCCGGCATGGTGGTGGCCGAGTCGAGTCCGGCGACCGATTACACCGATGGTGCGTGGAAACCGCAGAACCCGCATCAAGGGCCACCGGCCGCCGGCATCGCCGCGCTGTATGCGCGTGGAGACCGACGCCGTTGGTACTGGCCGTGCCCGGAGTGCGGCGAGCGCTTCCAGGCGGCGCCAGGCTATGAAGGCTTTGCGCTTCCTCCGATGGACGAACTCCTCGAGCGGGTCGTGCTGGATGACGTGCAGAAGATGGCGCGCCACTACTCGATGCTGCATTGCCCCCACTGTGGGGTTGGCCTGAAGCATCGCTGGAAGGACGGTATGAATCGGGCCGGCGTCTGGGCAGCCGAGGGCCAGATCGTCCACGCTGATGGCACTGTTACCGGCGACCGGCCTGAGGCGCGCATCGCCAGCTACTGGCTGGGCGGTGTGGCGGCGGCGTATCAGTCGTGGGAATCGCTGGTCGAGCGCTACTTTCAGGCGCTGCGAACATTCGCTACCACGGGTGAAGAGCGGCCGCTGAAGACGACGCACAACGTCGATGGCGCAATCAACTACGTGCCCATGGCTGCGCGGTCGGCCAGTGATCCGGGCGAGATGCAGGAGCGGGCAGAGGTTTGGCCGACCGGGACGGTTCCTCCCGGCGTGCGCTTTCTGATTGGCACTGTCGACGTTCAGGCCAACCGCTTCGTGGTGCTGGTGCTGGGGTTCGGAATCGGTGAATCAGGCCAGCTTGAGCGTTGGGTGGTGGATTCCTTCACCCTTCGCACCTCCAAGCGCGAAGACGGGTCGGGCGGTTTCCTGCCGCTGGATCCGCCGAAGTACCTGGAGGACTGGGAACGCTTGGTCGACAAAGTAATCAGCAGGCGCTACACGCTGGCAGACGACACCGGCCGCAGCATGCCGGTGCGTGCTGTCGGCATCGACTGGGGCGGCAAGTCAGGCACGTCGGTGCGCGCGTTGGAATTCTGGCGATCGCTGAAGGAGCGGAAGCTGCATGCCAGAGTGCGTCTGATCAAGGGTGAAGCGCGGCGCGAGGCCGGCCTGTTCCGCGAGACGTTCCCCGACAGCAGCAAACGCCGTGACCGAAAATCCGGGTCAAAGGGCGATGTGCCGCAGCTGCTGCTCAACGTGGACCGGCTGAAGGACACCGTCGACGCCAACGTGAAGCGCGCAGAACCTGGGCCCGGCTTCTATCACTTCCCCGACTGGCTGCCAGAGGCGTTCTACGCCGAGCTGACAGCAGAGTCGCGGACCGTCAACGGCTGGAAGAACTTGGCCGGCCGCCGAAACGAGGCATTCGACCTTACCGGCTATGCCGAGGGCCTGGCTCTCTGGTTGAAGGTGCCGGCCATCAAGTGGGACACGCCACCGGCGTGGGCCGCGGCGTGGGACGACAACCCCGACGTGAGGGCAGACGATGTGACGCCGGCGCCACCGCCGCGTGCTCGCCGCCGTCCCGTCATTCGAAGCAAGTACCTGGGACGTTGATATGGCATTCACCAAAGAGCAGGTCGCCAAGCTGGAGGGCGCGATCGCGGCTGGCGTGCTGAGCGTCCGATACGCCGACCGCACCGTGACGTACCAGAGCCTGTCCGAAATGCGGAAGCTGCTGAAGCAGATGCGCGAAGAGTTGGGCGGACCTGCGGGGGCGCGCCGTCGCCCCCGGATCGTGCGCCTCTACCAGTCGGGGACCGGCAATGTCTGATATCTCCGAGAGCACCTACCGTGCGGCCGGTAACGGCCGCCGCCTGCGGACATTCCGCCCCACCTCTTTGGGCCCGAATGCCGCGTTGCTGGGTCTGCCCACGCTGTTGGCGCGTGCCCGGCACCTGGCCCGGAATGACCCGTGGATGGTCAGTGCGCTCAACAAGAGCGTCTCCAACGGTATCGCCACCGGAATCCAGGCCAAGCCGATCTGGGGCACCAAGGAGCACAAGAAGAAGGTCACCAAGCTGTGGCTGCGCTGGGCGAAGTACGCCGATGCCGATGGTGTGCTGGACTGGAGTGGATTGCAGGCGCTGGGCTGGCGCGAATGGAAGGAGGCGGGAGAGGTGTTTGCCCGCATTCGGTTCCGCCTGCCTGAGGATGGACTGCCTGTCCCCCTGCAGGTGCAGCTGATCGAGTCGGAGCAGTGTCCGCAGCATTACAACGGAGTAGCCAGCAATGGCAACGTGATCCGGCAGGGCATTGAGGTCGACCGCATCGGCCGCCGTGTCGCCTACTGGATGTACCGGGAACACCCGGGCGACTTGCAGATGACCGTCAACGGCAACGAGCTGGTCCGCGTGCCGGCCGAGCAGGTGCTCCATCTGTACCGGCCCAACCGGGCAGGTGCAATACGCGGTGTGCCGGGCTCGGCCCCAGCGCTGCTGCGCATGTTCAACCTGGACCGTCTCGATGACGCGGTGCTGGAACGCCAGGCGTTGGCCAACCTGTTCGCCGGATTCATCACCACCGAAGCCAACAGTGAAGGCGAAGAGGGTGAGGCCGTCGGTGACCTGATCACGGGCGAAGATCCGGACGGCACCGCAATCGGCGGGCTGGAGCCTGGCACGCTGCAGGAGCTGCCGCCGGGACGCAAGATCGACTTTGCTGACCCACCGAGCGCGGGCTCGGATTACGCCGAGTTCCTGCGTGGCCACTTGCTCGCCATCTGCGCGAGCCAGGACGTGCCCTACGAGGTACTAACTGGCGACCTACGCAACGTGTCCGACCGCGCGCTGCGGTTGATCCTCAACGAGTTCCGCCGCGTCATCGAGCAGGACCAGTGGCTGTACATGATCCCCATGTTCTGCCAGCGGGTTCGGGATGCCTTCTTCGATCAGGCCGTGTTGACCGGCCTGCTGAAGGTGCCGCGATATGCAGCGCTGCGCGATGACGTCACCGAAACGCTGTGGGTGCCCGAGGGGTGGCCTTGGAGCCATCCGGTGCAAGACGTGACCTCCGAGCTCAAGGCCGTGCGCGCCGGCTTCAAGTCGCGCAGCAAGGTCGTGCTGAGCGCCGGTGAGGATCCCGAACAGGTCGATGCCGAGCAGGCTCAGGACAACGAGCGCGCCGACGCCGCAGGGCTGCGCTACGACAGCGACCCGAGGCGAACGAACGCATCTGGTGCGCGGCAAGACGAAGAACCCGGTGCTTCTGGCACCAACAACGATGAAGGGAATGACGATGACGAGTAAGCCAGGCCTGTTGGCCCGAATTCTGGGTCGTGGCAGCCGCGCACCCGTGGTGGCATCGCTCGCTGCCGCGGTCCTCAATCAGCCGCTGCTGGTGCAGCCCGCTATCGGCGAGGCGCTGGTCGGCGGCTACCTGGAAGGAAAGATCACCAGCGCTGACAGCGTGCTCAAAGCTGACCGGTTTGAAGCCAGCGGGTCGGATGGTCAGGCCGTTGGCGTCGCCCAGAATGTGATCGGCGTGATCAACCTGTCCGGCGCAATGGTGAACCGCCCGATGCCCGGTGCCAGTGGGCCTGGGCCGGTCAGCTACGCGGCAGTGCGCGATACGTTCGACGAACTGCTCGAGGACGATGCGGTCACCTCGATCATCCTTCGCCTGGACACGCCGGGCGGCATGGCCTCGGGATGCTTCGACCTGGTCGACCACATCTTCGAGGCCCGAGGCCGCAAACCGGTGTACGCACTGGTGGACGACCATGCGTACTCCGCCGGCTTTGCGCTGGCGTCGGCCTGCGACGAGATCTGGGTCAGTCGCACGGGCGGTGTCGGATCGGTAGGCGTGGTCTGCTACCACCACGACTGGAGCGGCAACAACGCCCAGATCGGATTGAAGGTGACCCCGCTCTTTGCCGGGGCGCGCAAGGTCGACTTCAACCCAAACTTCCCGCTCAGTGAGGAAGCCCATGCGGCGGCCATGGCTGATCTGGAGGGCATGCGGAGCATGTTCGTGGACACCGTGGCGCGGAACCTCGGGATGGATGCCGCGGCGGTACACGCCACCGAGGCGGCCTGCTACCGCGGCCAAGCCGCAGTCGATGTGGGTTTTGCCACCCGCCTTGGCACCTGGCATGACCTGATTGCACATCTTGGTGCCGGCGGAGCGCCTGATCCCTTCAGCGAGGGCGACGACGCGCCCGACGATGACCCCGAGGCCGCAGTTGTGCAGCTGCCTCCGGTTCCGGCTGCGGTTCCGGCTGCGGTTCAGGCCCCGGTGGTGCCAGCAGCAACCGGCCCTGCGGTTCAGGCGGCGGAATTGGCCGCCGCTGTGGCTGCAAGTGATCTGCCAGCGGTGCTGGCGATGGCGGTACTGCGTCGGCCGCTGCAGCAGGACGAGGCTGCAGCAAGCGCCATCGAATATGCGACGGCAGTACAGGACGCATGCGCAGCCACGCTGCGCGGTGACGACAGCCTGGCTGCCAGTTTCATCGAGAAGAACACCGACCTCGACACGGTGCGTGCACAGCTGCTGTCGATGAAGGCGGAGGAAGGCCGTAGCACCCAGGTCGTCACCGCACACCCGGCCCCGAAAGCCGACCAACGAGCCGCCGAGATCAAGGCGCAGCTGAACCCCAATCACATCTACAAGCAACGAGGTAACTGACGATGGAAATCTCCCTGGCCGGCACCCGCACCGGTGAATTCCTGCTGTCCGAAGCAGGCGGCGAGCGCAGCCGTGAATTGATCCGCCTCCCTGCCGGGCAGGGCGTGCTGGCCGCCGGCACGCTGCTCAAGGCCGACAACACCGTGGCCACCAACGGCGCCGCAGCAGTGAAGGTGCTGTATGGCGCGGTCGACACCGGTACCGAATCCGACGGTCTGGCCGTCAAGGGCGCGGCGATCGCGCGCGATGCCGAGGTATTCGGCGAGAAGCTGATCTGGGCCAGCGGCGTCACCGATGACCAGAAGCTGCTGGCCGCGCTGAGCCTGGCCGAGTCGGGGATCATCACCCGTTGGACCCAGCAGCCCATCGCATCGAATGCTGCTGATCACCTGGTGTTCGTCTCCACTCCGCTTACCGGCACCGTCGGCGAAGCTCTGCCGCCGATCGTTGCGCACGTGAAGGACATATTCGGCGCTCTGGTCACCGGCAGCACCATCAGCGCCACCCTGGCCAAGGCCACCGGTGCTGGCAACCTGGCCGGCGGCGGTGCCAAGGCTGCAGTGGGCGGTGTCATCACCTGGGACGCGGCCACTCTGAGCGCCGCTGGCGACTACACGCTGAAGGTGACCGCGACCGATCTGGACGAGGCGACCACCGACACCATCACCATCGCGGCAGCCGGCGGCTGATCGCCGACTACACCACAACCAGCTGACTACAGGCCCCGCTTCGGCGGGGCTTTTTTGTATCCCCTTTCGAGAGAGAAATAACCATGGATCTGCAGACCCTTCTGGCGCTGGGCGTGCTGAGCTTCGATGCCCTGAACGCCCACATCAACAACCTGCCGCGCATCAACACGCGGATTTCCGAGATGGGCCTGTTCCAGGAAGATGGCCTGGTCGGCACTACCCTCGTCAAGATCGGCATCAAGGACAACAAGCTGGTGCTGGTGCCCAACGTGCCGCGCGGTTCGCCCGGTCAGCCCAAGGGCCTGGACCGCGGCAAAGTGAAGATCCTGGAAACCACCCATCTTCCGCAGCGTTCCACCGTCATGGCCGATCAGCTGCTGGGTGTGTGGGATCCGGCCGACCCGGAAGGCACCAACGTTGCGTCGCTGGTGAACGGTCTCCAGGTCATCCACAAGCGCGACCTGGACTACACCATCGAGTACCACCGCATGGGCGCCCTTCGCGGAAAGCTGCTGGACGCCGACGGATCGGTCATCGTGGACTTCTACGATGAATTCGGTGTCCAGCAGGCCACCATCGGCATGGAGCTGAATAAGCCCGACACCAAGGTCCGTTCGAAAGTGGTGTCGATCAAGCGTGCGATCGAGGAAAAGCTGGGCGGGGTGCCCTACACCGGCATCCATGTGTTCTGCAGTGCTGGCTTCTTCGATGCGCTGATCGACCACCCTGACGTCGAGGAAGCCTACAAGCGCTGGCAGGATGGTGCAGCGCTGCGCGGCGACCTGCGCAAGGGCTTCGTCTTCGGTGACATCACCTTCGAAGAGCTGCAGGGCAGCACCGGTGGAAAGCTCGCGCTCAATGACGGCGAAGCCATCGCGTTCCCGCTGGGCGTGCCGGACATGTTCCTGACCCGATTCGCGCCGGCGGACTACCTGGAAACTGTTCGCACCAAGGGTCTGCCGTACTACACCAAGACCGCCAAGTTGCGTATGGACAAGGGCATCGAGCTGGAAAGCCAGTCCAACCCGCTGAACATCAACACCCGACCGGACGCGGTAATCCGCCTGAAGGCTGGCGCGAAGTAAGCCAGTAGTGCCTGGCCCGCTTCGGCGGGCCAGGCAGGAGGTCATATGGCCCAGATCAGGATCGGGGTCGACCCCGACAACGTATTCGGCCGGCAGCTCACGGAGCTGGAGCAGTCGCAGTTGCCGTTCGCCGCCTCGCAGGCCGCCAACAAGGTGGCCTACGAGATCCGCGAGCGGTGGAAGCGTCAGGCGCACCGCGTGTTCGATCGCCCGACGCCGCTGACCACCAATGCGGCGATGTACCGCAAGGCCACCAAAGCCCAACCGTATGCCGAGATCTACATCCGCGACGAAGCCTTCAAGGGCACACCGCCGGCGAAGTACCTGCTGGCGGAAGTCGAGGGTGGCCAACGCCGTCGGAAAGGTTTCGAGCGGCTGCTGCAGAGCCGTGGTCTGTTGTCGCCGACCCAGTTTGCAGTGATGGGGCGGGGTGCCCAGTCAAACCAGTTCGGCAACGTGCCGGCTGGGCAGGTAACCAAGATCCTGTCGCAGCTGGGCGCCCAGCATGATCGATACCAGAACCAGACAGACGTCAGTCGGAAGCGGCGGCGAGGCAAGCGCAACAACCGTGATGGCGAGTACTTCGTGATCACCAAGCGGCGCGGCGCATTGCGGCCTGGCATCTACGAGCGCATCGGACGCGGCTCGGGCGTCCGCTCGATCTTCATCTTCACCAACACCGCTGGCTACAGCCCGCGCTACGACATCTACGGCATGGCCGAGGACACCTGGAAGCGGCTGATGCCGTTCTTCCTGAAGCGCGAGCTGGAGAAGGCGATGGAAACCGCGAGGCCGCTGCCTTGAACCAGAGAGCTTTTCTGCAGGGCTTTGACGCCCTTGCGTTTGACGCGTTCCGAGCCGCGGGCGTAGCCGACACGGCGCGCTACGTGGCACCTGATGGCCAGGAATGGCCGTGCACTGTGCTGCTGGATGAGGACGTCCAACAGTTCACCGATGACGACCTTGCGCCGGTGGCCACGTCCTTCGACCGGATCACGCTGCAGTTGAGCGAGGTCAAGCCGCAGGGTGGGGGCGTTGTGCACATCGACAGCGCCGGCCGAAGGCTGAAGCTGGTCAAGAAGCTGCGCGCTGACGCATCTGCAGAGCAGTGGGAGGTGGCCAGTGTCTGAGCCACGCACCAGCCCGCGACGTCAGCTGCTGGAGGCCATGGGTCTGAGCCTGCAGCGGATCAGCATCGCCAACGGATACCTGACTGACGCCGGCGCCGGCTGGACGCTGGAACCTGCTCCGGGTGATCAGGACAGCCTGGCCGTGCTCACCGCCGTGATCGAGAAGCAGCAGCGGGCAGAGACGCCCTCCAAGGTGATCAGCCACCGCCTGACCACTGTCAGCGTCATCGCCAAGGTGCCCTCCGACACTGCGGCATACCAGGAAAAGCTGGACGACCTGGTGACTGACATCGAGGCGGCCATGGACAGCCGCGAGACGGCGCGCAATTTCCCCGATGGCATCCAGGTGCCGGTTTACGTCGGCATGGAACCGCTGATGCCGGAGAAGGCCAGCGCCGGCTGGGTCGGCGCCCTGATTACCTACCAGACCCACATCCCCAAGAAATGACCCGCCGCTCAGCGGCAACCCAACTGGAGAGCCATCATGGCCGAAGATTACAGCTACCTGGGCGCAGGCATCGTCCTGATCCGCGAGTGGAACACCAGCGACCCGTTCCTCGAGGTCGGCAACGTTTCCGCGTACACCCTGGCGCCGCAGACCAGCACGATCGAGCTGGCCGACTACCAGAACCCGGGCGGCGGCACCGCCAACCGCGTTGATCGCGTGACCGGCTACAACCTCAACTACACCTTCCACGATTTCAAGCCCGAGAACTTCGCACGTGCGACTCGCGGCAAGGTCAGCAGTATCGCTGCGGGAACCGTGACCGATGAACTGGTGGTGGCGACGAAGGGCAGCTATGCGCCGTTGGTTCGCCTGGCCAGTGAAATCACCACGGTCAAGCCTGCAACCGGCACTGCCACCTACGAGGCGGGAAAGGATTACCGCTTGGAACGCGGCATGCTGTTCATTCCGGCGGACTCTGTCATCACCCCGGCCAATCCGGCCGGCACGCCCAACGTCAAGGTCACCTACAAGAACGCTGACCTGGGCCACGTGGAGGCCGCTGTCACCTCGCAGAAGTTCTACGAGATGCAGTTCTACGGTGCCAACGAGGCCCGTGGCGGCAAGATGGTGCGCATGGTGGCGCACAAGGTCACCGGCGGCGTTATCGAAAGCATGGGCCTGATCGGAAACGAGTTTGGCGCTGGAAGCGTGCCGGGCGCGCTGCTGAAGGACAGCGCAAAGGCTAATGGGCAGGACATCTCTCCCTATTTCTACTGGCAGCAGGAGAAGTAAGCCGTGACCGACGAAGACATCATTACTCCGCCGACACGCACGGTCACCTTCCGTGGCGAGAAGATCGCCGTAGGGCCGCTGCGGCTGCAGCAGGTCGGCCCGTTCATCACCGCCAGCCGCACCATCATCGCCCGCGTGGCGATGATGGCCGGCGCTGTTGAAGCGGCGGAGCCGGCCGCCATTGGCGCAATCATGCTCGATCTGCTCGAGCAGGACGGGCAGGAGATCGCCGCTGCCTTGGCTGTGGCGGTCGACCGCGAGCCGGACTGGATCGCCGCAGGGACGTTGGATGAAGTCGCCGATCTGCTGGAGGCCGTGGTGGGATTGAACCGGGATTTTTTTGCCCGCCGGCTGCAGCGGCTGCTGCTGATGGCCAAGCCGCCGGCGGCAGAGAGTACGGCCTCGCCGACCTCGTCCAGTACCTGATCGCCCACGGGCATTCGCGGCGCGACGTGATGACATACACCTTGGCGCAGCTTCGGGCTTTCACCGCAGCTGCCGCCCAGGACGACCGCGATCGCATCGCGGAATTCGCGGTGGCCACTCGCATGGCCATGGCTGCACCCGCAGCCGATTGGCAGATGTATCTGGCCGCACTTCGTGGCCACGCCCCGGTGGGGCAGACACAAGGGAAGATGACCCATGGCTGAGCCTTCAGCGAATCTGCGTGTCCGCATCAGTGCGGACCTGGCCGACATCAGGCAGGGTCTGGGTGTGCTCACCCGGCAACTGCGCGAAGTGCGCAGCGAGGCGGCCCGGCCATTGCCGGCGAAGAATGGCATCACCGACCTCGGTGTGTCTGCGGGCCAGACGGCGCAGGCCATGCGTCAGCTGCCGGCCCAGTTCACCGACATCTTCACCAGCCTGCAGGGTGGTATGCCCTTCTTCACGGTGCTGGTGCAGCAGGGCGGGCAGATCAAGGACAGCTTCGGCGGTGTTGAGCCAGCGCTGAAGGGTGTGTCATCCGCAGTGCTGGGCATGGTCACCCCGGTCACGGTGTCGGCCGCCGCTGTTGGGCTAATGGTCTACGCTTGGTACGACGCCGAGCAGCAGGCCCAGGCCTACACCAAGGCACTGGTGCTATCGCGCAATGAGGCCGCCGCTACGACCCTCACCTTGGTGACCCTCGCGCAGCGCACCAGCGACGCGCTGGACGTCACTGCCGGTGCCGGTGCGGAGGTGGCCCAGGCCGTTGGTGCGAATGGCCGCATTGCGGCGCAGAACATGCAGGCGGTGGCTGCTGCAGCGGTGGCGATGAAGGAAGTCACCGGGCAAGCGATCGAGGATACGGTCGCCCTGTATGGAAAGCTTGCCGAAGACCCGATCAAGAACTCGCAGAAGCTCAATGAGCAGGTCAACTTCATGACCGTGGCGCTCTACGAGCAAGTCAAGGCGCTGCAGGAGCAGGGCCGCAACCAGGACGCTGTAACCGTCATCACCCGTGCGGCGGCCGATGAAACTGTGATGGCACTTGCCCGTGTCCGCGCCAGCCAGAATCCGGTGATCCGTGGCTTCAAGGATCTGTGGGTCGAGGCGACGAAGGCGTGGTCGGCGATGCAGGCCAATGTCGGCCTCGGGCCCGCGGCCGCTCAGATGCAGCAGCTGGTCGCGGAGAACCAGAGAGAGCTGGCGAAGTTGAACGATCTGGCGTCGGGCAACCAGCGGGGTTTGCCCTTGGCCAGGAATCCCATCGCGCTGGCGGCGATGGAGAAGTCCATCAAGGAGCGCTCGGAGAAGATCAAGGTTCTGGCCGTAGACCTGATCAAGGAACGTAAGGACGCCGAGGTCAAGGCCGCGCAGGATGCAAGCGCCGAATACGTGCAGCAGCAGGACACTATCATTGCTTCCCAGGCATCAAAGGAGCAGAAGAAGAAAGACGAGATCGCACGTATCAATGGGCAAGCGGACGTTGTGCGACGCAAAGCCGCAGCGGCGGGACTCGTGGAAGAAGTGCGGGTGATCGAAGAGCGCAGAGCCGCAGCAGTCGCAGCTATTGAGAAGAAGTACCGCGAGAAACCAACAGCCGGTACCGGATCCGCTTCGCGGGCAGCTGGGCTACAGGGCTACAAAGACGATTTGATCGCCGAGCAGGCGCAGATCACCGCCGGCACTCAGATGCTACGTGCCCAGTACTCGGCCAGGGAGATTACGGCCAGCGAGTACTACAGCCGCCTGCGTGATCTCCAGCAACAGAGTACCGATGCACAGTCCCGGTCACTCCAGCAACAGATCGAGTTCCTGCAGAAGCAGGGCGTCAGCGGCAAGGATGCTATCAACGTAAATCGTCAGATTGGCGAGCTCGAGGCCCGGCTGGCAAAGCTGCGCATTGAGGGCGCCGGTGCGCTGGAAGTGCTGAAGAAGGAGGAAGAATCGGCCGCAAAAGCGCGTGAGAACGCGGTCAAAGCCTACGCCAGCGCTCTGGATGCCAGCAATGAAGCGTTGCAGCGGCAGCTGACGACCCAAGCCCAGCGCGTGGGAATGGGAGATCGCGAGTACGAGATTCAGCAGCGTATCAACGAGGCAATCGCCGCTGAGGCGGACAAGCTTCGGGAGCTGAGCCTGCAGCGGAACGCGGACCAGATAGACCAGGTGACGTTCGAAGAAGAGCGGGCATTGCTCCACGCCAAGACGCTCGACCGCCTGCAACTGATACGGAATGGCTATGAAGAACTCCGCCAGGCCGAGGGCAACTGGCTGGCCGGTGCCAGCGCGGCCTGGGCGAACTACCAGCAGCAGGCGGGTAACGCCGCTCAACAGATGGGAGGCGTCGTCAACACTGTCATCGGGAGCTTCGAAGACGCCTGGGTGCAGTTCACGACGACGGGCAAGGCCAGCTTCTCAGACATGACGAAGGCCATCCTTGCTGACCTGGCAAGGATCGCGGCGCGCCAGGCCATCATGGGCATCGTGAACGCGGTTGCCAGCGCCTGGGGTGGTGGTGGCGTCACCGCCGCTGGCAATCAGGCCGTCAACGCCGGTACCAGCAGCATCAACAACCAGCTGTTCCAGAACATGAAGCTGGGCGGCGGCTACTCCACCGGTGGCTACACCGGCGATGGAGGAGTGACAGAGCCAGCTGGTGTCGTGCACAAGGGCGAGGTGGTGTGGTCTCAGAAGGACGTTGCGCGCGCTGGTGGCGTCGATGTGGTCGAGGCGATGCGCAAGGGCTTGAAGGGGTACGACACCGGCGGCGCCGTCAGCACTTCCACAGCGGGCGCTGGGCGAGCAGGTGGGCTGATCATCCAGGGAAACCTGAACATCAACGCCACCGAGCAGGAGAGCGACCAGCCCGAGGTCACCGACAAGCAGATCCGGGACAGCTTCACCGGCGCAATTAACGAGTGGGCGGTCAAGAACCTCCGGCCTGGTGGGCTCCTCTACGGCGCGGGATATCGAGCATGAAAGAGATCTTCGTCTGGTGCGTGTATAGCGCGCCGCCGAGCGTGGAATACGAGGCTGTTACCCGCGCAGTCGCGTTCGGGGACGGCTACTCACAGGAAGCGCCCGACGGCATCAACAACGAGAGGCAGATCTGGAACCTCGAGCTCTGGGGGCACCGAGAGCAGGAGCAGATGGGCGCGGCCAAGGCGTTCCTGCGGCTCCGACGGCGGCAAGGTGAGTCCTTTCTCTGGACACCACCCAACGAACCGCAAGGGCTTTTCCGCTGCACAAAGCTGACCGCCGTGGACGAGCTTGAGGGCTACCTGCGCATCAGCTGCACCTTTGAACAGACGTTCCAGCCATAGGAGCCAACATGGCCCAGAAAATCATTGATCTTCTTACCCAGCACCCCACCTGGGTTGGCGATCTTTTCCCAGTTGCTTTCGGGAAGTGCAACGACAACTTCACCGAGCTGTATGCCGCAATCGCAGCAGCGATTGCGGTTGGCGGCCGGAACATGCTCATCAACTGCGGCAGCCCGATCAACCAGCGCGGATTCGCCGGTGGCGCTCTGGCTGCGGGGGTCTATGGCTACGATCGCTGGAAGGCCGGCGCCGGTGGCTGCAACGTCGCCATCAATACCACTACCGGTGTCTTCACCCATTCGAGCGGGCCGCTGCAGCAGATCGTGGAGGCCCCGTTGCTGGCATGGGGCCAGCCGCTCACCATCAGCGTAGAGAACCCCAGCGGCAGCATCACCGTAAGTGTGGGCGGAGCCACTGGAACGATCACCTCTGGGAGCGGCCGGCGAGGTGTAACCCTCACCCCGTCTGGCAGCGGCAACATGACGGTGCAGCTGACCGCGACCGGTGTCACCTACAGCCGTCCGCAGCTGGAGCGCGGCAGCGCGGCCACGGCATTCGATGCCCGGCCAGTGGCGCAAGAGCTCGCCCTTTGCAGGCGCTACTTCGAACGGGTTGACGGGACAGAGATTGCCGGTGCTACGTTCAATGCCGCGGACATCATGTTCGGGTGCAATTTCTCTGTGGCCAAGAGAGCAGCACCGGCGCTCGCCACCGTTGCCTATCCGACGTGGGTGGGTAATGGGCAAACAGGAAGTACAAACACCATCGTGCTTGCGGGCGCCAGCATCAACGGGTTCCGCGGCGATGTGACCGGGTTCACCGGATCGGTCGTCCAAGGCCTTTCCTACAACCTGCGCGGTGGTGCATTCACCGCAGACGCGGAGCTTTGACCATGTACCGATTCACGAAATCGCCAGACGAGATTCAGTTGATCTCCACCGGTGAGGTCATCCCGAAGGGCCACCGCCTTTGGGAACTCTATGAAGTCTGGCTTGAGGAAGGAAACAATCCGGCGCCGGCAGCATTGCCATACGAACTCCATAGTCCCCAGCACTACCAGGCGATTCGCTCTGCTGCATGGGGATGGATGACTGCCTACGTTGTTGACCGCCGGTACGACAGCGTTGAAACCTGCGTTGGCTATTACAACAGCGGCGTTGAACGCTATCGACTGGAAGCGCGAGCGATGGTTGCGTGGCGTGATGCCGTGAACCTCGCGCTGGAGCAGTTGGTCACGAATCCACCGGCCGGGATCGAGACGTGGGAGCAGGTCCAGGCGCTTTTGCCCCAGCCGGAGGTCTTCAATTGGCCGAGCGAGATTTCGCTGCCGCTGGGCACGGGTGAATCGGCGGTGCTGGAATGATCACTGCCGATGCCCAGCAGCTGGAGCCCGGTGGCCGGGTGACCTTGTACGAACTGGACGCGAGTAGCTTCGGTGCTGATCAGCTGTTCTTCCACCAGCACCTGCAGACGGGGGTGATCTGGTGGCAGGGCCAGGAGTACGGGCCGTGGCCGATCGAGGCCACCGGCTTCGCGCGCACCAGTGACCAACCGCCGAACCCACGCCTGAAGGTGAGCAACATCGATGGGCGCATCACAGCGCTGTGCCTCATGTTCGATGACCTGGTCGGCGCGAGGGTCATCCGCCGACAGACGCTGGTGAAGTACCTGGACGCGGTCAACTTCCCCGCAATCACCAACCGGGTTCGCAACAGTGCAGACGCGATGGCGGCAACGTGGAGCAGCCTTGGCACCAGCGCGACCCCGGTGGCGCCTATCTCAGTCGATGGCATTACGTTTAAAGCTCCCTCCCTTGTGGCGAGTACCGTATCCGGTGGCTACCCGCGGCGCGTTGCAGGGATGTGGAACACACCTGCAGTGACAGTGAACAAGCAGGTCACAACCACGGTCTATTTCAGGTTCGGCACTTCAGGAGCCTTCCGGCTGCATTACACCAACCCAACCGTGGCCGGTGTGCGTGACTGTTTCATTTGGGGGCGAGCTACGGACACATGGCCCACTGTGAACCTGCCATTCACTGCAGGCCAGGCACAGATTCTTGAGTACAAGGATCTCGGCAATGGTCTGAGGAAGCTGGTGGTGGTCGTTACGTACTCGGAAGCCGGGAACGGTGCTCCGTCGTATGGCTTCGGCCCACATCCTTCGGCTATCGGTCAGAACGTGACGCTGCTGGGTATGCAGGTTGAGGATGGCCCGGTCGCCAGCCCGTTCACGATGACATCGGCCGACCCCAGCGCTGATCGAAATCCCACCGCCGACCCGAACGAGCACTTCCTGGATGAGATCTGGTTCATCGAGCGCAAAGTTGGCGAAGAGAGGGAGGCCGTCGAGTTCGAGCTGACCACCGCCATCGACCTCAACGGCGAGCAGCTGCCCGGCCGGCAGGTCATCGCCGGCGTGTGCGGCTGGCTGATCCGGGGTGGATATCGCGGCCCCTACTGCGGTTACAACGGGCCGGCCGTGGCCGATGCCAACGACGTGCCGACCACTGACCCGTCGCGCGACCAATGCGGGGGTAGGGTGGGTAGCTGCAAGCTGCGCTTCGGCGCAGACAAGCCGCTGCCCTATGGCGGATTCCCGGCCGCCGGCCTGCTGCGCACCTGACGCACCCCTTCATCCCCGTTTCCACAGCCCGCCGTGTGCGGGCTTTTCTATGAGCAAACCATGGAACTGAGCACCCTGCAGGCTATACAGGCACATGCCGTGGCCGAGTACCCGCGCGAGTGCTGCGGATTGATTGTGGCTACGGCCGGCGGTGAGGCCTACGTTGCCTGCCGTAATGTGGCGATGACGCCCAGCGAGCACTTCCGGCTGCCGGCAGAGGACTATGCCGATGCCGAGGACGTGGGCGAGGTGCTGGCCGTCGTGCACAGCCACCCGAACGCGCCTGCGACCGCGTCGGATGCCGATCGCGTCATGTGCGAGGCCAGCGGCCTGCCGTGGCACATCGTCAGCGTTGGCCAAGTCACTGGTGCCGAACCCGAATGTGGTGACCTGCAGACCATCCAGCCCAGCGGCTTCATCGCGCCGCTGGTGGGCCGGCAGTTCGCTCACGGCATCCTCGACTGCTACACGCTGGTGCGCGACTTCCACGCGCGGGAGCTCGGCATCCACCTCAGTCAGTACGAACGAGAGGACGACTGGTGGGAGAAGGGGCAGGATCTCTACAGCTTGGATCGGCTCCGGGCTGAGGGCTTCGAGCAGATCGAGGACGAGCCTCGCCGCGGCGACATGATCCTGATGCAGATCCGCTCCACCGTACCGAACCACGCCGGCATCCACTTGGGTGATGGCCAGATGCTGCATCATCTGCACGGCCGGCTTTCGGAGGTCGTGCCCTACGGCGGCATGTGGACCGAGCGGACCCGCTACATCGTTCGCCATAAGGAGGCACGTCATGGCTGAGCGCATGCGCACCATCCGCCTGTATGGCCAGCTGGGCAGCCGGTTCGGGCGCAAGTTCCGATTGGCCGTGAACAGCCCGGCGGAAGCCGTCCGCGCGCTGTGCGCGATCGTGCCGGGCTTCCAGCAGTATCTGGCCCGTGCGAAGGAGCAGGGTATGGCGTTTGCCGTGTTCATCGGCAAACAGAACATCACCAAGGATCAGCTGCAGGATCCCCCCGGTGGCGAGGACATTCGCATCGCCCCAGTGCTGCTGGGCAGCAAGCGCGGCGGCGTGCTGAACATCATCCTCGGGGTCGTGCTGATCGTTGTGGGCGTCTATACCACCAACTTCAATCTGGTCGTCCAGGGTGCCGTGATGGTGATCGGCGGCGTCGTGCAGATGCTGGGACCGCAGCCCAAGGGCCTCGGCTCCCAAGACAGTGCCGAGAATCGGCCGAACTACAGCATGAACGGCACCGTCAACACACAGGCCCAGGGCAACCCGGTGCCGGTGCCCTACGGTGGGCACGACACCAAGGGCATGCTGGTGGGCTCTGCCGTGATCAGTGGTGGCATCCAGGCGGAGGACCAGCTGTGAACCTGCCGACAGTAAACGCACCGTTGGCCTATGGGGTGGGGCAGGCTGTCCGCCTGGCCGGCGCAGGCGGCAAGAGCGGATCCAATGCCCGCACCCCCGTTGAGACGCCGGATAGCCTTCACTCCATGGCTGTGGCCCGCATCGTGGACCTGGTGGGCGAGGGCGAGATCCGGGGGCTGGTTGCCGGGAACCAGTCTATCTACCTCAACCAAGTGCCGATCCAGAACCCCGACGGAACGGCGAACTTCTCGGGAGTGACGGTAGAAACCCGCTCGGGCACGCAGGACCAGTCCTACATCCCAGGCTTCCCGTCGGTCGAGAATGAAGTTGCGGTCAATGTCGAGCTGCGCGGCGGTGAGCCGGTAGTTCGAACTGTTAGTGGGCCGGACCTGTCCGCCGTCCGCATCAGGTTGGCCGTGCCAGCGCTGCAGGAGGTGGACGGCGAGAACGGGGACCGGAAGGGCTACTCGATCACCTACGCGGTGGATCTGGCCGTTGACGGTGGCGCCTTCACTACGGTGCTGACCGAAGCCATCACCGGGAAGACGACCTCGCAGTATGAGCGCAGCCGTCGCATTGACCTGCCGCCGGGATCGCAGTGGCAAGTGCGCATCCGGCGCATCACGCCGAACCGGAACAACTCGCTGATCTCGGACACGGTCAACGTGCTATCGATGACCGAGATCATCGACGTGAAACTTCGCTACCCGAACTGCGCCTTGGCAGCAGTGCAGGTGGACGCCAGTGCGTTTCAGAGCATCCCATCGCGTTCCTACCGCATCTGGGGGCGTGTCGTGCGCGTGCCGGCCAACTACGATCCGATCAGCCGGATCTACTCGACCAGCGGGCCGGGCACCACCAGCGGCGCCTGGGACGGCTCCTTCAAATCGGCGTGGACCAACAATCCGGCCTGGGCCTTCTTCGACATCGTGACCAACGATCGCTTCGGACTGGGCAACCGCATCCCGCTGGACTGGGTGGACAAGTGGCGCCTGTATCAGATCGCCCAGTACTGCGATCAGCTGGTGAGCGATGGCCTCGGCGGGAAGGAGCCTCGATTCACCTGCAGTCTCTACCTGCAGAGCAGGGCGGATGCGTACCGCGTGCTGCAGGATATGGCCAGCATGTTCCGCGGCATCAGCTTCTATGCGGCAGGCCAGGTCATGGCCTCGGCCGATATGCCGAAGGATCCGGGCGCGACGTTCAGCCAGGCCAACGTTGTCGGTGGCCGATTCCGATACGAAGGCAGCGGCCGCAAGGCACGGCATACGGTTGCGCTGGTGTCGTGGACCGATCCTGACGACTTCGGGCGGCAGAAGGTCGAGCCGGTTCAGCACCTGGAAGGCATCGCGCGCTACGGCGTCAATCAGACTGAGGTGACGGCCATCGGTTGCCATTCGCGTGCGCAGGCCCAGCGTGTCGGCAACCACATCCTGTACACCGAAAACCTCGAAACCGAGACGGTGGGCTTTTCGGTAGGCATGGACGCGCTGAACTGCATGCCTGGTGATGTGATCCAGATTGCAGACCCGAACCGTGCCGGCCGCCGCAACGCCGGCCGCATCCGTGCAGCTACGGAAGATACCCTGACGCTCGACCGCATCCCGGATGAGATGGCGGCCGGCGACCTCCTGCACGCGACACTGCCGAGCGGGAAGGTTGAAGGGCGGAGCATCACCGGTATCGATCGTGTCGCAGGCGTGGTCAAGGTGGCTGTGCCGTGGTCCGCCGTTCCCGTGGAGCAATCGGTCTGGGCGACCGAGTCCAGCGAACTGGCGCTGCAGCTGTTCCGGGTGGTTGGTGTGGCAGAGGGTGAAGACCTCACCTACAACATCACTGCCCTGAAGCACGTGCCCGGGAAGTACGCTGCGATCGACGACGGCACGCGTCTGGAGCTGCCGCCCATCAGCATCATACCGCCGAGCGTTCAGCCGCCCCCGACCAACGTGACCCTGTCGTCGCACGTGGTGATCGAGCAGGGCATCGCCACCCCGACGCTGACCATCCAGTGGAACGCCGCCGACAAGGCAATCGCGTACGACGTGGAATGGAGGCGCGATGACCTGAACTGGGTTCGTGCCGGCCGGGTAACGACGGCCAGCGTCGAAGTGCCAGGCATATACGCCGGCAAATACCTCGCGCGCGTACGAGCAGTGAATGCGCTCAACTCCGTGTCGATCCCGGCGACAAGCATGCTGACCGACATCCGCGGCAAGACCGAGCCGCCGCCGGCAGTGACCTCGCTGACCACGACGTCCATCGTGTTCGGCATCCAGCTCGCTTGGGCCTTCCCTCCAGGCGCCACCGACACCCAGCGCACCGAGATCTGGCGCAGCCCCGGCCCCAACCGCGAGACGGCCACAAAGCTGGGCGACTACGCGTATCCGCAAAATCGGTTGCAGCTGGATGGGCTGGCCGCTGGCGCGCGGTTCTTCTTCTGGGCACGTCTGGTAGATCGCAGCGGGAACATCGGCCCGTGGTATCCGACTGGCGCCGGCGTCATGGGCCAGGCCAGCACCGACCTGAGCGAGTACGAGGAGTACTTCCGCGGCAAGATCGTGGAGAGCTCGCTCGGGCAGGACTTGCTCGCGAAGATCGAGAGCACCAGCGGGCTGGTGCCGTTGATCTGGGCCGAAGGCGCCACCTACGAGCCAGGGCAAACCGTGGTCTACAACGGCCGAATCTGGCTGTGGAATGGGCCCGGCAACGGAAACGAGCGGCCTCCAGGCACGAAGTGGACCAACGTGGGCGACGCGATCGCCGAGTCTGGTGCGTTGGTTGGGCGCATGAACCAGGTCGAGATGGATATCGGCGAACTGGATGGGAAGGTTTTGGCCCAAGGGAAGCGAATCGACGGTATCTTCGCGCAGGTAGATGCCCGGGGCGCCGGCGACACGGATGGTGGTGCAGGTGACGCCACGGCCTATGCCGGTGTTATGTCGGTGCAGGCGGTGGCGGCGATGGATGACTACGCCATGGCCAAGCGGACCGACACTGTGGAAGCCAAAGTTGGCGACACCCAGGCGATCGTGCAGCAAACCTCGCAAGCCGTGGTCGACATGGACGGCAAGATCAGTGCGTCGTGGAATCTGAAGCTGCAGATTGCGGCCAATGGCCAGTACTACGTCGCCGGAATGGGCATCGGCATCGAAAACCAGCCCGACGGAAGCTACCAGAGCCAGATCCTGTTCCAGGCTGATCGCCTGGCCCTGATCAACATGATCAACGGCCAAGTGACTACGCCCTTCGTGATTCAAGGGGGGCAGACGTTCATCAGCCAGGCGCTGATCGGTGTCGCGTGGATCACCAACGCGAACATTGCCGACGCCGCCATCACCAACGCGAAGATCAGTGGGGTGATCCAGTCTGACGACTACGCGCAGGGTCAGACCGGCTGGCGGATCAACAAGGCTGCTGGCGGTGGGTTCGAGTTCAATGGCACCGTGGCCGGTGGATACCGCCTGAACATCACCAACCAGGGCGTGTACGTCTACTACCCGAACGGCACCCCGGCCGTTGAACTTGGAGTGCTGCTGTAATGGCCGACGTTGGTTTGCGGGTCCGGAACGAGAGCGGGTATGTGGAGACTTCGGTCACCACGAAGCTGTCGAAGATGATCGGGTCGTACACGTTCCCGCTCTACAACCCGGTGAACTCCAACAACAAATGGGTCGCCCCGCCTGAGGCAAATGGAGGGCTCGTCGTCAACGACTTTCTTGGCGGCGAGCCCTTCTACTACTTTACTTGCGAAGGCCAGAAGTCCACCTATGGGATGTTGGTTCCTTCGGTGACGATATCGGGCAACAGCATCGTCTGGACCTGGGAGCCTGACGTGGTGAACTACCACGTCAGGATGGAGATGTTCCCAAGCCAGCCGACATCGAACACGGTCGGCGGCATCACGCTTCACTACGGGGTATACAGCTGATGGCTGTCGGACTGCGCGTACGGAATCAGGGCACCGGGCAGATCCAGATCGGCCTCGGCTATCGCAACCTGCAGCTGGCCAAATCGGGGACGCTCAACACAGGAGCTTTCTCCGGAGGCGCGACCGGTGGATCGCCGCCGTTTGGTTCGTGGTCGCCGGGTGGTGTTCTTGCATCAACGAACGGAACGACGAACCTCCACGTCTGCCGATACATCAATGATGCTGTGTCAACTAACACTGGATTTACGCTAGTTCAGAGCGGGGTTACGTGCAACGTGTACGCTTCCAACGCGGCACCGAACAAGGTGCTCGAGTACTACACGTTCAGCGCCGCCGAGCGCGCAGCGACAGGGCCGGTTGGGTTGCGCATGCGCGGCGAGAACGGCACGGTGTTCTACGACTCAAGGCGAAAGGGACTGCGCGTTCTCCAGGTGGTGCCGCTGCCAACGGTGCCCGGACCTCCCGTTGAAATCGGTCAGTTCTTTCCAGGCACAAAGATCGGAATTGCAATCCCGTCACCGCGGTTCTACTACAACTCGGTATCGCAGGACCGATGCACCATGACGGCCGACCATTTCCACATGACCGGCGACAACCGAATCTTCATTTCAAGATTGCAGGTTTCCCAACAGACGCTGATCACCAACACCTTCCCGGTTGGCGGCGTAACGATGGGGCCTCAGAACGCCTCGATCTTCATCGTGGACCTGACCGAGGTGCCGTTGGGGTTCGGCTGAAGGCGGTGCCATCACGCCGCCACAACGCGGCCTGCGGCCAGATTGCGGCCATGTGCTATTCCGCCCAGATCGAAGCCGCCTACCAGAAGCTGGTCCGCATGACCGGCGCCACCGTGTCGCTGCAGGAGTTTGCGGCCCTCTACGCCCATGACCCGGGCAAGAAGCGGCCCAAGACCCCGAAGGCGATGGATGATGCGTTCCGTGCCGGCACAAGCTCGGCAGAGCGGGCAGTGTGGGCGGAGATCCAACAGTGGAACCAGGCCGAGGCCGCCATCCTTGAGCAGGAGCTTTTCGCCAACCGGAAGCGCTTGGCCGATGCGGAGCGATCGCTGCAGGCCAAGGAGACGAAGAAGGCCCGGGAAGACGTGCGCATCGCCGGCAACAAGATCGAGCGCGCCATGGGCAAGCTGGGCGACCTGAAGCGGTCCGAAGGCAAGGACCGGGACAGCCGGATCTTTCCCGGAGTCTACGCCCCGGTGATCGTCTCAGAGGGCGGCAAGCTGACGATCAAGCCGATGCGCTACCAGTGTCGGCTGGCCGGGAAACCGGCCAACTACGATCAGCGCTTCCCGGGCACGTACAACGCCCGCCGCGATAGCCTGGAGAAGTTCTGGGCGCCGGCCTTCGGCCATACCCACGGCTTGATGGTCGTCGACACCTTCTACGAGAACGTGGAGGGGCCGGACGGGAAGAACCAGGTGGTGCAGTTCACCCCGCGCACGGGGGAACCGATGCTGGTGGCCTGCCTGTGGTCGCACTGGGTGGACCCAGCCGGCAAGGAACCGGCTCTGCTGTCGTTTGCCGCCATCACGGACGACCCGGAACCCGAGGTGGCTGCCGCCGGCCACGACCGGACCATCATCAACATCAAGCCCGAGCACGTCGATGCTTGGTTGAACCCGGATCCCGCCGACCTGGCCGCGCTGTATCGGATCTTTGACGACAAACGGCACCCGTTCTACGAGCACCGGCTGGCGGCCTGACTCAGCGACTATCTGGCTGTATCTGGAGGAAGGGGGCATCTCAGCTAGTGAGAATTCCTTCAATTAGTATTAATGCTAACAAGAGGGTTTGCCGTCGACCACGTCATGCCTTAACGTTCGCGTTTCACAGAATTTGACACCGGACGTCCCTAATGACTGTGCCAGAATGGAACGCGGCAGGCCTACTCCCTCCCTATGATGTAGATAGCCCGGTCTCTCGGCAGCGCTCGCCCTATGTGGTCACGGTTGCAGACATCATCGCTAAGCTGTCTACAACGCCTCAGCGCTGCGCAATTGCTGACGGATTTCTCCGTTATAGGGCGGACCTTCACGCGCTTGGGTTTACCTCTGGTTTCCAATGGGTGGATGGAAGTTTTTGTACTGACCTGGAGACGCTTGAAGGAAGAGCGCCTGGCGATATCGACCTTGTGACGTTCCTTGATACGCCCCCGGATCTGGATCACGAGGCGGCGTTCGTAGCTAAGCCTGAGCTTTTCTTGCAGCCGAGAGAGGCGTACTCCTGTGACGCGTATTTTGTTGAATTGAATGGCGCCACGCCGGAGTACTTGATCGCAAACTCTGCGTATTGGTCGAGCGTATGGGGGCACACTAGGAGTGGTACTTGGAAGGGCTTTTTGCAAGTGAGTCTTGACCCGGAATTCGATGGGCTCGCAAGGGACATGCTGCAGGCAGCCGAGGTGGCCCAATGAGAACATTTGAAAAGAACTCTCTCAATAGTGAAATCGCGGAAGTTTCAAGGTTGTTGCGCCTTGCAGGTCCCAAGGATGTGTTCACACGGATAGGGTTGGAGCGCAGACTTAAGGAGCTCACGACACAGCAGGATGAAGATCCAGGAAATCACTTTCAGTCGCGTGTTACCTTCAAAGGTTCGCCGGTTGTTGGTAGTTACGGAATCTCTGCTTCGTTTGGTGCCAAAGCGATGGTGGCGTTTTCAGACGCCGTATCCGCCGTCGGTGCCTCCTTGAGGGGGGTGCTTGCGGCGCGGGGGCCACTACCCGATCGCCCTGATTTTGAAATGCTGATAACGGGGACAGCTGTTGGATCTTTTGGATTCGAGCTGGAGAGCCGAAATCGTGAGCTGGTAGAAGGTGGTGCCGTATCAGAGGCTGTCGAGCGTGCGCAAATTCTACTGGAGGCTGCATCGCAGGAAGAAGATGACGCCCTTGCGGAAGCAGTCGTAGACCTTGATCGACGTGCCATTGCCACTGTTAGGGCCTTTGCGGAACTTCTGCATCAGCATGGAGCGTTGTGCACGGTCTCTACTGTACATAAAACTTTTAGTTTCTCTAACAGCCTTGAAGTTGTAAGGAGTGTGGCCCGACTTGAGGATGCCAACATCCTAGAGGACGAGCAGACTCTTTCAGGCATTCTGATTGGCGTGCTCCCTGTAACGAGAACTCTCGAGTTTCGTCTCCCGAACTCTGAGGTAATACGCGGCAAAGTTGACCGTTCTGTTGGTGAGCTGGAGACAGTGCACGAGGCTTTGCATAAACGCTCCACGGTCCGGGTTCGAACTACTCAAGTTGGAGACGGCAAGACTAAGTATTTGTTTGTGGGTAAACCCGAAGTACAAGACAACGGGGTCGACCTTTTGGATCATCAGTAATCACAGCTACGCCGGAGTCAGCACCTGGCCGGCGGGATCTCGTGCACGGAGGTCGTGTAGTTCGGCGAGAGCATGTGCTGCCGCATGCCCCACGCTGGCCGCGCGTGCCAACCAGATGCGCCAATGCCGGCCGTGCCGCGCCCGAACTTCTGGTTGATCCGGTCCATGGTGTCCATCAGCCTGTCGTTGCCGACCACCGTTGGACCGAACAGATCAGCCTGCAGCTCATCCGGCCGAGCCAGGTCGAGCAGCGCCACACCTGCCTTCTTGTATCCAATGCCGTCCCGGAGCAGGCCGCGCAGCAGCTTGCGCACGATGCCCAGCACAACGGTGGTGTCCGCGGTCGACGTGGGCAGGCTCACCGTCCTACTCGCGTTGTGCTGCCGCAGCTCTGGCCGGAATACGTCGGAATGGGCGAACACCCAGATGCCGGCGGTGACCAAGCCTCGGGCACGCAGCTTCTCGCATGCGCGCACGGCGAAGGTGGCCAGCGCCTGGGCAATCGCTTCGTGGTCCTCCACCCGGTCTGCGAAAGATCGGCTGACCATGATCTGCTGGCGATCAGGTTCAACTTCCTCCAGCTCCATGCAAGGATGCCCCTGCAGCTCGCGCTGGGTGCGCGCCAGCGTGACCCCGAAGGCGGCCAGGATGTCGTCCGCCGGCGCGTCGCGCAGGGCAGCGGCGGTGCTGATGCCCATGGCCTCGAGCCGCGGTGCCAGCCTGCGGCCGACGCCCCATAGATCCCCGACGGGGAAGGTATGCAACACCGAATCCCGGTAGGCCGTATCCCCGAGGTCGATCACGCCGTCGGCGCTCTTGGCCACCTTGTTGGCCAGCTTGGCCAGCGTCTTGGTGGGGCCGATGCCGATGCAGTTGGGAATGCCGGTCCACCGATGCACACGCTGCCGCAGATCGCGCGCGAACCGATAGCGATCCCGCACCCCTTTCAGGTCGATGAAGCTCTCATCGATGCTATACACCTCCACCCTCGGCGCTGCTTCTCTCAGGATGGTTACAACCCGGGCGCTCATGTCACCGTACAGACCGAAGTTGGCCGAGCGCATCTGCAGCCCGTGGCGGCGCACCAGGTACTTCAGCTCGTGGGCCGGCTGGCCCATCTTGATGCCCAGGGCCTTGGCTTCGGCCGAGCGCGCGATGGCGCAGCCGTCATTGTTGCTCAGTACCACCAGCGGCACGCCGCGCAGCGCCGGCTGGAACACGCGCTCGCAGCTAGCATAGAAGTTGTTCCCGTCAACGAGCCCGAACATGGCCGCCCCGGCGCTTGATCTGGCGGACGACCCCCACCACGGCGAACACCTCCACCTCGGTGGCCTGCTCCAGCACGATCGGTGGGAAGTCGGGGTTGGCCGAGTGCAGCTCCATGTGGCTCTCGAACAGCTGCAGCACCTTGCAGGAGGGCTGGTTCCCGTCCCAGATGGCAATGACCAGGTCGCCGGCCTGCGGCGTGACTGACCGGTCCACCACCAAGATGTCCCCGTCGCTGACGCCCGCGCCGCTCATGGACCAGCCATCGGCTCGGTAGAGGAAGGTGGCGGCGGGGTTGCGCACCAACAGGCGATGCAGGTCGATCGCATCGTCCATGAAGTCGTCGGCCGGCGACGGGAAGCCTAGCCGGGCGCGCGCTGCGGCCAGGGGCACGAACTGCACCGGGCCGTCGATCAGCGCGGGGCCGATGGGCTTGGCCAAGGTGTGGGGGAAGGGGAGGGACTGCATGGGCGTACTCTGGAAGCGGCATGTCTCACAAGTCGAGACGTGGCGAATGTTAGTACAATTACTAACTGCCGGTAGTGAATTGCCGTACGCGGATTGATGAACGCGTTCTACTGCCGTTGCGCCAGTCGCGGCCTCCGCGACGATAGGCGGTCATGCTGCAGCAATGGCGAACTGGCAAAAGGATCAGGCCTCATTGGAGGCCCAGGCTGCGGCCAAGCTGCTGCAGGCATCGGAACTCGAACGGGATTCCTCGGGAAGCTGGAGGTCTCGTGCTCGCCGCCGGCACAGCGCCCAACTGCTGCGGGCTGCAGCCAGCGGTCATCAGCGAGCCGCCAGCCGCTTGGCAGGCCTGGACCTGCCCGAAGACCTTCCGTTCTAGCGGCTCAGGCCCTTGCGCATCTGCACCACCGTTGCACCAGCACCGGTGAGAAGTTCGAGCAGCGCCTCCACCGCAGCACGCTTCTCCGCGTCGTACTCGAAGAAGTTGTAATGCCGCTTCTGAACGCCGCTCAGTCCGTGGGATTGCAGATGCCCGCGGACTTCTTCGGAAAGGCCAAGCGCTGCGAGCCGCGTTTCTACTGTGCGGCGCAGGTCGCCCGGCGTGAACGGCGATGCCAGTTCTTCAGCAGCCACCATGTTGGCCACCACCGGATCCATGATCCCTCGGAACTCGTCATAGGTGGCCGGTGCCTTCCCGCCTGTAAGCGAGAATAGGTGTGGCCTGGCGTCGCCTTCGTCATCATCGTCGCCGCGCAAGGTGGCGAGATCCGCAGCCATTCGCGGGAGCAGTGGCACCAGATGCACGCGCGGCAAGCGGCGACGGCCTTTGATGTCGAGCAAGCGGACGGACCCGGTACCGGTGTCCGCGTCGTGATCGTGATCTGACCACTTCAGCCGCATCAGCTGCGCAATGCGCTGGCCGCCTGTCAGCAGGTGGAAGCGCAGAAGCGCCCCGTGCCGTCCAGGCATGGCCTCGATCCTGCGCCAGTAGGCACGCAACTCTGCCACCGAGAGCACGCGGTCGCGCGGCTGACCGCTGTCGAGCGTAGCCAGGTCGCGCGCCGGGTTCCTAGACACGTTGAGCGCGCGCAGAGCATCGGGAGCGGCAGCGTCCTGCTTCGCCGCGATCGCCGCCGCGTAGGCCGCACGCAAGTACGACCGGATCTTCCCGCCCTCACGCAGTTTCTTGGCGCGCACCATGCGCGACAGGATCGGGAGCAGGTCGTCCAGTTCGAGCTCGGATGCGGGGCGGGTCCACAGGGCAGGCCACGGTTCTTCGATGTGGCGTTTGATGGACGCGCGGGTGGCCGCAGCAGACACCTTGCCGGCATCCTCCAGGCTCTGGGCATAGGCCGTCATCAGCGCACCCAGAGTTGCACCTGATCGGCGCGTCGATTCGGCCAGAGCGTCTGCCTTCGCGCTTTCCGCTGCAGCTGCCTCGGCCGCTATCGCATCTCGCAGATCCCGGTCGCCGGCCTGGTACCGGCGGGACAATGCCGCCGCCGCTTCGCGCGCCGCGGACAGAGCCAGGCCCGTGCCGATCAGCAGCCGGTCGCGTTGGCCGTTGGCCTTGGTGTACCTGTAGTAGTAGCGCAGCTGCCCACCGGCGAGCTTCCGCACGTCCAAGCAGCCGGTGCCGCGCGGAGCAGGATCAGAGGCCCATTCGCCTACCGGCAATGCGGCAAGCCCCTTCGCTGTAAGCATTCCTTTCATTGCGCCCATTGGTGACCGCTCGGTGACCGTTTGTCCGTGGAAAGAGGTGGACGATGATGGGCGCAGGTGGTCGCACAGCCTGAGAAAATCAACGACTTAGCTTAAAGTCGGGACGCCTATGGAAGCGCGTGGAAGCCTTATAGAGGCCTCATAATCCCTTGGTTCCAGGTTCGAATCCTGGTGGGCCCACCAAAAAAGGCACTTAGGCTTCTGCCCAGGTGCCTTTTTTGTGCCGCAGGGAAAATTGCCGGGAAGAATCGGCGCTCGCGCGGTGGTTTCACGACTGGCACGTCGTGATCGTAGCGACCCGTAGTGGTTGGCGATTTGTGCCCGGCCGCATCCTGCTTGTCGCCACGGTTGCCCTCGGTGTCGGTAATTTCCCGGTGCTTTCGACCGTGCATCGAGAACCGCTCATCCTCGGCGATTACTCTCTCGCTCATCGCCATGCGACTGAAGCGTTGCCAAGCGCTGGACATGCCGACATCGAGATGACCGGTGACTACTTCGACGTAGCCCGATCTGGACTGCCCAGCCTGTAACGAACTCCGCGCCTCCGACAAGCCGCCTGCGGGCGGCTCATCTTTGGCCTGATCGCCCAGGCGGCTAGCTTGCCTGCTGTCTCCGCGCCGCGCCCCAGCGCTTGGGTAGCGCAAGCAGAGGACGCTCAAGCAGAGCGTGCACGATGTAGCCTGCGACGCAGCAAGCGAACGCGCTTACCACCACGAACATCAAGTGCCCGGCCCAGCCAGGCGCCGGCGAGAGCATTGCCCAGGCGCGCCCCATGGCTGATATGACAAAGATGTGGGTCAAGTACAGCGAATAGGACGAATCGCCCAGCAGAGTCAGCCAGCGCGGCGCCTGCAACCCGCCCCTGGCTTCCCAGACAACAGCGCCAGCCAGCAGAAGCACAGCAGCACTGCCAAAGCATGCGACCCGAGTGCCGACGGCCATTGTCGCTGGTCCTGCCTCAGGTAGCGCCACCGCTGCAGACACGGCGACTGCGACGCCAGCGACGACCAACGGCAATCCCAGCCGTGCCGGGATATGACGCCAGTAAAGCCCGAGCAGGGCACCGGCGATGAATTCATAGGTCAGCGGGTTGGTGACAAGAACGTGGGCCGGCGTAGTCGGACCTGGCGGCAACCATGGCGCAACGCCGATGGCTGCTGCCCAGAGCAACAGAAAGGCCGGCACGAAGCGCTCCGGTACAAACGCGATGACACCGGCGAACACCAGATAGAAGTAGGCCTCATGCACCAGCGTCCAGCCCACCGTCAGTACGGGCAACTGGGCGTGAGGAATCAGCAGATAGGAGGCCAGCACGCTCTGGCCGGCATACGAACTGTTCACCATTGAGGGAACCACTGCCATCAGCGCCACGACGAGGGTGGTGAAGATCCAGTACATCGGCAGCACACGCCAGGCACGCTTGACCAGGAACTGCGCACTCGCGCCCGCCTTCGTATAACGACCGGCGGCGATGGTGGTCATCACGAAGCCAGACACCACGAAGAACAGATCGACCCCGGCATCGGCATACCTTGCCACCGCGTCGAGCATCGCCGGGCCTTGCAGGTATTTGATTTCGACACCGCGGAGATGGAACAGAACTACGGCAAGCGCTGCCACGCCGCGCAGGCACTGTAGCGAGTCCATTCGTTGCTGCGTGCCCATTCTTCGCGCTCCATGTGGGGCCGCATGCTACCACCTGACCGCGCCGCACTGCACTGGATCGCCAGGACAGGGACGAGCGGCGCCGAGCCGTGCTTGAAGCGCCCCGCCGCGCCCGCGCCTGTGCACTTCAGCGACCGCGGCAGATTCAAGAATACTCCCAGGCGAAATCCCTCAGAATCTCCCCGCCAGATCCTGATCCCGGAATGCGCCGGCAACGTAGTCGATAAAGACCCGCGTCTTCGGCGGCAGGTAGCGGCGATTGGCGTAGTAGATGGAGATCGGTCCGCCGTCGGCTGACCAGTTCGGCAGCAGTTGAATCAGCTCGCCGCGCTGCAGGTAGGGCAGGGCATGCGAGGTCGCCACGAAGGCGGCGCCAAGGCCGAGCGCGGCTGCTTTGCACAGGCCGCCGGGGTCGTCGAAGATGATCCGCTCACCAACAGGGGACACGGCTTCGTTGCCGTGTTCGTCCCGCAGCATCCATTGCACGAGTCGCCCCGTGCGCGTCGAGCGCATGTCGATCAGGTCGAGTCCGGCGAGGTCCTGTGGCGACGCTGGAGGGCGCCGTGCCTTCATGTAGGCGGGCGATGCGACTGCCACGATGCGCACGCGGGCGAGCGTCCTGGAGATGGTGCCCGGAGTGAGCTCAGAGCCTCGCCCTATCGCCGCGTCGTAACCTTCAGCAACCAGGTCGACATGCCGGTTGTCCAGCTGCCAGTCGATCCTGATCTTCGGGTACGCCGCGAGGAAGCCAGGCAGGAGGGGCAGGACGTAATCCATGCCGAACACGCTCGCCATGCTGACCTTGAGGACACCCGAGGGCTCCTGCTGCTGGTCCGAGGCTTCGGCAATCGCATCCTGCAGGCCCTCGAGGTTGGACCGGATCGAGTCCGCCAAGCGCTCCCCGGCTTCGGTCAGTGTCAGCTTGCGGGTGGTCCGGTGAAAGAGCCGGACCGCAAGATTCCGCTCAAGCATCGCGACATTGCGGCTGACCGCTGAAGGTGTCAGCCCCAGCTGCTTTGCGGCCGAGGAGAAGCTTCCCGTGGCCGCCGCGCGGGCAAAACACTCAAGGTTGGACAAGGTCTCCATGGGGGCATTCTCAATCAATCATCACAAGTGATTCAACCGATTGATGACTACCGGGAAACGGCAGGCGCCCCGATCCTAGCCGTGCCGCCAGACAGGCGGCGCCTCTCCCCATTCTGGATATGCCATGACCACGCAAACGCTTCCGCAGAATCTCACCGAGCAGTCGTCACAAACCCGCATGGTGCTGGACCGGCATCTGGAGGCCTTCCGTCTGGGCGATGTGGACCGGACCCTGGCGGACTACGCGACGGACGCCATCATCATCAATGGGACGGGGTCTGTGATCAAAGGGCATGCAGAAATCCACGAGACCTTCGTGCAGGTCTACCGCGACTACTTCCCGGACGGCACGCGCAACATCACCATCGATGAGCTGGCAGTCCATGGTGAGACCGCCTACATCCGCTGGCGCGCGAAGAACGCAATCATGGCGACCGATACGCTCATCGTCCGCGATGGCAAGATCGTGATCCAGACCTTTGCAGGCCTCTTCAGGGAATAAGCATTGGCCGGTGTTGGTGCTGGTGGTGCCGTCGGCATCAATCAAAAACGTAATCCGCTTTGCCCGGGGGCACTTCGACCGCATCTCCGCGCCGCACCAGCTCGTCGATATCCACCGCCTGTGCTGCGAGCGCATCGTGCGCGTCGAAGTCCCACTTCTGCCTGTATTCGCGTGCCAGCAGATCGCAGACCGCTTTGGCCTGCTGGTGCGTGTCCATGTTCTCTGCACGATCCATCAGTTGATCGCGGTGGATCTGGCACAGCGTGAGCTGGTGCGCATCTTCGGATCGCTCGCGTTCCCAGGCAATGTCGGGCAGGGCGGAGAGTGCGGAGGCAAGTGCGACGGCAATCAGGGGCATGATCCGGTTCCGGGCAGTGGCGAAACCGGAGCGTAGGCGATGGTGCATGACGATGGATATGCCGCGGGATGCACGTTTTACTGGGTGTTCACCATTCGCTGGGGAATGGTTGCAGTGTGCAGATGGCGTTCTCCACGCATGGCGTGGAGCTACTGGTTCTGGAACACGGCCAGCTGCGCGGCGAACGCGCGCTGGTACGCCGGCCGCTCCGTCGCGCGGACGATGTAGGCGGCCAACACGGGATACTCATCGACGATGCCGCTGCTCTGCAGCCGCAGCAGTACCGACACCATCAACAGGTCGCCGGCGCTGAAGTCTCCGTCCAGCCACTGCGCATCACCCAGTCGCGCGGACAACTCGCCCAGCCGCCTGCGCACGCGTTCGTCGAGCATCACCAGCCGCTGCGCATACCAGGGCTGCTCGCGTTCCAGCACCCACGCCATCGAGCGTTCGACGATCGGCGGCTCCACGGTGTTCAGTGCGGCGAACATCCAGGTGATCGCACGCATGCGTGCGCTCGCATCGGCGGGCAGCAACCCGGTATGCTGTTCGGCCAGGTGCAGGACAATCGCGCCTGACTCAAACAGCACAAGCTCGTCATCCTCGTAGGTGGGAATCTGCCCGAAGGGATGCCGCGCCAGGTGTGCCGGCTGCTTCATCTCCTCGAAGGAGAGCAGATGGACGTCGTACGCCACGCCCAGCTCCTCCAGCGCCCAGCGCACGCGCATGTCGCGGGCCAGACCCTGCCCACGGTCCGGGGAATGCTTGAATGCGGTCAGGATCGGGGTCATCGGGTTGTCCATCGGCGATAGCCCACCTGCTTGGCCGGCCTTCCTTTCATTGACGTGCAAGGAACCCTGAAATCGACACAGGTACTTTCCGAGCAGGCAAGCCAAGGCCGCCAGGATGAACGGTTCACGTCGGGCGGTTCGCACGGGGTGCGTGGTGACGCGATACTGGTCTTCTGCACACCCTTGGGGAAGTACGTGAGCACGTCCAGACTGCCGCGGATCGTTGGGTTCGACGTGCCTCGGCTTCACCAGCAGGTGGATTCGGCTGCCGATGAAGCGATCACTGCGCTGCTGGACCAGGCGCCCGATGAGCAGTGGACTGATCGCTTCCTGCAGCAAAGCGCCACGCTGGCGTCGCAGCTTTCATTGGCGGAAGTGAAGGTGGAGGGCACCCGCATCGCCTTCCATGGCTCCATCGCCGATGCGCGTGCCCTGGCCGATGCTGTCATTGCGCTGGTGAACAACCTGAACGATCAACTGATGCAGGAAGGCAACCTGCTTGCCGGACAGGAGTGATCTGCCCGCAGAGTCTGTCAGCCCGCTTGCGGAAGCAGCGCCGGCCCGGACAGGCGGGCCCAGCAGCCCATCGCCATTTCCGCCGACCCCGGGTGGCCACGCAGGCTGGTGCGCAGTGCGAGCCGTGACTGCAGGTCGGTGAGCCACGCCGTGCGCGTGCCGTGTGGGTTGCGGACGTAGATATCGCACGCCAGGCGGATGACCGGTGCAACCTCGTGGCGGAAGTTGATGGCGGGCAGATCGCCCGTCTGGAATGCGGCCTGCCAGTGCTGCAGCTCGCGTTCGACGTCAACGAAGTCCTTGTTGGTGGTGCGTTCCATGAGACTTCTCCTGTTGGAACGCCAACGTATACCTCCGCGTGTCAGCACCCTGTGTTGGTGCTGCCGGTCCGTTCATGGCGGCTGTTCATTATTCGCACGATCCGATGCAGCTGCGTAACCGGCCGAAGCACACAGTGGCGTTGCAGCAGATGGCTGCGGTGGAGCAAGACATGAACAACAACACGCAAGGCCAGACCGACCGCAACAACGCCTCGACCGATACCCGGCAGGCCGCCCAGCAGGGGCAGACCGATGGCAACGAACTGGGTGGCGAGCAGAAGCAGGATGGCAAAACGGGCCAGCAGGAACAGCAGCAGGACGACCAGCCAGGTGGCCCGCAGAAGTCCGGACAGGAACAGAAGAGCGAGCCGGGCCGCGACGCCCGTCGCTGAGCAGTAAGCAAAGAAAAGGCCGCGCGTTGCGCGGCTTTCCTCTGTCCAACGTTCTGGAAGAGCGCTGATGCCATCCCATGCCCGCGCGGTAAGCCTGATGACGAAGATCATGTACCAGTGCCGACCGGCAAGGACGACGACGATGGCGCGATGCCGCGCCTGCCAGGCACCCAGTCCGGGTGGCATGGAGTGTGCCCGTTGCCTCACTGAGGAACTGGGCGGTGTGATCGGCAACCGCGGCGCCGCTGCGCGCTGGCTGGATTCGTTCCTGAAGGTGCAGCAGGACGAGGCGTTTGTCTTCGTCTGCGCGAAACGGATCGAGGAGACCGCACTGGCGGGTCGCAGTCTGGAGTGACATTGCGCAGGCGTATGCTCGAATCCCAATGGAAGCGAGCGTCATGTCTTTTCAGCGACCTTGCGTCCTGAACCAGCTCCGCTGCCGTATTGAAGGTGCGCAATGGCTAACCTGACCTATCATCCGCCGCTGGGCGTGCGCTGGCTGACATTCCGCCTGCGCAACGGCCAGTCCATCGGCCCGGAGAAGCTGCGGGCCGTGTGGTCCGATGCCGCAGAGACCAACAACTGTTCGGTCCGGCGCGAGCATGTGGAGGGTGCCGGCTTCGTCTATGCGTTGTACGCACCCAGCGGGCTCTGCGTTCCGCGCCGCGCTGAGCTGCGCATGCGGCTGTTGCTGGAAGAAGCGGGCTACGCGTTCTCGATGGGCGTGCTTACCGGCAGCCATCCTGCCTACGGTTGAGCGCACGTTGATCTGATCGGCCCCGAGGTTGCTAGACTGCGCGCCCCGCGCGTCGCCGCAATCACGGAAGATGTCCATGCCAAAGCTGTCTGCTCTCGCTGTTTTCATGGCGCTCGCTGCGTGTGCACCAACCGCACTTGCCAACGAACAGGACAGCGCGTCGACCATCGCGTTCAAGTCGATCAGCCCTGTGCTGAATGCCTTGATCAATGCCGATGATGCGCAGGAATTGATGGAAAAGGCTGAAGAGGACGACGCCACGCTGCTGCAGTCACTGGCGCTCTATCTGGCGGCAAGCCGCGAAGACGCAACGTTGGCATTGGCGCCGTACCGTGCAGCGGCATTGTTCGCTCGCCGCGGTGACGATGCGCTTGCCGAGCGCTATCTTCGTGAAGCCGACGAGCGTGGCATGTGGTTCGCGCCCGCGCTGGCCGACAACGATGACTTCGAGCACCTGCGCGCAACGTCATTCTTCAAGCGGGTGCTGGGCAACACGCAGGCGCGCTATGCGCAGGTATCTGCAGGCAAGGTGGGCGCCATCTCGGTACTGCAACCTTCCAAGAGTGTTGCGATGACGGCCTGTGCGCCGGTACTGGTGTGGCTGCACGGCTACGGCATCAACGGCCGCCTGGACAGCAGCAAGCAGCCGCTGGCGGACGCTGGTGTGGTGCTGCTGGGCATCAACGGTACGGAGATGCGCGAGTCGTTCGACAGCTTCAGTTGGACCGGCCCCTATGAAGGCACGCACAAGGTGGTGCAGAAGGGGCTGGATGAACTGGCCGCACGCCAGTGCATCGACCGCAAGCAGGTTTATCTGATGGGTTTCTCGCAGGGTTCACAGCATGCGGGTGCGCTGCTGGCGCAGCACCCGGATGACTACTCCGGTGCATTGCTGGTGTCGCCGGGCGGTTGGCGCCAGGCGGTGCCTACGCAGAGCAGTGCACGCGGCAAGCGGGTGTTCGTCATCAACGGCGAACAGGAAGGGCCGGCCAACCAGAAGATGAGTGCGGACTTCCGCGCGCTGTTCAGCGATGGCAACGAACTACGTTCGCGTACGCATGGCGGTGGCCATTTCTATCCGGACGACTGGAAGACCTCGTTTCCGCAGGCAATTCGTTGGATGATGGGCAAGGACGGCTGAGTCAAGGAGCAACAATGGGTCTGCGTGGAAACCGGCTTGAACGGCTGCATGCCCAGCGTGCTGCGCTGCAAGCCGAGATCAATCTCGAAGCGGCCCGACTTGCTGCCAGGCAGCTGCCTGCGGAGCAGTTCGCGGAGGCGCTGATGCCGCTGTCGCTGCGCTTGCAGGCAATTGACCAGCAGATACTGCGGACAACACCTGCGCGGGAGCTGATGAAGCGCCTGCGCGAGGTGGAGCGGCAGTTGTCCGCCCCACAGCAGCGCGGGGCGAGTGAACGTCGCGCTCTGGAAGCGGAGTTGCGCGATCTACGCCTGCACTTCAGCAACCCGCGTCGTCGCCCGCTGACAGTCAAGGTTGTGCTGATCCTGTCGGTGGCTGTTGCCGCAGCATTGTTTCTGCCAAAGGCCATCGTGGCGCTGCTTGCGCCCTGACTGAGTGAGCGGCCGCCGCCTGCCGAAGCGGGCAACGTGCCCACTGCTTCCCGGAAGGCAACATCGCGAGCCCGCCTGGGGGTCTACTGCGCACTCCCTGCGTTGCCTACGCTGATCCCACACGGCCCTTGCCGTGCTCCGGGCCCACGACAGTTCGTGGACGTCGCCTTCAATCGAACCACGCGGTGCTGTGCTGCGGGGCATTGCTGCCCCGGCAGTGCCTTGCCCTGCGCCGCGCGAAGGCTTGGCCCGGAAATGCCAGCCAGCCCTGCCTGCCTGTTTGCCTGCCAGCCAACCTTCGTGGAGACCGCCTCATGTTCAGCCTGGAAAACACCACTACCCACGCCGCACCCGCACTCGACGAGCTTGTTCCCTCGCGCTATGCACTGAAAGTCGGTGACATCGACGTGCTCGTGGTCAGCGACGGCGTGCTGCCGTTGCCGACGCAGATGCTCGGCCATAACGTGCAGGCATCCGAGCGTGCCGAATGGTTCGACGAGATGTACCTGCCACAGGATGCTTTCGACTGGGCGTTGAACGTGATGGTGGTGCACAGCGGTGAGCGCACCATCCTGATCGATGCCGGCCTGGGCATGGACCCGGACCTGCAGCTGCCGCGCGCTGGCCAGTTGATCCGTCGCCTCGGCGCCGCCGGCATCGACCTGGGCGAGATCACCGATGTGGTGATCACCCACATGCACATGGATCACATCGGCGGCCTGCTGGTGGACGGTGTGAAAGCGCAGCTGCGGCCGGACCTGAAGATCCACGTCGCGGCATCGGAAGTGGCGTTCTGGAAATCGCCCGACTTCACCCGCACCAACATGCCGCACGGGTTCCCGGACGCGCTGCGGGCGACCGCCACGCATTTCTGGGCCGAGTACGGCAGCTTCGTGCATACCTTCGAGGATGAGCAGGAGATCGCACCGGGTGTAGTCGCGCGCCGCACTGGTGGCCACACGCCGGGCCACTGCGTGGTACGCGTTGCGTCGGGTGGCCAAGCGCTGACCTTTGCGGGTGATGCGGTGTTCGCGGTCGGTTTCGATCAACCGAACTGGCACAACGGCTTCGAGCACGACCCGGAAGAAGCGGCGCGCGTGCGCATCGAACTGCTCGACGCGCTGGCCGGTACCGGCGAGATGCTGGTGGCCACGCACCTGCCGTTCCCGTCGGTGGGTCGCGTGTCGCGCGAGGGTCAGGCGTTCCGCTGGGTGCCGGTGTTCTGGGATTTTTGATCAAGTTTTCTGGACTTAATGTCACTAATGGTCCCGGTCAGGGGCGCACAGTAGCCCCTGTCGAAACCCATCCATATCCGCAGGAGGTCCACCATGAACACCGTTTCCCGCACGCTCACCGCAACTGCCCTGGCCCTGTCGATGCAGGTGGGCCTGTCCGCCCAGGCTGCAGAGCCGGCTTACCCGTCCGCAACCAGCGGCGTCACGCGCACCGCCAGCATCATCACCACCGCCGATGGCGTGCAGCTGTACTACAAGGACTGGGGGCCGAAGAACGGGCCGGTGGTGACCTTCAGCCACGGCTGGCCGCTGGATTCGGACAGCTGGGAATCGCAGATGATGTTCCTGGCCGACCACGGTTACCGCGTGGTCGCCCACGACCGCCGCGGCCACGGTCGTTCCAGCCAGCCGTGGGACGGCAATGACATGGATCACTATGCCGATGATCTGGCCACGGTGATCAACACGCTGGATCTGAAGGACGTCACGCTGGTGGGTTTCTCCACCGGCGGTGGCGAAGTGGCGCGTTACATCGGCCGCCATGGCACAGGCCGGGTGAAGAAGGCCGTGCTGATCAGTTCGGTGCCGCCGTTCATGCTGAAGACCGCAGACAACCCCGGTGGCGTTCCGATCGAAGTGTTCGACGGTATCCGCAAGGCACAGCGGGAGAACCGTTCGCAGCTGTACAGGGACATTCCATCTGGTCCGTTCTATGGATTCAACCGGCCGGGTGCAAAGGTCAACCAGGCGATGGTCGATGCGTGGTGGGCGCAGGGCATGCTTGGTGGCCAGAAGAACACCTACGACTCGATCGCGGCGTTCTCGGCGACCGACTTCCGCGGTGACCTGGAAAAGTTCGATGTGCCGACCCTGGTCATCCACGGAGACGACGATCAGATCGTGCCGATCGACGTGGCTGGTCGGATGTCGGCCAAGCTGATCAAAGGTGCCAGGCTGATCGTCTACCCGGGTGCGCCGCATGGCCTGACCGAGACCCACAAGGACAAGGTCAACCAGGACCTGCTGGCGTTCCTGCAGCAGAAGTAACAGCAGGCGCAGCCCTCAGGCAGGCGGCGCGAGAAGGGCGGTACGGCCACGTCATGCGTGGCTGTGCTGTGCGTGAAGCCAACCGCATCCATGCAGGGCAGAGAGCCCGCCAGTAGAGCCACGCCATGCGTGGCTGTGCTTTGCGTGAAGCCAACCGCATCCATGCATGGCGTGGATCTACTGGATCGAGGCTGGCTGTTTCAGGCTCTGCAGCTTGTTCGGGTTGCGCTGCACCAGAATCTGCACGATCTGCTCGCCGTTGGTATCGAAGGCCATTGCCGATTCCAGCACGCCATCGAAGTAACGCAGCAGCCCGAGTCGTCCATTGATCACGCTCGGGACCATCCGCAGTTGGTCCTTGCGACGCAGGTGCGGGGCATACAGCAGCTGCGCGATGCGTGCGCCGCCGACCATTGGTTTCGGGAAGCTGGTGACGATGCCGCCGCCATCGCCGATCAGCACTGCCGATTCGGCCATCAGGGCTTTCATCGTCCTGAAGTCGCCATTGGCGATGGCCTCGGCGAAACGCCGCATCAGTTTCTGGTGCACGTCCTGCGGCACGTTGTAACGCGGGCGGTCCTGCCGCAGCTGCAGGCGTGCGCGGTGCACGATCTGCCGGCAGGCGGCTTCGGTCTTGTCCAGCGTGCGTGCCACCACGTCGTAATCCTGGTCGAACACATCGTGCAGCAGGAACGCGGCACGTGCATCCGGCGCCAGCCGCTCCAGCACATTGAGGAAGGCCACCGACAGGTCGCTGGCCGTTTCCAGCATGTACTCGGGTGTGCCGGTGTCTTCAGTGAGCAACGGCTCGGGCAGCCACATGCCGACATAGTGCTCGCGGGTGCGCCGGGCCAGGCGCAGGCCATCGATGGCGCGGCGGGTGGTGGTAGCCACCAGCCAGGCTTCGGCGTTCTCGATGTCCTGCTGGTTGGCGCCATGCCAGCGCAGCCACACGTCCTGCACCACATCCTCGGCCTCATGCGAGGAGCCGAGCATGCGGTAGGCCACGCCGAACAGGCGCGGGCGTAGGCGGGTGAACAGTGCAGTGGGGTCGTCCATGCCAGCAGAGACGGGACAGGTCCGCCGATTGTGACATCGGCGGACCTGTGAAGGTGGCTGGTACTGCGCCGGACCGGAGGCGGTCAGTGTGACGGCAGCACCGCCGGCTTGCCGATGTCCTTGATCAGGAACACGACGAACGTGGCAGGTTCGGTCTGGCTGGCATTGCGGCCCACGGTGTGCAGATCGGCGGGACCTTCATGGAAGGCTTCGCCGGGGCCGAGGGTAACCTCGCGTCCGCCGGCCACGCCCATCACGATGCGGCCTTGCAGCACATAGACGAAGCCGTGGGCATCGTGCCGGTGCACGGGATCGGCGCCGCCGGGTGGGTACTGCACCGTCAGGATCAGTGCTTCCTTGCCCGGCTGTTCCGGCAATGGACGGGTCATGACCTCGCGCACGATGGGCTCGGGGGCGCTCGGCGAGGGTGTGGCGGCATTGCTGGTCAGCGGCATCAGGGCCAGCAGGGCGAGGGAACGGAGTGAACGCATGGCAGGTCTCCAGCAGGAAAGTGTGCAGTCGAAGCTCAGGCCAGACCGGCCCTGTCCAGGCCAAAGGTCTGGTCCAGCGAGCCGGGCTTCGTACGGAAGGCTACGTTGGCGCGGTTCCAGGCGTTGATTGCCATCACCGCGTAGGTCAGATCGACGATTTCCTGTTCGGACAGCTGGCTGCGCACGCGCTCGTACATGTCGTCGGGAACGCCCTGCGCAGGCAGGTGGGTGAGCACGTCAGTCCACGCCAGGCAGGCACGTTCGCGCGCGCTGAACAGGTTCGATTCGCGCCACGCCGCGACATGGTGCAGGCGCAGTGGGCGTTCGCCACGGATCGTTGCTTCCTTCACGTGCATGTCCAGGCAGAACCCGCAGCCGTTGAGCTGCGAGGCGCGGATGTTGACCAGATCGATGATGGCCGCTTCGATCGAACTGTTGTGCACGGCATGGGAGAAGGTACCGAGCTTCCTGAAAAGTTCGGGCGACTGCGCGGCGTAGTCCAAGCGTTGGTTCATGGCGATGTTCCGGAGGGAATTGAGGGACGCAGCGAGGCTACGTCCGCTGCCGGAGGCCCGATAGGCGGGGGCAGGGCTGCGCGGTGTTGTGCAGAAATCACCAATGGACTGTCACAGGGGCGGATGCTCACCCGTCTGCCGGGCATGGACACCCCATCTGCCCCGAACCGTGCAGCAGCCTGCCCCGCCAGCGAGCGGGTCTGGCAGGCCTTCCTTGCCGCATTGCACGAACTGCCACCGGACATGCGGGCCGTGCTGTTGCTGCATGACGTGCTGGGTGCGGGCGTCGAAGACATCGTGCCGCTGCTGGGGCTGGACCTGACGACATGCCGCCAGCGCTTGGACCATGCACGCGCCCACCTGCTCGCCCGACGCGACTCCCTGGAGCCTGGAACACCATGAATGTCATGCCGCAGTCCTGTACGGCCAGTGACGGCCGTGATTCCCTCAATGCGTCCTTTTCCGCCAGTTATGCCGGCGTACTGGCGTTCATCGCGGTAGCCGCTGAAGGCAGCTTCGCGCGCGCCGGTGATCGCCTTGGCATCGGTCGTTCGGCGGTCAGCCGCAGCGTGCAGAAGCTGGAGGGGCAGCTGGGCGTGCGCCTGTTCCTGCGTACCACGCGCTCGACAACATTGACCCGCGAAGGCGAGCTGTTTTTGGAAGGCTGCAGCCCGGGCGTTGCGAGCATCCTGCAGGCGCTGGACGAAATGCGCGATCTGCGCGAGGGGCCGCCGCGCGGGTATCTGCGGGTCAGTGCGACACATGGCTTCGGACGCCGGGTGATCGCGCCGCTGCTGTCTGCTTTCCGCGCAGAGCATCCGCAGGTCTCGGTGGAGCTGCTGCTGGACGAGCAGGTGCCGGACCTGGTTGCAGACCGCATCGATGTGGCCTTCCGCGATGGAGTGCTGGAAGACAGCCAGGTCATCGCCAAACAGCTGGTGCCCATGCAGCTGGTGGTCTGTGCGTCGCCTGCCTATGCACAGGCGCACGGCCTGCCGGAGGAGGTCGAGGCGGTGTCAGCCCACGCGTGCATCGGCCGACGCCTGCCCGCCGGGCGCCTGCAACGCTGGGATTTCCGCGTGGACGGCCAGGACGTGAATCTGCAACCGCCGGCGGAGGTGGTGTTCAATGATGCCGATCTTGTCCTGCAGGCAGTGATCGACGGGCTGGGGATCGCCCAGCTGCCCAGCTACCAGGTAAGCGATGCGCTGCGCACAGGTGCTGTATTGACCTGCCTGGACCGCTACGCGCCCCACGATCGTGGCCACTACCTGTGCTATCTCAGCCGACGCCAGCTGCCCAAGCGGATCCGCGCATTCATCGACTTCAGCACCCAACGCATACGTGCGCTGGATCTGGATGTGTTCTCGCACTGGGAGGTGCGGCAGCAGGCGGCGGTACAGCGCGATGCGGCGGCATGGGCATGAGCGTATTGGTGCCGATGTGGCAACAGTGCGTGGCCCGCTGCGGATCTACTGCGCAGGCCAACGCGTTCCTAGCATGCAGCCACATCCGCACCGTCCACGTTCCAGGAGACCTGTCATGAAGATTGTCGTCATCGGTGGCACCGGCCGTATCGGCAGCAAGGTGGTTGATCGCCTGCATGCGGCCGGCCATCAGATCGTCGTCGCTGCACCTTCCACCGGCATCGATGTGCTGAGCGGCGAGGGCCTGGCTGCTGCGATGGAAGGCACCGAGGTCGTGGTCGACCTTGCCAACTCGCCCTCGTTCGAAGATGCCGCGGTGTTGTCGTTCTTCGTGACTGCCGGCCACAACATCCTGGCGGCCGCAGTGCAGGCCGGCGTGCGCCACCATGTTGCGTTGTCGGTGGTGGGTACCGACAAGCTGGCCGCCAGCGGCTATTTCCGCGGCAAGATCGCCCAGGAACGCCTGATCCGTGATTCGGGCCTGGCGTACACGATCATCCACTCGACGCAGTTCTTCGAGTTCCTGCCGGGCATCATCCAGTCAGCCGGTGACGGCCGGACCCTGCATCTGCCGACCGCCGCAGTGCAGCCGATCGCCGCCGAGGATGTGGCCGATGCCGTTGCGCGCATCGCGCAGCAGGCGCCGGTCAATGGCATGGTGGAGATCGCCGGGCCGGAGCGCGAATCGATGGCGGCGCTGGCCCATCGCTTCCTGCAGGCAACCGGTGATGCGCGCGAGGTGATCGGCGATGCCAAGGCGCGCTACTTCGGTGCGCAGCTGCAGCAGGACACCCTGGTGCCGGTGGGACAGGCATGGCTCGGCACCATCGGCTTCGAGCGTTGGTTGCAGCAGTCCGGGCTGGCGCAGGGCCAGCCGGCCTGATCCGCGGTGGATGCGCGCTTCATGCGTGTCTTCCGCTGCAGGAGCCTGCAATGACAGAGCTGAAGCCTCCTTCGACCAGCGTGCTCGACAAGTACCATGGTGATGCGGCGCGCCCGCTGTATACCGGACGGGTACGGGTCAGCGGTGGCGCAGCCCGCCACGGCCGCGCGTCAGGCGTGGTGCGGTCGGATGATGGCGCACTGTCGGTGGATCTGCGATTGCCCGCTGAGCTGGGTGGGCCCGGCGGCGGTACCAATCCCGAGCAGCTTCTGGCGGCGGGCTACGCCGGCTGCTTCCACGGTGCGATGGTGCTCGTGGCTGCACGTGCGGGGCTGGAACTGATCGACCCCAGCATCGAAGTAGCGGTGACGTTCGCACGCGATCCCGTGGACGGTCTGTACCTGCTGTCGGCCGAGATCGTGGTGTTCCTGCCTGGCATGGACCCGATACGTGCAGCCGAACTGGTGCGCAACACCGAGCGGGTGTGTCCCTACGCGAAGATGTTCCATCGTGGCATCAGCCATGTGGTGAGGGTTGCGGTGGACTAGACGTCCTGTCTGCAAGATCGTGTGACCGCTCTTGGGATTCAGATCCAGTGAAGACGCCGCGTCGCCCGCGTGAGCCGGTGGGGTGCGGTTCGGCAGCATGATTACCGCATCAATCGGTACTCACCCGCGAACCACGCGCGTTCGGCCAATCTGGTTCGGCAGGCAACGGATACCACTGTTGTCCTTTCCCCAACGAGGAGACTACACATGAGCACCCAGTCCACCATCGAGCATCGCCTCAACGACCTGATCGAGATCGCACGTGATGGCAAGTCCTTCTACGAGGAAGCCGCAACCAAGGTGAAGGACGCCGAGCTGTCGGCATTGTTCGTCCGCATCGCCGGGGTGAAGGGCCGCATCGTGTCCTCCCTGAGCAGCTCGGTGGCCGCCACCGGTGGCAAGCCGGCCGAGCACGGCACCATGGTCGGTTCCATGCAGCAGTTCTACGGCAAGGTGCGCGCTGCCTTCGGTGACACCAATTACGGCTACGTGGCTGAACTTGAAGAGTCCGAGGATCGCCTCCTGGGCGCGTTCAACGACGTGCTGAAGGACAACGACCTGCCGCCGGCAGTGCGCCAGGAAGTGACCCAGTGGCTGCCGGAAGTGCAGGAATGTCATTCGGTGATGCGCGCTCGCAAACATGCGATGAAGGCCGCCTGATCGCATCTGGCGATCGCCCCCCACATCGCCACGGCCAGGGCAGCTTCGTGCTGCCCTGGCCGTTTCTGCACCTGTCATCTGCGCTCAGGCGCGTTTCCTGAGCAGGGCAACGGCCAGGCTGGCCAGCGTCGCCGCAGCCGCGGCGGTCCACAGGGACGCGGCAAAGCCTTGGCTGTACATCGCCCGTGCGAGATCGACCGGGGCTCCCTTGGTCAGCGCACCCGTGGCGATGCTGTCGGCCAGGCGCATGACGTCGTCTGCGGGAACACGGGCTGACAGTCCGGCGCGGATGCCGACGGTCAAGGCGCTGGAGAGCACCGTGAAGCCGAGCAGGATGCCGACGAAGCGCGTCGTGGCGCTGATGCCCGAGGCCATGCCTGCGCGGTCACGAGGTGCCGAGCCGATGATGGCCTTGGAGGTTTCGCCGTTGAGGATGCCACCGCCCGCCCCGATGATGATCATCGCCAGCAGGGCCAGCGCCGGCATGTGGTGCCACGCGCCGATACCGGCCAGCGCGTTGCCAGCGGCAGTGACCGACAGGCCGATGGCCAGCACCATCTCACTCGAGAACCGTCGGCCGAGGCGCCTGCCAACGCTTGGGAACAACAGCATTGCCGCGGCGAACGGCAGCATGCCTGCGCCCGTGGCCAGCGCACTCAGGCCGACGCCATTCTGCAGGTACTGCGGCAGCATCGAGGCCATCACCTGCGCGCTGACCGCGTAGCCGATCATGGCGATGAGTGCACCGACGAAACGCGGGCTTGCAAGCAGCCGCAGGTCGACCATCGGATGCCGACGCTTGAGTTCGATGCAGGCAAACAACGTACCCATCGCGATGCCCAGGCCCAGGCCGGCCAGCGCCACCACCGATGTCCATCCCTGCGCGAGCCCTTCCACGAGGAAGAACACGATGCCGAAGATCGCCAGGCTGAAGGTGATGATGCCGGGTGGATCGAGTGGGCGTACCACCGTGTCGGCGGAGTCGGGTACCCAGCGGACCGCACCGTAGGCCAGGAAGGCGAGGAAGGGCAGGATCGCGATGAACACCGATCGCCATCCCCACAGCGAGGACAACAGTCCGCCGATCAACGGCGAGAGCACCATCATCATGCCCATTGCCGTGCCCCAGAAGGCCCAGGCATCGTCGCGTTGCTTGCCCTCATGGAACTCGTGGCCGATCACCGACAGTGACGGCGCCAGCAGGAAGGCTGCACCCACGCCCTGGAACGCGCGGGCCAGATACAGGGCGCTGGCCGTCGGTGCCAGCGCACAGGTGAGCGATGAGATGGCGAACAGTGCGATGCCGATCAACAGCACGCGCCGGCGACCATGGCGATCGGCAATGGCACCGGCAGGCAGCAGCAGCGAGGTGAAGGACAGGATGTAGCAGCTGATCACCCATTCGATGTCGGCGAAATCAGCCTGCAGATCCCGCGCGATGGTCGGTAGCGCTACGGCCACGGCGTTGGTTTCCAGCACTGTCATCGTGCAACCGAGCGAGGCGATGATCAGGATCCAGTTGGGCCTGCGGCGGGGAGGAGAGAGGGGCACCAGGGACTCGGGTGGGAGAACAACGCTCATTCAAGCAGCTTCGATCGTTTGTTTCATTGCCCGTGTTCTTGAAGTACGTTAGGCCCAAGCTAACGATCGGACGCGCATGGACCGTCGACATCTGCAGTACTACGTCGCACTGGCCGAGGAGCTGCATTTCGGACGCGCCGCGCTGCGCCTGGGCATCGCTACGCCGACGCTGAGCGTGCAGATCCAGGAGATCGAGCGTCGCCTGGGTACGCCCTTGTTCGATCGCAGCCGACGCGAGGTCACGCTGACCTCGGCCGGCGCGATCTTCCTGGCCGAAGCGCGCAACGTGCTGCGCCAGTTCGAGCAGGCAGAGGCCGTGGGCCGCCGCGCCGGTCGTGGCGAGATCGGCAGGATCGAGATCGGTTACGTGGGTTCGGCGGTCCATGCGGGCGCGCTGCAGGAGCAGTTGCAGCGGTTCCGCAGCGCCTCGCCCGATGTGGTTCTGCAGGTCAGCGAATGGCCGATGGCCGACCTGTCGGACCTGCTGCTGGACGGTCGCATCGATGTGGTGTTCTGCAGGCTTCCTATGGAAATTCCCGATGCGCTCGGTTCGCACATCCTGATCGAAGACCAGTTCTGCGTAGCGTTGCCGGCATCGCACCCGCTGGCCCGCGCGGCGTTGCCGGTGCAGCCGGAGCTGCTGGCGAAGGAGGCGTTCATCATGCCGGAGCAGCCCGCAGGCACGCTGGAAGTCGCCCGCCGTGGCGGATTCGTGCCGGACATCCGCTCCCGTCCCGGTCATCTTGCCGCCGTACTCGCGCAGGTTGCGGTGGGCGATGGCGCGCTGGCGATCGTGCCGTCGGTGCTGCAGCGGACGCTGCTGCTGCCGGGCGTGGTCTATCTGCCGATCGCGGGGCCGGTCATCGCCTCGACCATCGCTGCGCTGTACCGTGAACAGGAAACGTCGCCGGTGGTGCGTCGGCTCATCGAGCAGGTGCGGTGCACGCCCTCCCGGCGCATCGACATGCTGCCCTTGCCCTGACGCCGCGCCGGACGCCGTTGCCGGTTACCCCGTAATTGCCTTGCTACACTGGCCGCATTCGATCTTCCACCGGATCATCAGATGAACAACGGGAACGGTCCGCAGACAGTCCGCTGAGCCGCAACAACGATACGCACGTTGTTGCGGTGGTCTTTACCTGCGATTTCCACGCACTGGGTTGATCACCGCCGGATTCCCTCCTGAGCGGATGTTTCCCCATGTCTGATCGAAAAGCCCCTCGCTGGGCCCATTCCCTGCCGGCCGCCATCGCGTTGATGGCTCCCTTCGACCTCCTGGCCTCGCTGGCCATGGATATCTACCTGCCTGTTGTATCGGCCATGCCGGATGCACTCGGCACATCGCCTGCCATCATCCAGTTGACGCTGAGTCTGTACATGCTCGTACTCGGGCTGGGTCAGCTGATCTTCGGCCCACTGTCGGACCGGATAGGGCGACGGCCTGTGCTGCTGATGGGCGCGCTGCTGTTCACGCTGGCGTCGTTCGCGCTCGCCGCGTGTAGTGGTGGTGCGGGGTTCCTGGCCTGGCGCGGCGTGCAGGCGATCGGTGCGTCGGCGGCCTTGGTCGCCACCTTCGCGACGGTGCGCGACGTGTATGCCGATACGGCCGAGGGTGTCACGCTGTACGGTCTGTTCGCCTCGATGCTGGCATTCGTGCCGGCACTCGGCCCGATCCTCGGCGCATTGATCGCCTACGCGCTGGGTTGGCGAGCCATTTTCATCGCGCTGGGCGTGCTGGGGCTGCTGGCAGGCGTGCGTGCATGCAGGGACTGGCAGGAGACGCGGCCACCGCAGCACGACCACGCATCGCCAGCCTTCGCGCGCATCCTCGGCAATGCCGGGTTCTGGGTCCACGCAGTGGGATTCAGTGCGGCGATGGGCACGTTCTTCGTGTTCTTCTCGATCGCCCCGCGAGTGCTGATGGGGCGCGCAGGCTATTCGCCGATGGGCTTCAGCCTGGCCTTCGCGACGGTTGCGCTGGTGATGTTCGTCATCTCCCGCTTCGCTGCGTGGTTCATCGGGCGATGGGGCATTGGTGGCAGCTTCCTGCGTGGATTGATGGTGATGATCGGCGGCGTGCTGGTCATGGCGATGGCGGCAATGCTGCCGCCGTCATTTGCCAGTGTCGTGCTGCCGATGTGGTTGGTCGCTATCGGTATCGTGATGGTCGTTGCGGTTGCGGCCAACGGTGCCTTGCGCGATTTTGCCGATGCTTCCGGCACGGCGGTGGCGCTGTACTACGCCGTGCAGAGCCTGATCGTGGCCACGCTTGGCACGCTCGCGACGCTGCTGCTGCCGGGCGACACGGTCTGGCCGCTGGTGGCATATGGGTTGCTGCTGCCATCGCTGAGCCTGGTTGGTCTGGTGATGCTGCGACGGTCGTGGAGTGAGCAGCCAGCATCAGAAAGGGATGGATGAGCGTGATACTGTCCCGCCTCGGGCAATCGAGCGCGCTGTGTGGATCGACTCTGCCTCCCTGCTTTCCTTGCCATTGCCCAGGTCGCTCCATGACACCATCCTTCCGCAAGCCCCAGATCGCGATCCTTGGTAGTGCCGATCCCGGCTCACCGGCGTTCGACCTCGCTGCACAGGCGGGGAGGTTCCTCGCAGAAAGTGGAATCACCCTGGTCAGCGGCTGCGGCAGCCCGGCCACGCGGGTGGCAGCCGAGCATGCAGTCGCAGCCGGTGGCACGGTGCTGAGTGTGATTCCGGAAGGCAGCATGCCCGCTGCGGACTGGCCGGCAACGGTGGTGGTGCCCTGTGGCATGGGCGATGCCCGCAACCTGATCATGGCCTTGGCCGGCGATGCCTGCATCGTCATCGGCGGGCGCGCAGGCACAATTTCCGAGGTGTGTCTGGCCTGGTTGCACAAGCGCCCGTTGCTGCCGCTGGTGGGCGCTGGTGGCTGGTCGGATGGTCTTCCCGGCAACCCTCCCGATGAGCGCGGAAACTCACCGATACTGCCGTGGCACGACATCGCGGAGCTGCGCGCGCAGCTGCGCCATCTGCAGCTGCTGGCAGGCTGAACCGGCGCTTTCACTTTCTCTCCCGCACACGCGGGTAGGGTGATGCGGCCTGGAGTCACCAGGCCTATCAGGGAGTGATATCGATGCGAGCCATCAGGAAAGTGATCGTTGCTGCAGTGTTTGCACTTGCGTGTACCGGCTCGGTGGCGGTGGCCGGTCCGGTGCAGCCGTGTGACCTGCCGTGCTGGAAGGCCTACCAGGCCTGCGTGGCCGGCGGTGCTGATGCCATGGAGTGCCAGTTCGAATACGATCGCTGTGTCATGGACAGGTGCGGCGCCATCTGAGGCCTGCATACCGTTCGCATTGGGGGGCCCGATCCATGGGCCCCTTTCCACCCGGCCGCAGCACGTGGACCGCGGTCGTGATCGCCTGGAGCCACCACATGGCTGTAAAACGCGTCGTCGCCAACATCGCCAGTGCCGATCCTGCGCAGGCAGCCGCGTTCTACGGCGACATCCTTGGCATGGACATCGTGATGGACCACGGCTGGATCGTCACCTACGGCGGGCAGGGCACCGCACTGGCACAGCTCAGCGTCGCGAGCGAAGGCGGATCGGGTACGCCGGTGCCGGATCTTTCGATCGAGGTGGACGACCTGGATGATGTACTCGAACGCCTGCGACACGCCAACATCGCTCTTGAATATGGCCCGGCCGAAGAACCATGGGGCGTGCGTCGCTTCTACGTGCGCGACCCGTTCGGTCGCCTGTTGAACATCCTCGCCCACGTCTAGCCAGCGCGTACCCGACTCAGCGGCGCTTTTTCGCAGGTACCGCCGCCACGCCGACCATGCGCAGGCAATCGGCGACCACCGCAGCGATGAACGCCTCGGGTGACTGTTCGGGTGCAGCGATCAGATCGTCCGTGGCGCCATGCACGCCGGCGTAGATCAGCGAGGCGGTGACCCGTGGCGCGGGCAACGACCACAGCCCAGCGTCGATACCGCTGTCGAGGATTGCCGACAACTGCTGCTGGATGGCGTTGCGGTCGGCGTTGCCGCGTTCGTGGTGATGGTGATTGGCGTAGACCACGTCATGCAGCGCATGCGTGCGCGCATAGATACGGATATTGGCCTCGATCCAGGCGCGCAGGCGGGCCTCGCCGGCGGTGGCCGGATGCTGCTCGACTGCCAGTTCCACTTCAGCCAGGAAGCGTTCGGTATAGCGCTTTGCCAGCGCCTGCAGGATTTCGCCCTTGGACGCGAAGTACGTATAGAACGTTCCCTTGGCGACGTCGGCTGCAGCCACGATGTCGCTGATGGTGGTCGCTTCCACGCCGCGCGACAGGAACAGCGCCTCGGCAGCGTCCATCAGCTCCTCCAGGCGGATCTCTGCGGGTTTGGTGCGGGACTTGGCTGACGCGTGCGGAGGAATCATCGGCGGCAATCCGGACTGGAAGAGGGTGGGCGCCATTCTAAGGCGCGGACAGCATTGACTGACCGCCAGTCATTGACCGACGGTCAGTCAATGATTAATGTATGCGTCGATGTTCCTTCTGGGTTTTCCGGCATGCAACGCTTTCGACGCCCAGCCCTGGTGCTGGCGGCCTATCTCGGTACCTTCCTGGCGTCGTTGGACATCAGCATCGTCAACGTCGCACTGCCGACACTGCAGACCGCACTGCGGACCGACATCGCCGGGCTGCAATGGGTCATCAACGCCTACGCGATCGCACTGTCGGCGTTCATGCTGTCGGCCGGTCCGCTGGGCGATCGACATGGCCAGCGGCGGGTGTGGCTGGTCAGTGTCGCCACCTTCATCGCCGGCTCGCTGGTATGTGCCTGTGCCGGCAGTCTGCAGGTGCTGGTGATGGGACGTGCGATCCAGGGAGTAGCGGGTGCACTGCTGATTCCCAGCGCAATGCCGATCCTCAGCCATGCCTTTCCCGATCCCCGGCAGCGGGCAAAGGTGATCGGCGGCTGGTCGGCCTTCAGTGCCTTGGCGCTGGTGCTGGGGCCGCTGCTGGGCGGTGTGCTGGTGGAGCGTGCAGGATGGCCGAGCATCTTCCTGATCAACCTGCCACTGGGGTTGCTGGCGATCGCGCTCGGCGCCTGGGGCATTCCCGAGCGACGGCACCCGCAGCATGCCGCGCTGGATCCGGCGGGACAACTGCTGAGCATCGTGGCGTTGGCGGCGCTGAGCTATGGACTGATCGGCATCGGCGAGCATGGAGTGGCGGCGCCTCGAACCGTACTGGCGCTGGCCCTTGCCCTCACCGGCCTGGTGGCCTTCGGCTGTGTGGAACGACGGGTCGCGCGCCCGCTGTTGCCTCTGGACCTGTTGGCCGATCATCGCTTTCGCCTGCTCAACGTTGCGTCCTTCGTGCTGGGCTTCAGCGCTTACGCCAGCCTGTTCTTCCTGTCGCTGTTCTTCCAGCAGGTGCAGGGCGGCAGCGCCGCCGACGCGGGGCTGCAACTGGTGCCACAGTTCCTGATGATGGGTGGAGTCTCGCTGCTGTTTGGCCGCATTGTCGGGCGGATTGGCTTGCCGGCAGCGCTGGTGACCGGCTACGCACTGGCCGGCATTGCCCTGTGTGCGATGCCAGGCCTCGATGCCAGCAGCACGCGCGCACATGCAACGCTCCTGCTGTTGCTGCTGGGGGCCGGCATGGGGCTGGCGGTGCCCGCGACGGGCATGGCCGTGATGGGCCACGTGCCGCAGGAGCGCGCGGGTATCGCTTCGGCAACGATGAATGCACTGCGCCAGGCGGGAATGAGCGTAGGCATCGCGCTGCTCGGCAGCGTGATGAGCCAGCGCGCCGTGCAGCACCTCGCTGCAGCTGCCCATGCCGCTGGCCAACCGCAGGTGGCGCTGCAAGCGCGGCTGCTCATCTTCGAACCTGCGGTGGCGTCCAGTTCACCGCACCTGCTGGGCTATTACCGCGCGGCGATGGCCAGTGGGTTCGGCTGGGCAATGGCCCTGGCCGGTGCGCTGGCGGTGCTGACAGCCTTTGCCCTGCATCGCCGGTATGTGGCGCAGTGACCCAACAACTCAGCCTTGTTGACCGCTGCCAGGCTTGCCGGGCATGTCCTGCCGTTGCAGCTGCTGTTGCTGGCGGGCACTGGCATGCCGTGCATGGCCACCTTCGCGCCCGATCGCGGCCATGTGCTGGCGATCCTGGCTGATCACTTCGCCTCCCTTGCGGCCCGCCACGCGGGCCTCATCCGGGCTGAATTGGTGCGCATTGCCGGATGCGTGTGCGGCGCGTCCGCCTTTCGATGCGATCGCGCGCTGTTTGTCCTCGTCCATCGAGGCGAAGCCACGATTGCTGCTGCCAGTATGTGAGTTGGCCATTGCCAGTCTCCGGATGTGGAATGGGATGCCGCCATCAGCGACGGCTTCATGCTCCACATCGCGGGCTAACGGCAGGTGGACGTCGGCCCCATTGGACTCACATGTCCTGCGCATGCGTTTGACAACCGGTTATCGCGCAGGGAGCGCCGAGATCAGCAGCCGGTCACCGCGGCAGACATCGGTGTTGCTGTACAGGATCCGGCGCCGATCGTTGAAGGAGATGCGCAGATCGACGCGGCAACCGGTTCCGCGCAGTGCCACTGTCGCCTGGCCGCCACCTCCCGCGATGGGCCCGGCCAATGCCAGGGCATGGAATGCGTCGGTTTCACTCGCCGCGACTTCCACCGACGTGGCAGCTGCATGGGCGCGGTTGATCAGGGTCAGGTAGTGCAGTGGCGCAGCAGGCGCGCTGGCGGCAATGCACAACAGGCTGGCAGCGAGCAGGGTGCGGGGCAGGTGCATGAGGGATCTCCGTTGGGGACATCGCCATCTGGCGGTGGAGGCCACGCGCCTGCAATCGATCCGGGACGAATCGTCGCGACAGCAGGACCAATCGCAATCGGTCATCGCCGCGCTTCATTGCCGGCCATGCTGTGCCTAAGATGGCGCTGGCCCGCTCCGGGCACCGGGACGCATGCAATGAAGATCCGCCTTGGCCATACCCAGATCGACGTGCTGCGTTACCTGCTGCTGTGGCTGGCGGTTGCGTTCGCCTTCACCCTGCAGAGGGTGTTGAGCCACAGCCTGCAGGGCCAGTCATTTCCGTTCGAGGTCTACCTGCGCTGGTCGATGATCCAGTGGTTCACCTGGGCGGCGCTGGCGCCGCTGGTGTTCGCCCTGGGCGAACGCTATCCGCTGCGGCCCGAGCGAAGGCTGGCCGGTATGGGCATGCAGCTGCTGGCCAGCGCGGGAGTAACCGGGCTGGCGATGGTGGTGGGAGCCCTGGTGTCCACCTGGTTCGAGCCCAGCAGCTTTGGCGAGCAGCTGTGGTACTTCATTGCCCAGCATTTCGCGATGGGCCTGCTGACCTATTGGGCCCTTTTCGCGATCCAGCAGGCGCTGCATTTCCAGCAGGAAAAGGTGCGCCGCGAGGTCGAGGCAAGCAGGCTGGCGACCGAGCTGGCACAGTCGCGGTTGCTGGCATTGAAGTCGCAGCTGCAGCCACATTTCCTGTTCAATACGCTGCACGCAATCATCACCCTGCTGGATGAAGACAAGGCCAGTGCCGAAGACATGCTGCTGCGCCTGAGCGAGCTGCTGCGTGCCTTTCTGGAAGACTACGACGGCCAGGAAATCAGCCTGCGCCAGGAACTGGAGTTGATCGAGCTGTACCTGGGCATCCAGCGCACGCGCTTCAAGGATCGCCTGCACAGCCGCATCTACGTTGCACCGGAACTGCTTGATGGCGCGGTTCCAAGCCTGATCCTGCAGCCGCTGGTGGAAAACGCGCTGCGCCATGGCATCGGCCGCAACCTTGGCGAGGACACCATCGAGATCGAGGGCCGCCGCGACGGTGACATGCTGTGCATCGAGGTGCGCAACCAGAACAGCACGCTGCAGCAGCCCGGGGCGCCAGGTGGCCATGGTATCGGCCTGTCCAACACGCGGCTGCGCCTGCGCGAGCTGTATGGCGATGCGGCCGAGGTGTGCCTGGACCTGCTCTGGCCGCAGGGTGTGGCCTGCCGGGTCCGGTTGCCACTGCGGATGCTGGACGATGCCGATGATGCTCCCGAGTTTGTCGTGCACGGCAGCGCCGCATGAGCCTGAGCGTGCTGGTGGTGGACGATGAGCCAATCGCCCGGCGCGCGGTGACGCGCCTGCTGCACGGTGATGCAGACATCGACAGTCTGGCCGAGTGCGGTGACGGAGTGTCTGCTGTGGCAGCCATCCGCGCGCAGTCGCCGGACCTGGTGTTCCTGGATGTGCAGATGCCTGGCATCACCGGTCTGGACGTGCTGGCTACCATCGGTGCCGCGCGGATGCCGGCCACGGTATTCGTCACCGCGTACGAGCAGTACGCGGTACGTGCATTCGAGGCCAACGCGCTGGATTACCTCGTAAAGCCCTTCAGCCGCGAGCGTTTCGCGGCCACGTTGCTGCGCGCGAAGTCCCGGCTGGCCCAGGTCGCCAATGCAGCCGACAACACGCGCCTGCTGCAGGCGCTGGATGTGCTGCGCAGGCGCGAGGATCATCTGCAGCGTATCGCCGTACGTGATGGCGAGGCAGTGCTGCTGGTGGCGGTGCAGGACATCCTCTGGATCCGCGCCAATCGCAATACGGTGCAGCTGCATCTGGCCGATCGCGTGCATGAGCTTCGCGAAACAATGAACAGCCTGGCTGAACGGCTTGATCCCCGGCATTTCGCCCGGGTGCATCGCTCGGCCATCGTCAACATAGCGCGGGTCAGGACGATCCACCCCTGGTTCAACGGCCATCACGTACTCACCCTGGAGAACGGCCAGCAGCTGCGCATGAGCCGCTACCAGAACGAAGCCTTCCTGCGGCTGGTGTCGGCCCGCTCGGAGGCGTAAGTGCCTGTTGCCGGGTCAAGCGCCGCCGACCCGACGGCGATGGCATGCAGAATGTCATCGGTTCCTATCGCCGATGCCATCGGGCTTGCCTAGAATCGGTATATCCCGGTAGGTCCCGGGCGCTGTCGAGTGAATGGATTCAATGAAGATTCTGTTGACCGGAAGTTCCGGGCGGATAGGGCGCGCGATCTTCGGTGCGCTGGCGGGTACCAATGAGGTGGTGGGGCTGGATCGCAGTCCCTTCGCCACCACGCGGGTGATTGCCGATGTCACCGACCGCCGGGCGCTGGAGCGCGCTGTGCAGGGGGTCGATGCCGTGATCCACACCGCGGCACTGCACGCACCCCACGTGGGCCTGGTACCCGACGCGGTGTTCCAGCAGATCAACGTGGAGGCCACCGCGAACCTGCTGCAGCTTGCGCGCGAGGCTGGCGTGCAGCGCTTCGTGCTGACCAGCACCACGGCGTTGTACGGCCATGCCGTGGTGTCCGGCGGCTGCCGTTGGATCGACGAGGACACCGAGCCGCTGCCACGCACCATCTACCATCGCACCAAGCTGCAGGCGGAAGCGGCTGCCGAAGCGGCGGCCAGCACATCGTTCACCGTGCGCGTGCTGCGGATGGCACGCTGCTTCCCCGAGCCGCCTGATCGCATGGCGATGTTCCGCCTGCACCGCGGTATCGACGCGCGCGACGTGGCCAGCGCGCATGCCGCGCTGCTTCACGATGAAGGCGCGCCCTTCCAGCGCTACCTCGCCTGTGCCCCTACGCCGTTCCGCCGCGAGGACTGCCTGCAGCTGGCGGCCGATCCGCGCCAGGTGCTGGCGCGCCGCGCACCGCAGCTGCTGGCCGAGTTCGAGCGCCGTGGCTGGCCGTTGCCGCTCAGCATCGACCGGGTCTATGACAGCAGCCGGATGCGCGCAGCGCTGGGCTGGCAGCCGCGTTTCGGTCCCGAGGACGTTCTGCAGCAGTACGCCGCGGGCAGCATCGAGGTCCTGCCCCGTGCGGAGTGGATCCGCGACCGCGTGGCCGAGTAGCCGAGTAGCACGGCCCGCTGTCGACGGCCGCAGCTGAGCAGGTTCAGGTTTGTGCGTGCGGTGGGCCTCAACCTCGCCCGGCCATGGCCGCTAACCCGGTGCGCGCTTTCCTGCGCCGGGTTCCGATCCGGCAGGGCAGGCGGCCCGCGCGATGGATCGCGCATCTGCGCGGTGCCCTGGTGGCACCGGTCGACCTGAACTGCCTGCGGATCCTCCCATGTCTTCTTCCCGTTCCGTCGCTGCCCGTCGCCCCGGCAGCATCGCCCACAAGCTGATGCTGGGCACCGCGGTGATCGCGTTGCTGTGCTTCGGCGCGACCGCGTTCCTGATCTATCACCAGGCCAGTTCGGCGCTGGTGTCGTCCTCGCGGCAGACCATGGCCAGCGAAGCCCGTGCCGAGGCACGCCAGGTGGCTGCCGACCTGGGCACGGCCTTTGCCAGCAACGATGCAATGGTGGAAACCGTGCTGGCCCAGCGTGCGCGCGGTGATGCGCCTGATCGCGCCAGCCTGGCCAACGTCATCGGCGAGCAGCTGCACGCGCACCCGGAATGGCTGGGCAAGAGCACCATGTGGGAGGCCAATGCCTTCGACGGCAAGGACGCCGAATTCATCAACAGCGAGGCGCACGACGCCACCGGCCGCTACATGAGCTACTGGGCCTGGCAGGACGGCAAGCCGCAGCAGTCGACGATGACCGACTACACCGAGACCCCCAGCGGCTCGGGCAACTGGTACATGGTGCCCAGCCGCGACAAGCTGCCGATGGTCAGCGAGCCCTACGCCTACGATATCGGCGGCAAGCAGGTGCTGATGAGCACCCTGAGCACGCCGATCGTCGAGAACGGCACTTTCCTTGGCGTCTTCACCGTCGACTTCTCGCTGGACGCGTTGCAGAAGCACCTGGCCACGTTGACGCCGATGGGCGCCGGCCGTGTCGAACTGCTGTCGCCGAAGGGCGTGGTGCTGGCCTCGGCCAACGCTGCCGAGATCGGCAAGCCGCGTACCGATGCCGCTACCCTCGGCATGCTGGCGCAGATCGCCGCCGACAAGACGTACGAAGCGTTCGAGCCCGACGCTGCCGGCAACGTGCGCCTGTACGTGCCGCTGCAAGTGGGGGACGCGCCGCAGCGCTTCGCGTTGGGTGTGGTGGTGCCGCACGCGGTGATCATCGCGCAGGCCCGCGAGCTGCTGTGGATCATCCTGCTGGTGGGTGTGGTGGCCGCGCTGGTGCTCAGCGGCGGTGTCTACCTGCTGCTGCAGCGTCTGGCCGTGCGACCGCTGGCACAGGCAGTGCGCATCGCGGGCGACGTGGCTGCGGGCAAGCTGGACACCGCCATGCCGGCGCTGGGCAACGATGAAGTGGGCCGGTTGCTGGACGCGATGCAGGGCATGCGTGGCCAGCTGCAGGCGGTGATGGCCGCACAGGCGGAGATGGCGCGCCGCCATGATGCCGGTGAAATCAGCTACCGCATGGATGCCTCGGTGTTCCCGGGCGAATACGGCCGCATGGTGGCCGACAGCAATCAGCTGGTGGCCGACAGCAATGCAGTCACCCAACGTCTGGTCGAAGTGATGCAGCGCTATGCAGTGGGCGACCTGAGCGTGGACATGGACGCACTGCCGGGCGAAAAGGCGGTATTCACCGCTGCCATGGCAACCACCAAGAGCAATCTGGCGGCGATCAACGAGCAGATCCAGCAGCTGGCCGCAGCGGCGGCGGCAGGCGATTTCGCGGTGCGCGGCGATGCCCAGCGCTTCGAGCATGACTTCCGCCGCATGGTGGAAACCCTGAACAACATGATGCAGGTCAGTGACCACAACCTGGCCGCGCTGTCGACGCTGCTGCGCGCCATCGCCGCCGGTGACCTGAGTACACGGATGGAGGGTGACTTCCACGGGGTGTTCGCGGTGATGCGCGATGATGCCAACAGCACCGTGCAGCAGTTGACCCAGATCGTCGGCCAGATCCAGCAGTCCGCCTCCAGCATCCGCCTGGCCGCAGGTGAGATCGCTTCCGGCAACAGCGACCTGTCACGCCGCACCGAGCAGCAGGCGGCCAACCTGGAAGAAACCGCCGCGTCCATGGAGGAACTCACCTCCACCGTGCGCCAGAACGCCGATCACGCCCTGCAGGCCAACAAGCTCGCGGCCTCGGCCGCGGGCGTTGCCAGCGAAGGCGGGCAGGTGGTCAGCCAGGTGGTGCAGACCATGGAGCAGATCGAGACCTCTTCGCAGCGCATCGCCGAGATCATCTCGGTGATCGATGGCATCGCCTTCCAGACCAACATCCTGGCATTGAACGCGGCGGTGGAAGCGGCGCGTGCGGGCGAGCAGGGCCGCGGTTTCGCGGTGGTTGCCAGCGAAGTGCGCGCGCTGGCGCAGCGCTCGGCGGGCGCGGCAAAGGAGATCAAGGAGCTGATCGACGCCTCGGTCGGCCATGTCGGTGCCGGTGCGCAGCTGGTGCATGGCGCCGGCCGCACGATGCAGGAGATCGTCGGCCAGGTCGGCCGGGTCAACGAGATCATGGCCGAGATCTCGGCCGCCTCGCGCGAACAGTCGGCCGGTATCGAACAGGTCAACCAGACCGTGGTGCAGATGGACGAGACCACCCAGCAGAATGCTGCGCTGGTGGAAGAAGCCACGGCGGCGGCACGGGCGATGGAAGAGCAGGCCGAGCAGCTGGCGGTGGCGGTGTCACGCTTCCGCCTGCAGGCTGACGCCCGGCCGCACGCATCGCTGCGTGCAGCTTGACCCAGGCCGTGAACGAAGACGCCCGGCCAAGGCCGGGCGTCGATGCATCTTCAAACCAATCTGCGTCGCCGGACCATGCCCGGCGAACGCAACCGCTTAGAACATGCCTTCGAAGGGGTTCCAGCTGGTGTTGCCCTTCACCTGTTCCAGGTAATAGCTGTAGTTGGTGCTCGACGCCACCAGGAAGTTCATCGCGATGAACAGCGCACGGGCCACGATGTCCGGCAGCACCAGGCTGACCGCGATCAGCACGATGTTGATGCCGATCACCACCAGCGCCTTGCGCCACATGCCCAGGATGAACAGATAGATCGCGCCGAAGAAGAAGGCGAAGAAGTTCAGGTTGATCTTCAGGCGGTCGCCGAAGGACAGCGCCTTCCACGCCTGCTTGAAGCCGGGCTCCTTGGGGGCGCCGTGCTGCTGGAAGAAGTTGAAGCGGAACTGCCACTTCGGACTGAAGCGGGTGAGGTCGACGGTGTTCATGTGAGTAGGGACTTCCCTGTTAGGAAAACGTTTTCATGATAAGTGAGTCACATTCAGCAAACCAGCTTGGAGCGTCAAAAATGTGACGTTCCTACGGCAAAGGGCTTGCGTCCCGGTGCCGCGCCGTCACCCATCCGCCTTGTTTTTAGGATAGGGTGCGCAGTTCCGCTGCCACCCCGGTGTTTTATGGGTAACAGCGGTATGTCCATGGAGGTTGCATGACCACACCAGCTACACCGGAAAACGCACCCGGACCGGTGCTCCTGCCGACACCCGAAGTGGTGCAGGCACAACAACTGCTCGCCCGCCAGCAACTGGCGGTTGCGATGGACCGTGCACGCATCGCGGCCAGCCGCGACGCTGCACCGGCTGTGCTGGAAAACGACTGAGCCTGAAAAAGCCCCTCACGATCGCGCTGGCCTGTTGCCAGCGCGATCGCAGTGCGCATCAGAAGCGCGCGGTCATGCTGAGGAAGTAGCTGCGGCCGGCGACGAAGTAGTCGGTGGAGCCGTCGGCGTACAGCTTCTTGTCGGCCAGGTTGCTGACGCCACCACGCAGGGTCAGCACCTCGTTGACGTTCCAGGCAGCGGTCAGGTCATACAGCGTGTAGGCCTTCAGGAAGGTGCTGACCACGCCGGTCTGCTTGCCGGTGTACTGCGCCGACAGGCTGCTGGAAAACACCGTGTTCGGCGTCCAGTCCAACGACGAATAGCCTGAGAACTCCGGGGTGTCGATCAGGTTGCGGCCGGTGGTCAGGTTCTTGGCTTCCTTCATCCAGGTCGCCGAGGTGCGCCAGCGCCAGTGATCGCCGAAGCGGAAGTTGAGGTTGCCTTCCATGCCGCTGGTGCGCGCGCGCTGCACGTTGCTCATGCGCGTCCACCAATAGCCGTTGAACTTGCCCAGCGCTTCATACTCGATCTTGTTCTTGAAGTCGGTATGGAAGTAGGTCAGGCCGGCGTCGACCAGATCGTTGTCGAAGCTGACGCCGATCTCACGGTTGGTGCTGGTTTCCGGGTCCAGGTCCGGATTGCCGGCCATGTAGCAGCCGCCGCGGGTATAGCCCAGCGGGATCAGCGAGGTGCAGCCGCGGCCGCCGGACTGGGTCGCCGCGCTGGGCGAATTCTCGGTCAGGCTCGGCGCGCGGAAGCCCTTGGAGACGCCGCCACGGATCGTCCACTGCTCGCTCGGGTGCCAGACCAGGTAGGCACGTGGACTGACATGGCTGCCGAACTGTTCATGGTGGTCCAAGCGCGCGCCCAGGGTCAGGGCCAGGGTGCGGTGCAGCTTCAGCTCGTCTTCGACGAACAGCGCCCAGGTATCCACTTCCAGGGTGGAGCCGATCACCGGTTTGCCGGCGTAGTCGATCGGTGCCTGGCCGATGGTGTCGGTGTTGGTCAGCTCCTGGCGCTTCCATTGGCCGCCCACCGCGAACTGGTGGTCCACGCCCAGGGTGAAGGGCGTGCTCAGGCTGCCTTCGATGATCGTATCGGTTGCCTCGGAGCGACCGGTGGCGCCGATGTCGTTCTTGTACTCGGTCCAGTACGCGCTGAGCTTGGAGGTACCGAAATCCCACTTGCCGTCATGGTTCAACGCCAGCGAACTGCGCTTGAGCTCACTGGCACCCCATGCGCCCTCGTCCTGCTTTTCCAGCGCCTGGGCGATGAAGGCCTGCTGCACGCCATGGCCCGCTTCCAGCGACACTTCCTGTGCCTCGCTCAGCTTCCACTGCAGCAGTGCGTCGACATTGCGGTCCTTTTCGCCGGCGTAGGCGTTGCCATACACGCCGCCGTTGGAGCGATCCGAATCGCGGCGCATGCTGTTGGCACCGATGCGCAGGCCGAAGCGCTCGCCCAGCGGGCCGGAGAAGGTCGCGCCGATCTGCTGGGTGTCGCCACGGTCGCCATCCTGCGGCCGGGTGTAGCTGTGGGTGGCGCTGCCGTTCCAGCTGTCACCGATGCGCTTGGTGATGATGTTGATCACCCCGCCCATCGCGTCCGAGCCATACAGCGAGGACATCGGGCCGCGCACCACTTCGATGCGCTCGATCTGGTCCGGAGAAATCCAGTTCAGGTCCTGGCGGCCCAGGTCGGGGCGATAGTTGGTCGAGGCCGAGCTGCCCATGCGCTTGCCGTCCACCAGCACCAGCGTGTAGTTGGACGGCATGCCGCGCAGCTTGATCTTGGACTGCTCACCGGCGGCGCTGAGCCCACCGGTCACGCCCGGAATGCGGCTGAGCAGGGTGGCCAGGTCGTGCACCGGCTGGCGTTCGATGTCTTCGCGGCTGATCACGCTGATGCTGGCCGGGGCATCCTTGATCCACTGCTGGTTGCCCGAGGCGGTGACCACCACGGTATCCAGGTCCTTGGTCGAGGCATCGGCGCTGGCTTCAGCGGCGGCGAGGGCGGGCAGGGTCAGCAGGCAGGCGGCGGCCAGAGCACTGGCCAGGCGGGTGCGCGACAGGCGCGCGGAACGAAGAGGGGACATGACGGCTTCCAAGGGAGAGGAGAGACCCGGTGGAAGCAGCAGGCGCTCGCAGACAGCAGGCAGCCACCCCTTCCCTGGGTCGTCGGGCGCGCGGAAGGTCCGGCGCAGCTGGGTGGGTCCGGTGCGCGGAGCGCGGCGACCTGCCTGGTTAACGGAATGATAACCGTTCTCGTTTGTTACGATCCAGTACTTTTCGGGATGAATGGACATTCCCTGGCCGCGTGCCGCGGTTCGCCTGCTGATTGCTGAATGGGGAGATTTCCCGGCGTAGACCTTCGCACCCGGCTTACATTCGGGGCCATAGACTGAGCCGCATTTTTCGATTCCGCCCCGTTGGAGATCGTGTGGGTTCCGGTAGTGACAGACATCGACTGCGCGGCATGACGCCGTGGCAGACAGGACAAGTGCGGACGCCGGGAATGCGTGCCAGGAACCTTGGTGCATGCAGCCTGGCCGGGACGGCCGGTCCTGCGGCCTGCAGGGAGTAGGCGGCCATGGGGAGTGAAACCATCGACGCGGAACCGGTCACGGCCGGTCCTGACGCGGGCTGGGCCCTGCTGCCGGCCGAAGCACCGCTGGTGATGCCCGAACAGACGCTGCGCGAAGGCGCGCTGAAAGTCCGGCGCCATCGCACCTCGCCGCGCATGATCGGGCTGCGTCGCCTGTACATCCTCGGCGGCACGGTGGCGATGACCGCCGTGGCCACCCGGATGATGTGGCGGGTGCTGTCCGGCAACGGCATCAGCGTGCTGGAGGCCTGCCTGCTGGTGCTGTTCGTCGGCCTGTTCGCGTGGATCGCGTTGTCCTTTGCCAGTGCCGTGGCCGGCTTCCTGACGGCCGTGTTCGACCGGGGCTACCGCCTGGGCATCGATCCGGACAAGCCGTTGCCGACCGTGCACAGCCGCACCGCGCTGCTGATGCCCACCTACAACGAAGACCCGCGCCGGCTGCTGGCCGGCCTGCGCGCGATCTACGAATCGGTGGCGGCCACCGGCCAGCTGCAGCGTTTCGATTTCTTCGTGCTCAGCGATACCCGTCGCGAGGACATCGCGCGTGCCGAAGAGCAGGTGTTCGCCGAGCTGCGCGAGCTGGTGCCCGATGGCCAGGCGCGGCTGTTCTATCGCCGCCGTGGTGACAACAGCGCGCGCAAGGCCGGCAATATCGCCGACTGGGTACGCCGCTTCGGCGGTGCCTACCCGCAGATGCTGATCCTGGATGCCGACAGCCTGATGACCGGTGACAGCATCGTGCGCCTGGTGGCCGGCATGGAGCACAACGCCGACGTCGGCCTGATCCAGACCCTGCCGTCGGTGATCGGCGGCCGCACTCTGTTCTCGCGCATGCAGCAGTTCGGCGGGCGCGTGTACGGCCCGGTGATCGCCCGTGGCGTGGCCTGGTGGCACGGTGCCGAAAGCAATTACTGGGGGCACAACGCGATCATCCGCACCCGTGCCTTCGCCGACCACGCCGGCCTGCCGGAACTGCCGGGGCGCAAGCCGTTCGGCGGCCACGTGCTCAGCCATGATTTCGTGGAAGCAGCGCTGATGCGCCGTGGTGGCTGGGCTGCACACATGGTTCCCTACCTGGGCGGCAGCTACGAGGAAGGCCCGCCGACGCTGACCGACCTGCTGGTGCGCGATCGCCGCTGGTGCCAGGGCAACCTGCAGCACGGCAAGGTGGTGGGCAGCCGTGGCCTGCACTGGATCAGCCGCGTACACATGCTGATCGGCATCGGCCATTACTTCACCGCACCGATGTGGGCGATGCTGATGCTGATCGGCATCGCCATCCCGTTGTTCCAGGAAGGCATCGATTTCAATGCGCTGCTGCACCTGTCGCCCAGCGTGTACTGGCGCGCGCAGGATGAAGAACAGGTGGTGCGCCTGTTCGCCGCCACCATGGCGGTACTGCTGATGCCCAAGGTGCTGGGATACCTGGCAATGCTGCTCGACCCGGTCGAACGCCGTGGCTGCGGTGGCGCGATCCGCGCATTCCTGTCGATGCTGGTGGAAACCGTGCTGGCCGCACTGATGGCGCCGGTGGTGATGTACGTGCAGTCTCGCGGCGTGGCCGAGGTGCTGTCCGGGCGTGACTCGGGCTGGGATGCCCAGCAGCGCGATGACGGTGGCATCTCGTGGATTTCGCTGGTGCGCGGCTACGGCGGCCTGGGCGTGTTTGGCGCCTTCATGGGCGTGCTGGCGTGGGCGGTGTCGCCCTCGCTGGCGGCCTGGATGGCGCCGGTGGTGATCGGCATGGTGCTGGCGGTGCCGGTGGTGGCACTGACCTCGCTGCGCGGGCCGGGTGCCTTCCTGCATCGTCTCGGCCTGCTCGACATCCCCGAAGAGAACATCCCGCCGCCGGTGCTGGTGCGCGCCGCACAGCTGCGCCGGGAAGCGGCCGAGCAACCGCCGCTGTACTGATCGCACCGTGCCAGCGGCATAATGCGGCTCGAACGTACAGGAGCCGCAACATGCTGCAAACGGTGGAACAGGAAACCGGCGCCTCGCCGCAGTGGTCGGTGATCTGGCTGCACGGCCTCGGTGCCGACGGCCATGATTTCGCGCCGATCGTGCCCGAACTGGTGCGCCCGCACTGGCCGGCGCTGCGCTTCGTGTTCCCGCACGCACCGGTGCGGCCGATCACGATCAACAACGGCGTGCCGATGCGCGGCTGGTACGACATCGTCGGCATGGACTTCCGCTCGCGCGCCGACATGACCGGCGTGCAGGAGTCGGTGGTGCAGCTGGATGCCCTGATCGCCCGCGAGATCGAACGCGGCGTCGCCGCCGATCACATCTTCCTGGCCGGTTTCTCGCAGGGCGGGGCGGTGATCCTCAGTGCCGCGCTGGCACGCACTGCACCGTTGGCCGGCCTGATCGCACTGTCGACCTATCTGCCGGATGCCGAAAGCGCGTCGCGCGTCGATGGCGCAGTGGACGTGCCGGTGTTCATGGCCCACGGCAGCAGCGATCCGGTGATCCCGCAGGCAGTGGCCGCGCACAGCGCCGAGAAGCTGCGCGCGCTTGGGCTGGACGTGCAGTGGCACAGCTACCCGATGGCCCACCAGGTCTGCGCCGAGGAAATCGACGCGCTGGGCGACTGGCTGCAGGCACGCCTGGGCGTCGCCTGAGTCATGGCCGCGAGCGCTGCCACCCCGTGGATGCCGGAACTGTGCCGCCTGCCGCGGTTGGCAGCCATGCTCGGCCTGGCCGAACTGGTGGTGGTGGTGCTGGCGCTGGCGCCCGATGGCAGCCGGCATTGGACGATGGGTGAACTGGCCTCGGCCAGCGGCTTCGCACTGTGGCTGGCGCTGGCGGTCACCGCCAGCCTGTGCCTGCTGCGGCAGGCGCTGTCGAAGCTGCCGGAAATGCTGGGTGCGGTCGCCGCTGTCGGCCTGGCCGCGCTGATCGCCATCCTGTGTGCGGGCATCATCCATGCCCTGTATGCCGTGCTGGGCGACAACTTCGCGCGCGGTATCGGCTTCTGGCGCTTCACCCTGGGCAGCGCGGCCACCACGGCACTGATCACCGCATTGGCGCTGCGCTACTTCTATGTCAGCGACCGCTGGGCGGCGCAGGTGCAGGCCAATGCCCGCGCGCAGGCGGACGCCCTGCAGGCCCGCATCCGCCCGCACTTCCTGTTCAACAGCATGAACCTGATCGCCAGCCTGCTGCATCGCGACCCGGCGGTGGCCGAGCGTGCCGTGCTCGACCTGTCCGATCTGTTCCGCGCCGCGCTGGGGGCGGGCGAGGGCGATTCGACCCTGCGCGATGAGTGCGAACTGGCCGAGCGCTATCTGTCGATTGAATCGCTGCGTCTGGGCGATCGCCTGCGGGTGCACTGGCAGCGCGATGAACCCCTGCCCTGGGATCTGCCGATGCCGCGGCTGGTGCTGCAGCCGCTGGTGGAAAACGCGGTGCTGCATGGCATCTCGCGCCTGCCCGAAGGCGGCACCATCGAGCTGCATCTGGCCTGTGTGGGCAGCGAGCTGCAGATCCGCGTACGCAATCCCGCGCCCGATCCGCAGGTGCCCGGGCTGGCCCTGGCGCAGGGAGCGGGCCATGCCCAGCACAGCATCGGCCACCGCCTGACCTGGCGCTTCGGCCGCGCCGCGCGGATGACGGCTGGCTGGAGCGAGGGCTACTATGCCTGCCAGGTGACAGTGCCGATCCAGTGAGGGGACGATCGTGAGGGTAGTCATCGCCGATGACGAACCGCTGGCGCGCGAGCGCCTGCGCAGCCTGTTGGCCGCGCAGGAAGGGGTGGACGTAGTGGCCGAGGCCGGCAACGGCGAGCAGGCCCTGCACGCGTGCGCCGAACTGCAGCCGGACCTGGTCCTGCTGGACATCGCCATGCCCGGCCTGGACGGGCTGGAAGCGGCCCGCCATCTGGCCAGTTTCGAGCCGAGGCCGGCCGTGGTGTTCTGCACCGCCTACGATGCGCACGCGCTGTCGGCGTTCGAGGCTGCGGCCATCGATTACCTGATGAAGCCGGTGCGCGCCGAGCGGCTGGCGGCGGCGATCGCCCGCGCCCGCACTTTCCTTGCCGGCCGTGACGGCCAGCCCCAGCACACTGGCGGCCAGGCCCGCAGCATGCTGTGTGCCCGCCTGCGTGGCAGCCTGCGATTGATTCCGCTGGACGACATCCACTACCTGCAGGCCGAAGAAAAGTACGTGGTGGTGCATCACGCACGTGGCGAGGACCTGATCGAGGAATCGTTGAAGTCGCTGGAGGAAGAGTTCGCCAGCCGCTTCGTGCGCATCCATCGCAACTGCCTGGTGGCGCGCCATGAGCTGGTGGAACTGCGGCGTGGCAGCGGAGGCCAGGTGCAGGCGGTGCTGCGGCATGGCAAGCAGCCGCTGGAAGTGAGTCGGCGCTGCGTGGCGACGTTGAAGCAGGAATTGCGGCATCTGTGAGTGTTCCGCGCGGCCTGCGGCCGCGACTGCTTCGACAGCAACAGCAACAGCAACAGCGGGTCATGGCTCGGTGTTTCTACGTGCTGGGTTGGGCCGGGGTGGGGTGGCGGGACACGCCGTAAACCCATCCATGGGGGCTCGATGGCGCCATCCATGGCGCCAACGGTCCCGCCACCCCACCCCGGCCCAACCCTCTCGCGGTCCACTGCGTCGGACGGCAAAGGCATTGTTGTTATCGGGTGGGGAGAAAAATGTAGTGCCGAGCTACGCTCGGCTCCGAGCGAAGCGACCCGCTTTTGCTCTGCTTTTCTTTTGATCTTCCGTGGCTGACGCACACGGAAACTGTCAGTGGCCGGGCGGGGTGGGTGCGCGGGGGTGTCCGCGGCATGGATGCCGCGGCCAAGCCCCCAGGGATGGGTTTACGGCGTCCCCCGCGCACCCACCCCGCCCGGCCAAGCACGGCTGTTGCTTGCACGACCACACAAGCCACGAGGGGCTCCGCCGTTGGCCGTATCCCGCCGATAGGCGCGATAATGACCGGATGGAAACCGTCCGCATCGCCACCCGCAAGAGCCCGCTCGCCCTTTGGCAGAGCGAACACGTCGCCGACCGCCTGCGCCAGGCACATCCCGATCTGCACGTGGAACTGGTGCCGATGAGCACCCGCGGCGATGAAGTGCTTGATCGCTCGCTGGCAGCCATCGGTGGCAAGGGCCTGTTCCTCAAGGAACTGGAACTGGCCATGCTGCGGGGCGAGGCCGATTGCGCGGTGCATTCGCTGAAAGACGTGCCGATGGAACTGGATGCGCCGTTCGCGCTGCCGGCGATGCTCACCCGGCACGATCCGGCAGACGGCTTTGTCTCCAACCTGTACGCATCGTTGGATGCGCTGCCGATCGGTGCGCGCGTCGGTACCTCGTCACTGCGCCGCCAGGCCCAGCTGCGCGCGCTGCGCCCGGACCTGGAACTGCTGGACCTGCGCGGCAACGTCAACACCCGCCTGGCCAAGCTCGACAACGGTGGCTACGACGCCATCGTGCTGGCCGTGGCTGGGCTGGAGCGGTTGGGCCTGGGGGGGCGCATCGTCGCCCGCCTGCAGCCGCCGCAGTGGTTGCCGGCACCGGCGCAGGGCGCGGTGGCGGTGGAGTGCGATGGCGGCAACGCCGCGCTGATGGCGCTGTTTGCAGGCCTGGATGACGCCGCCACGCGCGCCTGTGTGGAAGCGGAGCGGGCCATGAACCGCGCGCTGCACGGCAGCTGCCATGTGCCGGTGGCGGCGATCGCGCAGTGGCAGGGGCAGGATCTGCACCTGCAGGGTCTGGTCGGCAGTGCCAGTGACGGCCGCGCGGTGCGTGCCGACGCCGTGGGCCCGGCCAGTGACCCGGAAGCGCTGGGCCAGCGCGTGGCGAAGATGCTGCTGGAGGCGGGTGCCGGCGAGCTGCTGAACGTCTGAGTTCGCTGGATCGTGCCCACCAAGGTGGGCACCTACCGGAAAAGAAAACGGGCGCCTGGCGCCCGTTTCGCTTACTTGAACTTGTAGACCACGTTCATCGTGGTCAGCGTATCGGTCTTGCGCTTGTCCACGGCGACGTCGCTGTTGTAACGCGCCTGCCAGCCGGCCTTCAGCGCCAGGTGCTCGTTCATGCTCACCGAGACACCGAAATCGTTCTGGCCGAAGGTGTTGTATGAACCCGATTCGACCAGCAGGGTGTTGATCAGGTCGGTGTTGTCGGTCAGCGAGTACTTCAGGTCGAACAGGCCACGACCGATCAGGCCGGTGCGGGTGCGGTCGTCCTCGGTGCTGTGGGTGCGGCGCACACCGGGGCCGATCTGCGCGTCGAACGAGAAGCGCTCGGTGTTCCACAACCGGGTGCCGTAACCCAGACCGAACGAGCTCTGCCGATCGTAGGTGGCGAAATCATCACGCTCGGTACGTACCGTGGCGGTCAGCTGGCGATGTTCGCCCAGCTGCAGCGCGCTGCCAGCACTGCCGGTGTAGCGGTTGGCGGTGGTGTTGTTGCGGCGGGTGGTGGTGCCGTCGTCGCTGGTCTCGATCACCTTGGAGCTGGAGCGCAGACCGAACAGGTCCATGCTGTGCACCCAGTCGCCATCGGTATAGCGCAGGCGCAGGCGGCCGTTGAAGCTCTCGGTGCTGCTGTTGCCACGGGCCGACGCGAAGCCGAGTTCGCCACCACTGCCACTCCACGGCGAGGACATCGCCGCCAGTTCGGAGGCATCCTGCGCATACGCCAGCGGGGCGCAGAGCAGCAAGGGGACCAGCAGGGACACGCGCAGGGACATCGAGGCTTCTCCGAAGCGATTGGCAGCCGGTGATGATACTGGAAGCGTGATGACCGTCCGAATCGCCCGTCCCGCCTGCTTCAGCAGGCGTTGCCGGTGCGCCCCATTCAGGGCAGATCGACCTGCAGGGCCGGATCGTTGAAGCGCGAGTAGCGCAGCCGCAGCTGGAACGGTTTGCCGTTGTTGTGGCCACTGCGCACGATCTGCCGTGGCAGGCCCTGCGCATCCACCCAGTACTCCAGGCCTTCACCGGCGGTGGCGCCGCGCAGGCGGTAGTGGCGCGTGCTGACCCCATCCAGCGTCTGCTCGCCCAGGTCTTCGGCCTGCAGGGCCTGGGCGGGGATATCGGCGGGCAGCGGGCTGCGCCATTGCTCCAGCAACCCCGGTGGGGTCGGCACCTGGCGGATCGCATCGTCGGCCTGCAGGAACATGGTGTCGCCGATGATCACCTGCGGTCCGGCAGGGGTCTGCACCCGGAAGCGATCCGGGGCGACGAAGTCCATCGCGGTACGCACCGGCTGCTGCGCGCCCAGCACCTCCAGCTCGGCGTGGAAGCTGCGCAGGGCAGCAAACCTTTGGCTGGCAGACAGCACCGCCTGTGCCGGATCGGCAGCGGGGACGGGCGTTGCAGCATCGGTGGGCGCCGGTGCGCGGTCGCAGGCGGCCAGCAGCAGGCAGGCCAGCAGGGGCAGGACAGACAACCGGCGCATCGGGCGCTCCGCAGGGCAGGGGGCGCCCACGATAGCCCAATCGTCCGCCACAACGCCCGAGACTCGGACATAATCGGGGGCATGGACCGATACGAACGCATCACCGCCCTGCATCGTCTGCTCAAGTCCGCACGCTATCCGGTGACGGTGGCGACCCTGCAGGACAAGCTCGGTTGCTCCCGGGCCACCGTCTACCGCGACCTGGCGTTCCTGCGCGATGCGCTGATGGCGCCGATCGAGGGCGATGGCGAGGCCGGCTTCCGCTACATGGCCGACGAGAGCGACCGCTTCGAGCTGCCCGGGCTGTGGCTGAGCTCGGAAGAGCTGCACGCCCTGCTGGCCTCGCAGCACCTGCTGGCCCGTACCGGCGGCGGCGTGCTGTCTTCGGTGCTGGCGCCACTGCAGCAGCGCATCGAGAGCCTGCTGGCCGCCCAGGCAGGTGTTTCCAGCTGGCCGGTGGACCGGGTCCGGGTGATTCCGCACCGTGGCCGCAAGTTCGATGAAGCCAGCTTCCGTTCGGTGGCCTCGGCAGTGCTGGAGCGCAAGCAGCTGGGCTTTGAATACCGTGCCCGCTCGACCGACGAAGCGACCAAGCGCACGGTATCGCCGCAGCGGCTGACCCATTACCGCGACAACTGGTATCTGGACGGCTGGGACCATGATCGCGAGGCCCTGCGCAGCTTTGCGGTGGACCGCATCTACAAGGCGCGGGTGATCGACAGCACCGCCCGCGATGTCGCCGACAGCGAGCTGGACGAGCAGCTGGGCGCCAGCTACGGCATCTTCTCCGGTGCGCCGAAGGGCTGGGCAACCATCCTGTTCAGTGCCAAGGCCGCACGCTGGGTGGCCGATGAGCACTGGCACTCCAAGCAGCAGGGCCGCTTCCTCGCCGATGGCCGTTACGAACTGAAGGTGCCTTACAGCGTGTCGCGCGAACTGTTGATGGACGTGTTGCATTACGGGTCCGATGCCGAGATCGTCGAGCCGATGATGCTGCGCGAGCAGGCCAAGGCGTTGCTGGAACTGGCCCTGACCAACTACGAAAAATCCTGACACCTCCCCCCGAGATCGATTGCGCCCATGAAGAAGACCCTGTTGCTGCCCCTGTTCGCCGCTGCGCTGGCACTGACCGCCTGCGGCAAGTCCGGCGAGCCTTCGCAGAAGCTGGTGGTGGCCGCCACTGCCGTGCCGCACGCCGAGATCCTGGAAGTGGTCAAGCCGATCCTCAAGCAGGAAGGCGTGGAGCTGGACGTGCGCGTGTTCAACGACTACGTGCAGCCCAACGACCAGCTGGTGCAGAAGCAGGTGGATGCCAACTACTTCCAGACCGAGCCGTACCTGGACGCCTACAACCGCGATCGCAAGACCGACCTGACCAAGGTGGTGGGCGTGCACATCGAGCCGTTCGGTGCTTACTCGCGCAAGATCAAGTCGCTGGCCGAGCTGCGTGAAGGGGCCGATGTGGTGATCCCCAACGACCCGAGCAACAACAGCCGTGCGCTGATCCTGCTGCACAAGGCTGGCGTGATCGAGCTGAAGGACCCGACCAATGCGCTGGCCACGCAGCGCGACATCGTGTCCAACCCGAAGAACCTGAAGTTCCGCGAGCTGGATTCGGCCATGCTGCCGCGCGTGCTGGACCAGGTCGATCTGGCCCTGATCAACACCAACTATGCGCTGGATGCCGGCCTCAACCCGACCAAGGACGCGCTGGCGATCGAGAGCAAGGACTCGCCGTACGTGAACTTCCTGGTTGCCCGCCCGGACAACAAGGACGACGCCCGCGTGCAGAAGCTGGCCAAGGCGCTGACCAGCCCGCAGGTGAAGACCTTCATCGAGACCAAGTACAAGGGCGCGGTGCTGCCGGCGTTCTGACTGCGGCTGATCTGTTGATTTGAAAGGTAGATGTCGACCTTGGTCGACACTGCCCTTCCTGTAGAGCCGAGCCCACGCTCGGCTCTGCTGTTTTCGGCATTCCACCAACGGCAGCCGAGCATGGCTCGGCTCTACAATGTCAATCGACGTGGAAGGCGAGGGTGGCGGCCACGGCCTGCTGCCACCCTGCGTAGAGCTTCTCGCGCCGGGCCACCGCCATCTGCGGTTCGAAGCGGCGATCCAGACCCCACTGTGCCGCGATCTGTTCGCGGCTTTCCCAGAAGCCGACCGCCAGCCCCGCCAGGTAGGCCGCACCCAGCGCGGTGGTCTCGGTCAGCCGCGGGCGCAGCAGCGGCACGCCGAGGATGTCGGCCTGGAAGCCGGCGAGGAAGTCGTTGCCGATCGCACCGCCATCGGCGCGCAGTTCACTGAGCGAGATGCCTGCGTCTGACTGCATCGCGTCCAGTACGTCGCGGGTCTGGTAGGCCATCGCCTCCAGTGCTGCCCGCACGAAGTGCGCCTTGCGGGTGCCACGGGTCAGGCCGAACATCGCGCCGCGCACGTCGCTGCGCCAATAGGGTGCACCCAGGCCGACGAAGGCCGGCACCAGATACACCCCCGCGCTGTCCGGCACCTGTGCGGCCAAGGCCTGGCTGTCGGCGGCACGATCGATCATGCGCAGGCCATCGCGCAGCCACTGCACCACCGAGCCGGCGACGAAGATCGATCCTTCCAGCGCGTATTCCACTTTTCCATCCAGGCCCCAGGCAATGGTGGTCAGCAGGCCATTGCGCGAGCGTACGGCCTGCGTGCCGGTGTGCATCAGCATGAAGCAGCCGGTGCCATAGGTGTTCTTGACCATGCCCGGCTGGAAGCAGGCCTGGCCGAACAGCGCAGCCTGCTGGTCGCCGGCGATGCCGGCAATCGGGATCGGATGGTCGAAGAAGAACTGCGGGCGCGTGTGCGCATACACCGAACTGGAATCACGCACCTGCGGCAGCATCGCGCGCGGAATGTCCAGCAGTGCCAGCAGGTCATCGTCCCATTCCAGGGTATGGATGTTGAACAGCAGCGTGCGCGCGGCATTGCTGTAGTCGGTCACGTGCGCCTGGCCGCCGCTGAGATTCCACACCAGCCAGCTGTCGATGGTGCCGAACAGCAGCTCGCCACGCTCGGCGCGTTGCTGCGCGCCTTCGACGTGATCGAGGATCCAGCGGATCTTGGTGGCCGAGAAATAGGCGTCGATCAGCAGGCCGGTGCGCTCGCGGATCAGCGCTTCGTGGCCGCCGGACTTCAGCCGCTCGCAGATGGCCTGGCTCTGCCGCGACTGCCAGACGATGGCGTTGTGGATCGGCTGGCCGCTGGCGCGGTCCCAGACCACAGTGGTTTCGCGCTGGTTGGTGATGCCCAGCGCCGCGATATGGCGGGGATCGATCTGTTCGCGGCTGAGCAGTTCGGTGATCGTGGCGTAGACGCTGGTCAGGATCTCGCGCGGGTCATGCTCGACCCAGCCCGGCTGTGGAAACAGCTGGGCGAACTCGCGCTGCGCACTGCCGACGGTGTCGCCGGTGCGATCGAACAGGATCGCGCGCGAACTGGTGGTTCCCTGGTCGATGGCCAGCACGTAGCGGGGCGTCATGCAGCGTCTCCAGTGGCGATGTTGAAATCGTAAAGCATCGGCGGCGCCGGGCCGCGCCTGGCACTACCGGCAATGTGAATCCATCCACGCCTGTAGCCGTGCCGCCTGCGCCGCATCCATCTGCAGCCCCAGCTTGCTCCGTCGCCACAGTACATCCTCGGCGCTGCGGGCCCACTCGTGGTCGCACAGGAACGCGACCTCGCGTGCGTGCAGGCCCGCGCCAAAGTCTTCGCCCAGATCGAGCAGGCTGTGCGCGCCGTGCAGCAGATCAACGCTGCGGCTGCCATAGGCGCTTGCCCAGCGCCGCAGTATGGCCTCGGGTAGCCAGGGGGCCTGCTGCTGCAGGTGCTGCCGTGCCTGCCCGGCATCACCCCAGTCGCTGCCGGGCAACGGGTCGCCTGCCGCCGTCCAGGCCGGGCCTGCGTGCGGCAGATGGGGGCGCAACAGATCCAGTGCTTCCTCGGCCAGCACCCGATAGGTGGTCAGCTTGCCGCCGAGCACGTGCAGCGCGGGCGCACCGTCGGTGTCCAGGTGCAGGCGGTAGTCACGGCTCAGTTTCGCCGCGCGCGGGTCCGGGTCGGCCAGCAACGGGCGCACGCCGGCAAACTGCCAGACCACCTCGGCCGCTGCGATCGGATCGCGCAGGTAGCCATTGGCAGCGCTGCACAGGTAGTCCACCTCCGAAGGCAGCACCGTGCAGCGTGCGGGGTCACCGCGATAGTCGGTGTCGGTGGTGCCGACGAGCAGATGGTCGTGGAAGGGCAGCAGGAACACCACGCGGCCGTCGGGCTGCTGCAGCAGGCAGGCCCTGTCGTTGGGCCAGCGGCGGCGCAGCACGATGTGGCTGCCCTGCACCAGGCGCAGCGCAGGTCTGCCGCTGCGGGCGTGCATGCGCTCCAGCAGGCCGCCCGCCCAGGGGCCTGCGGCGTTGGCCACCGCCCGTGCCTGCACGGTCTGCTGATCGCCGGACGTGTCTTCCAGAACAACGCGCCAACGCCCGTGCTCGCGTCGCAGATCCACGCAGCGCGTGCCGGTCAGGATGCGTGCACCCCGTTGCGCAGCGTCGAGCGCGTTGAGGATGACCAGCCGCGCATCGTCCACCTGCGCATCGGCGTAGCTGAAGGCCTGCCGCAGCTGTGGCGACAGCAGCGCGCCGAGCGGATCGTCGTGCAGATCCATGCTGCGCGATGCAGGGAAGGCGGGGCTGCGCCGGCCCAGGTGGTCGTACAGCCAGAGCCCCAGGCGCAGCATCCAGCGAGGCCGCAGGTGCGGTTGCCACGGAAGCACGAAGCACAGCGGCCGCACCAGGAACGGCGCCTGCCGGCGCACCACTTCGCGCTCGCCCAGCGCTTTGCGCACCAGGCCGAACTCGCTCTGCTCCAGGTAGCGCAGGCCACCATGGATCAGCTTGCTGCTGGCGCTGGAGGTATGCGCTGCCAGGTCGTGCTGTTCGCACAGCAGTACCTTCAGGCCACGGCCACTGGCATCACGGGCGATGCCTGCACCGTTGATGCCACCGCCGATCACCAGCAGGTCGACCTCGTCCATCGCGCCTCCGCATCTTGTTTATGTAGAGCCGAGCCCATGCTCGGCTGCTTTCCGGGTGGCCGGGCAAGCTTGACTCTACAAAAAAGCAGCCGAGCATGGGCTCGGCTCTACAGGCGGAATGCGGGTGACGGAAACGACGACGGGCCCCGAAGGGCCCGTCGCGGTACAACAATGACGCAGAAGCGCTTAGAAGCGGGCGCCGATGCCGAAGCCGACGGTCCACGGATCCATCTTCGCTTCGCCGATCTTCTCGCCGCCGACCTTCACGTCCGGACGCGAGCGCATGTAGCGGGCGTCGGCACGGGCGAACCAGGTCGAGTTGATGTTCATGTCCACACCGACGGTGCCGATCACGCCCTTGGCATCCTTCAGGCGGATGTCGGAGTCGCTGCCGTCGGCCAGCGTTTCATTGCTGAAAGCCGACTGGAAGTAGCCCACGCCCACGAACGGACGGAACACGTTGTCGGCCTGGCCGAAGTGGTACTGGCCGCTCAGTGCGACCGGCTGCTGCTCGACGCTGCCGAGGCGGGCATTGCCCGGGCCCTTCACCTTGTGGTCGAACTTGTCTGCAGCGCCCCACAGTTCAACGGCCCAGTTGTCGTTGATGTAGTAGCTGAAGCTGACGGTCGGTGCCGGGCCGCCATCGACCTTCTTGATGCCGTCGATCGGGTCATTCTTCGGCTGCAGCAGCGAGACGCCGCCAACCACGGCAAAATGCTTGCCCGAGGCGGTGTCGGTGGTGCTGCTGTCCTGCGCGAAGGCAGCCGGTGCGAACGCGGCGGAGGTCAGCAGGGCGAGGCTCAGGATACGGATGGAGCGCATGGGGGAATCTCCTAATGTTTCTTGTTTTGGGCCCCCGGTTGCGGGGCGAGCACACCGTAGTCGCCCCAACATGAATCGAATCCGACGCGCGTTAAAAATTAGTTCGCATTGTTCAGCGAACAGCGCGAAACGCTTGTTTTCATGCGGTTTCTGCCCTTCCGGAATATTCATGCAGTTGGAGAAGATGTGAGCGCCGCAACGTTGTGCATCGGCCTGCCTGCGCAGGTGAACGCGGATTGCCGGGTGTTGCTGCTGGGTTCAATGCCCGGTATCGCGTCGTTGCAGGCACAGCATTACTACGCGCACCCGCGCAATCGTTTCTGGCCGTTGCTTGGCGATCTGTGCAGCTTCGATCCGTCGTTGCCGTATGCGCAGCGCCTGCAGGCGCTGGCAGCAAATGGTGTCGGCCTGTGGGATGTGATCGGCCGCTGCGAGCGGCGCGGCAGCCTGGATGCGGACATCGTGCGTGGCACGGAAGTGGCCAATGCACTTCCCGCACTGATCGCCGCGTTGCCTGACCTGCAGCTGATCGGCTGCAACGGTGGCGCGGCGATGCAGGCCTTCCAGCGCTGGGTGCAGCCGCAGCTGGCCGCCTCGCCGGCAGTGCTGGCGCTGCCGTCCACCAGTCCGGCCAATGCAGCATGGTCGTTGCCGCGCCTGCGCAAGGCCTGGCAGCCGGTGGCCGTCGCGCTGGCGACATCAAGCGGACATCGACAGGACAATACGCTACCGACTGGAAGCGCCGGCAGGCCATGAGCAACAGCGTGTCCCGGCTGCGTGCGTACTGAAAACACCTGTAACGGTTGGCGCAGGCCCCCGCTGGCCGCACAATAGACGTTTCCCTACACCAGATTGCCGGAGTTCTCCCCATGGCCGAAATCAAGGAAGCACGTGTCCCCGATATCGGTGACTACAGCGATATCCCGGTAATCGAGGTGCTTGTTGCCGTCGGCGATACGGTGAAGAAGGACCAGGGCCTGGTCACGCTGGAAAGCGATAAAGCGACCATGGAGGTGCCGTCCTCGGTGGCCGGCGTGGTCAAGGAAATCAAGGTCAAGCTGGGCGACAGCCTGTCCGAAGGCAAGGTCGTGGCGCTGATCGAAGTGGCCGACGGCGAGGCTGCCCAGCCGGCCGCTGCTGCCGCTGCGCCGGCGCCGGCCAAGGCCGCTGCTCCGGCCGCTGCCACCCAAGCGGCTCCTGCTGCCGCCCCGGCTCCGGCCGCTGCCGCCCCCGCTGCCAGCGGCGGCGCGGTTGAAGCGCTGGTGCCGGATATCGGCGACTACAGCGGTATTCCGGTCATCGAAGTGCTGGTCGCCGTGGGCGATACGGTGAAGAAGGACCAGGGCCTGGTCACGCTGGAAAGCGACAAGGCCACCATGGAAGTGCCGTCGTCGGTCGCCGGCGTGGTCAAGGAGATCAAGGTCAAGGTCGGCGACAATCTGTCGCAGGGCAACGTAGTCGCCATCATCGAAGCCGAAGGCGCTGCCGCCCCGGCCCCGAGCAAGGCCGCCGCTGCCGCCGCCCCGGCCGCCGCCGAGACGGCCACCAAGGTCGAGCCGGTCGCCGTGCCGGCACAGCCGGACAAGCTGGCCGCCCGCGAGATCGCCAGCGCCCCCTCGGCCGGCGCGCCGAGCAGTCCGCCGGTGCAGTTCAACGCCGATGGCGTGCTGCCGGCCAAGGTGCCCTACGCATCGCCGGTGGTACGCGTGTTCGCCCGTGAGCTGGGTGTCGACCTGCTGCAGGTCAGCGGCAGCGAGAAGGGCGGCCGCATCACCAAGGCCGACGTGCAGAAATTCGTCAAGGCCGCGCTCAGCGGCGGCGCTCCGGCGGCTGCCGGTGGCACCGTGGCCGCCGGCGGTGGCCTCAACCTGCTGCCGTGGCCGAAGGTCGATTTCAGCAAGTTCGGCGACGTTGAAGTGCAGCCGCTGTCGCGCATCAAGAAGATCTCCGGTGCGAACCTGGCCCGCAACTGGGCGATGATCCCGCACGTCACCCAGTTCGAGCAGGCCGACATCACCGACCTGGAAGGCCTGCGCGTGGCGCTGAACAAGGAGAACGAGAAGGCCGGCATCAAGCTGACCATGCTCGCCTTCCTGATCAAGGCCAGCGCTGCGGCGCTGAAGCAGTTCCCGGAGTTCAACGCTTCGCTGGATGCCAGCGGCGAGAACCTGACCCTGAAGAAGTACTTCAACATTGGTTTCGCGGCCGATACCCCGAACGGCCTGGTCGTTCCGGTCATCCGCGATGTCGACAAGAAGGGCGTGGTGCAGATCGCGCAGGAAACCGGCGAACTGGCCAAGAAGGCGCGCGACGGCAAGCTGGGCCCGGCCGACATGAGCGGCGGCTGCTTCTCGATCAGCTCGCTGGGCGGCATCGGCGGCACCGCGTTCACCCCGATCGTCAATGCACCGGAAGTGGCCATCCTCGGCGTCTCCAAGTCGTCCATCCAGCCGGTCTGGAACGGCAAGGAATTCGCACCGAAGCTGATGCTGCCGCTGTCGCTGAGCTACGACCACCGCGTCATCGATGGCGCCCTGGCCGCACGCTTCACCACGTACCTCTCGCAGGTGCTGGCCGACATGCGCCGCGTGCTGCTGTAAGGCACCGCTTCGCCCCCACCGTGCGGCCGCTGCCCCTGGCGCGGCCGCCTGTCGAAACGCAGTGACAGCCCGCCGGCCACGCCGGTCGGGCACGAGGAAAACCCACCATGGCCACGATTGAAATCAAGGTTCCCGACATCGGCGATTACAGCGATGTACCGGTGATCGAAGTGCTGGTCGCCGTTGGCGATACGGTGAAGAAAGACCAGGGTCTGGTGACCCTGGAGTCGGACAAGGCCACCCTGGAAGTGCCGTCCTCGGCTGCCGGCGTGGTCAAGGAAATCAAGGTCAAGCTGGGCGACAGCCTGTCCGAAGGCGCGGTCGTCGTGCTGCTGGAGTCCGAGGGCGCCGCTGAAGCGCCGGCCAAGGCTGCTGCGCCGGCCCCGGCTGCGGCCGCTCCGGCCAGCAAGCCGCCGGTGACCCCGTCGCACCGCGCCCCGGCCGAGCCGGCAGCACCGAAGCCGGCGCTGGCCAGTGGCAAGGCCGCCGACATCGAATGCGAAATGGTCGTGCTGGGCTCGGGCCCGGGCGGCTACACCGCCGCCTTCCGCGCCGCCGACGTCGGCCTGGATACGGTGCTGGTCGAGCGCTATGCCAGCCTCGGCGGCGTCTGCCTCAACGTGGGCTGCATTCCGTCCAAGGCACTGCTGCATGCCGCAGCGGTGATCGACGAAGTCGCCCACGCCGGTGATTTCGGCGTCGAGTTCGGCAAGCCGACCATCACCCTGGACAAGCTGCGCCAGTACAAGGAAAAGGTCGTCAACCAGCTGACCAAGGGCCTGGCCGGCATGGCCAAGCAGCGCAAGGTCCGCAACGTGCAGGGCGTGGGCAAATTCGTGTCGGCCAACGAACTGCTGATCACGGCTGAAGACGGCAGCACCCAGCTGCTGCGCTTCCAGAAGTGCATCATCGCCGCCGGTTCGCAGGCGGTGAAGCTGCCGAACTTCCCGTGGGACGACAAGCGCGTGATGGACTCCACCGACGCTCTGGAACTGGCTGAAGTGCCCGGTTCGCTGCTGGTCGTCGGTGGCGGCATCATCGGCCTGGAAATGGCCACCGTTTACGGTGCGCTGGGCAGCAAGGTGACCGTGGTCGAGTTCATGGACCAGCTGATGCCGGGCGCCGACAAGGACCTGGTCAAGCCGCTGGCCGACCGCCTGAAGAAGCAGGGCATCGAGGTTCACCTGAAGACCAAGGCCTCCGGCGTGACCGCCGATGCCAAGGGCATCACCGTGACCTTCGAAGCCGCCGAGGAAGGGCAGACGCCGGCATTGGCGCAGGGCACCTTCGACCGCGTGCTGGTGGCCGTGGGCCGCTCGCCGAACGGCAAGAAGATCGACGCGGACAAGGCCGGCGTGCAGGTCACCGACCGCGGTTTCATTCCGGTCGACCGGCAGATGCGCACCAACGTGCCGCACATCTTTGCCATCGGCGATATCGTCGGCAACCCGATGCTGGCCCACAAGGCCACGCATGAGGGCAAGCTGGCGGCCGAAGTGGCTGCCGGGCACAAGAAGGAGTGGGTGGCCCGTGTGATTCCGTCGGTGGCCTACACCAACCCGGAAATCGCCTGGGTCGGCGTGACCGAGACCGAAGCCAAGGCCAAGGGCCTGAAGGTCGGCGTGGCGAAGTTCCCGTGGGCCGCCAGCGGCCGCGCGATCGGCATCGGTCGCACCGAGGGCTTCACCAAGCTGATCTTCGACGAAGACAGCCATCGCATCATCGGTGGTGCCATCGTCGGTGTGCATGCTGGTGATCTGCTGGCCGAGATCGGCCTGGCAATCGAAATGGGTGCCGAAGCCGAAGATATCGGCCACACCATCCACGCGCACCCGACGCTGAGCGAATCGGTGGCGATGGCCTCGGAAATCTACGACGGCACGATCACCGATCTGTACATGCCGAAGAAGAAATAAGGCGCCCGCGCCTTTCCGAACAAAAAGCCCCGGCATTGCCGGGGTTTTTTTTGTTTCTCCGCTCCGGATTTTTGCGAGCTGTAGGGCCGCCGCGCGGGCGGCAGGCATTTCGACAAATGTCCCCCGTCGCCCGCCTGCGGCGGTCGCCTCCTCCTTTACTTTGTCGAAACGCCTGCCGCCCGCGCAGCGGCTCGGCTTGCGGAAGGTAGAGCAGCAGCCACTACAAAGGCAGCGTGGATGCCTGATACGCGGAGGGAGAGGGGGCTGGGTGCGAAGTAAAGGAGGAGGTGACGGCCGCAGGCTGGCGCCGGGGGACATTCGCACCCAGCCCCCTCTCCCTCCAGCGCTCGACCAACCCGCTTCTGCTCTTCTGTCAGGAACCCACAAAAAACGCGGCCCCCGATGTTCCGGAGGCCGCGCCAGGAGAGAGCGTTGTGGAAGAGGCGTAGGGCTTAGAAGGTGACGCTGATACCGGCCACCGGGCCCTTGAATTCCTGCTTCAGGCCGATGGTGCCGTCGCTGCCCTTCTTGTCCGCATCCAGCTTGAACCAGTCGTAGCCGGCGAACACGCCGAAGTTGTCGGTGAAGCGGTAATCGACGATCGCGTTGGCGCGGCTGAGGTCACCCTTGTAGTCGTCGAAGCTGCCCCAGCGCGTGTTGAGGTACTGGCCCTGCAGCGTGATCATCCACTTTTCGGACGGGGTGAAGCTCAGGCGTGCACCGACCACCGGCGCAACACCGTCGGTCTTCTCGTCCAGGAACTGGCCTTCGTACACCGTGCCAAGGTCGGCGTAGCCCTTGGTGCTGACCTTCGCGTACTCGGCACCCAGCTGCAGGCCGAGGTCGAACTTCTCGGTGTCCACCACCGAGTAGTCATACACCAGGCTGGCCACCTGATACTTCAGCTCTGCCTTGACGAAGCTGTCGGCCGGCACGTTGACGTTGCCGAAGGAAATATCCTGGCCGAGCGTCTCGCGGCGGTCCTTGTCGTACTTGAAGTAGTTGAACAGCAGGCGCTGGCGGTTGCTGATGCGGAACATGCCGTCGATACGCGGCTCCCATTCCTTGCCACCCAGCTTGAAGTCCTCGGAGAAGCCGATGTCCTGGCCGGCGACATTGGTATTGCCGCGCAGGGTGTTGTCCGAGTCGATGTTCATCGCACCCAGGCGCAGGGCGAAGCGGTCATCGCCTTCGGCGGCATGGGCGGCGGAGGCGAACGACGCGCCGGCGGCGAGAAGCGAGAGGGCGAGCAGGGTGGGGACGGAGCGCATCGAAAGAGTCCTTGCAGTGGTTCATCGGAATGAAGGCCACTTTGCCGGACGTCGCTGTCCACCATTCGTGAAAGTATGGTCCACGCGGTGTGGACGGTTCAGCGCTGTCGCTGCCGTGCGAAAAAGATGGCCCCGGAGCGGCGCTTCGGGGCCATCATGGGGACCTGCAGGCGAAGCGTCGACGAGGTAGCTGCAGGCAGGTCGCAGGATCGGACCATCGCCGTCGGCGGAAAGTTCCGCCGCCTGCGACCAAAGTTGAATACGTTGCGGCGCAACATCGCGCAGATGTCATTGTCCCCGTGGTGGGCTGTAGAAGCGCAGCCCTTACCGCAACTTGCGCTGTTCCGATATGAACAGGCACCGGTTGTCTCGCAAATTGTCCCATTGCTATAATTTGGCGGCTCGATGAGGCCCCCCTGCTGTAGTCGCCTCAGCCATCCACTTGTAACCACGCGGGACGTCCTGTGCTGAACTCCGTAGAAACGGGTCGGCGACTGATGCTGCGCGCCGCGGTCTACCCGCTGGCCGCAGTGGCTGTCCTGGCTCTGGCCTTCCTGCTGGTAGGGCCGAAGTATGCCCTTGGTGCCCTGGCATCCGGCGTGGCGGTTTCGGCCGGTGGTTGGGTGGCGGCGAGGATGGCATTGGGTGGTGGTGCGCTGGGGGCCGGTTCGGCCATGGCGCGCCTGATCGTTGCGATCGTGGCCAAGTGGGCGCTCGTTTTTGGTGTCCTGATGGTGGGGTTCCTGGTCTTCAAGCTGCCTGCATTGGCGCTGTTGGCCGGTATCGCCGTCGGGCTGATGTTCCAGGTCCTGGCCATGGCCAGGCGCTAATCGAATTCATTTAACTTAAGGTTCCGGACACATGGCAGGCGAGGCGCTTACACCCACCTCCTACATCCAGCATCACCTGCACAATCTGACGGCAGGTCATGGCTCTCCGTGGGCAATCCACGTGGACACGCTGGTGACCTCGCTGCTGATGGGCCTGGTGATGGTCGTCGCCTTCTGGCTCGGCACCCGCAAGGCCACCTCCGGCGTGCCGGGCAAGTGGCAGGCGTTCGTCGAGATCTGCCTGGAGTTCGTTGACCGCCAGGCCAAGGACACCTACCACGGCACCAGCAAGCTGGTGACCCCGATCGCGATCACGATCTTCTTCTGGATCCTCCTGATGAACCTCATCAAGATGATCCCGGCCGACTTCATCGCCAAGCCGCTCGAACTGATGGGCGTGCCGTACTGGAAGCCGGTCCCCACCGCTGACGTCAATGCCACCCTGGGCATGTCGATCAGCGTGTTCTTCCTGATGCTGTTCTTCGCGCTGCGCGCCAAGGGCTTTGGCGGTTTCGCCAAGGAATTCCTGACCGCACCGTTTGGCAAGTGGATGATGCCGTTCAACCTGATCCTGAACATCGTCGAGTGGCTGAGCAAGCCGATCTCGCTGGCGATGCGACTGTTCGGCAACATGTTCGGCGGTGAAATCGTGTTCCTGCTGATCTGGGTGCTGGGCGGTGCAGGTATCGCCGGCATGTTTGCAGGCGCGTTCGCCGGCTTCGGCTGGATGCTGTTCCACCTTCTGGTGATTCCGCTGCAGGCCTTCATCTTCATGATGCTGTCCATCGTGTACCTGAGCCTGTCGGAAGACGCTCACTGAGTTTCGCTTCACCCTTCATCCGTTTGTTTCTAAACCCTTAGCAATCAAGTTCCTGGAGAAAACCATGTACTTCGCCGTCCTGACCAATCTCGCCCAAGTTCAGAGCTCCACCGTCCTCGCCGTCGGCATCATGATCGGCCTGGCCGCGCTGGGCGCCGGTCTGGGTCTGGCCATCATGGCCGGTAAGTTCCTGGAGTCGGCCGCGCGCCAGCCGGAACTGATCCCGGTCCTGCAGGTCCGCATGTTCATCACCGCCGGCCTGATCGACGCCGCCTTCATCATCTCGGTCGCCGTGGGCCTGCTGTTCGCCTTCGCCAACCCGATGGTCGGCGAGTTCGTCTCGCGCCTGCCGGCAATCGCTGGCTGATCCAGCGAAAGCGAAACGACCGGGCGCCGCAGGCGCCTGGTCGCGGATGAAGGTTCGGAGGCGCCGCCCATGTGGCGGCGCGTCCATCCCGTCACAACCGACTGAGCGAACCCCATGGATATCGGTTTTACCCTCATCGCCCAGGCCCTGGCCTTTGCCGCCCTGATCTGGCTCATCGCGACCAAGATCTGGCCGCCGCTGATGAACGCGATCGAAGAGCGCCAGCAGAAGATCGCTGAAGGCCTCGCTGCTGCCGACCGCAGCCAGAAAGATCTGGCCCAGGCGCAGGACAAGGTCAATGAAGCGCTGAAGGAAGCCCGCACCAAGGCCAACGAGATCATCGACCAGGCCCACGCGCGTGCCAACCAGATCGTCGACGCGGCCCGCAACGAAGCTGTTGCCGAAGCCACCCGTCAGAAGGACCTGGCCCAGGCCGAAATCGACGCCGCCGCCAACCGTGCCCGTGAAGATCTGCGCAAGCAGGTGTCCGCGCTGGCCGTGACCGGTGCCGAAAAGCTGCTCAAGCGCGAAATCGACGCCAACGCCCACAAGGCGCTGCTCGACGAGCTGGCCTCGGAGATTTAAGGATGAGCCAGGCCCTCACGCTTGCCCGCCCGTACGCCCGCGCCGCCTTCGCGACCGCGCGTGACGAAGGCGCGTTCGCGCCGTGGTCGGACGCTTTGGCGTTCTCCGCCCACGTCGCCGCCGACCCGCGCGTGGCGGCCCTGCTCGCCAACCCGGAGCTGGGTCGCGATGACGCCGTCGCCCTGCTGGCGCCGGAGTCCCGCGGCGAGACCTACTCGCGCTTCCTGGCTGTGCTTGCCGAATCGCATCGTCTGCCGCTGCTGCCGGAAATCGCTGGCATGTTCGACGCGCTGCGCGCCGAGGCCGAGCACGTGGTCAAGGCCACGGTGACCTCCGCGGCCGAGCTGTCGGTTGCCGAGCTGGACGCGATCAAGGCCGCGCTGCGCAAGCGCTTCAACCGCGAGGTCGAAGTGGCCACCGCGGTCGACGCCTCGCTGATCGGCGGCGCTGTGATCGACGCCGGCGACGTGGTCATCGATGGTTCGCTGAAGGGCAAGCTGGCCCGTCTGCAGACCGCGCTCGCTAACTGAATTCATTTAACGTCCGGCCCCGCTGCCGGCACTAGGACTTGACGATGGCAACCACGCTCAACCCCTCCGAAATCAGCGAACTGATCAAGAACCGCATCGAGAAGGTCAAGCTGGCCGCGGAATCGCGCAACGAAGGCACCGTGACCAGCGTGTCCGACGGCATCGTGCGCATCTTCGGTCTGGCCGACGTGATGCAGGGCGAAATGATCGAACTGCCGAACAACACCTTCGCCCTGGCCCTGAACCTGGAGCGCGACTCGGTCGGCGCCGTGGTCCTGGGTGGCTACGAGAAAGTGCGCGAAGGTGACGTCGCCAAGACCACCGGCCGCATCCTGGAAGTGCCGGTCGGTCCGGAACTGCTGGGCCGCGTCGTCAACGCACTCGGCGAGCCGATCGACGGCAAGGGCCCGCTGGGCACCGACCTGACCGCTCCGGTGGAGCGCGTTGCGCCGGGCGTGATCTGGCGCAAGTCGGTCGACCAGCCGGTGCAGACCGGTTACAAGTCGGTCGACTCGATGATCCCGATCGGCCGTGGCCAGCGCGAGCTGGTCATCGGTGACCGCCAGACCGGCAAGACCGCGCTGGCCATCGATGCGGTGATCAACCAGAAGGGCACCGGCATCAAGTGCGTGTACGTAGCGATCGGCCAGAAGGCCTCGACCGTTGCCAACATCGTGCGCAAGCTGGAAGAGAACGGCGCCCTGGCGCACACCATCGTGGTGGCTGCCACCGCGTCCGAATCGGCCGCGATGCAGTACATCAGCGCCTACTCGGGCTGCACCATGGGCGAGTACTTCATGGACCGCGGCGAAGACGCGCTGATCGTGTACGACGATCTGTCCAAGCAGGCCGTGGCCTACCGCCAGATCTCGCTGCTGCTGAAGCGCCCGCCGGGCCGTGAAGCCTACCCGGGTGACGTGTTCTACCTGCACTCCCGTCTGCTCGAGCGCGCTGCCCGCGTGTCCGAGGAATATGTCGAGAAGTTCACCGAAGGCAAGGTCACCGGCAAGACCGGTTCGCTGACCGCGCTGCCGATCATCGAAACCCAGGCCGGCGACGTCTCCGCGTTCGTTCCGACCAACGTGATCTCGATCACCGACGGCCAGATCTTCCTGGAAACCGATCTGTTCAACGCCGGCATCCGCCCGGCCGTGAACGCCGGTATCTCGGTGTCGCGCGTCGGTGGTTCGGCGCAGACCAAGATCATCAAGAAGCTGTCTGGCGGTATCCGTATCTCGCTGGCCCAGTACCGCGAGCTGGCTGCGTTCGCGCAGTTCGCCTCGGACCTGGACGAAGCCACCCGCAAGCAGCTGGAGCGCGGTCAGCGCGTCACCGAGCTGATGAAGCAGAAGCAGTACGCGCCGATGTCGATCGCCAACCAGGCGCTGTCGATCTACGCCGTCAACGAGGGTTACCTCGACGACGTGCCGGTCAGCAAGCTGCTGGCGTTCGAAGAAGGCCTGCACGCGCACTTCGCCAACACCCAGGGCGAACTGATCGGCAAGGTCAACGCCACCGGCGGTTGGGACAACGACATCGAAGGTGCCTTCAAGAAGGGCATCGTCGAGTTCAAGACCACCGGCAGCTGGTAATCGAGGTCCTGTAGAGCGGAGCGATGCTCCGCTGGACCAGACGATCAAACGGTTGAACAACGCGGGGCCCAGGCCCCGCGCCACGGGAATAAAAGATGGCAAGCGGACGCGAAATCAAAACCAAGATCAAGAGCGTGCAGAACACCCGCAAGGTGACGCGCGCCCTGGAAATGGTCTCGGCCTCCAAGATCCGCAAGGCGCAGGATCGGATGAAGACCTCGCGTCCGTACGCGCAGGCGATGAAGCAGGTGATCGGCCACCTGGCGCAGGCCAGCACCGACTACCAGCATCCGTTCCTGGTCGAGCGTGAGCAGGTCAAGCGGGTCGGTTTCATCGTGATCTCCTCCGATCGCGGTCTGGCCGGCGGCCTCAACAACAACCTGTTCCGCAAGATGCTTGGCGAAGCCAAGGCCTGGCAGGACAAGGGCGCCGAAGTGGACCTGGTGACCATCGGCCAGAAGGCATCGACCTTCTTCCGCCGGGTCAAGGTGAACATGGTCGGCACGGTGACCCACATCGGCGACACGCCGAAGCTGGAATCGCTGATCGGTGTGATCAAGGTCATGCTCGACGCCTTCACCGAAGGCAAGGTCGACCGCGTGTATCTGGTCTACAACCGCTTCGTCAACACGATGGTGCAGAAGGCCAGCTTCGATCAGCTGCTGCCGCTGCCGGCCGCCGAGAAGCAGGTTGCGCACCACGACTGGGACTACCTGTACGAACCCGATGCCGCGACCGTGCTCGAGCACGTGATGACGCGTTACATCGAGTCGCTGGTGTACCAGGCGCTGCTGGAAAACGTCGCTTCCGAGCATGCCGCGCGCATGGTGGCGATGAAGTCGGCCAGTGACAACGCCAACAAGCTGATCGGAACCCTGCAGCTGGTCTACAACAAGGCCCGCCAGGCAGCGATCACCCAGGAAATCTCCGAAATCGTCGGCGGCGCGGCAGCAGTCTGACCGCGTTCGTTAAAAGCACACATTTAGAGGATGCAGCAATGAGTCAGGGCAAGATCGTTCAGATCATCGGCGCCGTCGTCGACGTCGAATTCCCCCGCGAGTCGGTGCCGAAGGTGTACCACGCGCTGAAGGTGGACAACACCGAAATCACCCTGGAAGTGCAGCAGCAGCTCGGTGACGGCGTGGTCCGCTGCATCGCGCTGGGCTCCACCGATGGCCTGAAGCGCAACCTGGTGGCCACCAACACCGAGCGCGGCATCTCCGTGCCGGTCGGCGCTGGCACCCTGGGCCGCATCATGGACGTGCTCGGCCGTCCGATCGACGAAGCCGGTCCGGTTACCGCCAGCGACACCTGGGAAATCCACCGTGCTGCTCCGTCGTACGAAGACCAGTCCCCGGCCACCGAGCTGCTGGAAACCGGCATCAAGGTCATCGACCTGATGTGCCCGTTCGCCAAGGGCGGCAAGGTCGGCCTGTTCGGCGGCGCCGGCGTCGGCAAGACCGTCAACATGATGGAACTGATCAACAACATCGCCAAGGCGCACAGCGGTCTGTCCGTGTTCGCCGGCGTGGGTGAGCGTACCCGTGAGGGCAACGACTTCTACCACGAGATGAAGGACTCCAACGTCCTGGACAAGGTCGCGATGGTGTACGGCCAGATGAACGAGCCGCCGGGCAACCGTCTGCGCGTCGCCCTGACCGGCCTGACCATGGCCGAGTACTTCCGCGACGAGAAGGACGAGAACGGCAAGGGCAAGGACGTGCTGCTGTTCGTGGACAACATCTACCGCTACACCCTGGCCGGTACCGAAGTGTCGGCACTGCTGGGTCGTATGCCGTCGGCAGTGGGCTACCAGCCGACCCTGGCCGAGGAAATGGGCGTCCTGCAGGAGCGCATCACCTCGACCAAGAATGGTTCGATCACCTCGATCCAGGCCGTCTACGTGCCGGCCGATGACTTGACCGATCCGTCGCCGGCGACCACCTTCGCCCACCTTGACTCGACCGTGACCCTGTCGCGTTCGATCGCTTCGCTGGGTATCTACCCGGCGGTCGATCCGCTGGATTCCACCAGCCGCCAGATGGACCCGCTGGTCATCGGCCACGAGCACTACGACACCGCCCAGCGCGTCCAGCAGACCTTGCAGAAGTACAAGGAACTGAAGGACATCATCGCCATCCTGGGCATGGACGAACTGTCCGAAGAAGACAAGCAGGCCGTGTCGCGCGCCCGCAAGATCGAGCGCTTCTTCAGCCAGCCATTCCACGTGGCCGAAGTGTTCACCGGCTCGCCGGGCAAGTACGTGTCGCTGAAGGACACCATCCGTGGCTTCAAGGCCATCGTCGATGGCGAGTACGACCACCTGCCGGAGCAGGCGTTCTACATGGTCGGCAGCATCGAAGAAGCGGTCGAGAAGGCCAAGAAGATGGCCGAGAAGGCCTGATGCGGCAGGGACGGGCACACGCCCGTCCCGACCGTGACACGGGGTGGGCCTGCGCCCACCGCTGCGGAATCCCTGCGGTGGGTTCGACCCGCCCCCTAGCGAAGAGAGTTACATGAGCACCATCCGTTGCGACATCGTCAGCGCCGAGCAGGAAATCTTCCGTGGCGAAGCGACCCTGGTCGTGGCCACCGGTGAGCTGGGCGAACTGGGCATCGCGCCCAAGCACGCACCGCTGATCACCCGCCTGAAGCCGGGCAAGGTGGTAGTGACCACGCCGAGTGGCGAGCAGCTGGATTTCGCCATTTCCGGCGGCATCCTGGAAGTGCAGCCGCAGGTGGTGACCGTGCTGGCCGACACCGCGATCCGCGCACAGGACATCGACGAAGCCTCGGTCCGCAAGGCCAAGGAAGAAGCCGAGCGCATCCTGGCCAACCGCGGCGAAGCGATGGAAGTGGCCGAAGCCCAGCAGAAGCTGGCTGAAGCCGTTGTCCAGCTGCAGGCGCTGGAGCGCCTGCGCAAGACCCTCAAGCACTGAACCGTGCCGAGGTGACACCTCTGCCTGCAAGGCATGGGTGAGTGCAGGAACGCCGGCTGCCATGCCGGCGTTTTTGTTTGTTTTCCGCTGCCGCATGCCCGGAGCAGGCCGCCATCCGGTCAGCGGTACACGACGTGCCGCAGCAGCACGAAAGTCACCAGGGCCAGGCCACCTTCCACCAGCGGCTTGGCGAGCCACGTGTACTGCAGCCCCACCGCATGGTCGACCGCCGTCACCAGCAGGGTGCTGGCCGCGGTGAGCAGAATCCAAAGCAGGAAGAAGCGCGCGAAGCGCTTCCAGCCCAGGCGCTGTTGGCCGGCGGCAGCAAAGGTATAGCGGCCATTGAGCCAGAAGCCGAGCAGCATGCCGGCCAAACGGCCGACGATGTTGGCAGGAGCGACCGGCAGCCCGAGTGCGGTGCTTCCCACGAACACCAGCCAGTCCAGCAGCAGCTGCACCAGGCCGATGACGATGTATGCGCTGCCCTGGCGCAGGAGGGTCATTGCCGAGGCTTCCCGATGACGCTGCGCAGGGCCTGTTCGACGCCAAGCAGACGATGCACGGGTTGCCGCGGTTCGCTGGCTACATCGAAATTGAGCCAGGACAACAGCATCTGCATGCCCACGATGATGGGCAGGCCGGCGATCATCACGGTACCCGCAGTGGCCGGTACACCACTGTCGGCTGAGAGGCACCACCGCCAAAGGCCAAATATGCCGCCGCCGGCCAGTAGGACGCTGCCAAGCAGCAGTTCTACGCTGGCCAGCGAGAAGCCGCGTATGCCGTAGCTGTAAAGCAGGCGACGCAGGGTATTGCGCAGATGCCCCAGCAGGAACGGGCCAAGGATGCGTAACGGGCTCAGGCTGCTGGTTTCGTCTTCATAGCGGGCGCGCATCGGTACATCGATCACCACGGCACGCACCTGGTTGAGGTGATACAGCAGGTCCGATTCGAAGAAGTAGCGCTTTGCGATCCGCTCGAGCTCCAGCTCCTGCAGTACTTCACTGCGGATCGCCGTGTAGCCGTTGGTCGGATCAGCGATCTGCCAGTATCCGCTGGACAGCTTGGTCATGAACGAAAGCGCCGCATTGCCAGCCAGGCGCACCCAAGGCATGCCGCGCACGAAGCCGACGCGATGGAAGCGGTTGCCCTTGGCGTAGTCCGCGTGGCCGGACAGAAGTGGGCTGGCAAAGCGGGGAAGCAGGCCGGCATCCATCTGCCCGTCGCCGTCGAGCTTGACCACCACATGGGCAGGTGTCTGCAGCGCGTGCTGGTAGCCGGTCAGCGTGGCACCACCCACTCCCTGGTTCTGCTCGTGATGGACCACGATGACGCGCGGATCGGTGCAGTGTTCGCGAATCCAGGCGCCGCTTGCCTCGGGACAGGCATCATCGACGGCGATGATCCAGCCCACTTCCGGTCCGATGCCGGCGATGACCTGCAGGATATGCGCGCGCACGCGATAGCACGGGATCACCACCGCAATGCGCGGCGAGTCGTCGGGCCGGACCGCTGTGGTGGGGCTGGTCGGAGGGGGGATGTTCATCGCGATGGCTTTCCTGGAGGCGCCGGGAGGCTCCACCACTGGCGGCCGCCGGCTTCTTCGCGCAGGTGGGCACCTGCCAGCTCAAGTGCGAGTTTCTGTGAGGGTGTGAGCGCTTCACTGCGGAGGATGACGTGCCTGACCTGCTGTTGCTGCAGCATGGCGAGCCAGCGCTTGCCGCTGGGATCCAGCTCGGCGTTGGCGGCGGCCGCCTGCAGGCTGGGCGAGTACCAGCTGATCGTGCGCCCACGGGTACCGAATTCGGCGAAGAACGGGTCATCCGGATCCAGCAGCAGCACGGTGCCCTCGTCTTCACCCGACGCACGGATGGCTGCGGCCAGTGCGCGTTCGGGTGCAAAACGCTGGAACAACGGAGCATCGCGGCCAGCCGCCTTCAGCGTGTCCTTCAACGCTCCGCTACGCAGCATCCAGTAGCCGGTGGATTGGAAGCTGACATTGAGCACGCACAGCGCCACCAGCAGTCCAATGAGAGGCCGGCGCAGGGGACCGGCGCCGAGCGACGCCACGGCGACCACGCACAGCAATGCCATGCCAGGATAGGCGTAGCGCAGGTACTGGATCGGCAACAGCGGCAGTGCCAGCACGGCCGGTGCCACCAGTGCCGCCGCGCGAGTTGGCGGACGCAGCACGGCCAGCAGCCACAGCCCGGCCAAGCCGATCAGGACCACGCCCGCCGCACCATCGTGCGATTCGAAGTAGCGCGATGAATGGAAGGTCAGTGCCCACGGCAGGTCGGGACCGAAGCCGATCTTGTACTTCAGGTCGATGAAGTTCGTCGGAGCGAAGTAGGGAGACTGGAAGATGCCGTTGAACAGCGGCAGCACCGGATTGCCAGCAATCCACTGCGCGAACACATAGTTGGCACCACCGACCAGCAGTCCTGCCAGCAGCACCAGGCCGATGCGCGGCAACGACGGCCACGGATGGCGGATCAGTGCCCAGGCCAGGACAGGGAGTGCCATCACCGCACTCATCGACTTCATCGCCAGCAGTCCACCGGCCAGCACCGCCAGCAGCATCCAGTTGGACAAGCGGCCATCACGGGGCGCGGCAGCCAGCGCACACATCCAGAGCAGCACCGCAGCGGTTGGCAGCTCGGTCTGCATGCCACCCGCCAGGCCGGCGGTCAGCGGCAGGCTGGCTACCATGGCAACCGCCAGCCAGCGCAGCAGCACGCTCGCGCCGAGCTGCGCCGCAAGCTGCCAGGCGCCCGTGGCCAGCAGCAACAGCCAGATCGCGTTGACCGGGCCGCGTGATTCAGCCCCTGCGATTACCTGCGGTACTGCCTGGATGATATCCGTCGCCCAGGGCGCCAGCGCCCAGATCTGGTGCTGGGGCGCCGGTTGATAGACGCCCTGTTCCAGCAACTGCCATGGCAAGCGCAGGTGGTAGGTGAGGTCGTCGTACTGCAGGGTCGGCAACCAGCAGGCGGTACTGGCCAAGCCCACCACCAGCACAGCGAAAGCGGCGCTGCGCGGCGCGTCCGCCACGGACTGCCGCCACTGCGCCAGGCCGGCCCGCAACGATGACCACAGCAGCGAACGGCGCCAGATCACCACGGCAAGGCCCACCGGCAGATAGACCCAGCGGAAATGGATCGGAACCAGCAGGGTCCAGCCCAGCACTGCCGAAAGTCCCAACAGGCCAGCCATCGCCTGCAGGGCCAACGGGCGCTGCACGAACAGCGCCTGACCGATCACGATCGCAACCAGCAGCAGCAAGACCGTTGCCAGCAGCGGAAATACCCCGGTGAACAGGGGGAGCAGAAGTATCCAGAGCACCGCCAGGCCGCTGGCCATGGACCAGCCACGCAGGCGTCGCATCAGCCATGCCAAGGCGCAGGTCAGCAGACCCAGTGCGACCAGTTCACCGAAGCGACCCGATGGCAGGCTCTTGAGCAGTGGCGTGATGGCCAGGCCGATGAGCAGCAGGAGTGGGCCCATCCAGGGCAGCAGATTGAGAAGTCGTTCCTTCAAGGAATTCACGGTTCACGTCAGGCAGGGAAAGAGCTCGGCTATCCTATCAGCCAGTCCTCAGATTGCCGCCGCTGCGTGGCCCCTCTCCATGACCCAACCCCTGCACGTGATCATCCTCGCCGCTGGCGCCGGCAAGCGCATGAAGTCGTTGCTGCCCAAGGTACTGCAGCCGATTGCCGGTCAGCCGATGCTGGCGCATGTGATCGCCACGGCGCGCGAACTGCAGCCGGCTGCCATCCACGTGGTGTACGGCCACGGTGGGGACCAGGTGCGACACTACTTCGCTGACCAGCCGGACCTGTTGTGGGCTGAACAAGCGCAGCAGCTGGGTACCGGCCACGCCGTTGCCCAGGCCATGCCGGAGGTGCCCGATGCCGCGCAGGTGCTGGTGTTGTACGGCGATGTGCCCTTGATCCGTGCGCAGACCCTGCGCGATCTGCTGGCGCAACCGGGCCGGCTGGCCGTGCTGGTCGCCGATGTCGAGGATCCCACCGGCTATGGTCGCGTGCTGCGCGATGCCGAAGGCAAGGTGGGGGCGATCGTCGAGCAGAAGGATGCCGATGACGAACAGCGCCGGGTGCGCATCATCAACACCGGCATCATCACTGCCGAGTCGACCGCGCTGCGCCGTTGGCTGTCACAGCTGTCCAACAGCAACGCACAGGGCGAGTATTACCTGACCGATGTGTTCGCCTTCGCCGCCCGTGAGTTCACTCCGGCGGAGATGGCCCTGGTGGCCGATGCGCAGGACGCGGAAGGCGCGAACGATCCATGGCAGCTCTCGCAGCTGGAACGCGCCTGGCAACGCCGCGCAGTGCGTGCGCTGTGCATCCAGGGCGCGCGCGTGCGGGATCCGGCGCGGGTGGACATCCGCGGTGAAGTGATCGTCGGCAGCGACGTGATGATCGATGTCGATGTGATCCTGGAAGGCAAGGTGGTGCTCGGCGATGGCGTCACCATCGGTCCGTTCACCCGGCTGAAGGACGTCACGCTCGGCGCGGGCACCGAGGTGCGCGCGCACTGCGATGTCGAAGGTGTCGTCAGCGAGGGGGCGGCACAGATCGGCCCGTTCGCGCGCCTGCGCCCCGGTACCGTGCTGGCCGATGGCGTGCACGTGGGCAACTTCGTGGAAACCAAGAAAGTCACCCTGGGGGTGGGCAGCAAGGCCAACCACCTGACCTACCTGGGCGATGCGGTGATCGGCAGCAAGGTCAACATCGGTGCGGGCACCATCACCTGCAACTATGACGGCGTGAACAAGTCGACCACCACCATCGGTGACAACGCCTTCATCGGCTCCAACAGTTCGCTGGTGGCGCCGGTGCTGATCGGTGAAGGGGCGACGATCGCTGCAGGTTCGGTCATCACCCGCACTGCGCCGGACGGCAAGCTGACCGTGGCCCGTGCGCGCCAGGAAACGATCGATGGCTGGCAGCGTCCCATCAAGAAAAGCTGAGCCGAGGCCACCGCGCGTCGGCGAACTCGACGCATTGCCCCGCATCGAACAGCGTGCGGGCGAACTGCTGCGCGGGCATGAGGCGTACCCGGTGTTCGCCGGTCATGGACTGGATCTGCTCACGCTGCAGGCTGGACTGCAGCGTGACCAGCTGTGGGTCATCGACGGCGCCGATGGCAGCATCGCCGGCTACCTGCTGGGCGGTGCGCTCGACGGTGATTTCCACGTGCTGCAGATGGATGTGGATCCCGGCCACGCGCGGCGTGGTTATGGCCGAGCGTTGCTGCGGCATGCACTCGCCGAGGCCAAGGCGCTTGGCTATCCGGGGGCGGTGCTGACCACGTTGTCCGATGTTCCGTGGAATGCGGCTTTCTATGCCAGCGAAGGATTCAAGGTGCTGCCGGAGGCAGAGTGGAGCGCGGGCTTGCGAGCGGTGATGGCCGAGGAGGCCGCATTGGGATTCCCGATGCACCTGCGGGTGGCAATGCGACGGGTGCTTTAGTTTTGCTTCTTCTGTTGATTGCTGATGGTTGCTCATCTTTCATGGGTGTCACTTTTCTTTGTACGCAAAGAAAAGTAACCAAAAGAAACGTTCCGCCGGCCGCGAGCCGATGCTGCGCATCGGTGCCCTGCGCTCCTCGGCGAATCAGGGGCCGGTGCCGAACTCGCTGCGCTCAGACATCGGCACCTCTTCGCCCCTGATTCCCCTGCGGTGCTCGGCTCGCTTCAAGGCGGCCCCAAGTCAAACCCCACAGCTGCACCCAGTAGATCCACGCCATGCGTGGATGCTTTTGCTTTGCTTCTCGAGTCCGCCTTGAAGCGAGCCGAGCACCGCAGGGCCGGCGAGGGCGAAGAGGCGCGGGTGTCTGAGCGAAGCGAGTTCCCGCGCCGTCCCTCGACGGACCGAGGAGCGCAGGGTACCGGCGTGCGCAGCACGACGGCTCGCGGACCGGCGGCGCGTTTCTTTTGGTTACTTTTCTTTTCGCGCGAAAAGAAAAGTGACACCCATGAACAATGATCAACCTTCAGCCATCAACAGAAGAAGGAAGAACAAACCTACCCCACCGGCAACAGGATCGACACGCACAGCCCGCCGTCGGTGCGGTTCTGCAGCGATACCCTGCCGCCGTGCGCCTCGACGATCTCGCGGGTGAGTGCCAGCCCCAGCCCGGTGCCATTGCGCTTGGTCGAATAGAACGGCATCAGCGCATTCTGCAGCACCTGCTCGTTCATGCCCTTGCCCCGGTCCAGCACATCCAGCCGCAACCACTGCGGCAGCCGGGTCAGCTGCACCTGCACGTCGTCGTTCGGCGGATCTGCTTCGGCGCAGGCCTCGTGCGCGTTCTTCAGCAGGTTGAGCAGGGCCTGGCCGAACTGGGCGATGTCGATCCGGCTGCTCAGCTCCTCGTCGAGTTCACGCTCCATCGTGAACGGAATCTGCTGGCACAGGCTGGACAGGAACGGCGCCCAGTGCACGGTCTGCAGCTGCGGCTGCGGCAGCTTGGCGAAACGTGCGTAGCCCCGGATGAAGCCTTCCAGATGCCGTGCGCGGTCTTCAATGGTGGTGAAGATCTCCGGCAGCCGGTCGAAGCGTTCGCGCTTGACCAGTTCGCCGCCGGAGTGTGCCAGCGATGCGATCGGCGCCAGCGAGTTGTTGAGCTCGTGGCTGATCACCCGGATCACCTTCTTCCAGGTCTGCACTTCCTGCCGGCGCAGTTCGGCAGTGAGCTGGCGTACCAGCAGCAGGTCATGCGGACGGCCGTTGAGCTGGAACGCGCGGCGCGAGAGGTGATAGACCTGTTCGTCGTCCTCGTCTCCCTCCACGCCGTCTTCGTGTTCCGACTTCACCGCGAACAGGCTGTCGCCGCCGCGGCCGATGGCATCGCGCAGTTCAACCGGCAACTGTTCAAGCACGTCTTCCATGCGCTGGCCTTCCAGCTTCCAGCCGCCGTGCAGCAGCTTGCGCGCCGCCAGGTTGGAGAACACCACGCGGGAAATGCCATCGCCACCGGCAGCGATCAGCAGCATTGCCACCGGTGTGTTCTGCACCATGGTGTCCAGCAGCAGTTCGCGCTGCACCAGGCCCTGGCGCTGTGCGCGCAGCACCTCGCCCAGTTCGCGGTGTGCCTGCACCAGGTCACCCAGTTCGTCGTTGCCGGGCCAGTAGATGCCGAAGTTGTACTCACCGTCGCGGTAGCTGCTGGTGGTCCCGGACAGCGCCCGCATCAACGAGCGCACCGGTGCGGTGGCGCGGCGCAGCGTCCACCACATCAATGACAGCAGGATGATCGTGGAGACCGTGGTCACCACCCAGCCATGGTCCATCCAGTAGGCCAGCAGCCACGGCAGCGCAGCAGACAACGCCAGCACCGGCAGCAGGCGCAGGAACAGGCGGAAGGTGAAGGAGCGTCGTTTCATTCGCGTGGGATGCCGTGACGGTCCATGCGCCGGTACAGCGCCTGCCGGCTCAGTCCAAGCTCGTTGGCCGCCTGCGCGATGACCCCGTGGTTGCGCGCCAGCACTTCTTCGATGCGTGCGCGGTCGGGATCATTGCCGGCGCTCGGCGTCGGGCGCGGCGCAGCAGGCGCGCGCGGCAGGTTGAGATCGGCTACCTCGATGCGGTTGCCGGTGGCCAGCAGTTCGGCACGCTGGATCACGTTGCGCAGCTCGCGCACGTTGCCCGGCCACAGATGCCGCTGCAGCGCACTGGCCGCCGCGCTGGACAGCGGCTTGCCGATGCTGAGGAAATGCTCGGCCAACGGCACGATGTCGCCGGGGCGGTCGGCCAGTGGCGGCAGCGTCAGTTCCACCGTGTTGAGCCGGTAGTAGAGGTCTTCGCGGAACGTACCCTCGCGGATCATCGCCGGCAGATCGGCATTGGTCGCACTGACCACGCGCACCTTGACCTGGCGTTCGCGGTTGGAGCCCAGGCGTTCGAAGCGCCCGGTCTCCAGCACGCGCAGCAGCTTCATCTGCCCGCCCAGCGACAGGTTGCCGATTTCATCCAGGAACAGCGTGCCGCCATCGGCCGCCTCGAACTTGCCTTCGCGCGCCTTGTTGGCGCCGGTATAGGCGCCGGCCTCGGCACCGAACAGCTCGGCCTCGATCAGTTCGGAGGGCAGGGCGCCGCAGTTCACTGCAACGAACGGGCCCTTGGCCACCAGCGAGTTGGCCTGGATGATCTGCGCGATCTTCTCCTTGCCCGCGCCATTGGGGCCGGTGATCAGCACCGGCAGCTCCGAGCGCGCGACCTGGCAGGCCAGGGCGATCACCCGTTCGCTGGCGGGGTCGGCGAACACCGCGCCGCACAACGCGTACTTGTCTTCCAGTGCATGGCGCTGGCGTTGCTCGCGCTGGCGTCGCTGGTCCAGTTCGCGCCGCGCTTCGGACAGTTCCAGCAGGTTGTTGACCGTGGTCAGCAGCTTGCGGTCATCCCAGGGTTTGGCCAGGTAATCGGCGGCACCGGCCTTGACCAGGTCCACCGCACTGCTCAGGTGGGTCCACGCAGTCAGCAGGATCACCGGCAGGTCGGGGTGGCGTTCGCGGATCTGCGCGAACAGTGCCTCGCCTTCCTCGCCAGAGGTGGTGTCCTCGCTGAAGTTCATGTCCTGGATCACCAGGTCGACCGCCTGTGACTCCAGCAGCGCCAGCCCTTCGGCCGGGCTCTGCGCCAGCAGGGTGTCGATGTCGTGCAGGGAGAACAGCACGTCCAGCGCGGTTCCCACGCTGGCGTTGTCGTCGATGATCAGGATCGCGGGCATTCGGCGGCTTCTGGGAGGGCAGGGAAGCGCCGGAAAGCGTCGGCGCCGCGCACGGAAAAGGGCGGATGGCGCCGGAGCTTTCGGCGCCACCCACCAAGCATAGCCAAACCGATGGCGGCGCAGGGGCCGCCGGGCCTCAGCGCCGTGGCGGGGGCGGCGGCGGGGGAGCCGGAGGCGGTGGTGGAGGGGCCAACGCGGGGCGCCACTGGGCCACGTTCACCGGCACGGTGAGCATCCGGCCATCGCGACGCAGCAGCAGGTAGACGGTGGCCGTCGATGCCGCCTGCATGGCGTCGGCGAGCTGCTCGATCTGCCGCACCGGCGAATCGTTCACGCGCAGGATGCGGTCGCCGCTGCGCACACCGAAGCGCGCTTCCGGGCTGGCCGCATCCACCCGTACCACGCCCTCGGTCGAGCGCAGTGCCAGCCGCGCATCGTCCTGGCGCCACTGCAGGGTCTGCGAGCTGCTGCTGCCGGCGAGCACCGGCAGCGGCAGGGCCAACAACACCAGCAGCAGGCCGGCGCGCATCTCACGCCCCCCGCGTGGCGACGGCCGGCGGCACGGCAGCGGCACGGCGGGCCGGGCCGAACACCGCGATCTGGCCCAGCATCCACAGCAGCACCGCACCCAGCGGCAGGTACAGCAGCGGCATGCGCGGCAGTTCGTACATGTTCATCAGCGCCAGGTTGATGGCGTAGGCCGCCAGCATGCCCAGCACGATGCCCAACGTAGCCAGCAGGAAGTTCTCGGTCTGGAAGTAGCGCAGGATCTGCCCACGGGTGGCGCCCAATGCGCGGCGGATGCCGATCTGCTTGCTGCGCTGCTGCACCCAGAAGCTGGCCAGGCCGACGATGCCCAGTGCGGTGACCACCAGCAGCGCGATGCACACGGTGACCAGCAGGCCGACCATCGAGCGGTCGTTCTTGAAGTAGTCGGCGCGCTGTTCCTGGTAGGTCAGCTTCTCGCGCACCAGGCGATTGGGGTCGTTGTGCTCCAACGCAGCCAGCGCGCCCTTCAACACTTCATCGCGGCGCTCCGGCGAGGTCCGCAGCATGTACGGCCCGCGGGTGAAGTCGGTACGCACCGGCAGCATCATCGACAGGGTGCTGTTGTCGTTGTAGTCGGTCGGAGTGGCCAGGTGGGCGACCACGCCCACCACATGCAGGCCCTGGTTGCCCATGTAGAACGTCTTGCCCAGCGCGCTCTGGTCCGGGTACATCTTGGCGGCGACCTGCTGGTTGATGATCACCGGCGCGGCGCGGTCAGGCTTGGGATTCTTCTGCGCCTCCTCGTAGTCGATGTACTCGCTGGGCAGGAAGTCGCGGCCGGCGACCAGCTGCAGGCCCAGCGTCGGCAAAGCGTTCTCGCTGAACATGTACAGCGAAACGAAGGCGGTGGGGCGTTCCTGGTCACGCTCGCGCGAGATGCTGGTGTTGCTCGAGTTGCGGCGGAACGGCAGCTGGTTGACCTTGGTCACGTTGGTCACGCCGGGGATCGCGCGCAGCGACGCGAGGTCTTCGTTGGTGCGGGCCATGGCGTTGGTCTGCTTGCCGATGCCGTTGACCCGGACCATCACCAGTTCGTTCTCGACCAGGCCGCTGGGCTGGCTGATCTTTTCCACGCGCTGGGTGACCAGGAACAGGGCATTGCAGACGATGGCGCAGGTCAGGGCAATTTCCAGCACGATCAATGCGGCTGCGGTCTTGTGCCGGCGCAGGGTGCTGAGGATGGGGCGGATGTCCATGGGAAGTCCTCGTTCTCGTGCTTACTGCGACTTGAGCTGGATGGCCGGGGTGACCTGCATCGCGCGCCAGGCGGGCAGGAAGCCGGCAGCGATGCTGGCGAGCAGGGTCAGGCCGAGGGAGAGCAGCAGCATGCTGCCGTCCAGATGGGCCAGCTTGGCGTAGTCCACCGGCTGCTGGCGTACCGCGTACAGGCCCAGCAGCGCCAGCCCGATGCCGAGCACGCCACCGACCACGCCCACCGCACCCGCTTCGACCAGGCACTGCAGGAAGATCTGCCCGCGGCTGGCGCCCAGTGCGCGACGCACACCGATTTCACCGCTGCGGCGCAGGAACTTGGCCAGCAGCAGGCCGACGGTGTTGACCAGGCACACACCGAGGAAACCCAGGGCCAGCCACATCTGCAGGCGAACGTCGCTGGGCACCGCGTTGTTGAAGGTCAGCCACTCCATCACGGTGCGCAGGCGCACGTTGGCCGGACGCTCGAACCGGCCGGCAGCCCGCTGCTGGTCGGAATAGTTGACCAGATAGCGGCGGTAGTCCTCGGCCTTGGACGGATCAAGTTCCACCCAGTACTGGATCCAGGTGCACGGTGCGTTGATCGAATTGCTGTCGTCGCCGGGAGCGCCGTCGCGGAAGCAGTTCATGTTGCCGTTGCTGCCGAACTTCAGGTCCATCGCGGTGGACAGCGGCATCATCAGATCCTCTTCGCGGCCGTAGTTGCCCACGGTCAGGTCGAAGAAGTGCGGTTCCGGATTCCAGGTGTCCATCACGCCGATCACGCGCAGCGAATGGCCATCGACACGGACCTGGCGGCCGACACTGTCCGCACCCTGGAACAGCTTGTCATTGATCACTTTGGACAGCACCACCACGCGAGCGCGACCGTCATCGTCGCTGGCCGTCCAGGCGCGGCCATACAGCATCGGCACGTTGAACATCGGGAAGAAATCGGACGAGGTCCAGCGCGTATCGATGTTGAACGGCTTCAACGTGCTGCCTTCCGGCTCGACGGTCACATCGCCGGCACTCATCATCGCCTGGCGCTCACCACGCTTCTCGCGCAGCAGCGTTTCGGCATCGAAACGGGTCATCTGGGTCTCCGGCTCTTCGCCGGTCAGGTAACCCGAACGCGGGCGCGGATCGACCTGTACGTAGAACAGGCGGTCGCTCTTGTCCGGGATCGGATCGCCGGACAGCACATGGAACACGGTCAGGGTGGTCATCGAAGCACCGATGCCCAGCGCGATGGCTACCACCATCAGCGCGGTCAGTACCTTGTTGCGGCGGAAGCTGCGCACCGCCAGTCGGGCGTAGTAGGCGAACATGGTCGTGCCCTCACTCGTTGACGGCGACGATGCGACGCGGGGTGGCCAGCACCGGCTCGCGCACCAGGTCGGTGACCTGGCCGTCGACGATATGCACGTTGCGCTGCGCGCGCGCGGCCAGTTCCGGGTCGTGGGTGACCATCACGATGGTGGTGCCGGCGGCGTTGATCTCCTCCAGCAGCTCCATCACCCCGCGCGCCATCTGCGTGTCCAGGTTGCCGGTCGGTTCGTCGGCCAGCAGCAGGCGCGGGCTGCCGGCCAGGGCACGGGCAATCGCCGCGCGCTGCTGCTGGCCGCCGGAGAGTTCGTTCGGGTAGTGCTTCATGCGCGAGCCCAGGCCGACCTGGCTCAGCGCCTTCTCGATGCGCTCGCGGCGCTCGCCGGCACTCATCTTGCGGTAGCGCAGCGGCACGTCCACGTTGTCGAACAGGTTGAGGTCCGGAATCAGGTTGAAGCCCTGGAAGATGAAGCCGATCTTCTGGTTGCGCAGGCGGCTGCGCGCATCATCGCCAAGCTTGCTGACGTCCTGGCCATCCAGCATGTAGGTGCCGCTGGTGAAGGTTTCCAGCAGGCCGGCGATGTTGAGGAAAGTGGTCTTGCCGGAGCCGGACGGACCGGTGACGGCGACGAACTCGCCTTCCTTGACCTGCAGTTCCAGTGAACGCAGCGCGTGGGTTTCCACCTGTTCGGTACGGAAGACCTTGGCGACCGAACGCATTTCGAGCATGTACATGGGGTGTCCTCTCTCCAGGATGTATGGGTTGTCAGTTGACGGAGACGCGTTCGGCGTCCTTGAACAGGTCGCTGCCCGAGACCACGATGCGGTCCCCCGGCTGCACACCCGACTTGATTTCCACTTCGCCCAGGCTGCTGACGCCCAGTTCGATCGGACGGCGCACCGCGGTGCGACCATCCATCACGTACGCCACGCCGTTGCCCTGTTCCACGAACGGGCCGCGCTCGACCTTCATGACATTCCTGCGGGTATCCAGCAGCACCCGCACCGACATCCGCTGGCTCTGACGCAGGCCTTCCGGCTGGGCCGCGGCAAAGCGGACGCGTGCGTTGACTTCGCCATTGACCACTTCCGGCGACACCGCACTGATCTCGCCCGGGAACGGCTGGCCATTACCGCCGGTCAGCTGCGCCGGCATGCCGATCGCCAGATCGCGCGCGAAGCTTTCCGGCACCTTGATCTCGACCTCGAACTTGGACAGGTCGACAACGCCCAGCACCGGCGCGTTGGCGGCCAGGTTGGTGGACTGCACAGCCTGCACCTGACCGACCTGGCCATCGAACGGTGCGCGCAGGGTCAGCGCATCGACCTGGCGCTGCACTTCGGCCACCACGGCCTTCTGGCGGTCGGCCAGCAAGCGCTTGTTGCGTGCGTCCAGATCCGCGCCCTGGCTCTGCAGGCGCGCATCGGTGGTGGCATTGGCCAGGCTGATGTCGGCCTTCTTCAGGGTGTCCTGGGCCTTGGCCAGATCGATCTGCGGCACCGCACCGCCATCGAAGCCGCGCTGGTAGCGCTGCAGGTCGCGGTCGGCGGCCTGGCGCTCGATGCTGGCCTGATCGGTTTCCTTGCGCGATTTGGCACGGGCCAGGGTGGCATCCAGGTTGGCGCGGCTGGCCTCGGCTTCCAGACCCGCCAGGGTGGCCTCCTCCTGGGCGAGCTTGCTGCGCAGCTCGGGGCTGTCGATGATCGCCAGCTCCTGGCCCTTCTTGACCACGTCACCGGCGACCACCTTCAGGTCGACGGTGCCGCCCGAGATCGCATACAGCACCGGGCTGTTGGCGGCGATCACGCGGCCGTCGGCGGCGATGTCGCGCACCAGGTCGCCGCGCTGCACTTCGGCCACGCGCACCCGGCTGCTGTCGAACGAGCGGCTGGCGTTGGACCAGGCATGCACGGCCCAGCCGATGCCGGCGAGCAGGGCGATGCCGGCCAGCGCCGGCCAGCGGTAACGGTGCCATGCGGCCTTGGGAGCACTGGCCGCAGCGGAGGAAACGATCTGGTCCTGGGCGGAGGTGTCGCGGATCATCGGGTTCGTGCCTGTCGGTGGTGCCAGAGTGGTGCCCTACACAAAGCACACAGCGTGCCAACTTTATTTCCTTTTCCATCAATGATTTGCAGAGGCGTCACTACTGTCCGGGTGTCCGCGGACACCTTTCCGGACACTTTCATTAAGCGGACAGGAGGGGGGGCTGGCGGACACGCAGGCTAGAATGCGCCGACCGTCTTCAAGGAAATGCGTGACATGTGTGGAATCGTAGGTGCGATCGCCCAACGGGATGTGGTGCCGGTCCTGATCGAAGGACTGAAGCGACTGGAATACCGTGGTTACGATTCCTCCGGTATCGCCGTGATCGACCATGCCGAGCGCGCTGACGTGCGCCGCGTGCGCCGCACCGGACGTGTCTCTGAAATGGCCACCGCTGCCGAGGCCGAAGGCTTCACTGCCAGCCTGGGCATCGGCCACACGCGGTGGGCCACCCATGGCGGTGTCACCGAGGCGAACGCGCATCCGCACATCAGCCATGGCGTGGCGCTGGTGCACAACGGCATCATCGAAAACCATGAAGAACAGCGCGAGAAGCTGCGCGCGCTGGGCTACACCTTCGAGTCGCAGACCGACACCGAAGTGATCGCCCACCTGATTCATCACCATCTGAAGAACGGCGATGACCTGCTGGTCGCGCTGCAGCACACGGTCAAGGAACTGACCGGTGCTTATGCACTGGCCGTGATCAGCCGTGCCGAGCCGGAACGTTTCGTCTGCGCGCGCATGGGCTGCCCGCTGCTGGTGGGTCTGGGCGAGGGCGAGAACTTCGTGGCGTCCGATGTGTCGGCCGTACTGTCGGCCACACGCAAGGTGATCTTCCTGGAAGAGGGTGACACCGCCGAGATCCGCCGTGATGGGGTGAGCATCTTCGACGGCAACGATCAGCCGATCGAGCGCGATGTGCATCTCTCCGATGTCTCGCTGGCCTCGCTGGAACTGGGCCCGTACCGCCACTTCATGCAGAAGGAAATCCACGAGCAGCCGCGCGCCCTGGGCGACACCATCGAAGCGGCGATCGACGCCGGTGGCTTCCCGGCCGAACTGTTCGGCAAGAATGCCGAAGCGGTGCTGTCGGGCATCGAGGGCGTGCAGATCCTGGCCTGCGGTACCAGTTACTACTCGGGCCTGACCGCGCGCTACTGGATCGAGGCCATCGCCGGCCTGCCGTGCAGCGTGGAGATCGCCAGCGAGTACCGCTATCGCGCCGCGTATGCCAATCCCAAGCACCTGATCGTGACCATCTCCCAGTCCGGCGAAACGCTGGATACGATGGAAGCGCTGAAGTACGCCAAGTCGCTGGGCCACAAGCACACGCTGTCGATCTGCAACGTGCCGGAAAGCGCGATTCCGCGCGCCAGCGAACTGGTCTGCTACACCCGCGCCGGCGCCGAGATCGGCGTGGCCTCGACCAAGGCCTTCACCACCCAGCTGGCCGCGCTGTTCCAGCTGACCGTGGTGCTGGGCAAGCTGCATGGCCGCGTTGATGCCGCACAGGAAGCGGACTACCTGGAGCAGCTGCGTTTCCTGCCGGGCAGCGTGCAGCACGCATTGAACATGGAACCGCAGATCGCCGCATGGGCCGAGCGCTTCGCACGCAAGAGCAGCGCGCTGTTCCTGGGCCGTGGCCTGCACTATCCGATCGCCCTGGAAGGCGCGCTCAAGCTGAAGGAAATCTCGTACATCCACGCCGAAGCCTACCCGGCCGGTGAGCTCAAGCACGGGCCGCTGGCGCTGGTGGACGAAGACATGCCAGTGGTGGTGATCGCGCCCAACGACAGCCTGCTGGAGAAGGTCAAATCCAACATGCAGGAAGTGCGTGCGCGTGGCGGTGAGCTGTTCGTGTTCGCCGACCAGGACAGCAACTTCAACGAGTCCGAAGGCGTGCACGTGATCCGCACCCCGCGCCATGCCGGCGTGCTCAGCCCGGTGGTGCACACCATCCCGGTGCAGCTGCTGGCCTACCACACCGCACTGGCACGCGGCACCGACGTGGACAAGCCGCGCAACCTGGCCAAGAGCGTTACGGTGGAATAAGGCCGGACGTGGCTGGCGGGTGATGTGCTGCCCGCGACGTGTTCGCTGTATGGAGTAGGCAAGCCTCAGGCCGCCTGAACGACGGTGTATTCCACGACGTGCTGATCAAGAACGAGGGGCGAGGGCGCGGTTGCCCTCGCCCTTCTGCGTTTCTGCAGTGGTTCGATATCGCCTTGACAATCCGGACGGCTGGCGACTGGAGCAGACGGCGGCGGCCCGCATCATCCACACCGGCCAGACTGGACGCCACCGGCAAGAGCAGACGCTTCGGCGGTGCGCACTGCAGGGAATACGTCGAATCAGTCTGCGCGGTTCATGCTTTGGAAACCAGGTACTCGGTGGGTGACACTCCAAGCGAGCGGCGGAACATCGCCGAGAAGGCACTGGGGCTCAGATAGCCATGCTCCAGCGACACTTCCAGGATGGATGCCCCCGAGGCCAGGCGGGGCAGGCTGAGCAGCAGGCACATCCGCCGCCGCCAGTCGCCGAAGCTCATCCCGACCTCGCGGTGGAACAGCCGTGCCACCGTCCGCCCGCTGACGTGCATCCGTGCGGCCAGATCGTCCAGCGTTACAGGCTCGGCAGGCTCGGCGATCATCCATTCGCACAGACGCAGCAGATGTGCGTTGCGCGGTAGTGGAACGTGCAGCCCAAGCCGCGGTGCCACTTCAATCTCGTCCAGGATCAGCTCCATGATGCGGTGGTCCCGCCCGCCATCGCGATAGTCCAGCGGTATGCCGGTGGCAGCAACGATGGCCTCGCGCAGCAGCGCGGAGACCTCGATGACCTCGCAACCGGTGGGAAGATCCGGCCGTATCCCAGGTGCAACGTAGATCGTCCGCATCGCGACATCTCCGGCAATGCGGATCCGATGCTCCACGTTCTCTGGCATCCACACGGCCCTGCCGGATGGCACGACCCAGCTTCCCTCTGCGCTGATGACTGTCAACACCCCGGTCAGCGCGTGGATCAACTGCGCGCGCGCATGGCGGTGCGCGGCAATGTGTTCGCCGTGAGGATGTCGGGTGGCCAATGCCGCAACGGGGCGCTCGGTTGCGTGGCACGCCCTGACTGTGCGTTTTCTGTCCATATCTAGACGATGGTAGTCCGGCAGGCGGGAGAAGGACAGCGTGGCGGGTGATGTGATGTGTGTCCTGGGCACATGCCACCCCAAGTACCCCATCAATGATTGTCTTCCGTCCTTTGCTGTTGTCTTTTCTGGTCTCTTCCGCACTGTGTGGATGCGCGGTCGGTCCCAGCAGTTCGCCGCGTTCCACCCTCGCCCTGCCGCCGATGACTGTCGTCGACAACGACGCGATCACGGGCGCGCCCGCCGTGCCCCGATGGTGGCGCCTGTATGGCGACGCCACGCTGGATGCGCTGGTCATCCAGGCATTGGAGAACAATCGCGATCTGCGGGTTGCGTCGGCCAACCTGCGGTCCGCCTACGCGGTGCTCCGCGAACGCGAGGGCGATCGGCTGCCGACCACTGCGGTGTCCAGCGATGTCGGCTATGGCAGCACGATGAGCGACCAGATCGCGGCCGCACTGGAGCAGACCGAAGTCCGCACCGGGCAACGTTACGGCGCGGGATTCGCAACCGGTTGGAGCCTGGATCTGTTTGGCCGGATTGCCCGATCCATCCAGGCGGCGCGGGCAGATGCCGAGGCGATCCAGGCCACCGAAGACAGCGTGCGGGTCGTCGTTGCCGCCGAAACCACGCGCGCCTACGTGGACAGTTGTGGCTACGCCTCGCGCGCCGACATTGCCCGCCGCTCGCTTGCCCTGGTCAGTCGCAGCCTGGCACTGAAGACGGCCCAGCGTGATGCGGGGGATGCGACATCACTGGATGTCGCGCGTGCCGCTGCGCTGGTCGAGCAGACCCGCGCTGCCATTCCCGCGCTGGAGGCCGGTCGGCAGAATGCCCTGTATGCACTGGCTGTGCTTACCGGGAGGGCGCCGGACGACCTGCCCGCAGACGCAGCCAGCTGCGTCGCGGTTCCGCAGCTTGCTACTCCGCTTCCGATCGGTGATGTCTCCGCGCTGCTGCAGCGACGGCCGGACATCCGGGAGGCACAGCGCCGGCTGGAAGCCAGCACCGCGCGGATCGGCGTGGCTACCGCGAGCCTGTACCCCACGGTTTCCATTCTGGGCACCGTGGCCAGTTCGGCGCCGAGGCCCGGCGGATTGACCGATCAGGGGTCGATCGCCTGGAACCTGGGCCCGGCCTTGTCCTGGCGCTTCCCGAACAGCAGCGCGGCGCGCGCGCAGATCGCCGATGCCGAAGCGCAGGAGCACGCCGCGCTTGCGCGTTTCGATGCGGTGATCCTGGCCGCCTTGAAGGACGTGAAACAGGCGCTGGCGACCTACCAGGCAGCACTGCGTCAGCACGCTGCGCTGAAGACAGCTGCCGCGCAGAGCGGTGAGGCACTTCGACTGGCGCAGGTGGGCCGACGCGCCGGTGCGGCGAGCGAGCTGGACGTGCTCGAGGCGGAGCGCCGCGATGTCGAGACACAGGCCATGGCCGCCTCCGCCGAGGCGGAGATCGCCGCCGACCAGATTGCGTTGTTCCGGTCGCTTGGTGGCGGCTGGGAGCAGGCGCCTGCCGTACATCTCCCCACCATCACCCGCAGCGATGACGCCGCGCGCTGATTCACCCTTTTCCCCCGCACTCCCCCGACAGACGACATGACAGACACAGACATTCCACGCGGCGCACCCGTCCGTTCGCCCCGCTCCCTCCTGCGGATGAAGCGCAGGCCCATGGTCATCGGCGCACTCGTGCTGCTCGTCCTGGCCGGCAGCGGTGCCGGCCTGCGCTGGTGGACGGTAGGCCGCTTCCAGGTCAGCACCGACAACGCCTACGTCAGGGCCGACATCGTAACGGTCAATCCACGAATCGCTGGCTACATCGCCACGGTCCGGGTACGTGACAACCAGCACGTGGCCGAGGGTGAGATTCTGGCCACGCTGGACGATCGGGACTATCGCTCGCGCGTGGCCCAGGCCGAAGGCGCGGTCGCAATGGCGACGGCGCAGGTAAGGGCGCAGCAGGCTGCCATCGCCAACCTCGACGCGCAGAGCACGCGGCAGCAGAGCGTGATTGCCGCTGCTGCCGCAGATCTGCGGGCGCACCAGGCAGATCTCCGTCAGGCCGCCCAGGCCTATCGCCGGGAACGTCTGCTTGCCGACCAGCAGGCATCGGATGCGAAGCACCTGGAAGCCGCAGATGCCAGCGCACAGCGCACTGCAGCGAACACGGATGCTGCGCGCGCTGCGGTGGCTGCGAGCACGGCTTACACCAGGGTACTGGTGACCGAGCGTGAGCGCGCGAGCGCCGCGCTTGACCAGGCGCAGGGTGCATTGGTGCAGGCTCAGGCAGGTCTGGCCCTTGCCACCCTTGACCTGGAACACACGGTGATCCGTGCACCGCAGGCCGGAACGGTCGGTCAACGCAGCTTGCGGATGGGGGATTACGTGGGTGCCGGCGCACCGCTGATGGCGATCGTGCCGGACCAGATCTACATCGTCGCCAACTACAAAGAGGTGCAGCTGGAGCGCGTGGCGCCGGGCCAGCCTGTGGAGATCGAGGTCGATGCACTCGGCGGACGCGCCTTGAAGGGACGCGTGGAAAGCTTCGCCCCTGCCTCCGGCGCGCAGTTCGCGCTGTTGCCGCCCGACAACGCGACCGGAAACTTCACCAAGATCGTCCAGCGCATGTCGGTGCGTATCACCGTGGATGCCGACCAGGCGAAGCTGTCGTTCCTGCGGCCGGGGATGTCGGTGGTGGCGGCCATCGACACACGCACGGATCGCGCGCCATGAGCGCCACCATGGCAACCCCTGCCGAGGATGCAGTATCACTGCGTGCGTGGGTCGCGGTGATCGGTGGCGTGGTTGGCTGCTTCATGGCGGGTATGAACGTGCACGTCACCAATGCGTCGCTGCCGGATGTGCGCGGGTCGTTGGGTGCCACTTTCGAGGAAGGGTCGTGGATCACCACGGCCTATCTTGTCGCGGAGATCATCGTCATTCCGCTGGCGGCCTGGCTGGCATCGGTCTTCACCGTGCGCCGCGTGCTGATGGTGGGGGCCGCAGGCTTCGTGCTCTTCTCGATGGCCTGCTCGATCGCACCCAACATCAACGCGATGATCCTGGCGCGCACGCTGCAGGGCGCGTTCGGTGGTGTGCTGATACCGCTCTCGTTCCAGCTCATCGTGACCGAGCTGCCATCATCAAAACATCCGTTTGGCATGGCGTTGTTCGCCATAGCAAACAACGTGGCGCAGGCGGCGGGGCCATCGCTTGGCGGTTGGTTGACCGATGTCTATTCGTGGCGGGCGATCTTCTATCTGCAGGTGCCGCCCGGCCTGCTGCTGCTGGCTGCCATCGGCTGGTCGATCCGGCCGCAGCCGATGGCGCTGCACAGGTTCCGGACCGGCGACTGGGGCGGCATCATCGCCATGGCCCTGGGCTTGTCCGCGCTGCAGATCATGCTGGAGGAGGGCGGTCGCAAAGACTGGTTCTCTTCGACGTTCATCATCGAGGCAGCACTCATCGCCACAGTTGGCCTGGTCGCGTTCGTCGCCATCGAGCTGCGCCGCAGCGAGCCGTTCCTCAACCTGCGGCTGCTTTCCCGCTACAACTTCGGGTTGGCCAGCCTGATGCAGTTCACCTTCGGCGCGGTGGTGTTCGGTGTGGTGTTCCTCATTCCCAATTACTTTGCCGACGTACATGGTTACAACGCGCGCCAGATCGGGTTGACCATGATTCCGTACGGCATCGTGCAGTTCATCATGTCCTTCGCCACGCCGCCGCTGATGAAGCGCACCAGCGTGCGGACCGTCATCGTGCTGGGCTTCGTCATCATGGCGGTGGGCTGCCTGATGAACATCCACCTGGATGCCAACGCGGCAAGCAACGTCATCGTGCCGTCGTTGATCGTGCGTGGCATCGGCCAATCGCTGATCGTGGTCGCACTCAGTGTGATGGCCGTGGAAGGGCTGGAACGCACTGAGCTCGGCTCGGCGGCAGGCGTGTTCTCGATGGTGCGCAATGTGGGTGGCGCGATCGGTATCGCCGTGGCCAGTCAGTTCATCGTGACCCGGGAGCGACTGCATGCGTTGCACATCGGGGAATCGGTCACGTCCTTCGCGCCAGCTACCCAGGCGCGCGTGGTCGAGCTGGTCAGGATGCTGGCCAAAGCCCCCATGGACAGCGCCACCGCTCTGTTCGGCAACGGACATGCACTGGAACGGCAGCAGGCGTTCGCGATCCTCGACAGGATCGTTCATCGTGAGGCATTGCTGTTGGCCTACAGCGATGCCTTCCTTGTGGCAGGCATTGCCATGCTTGCCTGTGCGGCTGGCAGTCTGATGCTTCGTGGCAAGAAGCATGTCCGCCCAGGGTGAAGACCGGTGTTGGCAATCGGCAAACTTTAGGGCTCCTTGCAAGCAGCATTCAGCGGCGGTTTCACCCACGGTGCCATTCTCTGGATCGTTGGCCGGTTCCCACGACAATCTGTCCCATCGATGCCGCTAGTGACCGATGGACGCAGTCGTAGAATCAAGTTGACCGAGATCCGGGTTGAGCCGTTGAATCCGCCTCGTTCGCGTTGCAGCACCTAGCCCGCCTGCTGGCGAAATGCCAGATCCGGCAAAGTGCGCCAGACGTGCGCTGAAGGGTCTGTTCCCGGGGAGGGGGCGAATCGGCAGAGCACACTTTTTTGACTTGAGTGACCTGCACCAGGAAACAAGAATGAACGTCCGCGAGCTCCTGCAATCCAAGAAAGAAGCTGTCATCACCATCGACACGGAAGACACGATCGGTGCCGCCGCGCACAAGATGAGCGCGAACAGGATCGCTGCACTGGTAGTGATGAAGGATGATGCCCCGGTCGGCATCATTTCCGAAAAGGACATCGTCCGCAGCCTGGCCGATGATGGTCCGCAGGCCGGCCGACGGGTGATTTCCAGCCTGCCGTCCACCGGCCTGGAAGGCATTGCGCCGGACGCCACGCTGAAGCAGGCCATGTCCCTGATGACCTACTCGCGTCGCCGCCACCTGATGGTTACCGATGGTGCCACGCTGGTCGGCATCCTCAGCCTGGGTGACATCGTGAAGAACCTGCTGGGCGAGCTGGAGCTGGAAAAGGCCGTGCTGCAGGACATCTACATGGCGGCCCACTGAGGCCTGCGCAGTGCGATGAGACGAAGCCGGGCATTGCCCGGCTTCTTCGTTGGTAGCGCCGGGCCATGCCCGGCGAGCGCGTAGCGCAGGAATCAGAAACTGACCTTGACCGAATCGGCGCTGTAGTTCGCCGGGCCGTGGTAGACGACCTCGATGTTGTTGCCATCTGGATCGAGCACGAAGGCGCCGTAGTAGCCGGGATGGTAAGGGCGCTCGCCGGGCGCGCCGTTGTCCTTCCCGCCAGCCGCCAGCGCAGCGCTGTGGAAAGCATCGACGGTGGCGGTATCGCGGGCCTGGAACGCCAGGTGGTGGCGGCCGGTCAACTGGCCGGCGGCGGCCTCGCTGCTGGCGCTGGAAATGAACAGTTCGTCGGCCCAGAAGTAGTCATCGCCTTCACCGGCCACCGGGATGCCGATCGTGTCGAACACCGCCTGATAGAAGCGGCGGCTGGCAGCCAGATCGCGCACGACCAGCTGGATGTGGTCGATCAGGCGGCCACGGTGCAGTTCCATCGTTTCCATACGAACCTCGCAAAAAAGGGGGCGGAGTCGGTAGCGCCGGGCCGTGCCCGGCGAGCGCGCAGCGCGGCCTGCTCAAGGCCGCCGGGCATGGCCCGGCGCTACCGGAATTGTGCCCCTTTCTGGGTCAGGCGTTGGAGATGATCTCGACCCAGTAGCCGTCCGGGTCCTTGATGAAGGCGAGGTTCTTCATGCGGCCGTCGGTCAGGCGCTTCTGGAAGGTCACGCCCAGGTCTTCGAAGCGCTGGCAGGCCGCTTCGATGTCCGGCACCGACACGCAGATGTGGCCGAAGCCGCGCGGGTCGCTGTTGCCGTCGTGGTAGACCGCGCCGTCCTGGGTCTCGGTGCCGTGGTTGTGGGTCAGTTCCAGCACGCCCGGCAGTCCGGCCATCCACAGGCGGCGGGCGTTGTCATCTTCCGGCACCACGGTGCCGGCCGGAACGTAGGCCAGGAAGTACAGGCTGAACTGGGCTTCGGCGAAGTCGCGCTTGTCGATCAGCTGGTAGCCGAGCACGCGGGTGTAGAAGTCCAGCGAGGCGGTGGCGTCCTTGACCCGCAGCATGGTGTGGTTGAAGACGAAGCCGGTGGTTTCGGCCGGGGCCTGGGCGGCGACGCCGGGGACATCGCGCAGGGCGGGAATGGTCATGGGGGAGGTCCTTCAGACAGGGCCGTTGCCGGCCGGATGGGCGTCATTCTACGGGCCGGCAGCTGACGGCACCGCGACGTACAATGGCCGGATCGCACCGTTCCGTCCTGATGACCATTGCCCGCCATGTCGCAGCGTGAATGGGTGGCCGCCGCCATCCGCAAGATCGAAGCCGATTTCAACCGTTCCGCCGATACCCACCTGATCCCGCTGGCCTTGCCCGGGTTCGATGGCATCGAGGTGTACCTGAAGGATGAATCGAGCCATCCCACCGGCAGCCTCAAGCATCGGCTGGCGCGCTCGCTGTTCCTGTACGCGCTGGCCAACGGCTGGCTGCGCGAAGGGCGGCCGGTGATCGAAGCGTCCAGCGGCTCCACCGCCGTGTCCGAGGCCTACTTCGCGCGACTGCTGGGCCTGCCGTTCATCGCGGTGATGCCGGCCACGACGTCGCCGGAGAAGATCGCGGCGATCGAGTTCCACGGTGGCCGCTGCCATCTGGTCGAGCGCGCCTGCGACCTCAACTGCGATTCGGAAAAGCTGGCCCGCGAAACCGGCGGCCACTTCATGGACCAGTTCACCTATGCCGAGCGCGCCACCGACTGGCGTGCCAACAACAACATCGCCGAATCCATCTTCAAGCAGATGGCCGAGGAGCCCAGCCCGATTCCGGACTGGATCGTGTGCAGCCCCGGCACCGGTGGTACTGCCGCAACGCTCGGGCGCTACGTCAGCTATCGCCGGCACGACACCCGCATCCTGTGTGCGGACCCGGAAGTCTCGGTGTTCTTCGACGGCTACCAGGCCGCCCTGGCCGGTGGCAACGAGTGGCGCGGCATGACCTGCAACGGCGGTTCGCGGGTGGAAGGCATTGGCCGGCCGCGGGTGGAGTCGAGCTTCATTCCGACCAGTGTCGACGCCATGGTGAAGGTGCCCGACGCCTTGAGCCTGGCTGCGATGCGCCACGTCAGCCGGCAGCTGGGGCGCCGCGTCGGCGGCTCCACCGGTACCAATTTCATCGGCGTGCTGCAGGCCGCGCAGTGGATGCGCGAGGCTGGCCGCAAGGGCAGCATCGTCAGCATCCTGTGCGACAGCGGCGATCGCTACGCGCACAGCTATTACGACCCCGCCTGGTATGTGCGGCAGGGAATCGATGTGGAAACCGCCGACGCGCAGGTAGCGGCGGCAGCTGCCGGGCAGGGACTGCCTGGATTGCCGTGGTGCAGCCTGGAAGCGTTGTAACCGGCCGACATTTCCGCCGGGCATGGCCCGGCGCTATCGGTCACGCCGAGCCGGTAGCGCCGGGCCGTGTCCGGCGAGCGCGGCGGTGAGTCGCACCCCGATCAATATCCGGCCGCAGTGAACGCATCCAGCACCACATCGCGCAGGGCATCGGGCAGGGCCTCGATCTCCACGGCGCGGTCGTCCAGGTGCAGGCGCGGGTCCAGGATGCTGGCCCGGCCCTGCGCCAGTGCCTGCAGCCACAGCAGCACGCAGATGACGAACTCGCGCTCGTGCCCTGACTGCACCTGGCTTGCGCCGCGTTCGATCACCTCGAACGGATACCACTCCTGCTCGTCGCTGAACCTGCCGCCCTGGTGTTGCAGTGCCTGCAGCTGCTGCAGGTGGCGCGGCGCATCGTCGCCCGCATCGCACAGCGCGGCGATCCAGGCCAGTTCGGTCGGGCTGGCCGACAGCGCCAGCGATGATGAACGTACTGCGGATGGAGCTGGAGCCAGACCTTCCATGTGGGGCCTCCTCGACACGTTCCGCTGCGGTCTCCCCCGCGCAACAAGCTTCAGCCGACGGCCGTAAGGCCGACGTGAACAATGGCCCGCCGCCCCTTGTCTGCGAGCCCGGCAAGCGCCATATCGATCTGGCTGCCCGCACCTTCGGGCCCGTACTCTGGAGACCTGCCGTGACCGTTGCCAACCCCCTGCTCGATTTTTCCGGCCTGCCGCGCTTCGAGGCGATCCGCCCCGAGCATGTGGCGCCGGCGCTGGACGTGCTGCTGGCGCAGGCCGAGGCGGCGGTCAGCGCTGCCGAGCAGGTGCAACCGGTCAGCTGGCAGACCTTCGTTACCCCGCTGGACGACGCCACCGAACGCCTCTGGCGCGCCTGGGGCCTGGTCGGCCACCTGCAGGGCGTGGTCAACACGCCGGAGCTGCGTGAGGCCTACAACAGCAACCTGCCGCGGGTGACCCGTTTTGCCAGTGCGCTGGGCCAGAATCTGGCGCTGTACCGCCAGTACCAGGCGCTGGCTGCCAGCACCGAAGCGGCCGGTTTCGACGAGGCGCGCCGCAAGGTGCTGGAAAACACCCTGCGTGATTTCCGCCTCGGCGGTGCCGAGCTGGATGCGGACGCGCAGCAGCGTTTCGCCGCCATCAAGGAAGAACTGTCGGCGCTGTCGGCGAAGTTCTCGCAGAACGTGCTCGATGCCACCGATGCGTGGTCGCTGATCGTCGAAGACCCCGCGCGTCTGGCTGGCGTGCCGGACGACGTGAAGGCCGCTGCACGCGCGGCAGCGGAGAAGGACGGCACGACGGGCTGGAAGCTGACCCTGCAGATGCCGTGCTACCTGCCGGTGCAGACCTGGGGCGAGGACCGCGACCTGCGCGAGATCCTGTACCGCGCCAGCGCGCAGCGCGCTTCCGAGTTCGGCGACGATGCACTGGACAACGGCGGCAACATCGATCGCATCCTTGCACTGCGTGCCGAGTTGGCTGCGTTGCTGGGCTTTGATTCCTACGCCGACTATTCGGTAGCCACCAAGATGGCCAAGGACCCCGCCGAAGTGCTGGGCTTCCTGCGTGACTTGGCTGCGCGCGCCAAGCCGTTCGCGGCCAAGGACCGTGCCGAGCTGGAGCAGTTCGCCCGCGAGCATCTCGGTATCGACAGCCTGCAGGCCTGGGATCTGGCGTTCGCCGCCGACCGGCTGAAGCAGGCGCGTTACAGCTATTCCGAGCAGGAAGTGAAGCAGTACTTCACCGAACCCAAGGTGCTGGGCGGCCTGTTCTCGGTGATCGAACAGCTGTACGGCCTGCGCGTGCAGGAAGACAGCGCGCCGGTCTGGCACGAGGACGTGCGCTTCTTCCGCCTGGTGGACGCGCAGGGCACTCTGGTGGGCCAGTTCTACCTGGACCTGTACGCCCGCGAAGGCAAGCGTGGCGGCGCGTGGATGGATGACTGCCGCAACCGCCGCGAGCGCGCCGATGGCAGCGTGCAGACGCCGTTGGTGTACCTGGTGTGCAACTTCGGCCGTGGTGCCGACGGTAAGCCGGCAACCTTCAGCCATAACGAAGTGACCACGCTTTTCCATGAGATGGGCCACGGCCTGCATCAGTTGCTGACCCGTATCGGCGAGCTGGGCGTGGCCGGCATCAACGGCGTGGAGTGGGATGCGGTGGAACTGCCCAGCCAGTTCATGGAGAACTTCTGTTGGGAATGGGAGCACCTGCAGGGCATGACCGCGCATGTGGACAGCGGCGAGCCGCTGCCGCGCGCGCTGTACGAGCGCATGCTGGCCGCCCGCAATTTCCACAGCGGCATGGCCACCGTGCGCCAGCTCGAGTTCGGCCTGTTCGACATGCTGCTGCACAGTCAGTTCGAAGCAGCGCAGGACAGCGTGCTGGCACTGCTTGAGCGCGTGCGTGCGGAAGTGGCGGTGAACCATCCGCCGAGCTGGAATCGCTTCCCGCATCAGTTCAGCCACATCTTCGCCGGTGGTTATGCTGCCGGTTACTACAGCTACAAGTGGGCCGAAGTGCTGAGCGCCGATGCCTACGCCGCGTTCGAGGAAGCGCCGCAGGCGCTGGCTGCAACCGGCGCGCGTTTCCGCGACGAGGTGCTGTCGCGTGGCGGCAGTCGTCCGGCCGCCGAGAACTTCAAGGCGTTCCGCGGCCGTGCGCCGCAGATCGATGCGCTGCTGCGGCATTCCGGCATGGCGTGAGTACGCTACCGTCATCCACGCATGGCGTGGATCTACTGGAAATCGATGCCTGATGCCCTGGTAGGTGCCAACCTTGGTTGGCACGGGAACCATGCCAACCAAGGTTGGCATCTACCGGGTGTCGTGGCCCGGGATCACTCGGCGTAGATCATCTTCCGGGTCATGCCGCCGTCGACGATGAAATCCTGGCCGGTGCTGAAGCCGGACATTGAGGACAGCAGGTATACCGCCAGCGCGCCGATATCCTCCGGTTGCCCGACCCGACCCACCGGGTGCTGGGCATGGTCGCTGGCCGAATACTGCGGGTCGTGCCGGCGCGACGGTGCCTGCCAGGCATCGGTGCTGATCCAGCCGGGGCTGATGCTGTTCACCCGCACCGCCGGTCCGGCGCTGATCGCCAGCGCATGGGTGAAGGCCACCAGCCCGCCTTTGGCCGCTGCGTAGCCTTCGCTGTGCGGTTCGGACTGCCAGGCGCGGGTCGATGTGATGTTGATGATCGCGCCTGCATCGACCGACAGCGCCGGCAAAGCATGCTTGCTGCACAGGAACGCACCATGCAGCGACGAAAGCCGACGTTGCCATTCTTCCCAGTCCATGTCCTGCAGCAGGGTGCCGTGCGGCCCGGCGATGCCCGCATTGTTGACCAGGCCATCGATGCGGCCGAAGCGTTGCAGGGCCACCGCGATGAAGCCGCGCACACTGGTTTCGTCGGTGATGTCCAGCCGCTGGAACGCCGCATCATCGCCGCGCTGCCATTCGGCAAGGCAGGCCTGGCCTGCCTCCACATCCAGATCGCCGATCAGCACGCGGCCGCCGGCCCCGAGCACCGCCTGGGCGATGCCGCGGCCGATGCCATTGGCACCACCGGTGACCAGCACGACCCTGCCGTGCAGCGGCGCAACCGGCCAGGTGGCAATCGGCGGTACCGTGCTCATGACAGGTCGTCACCGCGCAGGCGACGGTGCCAGCCCTCAACACCGATCCGGTCCAGGGTCTGGATGTTGCGCTCGACGATCACGTCCGGGTCCGGGTAGACATCCACCGCGCGTTCCACGCTGTCTTCGCGCAGCAGGTGCAGGGTGGGGAAGGGCGCGCGGTTGGTGTAGTTGCTGGCGTCATCGGCGGCAACGCCATCGAACTGGTAGTCCGGATGGAAGCTGGCCACCTGCAGGATGCCCTGCAGGTCCAGCGCCTCGATCGCCGCATCGGCGTTGTCGAGGAAGTCGTTGTAGTCGAGGAAGTCGGTCAGCACCTGCGGGTGCACGATCAGGGTGGTATCGATCTGCTCGGCCGGCGTGTCGCGCAGCAGCACCAGTTCTTCGGCCAGTTCTTCCACCAGGGCTTCCGGTGTGGTCGCGTCGCTCAGCACGATGCGGACCTGGTCTTTCACGTACACCGCCTTGGCGAACGGGCACAGGTTCAGGCCGATGACGATGCGCTCCAGCCACAGGCGGGTGGCGGCGATCGGGTCATCGGTGGGCAGGGGGGTGTCGGTCATGGCGGGCGCATCGGCTGGCGTGGGTGGCCATTGTAGGCGTGCCGGTGCGGGGGCGCCGTTCACTGTGCAGGAACTGGACAACGGCGATGCTGGAAATTCCCATCGATTCAATCCCTTGCCGATATCACGCCAATGGCCGATTGCCGACGCAGCGGGCCAGGCGTGCAATGGCGGCACGACACAGGAGGACTTCACATGACTGCATCTTCCCCATGGCTGCCGGACACACTCTGGTCAGGCGCCTTCTTTGATGGTCAATGGAGCGCTGCCGCACAGCGCCAGCCGGTGATCGAACCCGCCACCGGGCAGTCGCTTGGTGAGATCGGCCTGGCCGACGCGGCGCAGGTCGCGCGCTCTGCAGCCGCTGCGGCGCAGGCACAACAGGCATGGGCGGCGGCGCCATACGAACAGCGCGCCGAGGTGCTGCGCAAGGCCGCGCGCCTGGCCGAGGAAAACATCGACACGCTGGTCGACTGGATGGTCCGCGAAAGCGGCTCCACCCGCCTGAAGGCCGGCTTCGAGGCCAAGGTGACCATCAAGGCACTGCATGAGGCCGCCGCACTCCCTTCGCGCAGCGTGGGGGAAATCCTGCCGTCCGAGCCCGGCAGGCTGAATCTGGCGCGGCGTCGTCCCCTCGGCGTGGTGGGGGTGATCTCACCGTTCAATTTCCCGCTGTACCTGGCGATGCGCGCGGTGGCCCCGGCCATCGCTCTCGGCAATGCCGTGGTGCTCAAGCCTGATCCGCGCACGGCGGTGTGCGGTGGTGCGGTGATCGCACGCCTGTTCGAGCAAGCAGGTCTTCCGCAGGGTGTGCTGCACATGTTGCCCGGCGACGGCGCCGCCGGTGCCGCGCTGACCAGTGATCCGCATGTGGCGATGATCCAGTTCACCGGCTCGACGGCGGCGGGACGCAAGGTCGGCGAAGCCGCCGGCAAGCATCTGAAAAAAGTGTCACTGGAGCTGGGCGGCAAGAACGCGCTGATCATCCTCGACGATGCCGATCTGGATCTGGCCGTGGCCAACACCGCCTGGGGCGTGTACCTGCACCAGGGTCAGATCTGCATGGCCACCGGCCGTGTGCTGGTACAGCGAAGCATCCATCAGGCGTTCCTGCAGAAGCTGGTGGCCAAGGCGAAGTCGCTGAAGGTGGGCGACCCGGCACGCGAGGACGTGGCGCTGGGGCCATTGATCAATGCCGCGCAGCGCGACCATGCAGCGCGTGTGGTCGACGACGCAGTGAAGGCCGGTGCGTCCCTCGAAACCGGCGGCACCTACCAGGACCTGTTCTTCGCACCGACCGTGCTCGGCAACGTCAGCGCGGACAATCCGGCGTTCAACGAAGAGATCTTCGCGCCGGTGGCGGTGGTGGTGCCGTTCGATGACGACGACGAAGCCGTGCGCCTGGCCAATGACAGCGAGTACGGCCTGTCGATGGCGATCGTTTCCCGCAATGTCGGCCGCGCGCTGAAGCTGGGCGAGCGCCTGCGTACCGGCCTGCTGCACATCAACGACCAGACCGTGAACGATGAGGTCATCAATCCCTTTGGCGGGGTAGGGGCGTCCGGCAACGGCACCAGCATCGGCGGCCCGGCCAACGTGGAGGAATTCACCCAGTGGCAATGGATGACGGTCAAGGGCGAAGCCCCGGCCTATCCGATCTGATCGAGGAGAACGCAACGATGAGCAGCAACAGTGGATCGCGTGACATCACCGCCGCCGTGGTGCGCGGCAAGGAACAGCCCTTCGTCATCGAGCAGGCGCGCCTGCGCGGCCCGCAGGACGACGAAGTGCTGGTGAAGATCGTGGCGACCGGCCTGTGCCACACCGACCTGATCGTGCGTGACCAGTACTATCCAGTGCCGCTGCCGGCGGTGCTGGGCCATGAGGGCGCGGGCATCGTCGAGGCGGTCGGCCCCAACGTGCGTGAACTGAAGGCCGGCGACCACGTGGTGCTGACCTACGGCCAGTGCGGCCACTGCAATCCCTGTCGTGGTGGACATGGTGCGTATTGCCGCGATTTCTTCGCGCTGAACTTCGGTGGCGTTGATGGCCACGGCCATACCGCCATCACCGATGCACAGGGCCAGCCGCTGCACGATCACTTCTTCGCACAGTCGTCGTTTGCCACGTTTGCGTTGGCGCGCGAGATCAACGCGATCAAGGTGCCTGACGATGCGCCGCTGGAGCTGCTCGGCCCGCTGGGCTGCGGGATCCAGACCGGTGCCGGTGCGGTGCTCAACTCGCTGCAGGTGCGATCGGGCAGCAGCTTCGCCAGCTATGGCGCCGGTGCGGTCGGCCTGAGCGCGGTGATGGCGGCCAAGGTCGCTGGTGCCACCACCATCATCGCCATCGACGTGGTGCCCTCACGGTTGCAGTTGGCCATGGAGCTGGGTGCCACCCACGTGGTCAACAGCCGCGAGACCGATGTGATCGAGGCCGTGCGTGCGATCACTGGTGGCGGCGCCGATTTCGCGCTGGAATCCACCGGTCGTCCGGAGGTTCTCTCCGCAGGTATCGAGGCGCTGGGCGGGCTGGGCATGATGGGCGTGGTTGGCGCGCCGAAATTGGGCACGACCGCCAGCTTCGATGTGAACAACCTGCTGCTGGGTGGTCGCAGCATCCGCGGCATCGTCGAGGGCGACAGCGTGCCGCAGGTGTTCATTCCGCAGCTGGTGACGCTGTACCAGCAGGGGCGCTTCCCGTTCGACAGGCTGGTGAAGTTCTATCCACTGGAGCAGATCAACCAGGCGGCCGAGGACAGTACGCGGGGCATTACCCTGAAGCCGATTCTGCGGATCGCGGCGTGAGGTGAGGGTGGGGTGGGCTGGGTTTGCAGGGCTGCGCCCTGCACCCGCCGAATCAACGTCAACGTCAACGTCAACGGCAAAAGCGGGTATTCCGTGGGATGGCGGGGTGGGTCCGGTTGCGGGGGACGCCGTGAACCCATCCCTGGGGGCTTGGCCGCGGCATCCATGCCGCGGACACCCCCGCAACCGGACCCACCCCGCCTTCGACAGATCTCCGCTGCTGTTGGTGGGTGTCGACCTTGGTCGACACATGAATGCCTGACGAAAACGGAAACGCTCCGTTGCCGGGACGTAACGCGGGCATTGCGTGCGCGGGTGTACTCTGCGTCCATGATGGCCACGACAGTCGGGCAGCAGCAATTGGTGGCGGCGCGTGCCGCTTTTGCCGAGGGCGATGTGCAGTCGCTGGCGATGCTGCCCTTGCCGTTGCAGCAGTCCTGGCAGCGTTCGCATGCGGCCGGTGTGCGTCCCGGCCAGGAGCCGTATTACCCGCCATTGCAGGGCAACGGCCACCACCTGGAATCCCGCGACGACCGTCGCCTGGCGCGTTGCGTGCAGCCTGAGCTGGAGCAGTTGTGGTCTGCGTTCGGTGCGCGGGGATGGACGATGTTCTGCGCCAACCGCGAGGGCATGGTGATCGTGCATCGCGCCCATGGCCTGGAAGATGCACCGCTGCTGCGGCCGATCCAGGTGGGCCGGCGGCTGGGCGAGGCCGAGATCGGCACCACCGCGCCTGCGGTCAGCCTGGCCGACGACCTGCCCGCCTTGGTACGTGGCAACGAACACTATCTGCAGCGGTTCGCCCCCGTGTTCTGCTTGAGTGAGCCTTTGCATGACCTGCAGGGGCAGGTCTGCGGTGCGATCGACATCACCGGGTTGGGGGAACGCGATCCGGCAGTGCTGCAGGGCTATTTCCGGCAGGCGGCGCTGGCCATCGAGAACCGTTTGATGCACACGCTCAGCGATGTGCACCTGCTGGCGGTGCAGCATGATCCGCGCTGGCTGGCATCACCGCTGCAGGGCCTGTTGGCGGTGCAGGAAGACGGCCAGTTGCTTGCCGCCAACCGCGTCGCCCGGCGTCTGCTCGGACTGCCACGGCGTGGGCCGCTGCCGCTGCTTTCGCTGGACACGCTGTTTGCCGGCGCCAGCGCCGCACAGCGCCGCCGACTGCTGCAGCCCGGTCCTGCGCATCGGGTGCGGCTGGGCGAGGGCAGTGCGGTCCATCTGCAGCATCTGCAGGCACCGCGCGCTGCACGGTCGCGTTCGCCGGCTACGGCCGCGGCGCCTGTGCAGGCGGCGCCACTGCGTGACCAGCAGCGCGATGCAGCGCGCCGCGCCGCACGTGCCGCCGACGGCAACCTCAGCCTCGCTGCACGCCAACTCGGAATCTCGCGGACAACGCTGTACAGACTGCTGCGCGAGTGAGGCCGGCAACCGGGGCCGGCGCTACACCCCGGCGTCGATCAATCGCGGAAATTGTTGAACTGCAGCGGCAGTTCGAACTTGCCGGCCTTCAGCACGGCGATGGCGTCCTGCAGGTCGTCGCGCTTCTTGCCCATCACCCGCAGCTTGTCGCCGTTGATCTGGGTTTCCACTTTCAGCTTGGCTTCCTTCAGCGCCGCAGCGATCTTCTTGGCGATCTTCTGCTCGATGCCCTGCTTGACGGTGATCTTCTGCCGGGCCTGCGCCAGGTTGGTTTCCACGTCGCCATATTCCAGGCTGAGCACGTCGATGCTGCGGGCGGCCAGGCGTGCGCGCAGGATGTCGTTCATCTGCTTGAGCTGGAACTCGCTCGGTGCGGACTGGGTGATCACTTCGCCCTCGCGCTCGAATCTGGCGTCCACGCCCTTGAAGTCGAAGCGGGTGGCAAGCTCGCGGTTGGCCTGGTCGAGCGCATTGGTCAGTTCGTGGGTGTCGACTTCGGACACAACGTCGAAGGAAGGCATGGGCGTTACTCCGCAGAAATCAGTGGCGGTCATTCTATCGTGCCGGTCGCGGCGGCAACGCCCGCGGTCGGTGATAATGAGCCATGAACCTGCAACGCTCCCCTTCGCGCGCCGTGGCCTGGATGGTCGCCGCCGTCGCCTGTTTCTCGCTGATGGACGCCGGCATGAAGCAGCTCTCGGCCAGCTATCCCTCGCTGGAGGTGACCTTCCTGCGGGGTGTGGCGTCGCTGCCCTTCGTGCTGGTCTGGGTACTGGCCAGTGCCGGGCCACGCTCACTGATCCCGCGTCGCTGGGGCCTGCACCTGCTGCGCGGCGGTCTGGGCATGGCGATGATCGGCTGCTTCGTGTTCGCCCTGCGTGACCTGCCGCTGTCCACCGCGTACACCATCTATTTCGTCGCGCCGCTGCTGATTGCTGCCTTGTCGGTGCCGCTGCTGGGCGAGCGGGTCGGGCCGCGGCGCTGGGTCGCCATCGGTATCGGCCTGGTCGGCGTGCTGGTGGTGCTGCGGCCGGGCGTGGGTGGTTTCATCTCGGTGCCGGGCCTGATGGTGCTGGCCGCTGCCACTGCCTATGCCATCGCCGCGATCACCGTCAGCCTGCTGACCCGCACCGATACCTCGCAGTCGATGGTGGTCTGGTTCCTGGTCATCATGGCCATCGGTGCCGGGCTGCTGGCGATTCCCGGCTGGGTGCCGCTGCAGATGGCGCATGCGCCGTTGATCGCCGGCATGGGCCTGGCCGGAGCGCTGGGCCAGATCGCGCTGACCAAGGCCTTCCAGCTGGGTGAGGCCTCGATGATCGCGCCGCTGGAGTACAGCGGCCTGGTCTGGGTGATCGGCTGGGACCTGGCGTTCTGGGGGCAGCTGCCGGATGGCTACACCTGGGCGGGCGCGGCGATCATCGTCGCCTCGGGCCTGTATCTGCTGCACCGCGAGCGGGTGAACCGGCAGGAACCGCCGAAACCGCTGGACCATCCCTGAACCGGGGGTAGTGCCGGCCGCTGGCCGGCAACCCCTGCGCCGGAAGGGCCGCTGCAGTTGCCGGCCAGCGGCCGGCACTACCGGTTGCGCGGGTTCACGGCAATCTTAGAACTAAAAGGAATAACATTCTGGCCCATGGCGCGGGCGCGCGAGCGCCGGCGCTGGTAGGCTGCACGCCCCCTTCCATCGCCCTCCCGGTGAGCTGATCCCGTGATCGAGTTCCAGCGCCTGCACAAATCCTATGCCGTTGCCGGCCGCGCGGTCAGCGCGCTGCAGCCGCTGGACCTGACCATCGAGGCTGGTGAGGTGTTCGGCATCATCGGCCATTCCGGAGCGGGCAAATCGACGCTGATCCGCATGATCAACCGCCTGGAAGAGCCCAGCGGTGGTCGTCTGCTGATCGCCGGTGAAGACGTAACCGCGCTGGAGCCGGAGGGCCTGCGCGCGCTGCGCCGCCGGATCGGCATGATCTTCCAGCACTTCAACCTGCTGTCCTCGCGCACGGTGGCCGGCAACGTCGCCTTCCCGCTGGAACTGGCCGGAACGCCGAGGGCCGAGATCGATGCGCGCGTGGCCGAACTGCTGCAGACCGTCGGCCTGCAGGCGCATGCGGACAAGTACCCGGCGCAGCTGTCGGGCGGGCAGAAGCAGCGTGTGGGCATCGCTCGGGCACTGGCCACCCGCCCGCAGATCCTGCTGTGCGATGAGGCCACCAGCGCGCTCGATCCGCAGACCACCGCCTCGGTGCTGGCGCTGCTGTCGAAGATCAACCGCGAACTGGGCCTGACCATCGTGCTGATCACCCATGAGATGGACGTGATCCGTCGCGTCTGCGACCGCGTGGCTGTGCTCGATGCCGGCCAGCTGGTCGAGACCGGCCCGGTGACGAAGGTGTTCCTGCATCCGCAGCACCCGACCACCCGCCGTTTCGTCAGCGAATCGGAGCAGGTGGACGAGGGCACATTGCACCGCGATTTCGACGCTGTCGGTGGTCGTGTCGTACGCCTGACCTTCCTCGGCGCTGACACCTACGAACCCCTGCTCGGCAGCGTCGCGCGGCAGACCGGGGTCGACTACAACATCCTTTCCGGCCGTATCGACCGGATCAAGGACACCCCGTATGGCCAGCTGATCGTCGCCCTGGTGGGCGGTGACCAGTCCGCCGCGCAGGCCGCGTTCGTGGCTGCCGGCGTGCACGTTGAGGAACTGCGTCGATGATCATCGCCACTGCCGGCGGCTTCTTCCGCCACCTGGATGCAGGCAAGTGGGCCGACATCGGCCAGGCCACCATCGACACTCTGCTGATGCTGGCCGGTTCGCTGCCACTGACCCTGGCCATCGGCCTGCCGCTGGGCGTGCTGCTGTACCTGTTCGGTGCGCCACAGCTGAAGCGCCGGCCGTTCGCCTACGGCGTGCTCGCGCTGGTGGTGAACCTGCTGCGCTCGGTGCCCTTCATCATCCTGATGATCGTGCTGATCCCGGTGACCCTGTTCATGATGGGTACCTCGCTGGGTGTGCGTGGCGCGATCGTGCCGCTGGTCATCGGCGCTGCGCCGTTCTATGCGCGCCTGGTGGAAACCGCGCTGCGTGAAGTGGATCGTGGCGTGATCGAGGCGACCCAGGCCATGGGTGCCACCACCTGGCAGCTGGTCACCCGCGTGCTGCTGCCTGAAGCACGGCCGGGCCTGATTGCCGGTGCGACGGTCACCACCGTGGCCCTGATCGGTTTCACTGCGATGGGCGGTGCGATCGGTTCCGGTGGCCTCGGTGACCTGGCGTTCCGCGATGGCTACCAGCGCTCGCATACCGACGTGGCGCTGGTCACCGTGGTCCTGCTGCTGGTGCTGGTGCAGCTGCTGCAGATGCTGGGCGACCGCCTGGTCGCGCATTACAGCCGCAGATAACTGGGGCTTCCGCCGGGCATGGCCCGGCGCTACCGGAACGTTCGCGCGGCAGCGCCGGGCCATGCCCGGCGGCGGCGTCTCAACGCACGTTCGGCACTTCGTAGCCCAGCTTGCCGACCTGATCGGCGTGCTGCGGCACGCGCTTGAGCTTGTCTGTGTTCACCCCGTACTCGTCGCGCAGGCGTTCGGCCAGGTCCTTGTACAGCGCCTTGTCCATGTCAGGCGTGCGGGCGAAGATCCAGGCCATCTCGCGCCCCGGGTAGCCGATCAGCGCCCAGGAATAATCCGGCGCCACTTCCAGCACCCGCGAATGGGTCGGCACGACCCGGTAGAACCAGGTGCGCCAGCCGTGGTTGCCACTGTCGGGATCGACACTGGCACGCGCGCGGATTTCCTGCAGGGGCTCGCCGAAGCCATCGCGGTAGCGATAGGTGATGGCGACCTTGTGGTCCTCGCGCAGCTCGTACTGGTTGACGCTGGCGACGTGGCCGCGTTCGATGAAGTTCGGCACGCGGCCGATCACGTACCAGGTCCCCATGAAGCGCTGCAGGTCGATCGCCCCGTCTGCAGAGGCTTCCGCGGCGCTGTTGCGGGATGGCGGTGGGGAATTGGCAGCCACTGCCGGACCGCCCAGGGACAGGGCCAGCAACACAGCGCAGAGCGGGCGGATCGAGGTCATGCGGGAGCGGGCTCCAGTGGGCTTGCCCGCGCATGGTCACTGTGTGCACGCCATCCGTCAATGGTGTCGCAGCCGGTGAGAAGCTCCGCAGCCAAGCTGGCCCGCATCGACCACCGGAGAATCCGCATGCGCACACGTCCCCGCCACCGCCTTCCAGCTGAACGCGTCAGCGAACGCAGCGATCCCCGACTGCTGCGGGTGGTGCCGCAGCTCGCCTTGGCCGGGCTGGCCGTGGTGCTGGTGTGGCCGGCCGCGCGCGGCAGCAGTGCCTGGCTGGGTTGGTTGCCGCTGTGGCTGGTCGGCATGCCGTTGGCGGCCTGGTGGGCCCTGCTGCGCTGCCCGTTGCCCACGCGGGCAGCGCTGCGCTGGTTGCGACGCGACACTGGGCAGGGCCGGCGCCGCTCCCAGCCACGTACGCGCAAGGCGCACACCGCCACGGCCTGACCTTCGACACGGGGGCGGCCCCGGTCATCCATGCTAGCGTTCCACGGCTAATGACTGCCTGGAGCTGCAATGTCACGATTCGCTTCCGCCTGCCTGCTGGCCGGCATGATGACCGCTGCCTCGGTGGGTACCGCCGTGGCCGCTGAAGACACCGACCGTTACGCCTGGCTGGAGGACGTCACCGGCGACAAGCCGTTGTCCTGGGTCAAGGAACAGAACGCCAAGTCCGAGGCGCGCCTGGCGCAGACCCCGGCCTTCAAGCAGATGGAGACCAGCATCCGCGAGGTGCTCGACTCGGACGCCAAGATTCCCGGCGTGCAGAAGATCGGTGATTACTACTACAACTTCTGGAAGGACAAGCAGCACGAGCGCGGCCTGTGGCGCCGTACCACCCTGGCCGAGTACCGCAAGGCCTCGCCGACCTGGGAGACCGTGCTCGACCTGGATGCGCTGAACAAGGCCGAGAACGAAAACTGGGTCTGGCACGGCGCCGACTGCCTGCGTCCGGACTACAGCCGTTGCCTGATCGCGCTGTCGCGCGGCGGCGCCGACGCCGATGTCACCCGCGAGTTCGACCTGGCCAGCAAGAGCTGGATCAAGGACGGCTTCTTCCGTCCCGAATCGAAGGGCGGCCTGAGCTGGATCGACCGCGATACCGTGTTCGTCTACACCGACTTCGGTACCGGTTCGATGACGACCTCCGGTTACCCGCGCGTGGCCAAGCTGTGGAAGCGTGGCACGCCGATGTCCACGGCCAGCCTGGTCTATGAAGGCAAGCCGGAAGACATGTACATCGCGGCGATGCACGATGACACCCCGGGCTTCGAGCGCAACCTGGTCAGCCGCACGCTGGCCTTCTACAACAACGAGATCTACCTGCGCGGCGACGATGGCAAGCTGACCAGGATCGACGCGCCGAACTCGGCCGAGAAAGGCCTGCACAAGCAGTGGTTGACCCTGGAACTGCGCGATCCGTGGACCGTGGGTGGCAAGACCTACGCCTCCGGCGCACTGCTGGTGACCAAGCTGGATGATTTCCTGGCTGGCAAGCGCGACTTCGAGGTGCTGTTCACCCCGACCGCGACCACCTCGCTGGCCAGTGCCTCGTGGACCAGGAACCACCTGGTGCTGAACGTGCTGGACGACGTCAAGAACCGCCTGTCGGTGCTGACCCCGACCGCCAAGGGCTGGCAGAAGAGCGACTTCGTCGGTGCGCCGGCCTTCGGCACCCTCGGCGTCAGTGCGGTCGACAGCAATGACAGCGATGCAGTGTGGCTGACCGCCACCGACTACCTGACCCCGACCACCCTGGCCATCGCCGACATCGGCAAGGCGCCAGAAGTGCTGAAGACCATGCCGGCGTTCTTCGATGCCGACGGCAAGGTCATCGAACAGCACTTCGCCACCAGCAAGGACGGCACCCGCGTGCCGTACTTCGTGGTGCACGACAAGGCGATGAAGCTCGATGGCTCCAACCCGACCCTGCTTTACGGCTACGGTGGCTTCGAGATCTCGCTGACCCCGGCGTATTCCGGTGGCATGGGTCGCGCCTGGCTGGAGAAGGGCGGCGTGTACGTGGTCGCCAACATCCGTGGTGGTGGCGAGTACGGCCCGCGCTGGCACCAGGCGGCGCTGAAGCAGAACCGTCACAAGGCCTATGAAGACATGGCCGCCGTTGCCCAGGACCTGGTCACCCGCAAGATCACTTCGGCCAAGCACCTGGGCGTGCAGGGCGGCAGCAACGGTGGCCTGCTCACCGGCAACATGCTGACCCAGTACCCGGAGCTGTTCGGTGCGGTGGTGGTGCAGGTTCCGCTGCTGGACATGAAGCGCTACAGCCACCTGCTGGCCGGCGCGTCGTGGATGGCCGAGTACGGCAACCCGGACACCAGCGACTGGGAGTTCATCAAGACCTTCTCGCCGTACCACCTGTTCGACGCGAAGAAGAGCTACCCGCCGGTGCTGTTCACCACCTCCACCCGCGATGACCGCGTACATCCGGGCCACGCCCGCAAGATGGCCGCGAAGATGATCGATGCCGGCAAGGACGTGACCTACTACGAGAACATCGAAGGCGGTCATGGCGGTGCGGCCAACAACGCGCAGGCCGCGCACATGTCCGCACTGGCCTACAGCTTCCTGTGGGAGCGGTTGGGCGGTAAATGATGAAATGAAAAACGCCGCCCTCGGGCGGCGTTTTTCGTTGGGCATTCGTTGCACGGTAGCGCCGAGCCATGCCCGGCGGCTCCCTTGCCGCGCTGCGCGCTCGCCGGGCATGGCCCGGCGCTACCGGAAATGTTTCAACCCGCGCGCGATACGGTCCACCGCGTCCTGCAACCGCGGCACTTCCTGGGTATAGGCCAGGCGCACGTGCTGGTTCGATCGATGGAAACCGAAATCCAGGCCCGGGGTGAATGCCACGTGCTCGGTCTCCAGGAAGTGCGCACAGAACGCCTGCGCGTCATCGGTGAACGCGCTGACGTCGGCGTACAGGTAGAACGCACCCTGCGGCTCCACTTCGATGCGGAAGCCCAGTTCGCGCAGGGCCGGCAGCAGGAAGTCGCGGCGCTGCTGGAAGGCCTGGCGGCGCTGCTCGAAGATCGCCATCGCCTCTTCGCTGAAACAGGCAAGGGCTGCATGCTGGGCGATGCTCGAGGCGCTGATGTACAGGTTCTGCGCCAGCTTCTCCAGGTCGGGTACTGCCGCCGGCGGCGCCACCAGCCAACCCAGTCGCCAGCCGGTCATGCCGAAGTATTTGGAGAAGCTGTTCAGCACGAACGCGCTGTCGTCCACCTGCAGCACGCTCGCTGCATCCAGGCCATAGGTCAGGCCGTGATAGATCTCGTCGACCACCAGGTGGCCGCCGCGCGCATGCAGCGACGCCGACAGTGCCGCCAGTTCATCGGCTGACAGCACGGTGCCGGTGGGATTTGCCGGTGATGCCACCAGCGCGCCGACGCTGTCGGCGTTCCAGTGCTGCTGCACCAGCGAAGGGGTCAGCTGATAGGCCGTTTCCGGTCCCACCGGCACCAGCTGCGCGCCACCTTCCACCAGTCGCAGGAAGTGGCGGTTGCAGGGATAGCCGGGATCGGCCAGCAGCCAGTGGCGGCCCGGGTCGACCAGCAGGCTGCTGGCCAGCAGCAGCGCGCCGGAGCCGCCCGGCGTGACCAGGATGCGTTCGGGGTCGATATCCAGGCCGTAGTGGCTGCGATAGAAGCCGCTGATCGCCTGGCGCAGGGCGGGCAGCCCGCGTGCGGCGGTGTAGCGGGTGTGGCCGGCGGCCAGCGCCGCCTGGCCGGCACGCACGACCGGCTCGGCAGTGGTGAAGTCCGGTTCGCCAATCTCCAGATGGATCACATCGTGACCGGCCTGTTCCAGCGCCTGAGCGCGGGCCAGCAGGGACATCACATGGAAGGGAGCGATTTCGTGGCTGCGCCGGCTGTAGCCCGGCGTGTGGGGCAGGGTACTCATGGCCACATGGTACGCCGCCGGTCCAGGTAGTGCCGGCCGCTGGCCGGCAACCTCGGGATGAACAGTCTGCTGCGGTTGCCGGCCAGCGGCCGGCACTACCGGCGCGCACCATGACGATCCGCAGGGTTGCCCGCAGCCCCCCTGCAACCCAGACTCAGGCGCAAGGACGCCATTGCATTGCCGATCAAGGAGCCTTATTTCATGAAATCCACTCTCTGCCTGTTGCTTGCGAGCCTGATGACCAGCACCGCTACCGCCGCCACCCCGCCCGTTCCGCCGGATGTTGAGAAGCGTCCGCACGTGGTCAAGGCGCCGTTCGGCGCGACCCGCAACGATGACTATTACTGGCTGCGCGACGACAAGCGCGAGGACAAGGCCATGCTGGCCTACCTGCAGGCCGAGAACGCCTATGCCGACCAGCTGCTGGCACCGCTGAAGCCGCTGGAGGATGCGCTGTACGGCGAGATCGTCGGCCGCATCAAGCAGGACGATGCCAGTGTGCCGGCGCGCGAGCGCGGCTACTGGTACTACAGCCGCTACGAAACCGGCCAGGACTATCCCATCCATGCGCGCCGCAAGGCCAGCATGGACGCGCCGGAGGAAGTCCTGCTCAACGTCAACACGATGGCTGCCGGCAAGGGTTATTTCAGCGTCGGCTCGATGGAGGTCAGCCAGGACAACCAGCTGCTGGCCTGGGCCGATGATGACGTGGGCCGCCGCCAGTACGTCATCCGCTTCAAGGACCTGCGCACCGGCGCGGTGCTGCCGGACACGATCACCGGCACCTCCGGCGACCTGGTCTGGGCCGACGACAACCGCACCGTGCTGTATGTCGAGAACGATCCGGAAACCCTGCTGACCGTGCGGGTGAAGAAGCACGTGCTGGGCACCCCGGCCAGTGCCGACACCGTCGTCTACGAAGAAAAGGACGACAGCTTCTACATGGGCATCGGCCGCACCCGAGACGATCGCTTCATCACCATCGGCGTGCACAGCACCGTGTCCTCCGAAGAGCGCTACGCGCCGGCCAGCGACCCGGCCACGTTCACCGTGCTCGCCCCGCGCCAGCGCGACGTGGAGTACGACGCCGACCACTACGACGGCCGCTGGGTGATCCGCACCAACGATGGTGCGAAGAACTTCAAGCTGGTCACCGCACCGACCGATGCCACCTCGCGCGCGCAGTGGAAGGACTGGATCGCCCATGACGATGCGGTGTTCATCGAAGGCTTCGAACTGTTCGATACCTACACCGCCATCGCCGAACGTTCCGAAGGCCTGGAGCGCATCCGCCTGCTGTTCAAGGACGGTCGCAACGACTACGTGAAGGCTGACGAACCGGCCTATTCGATGGGCCTGGGCGACAACACCGAGGCTGACACCACTTGGCTGCGCTACGTCTACACGTCGATGACCACGCCGACCACGGTGTACGAACTGAACACCACCAACGGCGAACGTCGCCAGCTGAAGCAGCAGCCGGTGATCGGCTATGACGCCTCGAAGTACGAGACCGACCGGGTGTGGATCACCGCGCGCGACGGGGTGAAGGTGCCGGTGTCGCTGGTCTATCGCAAGGGCTACAAGAAGGATGGCACCGGCGCGCTGTTCCAGTACGCCTACGGCAGCTACGGCATGTCGATGGACCCGTACTTCAACCAGACTGCGGTGAGCCTGCTCGACCGTGGCGTGGTGTATGCCATCGCCCACATCCGCGGCGGCCAGGAAATGGGCCGCGACTGGTACGAAAACGGCAAGCTGCTGCACAAGCAGAACACCTTCAACGACTTCATCGACGTCACCCGTGGCCTGGTTGCACAGGGCTGGGCGGCGAAGGATCGTGTCGCCGCGTCTGGTGGCAGTGCCGGTGGCCTGCTGATGGGCGCCATCGCCAACCAGGCGCCACAGGACTACCGCGTGCTGGTGGCGCAGGTGCCGTTCGTGGACGTGGTCACCACCATGCTCGACCCGACCATCCCGCTGACCACCAACGAGTACGACGAGTGGGGCAACCCCGAGCAGAAGCCGTACTACGAGTACATGCTGTCCTACTCGCCCTACGACAACGTGAAAAAGCAGGCCTATCCGTCGCTGTTCGTGGGTACCGGCCTGTGGGATTCGCAGGTGCAGTACTGGGAGCCGGCCAAGTGGGTGGCCAAGCTGCGTGATGACAACACCGGCCACTTCCCGATCCTGTTCCGCACCAACATGGAAGCCGGCCACGGCGGCAAGTCCGGGCGCTTCCAGCGTTACCGCGAATTGTCCGAGTCGTATGCGTTCGTGCTGCAGCAGCTGGGCATCGAAACGCCGGTTGCCGGCGCTGCGACGGAATGACGCATCGTGGCGGCGGTGATATCGCCGCCGCCACCTGCGCTGGGTATCCTTGCGCGATGAGCCTGCCCGAACCGCCCGCCACCAAGAACCTGCCAGCGCCCACCCGGCCGGTGCGGTTCCGTTGGGCGTGGTGGCTGCTGGCCTATGCCAGCCTGGGCACCGGCATCGTCGGCATCTTCGTGCCGGGGCTGCCCACCACCGTATTCATCCTGATCTCGGCCTGGGCCGCCTCGCGCGGCTCCGAGCGCCTGCACGGCTGGCTGCTGCAGCACCCGCGCTTCGGCCCGGCCATCGCCAACTGGCAGGCACATGGTGCGGTCAGCCGCTACGGCAAATGGATGGCCACGATCACCATGGCGGTGTGTGCCGGCATCATGCTGTGGTGCGTGCCGGTGGCCTGGGTGAAGTGGTTCTCCATCGGCAGCATGACCGTGGTGGCGATCTGGCTGTGGACCCGTCCGCTGCCGCCGGCCGATTGATCTCTGCCGCCGGGCATGGCCCGGAGCTACCACGGGTGCCGGATTGCGGTAGCGCCGGGCCATGCCCGGCGGATGCGTGGCGCGGCACCCTGCACCAACCGCTCAGCCGCCAATGGCTATACTCGGGGCATGAACATCCCCCATCGCAATGTCATCCTGATTCCGCTGGCAGCGGCCTCGCTGCTGTTCCTCGCCGCATGCGGCAACAAGGGCCCGCTGGTGCTGCCGCAGAAGCCGGTGCCGGTGGAAGAAACCGTCGAACCGGCCGCTGATGCCGACACCACGCCCGCTGCCACCCAGAGCACCGGTGACGGCAGTCCGTCGGTAACCCCGGACCCGGCCAAGAAGGTGGACGACGGGAATGAGTAAGGCCGGTAGCAACGGCCTGCGCTTCAGCAAGATGCACGGCGCGGGCAACGATTTCGTAGTGATCGACCTGCGCGACGGCACCCCGCCGCCCACCCCGGAACTGGCCGCACGCCTGGCCGACCGCCATACCGGCGTCGGCTGCGACCAGATCCTGACCGTCGAGCCGCCGCGCGCCGAAGGCTCGGTCGCCTCATACCGCATCTGGAACGCCGATGGTTCCAATTCCGAGCAGTGCGGCAACGGCGCGCGCTGCATCGCTGCCTGGCTGGTACGCGAGGGCAGTGCGCAGGGCGATCGCTTCGTGATCGACAGCCCGCTGGCCAGCCACGCCGTGGATGTCCTCGGCGATGGCCAGTACGCGGTGGCGATGGGCGTGCCGCTGTTCGAACCGGCGCAGGTGCCGCTGATCGGCTTCGCCCACCCGCGCGAGGAATACCTGCTGCCACTGCAGGGTGAGACCGTGCGCTTCGCGGCGGTGTCGATGGGCAATCCACACGCGGTGATCGAAGTGGGCCTGGTCGACGCCGCACCGGTCGAGCGCGTGGGCGGATTGCTGCAGCAGCATGCCTCGTTCCCGAAGTCGGTGAACGTGGGCTTCGCGCAGGTGATGGGCCCGGAACATGTGCGCCTGCGCGTGTTCGAGCGCGGCGTGGGTGAAACCCTCGCCTGCGGCAGTGGCGCCTGCGCGGCTGCGGTGACCCTGATGCATCGCGGCCGCCTGCAGCGCGATGCGCGCATCAGCCTGCCCGGTGGCGACCTGCGCATCCAGTGGCCGGGCGATGGCCAGCCGGTGGTGATGGCGGGCCCGACCGCATTCGTCTTCGAAGGGGAGTGGATCGCATGACTGAGACCGTCGACAAGCTCGGTGCCCATGAAGTCGCCGCCTGGTTGCGGCGTCATCCGGGCTTCCTCAAGCAGTTCCCGGACCTGGCGCTGACCCTGGTGGTGCCACGCGATGACGGCCCGACCGCATCGCTGGCCAGCTACCAGCTGGAAGTGCTGCGCGAGAAGAACCGCGAGCTGGCGCGACGGTTGGCCGACCTGGGCGCGACCGCGCAGGTCAACGAGCGGCTGGCGGTGCGCACGCATCAGCTCACCCTGGCCCTGATGAAGCAGGACAACGCCGCCGATACGCTGCGTGCGATGGCGGCATCACTGCAGGAAGACTTCGCCGGCGATCTGGTGCGGCTGGTCGTGCATGCGCCGGTAGCCGGGCTGGAGCAGGCCGAGTGGCTGCAGGTGCTGGCTGCCGATGATGCGCAGCTGGGCCCGTTCCGCGACTGCCTGAAGGATGGCGAGCCGATCTGTGGCCGCCTGCACAGCGACAAGAACGCGGTGCTGTACGGCGCGCGCAGTGAGGAAGTGCAGACCACCGCCTTGCTGCCGCTGCCGGGCGTTGGCCTGATCGCGGTGGGCAGCCACGATCCGAACCGTTTCTATCCCGGCATGGGCACGCTGTTCCTGCGGATGATGGGCGAGGCGCTGGTGACCGGGCTCAAGCGCTTCGCGGATTGAGCAGGAAACGACGACGATGAGCGCGGTGCAGGCGTTCCTGCAGCACCTGCAGGTGGAGCGGCGGATGTCAGCGCATACGCTCGATGCCTACCGCCGCGACCTGGACGCATTGTCGGTGTGGGCCGAACCCCGCGGCGTGGCCGTGGAGGCGCTGGATATCGACGCGGTGCGCCAGTTCGTTGCCGACGAACACCGCCGTGGCCTGTCGGCCAAGAGCCTGCAGCGCAGGCTGTCGGCCTGCCGCAGCTTTTACGCTTGGCTGCTCAAGCATGGCCGTATCGAGGCCAGCCCCGCAGCCACGCTGAAGGCACCGCGCGCACCGAGACGATTGCCGCAGGTACTCGACGCCGACGAAGCCGTGCAGCTGGTTGAGCTGGAACCGGAAGGCGAGCTGGGCCGTCGTGACCGCGCGCTGCTGGAACTGTTCTATTCCTCCGGCCTGCGCTTGAGCGAAGTCTGTGCGCTGACCTGGCGCGACCTGGATTTCGCCAGTGGCCTGGTCAACGTGATGGGCAAGGGCAACCGGCAACGTCGCGTTCCCTTCGGAAAGCCGGCACGCGAGGCGCTGCTGGCCTGGCGCAGCGAAAGCGGTGGTGGTGCCGCTACACCGGTTTTCCCCGGCCGCAACGGGCCGATCAGCCAGCGCGCGGTGCAGATCCGCATCCGCCAGCTGGCGCAGCGCCAAGGCCTGTTCAAGCACGTGCACCCGCACATGCTGCGGCACAGTTTCGCCAGCCACATCCTGGAATCCTCCGGCGACCTGCGCGGTGTGCAGGAACTGCTCGGCCATGCCGACATTGCCACCACGCAGATCTACACGCACCTGGATTTCCAGCACCTGGCCAAGGTCTACGATGCGGCGCATCCGCGCGCGAAGCGCCGCAAAGACCCGCCAGACAAGGGGGGGTAGCGCCGGGCCATGCCCGGCGAGCGCGCAGCGCGGGCTGCGTCGCATGCACGACACATGGACCGCACAGCCGCCGGGCATCGCCCGGCGCTACCGGAACGGCCGCCGCTTGATCTGGATCAGGGCAGCGTAGCGGCGACCGGCGCATCGTGGCCGCAGGCCACGAAGCGATACCGACCATGGCAAAGCCCATTCCGCTGCGTCCCAAGCACCCCGAGCGCATCTGCTGGGGCTGCGACCGTTACTGCGCCGCCGACGCACTGGCCTGTGGCAACGGCTCAGGCCGCACCCAGCACCCCATCGAAACCCAGGGCGAAGACTGGTACGTGGCATGGGGTATTGAGCCGAATCCGGACCGCCCTTCGCAGGCCAAGCGCTGAACGGCAGCTATCGGCACGGGCTTGATCGCTTCGGCGGCTGTCCCCATGTCCCGTGAACAGCTATCGGAGGCCGCATGGACCCCAGTCAGAATCCCACCGTTTTCCACGCCACCACCATCGTCTGCGTTCGTCGCGGCGAGCACGTGGCCATTGCCGGCGACGGCCAGGTCACCCTCGGCCACACGGTGATGAAGGGCAACGCACGCAAGGTCCGCCGCCTCGGCCGCGATGGCCAGGTGCTGGCCGGCTTCGCCGGTGCCGCCGCCGATGCCTTCACCCTGTTCGAGCTGTTCGAAGCCAAGCTGGAAAAACACGGCCAGCTGCAGCGCGCTGCGGTGGAGCTGGCCAAGGATTGGCGCACCGAGCGTCGCCTCGGCAAGCTTGAAGCCCTGCTGGCCGTGGCCGACAAGGAAACCTCGCTGATCATCAGCGGCACCGGCGATGTGATCGAGCCGGAGGACGGCATCATCGCCATCGGTTCCGGTGGTTCGTATGCACTGTCCGCTGCACGCGCGCTGATGGCGCACACCGAACTGGACGCACGCACCATCGCCAGTGAAGCGATCAACATCGCCGGCGACATCTGCATCTACACCAACCGCAACGTGGTGGTCGAGGAGCTGTGACGGGGAACCGTCATAGGCATTCCCGATCCGCCGGGCATGGCCCGGCGCTACCGACAACGAATTCGTGAGCACACCCATGCCGCACAAGATCGAAGTTTCCTCCGCCACCATGACCCCGCGCGAGATCGTGCAGGAACTGGACCGGCACATCGTCGGCCAGCATGACGCCAAGCGCGCAGTCGCCATCGCCCTGCGCAACCGCTGGCGCCGCATGCAGCTGCAGCCCGAGCTGCGCAACGAGGTCATGCCCAAGAACATCCTGATGATCGGCCCGACCGGCGTCGGCAAGACCGAGATCGCGCGCCGCCTGGCCACGCTGGCCAACGCGCCGTTCGTCAAGGTCGAAGCGACCCGCTTCACCGAAGTCGGCTACGTCGGCAAGGACGTTGAGCAGATCATCCGCGACCTCGCCGATACCGCCGTCAAGCTGTACCGCGAGCAGGCCAAGGTGCGCGTGCGCACGCAGGCCGAAGAGCGCGCCGAAGACCGCATCCTCGATGCGCTGCTGCCGCGCCGCAGCGGTGGCATCGGCTTCGACCCGGAGGCGGCGCGCAACGAACCGTCGGCCCAGGACAACGAGACCCGCATCAAGTTCCGCAAGATGCTGCGCAACGGCGAGCTGGACGATCGCGAGATCGAGCTGGACCTGACCGCCAACGTCAGCATGGACATCATGACCCCGCCGGGCATGGAGGAAATGGGCCAGCAGCTGAAGTCGATGTTCGCCAACCTCGGCGGTGGCGCCAAGGCGCATAAGCGCACGCTGACCATCAAGGCCGCGCGCCCGCTGCTGCAGGAAGAAGAAGCCGGCAAGCTGGTCAACGAGGACGACATCCGTACCGCCGCGATCGAAGCCTGCGAACAGCACGGCATCGTGTTCATCGACGAGATCGACAAGGTCGCCAAGCGGGGTGACGCAGGCTCGTCTGGCGGTGATGTCTCGCGCGAAGGCGTGCAGCGCGATCTGCTGCCGCTGGTGGAAGGTTCCAACGTGTCCACCAAGTACGGCACGATCAAGACCGACCACATCCTGTTCATCGCATCGGGCGCGTTCCACCTGGCCAAGCCCAGCGACCTGATCCCCGAGCTGCAGGGCCGCTTCCCGATCCGCGTGGAGCTGGGTGCGCTGAGCAAGGCGGATTTCGTGCGCATCCTGACCGAACCGAAGGCTGCGCTGACCAAACAGTACGAAGCGCTGTTGGCCACCGAAGGCGTCAAGGTCAGCTTCACCACCGATGCCATCGACCGCCTGGCCGAGATCGCGTTCCAGGTGAACGAGCGCCAGGAGAACATCGGTGCGCGTCGCCTGCACACCGTGCTGGAGCGACTGCTGGATTCGCTCAGCTACGAAGCGCCGGATCGCGATGGTGAAACCCTGGTCATCGACAGTGCCTATGTCGATGCGCACCTGGGTGAGCTGGTGCAGGATCCGGACCTGAGCCGTTACATCCTGTAACCGGGAATGCGAAAAGGCCGCCGAAAGGCGGCCTTTTCTTTGAGGTGCGTTGCTCTGGTAGTCGCCGACCTTGGTCGGCATACAAATGGCATGCCGACCAAGGTCGGCATCTACCGCTCCGGCAGCGGCTCCGGCACCGAACCCGGTACGAACACGCCTTCCTTCACGTAGGCGGCCAGGGTCATGTCCAGCGCCAGCATGCCATCGCGCTTGAGGTCCATCAGGTCCGGCTCGACCATCGCCCCATGCAGCACGCCGAGCACGGTGGCGTGCAGCATGCGCGCGGCGATCTTCGGATCGGCGCCGTCGCGCAGCTGGCCCAGGTCCTGTGCACGGCGCAGGGCACGTTCCATCCGGTCCAGGGCGTCGCGGAAACCGCTCTGCTGCAGTTCGGTCAGCACCCTGGTGTCGGCCGAGGCATCGCTGCGCAGCATGATCTCCATGGTCTTGCGCAGGCGCTCGTCCTCGGACAGCTCGATGAACGAATGGATCATCACCGCGCGCAGGTCATGCACCGGCGTGTCGCGCTGGTCGGTGGAGGTGCGCTCCAGCTCCTGCATGAAGGGCAGGTGCACCCGCTCGACGATCGCGGTCAGCACCTCGCCCTTGTTCTTGAAGTGCCAGTACACGGCGCCGCGGGTGTAACCGGCGCGGGCACCGATCATCTCCAACGTGGTGCGGGCCACGCCGTGTTCGTGAAAACAGGCTTCGGCGGCATCCAGGATGCCTTCGCGGGTTGCCTGGGTGTCCTCTTTGGTCTTGCGGGCCATGAGCGGGTACGGGTGCAGGTGAAACGTGGCTGAATTGTACCGCTTTACAAACAAACACGCATGTATGTATATTTCCTTCCCATCATTCCCGTCGTGTGCGTGGCAGGCCTGTCCTGGCTCCCACTCCACCCGGGTGGGCGCTGTTCGCGCGGTCTTCACTCCTGCAAGGGGAGGGTCCGTCGTATCAGCACCTGCTGAGATCCCTCCCTTCAAGAGCCATTCCCATCATGTTGCTGAGCCGAATCCGACCCTTCGCGTTGTCGCTGGCGATCGCTGCCACCGTCGCTGCCTGCGGCGGCCAACCCCAGGCGCCCGAACAGGGGCCGGGCCAGGTCAGCGTGGTCACGCTGAAATCCGAAACCGTCGGCCTGACCCGTGAGCTGCCGGGCCGCACCAATGCCTTCCTGGTGGCCGAAGTGCGCCCGCAGGTCAACGGCATCGTCGCCAAGCGGCTGTTCACCGAGGGTGGGATGGTCAAGGCCGGCGAGCCGCTGTACCAGATCGAGGACGCCAGCTATCGCGCCCAGGCCAACAGTGCGCGTGCACAGCTGGCCCGCGCCGAAGCCACCGCCAATGCGGCGCGGCTGAGTGCCAAGCGCATCACCGAGCTGGCCAAGGTCGACGCGGTCAGCCAGCAGGATCTGGAAAACGCCGTGGCCGCGCAGAAGCAGGCCGAGGCCGATGTCGGCGCCGCCAAGGCATCACTGGATGCCGCCAACGTGACCCTCGGTTATGCGCGCATCACCGCGCCGATCAGCGGCCGCATCGGCAAGTCCAGCGTCACCCAGGGCGCGCTGGTCAGCGCCGGCCAGGCAACTGCGCTGGCGACCGTGCAGCAGCTGGACCCGATCTACGTCGACCTCACCCAGTCCTCGGCCGAGCTGCTGCAGCTGCGCCGCGAACTGGCCGCCGGCCGCCTGCAGGACAACCAGCAGACGCCGGTCAGCATCCTGATGGAAGACGGCAGCACCTTCGAACACAAGGGCACGCTGGAGTTCTCCGAAGTCAGCGTCGATCCGGCCACCGGCAGCTTCGCCCTGCGGGTCAAGGTCGACAACCCCGACGGCCTGCTGATGCCGGGCATGTACGTGCGCGCGGTGATCGGCGGCGGTGTGCGCAGCGACGCGGTGCTGGTGCCGATGCAGGGCATCGCCCGCGATCCGAAGGGCGATACCAGCGCGATGGTGGTCGGCAAGGACAACAAGGTCGAAGTGCGCCCGGTCAAGGTCAGCCGCACCGTCGGCGACAAGTGGCTGGTCGAGGACGGCCTGAAGGCCGGTGACAAGGTCATCGTCGAAGGCCTGCAGAAAATCGGCCCGGGCATGCCCGTGAATGCCACCGAACAGGGCGTCGCCCCGGCCACGCCGGCCGCCGCCCAACCTGCAGCTGCGGCCGCAGGCGCGAAGTAAGCGGAGAACCCCATGGCACGTTTCTTCATCGATCGACCCATCTTCGCGTGGGTCATCGCGATCATCATCATGCTCGCCGGCGGCCTGGCCCTGTTCAAGCTGCCGATCTCGATGTACCCCAACGTCGCACCGCCGGCGGTGGAAATCAGCGCCAGCTACCCGGGTGCTTCGGCCAAGGTGGTCGAAGACTCGGTGACGCAGATCATCGAGCAGAACATGAAGGGCCTTGATGGCCTGATCTACTTCTCCTCCAACAGCTCGTCCAACGGCCAGGCCACCATCACCCTGACCTTCGAGAGCGGGACCAACCCCGACATCGCCCAGGTGCAGGTGCAGAACAAGCTGCAGCTGGCCATGCCACTGCTGCCGCAGGAAGTGCAGCGGCAGGGCATCAACGTGGCCAAGTCCAGCTCGGGCTTCCTGAACGTCATCGCGTTCGTGTCCGAAGACGGCAGCATGGACGCCAACGACATCGCCGACTACGTCGGTTCCAATGTCGTGGATCGTCTCAGCCGCGTGCCGGGCGTGGGCAACATCCAGGTGTTCGGTGGCAAGTACGCCATGCGCATCTGGCTGGACCCGAACAAACTGCACACCTACGGCATGTCGGTGCCGGAAGTGGTTGCTGCGGTGAAGGCACAGAACGCGCAGGTGGCCATCGGCCAGCTGGGTGGTGCGCCGTCGGTGAAGGGCCAGCAGCTCAACGCCACCATCAACGCGCAGTCGCGCCTGCAGACCCCGGAACAGTTCCGCAACATCATCGTGCGCGGCGCGCAGGACGGTGCCGAACTGCGCCTGGGCGACGTTGCCCGCGTCGAGCTGGGCGCCGAGTCGTACGACTTCGTCACCCGCTACAACGGTCAGCCGGCCAGCGGCCTGGCGGTCACCCTGGCCACCGGCGCCAACGCGCTGGATACCGCGGCCGGTGTCGATGAAACCCTGAAGGAACTGGAAGGCTTCTTCCCGGCCGGCCTGAAGGCCGAGATCCCGTACGACACCACCCCGTTCGTGCGCGTGTCGATCAAGGGCGTGGTGCAGACCCTGCTCGAAGCGATCGTGCTGGTGTTCGTGGTGATGTACCTGTTCCTGCAGAACTTCCGCGCCACCCTGATCCCGACCATCGCCGTACCGGTGGTGTTGCTGGGTACCTTCGGCGTGCTGTCGGTGCTGGGCTTCTCGGTGAACATGCTGACCATGTTCGCGATGGTGCTGGCCATCGGCCTGCTGGTGGACGATGCCATCGTGGTGGTGGAGAACGTCGAGCGCATCATGTCCGAAGAGGGCCTGTCGCCGCTGGAAGCCACCCGCAAGTCGATGAGCCAGATCACCGGTGCGCTGGTGGGTATCGGCCTGGTGCTGTCGGCGGTGTTCGTGCCGATGGCCTTCATGAGTGGCTCCACCGGTGTGATCTACCGGCAGTTCTCGGCGACGATCGTGTCGGCGATGGCGTTGTCGGTACTGGTGGCGATCGTGCTGACGCCGGCGCTGTGCGCGACCATGCTCAAGCCGCTGAAGAAGGGCGAGCACCATGTCGCCCATCGCGGTTTCGCCGGTCGCTTCTTCAACGGCTTCAACCGCGGCTTCGACCGTACCAGTGAAAGCTACCAGCGCGGCGTGCGCGGCATCCTGCATCGCCCGTGGCGGTTCATGGGCATCGTCGCTGCGCTGTTCCTGCTGATGGGCGTGCTGTTCGTGCGCCTGCCCAGCTCGTTCCTGCCCAATGAAGACCAGGGCGTGCTGATGGCGCTGGTGCAGGCACCGGTGGGCGCAACCCAGGAGCGCACGCTGGAATCGATCGCCGCGCTCGAAAAGCACTTCATGGAAAACGAGAAGGGTGCGGTCGAATCGGTGTTCTCGGTGCAGGGCTTCAGCTTCGCCGGCATGGGCCAGAACGCGGGCATGGCCTTCGTCAAGTTGAAGGACTGGAAGGATCGTGACGCCGACAATGGCGTGATGCCGATCACCGGACGTGCGATGGCTGCACTGGGGCAGATCAAGGATGCCTTCATCTTTGCCTTCCCGCCGCCGGCCATTCCGGAGCTGGGTACGGCTTCGGGCTACACCTTCTTCCTGAAGGACAACAGCGGCCAGGGCCATGAGGCATTGCTGGCGGCCCGAAACCAGCTGCTCGGCCTGGCGGCCGGCAGCAAGAAGCTGGCCAACGTGCGTCCGAACGGCCAGGAAGACACTCCGCAGTTCCGCATCGATATCGATGTGGCCAAGGCCAGCTCGCTGGGCCTGTCGATCGACCAGATCAACACCACCCTGGCCACTGCGTGGGGCAGCTCGTACATCGATGACTTCATCGATCGCGGCCGCGTCAAGCGCGTGTTCGTGCAGGCTGACCAGCCGTTCCGCATGGTGCCGGAGGACTTCGATCTCTGGTCGGTGAAGAACGACAAGGGTGAGATGGTTCCGTTCAGCGCCTTCGCCAGCAAGCAGTGGGACTACGGTTCGCCGCGCCTGGAACGCTACAACGGCGTGTCGGCCACCGAAATCCAGGGCGAACCGGCCCCGGGCGTGGCGTCCGGTGATGCCATGGCCGAGATCGAACAGCTGGCCAAGCAGTTGCCGGCGGGCTTCGGCGTCGAGTGGACGGCGATGTCCTACCAGGAGCGCCAGGCGGGCTCGCAGACGCCGCTGCTGTACACGCTGTCGCTGATGATCGTGTTCCTGTGTCTTGCCGCGTTGTACGAAAGCTGGAGCGTGCCGACCTCAGTGCTGCTGGTGGCGCCGCTGGGCATCCTCGGTGCGGTGCTGGCCAATACCTTCCGTGGCATGGAGCGCGACATCTATTTCCAGGTGGCGATGCTGACCACGGTGGGACTGACCAGCAAGAACGCGATCCTGATCGTCGAGTTCGCCAAGGAGCATCTGGAGAAGGGCGCGGGGCTGATCGAAGCGACGATGCACGCGGTCCGCGACCGTCTGCGTCCGATCATCATGACCTCGCTGGCCTTCGGCATGGGCGTGCTGCCGCTGGCGATCTCCAGCGGTGCCGGCTCCGGCGCCAAGCAGGCGATCGGCACCGGCGTGCTCGGCGGCATGGTGGTTGGCACCGTGCTCGGCGTGTTCTTCGTACCGCTGTTCTTCGTCGTGGTGCAGCGCGTGTTCAAGAAGCGCAAAGCCACCGAGTGATGACAACCGGTAGCGCCGGGCCATGCCCGGCGAATGCCTCACCGCATAGTCGCCGGGCCCGGCCCGGCGCTACCACCGTGACCCCCAAGGTGTCGCTATGAAATTCTCTTCTCTTGCAGTATCCCTCGCCACCGCGCTGGCGCTCAGCGCGTGCGGCACCCTGGCGCCGAAGAACACCGCAGTGGCCCCGGCCATTCCGTCGCAGTGGCCGGCGGAAGCCGCACAGGGCGAAGTGGCCGATGCGGCCGCGGTCGGCTGGCGCGACTTCTTCACCGATGAGCGCCTGCAGCAGGTGATCGGCCAGGCGCTGGACAACAACCGCGACCTGCGCGTGGCCGTGCTCAACGTCGAGAAGGCGCGTGGCCAGTACCGCGTGCAGCGCGCTGACCGCGTGCCGGGCGTGGCCGTGACCGGGCAGATGGACCGCCGCGGCGGCGACGTGCCGGTGACCGAGCAGTTCAGCGCGGGCGTCGGCGTGGCCGAGTTCGAACTGGACCTGTTCGGTCGCGTGCGCAACCTGAGTGAAGCCGCGCTGCAGCAGTACTTCGCTGTAGCCGCCAACCGTCGCAATGCACAGCTGAGCCTGGTGGCCGAGACCGCCACCGCGTGGTTGACCTACGGTGCCGACCAGCAGCGCCTGGCGATCGCCGAAGCAACGGTGAAGACCTATGAAGATTCGCTGCGTCTGGCCGAAGCACGCCATGAGCGTGGCGGCAGTTCGGCGCTGGAACTGACCCAGACCCGCACCCTGGTCGAGACCGCGCGCACCGATGCCGCGCGTCTGCGCGGGCAGCTGGCCCAGGACCGCAACGCGCTGGCGCTGCTGGCCGGCGGCCAGTTGGATCCGGCACTGCTGCCGGACAGTATCGCGCCGCAGGTGCTTGCACTGGCACCGCCGCCGGCCGGCCTGCCCAGCGACGTGCTGCTGCAGCGCCCTGACATCATGGCGGCGGAACATCAGCTGCTGGCCGCCAATGCCAACATCGGTGCCGCACGCGCCGCCTTCTTCCCCAGCATCTCGCTGACCGGCAGCATCGGCAGTGGTTCGGGTGAACTGTCGGGCCTGTTCGACAGCGGCACGCGGGTGTGGAGCTTCCTGCCGAAGATCACCTTGCCGATCTTCCAGGGCGGCAAGCTGCGCGCGAACCTGGCAGTGGCCAACGCCGATCGCGATATCGCGCTGGCGCAGTACGAAAAATCGATCCAGAGCGGTTTCCGCGAAACCGCCGATGCGCTCGCATTGAATGTCAGCCTGGATGAGCAGGCCGCCTCGCAGCAGCGCCTGGTGGAAGCGGCCGAGCAGGCCAACCGTCTGTCGCAGGCACGCTATGACGCCGGCCTGGACAGCTTCGTCACCCTGCTGGATGCACGTCGTACCGCCTACAACGCGCAGCAGACACAGCTGCAGACGCAGCTGGCGCAGCAGTCCAACCGCATCACGCTGTACAAGGTGCTGGGCGGCGGCTGGCACGAGCGCGGGTAAGCCGCGCTGATTCCGGTAGCGCCGGGCCATGCCCGGCGGCTCTTCCACCCAATATTCAGGGCGCCTGAAGCAGACCGCGCTGCGCGCTCGCCGGGCATGGCCTGGCGCTACCGCATTGGCCAGCGGCACCACGCAAATGGATACTCATCCAACTGGTCGGTGAGTCCCGCTCGGATGGGATTGCCCAGGATGTAGAGAGCGTGACGTCTCAAGGCTTTCTCATGACGCACCGCATGGTCGAAGTAGCTGGGCTGCCAAAGCGGTGTATCCACGCCGAACTGTTGCCCCAACTGTCGGCTGCTGCGTGACTTCACCGTTCCCATCAGTCGGGCAAGCGTTCCACTGCGCAGTTGCACCAGCCAGTGGAGATGATCGGGCATGATGACCCAGGCATAGGAGTGGCTCATGCCTGCACGTTCCACGAACCGCAACGCTTCCAGCAGGCATGCGGCATGGTCGGGGTCTTCGAAAACCCGACGCCGCTGCCGTACGACAGTGGTGAGCACATAGCAGCTATCGACCCGGGAATCGCGGCCACGGGCGAGATGACGACTGGACATGAAGCCAGTCTGTGGGAACAACGTGTCTGCTCGTATCGGTAATCGCCACTGATTCTTGTGGGGATCGTCCAGTCTGCGCGCAGGTGGGATGCCATCCGTGTGTGGGCACTCCGGTAGCGCCGGGCCCTCCCCAGTGGCTCTTCCGCCCGACATTCAGGGTGTCTGAAGCAGACCGCGCTTCGCGCTCGCCGGGCATGGCCCGGCGCTACCCGAAGGTCGGGATCATCGGAGATCGTGCAGTTGCCGGCCAGCGGCCGACACTACCGGTCACACCGCTTCGTCATCCCGCCGCTCGGTGCGGCAGGAGCGTACCCGCGTCAGCGCGTCGCCGGCTTCGCGCGCCATCTTCTCGTACTCGGCGCGGATCTCTTCCAGACGCTCTTCGTCCAGTTCTTCCAGGTCCAGCAGCTCGTTGTTGGCCTCGGCAGTGGCGCGGATCAGTTCATCCAGCTTGATCTGCATCGCCGCCGTGTCCGAGTTCTGCGTGTGCTGGATCAGGAACACCATCAGGAAGGTGATGATCGTGGTGCCGGTGTTGATCACCAGCTGCCAGGTATCGTTGAACTTGAATATCGGGCCGCTGATGCCCCACAGCACGACGATCGCCACCGCGGCCAGGAAGGTCCACGGCGAGCCGGTGGCGGCCGCGGCCTTCTTGGCGATCGTATTGAACAGGTTCCTTGCGCTCATCGTCATCGTTCCACTGGAATGACGACGATCATCGGCACGTGGCCGTGCAGGTGCCGTGCAGTCGAGCGTGGGCTCAGGCGCGCAGGCGCGGTGCTTCCTGGCTGCGCACCGGGCTGGCCAGGTAGACGTGCTGCCAGCAGCGTTCGACGAATTCGCGGGCCTGTGCTTCGGTCAGGCGCGGCATGATCTGCAGGGCGTACTGGGTCTGGAACAGCTCATCGCGCTGCGCATTGCTGGCGCGTGGTTGGGTGATCAGCGAATCACAGGCGAACTTGATCCACGGCACATAGGTGCCGAACGAAGTGTGCGCGAGTGCGCCATCGGCGTGCTGGCGGCGCCAGTAATCCAGCTCCGCATCGACATTGATGACCGGGGGAATGGCGGGAACTTCAGCGTGCATGACGATCCAATCGGTTGAAGGTGAAAGGGAGTGGGGGCCCGTTACAGTCTGGCCCGGACGGTGGTGCATGCCGCGTCAGCGCGATGTGCAGCCAGCGTGGCGATGGCGCAGCAGCTGTGCGTGTTCAACCGCACCCAGGCGTTCGGCCATGCCCGCCATCGCATTGCACAGGCGCACCAGGTCGCGGGGATGATCGAGCAGCAGATCCTGCTGCATGTCCTGGTAGGCGCTCCAGAACGGGGCACTGCGCTGGTGCAGTGCGTATTGCTGCTGCAGTCGGTCCCAGATCGCGGCCAGGGCCGGGTCGCTGGGAGGACGTACCGCATGCGCTTGCATGGTCGGCTCCAAGCCGGGGCGGGGGCCCCGGTTGCATTCCACCCTAGACGTGGCAGCGCAGCAGGATGTTAGTGGCGCGTGTGCACTGCACGCAGCTGACTGCGCAGCAGTTCACGTTGAAGCAGGCAGACGCTGCCGGCACAAGGGTGTGCCGGCACTGAAGCGTTCATCAAGGCGGGCTCATCAGCCGTGGCGGATGCTCATTCGCCGATGTCTTCGTTCCAGATTTCCGGATGTTGCGCAATGAAACCGCCCAACAGGTCCACGCATTCCTGGCTGTCCAGGTCGATCACGTTGACGCCGTTTTCGCGCAGCCAGTCGATGCCGCCCTGGAAAGTGCGCGATTCGCCGACCACCACCGTGCCGATGTTGAACTGCCGCACCAGGCCCGAGCAGTACCAGCACGGAGCCAGGGTGGTGACCATGATGGTGTCCTGGTAGCGGCGCTGGCGGCCGGCCTTGCGGAAGGCATCGGTCTCGCCATGCACGGACGGGTCGCCTTCCTGCACGCGGCGGTTGTGGCCGCAGCCGAGCAGGCGGCCGTCGTTGTGGTACAGCGCCGCGCCGATCGGCACGCCGCCTTCGGCCAACCCCTGGCGGGCTTCGGCAATGGCGGTCTGCAACAGGGCCTGGTAGTCGGGCGTGGTGATCATGCGGGGCTCCGGTAGGTCGTGGGGCGCCATGATACGGCCAGCGTTCCCCGCAGGGGCCCTGCGGTGCGATAATCGGGGGCATGAGCGAATCCCCCTACAAATCCGGTACCACCCATTTCGGGTTCCGCGACGTTGACGCCAAGGACAAGCAGAAGCTGGTCGGCCAGGTGTTCACGTCGGTCGCGCGCAACTACGACCTGATGAACGACCTGATGAGCATGGGCGTGCACCGGGCATGGAAGCGCTACTACGTAGCCACCGCGCAGGTGAAGCCGGGTGACCGCGTGCTCGACCTGGCCGGTGGCACCGGCGATATCGCCGCGCTGCTGAAGGAGCGGGTCGGTGCCGAGGGTTCGGTGGTGCTGGGCGACATCAACGCCGGCATGCTGTCGGTCGGCCGTGACCGCCTGACCAACCGCGGCCTGGTGCTCGGCTTGGACTACGTACAGTGCAACGCCGAAGCCCTGCCGTTCCCGGACAACAGCTTCGACCTGGTGACCATCGCCTTTGGTCTGCGCAACGTGACCGACAAGGACGCCGGCCTGCGCGAGATGTTCCGCGTGCTGAAGGTGGGCGGCCAGGCCCGTGTGCTGGAGTTCTCCGAAGTCACCGCGGACTGGTTCAAGCCGATCTACGACTTCCACTCGTTCAAGATCCTGCCGAAGCTGGGCAAGCTGTTCGCCAACGATTCGGACAGCTACCAGTATCTGGCCGAGAGCATCCGCAAGCATCCGCCGCAGGAAGAGCTGAAGGCGATGATGGGGCAGGCGGGCTTCGAGCGCTGCCACTACAAGAACCTGACCGGCGGCATCGTCTCGATCCACTCCGGCTACAAGCTGTAAGCCTCGCTTTGGTAGGTGCCAACCTTGGTTGGCACACGCCCGCCGCGAGCGGTGATGGATCCGTGCCAACCAAGGTTGGCACCTACCTGTAGATGCCGACCTTGGTCGGCATGGGCCCCCACCGCGCGCCCGCCGCCATTACCCCGCACCGCGCAACGCTTCCCGGCCGGGGGAGAGGTACCATTGGGGTTTGATCCCCGTAACGGTCCCGATTCATGCGCAATCCGCTGATGCTCCTTCCGTTGGCCGTGGCCCTGGCCGCCGGCTGCTCCCAGGAGGCGGCCGCACCCGCCGCCGCTCCGACTGCCCAGAAGGCTCCCGCCGCCCCCGTGAACGCCGAAAACCGCAGCCACGATGAAAGCTCGTACGCCGAGCCGGACAAGGTCGTCGTCAAGGACATCGCGCTGGATCTGAAGCTGGACTTCGACCAGAAGCAGATCGGCGGCACCGCCACCTACACCCTGGAATGGAAGCAGAAGGATGCCAAGCAGCTGGTGCTGGACACCCGCGAGCTGAGCATCGCCAAGGTCGAAGCGATCGCCGCCGACGGCGCGCGCAGCCCGCTGCAGTTCGTGCTGGCCCCGGTGGACAAGGTGTTCGGCAGCAAGCTGACCATCGAAACCCCGGACCAGCCGGCCAAGGTCGAGGTGACCTACCACACCGCACCGACCGCGTCGGGCCTGCAGTGGCTGGCGCCGTCGATGACCGAGGGCAAGAAGCTGCCCTTCATGTTCAGCCAGTCGCAGGCGATCCACGCCCGTTCCTGGGTGCCACTGCAGGACACCCCGAGCGTGCGCTTCACCTACAGCGCGCACGTGGTCTCGCGCCCGGACGTGATGGTGCTGATGAGCGCCGACAACGATCCCAAGGCCGCGCGTGACGGTGACTACACCTTCAAGATGCCGCAGCCGATTCCGTCCTACCTGCTGGCCATCGCCGCCGGCGACCTGGTGTTCGAGCCGATCTCCGGCCGTTCCGGCGTCTGGGCCGAGCCGACCATGGTCAACAAGGCCGCCAAGGAATTCGAAGACACCGAGAAGATGATCGGTGCCGCCGAAAAGCTGTACGGCGAATACCGCTGGGGCCGCTACGACATGCTGGTGCTGCCGCCGTCGTTCCCGTTCGGTGGCATGGAAAACCCGCGCCTGACCTTCGCCACTCCGACCGTGATCGTCGGCGACAAGTCGCTGGTCTCGCTGGTCGCCCATGAACTGGCACACAGCTGGTCGGGCAACCTGGTGACCAACGCCAGCTGGAAGGACATCTGGCTCAACGAAGGCTTCACCACCTACGTCCAGGGCCGCATCACCGAAGCCCTGTACGGCAAGGAGATGGCCGAGATGGAAAAGCAGATCGACCAGACCGATCTGCTGGCCGAAGTGAAGGACATGAGCCCGGCCGACCAGGCGCTGGCGCTGCCGCCGCTGAACGAGCGTGACCCGGACGAAGCCCTGAGCCAGGTGGCCTACGTCAAGGGTTCGTGGTTCCTGGAATTCCTGGAACAGCGTTTCGGCCGCGAAACCTTCGATCCGTTCCTGCGCGGCTGGTTCGATGACCACGCTTTCCAGAGCGCCAACACTGACCAGTTCGTCGAGTACCTGAAGAAGAACCTGCTGCCGAAGAATCCGTCGGCGGTCACCGAAGCCGAACTGAAGGCGTGGCTGGACGAGCCGGGCATTCCGGCGTTCGCGGCCAAGGCGCAGTCGCGCAACTTCAGCAGCGTGGATACCGCGCGCATCGCCTTCGCCAGCGCCGGCACCGTGCCGAGCAGCCAGGTGATCGCCGAGTGGAGCACCCAGGAGTGGGTCCGCTTCATCGACGGCCTGGGCGCCACCCAGCCGCTGGACAAGCTGGCCACGCTGGACAAGGCGTTCCACTTCACCGGCACCCCGAATGGCGAGATCGCCATGCGCTGGTACCCGCTGACCATCCGCAGCGGTTACGAGCAGGCCAATGAAGCGGCGGCTGCGTTCATCGAGCGTGTCGGTCGTCGCAAGCTGATCCTGCCGATCTACGCCGAACTGGTGAAGACCCCGAAGGGTCTGGAGCTGGCCAAGCAGGCGTTCGAAAAGGCCAAGCCGGGCTACCACCCGATCACCACCGCCTCGGTGCAGGACATGCTGGCCAAGGCGGAAGCAAAGTAAACGGGAGTGCCGGTCGCTGGCCGGCAACCCAGACACTGCTTCACCAGCAACGGCGGGGAAACCCGCCGTTGCTGTATCCGCTTTTCGCTGCCGATAGAATCGGGATGCACCCGTAAAGGACTCCGCCATGAAACGACTGATCCTGCTCACCGCCTGCACCCTGGCCCTGGCCGCCTGCAGCAACCCCGAGGAAGAACGCAAGGCGCAGGAGGCCGCCGCCGCCGCCGTGCAGGCGCAGAAGGAAGCCAAGGCCGAAGACGTTGCCAAGCAGTACGACATGGCCGTGGCCGCGCAGGACTGGGAGCGCGCGCGCCTGCATGGCGCCTCGCTGCTGGACCAGTACAAGGACACCGCCGCCGCCGAGCGCATCGCCGCCGGCTTCGACGAGGTCAAGGCCAAGGGTGATGCCGCGCGCGATCTGCGCCGCATGCAGGGGCTGTGGCAGTACAACCAGATTCCGGTCGGCAGCAAGGGCAACCAGGTGTCGGCACAGATCTTCAGCAAGGAACGGGTGGATGTGGATGGCAGCGGCGCCAAGCCGGTGCAGCTGGTGTTCCGCGATCATCCCGAATGGAAGCGTCATGCCTACCTGGTGCTGCAGGCCGGCGATTTCCGCTGCCCGCAGTGCACGGTGAAGGTCACGGTGGACGGTGGCAAGCCGATCTCCATGGCGGCATGGCGGCCGAAGACCGACGAGGCGATCGCCATGTTCATCACCGACCAGAAGGCGCTGTGGAAGCTGGCAGCCAAGGGCAAGTCGATCAGCATCGAATTCCCGGTCAAGGCCGGTGGCACGCGCACGGCCGTGTTCGAGACCGGTGGCGTGGATGCCAGCCGCATGCCGGCGTGGTGGCATTGACCGTGAATGCACGGGTGGCTGCGCCGGCGCTGTCGACGATCCGCCACTGGGTGTTCGACATGGATGGCACGCTGACCGTGGCGGTGCATGATTTCGCGCGGATCAAGCGCGAACTGGCGATTCCGCAGGAGGATGACATCCTCACCCACCTGGCCGGGTTGCCAGCCGCGGAGGCCAGCGCCAAGCATGCCTGGCTGCTGGCGCACGAGCGCGCGTTGGCCGCTGCGTCCCAGCCGGCGACGGGGGCGGTGGCGCTGGTGCGCACGCTGCAGGGCACCGGTTGCCGTCTGGGCATCCTGACCCGCAACGTGCGCAGCCTCGCGCAGGTCACCCTGCAGGCGATCGGGCTGGGCGACGTATTTGCCGAAGACGACATCATCGGTCGCGACGAGGCCGAACCGAAGCCTTCACCTGCCGGGCTGCAGTACTTCCTGCGGCGCTGGCAGGTGGAACCTTCGCAGGTGGTGATGGTGGGCGACTACCGCTTCGATCTGGAATGCGGCCGCGCGGCGGGCAGTCGCACGCTGCTGGTCAATGCCCCGGACAACCCGTGGCCCGGCATGGCCTGTTGGCACCTGGCCGATTGCGCGGCGGTGCTGGAGCGCTGGCGAGGCTAGCGCGGCGCCCTGTACGCGCTGTGGCGGGAATCTGGGCCCCGCCACGGCGGTCAACTCTCGACTGTCATCACAGTGTATTGTGCGAGGCCGGCTGGACGTTCTGCGAATGCCCGGCCGGGGGTGAAGCGGAGGCGGTTGGGGAACCGTCGCCGCTCACTGCCGCGGCCTGGTCGAAGCCGCAGTAGGCGTTGAAGGTGCCGGCGAGTGGTTTCGCTGCGCTGGTGGTTGTGTCGGGTAACACGTTGTCCGGTGTGGCCCGCTGCCAAGGATGGGGCGTGGGTGTCCTTTGCTCCATTTCTGGATTCCTTTCATGCTCCGAGCTGTGTGGGTGTCGCTGTACCGGCGTCTGTGTCCGATTGCCGCCTTCTTCCTGTTTGGCCTGGTCGCCCTGTCGTTGTCGCGACTGGGGTTGGCGCTGTGGCACGCCGCGCGGGTCAGTGCTGCTGACGGCTGGGCCACGGTGTTCCTGCAGGGGCTGCGGGTGGATGTGTCGACCCTGTGCCTGCTGTACGGCATCCCGGCGGTGCTGGCGCTGCTGTTGCCGCTGGAAGGACGCGTGGGCCGCGCGTGGCGGCATCTGCTGCGGTGGTGGCTGATCCTGGCCAGCGTGCTGCTGGTGTTCATGGAGCTGGCCACGCCGAGCTTCATGGCCGAGTACGGCCTGCGCCCCAATCGCCTGTTCCTGGAATATCTGATCTATCCCGAAGAAGTCGGGATGACGCTGTTGCGCGGCCATCTGCTGGCCGTGGTGATCGAAGTTGCCGCGGTGGTCGTGCTGTTCTGGGCATTGCTTCGCGGGTCGCGGCGCTGGGTCGGCAACAGCCCGATGGTCGCAGTCGAAGCGGGATGGCTGTGGCGGCTGCCGTTGGCGTTCCTGGTGCTGCTGCTGGCGGCGCTGGGCGTGCGTTCCAGCCTGGGTCATCGGCCCTTGAATCCGGCACTGGTGGCGTTCTCGACCGACCCGACCATCAATGCCTTGCCGCTGAATTCGCTGTACACCGTCGGCTATGCCGCGCGGCAGCTGGCGACCCGCAGCGAAACCTCGCGCGTCTACGGTGACCTGCCGCTGGCCGAGGTGGTCAGCGAACTGCGCGCCAGCAGCGGCCTGCCGGCATCGGCGTATGTCTCCGACGCATTGCCGAGCCTGGCGCTGCGTCCGCCGCAGTATCAGGGCAAGCCGCGCAATCTGGTGATCGTGCTGGAAGAAAGCCTGGGCGCGCAGTTCATCGGCAGTCTCGGTGGACGGCCGTTGTCGCCCAATTACGACCGCCTGAGCACACAGGGCTGGGCGTTCGAGCGTCTGTATGCGACCGGCACGCGTTCGGTGCGCGGCATCGAGGCGGTACTGACCGGGTTCCCGCCGACGCCGGCCGAATCGGTGGTCAAGCTGCCCGCCAGCCGCCAGCGCTTCTTCACCCTGGCCGATGTGCTGGGGCGGCATGGCTACGACACCGGCTTCTATTACGGCGGCGAAAGCCATTTCGACAACATGCGCGAGTTCTTCCTCGCCAATGGCTTCAACCGCATCGTGGATCGCAAGGATTACCGCAAGCCGGCATTCGTCGGTTCCTGGGGCGCGTCGGATGAAGACCTGTTCGGCCAGGCCGACCAGCAGTTCCGGCAGCTGAAAGCGCAGGGCAAGCCGTTCTTCGGCCTGGTGTTCACCTCCAGCAACCACGATCCGTTCGAGTTCCCGGACGGCCGCATCGACCTGTACGAGCAGCCGAAACAGACCCGCGACAACGCCGCCAAATACGCCGACTACGCGCTGGGCGAGTTCTTCCGCAAGGCGATGGCCTCACCGTACTGGGAGGACACCGTGTTCCTGGTGGTGGCCGACCATGATTCGCGGGTGTTCGGCAAGAACATGGTGCCGATCGGCAACTTCCATATTCCCGGGTTGATCCTCGGCGGCGGCATCGAGGCGCGCCGCGATACCCGCATCGTCAGCCAGATTGATCTGCCGCCGACGCTGCTGTCCCTGCTGGGCATTGCCGATCCGACCCCGACGGTGGGACAGGACCTGACCGACCTGCAGCGGCTGCAGCCGGGGCGCGCGCTGATGCAGTACGACCGCAATCTGGCGTGGATGGAGGGCAACGATGTGGCCATCCTGCAGCCGGACAAGCCCGCGCAGGGCTTCCGCTACGATCCTGCGAGCGACCAGCTGCAGCCGCAGGCACTGCGGCCGGAACTGGCGAGGCGTGCACATGCCTACGCGATGTGGGGCACGCTGGCCTACGAAAAAGAGCTGTACCGCTTGCCGGAGAAGGCCAAGCCCTGAGCCGGGGGTAGCGCCGGGCCATGCCCGGCGAGCGCGCAGCGCGGGCTGCATCCGGAGCCGAAGGTGTCTGGTCGGAAAGCCGCCGGGCATGGCCCGGCGCTACCAGAGCGGTGCCGGCCGCTGGCCGGCAGTGTCGACCAAGGTCGACACCTACCAGGGCGCAGCGTGTCGACCAAGGTCGACACCCACCGAGCGGGTGCGCGGGCAGTTTGGTTACACGCTCAGCGCGTAACCGAACTGCTGCTTGAACTGCTCGTTGAACTCATCGAAGGTGAAGCGCTGGTTCTGGGTGCCCGGGTGCTCGACCTTCAGCGCGCCCATCAGGTTGCCCATGCGGCCGATGGTCAGCCAGTCGAAGCCCTTCTGGATGCCGTAGATCAGGCCGGCGCGGAAGGCGTCGCCACAGCCGGTCGGATCGACTACGCGGCGCTCGTGCGCCGGCGGGATGTCGTAGCTCTTTTCCGGGGTGTGGATCACCGCGCCCTTCGGGCCGCGGGTGGTGATGTAGGCCTTGACCCGGCTGACGATCTCTTTTTCGTTCCAGCCGGTGCGTTCCTGCAGCAGGTTCGACTCATAGTCGTTGACCACCACGTAATCGGCCTGCTCGATGAACTCGCGCAGTTCCGGGCCATTGAACAGCGGCATGGCCTGGCCCGGGTCGAAGATGAACGGCACGCCGTCTTCGTGGAATTCCAGTGCGTTCTGGATCATGCCTTCGCGGCCGTCCGGGCCGACCAGGCCGAGGCTGACGCCCGGCACGTCGCGCACGTGGTTTTCGTAGGAACGCATCATCGCGCCCGGGTGGAAGGCGGTGATCTGGTTGTTGTCGTGGTCGGTGGTGATGAACGCCTGCGGGGTAAACAGCTCATCGATCACGCGCACGCGGGTGAGGTCGATGCCCAGTGCATCGAAGTGCTCGCGGTACGGGCCGAAGTCCGAACCCACCGTGCCCATCGGGATCGGATCGCCACCCAGCAGGTGCAGGTTGTAGGCGATGTTGCCGGCGCAGCCGCCGAACTCGCGGCGCATGCGCGGCACCAGGAACGACACGTTCAGGATGTGCACCTTGTCCGGCAGGATGTGATTCTTGAACTGGTCCGGGAACACCATGATGGTGTCGAAGGCAAGAGAACCACAGATCAGAGCGGACATCGATGTAAGCCTATGCGGTGAATTTTGGGATGGGCCGGCCCACTTCGGCAGGCAAGCAAACGGCGCCCTTGGGCGCCCGACGGCGCAAAGGTTACCCGCTGGTGCCGCTCAGGGCCAGAACCGGGTGATGCCCGATCAGGCCGAAAGCCTGTGAAGGCGCGGGTTCAGCTGGATTTCTCCTTGCTCGGCGGCAGGCAGGTTGCTAGGCTTGTCGACCTCGATTTCTGCCCATTTTTTCGCCATCCCGCGTTGGGCGCGACACCCCTCAGGATCAACTCCCAGATGTTCAAGAAACTGCGCGGCATGTTCTCCAATGACCTGTCCATCGACCTGGGCACGGCCAACACCCTCATCTATGTGCGTGGGCAGGGAATCGTGCTGAACGAGCCGTCCGTGGTCGCGGTGCGCCAGGATCGCGCCATTGGTGGTACCCGGTCGGTGGCAGCCGTTGGCGCCGAGGCCAAGCAGATGCTCGGCCGTACCCCGGGCCACATCACCACCATCCGCCCGATGAAAGACGGCGTCATCGCCGACTTCACCTACACCGAGGCGATGCTCAAGCACTTCATCAAGAAGGTGCACAAGTCGCGCTTCCTGCGCCCGAGCCCGCGCGTGCTGGTCTGCGTGCCGGCCGGCTCGACCCAGGTCGAGCGCCGCGCGATCAAGGAATCGGCCGAGGAGGCCGGTGCCCGTGACGTGTTCCTGATCGAAGAGCCGATGGCGGCCGCGATCGGCGCCGGCATGCCGGTCACCGAGGCCCGTGGCTCGATGGTCATCGACATCGGTGGCGGCACCACCGAAGTGGCGGTGATCTCGCTCAACGGCATCGTCTATTCCGCTTCGGTGCGCATCGGTGGTGACCGCTTCGACGAATCGATCACCAATTACGTGCGCCGCAACCACGGCATGCTGATCGGTGAAGCCACCGCTGAGCGCATCAAGGTCGAACTGGGCTGTGCCTACCCGCAGGCGGAAGCGATCGAGATGGAAATCTCCGGCCGCAACCTCGCCGAGGGCGTGCCGAAGATGATCAAGATCAGCTCCAACGAAGTGCTTGAAGCGCTGCACGAGCCGCTGTCGGGCATTGTCAGCGCGGTCAAGCTGGCACTGGAACAGACCCCGCCGGAACTGTGCGCCGACGTCGCCGAGCGCGGCATCGTGCTGACCGGTGGTGGCGCCCTGCTGCGCGACATGGACCGCCTGATTTCCGAGGAAACCGGTCTGCACGTGCAGGTGGCTGACGACCCGCTGACCTGCGTGGCCCGCGGTGGCGGTCGTGCGCTGGAACTGGTCGACATGCACGGCAACGAGTTCTTTGCGCCGGAATAAGCCGTCCCGGCTGCCTGCGCCCGCAGCGCCCCTCCGGGGTGCGGCCCGCCACATCGGCGGGTCGGCACCGGCGGGGCGCCCGCGTGTTTCCCTTCCGCCTTCTGCCAGTTGAATCGCTGCCGTGCCGCCCTACGCCGGACCTCCCGTCGCTTCCCGATCCGGTGATGCCGCCAGCCCGCTACGGCTGCTGGCCTATCTCGCACTGGCAATCACCTTGATCGTCCTCGACGACCAGGCCGGCTGGCTGGCGCGTCTGCGCGAGCAGGCCAACAGCCTGGTGCAGCCGGTGTGGGCCCTGGCCGGCCTGCCCGGCAAGCTCGGCGGGCAGGTGCGGGATACCGCCGCAAGCCACGGCCAGCTGGTGACCGAGAACCGCGAACTGCGCAACCAGCTGCTGCTGGCCAACGCCCGCCTGACCCGTCTGCAGACCGCCGCGCTGGACAACGCGCAGCTGCGCGAACTGCTGAACGTGGCCGAGCGCAGTGGTTTGGACGTGCAGCTGGCGCCGATCCTGGACATCGACCTGGACCCGGTCAAACAGCGCCTGGTGCTGGACGCCGGCAGCCGCGAAGGCGTGCACGTCGGCCAGGCGGTGATCGATTCCGGCGGCCTGATGGGCCAGGTGATCAGCGTGACCGCGGGCAGCTCCACCGTGCTGTTGCTGACCGATCCCGACCACGCGGTGCCGGTGACCGTGGCCCGCAATGGCGTGCGCCTGATCGTCTACGGCCGCGGCGACAAGCTGGAACTGCGCGACATCCCGCTCAGCGCCGGCGTGGAAGTAGGCGATGAGATCGTCACCTCCGGCCTTGGCGGTCGCTTCCCGGCGGGATTCCCGGTCGGCACCATCACCGGGCTGCGCCCGGACGATACCCATGCCTTCCTGGTGGGGGAACTGAAGCCGGCCGCGCAGCTTGATCGCGGCCGTGATGTCCTGCTGCTGCGCCCCGGCGCTGCGATCCGCATTCCGCCGAACCTGCGCCTGCAGATGGAACAGGGTGCTCCCGGTGGCCCTGCCGATGCCACCGCGCTGCCGAGCGGCACCACGCCTGCAGGTACGCAGCCCACCCCGGTAGTGCCGGCCGCTGGCCAGCAACCGTCCTCGTCTGCGACGAGGCCGGCTGCCCCCGCATCCCACCTCACCCCCGCGCCTTCGGCGCGCGTCCCTCAACAAGAGGGGGGCTCTCCCCAAGCCGGCTCCACGGTAGTGCCGGCCGCTGGCCGGCAACCGCAGCAAACTCAACCTCAGCCGACCACACCGGAGGCGCAACGATGAGCCGCCTTCGCGACAACCGCTGGGTGCTGCCGGCCAGCGTGGTGGTGGCCCTGCTGCTGGGCCTGCTGCCGTTGCCGGCGCTGCTGCAGCCGCTGCGTCCGTATTGGCTGGCCCTGGTGCTGGCTTACTGGGTGATCGAAGCGCCCGAGCGCGTCGGCCTCGGTATCGCCTTCGCCAGCGGCGTCGTCGCCGACCTGCTGTATGGCGGCGTGCTGGGCGAACAGGCGCTGCGGCTGGTGATGCTGGCCTTCATCCTGCAGCGCTTCCGCGCGCGCATCCGCTTCTTCCCGATGTCGCAGCAGATGCTGGCCATCGGCGGCCTGCTGTTCAACGACCGCATCGTCAGCGCGCTGGTCCACATCATGGTGGGCGAGCCCACCCTGCCGTGGTCGTACTGGTGGGCACCGCTGCTCGGCATGGGCCTGTGGCCGCTGGTGTTCGTGCTGCTGGATGCGGTGCGCTTCGGCAAGCGCGGGCGCTGAGCCATGCTGCCGCGCCGCCAGGTCAAGAATCCGCACGCCGAAGCCGAACAGTTCCGGCGCCGCGCGGCGTTGGGCTTCTTCGGCGTGCTGGTCTGCCTGCTGGGCCTGGGCGGCTGGTACTTCAAGCTGCAGGTGCTGGACCACGACATCTACGCCACCCGATCCGAAGCCAACCGCATCAAGCCGCGGCCGGTGGTGCCCGGGCGCGGCATGATCTATGACCGCAACGGCCGCCTGCTGGCCGAGAACGTGCCGGCGTTCCGCCTGGATGTCACCCCGGACAAGGTCAAGGACATGGATGCCACCCTGGAAGGGCTGGCGAAGATCATCCAGATCAGCCCGGAAGAACTGGAAGCGTTCAACAAGTCGCGCAAGGCGCGCCGCAAGTTCCTGCCGGTCACGCTGAAGCTGCGCATGAGCGATGAGGAAATGGCGCGCTTCGCCGTGGACCGCTGGCGCTTTCCCGGCGTCGAGCTGGAACCGTACCTGACCCGTCGCTATCCCTATGGCGACCTGTTCGCGCACATCATCGGTTACGTCGGCCGCGTGGACGACAAGGATCTTGAGATCCTCGGCGAAGGCAATGCCGCGCTGACCCACATCGGCAAGTCGGGCCTGGAGCGCTATTACGAGCAGGAACTGCGCGGCAAGGTCGGCTACGAGCAGGTCGAGACCAACGTGCAGGGCCGCGCGATCCGCACCATCGGCCGTGTCGCCGCACAGTCCGGCGCCGACCTGCGTCTGTCGATCGACGCCGACCTGCAGCGGGCGATGGTGGCCGCCTTCGGCGATCAGGAAGGCTCGGCCGTGGCGATGGACCCGCGAACCGGTGAAGTGCTGGCAATGGTCAGCCTGCCGTCCTACGACCCGAACCTGTTCGTCAACGGCATCTCGCATGCCGATTTCAAGGCGCTCAACGACAACCCGTCGCGCCCGCAGTTCAATCGACTGGTACTCGGCGGCGTCGCTCCCGGTTCCACCCTGAAGCCGTTGATCGGCCTGGCCGGCCTCGATTCGGGCGTTCGCCGTCCGGAGGACAAGGTGCTGTCGACCGGCATGTTCTACCTGCCCGGCACCTCGCGTGGCTGGGGCGATTCGCACCGTGGCGGTCACGGCTGGACCGATCTGCGCAAGTCCATCGCGCAGTCGGTCAATACGTACTACTACCGGCTGGCATTGGACCTGGGCATCGAGCGGTTCGACCACTACATGGAGTACTACGGCTTCGGCCAGCCGACCGGCATCGATCTGACCGGCGAGATCTCCGGCATCCTGCCGTCGCCGGCCTACAAGCGGAAGAGCCGCAAGGAAGCCTGGTATCCCGGCGACACGGTGAACATCAGCATCGGCCAGGGCGATTGGAAGGTCACCCCGCTGCAGCTGGCCCGTGGTGTCAGCGGCCTGGCCAATGGCCAGCTGCGCACGCCGCATCTGGTGATGCAGCAGCGTGCTGGTTTCGACAGCGACTGGGTGGCGACAGAGCCCGGCCCGAGCAAGCCGGTCAGCCCCAACCCGAACAATCTTCAGGCGGTGCGCGAAGGCATGATGGCCACCATGCTTCCCGGCGGCAGCGCCGCACGCATGGCGGCCGGCGCGCCGTACACGATGGCGGGCAAGACCGGTACCGCGCAGGTCGTCAGCCGCAAGGGCACCGCCGCGGTCAATCCCAGAAGCCTGCCGATGCACCTGCGCCACCGTGCGCTGTTCGTCGGCTTCGCGCCGGCCGAGCAGCCGGTGATCGCGCTGGCCATCGCCGTGGAAGGCGGCGGTTATGGCGGCGCGGCGGCCGCACCGATCGCGCGCAAGATCTTCGATGCCTGGCTGCTGGGCAAGATGCCTGAGGGCATGCAGCCGCTGGACAGCGAGCGCGGCACTACTGCTATCGGTGCGACTGCCTTCGACAATGAAGACGTGGGCGCACGCCAGGCCGGCGATATCGCCGCCGCGCAGTTGGCCGAGCATCCGGTACTGATCGGTGTTCCTGCGCCGGAGCCTGTGCCGGCACCTGCGCCCGGTGCGCCTTCTGCGGCAACCGTGCCGGCCGGCACGCGCCCGACTGCTGCTGCGGAGGCTGCGCGATGAAGGAGTTCCTGCGCTGGGCCGGCGAAATGCTGCAGCGGTTCTTCAGCAGCCTCGACTGGCTGCTGTGCCTCGCCCTGGGCGCGCTGATGGTGATCGGCCTGGCGACGTTGAAGAGTGCTGGCGGCGATGGCCTGGTGATGGCGCAGGGCGTGCGTTTTGCCGTGGGCCTGGCAGCGATGTGGGGCATCTCGCGGGTGCCGATCCTGCGCATCCGCTCGGCGACGCCGCTGATCTATGCCATCTCGATGATTCCGTTGCTGGCGGTGTTCGTGCTGGGCACGGGCAAGTACGGCCGGCAGTGGCTGGACCTGAAGTTCTTCTACCTGCAGCCGGCCGAGCTGCTCAAGGTCAGCCTGCCGATGATGGTGGCCTGGTACCTGCACAAGATGCCGCTGCCGCCGCGCTTCAACACGGTGCTGGTGGCGATGGTGATCATCGGCGTACCGACCGGGCTGGTGATGCTGCAGCCGGACTTCGGCACCGGCGTGCTGATCGCCGCCAGTGGTGTGTTCGTGCTGCTGCTGGCCGGCCTGCCGTGGTGGTGGGTGGGGCTGGGCGTGGGCGGTGTGGCCGCGGTCGCACCCGTCGCCTGGTTCTGGCTGCTGCGGCCGTACCAGAAGGACCGCATCATGATGTTCCTGGACCCGGAGATGGATGCGCTGGGCGCGGGCTGGAACATCATCCAGTCGAAGATCGCCATTGGTTCCGGCGGTTTCGATGGCAAGGGCTGGGGCGAAGGCTCGCAGTCGCACCTGAATTTCATTCCCGAGCAGACCACGGACTTCGCGTTCTCGGTGCTGAGCGAGGAGTTCGGCTGGATCGGCGTGGCGCTGGTGCTGACGCTGTATCTGGTGGTGATCGGGCGCTGCCTGTGGATCGCCAACCAGTCGCGCGACTCGTACTCGCGGTTGCTGGCCGGCGCAACGGGGCTGGCGTTCTTCGTCTATGTGCTGGTGAACGGCGGGATGATCTCGGGCCTGCTGCCGGTGGTGGGTGTGCCGATGCCGTTGATCAGTTACGGCGGTACGTCGGCGGTGTCGCTGCTGGCGGGGTTCGGGTTGGTGATGGCGGTGCGTCGTCACAATCCGGTGCATGGCGGGTATGGGTAGTTTCCAGCCATCGGCGCAGCCCCTCGTGGGTGGCCGATCAACGGCGGGCTTCATGCGTTGGCCCGTGCCGGTGGGGGGCGCAGGGGACGCCGTGAATACGTCCTTGTAGGCTTAGCCGCGCCATCCATGGCGCGGATACCCCTGCGCCCCCCACCGGCACGGACCCCGACAGTTTTCTGCGGTGGCCACCCACGCAAAGAGAAATAAAGCAGAGCAGAAGCGGGTCGCTTCGCTCTTTGTAGTGCCGAGCCATGCTCGGCTCAGGAATGCACGCATCACGCCGCCTGCAGCTGCACATCCACATATTCCGACAGGCCTCGGCAGGCCAGCAGCAGCCCTTCGCGGGCGTCGTCACCCAGGTGCTGCGTGTCGTCGCCGTCCACGCGCACGCGTTCGCTGGCGTGCAGCAGTTCCAGCAGGAAGGTCAGCCCGGCATTGGCGCGGTCGATGCGTGCCATCGCCATGCACTGCGCCTGCGTTCGCCCCTTGTGTGGCCACGGCTGACCATCCGCCGCTTCAACCTGACGGATGCGCTGCAGGCAGTCCAGCAGGGTAGGGTTGCCTGGACTGTTGGCGGCCTGCGTGGCGGTGAGCGTGGTTTCCAGTGCGCGGGCGATGTCGTCCGGCAGCTGGTGGGCGGCCTCGCCCAAGGTCGCGAACAGGTACGGGTAGGTGGAAGCGGACATGGCGGCATCCTTGTGCGGTAGGCAAGGGCCACCCCACGTGCATGCGAGGGTGGCGGACGATGCGTGGCTCCAATACCGGTGACCAAGTGTGAAAGCGCCGGCGGGCACAAGGCCCTCCACGCACCGTCCGCCAAAGACGCACGGACGGATTGCCAGCCGACGCCGCTCAACAAGGAGAAAGCGACGCCGGCTGGCAAGCGTAAACAACACTTGGGTCAACGGGATTGGAGTCCCGTGCCACCCGTTGTCGGTGGCACTACATGATGTGCACGGGGCCCTTGCGGCTCCAATCAGAATTGTTTGAAACCCGGAAAATCCGCAGGCCAAAGGCATCCGCCACGCGCGGTGTCGATAGCGACAAACAGCGCTGACAGCTTCGCGAAAGCGCCGGTTGCTACCGTGCCACGGGTGAAATGGAAACGAATGCTTGGCGGCTGCTGTGAGGCAGTGCGCACGATCGATCTGCCGTTGCTGGTGGCGTTGTTGATCCTGATGGGTGCGGGCCTTGCGGTGCTGCACAGCGTGAACGGACCGGTGGCAGGGCAGGCGATGCGCTTTGCGATGGGTCTGCTAGCGATGTGGCTGCTGTCGCGGGTCTCGCTGCTGCGCCTGCGCGCGTGGACACCTGCCATCTATGCGCTGTCGATGCTTCCGTTGATGGCGGTGTATGTGATCGGTACCGGTAAATACGGGCAACGCTGGCTCAACCTCGGCGTGTTCTACCTGCAGCCCTCGGAGCTGCTCAAACTCAGCCTGCCGTTGATGATGGCCTGGTATCTGCACCGTCAGCCGCTGCCGCCGTCACCGCGCACGGTGCTGACGGCAGCAGTATTGATCGGGGTGCCAGCGGTGCTGATCCTGATGCAGCCCAATCTCGGTACCGCTACCCTGGTGACGGCCAGTGGCGTATTTGCATTGCTGCTGGCTGGCTTGCAGTGGCGCTGGGTGGTGGCCGGCCTGAGTGCGGTGTCGGTGGCGGCGCCGCTGGCGTGGTTCGGGCTGCTGCGGCAGTACCAGAAGAACCGTGTGCTGACCTTCCTGGATCCGGCGGCTGATCCGTTGGGCACCGGTTGGAACATCCTGCAGTCGCGCATCGCCATCGGTTCCGGTGGCCTGCAGGGGCGTGGCTGGGGCCACGGTACGCAGGCGACATTGGATTTCCTGCCGGAGTACACCACCGATTTCGCGTTCTCGGTGTTGGCCGAGGAATTCGGCTGGATCGGCGTGGTGACGGTGTTCGCCTTGTATCTGTTCGTGGTCGGGCGCTGCCTGTCGATCGCGGTGCAGGCACGCGACACGCACGCGCGGCTGTTGGCCGGCAGCCTGGGCCTGGCGTTCTTCGTGTACGTGCTGGTCAACGGCGGGATGATTTCCGGCCTGCTGCCGGTGGTGGGTATTCCGATGCCGCTGATCAGCTACGGCGGCACCTCGGCGGTGTCGTTGCTGGCCGGCATCGGTCTGGTGATGGCGGTGCGCGGGTACCGGCCGGTACACGCGTAGCTTTCCAGCCAACGGCGCAGCCCCTCGCGGGTGGGCCGCTCAATGCGATTCATCGATTGGGCCGGGCGGGTGAGCTGTGCAGGGGACGCCGTAAACCCATCCATGGGGGCTTGTCCGCGGCATCCATGCCGCAGACACCCCTGCGCAGCCCACCCGCCCGGCCCCTGACAGTTCCCGAGTACGGCCAGCCCACGGAAAAGAAAAAGAAGATCAAAAGCAAAAGCAGCGTGGCCGACCCGGCTCAGAGCGAAGCGACCCGCTGTTGCTCTTTGCTCTTCTTTTCTCTTTGCGTGGGTGGACGCCACAGGAACGTGTCCGTGGCCGGGTAGATGGGCTGCGCAGGGGCGTGAGCCGCATGGATGCGGCGACCGAGCTTACAGGGACGTACTTGCAGCGGCCCCTGCGCAGTCCATCTACCCGGCCCCCCCATGAATCGCTTTGCGGCCACCCACGAGGGGCTGCGCCGTTCGCCGACCTTCGCCGCCGATGCACGCATGAATCTGCGCAAGCGCATTTCTGTAATCGTTCCCACAACGCCGCACAGCAGCATGGCCGCTGACGAAGTTCCATCAAAAGTGGGCGCCAATTCACATTTTGACGCCGCGTTGATCCTGATCAATGGACTTGTCGCAATCGGCCTGCACAATGGCGGCCCGTTCGGCATGGCGCGCCGTCTTTGATGCAGCGCGAGGGGCGTCGGATGGGAAAGCAGTACTGATCCAACAGGTACAAGGAGCGCGGAGCACTGCCACTGGGGAGCGGCAGCCGCGCAGGTACCGACCGGGTCCGGCGGCCGGTTGCGTCTGCGGGGATGGGGACGCAACCGGCAACCTCTGCCTGAATGGGGCAGGTCAATCACGACGTCTTCACATTTCTCGCTGAACGCGAGCAAATCGTTGTGATTCATGGTCTTAGGGGTTTTAATTCATCCATGACCTGCTAACCTGCGGTGATGATTCGACGTTCTCTGGCCTGCATGCTCACCCTCGGCCTGGTCGCCTGTGCGACCCAGCCGACGTCCCCACCGACTTCGCCCCAGGCCAGCAGTACGCCGCGCCACCCGGCGGCCAAGCCCCACGGCCCGGCCGAAGCCGCGCCGGAAGCGACGGCGGCCACGGCTGCGCCGGTCGATCTCACCCCGGTGCCGTTCGAAACCGCGCGCGCGAAATTCATTGCCGACACCGCCAAGCGTTATGGCCTGAAGCCCGACGAGATCCGCAACGTGCTCGACCAGGCGCAGGTGCGCCAGCCGATCATCGCCGCCATGTCGCGGCCGGCAGAACGGGTCAAGCCGTGGAACGAATACCGGCCGATGTTCATCAGCAAGGCGCGCATCGACGGCGGCAAGGCGTTTCTTGCCCAGCATCGCGCTGAACTGGACCGTGTGCAGCAGCGCACTGGCGTACCGGCTGAAGTGATCGTGGCGATCATCGGCGTGGAAACCAGCTACGGCAAGAATGCCGGCAGCCATCGCGTGCTCGATGCGCTGTATACGCTGGCCTTCTATTACCCGCGCAGTGGCGACCCGGCCAAGCTGGAACGCGAAGTGCGCCGCGAGCTGTTCTTCCGCGATGAGCTGGCCAAGCTGTTCGAGCTCGGCCGCGAGGAAAAGCTGGACATCACCACGCTCAAGGGCAGCTATGCCGGCGCGATGGGCATGGGCCAGTTCATGCCCTCCAGCTATCTGGATTACGCGGTGGACGGCAACGGCGATGGTCGCCGTGACCTGTTCACCAGCTACGACGACGTGTTCTCGTCCATCGCCAACTACTTCGTGAAGAAGGGCGGTTGGGTGCGCGGCGGCCACGTTGCCGTGCCTGCCACGCTCGCTGCCGGCCACGAAGAGTTCAACCCGACCGAGTGGATGCCCACCTGGTCGCTGTCCGATCTGGCCCAGCGTGGCTACCAGCCAAGCGCACCGGTGCAGCCGGGCGCCACCGCCACCCCCATCACGCTTGAAGGCAGCACCGGCAAGCAGTACTGGCTGGGCTTCCAGAACTATTACGCGATCACCCGTTACAACCTCTCGAAGATGTACGCGATGGCCGTGTTCCAGTTGTCGCAGGCCATTGCCGGACAGGAGCTGCCCCCGGCATGAACATCAGATGGCTGGTCCCTGGATTGATCGTCCTCGCGCTGGCCGCCTGCAGCAGCGCGCCGAAAAAGCCGGCGACCGCCGGCCATGGTGGCAAGCCGTCCGGCACGGTGGTGCAGGGCAAGGGCGGGCGTCCGGCGCATTGTCCGGAGGGCTCGCCGTACGCGGCCGCCACCGAGGACATGTCCACCCGTGGCAACTACACCGCCGGTGGCCTGTACAAGCCGGGCGTGAAAGACACCACGCCCAGTTACGTGCCCAACGTGGCCTGCATTCCCGAGCCGCTGGTCACCAATGAAGACCGCTCGGCGATCGGCAACAAATCGCCCTACGTGGTGCTGGGCAAGCAGTACAAGGTGCTCGACGACACCCGCAACTACGTTGAACGCGGCACCGCTTCGTACTACGGCGCCAAGTTCCACGGCCGCCTGACCTCCAACCGCGAGGTCTACGACATGTACCAGTTCACCGCCGCGCACAAGACGCTGCCGCTGCCCAGCTTCGCCCGCGTGACCAACCTGGACAATGGCGAATCGGTGATCGTGCGCGTCAATGATCGTGGTCCGTTCCACGATGGCCGCGTGGTCGATCTCAGCTATGCCGCCGCTGTGCGCCTGGGCATCACCCAGCGCGGTACCGGCAACGTGGAAGTGCGCGCGGTGCAGCCGGGTGAAACCAACCTGATGGCGCAGAAGCCGTCGCGCCGCGAACGCCGTGCTGCTGAAGCGGCGGCGGCCACTGCTGCTGTCGCCAGCGCACGCCCCGCACCTGCCGCACGCGCGGTTGCCGACAGCGACATCGATCGCCTGGTCAACCGCCTGCCTGCTGATGGGGCACCGGCGCGTGGCCAGCCGGCCACCACCCAGGCCGCCGTCAGCACGATGCCGGAGGTGGCGGTCAGCAGTCTGCCGCCCAGCGCACCCGCACCGCGTCCCGCCGCGCCGGTCGTGGCCACCGCCATGCCGCGCAGCCCGGCCCCGACCAGCAGCCCCAGCCTGTCGCAGAAGGTAGTGGGCGCGGTGATGCTGCAGGTCGCCAGCTTCTCGAACCGCGACAATGCCAACCGGGCGATGGGCCAGCTCAACGCCGCCGGTATCGTCGGTGCCACCATCAGCGACATCGCTGCCGGTGGTCGTACCCTGTGGCGCCTGCGGGTTCCCGCCAGCGACCATGCCAGCGCGGCGGAACTTGCCGGGCGCATCTCGGGTCTGGGCTTTGGCTCGCCACAGATCGTCAAGGACTGATTCCGCCCGGGCCGGTGCTGCCGGCCCTTGCCACCCCGGCCTTACAATGGCCACCTCGCCCCATCCTTCATTTTCCGGCCGTCCCCTGGAGCCTGCTGTCCCATGAATTTCCGTTCCGCCGCCACTGCCCTGGCCGCCACCCTGGTGGTGGGCCTGGCCTCCGCCCAGACGCCGCTGCCGACCCCGGCCACCCCGACGCCTGCCGCCGCCGCTGCCCCCGCCACCGTGGCCACGCCGCCGGCGCCCGCACCCAGCGTGTCCAAGGCCTGGGTGCTGATGGACTACGCCACCGGCCAGGTACTGGCAGGTGAGAACGTCAATGAACAGCTGGCCCCGGCCAGCATCACCAAGGTGATGACGTCCTACGTGATCGCCGCCGAGGTCAAGAACGGCAAGGTCCGTCCGGACGACCAGGTGATGATGAGCGAACGCGCCTGGCGCGAAGGTGGCGCCGGCACCGACGGCAGCTACAGCGGCTTCCCGGTCAACCAGACTGCACGCCTGGAAGACATGGAAAAGGGCATGGCGATCCAGTCCGGCAATGACGCCGCGATCGCCCTGGCCGAGCACGTGGCCGGCAGCGAAGAAGCCTTCGCTTCGCTGATGAACAGCTACGCTGCCAAGATCGGCATGAAGAACTCGCACTTCGTGAACGCCCACGGCCTGACCGCCCCGGGCCATCACAGCAGCGCCTACGACCTGGCCCTGCTGGGTCGCGCGATGGTGCGCGATTACCCGGAAACCTACGCGTACAACAAGATCAAGGAATTCCAGGTCGGCACCATCAAGCAGCCGAACCGCAACCTGCTGTTGTGGCGCGATGGCAGCGTGGACGGCATCAAGACCGGCCACACGTCCGAGGCCGGCTACTGCCTGATGAGTTCGGCCCAGCGCGGTGACCAGCGTCTGGTCGCGGTGGTGCTGGGCGGCCAGTCGGAAAAGCAGCGCGCCGATGACAGCCTGGCCCTGTTGAACTGGGGCTTCCGCTTCTTCGAAACCCACCGCCTGTACGAGCCGGGCAAGGCCGTGGCCGAGCACAAGGTATGGAAGGGCACCACCGACAAGGTGCAGCTGGGCGTCGCCCAGCCGATGCTGGTCAGCGTGCCGCGCGGTCGCTACAACGACCTGAAGCCGAGCATCGACGTGCCCAAGACCCTGGAAGCGCCGTTCACCGCTGGCCAGCAGATCGGCACCGTCAAGGTCACCCTGGATGGCAAGCTGGTGGCCGAAGCGCCGCTGGTGGCTGTGGCTGCGGTCGAGCAGGCCGGCTTCTTCAAGCGCCTGTGGGACAGCTTCTGGATGTGGTGGGAATCGGAATGATCTGCAGCGTGCTGCGGTGAACGGAAAAGGCCGGCAAATGCCGGCCTTTTCTGTTTCGGGATGCCGGCTCCGCATGAATCCCGCCGGCACTACCAGCCCGATTGCTTACAGCGAGCGGCTGACGGTGAAACTGCCGAACACCGGCGACTGGCGCTGGCCATCGAATTCGCGGGTGCTGTGGTAGCGCGCCATCGCGAACTTCCAGCGGCCGCGCATCACCGCGATGCCATAACCGCCTTGGGCGACCACATGACGCTTGTCCACGCTGTGGCTGTTGCGGAAGGTGTTGCCGTCCAGGGTGATATCGCGGATCACCCACGCTGCATCGGTGGTCGCAAACAGGTGCCATGACCAGCCGGACGGCTTGCCGCCGCGGGTCGGTGCGGTGTTCTCACCCGCCGGGCGCAGTGGCGTGCTGCCGAAATCGTCCGGCAGCTTCCAGCCGAAGCGCACTTCGCCACCGAGGTTCGCCTTGGTTTCCAGGTTGCCGATCGAACCGCCGTAGTGGCTGATCGCATCCCAGCCCCAGCCGTCGGCATTGATGCTGGCATCGCCCGGCCAGCGGCGCATGCGCTCGTGGGTCAGCATGAACACCGGTTCGTTGTGCAGCTGGTTGTCCCAGCCCTTGAACTTCTCATCGCCCAGCACGCTGTGCACGGCGTCCTGCACCTGCTTGCCCTGCGCCCACGGCCCGACCACGCCCAGCGACAGCTGGGTGGTCTGCAGGCGATCGCCGCTGCGCGCGTTGAAGCCGAAGCTGACCAGCAGCACGCCGGCATACGGCCGGTCATCCTTGATCAGGTCGCTGCGGGTCGGGTCGGTGGGGGTGAAGATGCCCTGGGCCAGGCTGAAGATCATGTTCTGCTGTTCGAACTTGCCCGGGTGCAGCGCTTCCAGGTGGCTGTTCACCCAGCGCGCCAGGCGCGGCAGGCAGGGGTCATCGGTGTAGTCGACCAGGTTGGGCGAGACCAGGGTCAGCTGGGCGCCATTGGTATAGCCCTGGTCCTGGTGGCGGCCGCCGAACAGGTCGTTGTCGACGCGGAAATTGACCTGCGGCGGATGCTCGCGCATCGCGTCCGGGCCGCATTGCTCGGCTGCGTAGGCGGAAAGGGGGAGGGCGGTGGCCAGCAGGCCGGACAATCCAAAGGATGCGAGGTAGCGCATGGATGGGATGATCATGGGGAAGGGGGCTTTTGTCTGTCGTTTTATGCAACGACACGGTACTCCCGGCGATGTGATGGAACGAGCGCGCTGGGATCACTTGTCTGTTCCGAAAACAACATTGTCTGATCGACACAATTGGTTACCGCAGGGGCAGCTGCGCGGATGGGCGCGGGGGCCCTGAGACCCGGGTCCGGGCCTGAATGGATGTTCAGCTGCAACGCAGCGGCCCGCCTGCGGTGCCGCCGGCCTATATGAATACTCTTGGGTTTGTTGCCCTGCGGCCCGATAATGGGCGCATGGAAATCAAGTCCGACAATCCCGAACACGGCTTCCAGTTCCCCGGTCAGTTCGAGCTCAGCGCGATGGGCCCGGCCAACCGCGGCCTGGAGCATGAACTCCCCCGCCTGCTGCTGGCTGCTGGCGTTGACGTGGTGAACGAGCGCATCAGCTGGAAGCATTCGTCCAACGGCAAGTACGTCTCGGTGCGCCTGGTCTTCCGGGCCGAGAACCGTGAACAGTACGACGTGGCCCACCAGGCCCTGCGCGACCACCCGGAAGTGAAGTGGACGGTGTAGCCGTCAGCTGCCCTGCCGAAGCGGCGGCCCCCGAGGCGCGTCCGCCGCGCCCGGCGGTGGTCCGTGAACTGGGGCGCCAGCCCTACGAACCGGTCTGGCACGCCATGCAGCGTTTCACCGACCAGCGCGACGACGACACGCTCGACGAGCTGTGGGTGGTCGAGCACGATCCGGTGTTCACCCTGGGCCAGGCCGGCAAGGTCGAGCACGTGCTGGCGCCGGGCGAGATCCCGGTGGTCCACGTCGATCGCGGCGGCCAGGTGACCTACCACGGCCCCGGCCAGATCGTGATCTACCCGCTGCTGCGCCTGCCGCGGCTGGGCATCGGCGTGCGCGACTACGTGTGCCGCATCGAACAGGCCATCATCGACACGCTGGCCGAGTGGAACATCGGTGCCGAACGGCTCGACGGCGCCCCGGGCGTCTATGTCGGCGGCGCCAAGATCGCCGCGCTCGGCATCCGCGTGCGTCGCGGCTGCACCTTCCATGGCCTGGCCTTCAACGTGGCCATGGACCTGGATCCTTTCCACCGCATCAACCCCTGTGGTTACGAGGGGTTGCAGGTGACCACGGTGCTAGACTTGGGCGGACCGTCCGGGATGGACGCCGTCAAGCCGGTGCTGCTGGACCACCTGGCCCGCCAGTTCGGCCTGCTGCTGCAGCCCGTGCCTGAACTGCCTGATCTCTCTGCGGCCGCCTGACCGCCCCCGGAAACGCCATGACTGAAACCACTGCCCGCACCATTTCCCTGCAGATCGTGCAGGCCGAGCTTCCGTCCACCGCGCCGTTGCAGGCCGGGGTCAAGCAGATGGGTGGGGACAAGATCAACCGCTCGCCGGTGCAGTTCGCCGACGTGCCGGTGCTGCGCAAGCCCTCCTGGATCCGCGTGCGCATTCCTTCGGGCAATGCCGTGCAGAACCTGAAAGCGAAGCTGCGCGAGAACCGTCTGGTGACCGTGTGCGAAGAAGCCAGCTGCCCGAACATCCACGAATGCTTCGGCCACGGCACCGCCACCTTCATGATCCTGGGCGAGGTCTGCACCCGTCGCTGCTCGTTCTGCGACGTGGCCCACGGCCGGCCGAAGCCGCCCGATGCCAACGAGCCGGCCAGCCTCGGCCAGACCGTGGCCGACATGGGCCTGAAGTACGTGGTGGTGACCAGCGTCGACCGCGATGACCTGCGCGACGGCGGTGCCCAGCACTTCGTCGACTGCATCACCGCCATCCGCGAGAAGTCGCCGGGCACCCGCATCGAAGTGCTGACCCCGGACTTCCGCGGCAAGGGCCGCATGGAGCGCGCGCTGGAGATCCTTGCGCAGAATCCGCCGGACGTGTTCAACCACAACATCGAAACCGTGCCGGACCTGTACCGCAACGTGCGCCCGGGTGCCGATTACCAGTGGTCGTTGAACCTGCTGAAGAACTTCAAGGCGCAGCACCCTGACGTGCCGACCAAGTCGGGCATCATGCTGGGCCTGGGCGAAGACTTCGAACAGATCAAGGCCACCATGCGCGACTTGCGTGCGCACAACGTGGACATGATCACCATCGGCCAGTACCTGCAGCCGACCGCGCATCACCATCCGGTGCTGAAGTACTGGACGCCGGAAGACTACAAGGCGCTGGAAGTCTACGGTTACGAGCTGGGCTTCAGCCACGTGGCCTCCGGCCCGATGGTGCGCTCGTCGTACCACGCCGACGTGCAGGCCAAGGGCGCCGGCGTCCAGTAAGCGGTTGCCGCCGGGCATGGCCCGGCGCTACCGATGGGTGTCACCACCACCACGGTGGGTGCGGACCGTTGGTCCGCACGCCTTCGCCTGCATTCACAATTTGCTACACCGGCCCCGCTAGGCTGGTTTTCCACCGAATGTGGGCGGGTGACAAACCCGGCAACTTTCGGCACTGTCGCGGTGTCTGAACACCCTGCAGTCTCCCCCTTGGCAAGGCGCCTTCGAGCACGTCAATGAAATTCAAAGCCCCCGCATTCCTGATGGCCCTGGCGCTGGTCGCGCCGCTGGCGCTGGCGGCCAAGGCCGACTCACCGGCGTTGCCGGCTGCCGCCACCGCCGATCAGGTGACCACCTCCAAGCTGGTGTACGGCCTGTTGTCCGACAGCCGCTACGCCTACCGCCCGCGTGCGCTCGATGAAGCCACCTCCAAGGATGTGTTCAAGCGCTACCTGGAGACGCTGGACGGCGGCAAGCAGTACTTCACCCAGGCCGACATCACCCGCTTCGCACCGTTCCAGGCCGGCATTGCCAATGCCATCCGCGGCGGCGAACTGGAGCCGGCCTTCCAGGTGTTCGCGATCTACAAGCAGCGCGTCGGCGAGCGTGTGGCCTATGCGCGCAAGCTGCTGAAGCAGGAACCGGATTTCACCACCGATGAGCGCTTCGAGTACGACCGCAAGGAGGTGCCGTGGGCCGCTTCCAATGCCGAACTCGACGAGCTGTGGCGCAAGTCGGTGAAGAACGACTGGCTGCGCCTGAAGCTGGCCGGCAAGAAGTCCGATGACATCCGCAAGACGCTGGACAAGCGCTACGCCACCCTGGAAAAGTCGGTCAACGAACTGAAGGGCGAAGACACCTTCCAGTTCTTCATGAACGCCTACACCAGCGCGGTTGATCCGCACACCGATTACTTCACCCCGCGTACCGCCGAGAACTTCAACCAGGCGATGTCGCTGTCGCTGGAAGGCATCGGCGCGCAGCTGCAGCGCCAGGACGATGTGGTGGTGATCCGCGAGATCATCGCCGGTGGCCCGGCGGCTGTGGATGGCACGCTGAAGCCGGGTGACCGCATCGTCGGTGTCGGCCAGGGCAAGTCCGGGCTGGTGGAAGATGTGATCGGCTGGCGCATCGATGATGTGGTGGCCAAGATCCGTGGCGCCAAGGACACCGACGTCAAGCTGGAATTCATTCCGGCCGAAGCCGGCGTCGACGGCAAGCACCACACCCTGGTGCTGACCCGGCAGAAGGTGCGCCTGGCCGAACAGGCCGCCAAGGGCGAGACCATGACCATCCCGGCCACCAATGGCGAGCCGGCACGCAAGGTTGGCGTGATCAAGCTGCCGACCTTCTACCAGGACTTCGAAGGCCGTCGTCGCAACGCCGCCGACTATGCGTCGGCCACCCGCGACGTGGCCAAGCTGCTGGCTGGTTTCAAGACCGACAAGCTGGACGGCGTGGTGCTGGACCTGCGCAACAACGGTGGTGGTTCGCTGGATGAAGCCATCGAGCTGACCGGTCTGTTCATCGAGCAGGGTCCGGTGGTGCAGGTGCGCGAATCCGGTGGCCGCGTCACCGTCAACAGCGACCGCAACCAGGGCGTGGCATGGGATGGCCCGCTGGCAGTGCTGATCAACCGTGGTTCGGCGTCGGCGTCGGAGATCTTTGCCGGTGCCATCCAGGACTACGGTCGCGGCCTGGTCATCGGTGAAACCAGCTTCGGCAAGGGCACCGTACAGAACATCGTCGACCTGGACCGTTGGCCGAGCGGCGAAACCCAGCGCTTTGGCCAGGTGAAGCTGACCATCGCCCAGTTCTTCCGCATCAGTGGCAGCAGCACCCAGCACAAGGGTGTGGTGCCGGACCTGGCGTTCCCGGCCAGCGTCGATGCCACCGAGTTCGGCGAGAGCACCTACGACAACGCGTTGCCGTGGACCCGCATCGCCGCAGTGCCGCACACCCAGTACGGCAACTTCGCGCCGCTGCTGCCCAAGCTGGAAACGCGCCACGACGCGCGTATCGCCACCGACAAGGAGTTCCAGTGGTGGAACGAGGACGTGGAGCAGTTCCGTACCGAAGCAGCGAAGAAGTACGTCTCGCTGAATGAAGCAACCCGTCGTGCCGAGCGCGAGCGCCAGGACACCCAGCGCAAGCAGCGCCAGATCGTACGCAAGGAACTGGGCCTGGCCCTGGACCCGCTGGCCGATGACAGCAGCGATGACGGCCTGACCGGCAACGAGCGCGACATCGTCAAGGATGCCGCCCGCGAGAAGGCCGCCGAGAAGCGCCCGGACCCGTTGCTGCGTGAATCGGCCTCGATCCTGGCCGACGCAGTGAACCTGCTGGAGGCCGACCGTCCGCTGTCGGCACAGGTGCTGCCGCAGTCCACCGCCGCAGGCCGCTGGGCCGACTGATTGAGTGAAAAAGGGGACGGAGGGGATTAAGTCGTTAGTAGCACAAACGACTTAATCCCCTCCGTCCCCTTTTTGCATGAACCGGGAACAACGGTGGGGGAGGGGGCCGGTGTTTTCGACCCGGTGCACACGGGCAGGGGGCTACCCTCAGGGTTACCGTCTTCGCAGGAGTACCCATGCGGGCCTCCCTTCTTTCTGCTTCCCTGCTGGCCGCCACCAGTGCCCTGGCATTGTCCGCCTGTGGTGGTCGCGCCGCCGACAGCACAGTGCTGCGTGAGTCTTTCGATTCGGGGGATACGTTCTCGCGCACCGTCGATGGGCGTCCGGCCGAAGCCTGCGAGGCGGCACGGCGCACGCTGCTCAGCCAGGGCTATGCCATCGCACGGTCCGACGACGCGCAGGTGGAAGGCAACAAGAATTTCCAGCCGCGCGAGGATGACCACGAACAACTGGTGCTGCGTATCTCGTGCGCGCCGCGTGGCAGCCAGGCGCTGGTGTTCGTCAGCGCCGTGCAGGATCGCTATGCGCTGAAGAAGAGCCCGACCTCGGCCAGTGTCGGCGTGGGCGCGTTGGGCTCGGTGTCGTTGCCGTTCGGCAGCAATGACGACTCGCTGGTGAAAGTGGCCAGCAGCACGATCACCGATGCCGAGTTCTATCGGCGCTTCTTCCAGCGCCTGCAGCAGTACCTGCCGGCGACAGCGAAAGCAGAGCCGCAACCGCAACCGGCCGCGTCGCCGCAGCCTGCGGCCGGGCCCGAGCCCGAACCAGTGCCGGCAGCGACGGACCAGGGCTGAACGTGCGCGGCAGGGTGATGGCATGGGCCCTGCTGCTGGGTTGGCCCCTGAGCGCGCTGGCCGCTACGGCCGAGTGCACCCAGGGCCTGCTGCAGCGGCTGGGGTGGCGCTTTGAAACCACCGCGATCACCGCGCCGCAGGTACACGGTGGGCCGGTCTGTACGCGAACCTCGCTGGCCGAGGCGCAGGCGGCCGGTGATCTGCGCGTGCGTTGGCCGGACACGATGGCTGACGCCGATCGGCAGGCTCTGTTGCAGCAGCTGCTGGACGACCCGGCCACGGTCTGTGCCTACGCCTTTGAACTGGGCGGTGCCGTGCAACGCGCTACGCAGGCACTGCAGGACAATGAATCCTTCCGCTTCACCGGTGTGCAGCTGGGCTGGATCGGCTTTGGCGCACGCGGCGCCCCGGCACAGGGTTGGCAGCGGGTGCGCAGCTTCGGTCGTGGGTATGTACCGGCTGCCAGCAACAGCCGCGCACTGGATGCGTTCTACACCGGGCACGTGCGCGCCGAGTGCGGTGTCGGCCGTCAGGTCGCGCAGCTGGCCACGCAGCGCGAGCTGTACGGCGATGCGGCCTTCGATGCGGAGTTCACTGCGGACGAACTGTCCATCGGCACCTTCCTTGGCCTGCACGACACCGACAGCATCCTGCTGGGCGCGCAGGCCGGCCAGTTCCTGGCCGACGGCAAGGCCGTGCGCACCTCGGCGATGGGGCGGCAGGCATTCGCCGGACTGCCTGGCTTCATCGAACACGTATTCGACAAAGGCACGCTGGACGATCTCAGCAACCAGGCGGAGAACTTCGTCGTGGTGGAGGTGGGCGAGGGTGCCGCGCAGGCGCTGGCCGCGCACGGCGGCCTGGCCTGGTACGACCAGCGCAATCGTGCCCTGTGGCAGCTGGCGCAGGGCATTCCGCGCGTCGGTCAACGCTATTTCGAGCGGCTGCTGTACGAGCGCGATCCGGTGCTGCGTGAGCAGCTGGCCCCGCGCTATCGTGACGTCGTGCAGCAGATGGATCAGTTGCTGGACGATGCGTTCTACCAGCAGTTCGTGATCTACGCGCACCCACGCGGTATACGTCCTGTCGGCTACCACGTCATCCGCCTGCTCGACCGCAATCCGCGTACGCCGTTTTCCATCGATCTGGCGTTGCACAATCTGCATACCACGCTCTACCGGCGTTGGCGCGAGGCGCAGTTGCGCCACTGCGCAGCCACCGGCAGGCCAGGCAGCCTGACCCTAGACCCCAACTGAAGGTGAAACAATGGATATTGCAATGATCGGCCTCGGCCGCATGGGTGCCAACATGGCCCAGCGCCTGCACCGCGGTGGCCACCGCGTGGTCGGCTACGACCCGGGCGAGGGCGCCCGCCAGCGCGCCGCCGAGGCCGGCCTGGAGGTGGTGGATTCGCTGGCCGCCGCAGTGGCCGCGCTGCCGGTGCCGCGCGTGGTGTGGCTGATGGTGCCGGCCGGCGAGACCGTGGACCAGACACTGGGCCAGTTGAGCCCGCACCTGGCCGAAGGTGACGTCGTCATCGACGGTGGCAACTCCAACTACCAGGACTCGATCCGTCGCGCCAAGGCGCTGGCCGAAGATGACCTGGGCTACGTGGACTGTGGCACCAGCGGCGGCGTGTGGGGCCTGCAGGAAGGCTACAGCCTGATGGTGGGTGGCGATGCAGCGGTGGTCGAACAGATCGCACCGCTGCTGCGCACGCTAGCACCGGCCGAGGACCGCGGCTGGGCGCGCGTCGGCCCGTCCGGCGCAGGCCACTTCACCAAGATGGTCCACAACGGCATCGAGTACGGAATGATGCAGGCCTACGCCGAAGGCTTCGCGCTGATGGAGCGCAAGCAGGAGATGGAACTGGACCTGGCCCAGGTGGCCGAAGTCTGGCGCCACGGCAGTGTGGTGCGTTCGTGGCTGCTGGATCTGAGCACCGAAGCCCTCAAGCGCAACCCCTCGCTGGATGGCATCGCACCGTACGTGGAGGATTCCGGCGAAGGCCGCTGGACCGTCGCCGAAGCGATTGCGCTGGACGTACCGGCGCCGGTGATCACCCTGTCCCTGCTTGAACGCCTGCGTTCGCGCGAGTCGAACTCGTTCACCGACCGTCTGCTGTCGGCAATGCGCAACGAATTCGGCGGCCACGCCATCAAGAAGTCGTAAGTACCGGTTTGACGTAGATCCACGCATGGCGTGGATCTACTGTGTCGACCAAGGTCGACACCCACCCAGAGCAGGCAATGCCGTGTCGACCAAGGTCGACACCCACCCAGAGCAGGCAATGCCGTGTCGACCAAGGTCGACACCCACCCAGAGCAGGCAATGCCGTGTCGACCAAGGTCGACACCCACCCAGAGCAGGCAATGCCGTGTCGACCAAGGTCGACACCCACCCAGAGCAGGCAATGCCGTGTCGACCAAGGTCGACACCCACCCAGAGCAGGCAATGCCGTGTCGACCAAGGTCGACACCCACCCAGAGCAGGCAATGCCGTGTCGACCAAGGTCGACACCCACCCAGAGCAGGCAATGCTGTGTCGACCAAGATCGACACCCACCAACAGCCGCGTGAACCTGTCGAAGGCGGGGTGGGTCCGGTTGCGGGGGCGTGAGCCGCATGGATGCGGCGACCGAGCTTACATGGACGTACTTGCAGCGTCCCCCGCAACCGGACCCACCCCGCCATCCCTCAGCAGCCCAGCTTTTGCCGTTGCCGTTGCCGTTGCCTCGGCAGGTGCAGGGCGCAACCCTGCCGATCACCCCACCCGCACCCGCCGCCCTTCGCGCGCGCTGTCCATCCCCGCCTGCAGCAACCGCATCACCTGCAACGCCTGCTGCGCGCTGACCGTCGGCTCACCCTCGCCCTGCATCGCCGCTGCGAAGTCGGCATACAGGCGCCGGTAGTCACCCGGCAGGTTGTCCACGGTGCTGCGCTGCACGTTGTCCTCCGCATCGCAGTGCAGCAGTTCGCCGTGGTGCGGATCGATGCCCCATCCCGGCGCGCCTGGCGCGACGCCGCGACGCAGCTGCGCTTCCTGCACGTCCAGGCCGTGCTTGATCCAGCTGGCCCGCGTGCCATGCACGGCGAAACGGGGGGCAGGCGCAGCGACCAGTGAACCGGCATGCACGATCGCGCGATGGCGTGGGTAATGCAGTACCGCATGGAAATAGTCGACGCCGCTGCCGCCTTCGCGCTGCACGGCAAGATCCGCATCGATCGCCTGCGGACAGCCGAACAGCACCAGCATCTGGTCCAGCAGGTGCGGCCCCAGGTCGTACCACAGGCCGCTGCCCGGCCCATCCTGCTCGCGCCAGCGTTCGCGCACCCGCGGGCGGTAGCGGTCGAAATGGGCGTGGCATTCGGCGATGTCACCCAGCGTGCCGTCGGCAAGCAGTGCCTGCAGGGTCAGGAAGTCCGCATCGAAGCGCCGGTTCTGGAACACGGTGGCGATGCGTCCGGCGCTGCGCGCTGCAGCCAGCACCTGCTCGGCTTCGTCCACGTTCACCGCGAACGGTTTGTCGACCAGTACGTGCTTGCCGGCGGCCAGCGCGGCGATGGCCAACGGCGCGTGCTGTTCGTTCGGGGTAGCGATGACCACCGCATCCACCGCCGGGTCATCGAAGACCTCCTGCGCGGTAGCGCGTATGTGGACGTCACTGAAGGTGCGCAGCAGCGTATCGCGCTGCGAACTGACGACGCTGTGCAGGGCCAACCCCGGCGTGTGCCGGATCAGCGGGGCGTGGAAGACGCGGCCGGCCAGGCCGTAGCCGATCAGGGCCAGTTGCAGCTCGGGGCGCATGGGAAGACTCCGCGCGGATCGGGAAGTGCAGGACAGGAACCTCAGGGTAAACGAGATGACTACGCGCCCGGAAGCTGAACGATTCCCGCTCCAGGTGTGCCCATTCACGTGAGCATGACCGCAGCGCCACGCCTGCACTACAAGCAGTTGGCGACACTGGGCGCACCAACCAGTAGGAGAACCACACGATGAGCACCACGACCCGCACGCTGTTGGCTTCCGCCCTCACCCTGGGCCTGGCGCTGTCCTCCTCGGCCGCTTTCGCCCAGGATGCTGCAGCGAAGAGCCCGCCGAAAACCGATCATTCGGCGATGACCCATGCCGACCGCCATGATTCCAACGAGCCGGTCACCGACAGCTGGATCACCACCAAGGTCAAGGCCGATCTGCTCGCCAGCAGCAATGTGCCGGGTACCGAAGTGAAGGTGGAGACGGTCAATGGCGTGGTCAGCCTGAGCGGCACCGTCGCCACCAAGGCCGAGCATGACAAGGCCATCGCCACCGCCAAGGGCATCAAGGGCGTGACCCGCGTTGATGCCGCCGCGCTGAAGGTCAGTGCCGCCAAGCGTTGATCGACACCGCAGGTTGCCAGCAGGGGCGCTCCCACGGGGGCGCCCCTGTTTTATAGCGTCGGGCCTGCTCGACGCGTGCGGGTGGGCGGCCCGCCTGATGGACCGATTACCCCAGAGATGTGACCGGCTGCGCTATATTGCCGGTTCCGCTGCGGCCGATCCTGTCCGGATCGCACTCCCGCAGTTGAGCTGACGAGGAACTATGGCGCTGGTTTTCAGTGATGACATCTGGGATCGCTGGCGACTGCCTGCTCTGGCATTGGCAGCGGCAGCCATCATCGTGGTCCCGTGGTTGACCCTGCGCAAACTGCAGCAGGACAACGAGCTGGCCATGGGCTGGGTGACCCATACCCAGCAGGTGACTGTGGCCCTGCAGCAGCTGCAGACCGACGTGCGTGACATCGAATCGGCTGCGTTGACGCTGTCCAAGGGCGTGGATGCGCCGGGCCTGCGCGAGCGCATGGCCAAGGCCAACGATATCCCCGAGCAGCTGGCCGAACTGGGCCGGATGACCCGCGACAATCCCGACCAGCTGATCCGCATCGGCCGCATCCAGTCGATGCTGGAAGGCCGTATGGGGGTTGCGCGTGAGCTGGCCAAGTCTGAACCCAACAGCGATCAGCGCGAGCTGGTGCAGGACCTGAGCACGCGCTACCCGATCCGCGGCCTGGTGGAAGAACTGCAGGCCAGCGAGGAAGCGCTGCTGGCCCAGCGCGCCGCGCAGGCGGAGCGACAGAAGCGGCAGACCAACTTCGTCTCGTGGAGCTCGCTGCTGGTGCAGCTGGCGCTGCTCGGCCTGGTGCTGTGGCTGCTGCAACGACAGATTGGCCGCCGCCTGCAGGCTGAGCGACAGTCGCAGCGCGCCGCTGCGCGTGCGGCGTCGGTGCTGCAGACCGTGCGCGAACCGATCGTGCTGCTGGATCGCGAGCTGCGCGTGCAGCTGCACAATCCCGCGTTCTCCGAGTTGTACGGGCTGCAGGATGAGCGCGCCGATGGCCTGCTGCTGGAGAACGTAGGCGAAGGCGCATGGCGTGACCCGGTGGTTCGCCAGCGGCTGGCCGATGTGTTGCTGCGCGGCCGCGAGCTGTGGGATTTCGAACACGAACAACGCGGCGCCGACGGCATGTCCCGCTACATGCTGCTCAACGCGCGGCGCATGCCGCTGCCTGACACCGACGACGAAGTGGTGCTGCTGACCGTCAGCGATGTGACCGTGCAGCGCGCGGTGCAGACACGCGTTGAAGAATTGAACCGGCAGCTGGAAGGCAAGGTTGCCCAGGTCTCGGAGGTCAACCGCGAGCTGGAAGCGTTCAGCTACTCGGTGTCGCACGACCTGCGCGCGCCGCTGCGCCATGTCGCCGGTTTCTCGGACAAGCTGTCGCGCCACCTGGGCGAGGCGGCCGACGAGAAGAGCCAGCACTACCTGGGGGTGATCTCCGGTTCAGCGCGGCGCATGGCCACGTTGATTGATGACCTGCTGGTCTATTCGCGCCTGGGCCGCGCAGCGATGCGCCAACAGACCGTGGACATGCAATCGCTGGTGGCCGATACGCGCGCGATGCTCGACGCGAACGTGCAGAGCGAAGCCGAGAGCAGCGGCCATGCGCATCAGGTGGAGTGGAGCATCGCGCCGCTGCCGATCGTGGTGGGCGACGAAAACATGCTGCGCCAGGTCTGGCTGAACCTGCTGGGCAACGCGGTGAAATACTCGGCCAACCGCGAGCCGGCGAAGGTCCGCGTGGACTACCAGCAGCAGCCCGATGGCGGTCATCAGTTCACGGTCAGCGACAATGGTGCAGGCTTTGACATGGCCTACGCCGGCAAGTTGTTCGGCGTCTTCCAGCGCCTGCACAAGGCCAGCGACTATCCGGGCACCGGTATCGGCCTGGCCAGCGTACGCAGGGTGCTGACCCGCCACGGCGGCCGCATCTGGGCCGAAGCCGCACCAGATGCCGGCGCCACCTTCCACTTCTATCTTCCCCCCGTGCTCGACGCGGACAAACAGGGCCCCATCGCATGACGACGCTGCGCACCATCCTCCTTGCCGAAGACAGCCCGGCCGACGCCGAAATGGCGATCGATGCGCTGCAGGAAGCGCGGCTCGCCAATCCCATCGTGCACGTCGAAGACGGCGTGGAAGTGATGGATTACCTGCTGCGCCGTGGCGCCTTCGCCAGCCGCGAAGAAGGCCTGCCGGCGGTGCTGCTGCTGGACATCAAGATGCCGCGCATGGATGGCCTGGAAGTGCTGCGACAGATCCGCGAACACGACGAGTTGAAGCGGTTGCCGGTGGTGATCCTGTCTTCCTCACGCGAGGAAAGCGACCTGGCCCGCAGCTGGGACATGGGCGTGAACGCATACGTGGTCAAGCCGGTGGACGTGGACCAGTTCTTCGGCGCAGTGCAGACCCTGGGCAAGTTCTGGGCACTGATCAACCAGGCTCCGGAGATCGAGTAAGCCCATGCCCCTGACCGGTCCCGCACTCGGCGCATTGCGCATCCTGCTGGTGGAAGATTCCCCCGAGGATGCCGAACTGATGTCCGAACAGATGCTCGATGCAGGCCTTGAGGCCACGTTCGAGCGTGTCGAGAGTGCGGACGACCTGCGCCATGCGCTGGCGCGCTTCCAGCCGGACATCGTGCTGTCCGACCTGAGCATGCCTGGCTTCTCCGGCGACGACGCGCTGCGCATCGTGCGCGACGCGTTGCCGGAGGTGCCCTTCATCTTCGTCTCCGGCACCATGGGTGAGGAGAACGCGGTGGCGGCCCTGCAGAAGGGCGCCAACGATTACATCATCAAGCATCAGCCGGCACGCCTGCCGTCCGCCGTGGCGCGCGCGGTGCGTGAGGCACGCAGCGCCATCGAGCGCTCGCGGGTGGAAACCGAGCTGATGCGCGCGCAGCGGCTGGAAAGCCTGTCATTGCTGGCCGCAGGCCTGAGCCACGATCTGCGCAACATTCTGCAGCCGCTGCTGATCATGCCGGACCTGCTTAAGGCGCGTACCCAGGATCCGCAACTGCACCACCTGGCCGATGTGATCGCCGAGTGCGGTCGCCGTGGCCATGAGATGGCCGAATCGATGCTGTCGTTCGTGCGCGGGTCGCGCAAGGCCAGCGAGCGCATCCACATCGATGACCTGTTCCAGGCCGTGGCGCTGCTGTTGCGCAGCAACGTGCCCGATGGCGTCCGCCTGGACCTTGTGGTCGAGGATGAGGGGCTGGTGGTCGATGCCAACTACACCGAACTGCAGCAGGTGTTGTTGAACCTGGCGCTCAACGCGATCCAGGCGATGCCTGATGGCGGCAACCTGAGCCTGACCGCCAGCCATGGCGGCCAGCGCGATGGCGAGGACTGGCTGCGCATCGCGGTGGTCGATGAAGGCACCGGCATGGATGCGGACACGATGTCGCATCTGTTCAATCCGTTCTTCACCACCAAGGCCGATGGCACCGGGCTGGGCCTGATTTCCTGCAAGCGCATCGTTGAAGGCGCCGGTGGCAGCATCCACGTCAACAGCGAGCTGGGGCAGGGCACCTGCTTCGAGCTGCGCTTGCCGATGCATGCCAGCGCCGAGGGCGGCGAACCGATCGAACAACTGGTGGCGCTGGGCAGTGGCCAGTCGATCCTGGTGGTTGATGGTGAAGCCACGCGCCTTTCGCTGCTGGGCAATGCGCTGTCCAGCCAGGGCTACCAGCTGCAGCTGGCCTCCGATGGCCCGGCCGCGCTGCGCTGGATGCAGCAGGAAGCGATGCCGGCGCTGGTGATTGCCGATGCCGGCTCCAAGCTGTTGTCGGCCAGCCAGCTGCTGGGCGAGATGGCCACGCTCGGCTACCGCGGCCCGGCGCTGGTGCTGGAAGATGCTGCCGGGGAAATGCCGGCAGATGTGTTCCCTGCAGGCATCGAGGTACACCTGCTGCGCAAGCCGCTGCAGATGCAGCAGGTGTTCCGCGCGGTGGCCGACGCGCTGGGCTGACGTCGAGGGAACGCCGTAGAGCCGAGCCCATGCTCGGCTGCTGTCTGCATCGGCTGCCTCAGCCGAGCATGGGCTCGGCTCTACAGGTGTGCAGCGGCGGCGTTTCAGCCCGGGCGATCCGTCGTTTCCCACGGAAACCGTGGCAGGCTTTCCACCGCCTGTTCCAGCCGCCGCGACCAGTTCTGATGGATGTCGGCGTACAGCGCTGAATCGGCGCCCAGCCGCAGCTGCTGGCTGATCCGCAGTTCGCCGGCGCGCAGCAGCGCCAGGTCCACTGGCAGGCCCACCGACAGATTGGAACGGATGGTCGAATCGAGCGAAACGATTGCCGTGCGTGCGGCGTCTTCCAGATGCGTGGATGGGGTCAGGATGCGGTCCAGGATCGGCTTGCCGTACTTGGATTCACCGATCTGCAGATAGGGCGTTTCCGGCGAGGCAGCGATGGCGTTGCCCAGCGGGTAGACCATGTACAGGCCAGGCTGTTCGCCGGCAATCTGCCCGCCGAAGATCAGCGTCGCCTGGGTGTTCACCCCGTCATGGCCGTGTTCGGTGTGCTGGCTCTGCACCTGGCTGTCCACCAGCAGGGAGCCGACGTAGGCCGCGGCCTCGAACAGATGGGCCATGTCGCGCAGGTTCGGCGTGCGCCGCTCGTCGGCATCGCGCTTCAGCCGCGACACCAGCAACTGCGTCGTGGCCAGGTTGCCGGCGGCCATCACTACGTAGGCGGCCTGGCCGGGATATTCGAACACGTGCAGTTTGCGGTGCACGCGGACATCGTCCAGCGCGGCATTGGTGCGGGTGTCGGCGGCGAAGACCAGGCCCTCGTCCACCTCGATTCCAACGCAATAGGTCATGTCGGTGCCCTATCATATGCGTCCCGGATTGTAGGCAGGCCGTTGTGACGATGGCATGCCCGCGCTCCACCTGATTGCCGTCACCGGAACCGCATGACCACCGTGCTCCTGAGCCTGGGCAGCAACGTCCACCCCCGCCGCTACCTCCACGCTGCGGTGGCGGCCCTGCGCGAGCGCTTTGGTGCGCTGCAGGTGTCTGCCGCCTACCGCACCGCCGCCGTCGGTTTCGACGGTCCGGCCTTCCTCAACAACGGCGTTGCCATCGAGACCGACCTGCCGCTGCAGCAGCTGGATGACTGGCTGCATGCACTGGAAGATGCGCACGGTCGTGACCGCAGCGGTCCGCGTTTCTCCGACCGGACCCTGGACGTCGATGTGGTGTTCTATGGCGACCTGGTGGTGGAAGGCCCCGGCCATCTGCGCATTCCGCGCCCGGAACTGAAGCATGCGTTCGTGCTGAAGCCGCTGGCCGATATCGCCCCGGGTTTCATCGATCCGGTCAGCGGCCTGGACCTGGCCACGCTGTGGCGCGCGCACAAGCAGTTTGGCGAAGCGTTCGAGACGGTCGAGCTGGACCCCGACGCGCTGGATTGACCCGACGCAGCCACCCATGGGGTGGCTCTACTGTAGAGCCACCCCATGGGTGGCTGAACGATCAACTCACCGTACGCCCACCATCCACGCGCAGGGTGTGGCCGGTGACGAAGCTGGCCTCGGCCGCCAGCCAGTACACCGCTTCGGCGATTTCCTCCACCGTGCCGATCCGCGCCAGCGGCGTGCGCGCCAGCAGCGCCTCGCGGGCGAAATCGTCCTTGCCCTGTTCCGGCCACAGGATCGCACCGGGCGCCACTGCATTCACCCGCACCTTCGGCGCTAGTTCCAGCGCCAGCGAGCGGGTCGCCATCTCCAGCGCCGCCTTGGCCATCGTGTAGGCGATGTGGTTGGGCATCGGGTCGGTGCCGTGCAGGTCGGTCAGGTTGACGATGCAGCCGTGCTGGCGGCGCAGGTACGGCGCGGCGGCCTGGGCCAGCAGCAGCGGTGCGCGCGCGTTGACCGCGTACAGCTCGTCCATCGCCTCGGCGGTGACCTGGCCGAGCGGGGTAGGGAAGAAGTTGGAGGCGTTGTTGACCAGCGCATCGAGGCGGCCGAAGTGGGTCACCGCCTGCTCGACCAGATCGGCCAGGGCGTCGGCGTCGCGCAGGTCGGCCTGCAACGCCAGCACGCTGCCGGGGCGCTCGTTGTCCAGGTTGAAGGCGGCCTGCTGCAGTTCGGCGCTGGAGGTATGGGCGTGCAGCACCACCGACCAGCCACAGGCGTGGAACTGGCGGGCGATGGCCGCGCCGATCCGGCGCGCGCTGCCGGTGATCAGGGCCACGGGGGCGGTGTCACTCATCGAGGGTCCTCCAAGGCTCGGCTATCCTGTGCACCATTGTCACCGCATTCGAAGACGCCATGCAGCCTACCTTCCCCCTGCCCGAAGCCGATGCCCTGGCCCACAGCGACCAGCTGGCCGCCGCCCTGCGTGCCGAGATCCTCGCACAGGGCGGGGCGATGCCGTTCTCCCGCTTCATGGAGCTGTGCCTGTACACGCCGGGCTGGGGTTACTACAGCGCCGGTGCCAGCAAATTCGGCGGCAGTGGCGATTTCACCACCGCACCCGAGCTGGGCAGCCTGTTCGCCGGCAGCGTGGCCAATGCACTGGCGCCGGTGTTCGGCCAGCTTGATGCACAGGCGCGGATGCTGGAACTGGGTGGCGGCACCGGCGCCTTCGCCGAGGCGGTGCTGCTGCGCCTGGCCGAGCTGGACGCATTGCCGGCCCGCTACGCGATCCTCGAACCCAGCGCGGACCTGCGCCAGCGCCAGCAGGAACGCCTGCAGCAGAACCTGCCGCCCGAGCTGGCCGGCCGGGTGGAATGGCTGGATCGTCCGTTCGAGGACGACTGGGACGGCGTGGTGTTCGCCAACGAGGTGATCGATGCGCTGCCGACACCGCGCTTCCTCATCAAGGATGGCGAGGTGTACGAGGAGACCGTCGAACTGGACGGGCAGGGCAACTTCATCCGTGGCGCGCAGCCGGCCGACCTGCTGCTCAACGGCGCGGTGCGCCATCTTGAACGCTACCTGGAAAAGCCCTTTGCCGACGGCTACCGTTCCGAGGTGCTGCCGCAGCTGCCGTACTGGTTGCAGGCAGTGGCCGGCGGCCTGCGCCGTGGCGCGATGCTGTTCGTGGATTACGGCTACAACCGGGGCGAGTTCTACCAGGAAGAGCGCGATGATGGCACCGTACGCGCGTTCTACCGCCACCACGTGCACAACGAGATCCATCGTTGGCCGGGCCTGCAGGACATCACCGCATCGGTCGATTTCACCGCCATGGCCGAGGCCGGCCTGCACGGCGGTTTCGAACTGGCCGGTTACTGCAGCCAGGCCAGTTTCCTGCTCGGCAACGGCCTGGACCAGGTGCTGACCCTGGCCGAGGAGCGCACCGATGAAGTGGGCCGCATCCAATTGCGCGACCAGGTGAAGAAGCTGACCCTGCCGACCGAAATGGGCGAGCGTTTCCAGGTCATTGGCCTGCAGCGTGACGTTGATTTCGAGCCGGCGTTCGAACTGGGTGACCTGAGCTGGCGCCTGTGAGTGCAGCGTTGCCGGTGATCAAGCCGCTGCGGCGGCCACGCCTGTGGAGCGCGCTGTGGGTGTTGGCGGTGCTGACGGTGATCGTGGTCTGCCTGATTCCGCCGCCGCCGATTCCGCTGCCGGAAAACAGCGACAAGGGTGAGCACTTCCTGGCCTATTTCATCCTGGCCGGCAGCGCGGTGCAGCTGTTCCGGCGTGGCCGTCCGCTGCTGTGGGTGGCGGCTGGCCTGGTGCTGATGGGCATCGGCATCGAGTTTGCGCAGGGCGCGTTGACCAGCAACCGCATGGCCGATCCGATGGATGCGGTGGCCAACACCATCGGCGTGTTGGCGGGGATGGCCACCGCATTGACCCCGCTGCGCGACATCCTGCTGCGCTGGCGGGGGTAAAGGTGTGCCAACCAAGGTTGGCACCTACCGGTAGATCCACGCCATGCGTGGATTAACCTCCCCATCGCCAACCAAGGTTGACGTCGACCGGTAGATCCACGCCATGCGTGGATCCGGCCGCAAAGCGCCAACCAAGGTTGGCAGCTACCGGAGCGTCACCTCATCCAGCACCCACATCGCCGGGCGCGTGTCGCCGGTGAAGTTGATGCACAGATCGCCCCTGCCCGAGGTGCCCTTCGGCAGCGCTGCGCGCAGGGTCACGAAGCCATCGGCATCGGTCTTCGCCGGCAGCGGCACCTGTGCCAGTACCTTGCCCGTGCAGTCACCGCGGCGGATCAGCATTTCGCCGTGCGCGCTCCGGGCCTTTTCGAAGCGTCGCTTCGGCTCGTCGTGCGCCAGCTGGAAGTAGTACGGAATGCGGCCCGCACGCACTTCCACGCTGCCGATGCCATCGAGCTGTGCCTGCGGCCAACGCCAGCACGGCTGGAAGATGTCGACGGTGAACACCGCACGCGCACCTTCGCGCGGACCATCGTCTTCCAGGCGCAGTACCAGGCCCTTCTCGCCCACGCAGCTGCGCAGTTCTTCGCTGTGCCGCGACAGCAGCGACTGCGCGGTGTACGACGTCACCGTCGGCTTCGCAGCCAGTGGCTGGCCCTGGTAGAACGCAGCCGCCTGCACCGTCGCGGGAAGCGTGGACGTCAACGGCTGCTGGTACAGCGGCGACTGCGCGGTCACCGGCTGACCGTCGCTGCTGTAGCGCACTTCATAGCCCAGCGGATTGGCCAGCGACACGGTCACCGTGTTCGCCGCGCGGTCATCGGTGTAAGCCACGCCCACTTCAAACGGCGTCTGTGCATACGCCAGTCCCCAGGCCCGATAGCGCTGCAGCTGCGAGGGCAGACGGGCCAGGAAGTCGCGGAAATCACGATGCTCCGGCGTGCTCCAGCCGGTCTCGGCCACGGCGGCCAGTCGCGGGAACAGGTTGTGCTGCAGACGCGCGTAGGTGCGCGTGTGCTCGGTGAACATGTTCGCCTGCAGGCCGAGGATGTGACCGCGCTTGTCGGCGGCCAGTTCTGCCGGCACCGGTTCGTAGTTGTAGAGCTTGGCCAGGTTCACCTGCGTCGGCCGGCCCGGCGGCTCGTTCGGCGAGGCGGTCTGCAGGTAATCCAGGTACAGGTGGCTGACCGGCGACATCACCACATCGTGGCCCGCGCTGGCCGCGGCCAGCCCACCCTCGGTACCGCGCCAGGACATCACCGTGGCCTGCGGCGGCAGGCCGCCTTCAAGGATTTCGTCCCAGCCGATCAGGCGGCGGTCGTGTTCTTCCAGGAAGGTTTCCAGGCGCTTGATGATGTGGCTCTGCATGGCCATCTCATCCTTGATGCCGAGCGCGCGCATGCGCTGCTGCACCTGCTTTGAGGCCTCCCACTGGTCCTTCACTGCCTCGTCGCCACCCACGTGCACGTACTTGGCCGGGAACAGGGCGATGACTTCTTCCAGCACGTTTTCCAGGAAGGTGACGGTGTCGTCCTCGACGTTGAACAGGTTCGGGAACACGCCCCATTCGCTCAACGGCTTCAGTGGCGTATCGATCGTGCCCAGTTCCGGATAGGCAGCGATGGCAGCGGTGGCGTGGCCGGGTACATCGATCTCCGGAATCACCTGGATATGCAGCGCGGCCGCGTACGCGATCACTTCGCGGATCTGGTCCTGCGTGTAGAAGCCGCAGTACGGATGTTCCTTGCCGCTGATCGGATCTATGCCGCCGTCACCGGCTGGCAGGCGGCAACTGCCGACTTCGGTCAGCTTCGGGTAGCGCTTGATCTCCATGCGCCAGCCCTGGTCGTCGGTCAGGTGCCAGTGGAAGGTGTTGAGCTTGTGCGCGGCCATCGCATCGAGCACGCGCTTGATCTCGTCCAGGCTCTGGAAGTGCCGCGCCGAGTCGAGCATGAAGCCACGCCAGCTGAAACGCGGCGCATCCTGGATCTGCACAGCCGGCAGCACGCCGTTGCTGCCGCCGGTGGCGAGCTGGGCCAGGGTGGTGGCGCCGTAGAACAGGCCGGTCTCGTTGCCGGCCTGCACCACCACGCCCTGCGCGGTGCTTTCCAGCGTGTAGCCCTCGCCGCTGTCGCGGAAGGTCGGCACGATCTGGAAGCGGATGCTGCCGCTCTTGGCGGCGGCCTTGCCGTTGGCCACCGCCAGGCGCGGCCCACCACTGCGCGCCAGCAGATCGGCGAACTGTGCAGCGACACGCTGTGCGGCTTCGCCTTCGGCGTGCAGCACGGTGCCCGCGCCAACGGTGATGCCCGCGCCGTTGCCGCGCTGCACGTTGGCCGGTGCGGGAATCAACATCAGGCTGCCGGCGCGCAGCTGCGGGCCGGGGCCGGTATCGAGTGCCGGGGCATCGGCGGCCAGTGCCGGCAGCACGGGCAGGGCGGCCAGCAGGCTGCCCAGCAACAGAAGGCTGCGCATCCTGGCGCGGGTGGGCTTCGTCATCGGAAGGACTCCTTGGATCGGGTGCGATGTTCGCTATACATGAAAAACGCCGGGCCCGGAATGACCCAGGCCCGGCGTGCGTGCACGACTCGGCGATGAAACTGCCGCTGGATCAGTACTTGAAGCGGAAGTTCAGGTAGTACTGGCGACCGTTGCTGTAGAACGAGGTCGGAATGGCCGCGGTCTGGTAGTACTTGTAGGTCGGGTTGTTGAGGTTCAGGCCATCCAGGCTGATGCTCAGCCAGTCGGTGGCCTTGAAGCTCAGCGACGCCGACAGCGTGCCGAAGTCATCCTGGTAGTACGGGTTGGTGCCCGACAGGCTGATCAGGAACGAGGAACGGTGGGTGTAGCTGACCCGTGCACCAAAGCGCTCGTTCTCGAAGTATGCGCCCACGTTGTAGGTGTTCTTCGAGGTGCCCAGCAGGTTGTGCGAGCCGTCCGACCAAGTGTGGGCGGTCGTGCCGTTGGCGTAGGTGTAGTTGGCGTTGACACCAAAGTACTCGCCGATCGGCTGCTCGTAGGCCACTTCCACACCAGTGACCTTGCCGTCGGCATTGATCGGGGTGGAGATCTGGTAGGTCTCAAGCCGGTTGGTCAGTTCGCTGTAGAGCTGGCGCGAGACCACGTCGAAGGCGATGTAGTCCTTCAGGTCCATGTGGTAAGCGCCGACCGACAGCAGGCCGCGCGGCATGAAGTACCACTCCAGGTTCGCATCCAGGTTGGTGGACAGCGTCGGCTTGAGGTTCGGGTTGCCGCCACCGCCGGTCCGGTTCAGATCCGAACCGTAGGACGATGCACCCAGTGCCGAGTAGTCGGGCAGGGTCTGGGTCTGCGAAGCGGCGACGCGCAGCACGAGGTTGTCGTCCAGGTCGAACTTGATGTTGGCGCTGGGCAGCACGCGGTTGCGCTTGTTCTGGAAGGCGACGCGTTCCCACATGCCGAACAGGCTGCTGACGTCCGCATCGGCGGCATTGCTGACCGCGTTGTAGGTATTGATGTCCTGCTTGATGTTGACGTAGCGCAGGCCCAGGTTGCCGCTCCACCAGTCACCACGGAAGTTGGCCTGCACGTAGCCGGCGAAGTTCTTTTCCTTCACCTGCCACTCGGCACCGTAGTTGTGGCGACCGGTCGGGCCGTCGTTGCCCGCCAGCCAGGTGGAGTTGTTGGTCACCGCATCCTTCAGCGCACCCGGGGTGAAGTACCAGATGTTGCGCGGGAAGGTGCCGCCGATATCACCAGCGAAACCGTTCGGATAGTTGGAGGTGGCACCGTTCTTCAGCGCACTCCAGATGTCACCTGGGGTTGCCCCTTCCGGCGACAGCGCTTCGCGCTTGTGGTCGGCAAAGCGCAGACCGAAGTCGATGGAGCTCAGCACGCCGCCGTCGTTGAAGTACTGGTTGAAGTCGAGCGTGGCCCACTTCTCCTTGTCTTCGGCGGTGACCTGCTGGTTGCCCCAGGTGCCGAAGCTGGTCACGCCGTTGGGCGAGAGGTCGCCGCCAACGTTCCAGTCGATCGGCGAGCCGCTGCCGTGCGTGGCCCAACTGGCGCCACCGCCGCTGCCCACGGTGACCTCGGCGATGTACTGGCGCGGAGTCTCACCGGTGCCCTTGGTGCTGCCGGCCTGGAACTTGGCCGTCAGGCTGTCGCTGATCTGCCAGTCGGCATCGAAGGTGACGTAGCTCGACTTGGCCTTCGACTCGCGGTAGATCATGTCGTACACCGCGTAGTTGGTGCCCGGCACGCCTGCATAGGTGGCGTTGGTCAGCACGCCATCCTTGACCACATAGCCCGGGTTCGGCGCCTGCACCTTGGCAAAGCTGTTGCCGAACATCATGAAGTTGCGGTTGTAGTTGTTCGCCTCCAGCTCGGAGCTGAAACCGTTCAAGCCCAGGGTAAGGGTGTCGGTCGGCTTGAACTGCAGCGAGACCAGGCCACCCTTGCGCTCACGGGTCTGTTCGAACAGGGTCGAACCCAGCAGGCCGGGAACGTTGACGCCGATCAGGTCCGGATTGGTCAGCGCCACTGGATCCTTGGCGCCGATCTGGAAGAAGCCACCCGGAATTTCCTGCGCTTCACGGCGCAGTTCGCGCTTCTGGCTGAAGCCCTGCACCATCACGCCGAAGGTGCCCTCATCGTTCTTGTAGTTGAACAATGCCGAGTACTGCGGGTCGTTCGACTTGGCCTGGTCCGAACGCACCATGCCGATCGAGCCTTCCGCAGTGAACTGCTTGGAGAATTCCAGCGGCTTGCGGGTGATGATGTTGACGGTACCGGTGGTACCACCGTCCTGCAGCTTGGCCTGCGAGGACTTGTTCACTTCAACCGAGCTGACCAGTTCCGACGGCAGCAGCGAGTAGCTGACGCTGCGGCCGACGTTGTTGCCCTGGCTGAGCACGAACCAGTCGGCCGAACCGACGGTGTGGCCGTTGATCAGGGTCTGGGTGAGGCTGGGGCTGGTGCCGCGCAGGCTGACACGGTCGGCTTCGTCGAAGCCGCCTTCATCGGCGCTGGACGAGCTGATGTTGACGCCCGGCAGGCGCTGCAGGGTGTCGGCAACGTTGTGCGCCGGCAGCTTGCCCACGTCTTCGGCGGTGACCACTTCCACGCGCGCATTGGCTTCGCGCTTGGTGTCCAGCGACTTTTCCATCGAACCGCGGATACCGGTAACGGTGACGGTGTCCAGATCGGTGGCGGTCTGGGCGGCCTGCTGCGCATGCGCACTGAAGGCGATGCAGCTGACGATGGCGGCCGAAAGCAAGGTCTTGCGGGTATTCATGATGTCTCTCCTCATCACTCGATTGGATGCCGGCGGCGATATGGGATTGCGGTTGCGATGACGTGCGCGGGGCGGCGGCGATGTCCCGGGCATTGGCGTGCCACGTACTGCGTGCTGCGATTGCGTTGAAGCCGTTTGCAGGTTCAGGCGTCGGCGTGGAGCAGGTACCAGCTGGCAGCGCCGATCACGCCCAGCTGTCCGTGTTCGACCACCTTCACCGGGATGCGTGCCAGCGCTTCGCCCATCGGCCCCTTCTGCAGGTAGCGTTCGACGAAGGTGCTGGTACGCAGGTACTCGCGGATCTGCGGCAGGATTCCACCGGCCAGGTAGACCCCGCCGTGGGCGCCATAGAACAGGGCCATGTCGCCGATGGTGCTGCCGAGCAGGCCGCAGAACACATCCAGCGCCTGCCGAGCCAGCGGATCGCTACCGGCCATCGCCGCAGCGGTGACCGCATCGGGGCTGGCCAGCGCCGGTGCCTGGTCCTGCAGTGCGCAGATCGCGCGGTACAGGTTCATCAGGCCGGGGCCGGAGATCGCATGTTCGATCGACACATGCGCGCGGTCGCGCTGCATGTGGCGGACGATCGCCATTTCCAGTTCGGTGCTGGCGGCCAGGGTCGGCTGCCCGGCTTCGGTGGCCAGTACCACCGGGCCGTTGACCGTGGGAATCCACAACGCTGCACCCAGGCCGGTGCCGGGGCCGACCACCAGGGTCGGGCCGCGCGGTGCACTGTCGGGGCCACACAGGTGCAGCACGCCACTGGCATCGACCTGCGCGGCTGCATAGGCCACGGCTTCGAAGTCATTGACGATGTGCACCCGCTGCAGGCCGACGTCGGCCTCGATCTGCCGGGCCGACAACGGCCATGGCACGTTCGCGGTGATCACCGTGCCGTCTTCGCGGGCATAGCCAGCGGTGGCGACCACGCAGTGCGACGGGCGCGGGCCTTCGGCCAGGAAGTCGGCGAGGATCGCGCTGAGCCCGGCATGGTCGGCGTTGCGGTACTTGCGGTAATCGAGCACGTGCACCGGATGGGCATCGTCGCCGCTGGCCTGGACCCGGGCGACACGCACATGGGTGCCGCCAACGTCGGCAGCCAGGAACGAGGGCGCGACGCGGGACAGGACATGGGCCGGGGCGGGATGGCTGGCGGTCACGCGGGCTCCTGCAGCAGGTGGGGCCGGCCCCGGGAAGGGCAACGATGAAGCCGGCGATTGGGGCGGAGTCTGTAACCGCGTTGACAACGATGTCAACGAGTTCGTGACACTTTCGTTGCTGCGCCGCAGCGAATGCAGATCGCCGTAAACGTTTACATGGCGTGAGTGCGGCATCCATGGCAGAACCGTTGCAGCAAGGGGCTTCAAGGGCGAAGCGCATTCAGCGGATGGCCGTGCAGCGGGCTTGCGCAGTGCAGCATCCGGTGTGGTGGGCCGTGCATGGAAGTTGACAAACGGTCGTCGTCCACCGAAAGAATGTGACAACGTTGTTCCCAGCCACTCTCCGACGCCGTGTTCTGCGGCCGTCGCCGCAGGAGCCTTCCTGATGTCAGCCGTCCCCGTTGCAAGCGCACGCCCGAACGTGGCCTCGTCCATCGCCATCGTCGGCGTGCTGTTTTTCCTGATCGGCTTCTTCACCTGGCTCAACGGCCCGTTGATCACCTTCGTCAAACTCGCCTTCGAGCTCAGCGAGGTCGGCGCCTTCCTGGTGCTGATGGTGTTCTACCTGTCCTACTTCTTCCTGGCCCTGCCGGCCTCGTGGATCCTGCGCCGCACCGGCATGAAAAAGGGCCTGAGCCTGAGCCTGCTGGTGATGGCCGGTGGTGCGGCGTTGTTCGGTGAATTCGCCACCCAGCGCTGGTATCCCGGCGCGCTCGGTGGCCTGTTCGTGATCGGTAGTGGACTTGCCTTGCTGCAGACCGCGATCAACCCGTACATCTCCATCCTCGGCCCGATTGAAACCGCCGCACGGCGCATCGCGATGATGGGCATCTGCAACAAGATCGCCGGCATGCTGGCGCCGGTGCTGATCGGCACGGTGGTGCTGCATGGCATCGGCGATCTGTCGGCCACGGTGGCCGCTGCCGATGAAGCGACCAAGGCGCAGCTGCTGAACGAATTCGCCGCCAAGATCCACGCGCCGTACCTGGCCATGGCCGGCTTGCTGGTGGTGCTGGCGGTGGCGGTATTGTTCTCGCCGCTGCCTGAAATCAAGGCCTCCGAGGCCAATGCCACCCCGGCCGGCGCACCGGGCAAGGCCGAGCGCAGCAGCATCTTCCAGTTCCCGCATCTGTGGCTGGGCGTGCTGTGCCTGTTCGTCTATGTCGGCGTGGAAGTGATGGCCGGTGATGCCATCGGTACCTACGGTCATGGCTTCGACCTGCCGCTGGACCAGACCAAGATGTTCACCTCGCTCACCCTGGGCGCGATGCTGGTGGGCTACGTGGTGGGCCTGCTGCTGATCCCGAAGGTGGTCTCGCAGTCGCGCTACCTGACCGTCTCCGCGGTACTGGGCGTGGTGTTCTGCCTGGGCGCCTTCTTCACCCACGGCTATGTGTCGGTCGCCTTCGTGGCGCTGCTGGGCTTTGCCAACGCGATGATGTGGCCGGCGATCTTCCCGCTGGCGATCCGTGGCCTGGGCCGCTTCACCGAAACCGGTTCGGCGTTGCTGGTGATGGGCATCGCCGGCGGCGCGATCATTCCGCAGCTGTTCGCCGTGCTCAAGCAGCACATCGACTTCCAGCTGGTGTTCCTGCTGCTGATGGTGCCGTGCTACCTGTACATCCTGTTCTACTCGGTGGTCGGCCATCGCGTCGGCCTGCCGCAGGACAAGGGCTGATCGGCGATGATGGACGGCAGCCAACCCCAGGAAAAGCCGATGCGCAGAGCGACCATCAAGGACGTTGCCGAAAAGGCCAAGGTCTCGCTGAAGACGGTGTCGCGGGTGATCAACAACGAGCCCTCGGTGATGCAGGCCACCCGTGCGCGGGTGCTGCGTGCCATCGCCGAGCTCGACTACGAACCCGATCCCTCCGCGCGCAACCTGCGCAGCGGCACCACCTTCGTGATCGGGCTGGTGTACGACAACCCGAACCCGTACCACATCATCGGCGTGCAGAACGGCGTGCTCGCCGCCTGCCGTGAAACCGGCTTCGGCCTGCAGATCCATCCGTGCGATTCCAGTTCGCCGCTGCTGGCCGATGAACTGGCCGACTGGGTGCAGCGCTCGCGCCTGGCCGGGCTGGTGCTGACCGCACCGATGTCCGAACGTCGCGATCTGATCCAGGCGCTCACTGCGCGTGGCATCAAGCTGGTGCGGATCATCGCGGCCACTGAAGATCCGGCCGACGGCGCCTGCGTGTTCGTCGACGACCGCGAAGCCGCCTACGAAATCACCGAACACCTGATCCAGCTGGGTCACCAGCGCATCGGCTTCCTCTGGGGTGGCACCTCGCACCGGTCGTCGGGCGAGCGCTACGCCGGTTACGAGGCCGCGCTGAAAGACTACGGCATGACCGTGGACAAGCATCTGGTGGTGCAGGGCGACTACACCTTCGATGACGGCTTCCGCGGTGCGCGGCGCCTGCTGGCACTGCGCGAACCGCCCACTGCCATCTTCGGTTCCAACGATGAAATCGCCGCCGGCGTGCTGGCCGCAGCGAAGTCGGCGGGCATGAACGTGCCTTACGACCTGTCCATCGCCGGCTTCGAGGACAGCCCGTTCTCGCGCCAGTCGTGGCCGCCGCTGACCACCGCCAAGCAGGCCACCGAAGACATCGCCCGCCATGCCGCGCGTCTGCTGATCGCGCAGCTGCGCAGTGACGCCTACGACGATGCGCCGGCGCCGCTGCACAACCAGGGCTTCGTGCCGCAGCTGGTGGTGCGCGGCTCGACCGCACCGATGCGGCCTGCCGCCGCCCGTCCCCTTCCTTCCGATCCTTCCTGAGCCTGCCATGTCGCTGTCCGACCCTACTGCCACCCTGATGTTCGCCGAGGCCGCCGAAGCGGCCGACGTCGTTGCCCGCCAGTTCGCCCGCAACCATGCCGTGATGGAAACGCTGGCAGCCAGCCTGCGCGCTGCACCGCCGCCGTTCGTGGTGACCTGCGCACGGGGCAGTTCCGACCATGCCGCGACCTACGGCAAGTACCTGCTGGAAACCCAGCTGGGCCTGGTCGTTGCCTCGGCCTCGCCGTCGGTGGGTTCGGTCTATGCCGCACCGTTGCAGTTGCGCGGTGCGTTGTTCATCGTCATTTCGCAGTCCGGCAAGAGCCCGGACCTGCTGCGCAATGCCGAAGCTGCCAAGGCTGCTGGCGCTCGTGTGGTGGCGCTGGTCAACGTCGAGGATTCGCCGCTGGCACAGCTTGCCGACACGGTCATCCCGCTGCATGCCGGTGTGGAGAAAAGCGTGGCGGCGACCAAGAGTTACCTCGCCTCGTTGTCCGCGCTGCTGCAGCTGGCAGCGTACTGGAAGCAGGACAGCGCATTGCGCAATGCCCTGGACCTGCTGCCCGATGCCATGCGCGAGGCCTGGCAGTGCGACTGGAGCGCAGTGACCGATGGCCTGGTGGAGGCCAACAACCTGTTCGTGCTCGGCCGTGGTCTGGGCCTCGGCGCGGCGCAGGAGGCCGCGCTGAAGTTCAAGGAAACCTGCAGCCTGCACGCCGAGGCCTACAGCTCGGCCGAGGTCAAGCATGGGCCGATGGCGCTGGTCGATCGCGGCTTCCCGGTGCTGGCCTTCGCCCAGCCTGATGAAACCGGTGCCGGTACCCGCGCCGTGGCTGAAGAATTCACCGCACGTGGCGCCCAGGTGTGGCTGGCTGGTGCCGGCGGCAACCTGCCCGTCGCCGCTGCGCCGCATCCGTTGTGCGCACCGCTGCTGACCGTGCAGAGCTTCTACCGCGCGATCAATGCGCTGGCGCTGCGCCGCGGCTTCAACCCGGACCTGCCGCCGCATCTGAACAAGGTTACGGAGACGGTGTGATGGCAACCGTGCTGCGCAATGCCCGCATTCTTGCCGGCGATGAGTTTCGCGACGATCTTGCGGTGGTCATCGAAGACGGCCACATCAGCGCGCTGCTGCCCGACGCTGCGCCGCAGCTGGGCACGGCCGACGAGCAGGTCGACCTGGGTGGTGGTTGGCTGCTGCCGGGCTTCATCGATGTGCAGGTCAATGGTGGTGGCGGCGCGCTGTTCAACAACACGCCCGACGTGGCGTCGCTGCGCACGATTGCGCGTGCGCATCGCCGCTTCGGCACCACCGCGATGCTGCCGACCCTGATCAGCGATGACCTCGGTGTGATGCGCGAGGCGATCGCTGCGATGCGCGAGGCCATCGCACAGGGCGTGCCGGGCGTGATCGGCATCCACCTGGAAGGGCCGTACATCGCACCGGCGCGCAAAGGCACGCACGATGCCAGCAAGTTCCGCGTGCCGGACGCGGAAGAGATCGAACTGGCGTCGTCGCTGGACAACGGCGTAACCCTGCTGACCCTGGCGCCGGAGCGCGTGCCGCTGGAGACCATCCGCGCGTTGATTGAACGCGGGGTGATCGTCGCCGCTGGCCACACCGCCGGTACCTATGAAGAGATCCGTGCCGGCCTTGATGCCGGCGTGCGTGGCTTCACCCATCTGTACAACGCGATGTCGCCGCTGCAGGGGCGCGAGCCCGGTGCGGTCGGCGCGGCGCTGGAAGATCGCGACAGCTGGCTCGGCATCATCGTCGATGGCGTGCACGTGCATCCGGCCAGCCTGCGCGTGGCGCTGGCGGCCAAGCCGCGTGGCCGCCTGCTGCTGGTGACCGATGCGATGCCGCCGGTAGGTGCCGACGATCCCAGCTACGTGCTGTATGGCGAAACCATCACTGCCATCGATGGCGTAGTGCGCAACGCGGCCGGCTCGCTGGCCGGTTCGGCGCTGGACATGGCCACCGCCGTGCGCAACACCGTGCAGCTGCTGCGCCAGCCGCTGGCTGAAGCAGCGCGCATGGCCTCGACCTATCCGGCGCAGTTCCTCAATGTCGATGACCGCCTGGGTCACATCGCCGAGGGCTACCAGGCCGACCTGGTGCTGCTGGACGATGCGCTGCAGGTGCGTGGTACGTGGATCGCCGGCCAGTACGAGGCGGCTTGACGATGAGCAGCACGCCGCCACGCCGGTTGGGCTCGATCGACGCCCTGCGCGGCATGACCGTGGCGGCGATGCTGCTGGTCAACAACCCCGGTGACTGGAGTGCGGTGTTTGCACCGCTGCGCCATTCCGAATGGCACGGCTGCACACCGACCGACCTGGTGTTCCCGTTCTTCCTGTTCCTGGTGGGTGTGTCGATGGCGTTCAGCGTCGCACCGCGCGCGCTGGATCCAGGGGCATGGCCGGCACTTGCACGTGGCGTGCTGGAACGCGCACTGCGCATCGCCATTGCCGGCGTGCTGCTGCACCTGCTGGTGTGGTGGGCACTGCATACGCACCACTTCCGCATATGGGGTGTGCTGCAGCGCATCGCACTGTGCGCGGCAGTGGTGGGCGTGCTGGCGGTGTATGCGCGTCCGCGCGTGCAGGCGGCCGTGCTGGTCGCGTTGCTGGTCGGCTACACCGCGCTGCTGCTGGGCGTGGGTGACCTTGCGCCCTGGACCAACCCGGCCAGCCGTCTGGATACCACCTTGTTCGCGCCATGGATCTACCAATGGCAGGCCGATACCGGTCTGGGCCATGACCCGGAAGGATTGCTGAGCAGCCTCGGCGCGTTGGCCAGCACCGTGCTGGGCCTGCTGGCCGGCGGCCTGCTGCGCAGTGGCCGCGCCGGTGCATTGGCTGCGCTGGGTGCGATCACCGCCGTGCTCGGCCTGCTGCTGACGACGGTGTTGCCGCTCAACAAGCAGCTGTGGACGCCCAGCTACGTGCTGTGGACCGGGGGCCTGGCCGCGCTGGCGTTGTGGCTGGGTCACGTGCTGATCGACCGCAAGGGGTGGCCGGCGTTGGGCCGGCGCTTCGGCGTCAATGCGATCACCGCCTATCTGGGGGCTTCGGTGATGTCGGTGATATTGCTGGCGACCGGCGCCTGGGGATGGGTCTGGCAGCAACTGGCCGTGGCGATGCCGCAGGCGCTGGAGCTGGCCTCGATGCTGCAGGCGTTGGTGTTCGTTGCGCTGTGGTGGGGCGTGGCGTGGTGGCTGGACCGACGTCGCATTTATCTGAAGATCTGAGCGCGCAAAGGTCGTAGCGAACGGCCCATCCACGCATGGCGTGGATCTACCGGGCTGGTGGGGCCTGCGGGGTCATACATGCATGGCGTGGATCTGCTGGGCTGTTGGGTTTGCGGGGTCATCCACGCATGGCGTGGATCTACTGGGCCAGGATTGCAGTAGATCCACGCCATGCGTGGATGCTCTTGGCGGGGCAATGATGGTGAACGCATTCATCGATATGCGGGCCGCGTGAGCACTTCCCGATTTCACATCAAAAACGTGACCGCTTGCCTGCAATTTCACCTATCGAAACCATTCATGGCAGGGCAGACTGCGTCAGCAGCGCCGTACATAGCCTCCGCAGTTCCTGATCCCACGACCCAGGAGTGCCGTATGTTCCATGTCGTCCCGCCCGGGTTCCGCCGGCGCCGTTTGACCGTTTCCCTGCTACAGATCCTGGCGGCGCCGTCGCTGCTCGCCCTGGCCGCCCCGGCAGTCTGGGCGGGATGTGATGCCCCCGCCCCCGTCGCCGGGCAGACCGTTACCTGCAGCGCGGCCGCGCCCAACCCCGATGCAACGCCGGTCACCCTTGGTGCTGGAGCCAGCGGCGTTATCGTGAATGTACAGAGCGGTGCGCAGTTGAGTACCAGCAACGCCAACGCCCTCTACGTCGCCCCTACGGCCGGCGGCACCATCAACAACCAGGGCAGCATCGCCGCCAGCGGCACCGTCGGCAGCGGCACCGCCGGTGGCATCAATGCCGATGCGATGGTGACGGTCAACAATGCCGCCAGTGGCAGCATTTCCTCGGCACAGGGGTACGCGCTGTATCTGCAGGGGGGCAGCGGCGTGGTCAACGACGGCCAGATCGGTGCTGCCGCTGGCTGGGGCATCGCCTTCAAAGGTGCAGGCGACAGCAGCGTAGTCAACCGCGGCACCATCAGCGGCGGCACCGGCGGCGTGCAGTTCGGTGCCGGCAACGATCGCCTGCAGATGCTGGCCGGCAGCATCACCGGCGCCGTGCAGCAGGGCGACGGCAACGACGTGCTGCTGCTCAACGGCGGCACGCTCGACAGCCTCGACCAGGGCAGCGGTGATGACCAGCTGACCGTCAACGGCGGCACCATCACCGGACTGGTGACGCAGGGCAGTGGCCGCGATGATTTCGTCATGACCGGCGGCACCATCGGTGCCCTGCAGCAGGGCGACAACATCGATACCTTCCGCATGAGCGGCGGCCGCATCGTCGGCGCGTTCGAAGACGGCGACCAGGCGTGGATGACCGGCGGCCGCATTGGCCGCGTCAACATGAAGCTGGACAAGAACCTGTGGGACATGTCCGGCGGCACCGTCGACGGCAACGTGGTTACCGGCTTCGACACCGACACCATCATCATCTCCGGCACCGCCTATATCGGCGGCAACATCAGTGTCAGCGGCGGCAATGACAGCGTGACCATCACCGATGGCACCGTGCGTGGCCAGGTGCTGTTGAGCACCGGCAACGACACCTTCAACTGGAACGGCGGCGGCATCGTGTACGGCGCCATCGACGCAGGCCCCGATGACGACGTGGCCACGCTGAGCAACCTCAACCAGGGCAACATCGGCGCGGTGCCGCTGTTCGACGGCGGCAGCGGCAATGATCGTCTCAGCTTCAGCAACGTCAAAGGCAGCGGCGTCGCGCGTTTCCAGAACTGGGAAGCGATCAGCCTGGCCAGCAGCACCGAGCTCACCTTCGATGGTGATCTGGTGCTCGGTGACAGTGTCAGCGGTACTGGTTCACTCACCCTGGATGACACCAGCACGATCTATGCAGGCAGCGGGACGCATGCAGTGCGTCCATTCAGCGGCAGCGCGTTGGTCAATGTGGTCAACGCCGGGCGCATCGATCTGACCGGCTCCGCGCCGGGCGATGTATTTACCGTGCGCGGCAACTACCGTGGCGATGGCGGCGGGCTGTACCTGCGTACCGTGCTGGCGGCGGACAACGCCACCAGCGACCGGCTGGTGATCGATGGCGGCACGGCCACCGGCAGCACCGGCATCGGCATCCTCAACGCGGGCGGCAGCGGGGCAGCCACGCTGGTCGATGGCATCCTGGTGGTGCAGGCACTGAACGGTGCCACCACGGCGCCCGGTGCGTTCTCGTTGTTCGCACCGGTCTCGGCCGGCGCCTACGAGTATTTCCTGTTCAAGGGCGGCGTCAGCGCCGGTACCGGTGAGAACTGGTATCTGCGTTCGACAGTTGCGGCCGGGCCGGCCCCCGCGCCGAACGGTGGCGGCGAAGTGGTTCCACCGCCGCCGCCGACACCGCCGGTCGCACCGCCGCCGCCGATTCCCCCGGCACCACCACCGCCACCGGAAGGTGCCATCGATCCGAACCTGACCGCCGGTGAGACCGCGCCACCGCCGCCGCCGCCGGAACCGCCGCCCGTGGCGCCGCCCAGCGATCCACCGGTGCCGGACGTGCCGGTGGCCGGGGGCAGCCTGCCCGGCACCGGTGCGCCGCCGCCCAGTGCGGGAGCAACACCCGCCGCGCCGGACGAGAACGGCCTGGTGCCGCTGTACCGCCTGGAGACCGCTGCCTACGCCGTGGTGCCCCCGCTGCTGCGTGAGACCTCGCTGGCCAGCCTGGGTACCTTCCACGAGCGCCAGGGCGAACAGCGCCTGCTGTACAGCCAGGGCGCGTTCCGGACCGCGTGGGGGCGGCTGGTGGGGCAGAGCAGCGAGATCCACTGGAAGGGCGATGCACGGCCCGGCTTCGATGGCGACGTGATGGGCGTGCAGGCGGGCCTGGACGTATGGGCCGCTGCCGCCGACAACCATCGCAACCAGATCGGCGTGTTCGTCGGCCGCACCCGCGCCGATGGCAGGATCACCGGCCTGGCCGTGGGCTGGGACAACGTGCTGGTCGGCCAGAGCCGGTTGGACGACAAGCACGTAGGCCTGTACTGGACGTTGACTGACAGCAGTGGCGGCTACATCGACGCGGTGGCGATGCAGAGCCGCTACGACGGCCGCACGCGTTCGTCGCGCGGGCTGGGCATCGACCTCAAGGGCGATGGCACCACGCTGTCGCTGGAAGCGGGCAAACCACTGCTGCAGGTCGGGCAGTCATCGTGGTGGTTGGAGCCGCAACTACAGGTGATCTGGCAGCGCAGTTCGCTGGATGACCAGCGCGATCTGGTGTCCACCGTTTCCTTCGACAACGACAACGCCTGGACCGGCCGCGTCGGCCTGCGCCTGGCGGGTGATTACCAACTGGCTGACAACGGCTGGCAGCCATATTTCAAGTTGAATTACTGGCACGGCCGTTCGGGCGAGGACCGCATCCTGTTCGACAGCGATGCGATCATCAATTCGCAGCGGTCACGCGCACTGGAAGCCGGTGTCGGCGTGGTCGGGCGCTTCAACCGCACGATCAGCGCATATGCCGTGGCCGATTACACCCGCGAGGTGGGTGGCAGCGACAACGGCAAGCGCCGCATCATCGAAGGCAACATCGGCCTGCGCGCGGATTGGTGACGCCCGCCACTTTGGCTGCTTTGGTGGGTGCCGACCTCGGTCGGCACAAATCCAACCGACGCCATGACCCGCTCTGGTAGGTGTCGACCTTGGTCGACACGAATCTCACCGGCGTCATGACCCGCCCTGGTAGGTGTCGACCTTGGTCGGCACGCCTTGGCAGCAGTCAATCAATTCCCACACACCTGCATCACAACGGCGATCGACCCAGCAACGTACCTGCGTGATCGGCCAGCAGCTGCACCGCATGCAGCAACCCTTCCTCTGTCAGCGGCGGGCATTGCGCCTCCGCGTCGTCCAGTTCACGCGCGGTCTGTGTCGCCAGCAACACGCCACCCAATGCCGACAACGCCAGCAGGCAGCGCGTGGTGCAGGCCAGATCGCGGGCACGCGCCGGCGTGATGCGCAGTTCCGTCCACGGCTCGCCGTCGGCGGCGTGGCAGCGCGTGACGTCGCGTAACCGCTTGAAAAAGGCCGGCGTGGGAGCGGCTTCCTCGGCTTCGGTCAGCGCGTCTTCCAACGCCTCGGCAGTCGCGTTGGACAGCTGCAGGTCGGGCAGTGCATCGCCCAGCAATGTGTGCAGGCGCGGATAGGTGGGGTAGAGCGTTGTCATGGCAACAACCTCATAAGGCAAGGCCACCTGCGGGATGCAAGGTGGCGGGCGGTGCGGGTTGGCGTGCCGGTCAAGAGCAAAGAAGAAGCCGACGGACCCAAGGGTCCCCACGCACCGCCCGCCATGGACCGGCAGGTGGTGCATTGTCGCGAGTGCCTGCAGCGAGGCAATCGGTCATCTTTGCTCATTGATTCGGGACGCCAATCCCGGCCAGCGCAGGTGGCGCTGGCACAGCGACCTTCGCGCGTTTGCCGCCGCGCCGACATGGGCAAAGTTGTAAATCGCAGCCCGATCCTGATGTGCCTGATGCGACACGTCGCGCGACGGCCGAGGCGTTATGCTTCGCCTTCATCCAACGACAGGGAGATGTCGATGCGAAACAGCAAGGGACTGCCGGCACGAGCCGCCTTGATCGCCGCGCTGCTGGCAGCGACCGCTGCCACTGCGGCCGACACCATCGAGATCCCATCACCCGCCGCGCAGGCACAGCTGCTGGACATGCTCGAACGCGAGGCGCTGTACCGAAGCAGGGTCGACTGGCCAGCCACGCGCACGCGGTTGAAGGACGCGCAGGGCGATTCCGCCAAGGTTCGGACCGTGCTGGCCGAAGCCATCGGCCGCAGTTCAGGCGGTCACGGCACCTGGATGACTCCGCAACGACAGCAGCAACGTGTGCAGCGCTTCGCCAAGGAAAATGCCAGCGCCGTCGCCCGCAGCGAAAGCGACGCCACGCACCAACGTGACCCGCGTATCGGCCAGGTGCTGATCGAGGGCTATGCGGCCGACCCCAGTGCGCCGCCGCAGCAGCTGCAGCAGCAGAACATCCAGCGTGCGGTGCGTTGGCAGAACATCATCCGTGAAAAGGACAGCACGTCTCGCTGTGGCTGGATCGTCGACCTGCGCGACAACACCGGCGGCAACATGTGGCCGATGCTGCTGGGCGTTGCGCCGCTGCTGCGCACCTCGGCGATGGGCATCGAGGACGTGGGATCATTCGAGACCGCCGACGGTCCGGTACGGTGGCAGACCACCGCCAGTGGCGTGCGCATGGGCGAGGCGACGCGTCTGGATTTCGGCCAGCCCGGCTATCTACCCAGCCTTGTTGGCGCACCGGTGGCAGTCTTGACCGGCCCGCGCACCGCCAGTTCCGGTGAGGCGACCGTTCTGGCGTTCCGCGGCCGCGCGCAGACCCGCAGTTTCGGCCAGCCCACGGCGGGCGTATCGACTGCCAACGTGGTGCGCCGGCTGGTGGACGGCAGCGCGCTGGTGCTGACCACCAGCGTCATGCGCGATCGCAATGGAAATGGCGACGGGCGGAAGATCGCACCGGACCAGGCCACCGTCGGCGATGCCGCCACGGTGGATACGGCCGAAGCCTGGCTGCTGGCCCAGCCCGCCTGCAGGAAAGGCTGAACCATGCTGCTGATTGGCCAACACGAACGGGTGCTGATTGTCGGCCCCACCGAAGCGCACCACTGCCTGCGCTGCCAGGCTGAAACCGAATTTGCCCCGCAGCTGCGCTACAAGATGGCGCGCATCGACCTGCTGTTCGGCTTCGTCTACCAGCGTCGTTACGAGCTGGCCTGCACCGGCTGCGAACACGGCTGGGTGCTGGATACCGAAAGCATGGACCAGCAGCTGGGCGGGGTGCCGATCCCGTGGCGACACCGCTTCGGCCTGCCGGTGATGCTGGTGGTGGTGGCCGGGCTGGCAGTGGCAGGGTGGATGTGGCGGCAAGGGCACGGTGGTTGAGGACGCGGCCTGCTAAAGTTGCAGCCAGCAATCACGTACCGGAACCGACCATGGACCACGAAACGCCGTTCGAACCCGCCAACGATCTGGAAGTGCGCCTGTTGCAGGCCCAGGATGGAACCCTCACGGCCTCGCAGTTCCTCGACGGCCTGCTGACCGCGCCGGTGTTCGTGCTGCTGGACAAGGCCATCGGTGAAGATGGCGCCTGGGACGAGAGCATTTCGCCGCTGGTGCTGACCAGCGAAGGCGGCGAGCCGATGTTCGCGGTGTTCACTGCGCCCGAGCGCGCGGAAATCTGGCACGAGCAGCTGCCGCAGTTCGCCCATGCCATGCCCATCGCGGTGCATGCGCTGCTGTCGGGCATCGGCGAGGGCGTCGGCCTGGTGCTGAACCCGGGCCTGGACGTGGGCATGGAGATGATCCCCGACGCGGTGGCGCAGCTGAAGGAACGTGCTGCGGCGATCACGCGTGGAATGGCGCACTGATAAAGCTGTGGTTGCCGGCCAGCGGCCGGCACTACCAGATGCTTCAGCGGGCGGCGGCGATCGCCCGTACACGCGCCTTGGCCAGCGCCTCGCCAATGGCCGGCCCCTTCAGGTGCGTGGTGTCCAGGTCACGCGCCTGCACTGACAGCGCTGCCCGGTGCAGGCGCTTCAGCGTTTCGCCCTGCGGGTAGTCGCTGTCCTCGTAACCCAGCCGGCCGCGCTTGTCGGCCTCGCAGCACAGCGCGATGCGGGCCACCCGTTCCGGTCGACGCAGTGCATCGCAGCGGCCCAACAGTTCCAGCACGGTGGCATCGCGCAGTTCGTCGATGCGATGCACGTTCAAGTGCTCGCGACAGACGGCCTCGGCCAAATGCTGGTGCTCGGTCGGAATCTTCAGGCGCGCGCACAGTGCTTTCAGCGGCTTGATGCCGCGCTGTTCGTGCATGATGTGGCGCGGCCATTCCTCGGGCGGGGTCAGGCCCTTGCCGAGGTCGTGGGTGAGTGCGGCGAAGCCGACCAGATCATCACCGGGTGCGAGTTTCGCGGCCATGTCGCTGACCATTTCCTGGTGGATGCCGGTATCGACTTCCGGATGGAATTCCGCGCGCTGCGGCACGCCGTACAACGCTTCGAGTTCCGGCAGTATCGGGCCCAGCGCGTGCGCGTCGTGCAGGGTGCGCAGGAACGCGGACGGGCGCTCACACACCAGTGCCTTGCGCAGTTCCTGCCACACACGTTCCGGCACCAGTGCGTCGAGCTCGCCGCTGGCGGCAATCTCGCGCATCAGTTCCATGGTTTCCGGCGCGACGGTGAAGCCGAGCGAGGCGAAGCGGGCCATGAAGCGCGCCGCGCGCAGCACGCGCAGCGGGTCTTCGACGAAGGCGGGACCGACATGGCGCAGCACGCGCTGCTCGATGTCGCGCGCGCCGCCATAGGGATCGACCAGCGCGCCGCTGTCTTCATCGCAGGCGATGGCGTTGATGGTGAAGTCGCGGCGCTGCAGGTCTTCTTCCAGCGTCACCGCCGGATCGGCATCGACCACGAAGCCGCGGTAGCCACGACCGGATTTGCGTTCGGTGCGCGCCAGCGCGTACTCCTCGCCGGTCTTCGGGTGCAGGAAGACGGGGAAATCGCGGCCCACGGCGGTAAAGCCCTGCGCTTCCATCTGCGCGGGCGTGGCGCCGACGACGACCCAGTCACGGTCGCCGGCAGGGCGCTGCAACAGGCGGTCGCGCACGGCGCCGCCGACAAGATAGATCTTCATGTGGGGGATGATGGCACGGTAGCGCCGGGCCATGCCCGGCGGGATACATCGCGGCGTCCGCCGGGCATGGCCCGGCGCTACCGTCTTCGTGCGATCAATCGCCGCCCTGGTCGGCGTCGGCGGCGCAGGTGAAGCTCTTGCGCTTGTCCACCAGGCGGCCCATCAGGCGGTCGCTCAGCGGCAGTGCGTCGCCATTGAGTCGCCAGTCGTAGATCACGCTGAAGGCCAGCACGCGGGCAACGTACTCGCGCGTTTCCTTGTAGCTGATGGTCTCGATCCACAGGTCCGGATCGAAGCCCGGGCGCTGGGTCTGCCATCGCGCGGTCGGCGTCGGGCCCGCGTTGTACGCGGCGATGGTCACGTAGGGCAGGCCCTCGTACTTGTTCATCAACTGCCGCAGGTACGCGGTACCGATGGCGATGTTGGTGTCCGGGTCGTACAGGCTGTCAGCGCCGCCGTAGCCGGTCAGGCCGATGGACCTGGCAACACCAGCACCGGTCGCCGGCAGCACCTGCATCAGGCCCATGGCGTTGGCAGGCGAACGCGCGCGCGGGCTGAACACGCTTTCCGCACGGATCTCAGCGGCCACCCAGGCCGGGTCCAGCGCATTGCGCGCCGACTCGCGACGGATCGTGGCGTCGTGGTGCAGCGGGAAGCGCAGGTCGTACAGGCGCTGCTCCTGCTTCTGCTTGCCGAGCGAGAACACCGCGCGGTCGAACCAGCCGTTGTCCTGCGCCACGCGCACCGCGAGGCGACGCTGGGTGTCATCGAAGCGCGACAGTGCGTTGTTCCATTCGGCCACCGCCCAGCCGGCGCGGTCGATCTGGTAAAGCGCCATCGCGCGCTGGATGGCCGGATCGCGGGCCACCACGGCCTGCGCCTGCGCGCTGTCGTTGGGCTTCCACGGGCACAGGGTGTAGGGCTGCTGCAGCTTGTCCGCCGCCAGGAAGCCATGGAAGGTAGGCGCGCGTGCGGCTTCGCGGAACAGCGGCTGCGCCTGCTGTGCCTGGCCGGTCTTTTCCAGCATGCGGCCTTCGAAATAGCGCCAGCGCGAATCGTTGCGCTGGGTCGGGCCCATCTTGCGGATCGCTGCCAACGTCGCCGGCCAATCGCCGCGCGACATCGCTTCGCGTGCGCGCCATTCGTGCAGGCGTTCGTCGTAGGCCGCATCGGGTACGGCATTCAAGCGGCGGGCAGAGTCGGGCAGGTAGGACGCCACCGTCCACAGGGCGATCTGGTAACGCACCTGACCCTGCTGTTCGGCGCTCAGGCCCAACGCCTGCGCGTACTGCGGCAGCTGCTGTTCGGTGGCGTCCGGGTCGGCCTTGGCCAGCTTGGCCAGGCCATCGGTGGCGATGCGCCGGCTGCGCTCGTTGCGCGGCCAGTTCAGGGCACTGGCATTGGGCTTGTCGACGAAGGCGGCATAGGTGTTGGCCAGCGCGAGGTCGCCCGCCTGCAGGCCACGTGCGGCCGAACGCATCACCGCCGGCTGCTGGGCATCGGCAGCGGCATCGATGCGCTCCCAGCGCAGGGCATCGCTCATGCCACCCTGCGCCTGCAGCACGGCAAACACGGCGTCGCAGGCGTCGGGAAGCGACTTGCCGTTCTTGCGCCACAGATCCTGTGCCTCGCCAATCCACTGCGGGTCCACCTTGCCGGTGGCTTGGCGCGCCGTCAGCTGCGCACAACGCAGGCCGAGGTTGTCGGTCGGCACCCAGTTGGCCAGCAGCGTCGGCCAGTCCTGCCGGCGCGCCACAGAGGGCAGCCAGGCGCTGCGGAAGCTGTTGGCCACGGCCTGGCCCTGGTAGCGCTTGAGGAAGGCCTGTGCCTGCGCCGTATCCACGGTGTCGATGTTGCGCCGCAGATTGGCGAATTCCAGCCAGCCATACGCTGGATGGCGGCTGAGCGCAGCGGCCTGGCCGGGATCGAACTGGCCCCGTTCGGCGGCCGCGATGGCGGCCTTCAACTGGGCGTTCTGGGCATCGAGGGACTGGGCACTCGCGCAGCCGATCAGCAGCGTGGTGGCCAGCGGGAGCAGGGACAGGGCGGTCGAAGATCGTCGGGTCATGGCGACCAGCATAGCGGGCAGTGGCTGAATTCAGTTTCTCATTGCGTACACGGCAGCAGAGGACAACGACAGCTGAATGATGATGTGATCCGCACTGCCGCGAGGGCGGCTGCCCGGCGTAGGTTTGGGCTGGGGCGACCGGCCCTGCTGCAGGGAGCGGCACATGGCATTCAGTAGCGCAGGAAGAAGCGGCCCACTGGCGGACATCAACGTCACGCCACTGGTGGATGTGATGCTGGTGTTGTTGATCATCTTCATCGTGACCGCGCCGATGTTGTCGCGGCCGATCAACGTGCAGCTGCCGCAGGCCACCGATCGCGTGGTGGATCGCCCCGAGCCACCGCCGCCGATCGAGCTGCGCCTGGATGCGTCCAGCCAGTTGAGCTGGGACGGGCTGCCGATGGCCATCGGCGATCTGCAGTCGCGCCTGCAGGCGCAGGCCAGCGAACATGCCGGCAACCTGCCGGAGCTGCGCATCAGCACCGATCCGTCGGCCGAGTACGACGGCATGGCCAAGATCCTGGCCGCCGCCGAGGCCACCGGCATGGAACGCATCGCGTTCGTGCAGTGAGCGAGTCACCGGTGCGGCCTTCCTGATGGAGGGCCGCACTCGCGCAGGGGCGCTTACAAAGGCACCGTTGGTCAGCGCGGCCTTCGGTGAATACGCAGCGAAATGACGTTATCTGCTTTCAGAATCGTCAAATCTGCGTGAAAGAGTGTCGGGCATCACGCCGCGATCTTTACCGCTTGTTTACAAAGGAGACGCTGCCGCCATGCAGGGGGGAGCGCGGCAGTCCATGTCCCGACATTCCTTTGGAGAGAGAGCGAATGAATTACCTGCACCACCGCCCCTTGGCGGTTGCCGTCGCGCTGTGCGTGACCGCCCTGGCACCGATGGGTGTTGCCGCCCAATCGACCACCACCGACCTGGATCGCGTCGAGGTCACCGGCACCCGCATCAAGCGCGCTGAAGTGGAAGGCCAGGTGCCGGTCCAGACCCTCAATCGCGCCGATATTGAACGCACCGGTCTGACTTCGATCGGTGAAGTGCTGCAGCAGCTCACCGGATCGGGCTCGGCGCTCAATGCCAAATTCAATTCGTCGGGCAACTTCGGCTTCCCGCCCGACGGCAGTGGCGTCGGCGCGGGTTCGGCGCAGGTGGACCTGCGTCATCTGGGTGCCAAGCGTGTACTGGTGCTGGTCGATGGCATCCGCTGGGTCAACGAATCCTCGGCCTCGGGCGTGGGTTCGGCCACCGACCTCAACACCATTCCGCTGGCGATCGTTGAGCGCATCGAGGTGCTGGAGGACGGTGCGTCGTCGCTGTATGGCTCCGATGCCATCGCGGGTGTGGTCAACATCATCACCCGCCGCGACTTCGATGGCGGCCAGGTGACGTTGAACTATGGCCAGTACGGCAAGGGCGATGGCACGCAGAAGGGCGTGGACCTGGCCTGGGGCAAGAGTGGCGACCGTTACAGCCTGTTCCTGGGGGCAAGCTGGACCAAGCAGGACCCGGTGTATGCGAAAGACCGCGAGCAGTCGCGCTTCCCGATCCCCGGCACCGGCCTGGCCTTCGGCAGCGGCGGCATTCCGCAGGGGCGCTTTGCCTTCGTCGATCCCAACACCGGTGCCGAACAGGACATCGTGCCCAACACCGGCGTGAGCAGCCCGCGTTACGACGGCAGCGCCGGCTGCAACCGCACCGACGACTACCACTGCTTCACCAGCGCCGACCGCTTCAACTTCGCCGAATACAACATGGTGCTGACGCCATCGGAGCGTAAGGGCCTGTTTGGCCAGTTCCGTTTCGACATCACCGACAACGTGCAGTGGTACGTCAAGGCACTGGGCAACCGCCGCGAGTCGACCAACCAGGCCGGCCCGGAGCCGCTGTTCTTCGGCCCCGATGGCGCCACCGGCAATCCGCTGGCCGACAACATCGTGGTCTCGGCACTGAACCCGTACAACCCGTTCGGCTTCGACCTGGTGTCATCGGGCAACATGAGCCTGATCGGTCGCCGCCCGGTGGAAGGTGGCGCGCGCGTGTTCGAGCAGCAGGTGGATACCACGTACTTCGCCACCGGCCTGGTCGGCAACTTCCAGGCGGCCGACCGCAGCTGGTACTGGGACGTCAACGGCATGTACAGCAAGAACAAGGCCGAGCAGACCAACTACGGCAGCTACAACATCTACAACGTCAACATGGCGCTGGGCGATCCGGCGGTGTGCGCGGCCACGCCGGGCTGCGTGCCGCTGAACATTTTCGGTGGCGCAGGCTCGATCACCCCGGACATGCTGCGCTGGATCCAGCCGGTGGTGCGCGACCGCAGCCAGAACGAACTGAGCCTGTTCACCGCCAACCTGTCCAGCGATCTGTTCACCCTGCCGGCCGGTCCGGTGTCCTTCGCCACCGGCCTCGAACACCGCAAGTACAAAGGCTCGTACCAGCCTGACCCGCTGACGGTGATCGGCCACTACAACGGCGTACCGTCGCAGCCGACGTCCGGTTCCTACGACGTCAACGAAGCGTACCTGGAGCTGAGCGTGCCGATCTTCGCCGACTCGGCACTGGGCAAGAAGCTGGACCTGAGCCTGGCCGGCCGCTACTCGGATTACTCGACCTTCGGCGGTGAGTTCACGCCCAAGTACGGCCTGCGCTGGCAGGTGACCGATGACTTCGTGCTGCGTACCACCTATGCCGAAGGCTTCCGCGCACCGTCGATCGGTGAGCTGTACGGTTCGGCTGCGCGCGCCGACCTGCAGTTGTTCGATCCCTGCTCGGTGGGCCTGGGTGGCACACCGCCGCGCGGCAGTGCGGCCAACTGTGCCTCGCTGGGCGTGCCGACCGGCTTCCAGCAGGCCAACTCGCAGATCTCGGTGACCACCGGCGGCAACCGCGAGCTGGAACCGGAGCGGTCGCGCAGCTTCAGTGCCGGCTTCGTGTGGAGCCCCTGGTTCGGCAACGATGCGACGTGGTCGGAGCGCTTCGACGTGGAAGTGACCTTCTATCGCCACAACATCGATGGCGCGATCCAGGCGATCAACGCGCAGACCCAGCTGGACCTGTGCGTGGATACGCTGGACCCGATCTACTGCGACGGCATCACCCGTGCCAGCACCGGTGCGGTCAGCAGCTTCAACAACCGCCTGACCAACCTGGGTTCGATCAAGACCGACGGCTGGGATGTGGACCTGTTCTGGACCCTGCCGCAGAGTTCGATTGGCCAGTTCAAGCTGGGATGGAAGAACACGTTCGTCGGTCGCTATGAGGCCACCGGTGCGGCCGGCCAGCGGCAGCCGCAGAAGCCCGGCGTGGAAGTGGCTGACAGTTCGATTCCGGAATGGACCAGCAACGCCAGCATCGGGTGGACGCTGGACAACTGGAGTGCCAACTGGACGGTACGCCACATTTCCGAACTGACCGAAGACTGCGGTGACGCCGTGGCATTCCCGGTGTGCAGCAACCAGGCCGCCGGCACCAACACGCTGTCGGCCACCACCTTCCATGACGCGCAGGTGGGCTACAAGATCGACTGGATGAAGGGGCTGCAGCTGACGGCCGGCCTGAACAACGTGTTCGACAAGGATCCGCCGATCTGCCTGTCGTGCTCGTTGAACGGCTATGACGCCTCGACCTACGACATTCCGCGTGGCCGCTACTGGTACCTGCGCGCGGACCTGCGGTTCTGATGAAGGGACGGCGCCGGGCTCAGCCCGGCGTCCCCATGTGGATGTAGAGCCGAGCCCATGCTCGGATCGATCGCCCACAACGTTGCGAAAGGCAGCCGAGCATGGGCTCGGCTCTACAGGTGCGGGGCGATCGTGCCCCGCGCCTGCTCAGAACGACCAGGTGAAGGTCAGCGAACCGTTGCGACCATCGCCATACGCACCGTAGCCGGTGATCTGCGAGTAGTACTTCTTGTCCAGCAGGTTGTTGAGGTTGGCCTGCACGCTGAATTCCGGCGAGATGCGGTAGCGCACGAACGCACTGACCAGCGCATAGCCTTCCTGTTCGAAACGACCCACCACCGGCGCCGCGTAGTAGATGCGGTTCTGCCAGTTGGCACCACCACCGACGGTCAGTTCCTGCAGCGACTGCGGGGTGTAGCTGGTGAACAGCTTCAGCGCGGTCTGCGGCAGGTTGGTGTTGATGTCGGCGTCGTTGATGTCCTTGGCCACGTAGCGCGACGCACCGAACGTGGCATTCCAGCCCGGTGCCAGTTCGCCGTTCAACTCGAACTCGAAGCCACGGCTGACCGTGCCGCGTGCGGCGACATAGGCCGTTTCATTCTGCTGCCCGTCCACCTTGTCCATGGTGGCCTGGCCGACGTTGTCCTGCTCGATGCGGAACACGGCCAGCGAGGCATTCAGGCGGTTGTCGAACCAGGCACCCTTGACGCCCACTTCGTAGCTCTTGCCATCGACCGGATCCAGGTAGCTGCCCTGCTTGTTGCGCAGCGTCTGCGGCTGGAAGATTTCGGTGTAGCTGGTGTACGCCGAGTAGGTGTCGTTGATGTCGTAGACCAGGCCGGCGTACGGCGTGGTGACCTTGTGCGAGCGATCATTGCCTTCGTCTTCGCTCTTCCAGTCGGTGTAGCGCGCACCGACGATCAGCTTCAGCGGATCAGCCAGTGACAGCCGCGCGGCCACGTAGCCGGCCTTCTGGGTGATGGTGCCTTCGCTGGCCAGTGCCAGTGGATTCCAGTTCGGCTGGGGGATGTTGCCGGTCCAGTTGAGGTAGGTATCGAACGGGTTCCAGCCCGGGCCGCCCATCTGGAAATCGCCGTAGTTGGCGAACTCGCGCTTGTTGTAGCTCAGGCCGGCCATGAACTGGTGCTCGCGACCGAACAGCTGGAACGGACCATCGATGTAGCCGTCGATGCCATCGACCTTGCGCTCGGTGTTGTAGAAGCCAGCCATCGGCGTTACGCCCGCGCCGGTTGTCTTGTCGAAGGCGGTGTAGGACGGATAGAACAGCTTGTCATCGGCCTGGGTGCGATCATGCGTGGCGCCGATCTTGAACTTCCAGCCATTGCCGAACGCGTGTTGCAGGGTGGCGAAGGCGCGCTTGCTGGTGGTGTCCCAGTAGGTCCAGTCCGGCGAGGGGTTGAACGACGTCGGGTAGTGGGTTGAACTACCGTCCGCGTACCACATGGGGAAGCCGCCCCAGGTCGCGCCGCTGGCCTTCTTGTGCTGGTAGTCGTAGCCCACGCTGAGCTGGGTATCGGGGGTCAGGTCGGCATCGATCACCGCATAGCCGAGCGTCTTGCGCTGGTTGTAGCGGTCCATCTGCGCGTCGGTGTCCAGGTAGCTGCCGATCACACGGCCGCGCACAGTGCCGCTGGCGTTGAGCGCGCTGCCCACGTCCACGGTGGTGCGGGTGCGGCCCCAGCTGCCGACGTTCACCGACACGCTGCCGGTCAACTCAGCGCTGTCGGCGTGCTTGCGGATCAGGTTCACCGATGCCGACGGATTGCCGGCGCCACTGAGCAGGCCGGTGGCGCCGCGCACCACTTCCACGCGGTCGTACAGGGCTAGGTCCAGTCCGGAGTCGCCGTAGCTCCAGTTCTGCACCATCTGCGTGGGCAGGCCATCGAACTGGTAGCTGTCGATGTAGAAGCCGCGCGCGTAGAACTCGGTGCGCTCGCTGTCCGACTGCGTGCTGGTCACGCCGGTGGTGTTGCCCAGCACGTCGATGATGTCATCCAGCTTCTGATCTTCGATGCGCTGGTGGCTGATGATGCTGACCGACTGCGGGATTTCGCGCGGCGCCAGGTCGAAGCGGGTACCGGCCGAGGTGCGGCGCACCGAATAGCCTTCGGCGCGCTCGCCCTTCACCACGACCTTGTCGAGGGTGGTCGGATCGGCGGCGGTTTCGGCGAAGGCAGCCGGGGCGGCGGCCACGCAGAGTGCGGCGAACACGGCGGCGGACAGCCGCTGCGGCTGCAGGGGACGGAAGGCGGGACGGATCATCGGGGGATTCCTGGACGGGCACGCGCGTTCGGCCGGCATCCAGGAGGCGAGGCGCTACGGGTAGGGGAAGGGCGGGCAGGCCGTCCTGGCACCACCGGAAACGAAAGAAAGAAATGGTAATACGAACTATTCCTATTTACAAATAATGAACGGGCGGATCCAAGGCGAGGCCCGCGCCGCAGTCAGCGGATGTCTTGCCCCTGCAGCAGCGGCAGTGGGTCGCGGGCACCATCGGCGCCGTAGATGCCCCAATGCAGATGGGGCGGCGTGCCCTTGGCGTTGCCGCTGTCGCCGACATGGCCGAGCAGGTCGCCGGGTTGCACTACCTGTCCGCGCGCCAGGCCATCGGCCCAGTCTTCCAGGTGCGCGTAGTAATAGCGCTCGCGTCCCGGGCCGATGACCCAGACCTGGCGGCCACCGAGGCCGCTGTCGCGGATGTCGGCGATGACGCCGGGGGTAGCGCTGCGCACCGGCGTGCCGCGCTTGCCGAAGATGTCGATGCCCGCGTGCGTGCGGTCGCGCCCGCGTGGTGCTCCGAAGGTATCGGCGATCTGGCGCGGGCGGACGCCTTCCACCGGCACCGGCAGCTGCGTGGCCGGCGGCATGCGCGAGAGCGTCCACAGCATCTTCGGTGCGGCGGCCCATGGGCTGTTCCAGAAGGCCATCGCCGCGATGACCAAAATCAGCAGGATGGCGCCACGCAGGAGCCAGCGGCGCAGGCGATGGGCGGGCGAGTGCGATGTATTCATGGTCTCCGAACGTAGAGTCGAGCCATGCTCGACTGCTTCGGTTCTTGGGGATACGCGAGGGAAAAGCAGTCGAGCATGGCTCGACTCTACAGAAGCGCTACCAACGGTACGTCGAAGCCACGTTTCAACGTGCCCAGCGCCACCGACGTGCGGAAGCGCTCGATGTTGTCATCCGCACCGAACAAGCGCTCGGTGATCGCCTCGTACTCTTCCATCGATGCCGCCGAGAGCAGGAGCAGGAAGTCGCCGTCGCCGGTGATCGAGTAGCACTGCTGCACGGCAGGGTCGTCCTGCACGCGGCGGCGGAACGGGGCGACCTTCTCGCGCTGTTCGCTGACCACGCGCACCTCGACGATGATGGTCAGCGGCCGGCCGATCTTCGTGGCATCGATCACCGCCACATTGGCGGCGATCACGCCGCTGTCCTGCAGGCGCTTGATCCGCCGCTGCACGGCCGGGGTCGACAGGTGCACGGCTTCGGCGATCTGCCGCTGCGGCAGGGTGTTGTCCTGCTGCAGCAGGGCGAGGATGGCGCGGTCGAAGCTGTCCAGCACGGGGGCGGTGGCCATGGTGAGCAGAAGTTGCACGGACGGGCCGTCAATTGAGCCAAGTGCTCGCCGCCGGCGCAATAGACTGGCGGCATGCAGACTTCTCGAATCGCGCCGATGTTGCCGGCGCTGGCGGTGCTCGGCTCGGTCACCGCACTGGCCATCGGTACCTCCTACGCCAAGCAGCTGTTCCCGTTGATCGGTGCGCAGGGCACCAGCGCGCTGCGCGTGGGCTTCTCGGCGCTGTTGCTGCTGCTGTTCTGGCGGCCATGGCGTTGGAAGACCAGCCGCGTGGATGCGATCACCATCCTGCGCTACGGCCTCACCCTGGGCCTGATGAACCTGTTGTTCTACATGGCCTTGCGCACGATCCCGTTCGGCATTGCGGTGGCCATCGAATTCACTGGCCCGTTGACGGTGGCGATGTTGTCGTCGCGGCGGCCGATCGATTTCCTCTGGGTGGGCTGCGCGGCCGTAGGGCTGCTGTTGCTGCTGCCGATCGGCGGCGGCCCGGCACTGGACCCGGTGGGCGTGCTGTACGCCATGGGCGCGGCGGCCTGCTGGGGCCTGTACATCGTGTTCGGCAAGCGCGCCGGCCACCTGCATGCCGGGCATTCGGTGTCACTGGGGCTGCTGGCCGCGTCGCTGGTGGTGGTACCGGTGGGCGTAGTGCATGCGGGGGCGGCGTTGCTGGAGCCGAAGATCCTGCTGGCCGGGCTGGTGGTGGCGCTGGTATCCAGCGCGATCCCGATGTCACTGGAGATGATGGCGCTCAAGCGCCTGCCGAAGGAGACCTTCGGGATCCTGATCAGCATGGAACCGGCGGTGGCCGCGCTGTGGGCGATGCTGCTGCTGCACGAGCACCTGCATGGACTGCAGTGGCTGGCGATCGGCTGCACGGTGCTGGCCTCGGTGGGCAGCACGATGACGGCAAGGCGGTTGAAGGTGCCGGTGGCGCAGGCGGGGTAGCGCCGGGCGATGCCCGGCGGAGAGAGCGTGCGGACCAACGGTCCGCACCCACACGAGCAGCTGTCCGCACCCACCGGATCAGCGTGCCAACCCAGGTTGGCACCTACCAGAAGCGTTAGCGCAGGGCGTCGGCGGGGACGTCGATCGCCATCGCCAGGGCGAGATGGTCGGAGAACGCGGCCGGCACCGCTTCCACGTTGCGGGTCTGCAGACCGCTGCTGACCAGGATGTGGTCGATGGCACGGTCGGGGCGCCAGCTGGGGAAGGTCGGCACGATGCAGCCGGGCGGCTGCAGGCGGGTCTTCTGGTACAGCACCTGCATTTCCGGACGTTCGGCCAGGCAGTTGAAGTCGCCCATCAGCACCGCATTGGGATGGTCCGACAACAGCTCGGCGATGAAACCGAGCTGGGCCATCCGCGAGCCTGCGCCCAGCGACAGATGGGCCACCGCAACGGCCAGGCCATCGCGACCATCGCCGAACTTGGCCAGCAGCACGCCGCGCCCGCCGATGCGGCCGGGCAGGGCGTGGTCCTGCACTTCCACCGGTTCCAGCTTGCTCAGCAGGCCGTTGGCACTGGAGGCAACGCCGCCCATGCGCCGGTTCGGCTGGTGGCTCCAGTAATTGAAGCCGGCGCGCTGGGCCAGGTAATGGGTCTGGTTGGTGAAGCCCGAGCGCAGGCTGCCCGGGTCGGCCTCCTGCAGGCCGACGATGTCATGACCGCGCGCCAAAGTGGCAATCGCGTCAAGGCTGCTGCGCTTGCGACCCGCCGGCAGCGCATGTGACCAGCTGCGGGTCACATAGTCGCTGTAGCGGCGGGTACTTGAGCCGGCCTGGATGTTGGCCGTCAGCAAACGCAGGGTCCGTGTTGTGGGGGAAGTCACGGCCGGGAAAACGTCTCTTTGATCAGTGAGCCTGGGCCGCACCGCGTTCGCGGGCGATCAGGTGGTCGGCAATGCGCAGCATGTCCGGGAAGCTCTTGCCCTTCACCAGGTACTTGCCGTTGACGATGATCGACGGGGTGCCGCTGATCTGGCTGCGCTGGGCGAACTGCTTGGCCGAGTTGGTCTTGGCATTGACCGCGAAGCTGCCCATGGTGGCGGCGAACTGCTTCGGATCGACGCCGTAGGCACCGTAGAACTTGGCGATGTCATCCACCGAGTCGGCACCGCGCTCGCCCTTCAGGGTCTTCTGCGAGTGGATGGCCGAGTACAGCGCTTCGTGGGTCTTCTCCTGCACGCCCAGGGTCTGTGCGGCGTAGAAGGCACGGGCGTAGTTGTCCCAGGTGCCGCCGAACATGGCCGGCACGTAGACGAAGTTCACATCGCTCGGCAGGCCGGCCTTCCACGGGCCGACCAGCGGCTGGAACGCGGCGCAGGCCGGGCAGACGTAACCGAAGATCTCGACCACTTCGACCTTGCCGGCGGCCGGCTGGAACGGCTGGCCGTTCGGGATCAGCTGGTAGTCGGCGCCTTCCACCGGGGCCGGGCCGGTCAGCGCGGCGGTGGTCGGGGCAGGGGCGGTGCTGGCGGCGGTCTTGTCACCTTCGGCAGCCGGTGCAGCGGCTTCGCTGCCTGCGACCGGCGCGGCCGGTTCGGTGCTGGCCGGGGTCGCGGCCGGTTCTGCCGGGGCGGCGGTGTTGGCGGTGCCATCGTCGGCCTTGCAGGCCGCCAGGATCGGCAGCAGCGCTGCGAGGGCGAGGGCGGCGAAACGGGTCTTCATGGAAACGTCTCCAGCATCTGGAAAGGTGGGGCCGGCGTCAGGCGCCGGCCAGAGGGAAATGATGACATGCGGCGGCGACAGCGCCGTGTCGATGGTGTGTGTTGGTTCAGCGGCCGCGGGCGGCGCGGGCCTGGGCGATCAGCGCCGAGGCGATGCGCAGCTGGTCGTCGAAGCTCTTGCCACGGACCAGGTACTGGCCATTGATGATGATGGCCGGGGTGCCCGGCACCTGGGTGCGCTGGGCGAAGGCACGGGCGGCATCGACCTTCTTCTGTACCGCCTCGCCGCGCAGGGCCTGCGTGTAGCGCTCCGGGGTCACGCCGTAGGCCTTGTAGAAGCTGGCGAGCTCATCGGCCGAGACGTTCTGCATCGGCAGCGTGCCGTCTTCGTGCAGAGCCTTGAACACGGCGGCGTGGCTGCGCTTGGCCACGCCCACTTCGTCGGCGGCGTAGTAGGCCAGGGCCCAGGAATCCCAGGCACCGCCGAAGGCGGCCGGGACCGGGGTGAAGCGCACGTCGGCCGGCAGCTTGGCGGCCCAGGCGGCCAACTGCGGTTCGAAATGGGCGCAGTGCGGGCAGGTGTAGCCGAACACCTCGACCACTTCGATCTTGCCGGCCAGCGGTTGGAACGGGCCAGGCTGGGCGATGCGCTCGTAGTCTTTGCCTTCGACCAGCGGGGCGTTGGCGGGGGTGGCGGCGCAGGCCGCCAACGGCAGCAGCACCAGCAGGGACAGCAGAAGGCGGGGAATCAACCTCATCGACACGCATCTCCGTTGAAAATGACAACGCCGGCGCAGCCGCCGGCGTGAAGGAAACATACCGCAGCGGCGGGCCGTCGTGGCGACCCGCGCCGACCAGTGGCGGTCAGGGGGCGGCAGCCGGTCGCGTCGAAGCGCCCTCGGCGGCGAGGTCGTCGGCCTTGTTGTGCAGGCCCTGCAGGTAGCTGGAAAGGGCCTGTACCTCCTGCTCGGTCAGCTTCTGCGCCACCGTGGCCATGATCTGGAAGTGCGCCTTGTCGGTCTCGTTGGTCTGCCCGGCCTGGTATTCCTGCAGGCGCCGGGCGACATAGCTGGCGTGCTGGCCGCCGATGTGCGGGTAGGCCGGGCCCGGGTTGCCGGCACCGCTGGGGCCATGACAGGCCATGCAGGCCGGCAGCCCGCGCTGGGCGTCGCCGCCGCGGTAGAGCTGCTGGCCGATCTGGTAGAACTTCATGCCCTTGTACGGGCCCTCGGCCACCAGCGTGTCGTCGGCGATGCCGGCGTTGGCCTTCTGGGTGGCGAAGAACGCGCCGATATCGCGCATGTCCTGCGGGGTGAGGTTCTGCACGAAGGGCACCATCGCCACAGCAGCGCCGGAACTGCGCTGGCCGTTGGCGATCAGGGCCATCTGCTGGGCGACGTAGCGCTCGCTCTGGCCGGCGATGCTGGGATACATCTCCACCGTGGAATTGCCATCGGCACCATGGCAGGCGGCACACGCGGTGGCTTTGGTCTGGCCGGCCTTGGCATCGCCCCAGGTGGTCTTGCTGAAATCCACCTCGAGCGAGGCGGTCCTGATCGGGCCGTTGTCGGGCAGCGGGGTCAGCGTGGTCTGCGCAAAGGCAGCAGCGGCAACAACGGCAGTAGCAAGGGCGGATACGGCAAGAACGCGAGCGTGGCGCATGCTGAAGCTCCGTATGGACCGGCCGGGCGGCGGCGGCCGGCATCGCCCGGATTATCAACGCCGTTTCCGTACACGGTCAACGCAGCAGTGCAGCATTTTCCCGCAGGAGGCCCGCGGGCCGGGCGCGCGGCGCCGCAACATGCGATCCTATGCGCATGTCATTGCTCATCGAACGCGCCCAATACCACCTCTCTGCCCACAACATGGGGCAGCTGCCGCCCGATGAAGGGTCCGAAGTGGCCTTTGCGGGTCGCTCCAACGCCGGCAAGTCCAGCGCGCTCAACGCGCTGACCCGCCAGAACAGCCTGGCCCGGGTCTCCAAGACGCCTGGCCGGACCCAGCAGCTGGTGTTCTTCCAGGTCACCCCGGACGCCCATCTGGTCGATCTGCCCGGTTACGGCTACGCCAAGGTGCCGCTGGACCTGCAGGCGCACTGGCAGGCCTTCATCGACCGCTACTTCCGCACCCGCGAGGCCTTGAAGGGCCTGGTGGTGGTGATGGACATCCGCCATCCGCTGAAGGACTACGACCGGCAGATGCTGGCCTACGCCGTGCAGCGTGGCCTGCCGGCGCATGCGCTGCTGACCAAGGCCGACAAGCTGAGCCGCAGCCAGCAGATGCAGACCCTGCAGAAAGTGCGCAAGGAACTTCATTCGTCGTTCGGCGATACGGTGAGCGTGCAGGTGTTCTCCGGCGCCGCCCGTACCGGCGTGGATGAAGCCCGCGGCATCATCGGCGGCTGGCTGGGGCTGGAATAAGAAACAGGGCGCCGGGCCTTGCCCGGCGACACTTTTGTAGAGCCGAGCCCACGCTCGGCTGCCGCGCGTAGCGCGGCGAGACCCTGATGGCCGAGCATGGGCTCGGCTCTACACGGCGTCATTTCAACGGCGAGAACTCCGCCGGTACCCACGCATAGGCCTTGCCTTCGCTGCGCACGTGACCCAGCCCGGGGAAGGGCAGGTGCGCGCCGGCGACCCACCAGCCCTTGGCGGTGGCTTCCTGCAACACGCTGCGACGGCTGGCCGTAGCCGCCTTGCGGTCCGAATCGGCCTCGAATGCCGCTTCCGGGTGCGCGAACTGCACTGCATGGAAATGCAGCACGTCGCCCCACACCAGCAGTGACTGGCCCTGGCTGTCGAAGCGATAGGACACATGCCCCGGCGTGTGGCCGTGGGTATCCATCGCCACCGCGTGGCCCGGCAGGGCGTCGCCAGGCTGGAAGGTTTGCAGGCGACCGGCCGCCTGGTACGGCGCCACCGCATTGCGTGCCAGCGCGAAGGCGAAGCGTACGCCTTGCGGCGCCGTGGCTTCGCTGGCCGGGTCGAGCCAGTAGCGGGCATCGGCCTTGGACAACCACACCGTCGCATTCGGATAGGCCGGCTTGCCGTGGGCATCGAGGATGCCGCACAGGTGATCGGGATGGGCGTGGGTCAGCAGCACCTCATCGATCTCGGCCGGGTCCACACCTGCCGCGCGCAGGTTGCCCAGCACCTGGCCCTGGTCAGGGCCGAAGCACTGCGCGGTGCCGGCATCGACCAGGGTCAGGTGCTTGCCCTGGCGCACCAGGAAGGCGTTGATCGCGGTCTGCAGGCCGTTCTTGTCTTCGGGCACGTAGCGGCCTTCGAGCAGGCGGCTGACCAGCGTTGGCGGCACATCGACCACTTCCTGCCGGCCGAGCGCGACCACGCCGTCGAACAGGGCGGTGACCTGCAGCGCACCGATGCGCTGGTGTTGCACACCCGGCACCTGCTGGGTGGGAGCGGGCGAGGTGGCCTCGGCCAGCGCGGCCAGCGGCAGGGAGGACAGGGCCAGCAGCAGGGCGGCGCGCAGCGGCAGGTGGCGCAGGGTCATGGCGGTTCTTCTCGATGAGTGATGGGCAGGCCCGGTGCGCACAGCGTGCCGCGTTGCGCGTGCGTGCGGCGCTCAAACCACTGCGCGGAATGCTCAAAGGGGGGTTATCGGCAGGGCTGCGCCCTGCACCCGCCGAATCAACATCAACGTCAACGTCAAAAGCCGGGTTTCCTGTGGGATGGCGGGGTGGGTCCGGTTGCGGGGGACGCCGTAAACCCATCCATGGGGGCTTGGCCGCGGCATCCATGCCGCGGACACCCCCGCAACCGGACCCACCCCGCCTTCGACAGATTCCCGCGATCTGTTGGAATGGCATGACCTGCTCTTGGTGGGTGTCGACCTTGGATCCACGCCATGGGTGGATGCTCTTCGAATTCAATTCGGAATCATCGAAATGAATCGAATGGAATTGGAGGAAATCATCCACGCATGGCGTGGATCTACTGGGTCACCGGGAAACTGTCAGGGGTGGGGCGGTGTCGGAGTGCGGGGTGTCAGCCGCATGGATGCGGCTGCCAAGCCTACAGGGACGTACTTGCGGCGTCCCCGCACTCCGACACCGCCCCGCCATCCCACGGAATGCACGCTGTTGCTGTTGCTTCGGCTGTTGCCGTTGCTTCTGCGGGTGCAGGGCGCAGCCCTGCCGAACAACCCTCAAATATCGGTGGGAGCCAGCCCGTACTGCTCGGCGAAGCGCTTGCTGAAGCTCGCTGCAGAGCGATACCCCGCGCGCGCTGCCACGGTCTTCAGCGGCAGATCGGTGGTGTACAGCAACTGCATGCCGTGGGCCAGGCGCGCTTCAGTCAGCAGCTGGCGCAGGCTGGTGGCCTCAGCCGCCAACCGCCGGCGCAGGGTCGCGCCACTCAGCGCGAAGTGTGCTTCAACGTCGCGTGACTGCCAGTCACGTGCCGGTTCGGCGGCGATGCGGTCGCGGATCTGTTCGCCCAGCGTCGGTGCGTGCGGCAACAACAGGTTGCCGTGGCCCTGCCGGCACCACGCCAGCACCAGCGTGGCCAGCGCCAGCCGTGCTTCGCTGTAGCGGCCATCCTGCAACGACTGCCGCCAGCTGCGCAGCGCCGTGGCGTGATCGCTCAACGCCTGCCGTGCCAGCGCCGGTCCGGCCGTCGGCAAGGCTTCGCTCCACAGCGTGCGCGCCGCCGCCAGCACTTCCGTGCACAGCGGCACGATCGCGCTGAGGTAGCGGCCGGTCTGCGGGTCGGGTGTGTTGACCACGTCGATGCGGCAGCGCTGGGTGATCAGCAGGATGTCGCCCGGGACGAAGGTCAGTGACTGGTGTGCGGTACGCACCTGCTTGCGGCCTTCCAGCAGGATCGCGAACTGCGGCTGCGGTATCTCCACCGAACTGGCGCCATGCTCGCGGCGGGCGGTGATGCAGGCGTAGCCTTCGGCGCGTTGGCAGCCGGCCAGGCTGGCCATCTCCGCCAGCAGGGCGGTGGCGGTGGGGGGCATGCCGGTCATACGACGTGCGCGCCCAGCAGGCGGCCGACCGCAGCTGCAGCCGCCATCGCCAGCGCACCCCAGAACATCACGCGCAGGGCACCTCGCGTCGGTGACGCGCCACCGGCACGTGCCGCCATCGCGCCGGTCAGGCACAGGCCGGCCAGCGTGCTTACCGTGGTGGCGGTGGCGACGTTCTGTACTGGTGCCAGCAGTGCGGTCAGCACCGGCAGGGCAGCACCACAGGTGAAGGCGCCGGCCGAAGCCAGTGCGGCCTGCAACGGTCGCGCGCGCAGTTCCTCGGTGATGCCCAGTTCGTCGCGCGCATGGGCGCCCAGCGCGTCGTGGGCGGTCAGCTGCTCGGCGACCTGGCGGGCCAGCGCCGGCTCCAGGCCGCGGTGGCGATAGATCGCGGTCAGCTCGTCCAGTTCGCTGTGCGGGTCTTCGTGCAGCTCGCGCTTCTCCATCGCCAGATCGGCATTCTCGGTATCGGCCTGGGTCTGCACCGACACATACTCGCCGGCGGCCATCGACATCGCACCGGCCACGGTACCGGCCACACCGGTGGCCAGGATCGTGCTGGCCGAGGCGCCGCTGGCGGCCACACCGACCACCAGGCCGGCCACCGAGACGATGCCATCGTTGGCGCCCAGCACGGCGGCACGCAGCCAGCCGACGCGATCGGCGCGATGCAGTTCAGGATGTCGTGAATGGCGGCTCATGACCCTGAGTGTACGAGGGTCAAGAGGGTGTCGGTAGGATGCTGAAACCCGTCACCGTCGCATGACGTAACGAGCCGCCACGCTATAGTGCGCCCTTGCGATGCAAGGCTCCCAGCCCCACATCCCCTGCCACCGTCCAGCGAGCCACCCCCTTGTCGAGCCCCAGCCACGTCGCCGATACGCCCATTACCGACCGCTCGCAACTGGTGGCGGAGATCGCCTCCGGCGAGAAGCCCCGTTCGCAGTGGCGCATCGGTACCGAGCACGAGAAGTTCGGGTTCCGCCTGGATGACCTGCGTCCGCCGACCTTCGACGGCGATCGCGGCATCGAAGCACTGCTCAACGGCCTGGTCCGTTTCGGCTGGACGCCGGTGCAGGAAAACGGCAATACCATCGCCCTGCTGCGTGATGGCGCCTCGGTGACGCTGGAGCCCGCGGGCCAGCTGGAGCTGTCCGGTGCGGCGCTGGAAACCATCCACCAGACCTGTGTGGAAACCGGTACCCACCTCAATGAAGTGGCACAGGTGGCCGGCGAGCTGCAGCTGGGTTTCCTCGGCATGGGTTTCCAGCCGAAGTGGACGCGCGATGAAATGCCGTGGATGCCCAAGGGCCGCTACAAGATCATGCGTTCGTACATGCCCAAGGTCGGTTCGCTGGGCCTGGACATGATGACCCGCACCTGCACCGTGCAGGTGAACCTGGATTACGCCAGCGAAGCGGACATGGTGAAGAAGTTCCGCGTGTCGTTGGCGCTGCAGCCGATCGCCACCGCCCTGTTCGCCGACTCGCCGTTCACCGAGGGCAAGCCGAACGGCTACCTCAGCTACCGCTCGCACATCTGGACCGACACCGACGCCGACCGTACCGGCATGCTCGACTTCGTGTTCGAGGATGGCTTCGGTTACGAACGTTATGTCGACTACCTGCTCGACGTGCCGATGTATTTCTCCTACCGCGACGGCATCTACCACGATGCCAGCGGGCAGAACTTCCGCGATTTCATGCAGGGCAAGCTGCCGGTGCTGCCGGGCCAGCTGCCGACGCTGCGCGACTGGTCGGACCACACCACCACCGCGTTCCCGGAAGTGCGGCTGAAGAAGTACCTGGAAATGCGCGGTGCCGATGGCGGCCCGTGGAGCCGCCTGTGCGCGCTGCCGGCATTCTGGGTGGGCCTGCTGTACGACGACACCGCACTGGATGCAGCGTGGGACCTGGTGCGCGACTTCAGCCTGGTTGAACGCCATGCGCTGCGTGATGGGGTGCCCAAGCATGCGATGAACCTGCCGTTCCGCAATGGCACCGTGCGTGACCTGGCGCGCGAAGCGGTGAAGATTTCCGTGGAAGGCCTCAAGCGCCGTGCGGCGCGCAATGCCGATGGCCAGGATGAAAGCAAGTTCCTGGACGTGCTGCAGGAAATCGTCGAGTCCGGCCTGACTCCGGCCGAGCGCAAGCTGGCGCTGTTCCATGGCCGCTGGCACGGCGATGTGGATCCGGTGTTCCGCGAGTTTGCTTACTGACCGCCTTGCGGTAGTGCCGGCCGCTGGCCGGCAGATGCATGGGGTAGCCAGCCAGCGGCCGGCACTACCAAAAAAACCCCGGCATTGCCGGGGTTTTTCGTTTCCACAACCGACTTGGATCAGGCAGCGTTCTTCATCGTCGCCATGTCGATCACGAAGCGGTAGCGCACATCATTCTTCGCCATGCGTTCCCAGGCTTCGTTGACGTTCTTGATGTCGATCATCTCCACATCGCTGACGATGCCGTGCTCGGCACAGAAGTCCATCATTTCCTGGGTTTCAGCCATGCCGCCGATCGCCGAGCCGGTCAGGTGCTTGCGACCGAAGATCACGCTGCCACCGGTCAGCGGCGGGTCCAGTTCGGTCAGCACGCCGACCAGGCACATGGTCGCCTCACGCTTGAGCAGGCCCATGTACGGGTTGGTGTCATGGCCGACCGGGATGGTGTTGAGCAGGAAGTCGAAGCTGCCGGCATGTGCCTTCATCTGCGCGGCATCACGCGAGACCAGCACTTCGTCGGCGCCCAGGCGCTTGGCGTCGGCACCCTTTTCCGGGGTGGTGGTGATCATCACCACGTGCGCGCCGAGTGCCTTGGCGAACTTCACGCCCATGTGGCCGAGGCCGCCGAGGCCGATCACGCCGACCTTCTGGCCTGGGCCGACCTTCCAGTGTCGCAGCGGCGACCAGGTGGTGATGCCGGCGCACAGCAGCGGCGCGGCGGCCTTCAGGTCCAGCGTTTCGGAGACCTTGACCACGAAGCGCTGCTCGACCACCACATGGTCGGAATAGCCGCCGTAGGTCGGGGCACCGACGGCGCGTTCACGGCCGTTGTAGGTCCAGGTGGCACCTTCGGCGCAGTACTGCTCCAGATCGTGTTCGCAGGCATCGCAGTGGCGGCAGGAGTCGACCATGCAGCCGACGCCGGCGTGGTCGCCGACCTTGAAGCGGGTGACCTCGCTGCCGACTTCGGTAACGCGGCCGATGATCTCGTGGCCCGGCACCATCGGGTAGATCGAGCCACCCCAGTCGTCGCGCGCCTGGTGCAGGTCGGAATGGCAGATGCCGCTGTACAGGATCTCGATGCGCACATCGTTCGGGCCGACCGCGCGGCGCTCGAACTCGAAGGGTACCAGCGGGTCGGTATGGGTATGGGCGGCGTAACCACGGGCGAGGGACATGGGGAATCCTTGGCGGGTTTGTCGAAAGGCGTTTTACAATACGCCCCGTACCGCAAGGTAAGAAGCGCATATATCGGCATGATTCATCAAGGCAGACTGCACAATCATGGCCACTGACAACCTGTCCCACCTGGCCGCCTTCGCCGCGGTCGCCCGCCACCGCAGCTTCCGCCGCGCCGGCGCCGAACTGGCCCTGTCGACCTCGGCGGTGAGCTATGCGATCCGCGCGCTGGAGGAACGGCTGGGGGTGGGCCTGTTCCACCGCACCACCCGCAGCGTGGCCCTGACCGAGGCCGGACAACGGCTGCTGGAGCGCCTGCAGCCGGCGCTGGGCCAGGTGCACGATGCGCTGGAAGAAATGAATCACTTCCGCGCCGTTCCGGCCGGCCTGCTGCGGATCAATGCGACGCGGGCGGCGGTGGCGACCCAGTTGGGGCCGCGGCTGGCGCGTTTCCTGCACGCGCATCCGGATGTACGGGTGGAGCTGACCGAGAACGATGGTCTGGTCGACATCGTCGCCGAGGGTTACGACGCGGGCGTGCGCCTGCACGAGTTCGTGCCCGAGGACATGGTGGCGGTGCCGATGGGGCCGCCGCTGCGCGGCTTGATCGTCGGCTCGCCCGAGTACCTGCGGCGCCGGCCGGCACCGCAGCATCCGCGCGACCTGGCCGCGCATGAGTGCGTGCGGTTCCGCTTCGCCAGCGGCCATCTGTACAAGTGGCAGTTCGAGCGCGAGGGCCAGACCCTGGAGATCGACGTACCGGGGCGGCTGACGCTGTGCGAGCAGGGCACCGTGGTTGGCGCGGTGCTCGATGGCATCGGCCTGGCCTATGTGCTGGAAGACACCGCGCGCCCTTACCTGGACGATGGGCGACTGGTGGCGGTACTGGAAGACTGGAGCGAACCGTTTGCCGGGTTCGCGTTGTACTACCCGAAGCAGCGGCAGATGCCCGGCGCGTTGCGCGCGTTCGTGGATATGTTGCGCGAATGAATTGGGGTGGGCCGCATCCACGCATGGCGTGGATCTACTGACCATCGCCGCATGCCCATTTTGACTCCCCCCATGTGTGGATGCCGTTCCGCAGTAGATCCACGCCATGCGTGGATGGCGCAGGCACGCGCTAAGGTAACCACCCTCATCCAACAAGGACGTCCATGAGCACGCTCGCCGATCTCGAACAGGCCTCCAGCCAAGCCTTTCCGCCGCTGTTCCACCAGCTCGTCGCAGGCAACCAATTCAGCTGGGGCGAACAGGGGCCGCGCTGGTACCGTGAGGTGTTCCCACAGGTACAGGCACAGCCGCCAGTGCTGCTGTACGCGAGCGAGTACGAACCGATCGAGCCCAATGAACTGCGCGCGGCCTGGGAAGACCTGACTGCCGAAGATCACTACAACCCGTTGCGTGAAGACCTGAAGCTGCTGCCGTTCGCACGCACCGGCGCCGGCGACAACTATTGCTTCTGGACCAACGCACCAGGCTTCGCTGAGCCGCCGGTACTGCTGGTCTGGCACGACGATGATCGCGCCGACCTGGTGGCGGCGAACCTCCAGGATTTCCTGTTCCGCAAGATGGCCGAAGCGGTGGTTGAACTGGAGGAAGATGATTCGCTGCTGTCGGAAGGCGATATCGGTGCGAACCTGCAGGCCTGGCTGTCCACTCATCGCGGTTGGTTGCGTGGGGATCAGGTGGCTGCGCTGGAAGCGCTGTTCGCGCGCGTGGATGACATTGCCGGCGGTGGCATCAGTGAAGAGGACGTACAGGCATTGCTGAAGCCGCTGGTCGGCTTTGAGCGGATGGACAGCAGAATGCCGTACGTACGGGATTGAGCTGCGCGGGTGCACGGCATGGATACCAAGCCACGCATGGCGTGGCTCTACTGCCTGGTCCTTCCTGCGGCGCGATGGATGAGTGCCGACCAACGGTCGGCCTCCACCTTCTGGCAGTAGATCCACGCCATGCGTGGATGACGCCACGCTACGCAGCCTGCAGCATCGGCTCCATCAACTGCAGGCAGTCACGCAGGTGCGCATCCACCGATGCGTCTTCGGCAACCACGCCGATGGCGCGCTCGCGCAGAGGTTCTGCCACGGCCATGGCCAGCACCAGGCGCGCCATCCGTTCTGGATCACCGGCGCGCAACAGACCACGCTGCTGCTGCCGCCGCAGCCAGTCCGCCAGCAGCGCACGGCCGCGGCCGATGCCGTTGTCGAGGTAGGCCCGCAGCAGCGCGTCCTTGCCCGGGAAGTCGGTGGTCAACAGGCGGAACACCCGCACCGCCTGTGCTGACAATGCCTGCGCGCACACCGCCTGCAGGATGTCGTGCAGCAGTGGCAGCACGTCTTCGGCGTGGCGGGCATCACGTTGCAGCTGTGGTGCGAAGCCATCGGTCCACTCGCGCACTGCCAGGCCCACCAGTTCGTCGCGATTTCCGGCATGCCGGTACACCGTCTTCTTGGCCACGCCGGCATGCGCGGCGACGCCTTCGATGGTGGTCGCTTCGTAGCCCTGCGCCAGCAGCAGATCCAGCGTCGCCTGCAGCACGGCATGGCGGACGTCGGCCTCTGGGCGTGCAGGACGGCCGCGGCGACGGGGCGGAGCGATCAGATCGGGCGGGGCGGTAGCGGTCATTGCGCACATTCTAGCGCATTTCGATAATTGCGAAACGATGTGCGTTTCCGTATTGTCCGATCCTCATCTCCCGAGGGATTCACCATGGAAACCGTTGCCAACGCTCACGCCTGGCTGGACCACCACGACCTGCTTGATCCGGCACCGATGCACCTGGAGACCGGCATCCAGCGTCGCGCGGACGGCACCCTGCTGGTCGCGGTGCGCACCGATCTTCACGGCTGCAAGGGGCGCATGCTGGACTGGTGGTTCACCTTCTTCGAGACCACCCAGCACATCCGCTGGTGGCACCCGCTGGACCACGTCGAGCACCGTGGCTGGGACGAGGCCTGGCAGCGTGGGCGCAGCTACCATGGCGCCAGCATCCAGGCCGTCGAGTCGCTGGCCGACATCCCGCCGGTGGCGGCACGCCTGAAGTTCCACGATCCGCGCACGTTGCTCACACCCGAGCGTCTGCAGGCGGCGCAGGATGCCGGCGATGTCTCGGCGGTGATCGCCGCGCGCATCGGTTTTGGTGACCACGTTCGTCTGGACGCGCACGGTGATCCCTGCGATGGCCAGATGCTGCACGTCGCGCGCGATACACCGTTCGGCTGCGTGCTGCGCAGTCGCTTCGTGCTTGGCCTGGACAGCAAAGATCCGCAGCGCGACGCCAGCGATGCGATCGGCCTGGGACTGCTCAAGCACTGCTATACCGAGTTCAGTTTCCTGTCGCGGCTGCTGCCGTCGCTGTACTACGGAGAACGCGCGAATGACGAGGCGGTGCCACTGCCGTGGTGAACTCGGGTGCTACTCCAGCAGGGCGTCATAGCCTGCATCGCTGAACTGGATCAGGCAGAAGCCATGGCCGAAGGGATCGGCCAGCACGGCGATTCTTCCCCAGCGGTGTTCGCGCACGGCCTGTTCAAGAGAAGCGCCGGCTGCAACGGCGCGGGCAAGCGCAGCGTCGATATCGGCGACCACCCAGTCCAGATGCACGGGCGTCCAATGTCGCTCGTAATCGCGCACGTCGCCGTCTTCGGTCGCTGCGCTGCCGGCGTCGTTCTGCAGCAGGTATAGCGGCGTGGGGCCGCCGAGCAGTTCCAGTGCGCCGGGGCCCAGGCGGCGGCCGATCCTCAGGCTGAAAGCTTCGGTGTAGAACGCCTCGGCCGCTGCAAGATCGGGGACGTCGAGGTTGACGATGAAGGAGGCCGCTGAGCAGTTCATGGGGCAGGACCGAGTCCGGACCGGGCCACGATGCACTCGTGGCCCGGCGGGATCAAGGCGCGGCATCCACGCATGGCGTGGATCTACTGTGCGAGCGGGTAGTCGAGGTAGCCCTCGCTGCCACCGCCGTAATAGGTGCTGCGATCGGGTACGGCCAGCGGCACATCGCGCTGCAGGCGCTCGACCAGATCCGGGTTGGCGATGAACGGCTGGCCGAACGCGGCCAGGTCGATGATGCCATCTTCGACCAGTCGCAGAGCACGCTCACGGGTGAGCCCACCGGCGAGAATCACGGTGCCGCCGTAGGTTTGCTTGAAAGTCTTCAGGAACGCCTCGCCGATGACGGGCGCGCCGCGCAGGTAGTTGTCGTTCAGATGCACATACGCCAGCCCGCGCTTGCCAAGCTCTTCGGCCAAGTAAAGATAGGTGGCTTCGTTCTCTGCATAGGCCGGCATGTCGAAAGTCTGGCTGTTCGGCGCCAGGCGCACGCCGATCCGCTGTGCACCGATCCGCTGCGCCATCGCATCCACGGTGTCCAGGATCAGCCGTGCGCGGTTGCGCAGTGAACCACCGTAGAGATCCTGCCGATCATTGGTGATCGGGTTGAGGAACTGCTCGAACAGGTAGCCGTTGGCGGCATGCAGCTCGATGCCATCGAAGCCGGCAGCGATGGCATTTTCAGCGCCGCGTACGAAGTCGCTGACGATACCCGGCACTTCGTCGGTGCGCAGCGCGCGCGGCGGCGTCGGATCGGCATGGCCACGGCTGCCGTCATCCAGATACACGAACGAGGTGTTCTTCGGATCGCTCGCCACCGGTCGCGTGCCGGCGCTCACCGGCTGGCCGCCGTCGGGCTGCAGCGAGCTGTGTGACATGCGTCCGACGTGCCACAGCTGGGCGAAGATCGCGCCCTGCGCAGCGTGTACGGCGTCGGTGACAAGCTTCCAGCCGGCGACCTGTTCAGCGGACCAGATGCCCGGCACGTCGATGTAGCCCTGGCCCTGCGCCGACACTGGCGTGCCTTCGCTGATGATCAGGCCGGCGCTGGCGCGCTGACGGTAGTACTGCGCGGTCAGTGCATTGGCGATGGCGCCGGGGTTGCGGGCACGGGTCATCGGCGCCATCGCGATGCGGTTGTGCAGGGGCAGTCCAGCGAGGTCGAACGGGCGGAACAGGGGGGCGGTCATGTCAGTCATCTCGGTGCGGGGAGGGGCGCCAACGGCGCGACAGCACCATGATGGAGTTGACATGAAGGCACATAAAGGCGGTAAATTTCCCGACAAGCGGGAATATCTTTCCCCAATGAGCGAGTCTGCCGATGCTCCCCGTCGAATCGTTGAATGGCCTGGTGACCTTCGTCACCACGGCGCGCTCGGCCACCTTCACCGAAGCGGCCGATGCCCTGGGCATCTCGCGCTCGGCGGTCGGCAAGGCCATTGCCCGGCTGGAAGCGCGGCTGGGTGTGCGCCTGTTCCATCGCACCACGCGTCGCATCGCGCTGACCACCGATGGCGAGGCCTACTACGCCTCCTGCGCGGCGGCGCTGGATGAAATCGCGGCAGCCGAAGCCTGCCTGGGCTCGGCGGCACATCTGCCGAGCGGCCGCCTGCGCATCGACATGCCGTCCTCGTTCGGGCGGCTGGTGGTGCTGCCGGTGCTGCTGAAAATGTGCCAGCAGTATCCGGACCTGCAGTTGACGATGACCTTCACCGATCACTTCGTCGACCCACTTGAGGAAGGCATCGACCTGCTGATCCGCTTCGGCGGCCTGCATCACGCCGAGCACCTGGTCGCGCGCAAGCTGGCCAGCCAGCGGCTGGTGACCTGCGCCGCGCCGGCCTACCTGCAGGTTCATGGCACGCCACGGACCATTGACGATCTACATGCACACCGCAGCATCGTCGGCTACCGCCATGGACAGCCCGTGGCCTGGCGGATGGGAGACGCGGGCACCCAGGGGGTGTTCATTCCCAGCGGCACCTACCAGCTCAATGATGGCGATGCGGTGATCGAAGGCGCGCTGGCTGGCCTGGGCATCTGCCAGATGCCGGTATCGCTGGTGCGCCGGCATCTCGAGTCCGGCGCGCTGCAGTCGGTGCTCGATCACTGCATGCAGCACCACGTGGACATTCACGCGCTGTGGCCACAGACGCGGCACCTGCGGCCGAAGGTGCGTTACGTGGTGGAGGAGCTGAGCCGACTGGCCGCAGAGGGCGTCTTCGATTGAGGTACGGATCGGCTTCTGTATACTATCCCCCAGTATAGTTCCGAGGCCGGCCTGCCATGCCGCACTCCCCCGAAGAAAAAAAGAAGGTTCTCGCCCGCGTACGCCGCATCCGCGGCCAGTGCGATGCGCTGGACCGCGCGCTGGAAGCCGGCGCCGACTGCGGGCCGGTGCTGCAGCAGATCGCCGCCATCCGCGGGGCGGTCAACGGCCTGATGTCCGAAGTGATGGAAGCGCACCTGCGCGAGGAGTTCGGCCAGCCCGCTGCGTCCGATGAACAACGCGCCGAACGCGTGCGCGACATGAGCGCGTTGATCCGCTCGTACCTGAAATGAACGACGGCGCGACACAGCGCCGCGCATCCTGTTTTCCGCAAGCCTTTTTGGAGAGTGCCATCATGAAATCCCGTGCCGCCGTCGCCTTTGGTCCCGGCCAGCCGCTGCAGATCGTCGAGATCGACGTCGCCCCGCCGAAGCAGGGCGAAGTGCTGGTCAAGATCACCCACACCGGTGTCTGCCACACCGATGCGTTCACCCTGTCCGGCGATGATCCGGAAGGCCTGTTCCCGGTGGTGCTGGGCCATGAAGGTGCCGGCATCGTGGTGGAAGTGGGCGAGGGCGTGACCAGCGTGAAGCCGGGCGACCACGTGATTCCGCTGTACACCGCCGAGTGTGGTGAATGCCTGTTCTGCAAGAGCGGCAAGACCAACCTGTGCGTGTCGGTGCGTGCCACCCAGGGCAAGGGCGTGATGCCCGATGGCACCAGCCGATTCAGCTACAACGGCGAGCCGATCTACCACTACATGGGCTGCTCGACCTTCAGCGAATACACCGTCGTTGCCGAGGTATCGCTGGCGAAGATCAACCCGGATGCGAACCCGGAGCATGTCTGCCTGCTCGGCTGTGGCGTCACCACCGGCATAGGTGCAGTACACAACACCGCCAAGGTGCAGGAAGGCGACAGCGTGGCCGTGTTCGGCCTGGGCGGTATCGGCCTGGCCGTGATCCAGGGCGCGCGCCAAGCCAAGGCCGGCCGCATCATCGCGGTGGATACCAATCCGTCCAAGTTTGATCTGGCCCGCGAATTCGGCGCCACCGACTGCATCAACCCGAAGGATCATGACAAGCCGATCCAGCAGGTCATTGTTGAAATGACCACCTGGGGCGTGGACCACAGCTTCGAGTGCATCGGCAACGTCAACGTGATGCGTGCGGCGCTGGAATGCGCGCACCGCGGCTGGGGCCAGAGCGTGGTGATCGGCGTAGCCGGTTCGGGCCAGGAGATCTCCACCCGTCCGTTCCAGCTGGTCACCGGCCGCAAGTGGATGGGTACCGCGTTTGGCGGCGTGAAGGGTCGCAGCCAGCTGCCGGGCATGGTCGAAGACGCGATGAAGGGCGATATCGAGCTGGCGCCGTTCGTCACCCACACCATGGACCTGGACAAGATCAACGAAGCTTTCGACCTGATGCATGAAGGCAAGTCGATCCGTTCGGTGGTCCATTACTGAGGCGCGTCATGGGCTGGCTGGATGCCCTGCGCCGGCCGCGTGCGGAAGACCCGCGCGCGGCTCTGGTGGCCCCGATCGAGCAGGCGCTGCGCGCGCTGGGCTGGGTCGTGGGTGAAGTGGGGCTACCGCGTGCGGTGACCTCGGCCTTCGGCAGCGACGATGGCATGTCGTTCGAGCAGTGGCTGGGGCAGGTATTCCTGCCGCGTCTGCACGAGGCCCGCGCTGATGGCCAGTGGCCGCCGCGCAGCAACGTGGCAGCGGCGGCATATCGCAATCTTGATGGCCAGCCTGGCGTCGAGCCGTTGCTGCGCTTGCTGGCGCAGCTGGATGAACTGATCAACAAAGGCATCCACGCCGTGCGTGGATAAGCCGACCAAGGTCGGCATCTACCAGAAGCACGCGTGCGCTGACGCGCCGCGCAGGAGAACATCATGGAACGCATCGAACACCGCGCCTGTGCCGGCGGTTGGCAGGACGTCTATCGCCATCACTCCACCACGCTGGGCTGCGACATGCAGTTCGCCGTATACCTGCCGCCGCAGGCCGCCAGCCAGAAGCTGCCGGTGCTGTACTGGCTGAGCGGGCTGACCTGCACCGAGCAGAATTTCATCACCAAGGCTGGGGCTCAGCGCTACGCGGCCGAGCACGGCGTGATCATCGTCGCCCCGGACACCAGTCCGCGCGGCGATGACGTGGCCGATGCCGAGGGCTATGACCTCGGCAAGGGCGCGGGCTTCTATCTCAACGCCACCCGTGCGCCGTGGGCGAAGCACTACCGCATGCACGACTACGTCGCGCAGGAACTGCCGGCGCTGATCGAAGCGAACTTCCCGGCTACCGATGCGCGGGGCATCAGCGGCCATTCGATGGGCGGCCACGGTGCACTGGTGATCGCGCTGCGCAACCCGGGCCGTTACCGCAGCGTGTCGGCGTTCTCGCCGATCGTCGCGCCCAGTCACGTGCCGTGGGGACAGAAGGCGTTCACCGCCTACCTCGGTGACAACCCGGCCGATTGGTCGCAGTGGGATGCCTGCCAGCTTGTGGCCAACGCCGGAGAGCGCCTGCCGCTGCTGGTCGACCAGGGCGAGGGCGATGAGTTCCTGCACACCCAGCTGCAGCCGCAGCGCCTGCAGCAGGCCTGCCAAGCGGCCGGCCATCCGCTGAGCCTGCGCCTGCAGCCGGGCTACGACCACAGCTACTACTTCATCGCCAGCTTCATCGGCGAGCACATCGCCCACCACGCGCGCGCACTGAAGGCCTGACCCTGTAGCCGAGCCCACGCTCGGCTGCTCTGGCTTGTCCGTAGCGTCGAGCCGCCACACATGGCGTGGCGCTTATACGTCGTCGTCTTCTTCCGCCGCTTCACGGCCCTGCTGGCGGATCAGGGCTTCTTCGCGCGCATCGTTGATGGCGTGGCGCACGCTGTCGAGGTCGACGGTAGATTCATCGTGCACAAAGGTGCCGGTGAGCTCGCTGTCCGGCAGCAGGCTGCCAGCCTCGAACAGCGCCCACATTTCCTCGCCATACCAGCTGTCCAGCAGTTCAGGGGCGAAACGGCCCAAGTAGGCGGTGAGGTTGTTGACGTCCCGCAGCAGCATGCTGCGCGCGGCGTTGTTGCCGCCTGCACTGACCACCTGGGGGAAATCGATCACCACCGGGCCATCGGGACCGACCAGCACGTTGTACGGCGAGAGATCGCCATGGATCAGGCCGCAGCACAGCATGCGCACCACCTGCCGGACCAGGGTCTGGTGGAACTGGCGGGCCTGTTCGGGCTCCAGTTCCACTTCGCCCAGGCGGGCGGCGGAGAAACCGTCGGCATCGGTGACCAGCTCCATCACCAGCACGCCGTGGAAGTAGCCGTATGGCTCGGGCACGCGCACGCCGGCATCACGCAGCAGGTACAGCGAGTCCACCTCGGTGTTCTTCCAGGCCGTTTCCTGCTGCTTGCGGCCGTACTTGCTGGCCTTGCCCACCGCACGCGCCTCACGGCTGCCGCGCACCTTGCGGCCTTCCTGGTACTGCACGCGCTGCTGGAAGCTGCGCTGGGCCATGTCCTTGTAGACCTTCGCGCAGCGCACCTCGTTGCCGCTGCGTACCACGTACACGGCCGCTTCCTTGCCGCTCTTGAGCGGGCGTAGCACTTCATCGATCACGCCGTCGTCGATCAGCGCGCGCAGTCCTTCGGGGGTTTTCACGGGATATCTGGGGTGGCCGGCGCGGAGGCGCTCGCCAGGATGGGGAGGGATTTTCGCATTTTACAGGTCGCGGCTGTCGGGCGGCTTCCCGGCTGGCCCGCGAGCGTCGCCGGGCAACCATTTCGCGAGACGGCTGCCACTGTCGCGTATCCGTCTTTTCCAACGCGGATCACGCCGCTGTGGCGTGGCGGCGCGCTATCGTGCCGCCATACGGCCTTGCGCATGGGGGATGCATGCTGGTTGTGCTGGCGCTGATGTTCGTGATCTGCCATGGCGTGGTCGTGGCGTTCTGGCCGGGTACGGCCGGTGGGGGATCGTTCGTGTTCCTGACCGCGGCGCCTCTGCTGGCCGCCGCGGCCTGCCTGTGGCGTGGCCAGCGCGACCGCGCTGCACTGGGCTGGCGGGCCACTGCAATCGCGCTGCTGCTCTGGGCCGGTGGCATGGCCTTCAACATGGCCGACGCACTGGGGGCCGGACGGTCCGACATCACCCCGCGCGCCAGCCTGCTGTTGTATGTGCTGTACGGCGTGCCGCTGGTGTTCATCCTGGCCCGCGCCCGTCGCGAACGCCGGATGATCAGCCTGATCGACGGCGTGATGGCCGCGCTGCTGGGCGTGCTGTTCTTCGTGCATACCCAGTCCTTCGCCGACCGCATCGACATCGATGACCAGGCGATGGCCCACATGCAGCGCATGTTCGACATCCAGAACCTGTGCATCGCCGGCTTCGCGGTGGTGCGCTGGGTCGCCGGCGACGCGCCTGAACGGCGCAGCTTCTACCGCGCGCTGGCGCTGTACGCATTGTCATATCTGCTGCTGGCGTTCTACATCAATCACTACACCTCCGAACAGTCGTTCGGCGCCTACAACGATCTGTTGATCGACCTGCCGTTCCTGCTGTTGGCGGTACTGGCGCTGCGTCAGGCACCTGCGCCGGGCTTCGTGCTGCATCCCCGCCTGCTGCGATTGGTGCAGGCGGGTGGGCCGATCATCCTGCCCTTGCTGCTGCTGGTGGTCGGCACTCTGGTGGTGGATCACGCGCGGCCTTTGGCCGTGACTGGCTTCGTGGTGGCGACACTGGGCTTCGGCCTGCGCAGCACCCTGCTGCAGATCGACCTGCTGGAACGGCAGGCGGGTCTTGATCAGCTGGCGCGGCAGGATGGCCTGACCGGCGTCGCCAATCGCCGTCAGTTCGATACGCTGCTGCTGGCCGAATGGAACCGTGCGCGCCGCAGCGGCAGCGAAATGGCGTTGCTGCTGGTGGATATCGACCATTTCAAGGCATTCAACGACCAGCACGGTCATCCCGCCGGCGACCGCTGCCTGCAGGCGGTGGCTGCGGTGCTGCAGGCCACCGCCGGGCGCGCGGCCGACAGCGTGGCGCGCTATGGCGGTGAGGAGTTCGCGGTGATCGTGCCCGGCAGCCCGCTGTCGGGTGTGCTGGCACTGGCCGAGCGCCTGCGCGAGGCGGTGGAAGCATTGCCGCTGCCGGAAGGCCCGGTCAGCATCAGCGTGGGTGTGGGCTACCTGCATCCGCCGGCGCTGGCCAGCGCCGAACAGCTGCTGGCCGATGCCGATGCGGGCCTGTACGCGGCCAAGCGTGCAGGCCGTAACCGGGTGATCCTGCACGCGCACGTGCTGGACGACCACGGGGGCGCGCACGACACGCTGGACTGTTAGCACGCCTGGACTACCGCCGCGGCAGGAAGGTGCGCGGCCGATCAGCGTTGGCGCAGCCACCCGGCCGGATCCAGCAGGCGCAGGCCCACGGGTGACAGCGACCGTTGCCGCAATATCAACGGCGTGGCGTGCACCGCCGCCGCACAACATGCCAGTTGGCGACGCAGCGGCGCCAGCACATCGTCCTCGCGTGGGCGTGCGTGCCGCCATTGCGCAATGCGCAGCAGACAGACCAGCAGGTCCAGTTCGCTGGCGGAAATGAAGGGCGACCCGGCCGGCAGCAGTTCGATCGGTGCATGCGGCGTGGCCAGCAATGGCAGCAGTTCACGGAAGGCGTCGCAACCTTCGGCATCCAGGCCCAGGGCGGCCAGTTGCCGCAGGCCCTCGGCCTGCTGCGCAGGGTCGCCCAGTTGCCGCAGTGCAGCCAGCAGGACCTGTTCGCCGCGACTGAACTGACGGCCGAAGGCGCGATAACTCACGCGGGTGGGAAATACAGGGGAACGTGAGGCCATGCCGGGAGTACCTACGGATCGCGGGTTTCCACCAGCACCGGGCATGGCGCATGGTCGATGGTCCATTGCCCGACCGAGGGTTCGAATAGATGCTGCAGGCGTGACAGATGGCGGTGGCCGATGACGATCAGGTCGCACTGCAGGCGGCGCGCCTGCGCGCTGATCACTTCGCCCGGGTCGCCGGACGGTAGTTGTGCGATGGCGTCCACGCCGCGCTCGCGCAGCTCGGCCAGGGCGTCGGCCAGCACGGCTTCGGCATGTGCCTGCTGCCGGGCGGCGGCGGGATATTCGCGGCGGTCGGCATCAGTGGCATCCGCTGCCAGCGCGAATTCGGGATCGAGAACGCACAGCAGGTGCAGGCGGCTGCGAGGGCCGGCCATGGCGGCGGCCAGGTCCAGCACGCGGTCGTGCTGGGGGCCGCCATCAAGTGCGACCAGCAGGGTGTTGAACATGAAAAGCTCCTTTGCAGGGCGGTGATGGTCGCGCATGTCGTCGCGCGCACCCATGCCGTGCGCCGCAGTCAATGCGTGCGCAGGACGCAACTCTGGTTGGTTTGGATTGCAGTAGAGTCATCGCATTTACGGGAGACTGCCATGCCCCTGCCGGACCTGAACCTGTTGCTCGCACTGGATGTGCTGATCGACGAATGCAGCGTGGCCGCCGCCGCGCGGCGGATGAATCTCAGTGCGCCGGCGATGAGCCGTACCCTCGGCCGGGTGCGCGTGGCGCTGGGTGATCCGGTGCTGGTGCGCGCCGGCCGTGGCCTTGCCCCCACACCCCGCGCGCTGGAACTGCGTGAGCAGGTGCGCGATGTGATCGAGCAGGCACACCGCGTGTTCAATGCCGGCCGCGAGGTCGACATGGCCACCTTGGAACGCACGTTCAGCGTGCGCGCCAATGATGTGTTCATCGGCAGCTATGGCGGCCGCCTGCGTGAGGTGTTCCGCCAGCAGGCACCGCGTTGCATGCTGCGCTTCGTGCCCGAAGGCGATACCGATGACGATGCGATGGTGCAGGGGCGGATCGACCTGTACATCAGTACGGCGGGCAAGCACAGCCCGGAAACCAAGGTGCAGCACCTGTTCACCACCTCGCTGCTGGGCGCTGCACGCGAGGATCATCCGCTGTTCGACGGCGACATCAGTGCCGAGCGCTTCGCGGCCTGCGACCATATCGCCGTGTCCCGGCGCGGGCTGGCGCACGGCCCGATCGACGAGGAACTGGCCGTGCTGGGCCTGCAGCGGCGGGTGGCGGTGGTCATCCCCACCTTCCACGGTGCGATCTTCGCTGCTGCTGATTCAGACCTGGTCCTGCCGCAGATGCCGAGCGTGATGCTCGACCGCATCACCCACATGGGCCTGCCGCTGCGCATGTTCCCGCTGCCGGTGCCGGTACGCACCGTGGCACTGGTGCAGGCCTGGCACCCGCGCATGGACAACGACCCGGCGCACCAGTGGCTGCGGCGGGCGATCAAGGTGATGTGCGATTCGGTCGAGGCGGCCCGCCACTGATCGCCTGCAGGCGTGCGCCGGACGCACGCCTGCGATGCCGGACACGCCATTTTTCGCAGGCAACGGCCTTTCTAGACTGCGCTCCCGATAGTTTCACTGAGCGCAATCCAATGACTCCACATATGCCGTGCACTGCACGGATCGGCGGCCGGCAGTGAGCACGCCCGCCGCCGTGCTGCCGGCGTCGGCAGCGCCCCGGCCCGTCGCCGCACCCGGGCTCGACCGGCGCATCCTGGTAGGGCTGTGCGGTGTGCTGCTGGCGGTGCTGGTGTCGGGCTTCAACGAGAACGTCACCAAGGTCGCACTGGCCGACATCCGCGGGGCGATGGGTTTCAGCGTCGATGACGGCAGCTGGATCGTGGCGCTGTACAGCGCGATGTCGGTCAGCGCGATGGCATTCGCACCGTGGTGCGCGGCCACCTTCTCGCTGCGCCGCTTCGCGTTGGCGATGATCGGCGGGTTCATGGTGCTGGGCGTGCTGTGCCCGCTGGCACCCAACCTGCAGACCTTCCTGGTGCTGCGCGCGTTGCAGGGCCTGTGCGGTGGCGCGTTGCCGCCGCTGTTGATGAGCGTGGCGCTGCGCTTCCTGCCGCCGGGCATCAAGCTGTACGGCCTGGCCGCCTACGCACTGACTGCCACCTTCGGGCCGAGCATGGGCACCCCGCTGGCCGCGTTCTGGGTGGAGCAGGTGGGCTGGCACTGGGCGTTCTGGCAGATCGTGCCGTACTGCCTGGCAGCGATGGCGATGGTCGGCTGGGGGCTGCCACAGGATCCCCTGCGGCTGGAGCGCTTCGCACAGTTCGACGGCGTCGGCCTGATGCTCGGCCTGCCGGCGCTGGTGCTGCTGGTACTGGGCCTGGTGCAGGGCCCGCGCTTGAACTGGTTCGACTCGTCGTTGATTACCCTGATGCTGGGTGGCGGTGCGGGTCTGCTGGTGCTTTTCATGGTCAACGAGTGGTTCCATCCGTTGCCGTTCTTCAAGCTGCAGCTGCTGGCCAACCGCAACCTCAGCTATTCGCTGATCACTCTCGGTGGCGTGCTGTTCGTGCTGCTGGCGGTGATCTCCATTCCCTCCGGCTTCCTCGCCAGCGTGCAGGGCTATCGGCCGCAACAGACCGCGCCGATGCTGCTGTGGGTGGCGGTTCCGCAGGCAATCGCGCTGCCGTTGGTAGCCGCATTGCTGAATATCCGCGCGGTCGATTGCCGTTGGGTGCAGGCCACCGGCCTGGCGCTGCTGGCACTGGCCTGCTGGTTGGGCGCACATCTGGACGTGAGCTGGATCCGCGACAACTTCCTGTGGGTGCAGTTGCTGCAGGTGTTTGCCCAGCCGATGGCGGTACTGCCGCTGCTGATGCTGGCCACCGGTGGCCTTGCGCCACAGGACGGCCCCTTCGCCTCGGCGTGGTTCAACACGGTGAAGGGTTTTGCCGCAGTACTGGCCAGCGGCGTGCTTGAAGCGGTCGCGCAGGGACGCCGACATTTCCATTCCACCGTGCTGGTCGACCGCCTTGGCGAACAGCCGTTGCTGGCCGAGGGGCCGCAACTGGGCGCACGCCTGCATGCACAGGTGCAGGCATTGACCTCGGCCGATCTGTACCTGCTGGTCGCGTTGGTCGCGCTGGCCTTCATTCCCCTCATTGCCTGGATGCCCACCCGCATCCATCCGCCACGTGCCGTGGCCTGATTCCCTTCGCAGGAACCCCTCATGACAATCAATCGAACGTATCTCAACGCCGGCCTTGGCTTGGGCGTGCTGGTGCTGGCCGGCGCCGCATGGCTGCTGCTGCGCGATGGCCGCCACCAGACCACCAACAACGCCTATGTGGTCGCCGATTACACAGTGGTCGCACCGAAGATCGCCGGCTTCGTCAGCGCGGTGGACGTGCAGGACAACCAAGCGGTGAAAGCCGGTGACGTGCTGGCCCGCATCGATGACCGTGACTACCAGGTCGCGTTGCTGGCCGCCCGCGCCGACCTGGCCAATGCGCGTGCGCAGCTGGCCAACGCACAGGCGGCGCTGGCACAGCAGGGCTCGCTGATCGAACAGGCCAGGGCGAGTGTGGATGTCAGCCGCTCCGAGCTGACCCTGGCCAGCGCCGACCAGCAGCGTTACCGCGAGCTGGCGCGCGACGGCGCCGGTACCGTGCAGAACGCACAGCAGGCGCAGTCGAAGCAGGCTGTGGCCAGTGCGCATCTGCAACAGGGGCAGGCCGCATTGTCGACCGCACGCCAGCGCACCGACATCCTCACTGCCGGTGTGCAGGCCGCGCAGGCAGCGGTGCAGCGTGCCGAAGCCGCACAGGCACGCGCCGAACTGGATCTGTCGCACACCGAGCTGCGCGCACCGATCGACGGCATGGTCGGGCGCCGCGCAGTGCGCGTCGGTGCCTACCTGACCCCGGGCACGCCGGTGGCCGCAGTGGTGCCGCTGCAGCGCGCCTTCGTGGTCGCCAACTTCCAGGAAACGCAGATGACCCGCATGCAGCCGGGGCAGCAGGTTGAGCTGACGGTGGACGTGTTCCCCGGCACGCCGCTGCGTGGCCATATCGACAGCATCGCACCAGCCACCGGCGTGACGTTCGCCGCGATTGCACCGGAGAACGCCACCGGCAACTTCACCAAGGTAGTGCAGCGCATTCCGGTGAAGATCGTGCTGGAGCCGGAGCAGGCATTGCTGGGCCAACTGCGTGCCGGCATGTCGGTGGAAGCCAGCGTGGATCTGCAGAGTTCGCAGCGGGTACAGAGCGCGCAGCGCGAGCAGCGCCGCAAGGGCGGGGAGGGCGCATGAACCGCGTATTTCCACGCGTACTGGCTGCAGCGGCGGTGTGCACGGCGCTGACCGCCTGCACGCTGGGCCCGGACTTCGTGCGCCCGCAGGCCGAACTGCCCACGCGGTGGCAGGGCGAAGCAGTGGCGTCAGCTGCGCTGGATGACGACGCCCGCTGGTGGTCCGGTTTCGACGACCCGCTGCTGGGCCAGTTGGCGACGCGGGTGTTGCAGGCCAATCTCGACCTGCAGCTGGCCGCCAACCGCGTGCAGCAGAGCCGCGCCGCGCGTGGCGTCACCGCTGCCGACCGCCTGCCCAGCGCCAGCGCCACCGCCAGCGGCGTGCGTGCGCGCAACAGCGAGGTAGGCCTGAACGATCCGTCCGGCAATGGTGGTCGTGATGACTATGGGTTGTTCCAGGCCGGCATCGGCATGAGCTGGGAACTGGATCTGTGGGGCCGCGTACGCCGTCAGGTGGAAGCGGCCGACGCACGCGTGCAGATGGCCGAGGAAGATGCGCACGCGGTGCGTATCGCGCTGCTGGCGGAAACCGCGCGCGATTACCTGCAGTTGCGCGCAACACGCCAGCTGCTGGCCATCACCGAGGACAATCTCAGCATCGCCCACGACATCAAGCGGTTGACCGAAGCGCGCCAACGCCAGGGCGTGGCCAGCACGTTGCAGGTCTCCAGTGCGGCGGCGCAGGTGGCATCGTTGCAGGCGCGCATCGCGCCGTTGCGGCATCGAGAATCACAACTGCGCAATGCGCTGGCGTTCCTGCTGGCGCAGCCACCGCAGACGTTGGACGCGCAGTTGCAGAACGCGCGCCGCGACTGGCCAGCGCTGCCGACCGTGTCCGTGGGCATGCCCAGTGAGCTGGCCGAGCGTCGCCCCGATGTCCGCCGTGCCGAGGCCGCACTGCATGCAGCCACGGCGGGTATCGGCGTGGCCAAGGCCAGCTTCCTGCCGCGCATCACCTTGAATGGCGATGCCGGCTTCCAGGCCAGGCAGCTGGATGACCTGGATGGTTGGAACGCGCATCGCTTCAGCGTCGGGCCGTCGATCAGCCTGCCGATCTTCCAGGGCGGACGCCTGAAGGCCAACCTGGCGCTGAGCAGGCTGCAGCAGCAACAGTCGGCGCTGCAGTTCCGCCGTACCGTGCTGCAGGCCTGGCATGAAGTGGACGACGCCATCGACGGCTATGCCACCGAACAGCAACGCACCGCGCAGCTGCATGTGGCGGTGGATGAGAGCGAGACGGCGCTGGGCGCTGCGCGTCGGCAGTACCAGGCCGGCGTGGTCGACATGCTGGATGTATTGAACACGCAACGCATCGCGCTGGACAACCAGGCCGCGCTGGCCAACAGCCAGGCCACAGCCGCGATTGCGCGCGTGGAGCTGTATCGCGCGCTGGGCGGCGGTTGGTAGGGCGCAGGACGGGGAGTGCCGGCCGCTGGCCGGCAGCTGCAGGATGCATGGATTGCCGGCCAGCGGCCGGCACTACTCTGTTCGTCAGTCCGCGTCAGTCCGACGGTTTCTCGCGCTTGCGGAACAGCAGATAAGGCCAGATGCCGATCAACACCGCTGCGATGACCGTGCCGTAGACCAGTGCGAACACCGACTTGCCAGGCTCGGTCCAGACCATGCCCAGCAGAAGCAGGCCGAGCACGATGGTCGGTCCGCCCAGCAGGATCATTGCGAAGGTCTTTATCCGTCCACTGGTGGGCGCGTTGGCGAGCTTGCCGACCATGTCGGTACCACCGAAATGCACCTGCAGTGCATCGTTGGTGGAACGGGCGGGCTGCGGCTTTGCGGGTTCCGGCGGCGCCACCGGTTGCTGCAGGTCCATTTCCTTGGGCGCCGACGGCAGCAGGTCCGACAGGTTGGTCTGCTCGATGAGGGCTTTGAGCTTGGGGTCCATGTGCAATCCCTGCAGTCACCGTTGGCGGCGGCACGATAGCAGCAGATCCTGGTGCTCGGTAGTGCCGGCAACGAGGAGTCGGTAGATGCCAACCTTGGTTGGCATCTTTTTGGAAAGCGCCAACCAAGGTTGGCACCTACCAAAGCCGGGCAGGTAGCGCCGGGCCATGCCCGGTGAGCCGGTAGTTGCCAACCTTGGTTGGCAGCCTTTTGGAAAGCGCCAACCAAGGTTGGCACCTACCAAAGCCGGGCACCTCAACGCACGTCGCGCAGTTCCCAGTGGTGCCCGGCCAGCAGGCGCAGGCGCTGCTTGAACACGTCACTGTCGATGCGGGTGGTGGCCACCAGGTTGATGCGCAGATCCTTCTGCTCACCGGTCACGGTGGCCTCCGGATCGGTCACGCCCCACTGCGGTTCCACCGCATCCGGGTCCGGCTGCTTGTCGCGCCAGCGCTCGAACAGGCTGCCATTGCGCAGCGCGTTCTGCAGTTCTTCGGCGAAGCCGGCCGCGCCCTGCGAATGGAAAGACAGGTCCGGGTCGTTGCCGCGGGCCTTGGACGGTTCGGGCAGGCTGATGTGGTACTGCGCAGGCATGTTGATCTCCTTGAGGTGCAGCTAGGCTGGCATAAGCGCGGTGGAATCGATGTGCAGATTCCAATGCGTGGTTGGCCTTCATTCAAACCGATGCGGCCCATCGGCGAAGCCCACGGTGACCGCGCCCTTGCCGACGTTGACCATGCCGGTCAGGCTCATCACCGATTCGTACACGGTCACGCCATGGCCGGCGCAGACCTCCTTCATCTGCGCGTAGCCGGGCAGGGCGCGCAGTTCGTCCAGTTCGCCGCCGTAGCTGACGCACACGGTGGGCGTCATCAGTCCGGCGCGTACGCGCTGGCCGACCACGCCGAACAGCTTCAGCACGGCATTGTCGAAACCCTTGATCTTCGCCACCGGCCCGGTCTCGCCGCGATAGCCATGCAGCACCGGCTTGATGTCCAGCGCACTGCCCAGCGCCGCGCTGAGCAGGCCGACGCTGCGGTCGCCCTTGTGCCGGGCGCGGGCACGCATGTAGTACAGGTCGCGGGTGACCATGTAGCCGTGCACGTTGCCGGCCAGTTCTTCCAGGCGCTCGCGGATCTGCTGAACGCTGGCGTCGCTGGCACGCAGGCGCACCGCTTCCACCGCCGTCACTGCCTGTGCCGCGAACAGGTTCTGGGTGTCCAGCACGCGCAGCGCGAACGGCGAGTTGTAGCCTGCCGCCTGCCGCACCGGCTTGTAGTCGTTGAGGATGGCGAAGCTGGCCTGCAGCGCGTTGTCGTGGATCGGGCTGCGGGTCTTGGTGATGGTCATGCAGAACACGTGGTCGTAGTCGATCACCAGCCGCTGCAGGAACAGGTCGCGGATCTGGTTGACGCTGAAGGGGATGGTCTCCGCTTCGGCGCCGTGTTCGGCTACGTGCGCGTGCAGGAAGCTCAGCGTTGCCTGCTCGTCGCGGTGGTCGGCGAGCACGGCTTCGCCGATCCGCACGGTGATCGGCAACAGCACGATGTTGTGCTCGGCAATGAAGTCCTGCGGCAGGTCGCAGGCCGAGTCGACGACGATTCCGATGCGCATCCGCGGCTCCCCCTCCAGGGCGGTTGTAGGTTCGGAAATGTGAAAACTATCTCAAAACCGGATCGGGCGCGCGAGGGAAATGCGCCACTGCCTGTTCAGCGACTGCGCTGCACTGCCATCGGCAGGGCCACCGCCTGCTGCCAGTCCGGCCGATCCAGCAGGCCCGGGTCGTCCAGCACCGCCGCCATCAGCGGGTGGCTATCGTTGCCCCAGAACAGTTCGCCGCCGATGGCCAGGGTCGGCACGCCGAATACGCCGGCCTCGATTGCCGCGTCGGTGTTGCGTCGCAGCTGTTCCTTGATTGCCGGCTCGCCAATGGCCGCCTCCACATCGCTGATACCCAGCCGGGTGGCGGGTTCGCGCAGGGCCGGGGCGCTGTCGGCCGCGTGGCCGTCGCGCCAGATCCAGTCGAACAGCACATCCACCGCCTCGGTGCTGGCGCCCGCGGCCAGGCACAGGCGCAGGGCCGCCAGCGGGTTGAACGGATGCCCGGGCGGGAAGCGCAGAGGGGTGCCCTCTGCCTGCGCGGTCCACAGCAGCTGGCGGTACATGAAACGGCGCTTGGCCGGGATCTCCGCCGGGCCGAGGTTGCCCAGATGGTGCAGGACCGCACCGAAGGCGATCGGTACCGGTTGGATGTGCTCGAACTGCGGCAGCCGCTTCACCTTCTGCCAGTGCAGGTAGGAATAGGGCGAGACGAAGTCGAAATACCAGCGCAGGGTGGGCATCGGTGGCTCCTTGTAACGATCAGGGCTGCGCGTTGCGCTGCAGGTAGCGGTCGCGCAGTTCGGTCTGGCGCGAGCGCATCGGCATCGCACGGCCGCCCAGCCAGACCTGTTCGGCATAGTGCGCCACATCCAGCGGATCACCCTCCCACAGCACCAGGTCGGCACGCTTGCCCGGCTCGATGCTGCCGATCTGGTCGGCCACGCCCAGCACCTCGGCCGGTACCCGGGTCAGCCCGGCCAGGCCGTCGGCCCAAGGCAGGCCATTGGCCACCGCGTTGCCCGCAAGCTGGCGCATCTTTCGCGCATTGTGCGAGGCATCGTCGCGCTGGGCAAAGGCAACCGGCACGCCGGCGCGCTGCAACCGCGCGGCGTTTTCCAGGGTGGCGCCGATCTGGTCGAAGGTGGCCGGCAGGTTGCCCAGCGCGTCGACGAACACCGGCACCTTGGCCGCTGCCAGTTCCGGTGCCAGCTGCCAGGCCTCGGCACCGCCGGCGATGGCGATCTTCACTTTTTCGCGGGCTGCCCAGCGCAGCAGCTGGCGGATGTCGGCCGCGCGGTCCACCTCCACCACGATGCGGCCCTGGCCGGACAGGTAGCGGGCCAGCGTGCGGCGACCGGCTGGCGTCAGCAGCGCATGCGGCGAGTCGGCGGCGACCTGGCCACGTGCTTCATCGACCATCTGCTGTAGCAGCATCCACTGCGCCGCGCGCGATTGCCCGGTCAGTTCAGACGCCGCAGCACCCAGGCGCAGGAACAGGGCGCGCGGGCCGATCGGGTCGGCACTGCCATCGAAGCGCACCACGCCACCCTGGCCTGCAACGAAGCCACCGCCGGTGGCCGCGCCCAGCGCCGTGAAGCCGATGCCATCCAGGCGTGCTACCGGAATCAGCACCGACGCAGGGTTGTAGGCCAGGGTCACGTCGAATTCCGGACGCAGCGGCTGCTCACCGATCTTCAGCGCGCTGTCGACCGTGCTCGATTCGCCGGACACTTCCTCGATGCCGATCTCGGTGATGCCACCGAACAGGGCAGGGGTCAGCGTGCGGCCCTTGGCCTCGACCACCGGCACGCCGGCCGGTGCGGACAGGCCGCGACCCACCGCGCGGATGATGCCGCCCTGCACCAGCACGTCGGCGTCTTCCACGTTGCCGCGTGCGCTGGCGGTAGCGACCGTTGCACCGCGCACCAGCAGATCCTGCGCCTGTGCAGGCGGCGCGATGCAGGCCAGCGCCATTACGGCAGCGCCGAGCGTTGCGGCAGACTTCGCCATTGTCTTGAACATGCCCATCAGCGCAGCTCCTGCCCAAGTTGGAAATCCGACCGCGGCGTCGCCGGTGGCGTGCTGCGGTCGTAAACACGGCGGCCATCGACGAACACCTGTTCGGCCAGTGCATACGAACTGAAGGGGTTGCCGTTCCAGATCACCACGTCGGCCATCTTTCCGGCCTCCAGTGTGCCGGTCTGCGCTTCGATGCCCAGCGCCTTGGCGGCGTTGGCGGTCATCCAGGTGATGGCCCGTTCCGGCGCGATCTCCGGCATGTGCGCGCGGCGCGCGGCGGCCATCACCTTGGCCGCTTCCTGGTTCAGGCGCTGGATGCCTTCGGGCGAGTCGGAGTGGACGATGGCGCAGCTGTTCTTCGGCCGGTCGACCAGCGCGATGTTCTCGGCGATGCCATCGAAGGCTTCCATCTTGAAGCCCCACCAGTCGGCCCACAGTGCGCCGCACACGCCTTCGGCAGCCAACCGGTCGGCCAGTTTGTAGGCCTCCACGCCGTGGTGGAAGGCGGCCACCTTGAAGCCGAATTCCTTGGACAGGTCGAGCATGGTGGCCATTTCATCGGCGCGGTAGCAGTGGATGTGCACGCGGATATCGCCCTGGATCGCGCCTGCAAGGGTGTCCAGCTTGAGGTCGCGCTTGCCGCCGGCGTCACCGGCGCTGTCGCCCTTGTCGCTGCCGAACCAGCCCTTTCGCTTGGCCGGCTTCGGCGTGCTCTTGGCGATGTAGTCGGCCGCGTCGATGAAGGCTGCGCGGTAACCGGCCACGTTGCCCATCCGGGTGGCAGGCGCCACGCCCTTGCCGCCACCGTAGACGCGCTTGGGGTTCTCGCCGCAGGCCATTTTCAGGCCCCACGGCGCACCGGGGAACTTCATCGCCTGGTAGGTGGTGGCAGGCACGTTCTTCAACGTCACGCCGCGGCCACCAACGAGGTTGGCCGAGCCGGGCAGCACCTGCATGCTGGTCACCCCGCCGGCCAGTGCGGCCTGGAAACCGGGGTCCTGCGGCCATACCGAATGCTCGGCCCAGACATTGGCGGTGACCGGCGCGGTCATCTCGTTGCCGTCGCTGTGCGCGCTTACGCCGGGGCTGGGATAGACGCCCAGGTGCGAATGCACGTCGATCAGGCCCGGGGTCACCCATTTGCCGTCGGCGTTGATGCGGGTGACGCTGGCGTCGACCTGCAGCGCATCGCCGACGGCGACGATGCGACCATCGCGCAGCAACACATCGGCGTTGTCCAGGCGCTGGCCGGTGCCGGTCAGCACGGTGGCGTTCTGGATCAGCAACGGCCCATCGGGATGCGCCTGGTAGGTGCTCGGGTAGGGATCGGCTACGAAGCGCGAAGCGCCCACGGCCGGCGCCGTGCTCAGCGATACCAGCGCCAGACCCAACCCGGCGCGCAACAACGTCGATGTCATGCAGATCCCCTTGGCAGCGTGTTCAACCCACCGACGCTAGCCGGGGACCGGCCTGCTTGCCAAGTGTCCTTTTTCACGGGGCGTCATCTGCCATCTCGACGGCAACGTCCGCCTCCCGGAAAATGGTGCTCCCCACGCCGCACCGGACCGCCCATGAAGAGCAAGCAGGACATCGTCGACAACTGGCTGCCGCGCTATACCGGCGTGCCCCTGGACCAGTTCGGCCAGCACATCCTGCTGACCAACTTCGGGGGCTACCTGCATACGTTCTCCGCGCTGACCGGTGCGCCGGTGATCGGCCTGGACCGGCCCATGGCCAGTGCCACCATCGACGGCATCACCATGATCAACTTCGGCATGGGCAGCCCCAATGCCGCGATCATCATGGATCTGCTGTCGGCGGTGATGCCCAAGGCCGTGCTGTTCCTGGGCAAGTGCGGGGGGCTGAAGCGCAAGAACGAGTTGGGCGACCTGGTGCTGCCGATCGCGGCCATCCGCGGCGAAGGCACCTCGGGCGATTACTTGCCGCCGGAAGTGCCGGCCTTGCCCGCCTTTGCCCTGCAGCGTGCGGTCTCCACCATGATCCGCGACCTTGGCCACGATTACTGGACCGGCACCGTCTACACCACCAACCGCCGGGTCTGGGAGCACGACGAGGCCTTCAAGGAGCGGTTGCGGGCGATGCGCTGCATGGCCATCGACATGGAAACCGCGACGATCTTCGCCGCCGGCTTCGCCAACCACATTCCCAGTGGCGCCCTGCTGCTGGTTTCAGACCAGCCGATGATCCCGGACGGGGTGAAAACCGAGGCTTCCGACGCCAAGGTCAGCTCGCAGTTCGTGGAAAACCATATCCAGATCGGCATCGAGGCGCTTAAGCTTATCCGGCGCAACGGCAAGTCGGTCCGCCATCTGCGCTTCGACGAATGATGATGATGGCCTGGCGCGGTGCGCCGGCCCTGGGAGTAGGTGATGGACGTTGCCGCGCAAGTGGTGGAATTCTGGAAAGACGCGGGCCCTGAAAAGTGGTTCGCCCGCGATGATGCGTTCGACGCACGGTTCCGTACGCTGTTCGCGGACGAACACCATGCCGCCGCATCGCGCGCGCGCGAGCACTGGCTGGGCAGCGCCGAGGGTGCGCTGGCGCTGATGCTGCTGCTGGACCAGTTCCCGCGCAACTGCTTCCGCGGCACGGCCCATTCCTATGCGACCGATGGCCTGGCACGGCACTACGCCATGCGCGCGATCGAAGAGGGGCTGGACCTGCAGCTGGTTCCCAAGCTGCGCGCCTTCATCTATCTGCCGTTCGAGCACTCCGAAGATCCGCTGGATCAGGACCGCTCGGTGGCGATGTTCGACGTGCTGGGCGACAAGGAATACCTGCAATACGCCGAACTGCACCGCGACATCATCCGCCGCTTCGGCCGGTTCCCGCATCGCAATGCGGTGCTCGGCCGCATGCCGTCGCCGGAAGAACTGGACTACCTGGCCGAAGGCGGGTTTGCCGGGTAGGAAACAAAAAACGCCGGCTTTCGCCGGCGTTTTTCCTGTGTATCAACTGCAGCCGATCAGTACTTCGGCACGCCGTTGTCCACTTCGTCCGACCAGGCATCGATGCCGCCGGTGACGTTGAACACCTTGCTGAAGCCCAGCGTACGGAACTGCTCCGCTGCCTGTGCGCTGCGGCCACCGTGGTGGCACAGGAAGGCCAGGGCGGTGTCCTTCGGCAGGGCTTCCAGCTCGGCGCGGCCGTTGCCATCGAAGCTCTTGAACGGCACGCCGACTGCGGCGATGGCACGTTCTTCGGCCGGGCGCACGTCCACCAGCATCACGTTGCCGGCACGCACCAGGTCGTCGGCATCGCGCACGCTGATTTCCTGCACCGGCTTGGGCGCGTTCGGGTTGTCGATCGCCAGGCCCTTGCCACGGATGTCGTCGACCCAGTCGATGGTGATGCCGTCGGCGCGACGGGCGCTGGCCAGGTCGAACTGCACGCGCAGGCCGTTGGACTCGGCGGCGATCGCGCCTTCGTCGTACGGAGCCAGCTGGAAATTCGGCTGGAAGCGGGCATCGATGCCCAGCTGCAGCGACGCACCCGGCGAATCGGCCAGCGCGCCCTTCAGCATTTCCACTGCGGCCGGGGTGACGGTGATGCGCGGCGGGGTGCGGTCCGGTGCGGCCAGGCCCAGCACGCTGCTCAGCTCACCGCTGGCGGCCATCTGCAGCACGATGTCGCTGCCGCCGACCAGTTCGCCGTCGATGTACAGCTGCGGGATGGTCGGCCAGTCGCCATAGGCCTTGATGCCTTCGCGGATCTCCGCGTCGGCCAGCACGTTGACGTGGGCGAACTCCACGCCCAGGTCCTGCAGGGCACCCACGGCCTTGGCCGAGAAACCGCACTGCGGCATCGAAGGCTGGCCCTTCATGAACAGCACGACGCGGTCGTCGTTGAGGATGGTTTCGATGCGCGAACGCAGGGCGGGATCGAGGGACATGGCAGTCATGGGTCCGAAAAATTCGAATCATCAATTCTACCCCCCATGGCATCATGGGGAATGACCAGCGCAGGAACATTGCATCGCATCCCGACCCGGCCATGGCGCTGGGTACCCTGGCTGGTGCTGTCGCAGCTGGCTGTGATCCTGACCTGGGTGTTGGCCGGCTGGCACTGGGGCCTTGCGCTGATGGTGGCAAGCCACGCGTTGTTCATGGTGCCGGTGTTCCTGCCCAACAGCCGCTTCTACGCGCCGGTGCTGAGCCGGTTGCCCGATGCCGGCAACTGCGTGTGGCTGACCATCGACGACGGCCCCAGTGAGCAGACCCCAGCGGTGCTGGATCTGCTGGACCGGCACCAGGCACGTGCGACCTTCTTCCTGGTCGGCGAGCGCGCATTGGCGCATCCGGCCCTGGTGGAGGAGATCCTGCGTCGCGGACACGACCTCGGCAACCACAGCCACAGCCACCCGCAGGCGCGCTTCTGGCGGCTGGGTCCGGGCACGATGGCGGCGGAGATCGAGGGTTGCCAGCAGGCGCTGCAGGCGGTCAGCGGGCGACCGGTACGCTGGTACCGCTCGGTGGTGGGCATGACCAACCCGTTCGTGGCACCGGTACTGCGCAAGCTGGGCCTGGTGCGCGTGGGCTGGAGCGCCCGCGGCTACGACGGCGTCGGCTGCACACCGGACGGCGTGCTGGCGCGTCTGCTGCCCGACCTGCGCCCGGGCGCGATCGTGCTGTTGCATGAAGGTGCCGCCCACGGCCACAACCTGGCCATCATCGAACGCGTGCTGCAGGCGCTGGACGAGCGCGGCCTGAAGGCCGAACTGCCGGCCGGCTGACACGTTTGCGGTAGCGCCGGGCCACGCCCGGCGAGCGCGCAGCGCGGCAAGAGCGAAGCGACCCGCGTTTGCTCTTCGCTTTTCTCCCTTGTCTTCCGTGGTGGACGCACCCGTAAACCGTCCGTGGCCGGGTGGGTGGGCTGCACAGGGGCGTGAGCCGCATGGATGCGGCGACCGAGCTTACATGGACGTACTTGCAGCGCCCCCTGTGCAGTCCACCCACCCGGCCATCTCACGATCACTCTGGCCGCCCACCACGAGGGGCTCAGCCGTTGGCCGCAGCTCCCGCGCGCTCAGCCACCAACAGCCAGCTGTTGAACGGCGTTCGCCCGTGCAACGGCCGCAGTTCGCCCACCTGCAGCCCCGCCTCGGCCAGCGTGGCCTGCAGCCGCTGCGGATCCGGGTAGTGACGCGGTCGCGTGCCCATCCAGCCGACCAGCCACGCCAGCCGATCAGCCACCCGCGTGGTGCGGTCGCGGCGGTCGCCGGTCGCCAGCGGCGTACGCAGCAGCAGGCGGCCACCGGGCGCGACCCGCGCGCTCACCGCGCGCAGCAGTTCCAGTTGCGGCATTTCGTCCAGGTACTGCAGCACATCCAGCAGCAACACATGCCCTGCATGCGCCGGCAAGGGTGCCTGCACATCCAGGCAGTCGAAACGTGCATCGGCCAGGCCGGTGCCGGCGCGCTGCGCACGCGCGATCTTGTCGCTGTCCACGTCAATCCCGAGGTAGACCTGCTGGCGGCCACGCTGGCGCAGTACGTGCGCGAACAGGCCCAGCCCACAGCCCAGGTCGAGCACCGGCTGGCCGTCGTCCGGCAGGTGCTGCAGTACGCCGTCATACAGCGGGTCGCTGCCCAGCTTGCCGCGGGTGTAGTAGTAATCGCGGCGGCTGCCCCAGGCCTGCATCGGCCTGAAGGACTCGGCGATCAGCCGCGCCTGCCCGGCATCAAGCGGCGAACAGGGCAGGGGCGTGCCGTTCCGTGGCGTGCCGTCCATCGTGTCAGTCCGTTCTGCCCAGCAGGTGCGTGGCCACCGGCAGCGCACGCGCGCTCCACAGCGCATACATCCGTGCGGACGGGTGCAGGCCATCCTCGGCGATCATCGCCGGGTCAGCGCCGTTGTCGCGGCTGATATCGGTGATGTCGACGAAGGCAACGCCCTGCTGGGTGCTGATCACCTCGGCGGCAGCATTGAACTCGTCGGTCTCCAGTTCGACGCGGGCCAGGTCGCGACCGCTGCCTGCACCGTACGGCGTGGTGCCCCAGTCCGGGAAGGACAGCACCAGCACGTGGTCCGCGCGGCCACCGGCAAAGCCGATCGCGCGTTGCAGCAGGGCTTGGAACTGCACCTGGTACTCGCCCAGCGGGCGCCCGCGGTACTGGTTGTTGACGCCGATCAACAGGCTGACGAAGTCGAACGGGCCTTGCGGCGCCACTTCGTCGATGCCGGCGTCGAGCTCGTCGGTAGTCCAACCCGTGGTGGCGATCGTCTGCGGGTCGGTCAGATCAATGCCCTGCGCACGCAGGGCGGCGGCGAGCTGATGCGGCCAGCGGCCTTCGACCGCGACCGCTTCACCGATGGTGTAGGAATCGCCCAGGGCCAGATACGACAAGCCCATCGCTCAAGCCACCGACCGGCGGGGCTTCAGCGGCACCACCTTGGTGGCGTCTTCGGCACGGCGGGCGAGGGCGCGGTCGATACGGGCGAACACGTCGCGCATCACCGACGCCTCCGGCAGCAGGGTCACGCGGAAGTGGTGGCGGTAAGGCACGTTGAAGCTCGAGCCCGGCACCACCAGCACGCCATCGTTGTTCATCAGGTCCAGCGCGAAATTGTGGTCGTCGAAGCCCTTGGCGGCGGCACCGACCACGGCCGGGAACGCGTACAGCGCTCCGGCGGGCGCGACCAGCGACAGATGCTCGCTGGCCTCGCAGGCTTCGATCACTGCACGCCGGGTTTCATACAGACGGCCGCCCGGTGCGCACAGCTCGGAAATGGTGTCCGGCCCATTCACTGCCGCGTCGATGGCGTACTGGCCCGGCACGTTGGCGCACAGGCGCAGTGCGCCCAGCAGGTCCAGCGCGGCGCGGAAGTCGCCCAGGCGCGCGTCGTCGCCGCTGAGGTGGGCCCAGCCCACGCGCCAGCCGCAGGCACGGTGCACCTTGCTCAGGCCGCTGAAGGTCAGGCAGGGATGGTCACCGGCCAGCGGTGCGACCGGCTGGAACACCGCGTCGTCGTACAGGATCTGGTCGTAGATCTCATCCACCAGCAGCAGCAGGTTGTGCCGGCGCGCGATCTCGACCACGCGCTCCAGCAGCTCGCGCGGGTAGCTGGCGCCGCTGGGGTTGTTCGGATTGATCAGCACGATGGCGCGGGTGCGCGAGGACACCAGCGTCTCGATCTCGCTCGGGTCCGGCTGGAAGCCATTCTCGGCGGCGCAGCGGTAGTACACCGGGCGGCCATCATTGAGGATGGTCGAGGCCGACCACAGCGGGTAGTCCGGCGAGGGCACCAGCACTTCGTCGCCCGGGTTGAGCAGCGCACGCAGCGACAGGTCGATCAGCTCGCTGACGCCGTTGCCGACGAACACGCGGTCCGGGTGGGCATCCGGTGCGCCACGGCGGGCGTAGGCGGCGGCGATGGCTTCGCGGGCGACCGGCAGGCCCTGCTGATGGGTGTAGGGATCGGTGCGGCCCATGTCATCGGCGATCGCGCGCTGCAGGTGTTCCGGTGCACGGAAGCCGAAAGCGCCGGGATTGCCGATGTTGAGCTTGATCAGCTTGTGGCCCTGCGCCTCCAGCTCCCGGGCTCGCCGCGCCAGTTCTCCGCGGATTTCGTAGCGCACTTCGGAAAGGCGCTCGCGGATGACCAGGGGTTTGGGCGAGGGAGTGGACATGGGCGGTGGGCCGCAGAAGGCATGGGGGTTCCATGGTAGCGGAATTGCTGCAGCGCATGGCAAGGGCTGCAGGGCCCGCCAACATTGGGCTGGGCGGCATCGCACAGGTAGAATGGCGGCGATGACCCAGACCCCCGATTTCACCGCCCTGCAGACCATTGGCTGGCCCTGGCCGGGCCCGCCGGAGCATGCCGACTGGCAGGCCGCGATGGCCGCACACCCGCAGGCCCGACCGGCGCGGGTGATCGAACAGCACCGCACCCACTATGTGGTGGCCGATGGCCCGGACGCGTCGATCAAGGCCGAATCCTTGCCGGAGTGGCAGCGCCCACGCTTCCCCAGCCACGAACGGCCGGCGGTTGGCGACTGGGTGCTGCTGGACGGCATCCGCATCGTCGCCCTGTTGCCGCGACGTACCGCGATCAAGCGAGGCGCCGCCGGTGAGCATTACCACCAGCAGGTGATCGCGGCCAACATCGATACCGTCTTCATCGTCTGTGGGCTGGATGCGGACTTCAATCCGCGCCGTATTGAACGCTACCTGCTGCTGGTGGGCGGTGGCGGTGCCGAACCGGTGGTGGTGCTGACCAAGGCCGACCAGACCGAGTACAGCGATGACGCGCTGGCGGTGCTGGAAGAACTGGAGCTGCAGGGCATTGCGCTGCACGCGATCAACGGCCTGGATGCGGACAGTGTTGCAGTGCTGGAGCCGTGGCTGGGCCCCGGCCACACGGTGGTGCTGGTGGGGTCTTCCGGTGCGGGCAAGTCGACGCTGACCAACACGCTGCTGGGCGAGCAGCGGATGAAGACCAACACGGTGCGCGCCAACGATTCGCGCGGCCGCCATACCACCACCCACCGCGCCCTGATGCCGCTGCCAATGGGCGCGTGCCTCATCGACACTCCCGGCATGCGCGAACTGAAGCCGACCGGCGAAGAAACGCTGGCCGAAGGTGGTTTCGCCGATATCGAAGCGCTGGCCGCGCAGTGCCGCTTCAACGACTGCATGCATCAGCAGGAACCCGGCTGTGCTGTGCGTGCGGCGATCGATGCTGGCGAGATTGAAGAGAGCCGGCTGCAGAACTACTTCAAGTTGAAGGAAGAAGTGGCAGCGGCTGCAGCAAAGCTGGCCGTGCGCCAGGCTGAGACCGCGCAGGAGCGTGGCGGCAGGAAGGGCAAGGGCCAGCAGTTCCGCCCCGCGGGCAAGCCGCGCAGGCGCTGACCCGGATCGCGGGATCGGATCCCATTGCGCCGCAATGGGCTCTGCCCCCGGCAATGATCCCGCTGCTGCCTGCTTCTGGTAGGTGCCAACCTCGGTTGGCACGAACGCGTCCGAAGCCCGCCGTCGGCGGCTGCCAACCAAGGTTGGCACCTACCAAAGCAAGGGCAGGGCGTTATAGTCCGCCCATGGAACCGACCGCGACGCTTGACCGTGACGTGGCCCACCATGCAGCGCTCGATGCGCGCCTGGTCGAGGCCGTAGGAGGCATCCGCCTGCTGGGCCTGACCAGCTGGCCGGCAACCCTGCAGGCACCCTTCCTGGACAGCGTGGCCCGCGGCCAGCCGACGCTGCCGGTGGTCGACTACCCGAAGCTCGATTTCAGCGACGAGCGTCGCGCGCTGGCGGCGCTTGCTGCCGAGTGTGATGAAAGCCATCCGCTGGGCCATTACGTGCGGCAGTCCGCGCAGAGCTGGGATCTGGCTGCACAGCTGCTGGAAGGCCTCGGTACCGCGGCCGTGGATGCCTGTTCGGTGCAGTTGTTCGGGTCACCCGAGCAACCGTTGCCCGGCAACGGACCGAGCACGCGCGATGCAGCGCGCCACTTCATCCAGATTGCTGCCGAACTGGATCACGAACTGCTGGCGCCGGAAGAGCAGGTGCCGGTTTCGGCGATCGCGTTGCAGCTGCAGCTGCAGAATGACCTCGATGCGTTCTTTGAATCACGCATCATCCAGGTGCAGCTGGATCCGGATCTGGTCTCCAAGGCGGCGGCCGGACCGACCCGCATCCGTCTGCGCACCAGCGCGCGTTTCAGCGCCTACGACCGCGCGCAGTTGTTCCACCATGAAGCGCTGGTACATTCGCTGACAGCGTTGAACGGTCGCGCGCAGCCGGTGCTGCCAAGCTTGGCGCTGTCCTCGCCACGGGTGACGGCTACCCAGGAAGGATTGGCGACATTCGCCGAACAGATCACCGGCAGCATCGACATCGAGCGACTGAAGCGCATCAGCTTGCGTACCGAGGCGATTGCGATGGCGCGCGAGGGTGCGGACTTCATCGAGGTATTCCGCTACTTCTGCGATGCCGGACAGAACCCGGAAGAGAGCTTCGCCTCGGCGCAGCGGGTATTCCGCGGTGTGCCGCCGAGTGGTGGCCTGGCCTTCACCAAGGACACGGTGTACCTGCGCGGGCTGGTGTCGGTGCATACCTTCTTCCGCCACATGCTGGCCGAGGATCGCCTGCAGGTCTGCCGTTGGTTGTTTGCCGGCAAGATGAGCCTGACCGATGCGATCGCGTTCGCGCCGCTGTTCGAATCGGGCGTGCTGAAGCCACCGCGTTGGCTGCCGCATTGGATGAGCCGGGCGAATGGCCTGGCCGGCATGCTGGCGTTCTCGCTGTTCGCCAACCGCATCCGGATGGACCAGCTGGCGCCGGAATGAAATGCGTTGGCGGATCCTCCTGCGCCTGTCTGCTATCGGCTGGGAGGAGGCGGGGCACCCTGGTCAGGACACGCAAAAGCCCCTCCATGGTGCTCGATGGCGCCATCCATGGCGCCAACGGTCCTGACCAGGGTGCCCCGCCTCCTCCAGACAGGTTCCTGCGGGCGCGGTAGCAGGTCCACCAGAGGGATTGCGTTAGAAAAGCTTGAAAAGCAAAGAGCCGGGCACTGCCCGGCTCTTTGCTTTTGCTCTTGCTTTCCATTGCCTCCGCGCCGGCGCGGGGAACTGTCCAGCGCGGGTAGGCAGGCCCATGCAGGACCGTTGGCGCCATGGATGGCGCCATCGAGCCCCCATGGATGGGTTTACGGCGTGTCCTGCATGGGCCTGCCTACCCGTGCCATGCAGGAACAATCAACGCGCCGCAGCGCCCGCTTTTGACTTAGAACTCCGCCGCCACCGTCATGAACACCTGCCGCGGTGCACTCGCATGGATCGCATACCGCGTGCCCTTCGGATCGGTCGGTGCGAACGAACTCAGCTGGCCCGCATAGCGCTTGTTGGTCAGGTTGGTCGCGTTCAACGACACCCGCACGTTGCGCAGGCCCATGCCCGGGCCGAAGTCGTAACCGGCACCCGCATCGAAGGTGGTCACGCCCGGCACCGACTGGTCGTTGGTGTAGGTGTAGTAGCGCTTGCCGGTGTACTTGGCACGCAGGCTGGCGAAGAAGCCATCGCGGTTCCAGCTGATCTCACTGGAGGCCATGCGCTGCGGCGTATCCACGGTGATCTTGCCGGCCACCGGTACGATCGCACCGCCCGAGGTGTAGTCATCCTCGTAGGTGGTCTTGTTCCAGGACAGCGCGTTGTACCACTGCAGGCCATCGACCGGCTTGAGGATGAAGGTCAGCTCGGCACCGTGGCTCTTCACCGAACCGACGTTGATGAAGCGCGTCACGCACTCCGGACGTGTGCCGACTTCGATGCTCGAGCACGGGTTCAGCGACAGCAGGCGGTTGTCGAACTTCACGTTGTAGGCCGCGATCGAGGCCTGGTATTTCTCGCCGAAGGTACGGAAGCCCGCCTCCAGGCTCTTGGACTTCTCCGGCTCCAGGCCAGCGCTGGCCGCGAACGATTCCGGCGACACCTGCAGCGGGCCACCGCTGCCACCGCCGACGAAGGCAGCGATGTTCTCCGCATACGAGGCGAACACTTCATTGTTGGCGTTGAGCTTGAAGCCCACGCCCAGCTGCGGCAGCACCGATTCCTTCGCGGTCAGCGTGCCCGAGGCGATGCTGGTTTCCACGCCCGGCTGGGCCTTGGCGGTCATGCGCGTGTTGGGGCTCTTGATGCCCACGTCCACGGTCAGGCGCTGGTCGAGGAAGCGCATCCGGTCCTGCACGTAGAACTGGCGGGTGCGGATGTCGAAGTCCTGGTTGAACAGGCGGCGGTCCGGGTTCTGCAGGTACAGGTCGTCCAGGAACGGGCCGCTGATGTAGTAGAAATTGCGCGAGACGTTATGGTCGTTCTGTTCGTACCACACACCGGCTTCCAGCTCATGGATGCCCACCGCCCACGACAGCGCGGCGGTCACGCCGTCGCGGTTGATGGTGTAGTTGGTGCTGCGGATCGAGATCGGCAGCATCTTGTCGGTGCCCGGGTAGGACGGCTGGCCCGGTGCCCACCAGTGGCCCTGGCCACGGTTCTCATGGTGGTAGCCCAGCAGCTTCAGGCGGCCCTGCTCACCCAGGCGGATGTCGGCGTCGATCGAGTACAGGTTGTCGTCGCGCAGCGCACGGCTCTGGTAGTACGCATCGTCGATGCTGTTGACGCCGCCGCTGAACGCGCAGCGCGACTTGTTGTAGGTGCCCGGTGCGCAGTACGCAGCCGCGACGGCGCGATCCCAGTCCGGTGCATAGATGTTCCAGTCATAACCCAGGCCGCGCGCCAGCATGTCCTTGGACAGATAGGCATAGTTGGCCTGGCTGGCGCGCGAGGTGGCCACGAAGGCACCGAAGCGGTTGTCGCCCACGTTCCACACCGCCTTGGCGTTGAACTGGCGGGTGGTCTGGTTCTGGTACGGCGCGGCCCACATGTCCTGGTCCTGGTGCACGCCGGAGACATAGGCCGAGAAACCGTTGATGTCGCCGGTGTCCACGCGCAGGTAGCCGCGGCGCTGGTTGTCATCACCCGCGGTGATGCTGGCGCGGCCGCCGAACTCGGTGGACGGATCCATCGAGAAGTACTGGATGGTGCCGCCCAGGTTGCTGGTCGAGGCCACGCCCAGCGAACCGATGCCCTGCGACAGCTCGGCGCCGGCCAGGTTTTCGGCGATCAGTGCACGGGCGATGCTCAGGCCGTTGTAGTTGCCGTAGCTGTTGTCACCCAGCGGAATGCCGTCCAGCGTGTAGCCCAGGCGGCTCTTGTCGAAGCCGCGCAGGCTGATGGTCTGCGATTCTTCATTCGCACCGAATGCATCGTTGGACTGCACCGACACGCCGGGCAGGCGGTCGAGGATCTTCTGGCCGCTGGTACCCGGCGGCAACACCTGCTTGTCGACGGTGGTGATGCGCTGCACCTGGCGGGTCTCGCCCTGGCCGATGACCGAGACGGTATCCAGCGTCTGCGCGCTCAGCGCGGTATCGGCGGTGGCGTCGGTGGCTTCAGCGGCGTGGGCGCTGGCTGCGGAAAGCGCGATCGCCACAGCGATCGTCAGGTATCGGGTCTGCATGATGGTCCATTGCATGGGGGGTGGTCACCGGCCCGGGGGGCGCGGTGCATGGCCACTATGCGAACGGAACATGAAACCTTGTTTACGAAAAACCAACGAATGGCGCCGTGGGGGAAGCCGCGCAGGGCGTGAACCTACCGGGGGAGGGGAGTAGACCCACGCCCTGCGTGGGAAAGCGCTAGCCCATGTACAGGCCACCGTTGACCGGATAGTCCGCACCCGTCACGTAGGAGGCCTCATCCGAGGCCAGCCAGGCACACAGGCCGGCCACTTCTTCCGGGCGACCCAGGCGTCGTACCGGCACCGACGCGGCCAGTCGATCCAGCACGTCCGGCGGGAAGCTGCTGATCGCCTGGCTGGCGATGTAGCCCGGCGACAGTGTGTTGACGGTGACCCCGCGCGAGGCGACTTCAGCGGCCAGCGCACGGCTGAAACCGTGCATCGCGGCTTTTGCCGTGGCGTAGTTCACCTGGCCGATCTGGCCCTTGTGGGCGCTGACCGAACCGATGTTGATGATGCGGCCCCAGCCACGCGTGGCCATGCCATCGACCACCTGCTTGGTCAGGTTGAACAGCGAGTTGAGGTTGGAGGCGATCACCGCATTCCAGTCCTCCACCGTCATCTGCCGGAACAGCAGGTCGCGGCTGCCGCCGGAGTTGTTGACCAGCACGTCCACCTCGCCGACTTCGGCACGCACCTTGGCGAAGGCCGCCGTGGTCGACGCCCAATCGGTCGCGTTGCCTTCGGAGGCGATGAAATCAAAGCCCTGTTCGCGCTGCTCGCGCAGCCAGTTGGCCTTGCGCGGCGAGTTGGGTGCGCAGCCGGCGACCACGGTATGGCCGGAACGGGCCAGGCTCTGGCAGATGGCAGTGCCGACACTGCCCATCCCGCTGGTGACGTAGGCGATGCGAAGAGTCATTGCAGAACGCTCCTTGGTAAGGGAATCAGGCCGTGAAGGGATAGAGACCGAACAACAGGCCGCCGACCATCAGCAACAACGAAATGGCGATCGCCCACTTCAGGGTGAACTTCTGGTGGTCGGCGAATTCGACCTTGGCCAGTCCCACCAGCAGGTAGGTGGAGGGCACCAGCGGGCTGAGCAGGTGCACCGGCTGCCCGGCCAGCGAGGCGCGGGCCATTTCCACCGGCGTGATGCCGTAGTTGCCGGCCGCTTCGGACAGGATCGGCAGCACGCCGAAGTAGAACGCGTCGTTGGACATGAAGAAGGTGAACGGCATCGACGCTACAGCGGTGATCACCGCCAGGTACGGACCCCAGCTGTCGGGGATGATCGCCAGGAAGCTGTGCGACATCGCCTCGACCATGCCGGTGTTGTTGAGGATGCCGGTGAAGATGCCCGCGGCGAAGATCAGCGCCACCACCGACAGCACGCTGCCGGCATGGCTGACCACGCGGCGGCGCTGCTCGGCCAGGTTCGGGTAGTTGATCACCAGCGCGATGGCGAAGCCGATCATGAACAGCACCGGCATCGGCAGCACACCGATGATGAGTGCGCTCATCAGGGCCACGGTCAGCGCCAGGTTCACCCACAGCAGCCTGGGGCGCTTGGTGTCTTCGGCATCTTCCACGGTCGGCAGCGTATTGCCGTCGTCGGACACGCTGTTGTCCATCCAGCTGCCACCCTTGGGCAGGGTCACCACGCCAAGGCGACGGCGCTCCTTCAGGCCCAGGTACCAGGCCAGCAGCAGCACGCCGGCGCAGGCGATCACCATCGACGGAATCAGCGGCACGAACACATCGGCCGGGTCCACGTGCAGTGCGGTGGCCGCACGCGCGGTCGGGCCGCCCCACGGCGTCAGGTTCATCACACCACCGGCGAGGATGGTCACGCAGGTCATGTTCAGCGCGTTCATGCCCAACCGCTGGTACAGCGGCAGCATCGCCGAGACGGTGATCATGTAGGTGGTCGAACCATCGCCGTCGAGCGAGATCAGCATCGCCAGCACGGCGGTGCCAAGCACGATCTTCATCGGGTCGCCCTTGACGAAACGCAGGATGATCCGCACCAGCGGATCGAACAGGCCCGCATCGATCATCACGCCAAAGTAGAGGATGGCGAACATCAGCATCACGCCGGTCGGCGCGATCTTCTTGATGCCTTCCAGCATCATTTCGTCGATGCCGGCAGCGAAGCCACCGATCAGGGCGAAGACGATGGGAATGGTGATCAGGGCAACGAGTGGCGACAGTCGTTTGCTCATGATCAAGTACATGAACGTAATGACCATGCCAAAGCCGAGGATGCTCAGCATCATCTGCGGACTCCTAGAGGAAACAGGACGTGGGACGTGGAAGGGGCCCGGGAGCGTGCGCGCCCGGGGAAAACGCGTTTAGAAGTCGAACTGCAGGCGCCCGGTGACCGCGCGCGTGCGGTCCACCGTGGTGCCGGCCAGGCGATCACGGTTGCGGCTTTCGATCACGTTGAGCATGAAGCGCAGGTTGTCGCGCAGGTACCAGTTGCCGCCCAGCGTCCAGCCTTCGGTGCTGCCACGGCGCAGGTCGGGTTGGCCATCGAGGTGCTGTGCGCCCCACATCTGGTCGTAGCGCAGGGCCACTTCGAAGGCACCGGCCTTGTGACGGATGTTCTTGACCCGGGCGAAGCGGCCGGTCTTGCGGTCGTAGGCGCGGCTCTCACCGGTGACGAACCAGCTGAGCATGCCGTAGGCGGCCATCACATCAGCGCGCTGGGCACCATCATCGAAGGTGGCGCCGCTGAACTCGCCCTGCCATGACAGCGGGCCGCGCACCTGCGCGTATTCCAGCGACCACTTGTTGACGTCGGTATCGCGGCCGGCGGAGAAGTCCACCAGGGTCAGGCGGCTCTCGTCGGACAGATGGCCGGCCGGACGCGGGCGGATCTTCAGGCCCGGCGTGCCGTTGCCACCCGGGTTGTCGTAGGCCTCGCGGGCCAGCGACAGGCCCAGGTGCAGCACGTTGCCGTCGCTGGGGGCCGGTGCCCAGGTGACGCGGCCGCCGGCGGCGCGGCCCTTGACCTGCCAGGCATCGATGCTTTCCAGGCTGTACACGCTGGCTGCCCAGGTGAAATCGCCCGGATTGGCCTGCCAGGACGCGCCCAGCCGGTACAGCGGCGCCAGCGTGGTGCCGGCGTTGCCGCGCTCCAGGAAGCTGCCGTAGTTGGAACCGGTGCGGTCATCCAGCGAGAAATACTGCTTGAACTGGCCCACGGTGAGCCGGCCGGCATCGCCGAAGCTGCGGCTCAGGTAGACGTCTTTGGCCTCGACGCGGTCGCCGGAGAAATCGGCTTCCAGCTTGTAGTCGACCACGAAGAACTTGCCGGAAACGTCAACCCAGGCACGGCGGATCTCGGTGTCGTCCTTGTTCGGCGTACCCCGGTTGTCGTTGTCGAAGGTGGCGAAGTCCAGGTGCAGGCGGCCGCCGACCGTGGCGGTCACCGGACGCTCGCCCTCTGCGAAGGCCGGCGCGGCCAGCGCAGCCAGGGCCATCATGGCGGCAGGACGCCGCCAGGCAATACTCAATTCCACAAACCCTCCCAGGTGCACGCCAGGCGCGCGGCAATCGTGGGCACCGGACGGTGCGCGGCCGCAGTCTGTGTCGCGCAAGCTGTCATCGTCCTGTCAGCGGTTTGTGCGGTGCAGCGTAAAAGACCGTCGGGCATGGCCCGGCGCTACCCCGCGACGATGCACCCGGTGGCGCCGAGCCACGCCCGGCGGAACCTGTCAGCATAGGTAGCGCCGGGCCATGCCCGGCGAGCGCAGCGGCGCCATGCGGTAGCATTCGTTTCCCCCCTCACGCCCCCGCCCATGCGCCTGCTGCTGGTCGAAGACAACCCGGACCTGGCCGATGCGATCATCCGTCGCATGCGCCGCAGTGGTCACGCGGTGGACTGGCAGGCCGACGGCCTGGCCGCCGCCAGCGTGCTGCGTTACCAGAGTTTCGATCTGGTGGTGCTGGACATCGGCCTGCCCAAGCTGGATGGGCTGCGGGTGCTGGCCGGCATGCGTGAGCGCGGCGACAGCACGCCGGTGCTGATGCTGACCGCACGCGATGGCATCGAAGATCGCGTGCAGGCACTCGATGTCGGCGCTGACGACTACCTGGGCAAACCTTTCGACTTCCGTGAATTCGAAGCGCGCTGCCGTGTGCTGCTGCGACGTGCGCGCGGACAGGCCAGCGAAGTGGTGCAGATTGGCGGCTTCCAGTTCGACAACGCTGCGCACCGGGTGACCCTGGATGGCGAGCCGATCGAGCTGCCCAACCGCGAATATCGCCTCTTGGAGATCCTGGTCGGGCGCATGGGCCAGGTCGTGGGCAAGGATGAGATCGGCAATGGCCTGTTCGGCTTCGATGACGAAGCGGGGCCGAACGCCATCGAGCTGTATATCGGTCGCCTGCGCAGGAAGCTGGCAAGCGCGCCGCTGCGGATCACCACGGTGCGCGGTGTCGGCTACCTGCTGGAAGCCAGCGATGACAGCACCGACACCGATGGCTGACGCGCGCAGCGCAAGCGCCGCCCCTGGGTCGCTGCGGCGCACCCTGCTGCTGTACCTGGGCGCATTGCTGGCGGTGTTCGCGGTAGCGCTGCTGTTCGCTGCGCGCGACTACGGCCAACGCGCGGCCAACCGCTCCTACGACCATCTGCTGGTGTCCTCGGCCCTGTCGATCGCCGATTCGGTGGCATTGGTGGACGGCCAGTGGCAGGTGGACCTTCCGTATGCGGCGCTGGACCTGCTGGCGATGGCGCCGGAAGACCGCGTGTTCTACCGGGTCACCGACAGCCGTGGCAACCTGATCACCGGTTACGGCGATCTTCCCGCGTCGCCGCGTCGGCCGGGCACGCAACCGCAGTTGTTCGATGCGCCCTACAGCGGCGAGACCGTGCGTTTCGTCGTGGTCGGGCGCAGCTTTGCCGCTGCCTCCGCGCAGGGCGAGGTGCAGGTGCAGGTGGGGCAGACCCGGCGTGCGCGCGAAGCGGTGGCGCAGGAACTGGTCAACCGTGCGCTGCTGGCGATCGGCGTGTTGTCGGGGTTGTTGCTGGCACTGGTGGCCTTCGGCGTGCACCGCGCGTTCCGGCCACTGGTCCGGGTCGAGCGCGAACTGTCACGCCGCGAGCCGTCCGACCTGAAACCGCTGGACGCGCGCGTGCCACGCGAGATGGACCAGATGGTGGCAGCGCTGAACCGCTTCATGGAGCGCCTGTCCAGCAGCAATGAAACCCTGCGTGCGTTCATGGCCGAGGCCGCGCACCAGATGCGCACGCCGTTGGCAGCGCTGCGCGCGCAGGCGCAGCTGGCGCTGGATGACGACGACCCGCAGGACATGCGGCGCAGCCTGCTGGCGATCGAGCGCAACGCCACCCACATGAGCCGCCTGCTCAACCAGCTGCTCAGCGATGCCAGCGTGATCCATCGATCACATCTGCAGCGCTTCGCCACCGTGGACCTGGCCGAGACCGTGCACCAGGCGCTGCACGAAGCACTGCCGCAGGCCGGGCCCGCCCCGCGCGTGCAGCTGGCGATGACGGCCGAGCCGGTGCAGGTGCACGGTGACGCGTTGCTGCTGCGCGAGGCCATCAAGAATCTGGTCGACAACGCGCTGAAGTACGGCGGCGATGGTCCGTTGCAGATCGCGCTGACCGCTGAGGGCGCGCAGGCCGTGCTGACCATCGCCGACCACGGTACGGGCATCGCCGCTGCGGATGCCGAACGCGTGTTCGAGCGTTTCGCACGGGGCGAGGGCGCGCCCTCCGGCGGTGCCGGCCTCGGCCTGGCCATCGTCAAGCGGGTGGTCGACAGCCACGGTGGCCAGATCGATCTCAGCAATCGACCGCAGGGCGGCCTGGTCGCCACCATCCGCCTGCCCCGGAGCAGCACATGATCCGCCTGTTTGCCGCCACTGTTGCCCTGCTGCTGGCCGTGCCGGCCCTCGCTGCGCCCGGCGATGTACGCCGCTTTCCCGCACAGGGCACCGCGACTGCACAGCTGCGCATCCACGGCACCACCGATATCGAGGTTTTCGCCGAGGTCATTGCCGACTACCAGCGGCTGCATCCGGGCAGCGAGGTGGTGTACGAAGACATCATCACCCAGGATCTGTACGCGCGTTACCTGCATGACCGCACCGGACCTGCGTCGCCGGATCTGCTGATCTCCAGCGGCATGGACCTGCAGACCAAGCTGGTCAACGACGGTCATGCGTTGCCGCACCGCTCGGTGCAGACCCAGGCGCTGCCTGCGTGGGCGCAGTGGCGTGGCGAGGCGTTCGGCATCAGTTACGAGCCGGTGGTGATGGTCTACAACACGCGCAGGCTGCCGGCCGCGAAAGTGCCGCACACGCGTCGACAACTGCTGGACCTGCTGCGTGCGGAAGGGGCGCCGTTGCGCGGCAAGGTCGGTACCTACGATATCGAACGCAGCAGCGTGGGTTACCTGCTGGCGACCCAGGATGCCCAGCGCGGCAGCATCGCCGGCGCCCTGCTCGGTGCGCTGGGGGACAACGCGGTGGTACGCGAGGAGCGCACCGGCGTGCTGCTGGACCAGGTGGCCAGCGGTCAGTTGTCGCTGGTCTACAACGTGCTGGGCTCGTATGCGCAGGCGCGTATCGACGCGGGCGCACCGCTGGCCATCGTCGAGCCGGAGGACTACACGCTGGTGGTACTGCGCACCGCGGTGATTCCGCGCACTGGAGCGCACCCGCAGGAAGCGCGACGCTTTCTCGACTACCTGCTGTCGCCACGCGGCCAGCAGGTGCTCGCGCGCCAGGCCCGGCTGATGCCGATCGTGCGCGGCGATGCGCGCGGCGACGATGCGCCCGGGCGCAGCCGCCGCCCGATCCAGCTCGGCCCCGGCCTGCTGGTCTACCTGGATGTGCTCAAGCGCCGCCAGTTCCTGGATGCCTGGCGCAGCAGCGTGGAGCCGGCGGGGCGCTAAACCCAGGTGCCATTCCCGCCGATATCATGTTTCCTGTCGTGCGAGGAATGACCATTGGGAAGGCTGAAGGACAACTTCGAAGACGTTGAAATGATTGGCTCAGGTGTCATGCGCAGCATGCACTGGGCCCGTACAACAGCGGTGAGGCGAGTACTCCTGATTATTGGTTCCTCTGTGATTCTGGTCGGCTTGTACGTTCTGCTGATCAATCATCTGAGTTCGTATCAATTGGAGCGAAGTGACTATCGAGCCAAAGCGGCTGGCCAAGACTATGACGCGATTCAATATGCGGAGTTGCTGGACCTGATCGATGAATGCCTGGCTCCACGAAATGCCGCGCTCGTGGAATTTGCGTGCAGGGCTGCGGACCTGAAGTACTCCGAGGTCCAGCGAGGATCGGCTGTGGTACATCGAAAAGACGTTCTGGAGAGAGGTGACTACCCTCGGATGCGGATTGACGTACGGTCGGCGCAGCGATTGTTGGATCTTCAGCGCATTGGCAGCGTTCCTTCAACCCTGCGTGAGGATCTGTACGAAGTGATGCGCAGTACGTATGGCAAGGTTGGAACAATCCTGCTCTTTGGTGTCGTGTATCTGACGATCTGGTTGGCGCCGCATTTTCTGAATTACAGAGAGTCTGCACTGCGGTCGCGGCAGCCCTCCCCGGGCCATCGACTGGCCGGCGATGCAACTGAAGAAGGTATTCCCTTTGGTGACGTGCCAAACTTGCCCCATGAGCGAATACACCATCCTGATCGCCGATGACCATCCGCTGCTGCGTTCGGCGGTGGTGCAGTCATTGCGGCAGAGCCTGCCGCTGGCGCAGGTGCGCGAGGTCGCCAGCGCCGAAGCATTGGCTGCGGCGCTGGATGCACAGCCCGATGTGGATCTGGTACTGCTGGACCTGACCATGCCGGGCGCGCATGGGTTCTCCGCGCTGCTGCACGTGCGCGGTTCGCACCCGGACATTCCGGTGGTGATCCTGTCCTCCAACGATCATCCGCGGGTGATCCGTCGCGCCCAGCAGTTCGGCGCCGCCGGATTCATCCCGAAGTCGGCCCCGGCCGAAACCATCGGCGAGGCGGTGCAGGCGGTACTCGATGGTGGCCTGTGGTTCCCGGCGATGGCCGCCGAGCGTTCCGAGGCCGACGCGCTGCTGGCCAGCCGTTTGGCGCAGCTCACGCCGCAGCAGTTCCGGGTGCTGCTGTGCCTGGCCGACGGGCTGCTCAACAAGCAGATTGCCTATGAGCTGGGGTTGGCCGAGAACACGGTGAAGGTGCACGTGACCGCGATCCTGAAGAAGCTCGAATGCCACAGCCGCACCCAGGCGGCGGTGCTGGTAAAGGCATTGGAGCCGGAAGGCGACGCGCGCGCCGGGTTGGATGGCTGATCGCGGCAGGACATCGAATCAAGTACTGAGTCGGTGTTGATTCTGTTCCGCTTCCTCGATCAGTGTCCGCTGATCGAGTTCAGTTCCGGATCGATAGAGAAAATGAATCTGTTTTCGTATCCCGCACCGATACTCTCAGCTACTTCCGCGTAGCTGTATGTGGGAGACGATTGGTCTGACGCCAGCCTCTGGACCCATGCCTCGTGATCGGCGTTGCTTCGGGCTCGAGCGATGCCAATGCATATGCTCAGGCCGCACGCAAGGCGCTCAAGAACGGTGTTCTGATCCATTGCGCGGATGAGAGACGATCGATAGTGCCTGGCCAGGTCCTGCGCATCAGGGCTGGATGCTGCGTCGATGGTCATGCGGTCGATTGCATCATGGGTACTACGACTCGACCGCAGAAGGTCTTCAGCCGTCTGGCTTGAGATGCCCCTGTTTGCCATGAATCCAGACTCGACCTGAAGGTACTCGGATGTGCGTTCCGTACGATTCCCGCTCGACGCCGAAATGCCCTGATTCGACAATGTGCGGCCACGCGGGTTGGCTGAGTCGGGCGTGTCTGGATGACGCTGGCCGATGCTGCCTTCTTCTGTAGTTCCCTGTTGATTCCCGTCTGCTTTCGGTGATTTGCCATCGATGCATCCGCTGCAGCAAAGGCCGAGGAGCGTCGCCACGATCGGGCTGAAATATCTTGTAAATGCAGGAGGTACGGGAGAAACGGGCACGATCAATGCCTCTGGTCTGGCTGGCCGATTGGCCCGGTCATGCAATTTTCTGATCTTCAGCAACGGTGGTAAGTAGGGCAATTGCTCGTCTGCTGTTCAGACTATGCCCATCCTCTATCCATGGGTGGGTCGCTTTTCAGCCTTCTCTCAAAGAGCGGCCGATGGTCCGCGCGTTGTGCGACAGCTTTACCCGCGATGCCGCAACAGCAACTGCGTCATCAATGCACGCAGCGCCGGTGGCCGCACCGGCTTGAGCAGGAAGCCCCAACCGTTCTCGGCAGCATGCGCCTTCAGCGCATCATCGCGCTCGGCAGTCACCAGGATCACTGGCGGCCGCGCCTGCCACAGCGTGCACAGCGCTTCATACAGGTCTGGTCCGTGCCACTGCCCCATGCGCACGTCCAGCAGCAACAGCTGCGGCACGTTCAACGCGCTGGCGATTTCCACCGCGCCCTGCGGGCCGTCGGCAAGTTCCACATTGCAGCCCCAGCGTTCCAGCAGGGCACGGGTCGCCGCACAGACATGCGGGTCATCATCGATGCTCCATACCCGACATTGGCGCAGTGGGCTGTCATCAGACGGCTCGGTCGCGATGACCGGCGCCGCCGGCGGTGCAATCACCTCGTCGGCGCGTCCGAGTGCCACGCTGACGGCGAATACGCTGCCCTTGCCCAGCGTGGAACGCAGGCTGATGCGGTGGCCGAGCAGGCGGCCGATACGCTCGACGATGGCCAGGCCCAGGCCGGCGCCACGTTCCTGCTCCACGCCATCATTCAAGCGGCGGAATTCCTCGAAGATCTCGCCCTGCAGGCTTTCCGGAATGCCCGGGCCCTGGTCATGCACCTCGATGCGCAACTGGTCACCTGCGCGTCGGCAGCCGATCAGCACGCGTCCACGTGGCGTGTAGCGCAGCGCATTGGACAGGAAGTTCTGCAGGATGCGCCGCAGCAGCGCTTCGTCGCTGACCACAACCGCGTGAGTGTCAACCCAGTCAAGCTGCAGGCCACGGCTCTGTGCGGCGATGCCAAACTCGCGCGCCAGGGTTTCCAGTAAAGGCGAAAGCGCAAAAGCGCGCACGCGGACCTGCAACGATCCCGATTCCAGCCGCGAGATATCCAGCAGACTGTTGAGGATCGCATCCTGCGCTGCCAGTGCGGCGTCGATATGGTCACTGGTCTGCTGCTGCGCGGGGTCACTCAGCTTTCCGCGCAGCACCGACACGAACATGCGCGCGGCATTCAGCGGCTGCAGCAGGTCGTGCACCGCCGAGGCCACGAAGCGGGTCTTGTAGCGGTTGGCCTGTTCGGCTTCGCGGCGTGCTTCGTCCAGATCCTGGGTGCGTTCGGCCACGCGGTGTTCCAGCGCATCGGCCAGCGAGCGCAGTTCGCGTGCGGCGTTCTTGTAGCTGGTGATGTCGGCATAGCTGGTGACGAACCCACCATCGGGCAGCGGGTTGCCGCGGATCTCCAGCACCGTGCCGTCGTCCTTCTCGCTCTCGCGCATATGCGGGCGACCGCTGCGCAGGTGGGTCAGGCGCCGTTCGATGGCCTCGTCGATCGGACCGGGGCCCAACAGGCCACGACGTGCATTGAAACGGAACAGTTCTTCGATCGGGCGGCCCACCCGCACCAGCCCCGCCGGGAAACGGAACAGCTCCAGATAGCGAGAATTCCACGCCACCAGACGCTGCTCCTTGTCGATCACCACCACGCCCTGTGGCAGATGTTCGAGGCTGCGGCTCAAGCCGACGTCGGCGTCGGTGGCGGCTTCCAGCAGGCCGTCCTGGGCGGTGCGCAGCTCCTGCGCGTGCTGCTTGAGCAGAGTTTCCAGTTCGCGCCGGCTGCGCTGGCGATGCTTGGACAGGCGACGCCGTTGCTGCACGAACAACACCAGGAATCCCAGCGCCAGCCATGCGGCGGCGCCGGCCACGGCCGCGCCGCGGCCAGCGCTGGTGGCCGCGCCCGCGTCATGCAGCAGATGCAGGCTCCAGTCCTCGTCGGGCAGCGCCAGGGTCTGCCACAGCATTGCCTGCGGTAGTGGTGGGTCGAGCAGGCGGACCATGCGGCCGCCATCGGCCAGCACATCTTCGGTGCGTACGCGCAGCGGTTGCAGCGAGCGATCGGCATACTGCCGCGCCGCACGCATCTCGTTGCGTTCCTCCGCGCCGAGCGGGCGCAGCAGGCGGTAGCGCCAGGCATCGCGGTTGGCCAGGAACACCACGTCGTGGTTGTCGCTGGTCAGCACCACGTCCGGGCTGTTCAACCATTCCTGTTCCAGCGCGGACAGCTCGATCTTGATCACGATCACGCCGATGCGCTGGCTGTCGGCATCCAGGATGGCTTCGGACATGAAATAGCCGGGCACGCCGGTGGTCATGCCGATGCCGTAGAAACGACCACGGCCATGAGCCAGTGCTTGCTGGTAGTAGGGGCGGTAGCTGTAATCCTCGCCGACGTTGCTGGTCGGCTGGTCCCAGTTGCTGGCAGCCACGGCCACGCCATCGCGGCCGACCAGGGTCAGCGTCGAGGTGCGGGTAACCTGGTTGGCGCGCTGCAGTTTCAGGTTCAGGCGTTGCCGCTCGGCGGGCGAGGGCGGTACCCGCAGTGCGTGCTGCAGGTCCGGATCCAGCGCCATCACCTGCGGCAGGGTGCCGAACCGGTCGATGCGCTGTTGCAGCCCCTGGCCATACAGCTGCAGCTGGCGCTGCACCTGTGCGCTTTCCGTGCCCAGGGCGCGACGCCAGGCGTAGTGGCCGGCGGCGACCGCGCACAGCACGGTGCCGGCCACCATCACCAGAACGGTCAGCAACTGCAGGCGGTGGCGGCTGAGCCAATACATGGCGGCAGTCTACGCAGGGCCGGCGGGCGGGGTGTACACGCCCGCCGGGATCTGACACGTGGAAGGGATCAGAAGTGCATCTGCGCGCGAAGTTCGAAGATCTCCGGGGTGCTGTGCACACCGCGACGGCTGGCATCGACCTTCACGTAGTTGGCCTGGAACTTGAAGTGGCTGGTCAGGTACCAGTTCGCGCCCAGGGTCAGGTCGTGCTGGCGGCCGCCGAGGATGCTGCCGTCGTCCAGGTCCAGGCGGCTGTAGCGGGCCACCAGTTCCACCGCGCCGTAGTCGTGCGCCGGCTTGATGTTGGCAACGGCGCCGGCGTTGTACGGGCGCGATTCGCCGGTCAGCACCCAGCTGGCCATCGCGTACTGGCCGTGGCCGGTGTAGTCGGGCTTGCCATCATTGCGGGTGACCGTCGCCTGCAGCGCTTCGGCCTGCAGCGAGAACGGACCGCGGATCCAGATACCTTCCAGGCCGGTGCGGCGGATCTGGTCGGCGGTGACCAGCGCGCCCGAATCGACGAGGCGGATGTCGGTCAGCCCGGCTTCCGGGCGGGCGCGCAGGCGCGCGCTGGCTTCATGATGCACGTCGCGGCCATCGTGGTAACCGCGCGGGTTTTCCTGCGAATAGGCCAGGCCCAGGTGGATCACATCGCCCGGTGCCTTTACCGGCGTCCACACCGCACGCACCGCCTGGGTGGTGCCGGGGTTGTCGCCCTGCAGGTCCTTGCCGCCATAGGCGCCGGCCTGCAGCAGGTACTGCGGACGCTCCAGCACCCATTCCACGCCGGTGCGACGGCCTGCGTAGAACGCCTGCACGGGCAGCGCGGTTTCCAGGAAGCTGCCGGCGCGCGAGGAGGTGTTCGCATCCAGGCCGACCGGGGTCTTCATGTAGCCGAAGCGGAAGCGGCCGACATCGCGGCCGAAGAACGCCTTGCTCTCGAAGCGCACGAACACGTCCAGCCAGGTGTCGGCCTGGAAGTCGTAGTAGACCATCGCGTCGTACACGCCCTTCTTTTTCAGGGTCGCGCCGAATTCCTTGCGGCGCACCGCGTCGTCATCCTCGATGCCGCTGGCGGACGAGAAGTCGTTGTAGTCGTAGGCGATGTTGGCGGTGGCGGCCAGTTCGGTGCCGTCGCCGAAGGTGTACTTGGTCGGCCAGTTGTCGAAATCGGCAGCCGAAGCGAAGGCGGGAAGCGCCGCCAGGGAAAGGGCGAGCAAGGTGGGAATCGGGCGCATGATGGTGCGGCTCTCTCAGATGCGTGTGGACAGGACAACAACGGCCGCAATGGCCGGAACTTTCGCAATGACGCGCCCGGCCGTTCAGGTCGGGCCACCGGCATCCCCGCGATCAGCGGTGCGGCGCCAGTGTAGGCAGCGCAGCCACCTGAACCGGGGGGCTAGTACCAATAGGTTATCTGCGTGGCGGTGCGTGGCGCGTACAAAGGCGTCCATTGGTCGCACCCCTGTGCCTGCAATCGAGGGGCATGCGATCAGTTTCCACGGTAACGGTTCCCGTGCATTTCCGGGGCCGTACGTGCCTGAAAACGCCCCTTCCGGAGTCCGCCATGCACATCCCGACCGCTGCGCCGGTGCCCAGCAAGCCGTTGCCGCTCTACCGCCAGCTGTACTTCCAGGTGATCGTGGCGATCGTCCTGGGCGCTGTCCTCGGCCACTACGAGCCGCTGATCGGCGAGAAGATGAAGCCGCTCGGCGATGCCTTCATCAACCTGGTGAAGATGATCATCGCGCCGGTGATCTTCCTGACCATCGTCACCGGCATTGCCGGCATGACCCATCTGCGCACGGTGGGCCGGGTGTTCGCCAAGGCGATGGCGTACTTCCTGTTCTTCTCCACGCTGGCGCTGATCGTCGGCATGATCGTGGCGCACGTGGTGCAGCCCGGCGCCGGCATGAACATCAACCCGGCCGAGCTGGACCAGACTGCGGTACACAGCTACGTCGAGAAGTCGCACGACCTGACCCTGGTCGGCTTCCTGATGGACATCATTCCGAAGACGCTGCTCAGTGCCTTCGTTGACGGCAACATCCTGCAGGTGCTGTTCGTGGCGGTGCTGTTCGGCATCGCGCTGGCCTCGGTGGGCGAGAAGGGCAAGCCGATCCAGAACTTCCTGGAAGCGCTGGTCGCCCCGGTGTTCAAGCTGGTGCACATCCTGATGAAGGCCGCGCCGATCGGTGCATTCGGTGCCATCGCCTTCACCATCGGCAAGTACGGCGTCGGCTCGCTGGTCAACCTGGCCTGGCTGGTCGGCTCGTTCTACCTCACCGCCTTCCTGTTCGTGGCGGTGATCCTGGGCGTGGTCTGCCGCCTGTGCGGCTTCTCGGTGTTCAAGCTGGCCCGATACCTGAAGGCCGAGCTGCTGCTGGTGCTGGGCACCTCGTCGTCGGAGTCGGCGCTGCCGTCGCTGATGGAGAAGATGGAACGTGCCGGCTGCAGCAAGTCGGTGGTCGGCCTGGTGGTTCCCACCGGCTACTCGTTCAACCTGGACGGCACCAACATCTACATGACCCTGGCCGCGCTGTTCATCGCCCAGGCCACCAACACCGAACTGACCCTGGGCCACCAGATCGCGCTGCTGCTGGTGGCGATGCTCAGCTCCAAGGGCGCGGCCGGCGTCACCGGTGCCGGCTTCATCACCCTGGCCGCCACCCTGGCGGTGGTGCCGGAAGTGCCGGTGGCCGGCATGGCGCTGATCCTGGGCGTGGATCGCTTCATGAGCGAATGCCGTTCGCTGACCAATTTCATCGGCAACGCGGTGGCCACGGTGGTGGTCTCGCGCTGGGAAGGTGCGCTGGACCGCGACCGCCTGAAGCTGGCGCTGGATGGTCGCGAAAGCGAACTGCCGCCGCCGGTCGATGCCGTGCCGCTGGCGATGGCCGAGGCGCTGCCCGCCAAGGGCTGATCCGGGTGTGTGGTACTGCGGGGCCGGTCACGACAGTGGCACGGCCCCGCAGCGTTTCAAGGCGTCCCACGGCTGTCATCGCCAGCGCCGAAGCTGTGCTCTGATAACGTCGCATACGCCATGGAATTGTGCGGTCGCAGCATCACTGCGACAGCATAGCGACAGGTCCGACCGCTCCAACGGGGGTATGATCCCCTGTCCCTTCTGCCCATTCATGTAACCCACATCGATGTCCAACGAAGATTTCAAACAGGCCGCCCTCGATTACCACCGGATGTCTCCGCCCGGCAAGATCAAGGTTTCCGCTACCAAGCCCATGCTGACCCAGCGCGACCTGTCGCTGGCGTATTCGCCGGGCGTGGCGTACGCCTGTGAAGCGATCAAGGCCGATCCGCAGCAGGCCAGCGAGCTGACTGCCCGCGGCAACCTGGTGGCGGTGATCTCCAACGGCACCGCGGTGCTGGGCCTGGGCAACATCGGCGCGCTGGCTGGCAAGCCGGTGATGGAAGGCAAGGGCGTGCTGTTCCAGAAGTTCGCCGGCATCGATGTGTTCGACATCGAAGTGGACGAGAACGACCCGGACAAGCTGGTCGACATCATCGCCTCGCTGGAGCCGACCTTCGGCGGCATCAACCTGGAAGACATCAAGGCACCGGAGTGCTTCATCGTCGAGCGCAAGCTGCGCGAGCGCATGAAGATCCCGGTGTTCCATGACGACCAGCACGGCACGGCGATCATCGTCGGTGCCGCGGTGCTGAACGCCATGGCGATCACCGGCAAGAAGATCGAAGAAGTGAAGCTGGCGACCACGGGCATGGGCGCGGCCGGCATTTCCTGCGTGAACATGCTGGTGCAGCTGGGCCTGAAGCCGGAGAACATCCTGGCCTTCGACCGCGAGGGTGTGATCCACACCGGCCGTACCGACCTCGACCCGGAAAAGCAGCGCTATGCGCGCGATACCGACAAGCGCACCCTGGCCGAGATCGTCGACGGCGCGGACATTTTCCTGGGCCTGTCGGCACCGGGCATCCTGACCGCCGAGATGGTCAAGACGATGGCGCCGGATCCGGTGATCTTCGCCCTGGCCAACCCGACCCCGGAAATCATGCCGGAACTGGTGCGCGCTGCGCGTCCGGACGCGATCATCGGCACCGGCCGTTCGGACTACCCGAACCAGGTCAACAACGTGCTGTGCTTCCCGTACCTGTTCCGCGGTGCGCTGGACGTCGGCGCGACCGCGATCAACGAGGAAATGAAGATCGCCTGCGTGCGCGCGATCGCCGCGCTGGCCCGCCGTGCCGCCACCGACATGGGCTCGGCCTATGGCGGTGAAACCCCGAGCTTCGGTCGTGAGTACCTGATTCCGCGTCCGTTCGACCGTCGCCTGCTGGTGGAGCTGTCGGCTGCCGTGGCCCAGGCCGCGATGGATTCGGGCGTGGCGGCACGTCCGATCGCCGACATGGAAGCCTACCGGCAGAAGCTGTCGCAGTTCGTCTACCGCACCAGCCTGATGATGAAGCCGGTCTACGACCGCGCGCGCAGCGACAAGCAGCGCGTGGTGTATGCCGAAGGCGAAGAGGAAGTGGTGCTGCAGGCGGTGCAGAACGTGGTCGACGACGGCCTGGCACATCCGATCCTGATCGGCCGCCCGGAAGTGATCGAATCACGCATCGAACGCCTCGGCCTGCGCCTGAAGATCGGCGAGAACATTGAAGTCACCAACATCAATGACGACCCGCGCTTCAACGAATACTGGCAGTACTACCACGGCCTGACCGGCCGTCGTGGCGTCACCGTGGCCGCCGCCAAGAACCTGATGCGTTCGCGCCCGACCCTGATCGCCGCCGTGATGGTGGCCCGTGGCGAAGCCGATGCGATGCTGACCGGCATTGTCGGCCGCTTCCACAAGAAGCTGGGTTACGTGCGCAGCGTGCTGCCGCTGGAATCGAAGGTCACCTCGACCTCGGCGATGACCGGCGTGATCAACCAGCAGGGTGTGTTCTTCTTCGTCGACACCCACGTGCAGGAAGACCCGACCGCAGAGCAGCTGTGCGAAGCGACCCTGCAGGCGGCGTACCGCATGAAGCTGTTCGGCGTCGAGCCGAAGGTGGCACTGCTGTCGCACTCCAACTTCGGCAGCCACGATTCGAAGGATGCGCTGAAGATGCGCCAGGTGCGCGAGCTGCTGCTCAAGCGCAACCCGCGTCTGAACGTGGACGGCGAAATGCAGGGCGACACCGCATGGGATGAAGCCCTGCGCCAGAAGCTGCTGCCGGGCTCGACCCTGCAGGGCCGTGCCAACCTGTTCGTGCTGCCGAACCTGGAAGCAGCCAACATCGCCTACAACCTGGTGCGCGTGTTCACCGATGGCGTGGCGATCGGCCCGATCCTGATGGGCGTCAACAAGCCGGTGCACATCCTGACCACCAGTGCTACCTCGCGCCGGATCCTGAACATGACCGCGATTGCCGCCGTCGATGCGCAGATCCGCAAGCAGATCGAAGCGGAAAAGAAGGCGTAAGCCTTCGTTCCGCTGCGATCTGCAGAAACGCGCCCTTCGGGGCGCGTTTCTGTTTCCGCAACGCGGAAACCGGATCGGGTAGCGCCGGGCCATGCCCGGCGAGCGCGCAGCGCGGCGCTTCTCGCATTCCGCCGGGCGTGGCCCGGCGCTACCGGAGAACTGCAGCCGCCCGGTAATCGCCCTGCAACCTCGCTGCGGCCCAATACGCCCACGCGGCCTGGCCGTGGGAAGGGACCGGACCGGCCTTCCCACCCTGGGCCCGACCAACTTTCCATGGGCGGAGCAGTGTCATGCGCAGTCGAGTGAGCAAGCGGTATTTCCAGCAGTTGTTCGCGCTGTACGCCGGTTTCGTGCAATCGCGTTGAAGGCTGCCGGGGCATCGCCCCGGCAACGTTGAACTTACCGCCGCTTCGCGCGTCGTGCGGGCGGCGGCGCAGGGGCCGGGGAGCGCGGCTTGGCGTACTCCGTCCACAGCGCCGGCAGGGTCTTGCCGGTGTGCTTCTGCCACAGCGCGGGTGCATAGCGCCCGTCGCGCAGATCCTTGTCCAGTGCCAGCACCAGTCCCGGGTGCGCCGCTTCGGCCCACTTCAGGAAAGCACCGGTCACCCGATAGCCACTTTCCACCGTCTGGCCCTGGCTCAGCTTGTCCGGCAACGCCCAGCCCGCAGCGGCGTTGTTCATGCCGTAGCGATCGCGTGCGTAGTCGGCGATGCCCTCCACCAGCCAGCCCGGCACGCGCTTGTCGCCGTAGCTGGGGTAGCCCTGCACGATGTGCATTGCTTCGTGGGTCACCAGATCGATGTCATCCGGGTGCTGGGCCAGCCAGCCCGGATTGATGGTGATGGTGCTGGCCTTGTCCTTGTCGCCGACGAAGGCGACGCCGTTGTACGCCGGATCGATCACGATGCGCACTTCGTTCGGCGCGGCCGGGCGGAAGTCCGCACGCTCGCGCAGGTAGGCGAAGTAGAACGTATCGATGATGCGCTTGCGCACCGGCGCGGCCAGCGCACCGGTGGCGTCCTGGTAGTACAGCGTTACCCCGTCACGGCTGACCTGGCCATCGAAGGCCTGGGTCTGCGGCTGTGCTTGGCTGAGACTTGGAAATACAAGGGCGGCAAGAGCGAGGGGGAGGAAACGTAGGCGCATGGACGTCATTGTAGGGGGGAGGGCGCCAACAGTTCGATCTCGGCCAGCTGCAGGCGCCCCGGCGCAGCCAGGCGCAGACGGTACTCGGCGTAGTGTGAGGGCGAAGCGATACGGAACGGGCGGGTCTGCCGGGCCGAGGTGAACTCTTCTCCGCGGCGCTGGTCCAGCGTTACCCAGCGCCCGTTGCCGGCACGTGCTTCCAGCGTCCACTCGCCGCCGCGGATAGCGCCATCACCGCTGGTCAGCGTGTACATCGTCGGTACGCCATCGCCCACGTGGCTCAGCGCGATGGTCGCGCCACCACCCAGCGGCACTGCCGTCGTGGCATCGTCGTCCACCAGCGCGGGCAGAGCACGGCCGTCGGCCAGCGTTGCCTGCGCGCCGCTGCCCAGAAGGTCGTGCAGCAGCTGCGGTCGCTGGCCACGCGCGGTCAGCGAGCGCGGCACATCATCCACGCCGCTGCCCCAGCGCGACGGCTGCGGGCCCATCACGAAGTCCAGGGTCGCGCCCTTGGCGATCACCTCGTGCGGCACCCAGGTCTTCGTCCACGGCTTGCCGTTGATCTTCAGCGACTGCACGTACACGTTCTCACGCGAATTCTGCGCTGCATTGACGGTCAATACCGCGCCGCCCTGCAGCTCGACGCGCGCATGCTGGAACGCCGGCGAACCAATCGCGTACTCCGGCGCACCCATGCGCAGCGGATACAGGCCCAGCGAGGCCAGCACGTACCACGCTGAGGTCTCGCCGTTGTCCTCGTCGCCCGGATAGCCCTGGCCGATCTCGCTGCCGACGTACAGCCGCGACAGGATCTCGCGCACATGCTGCTGGGTCTTCCACGGCTGTCCGGCATACAGGTACATCCACGGGATGTGGTGTGCCGGCTGGTTGCTGTGCGCGTACATGCCCATGCGCACATCGCGCGCTTCGGTCATCTCGTGGATGGTGCCGCCGTAGGAGCCGGCGAACGCGGCGTCGGCGGTTTCCGGCGTGGCGAAGAAGGTGTCGAGCTTGGCGGCCAGCTTGTCGCGGCCACCGTACAGCGCGGCCAGGCCTTCGCCATCGTGCGCGGCGGTGAAGGCGAACGTCCAGCCATTGGATTCGGTGTAGTCGTGGCCCCACACGCGCGGGTCGTAATCCTTGGCCTGCAGGCGCCAGCTGCCATCGGGCTTGCGGCCCTGGAAGAAGCCGGCGGCCGGATCGAACATCGTCGCGTAGCTGGCGGCGCGGTAGCGGAAGTAGTCGGCTTCGGTGGCGTAGCGTTCGCGCGCGGACGATGTCGTCGCGCGCGTGGCCAGCGCCTCGGCCATGTTGGCGATGCCGAAATCATTGAGCGCCCCTTCCATCGTCCACGACATGCCCTCGTGCACGTCGGCGCTGGCGTAGCCGCGGAACGTTGAGCGCTCCATGCCCTTGCGGCCGACATGGCGGTCCGGCGGCACCACGGTGGCGTTCTTCAGTGCTGCGGCGTAGGCCTCTTCGGGATCGAAGCCACCGATGCCCTTCAGCCACGCATCGGCGAAGGCCACATCCGAGCTGGTGCCGACCATCAGGTCCGCGTAGCCGGGCGAGGACCAGCGCGCGATCCAGCCACCGGCGCGGTACTGCTCGATGAAACCCTGTACCAGCTGCCCGGCATCTTCCGGGGTGAACAGCGCATACGCCGGCCAGGTGGTGCGGAATGTGTCCCAGAAGCCGTTGTTGACGAAGACCTTGCCGTCGCGCACCGGTGCGAAGCTGCGCGTTGCGCTGCCATCGGTGTTGTCATCGGCGGCGCTGGCTTGGCTGGCATAGCGCCATTCGGGAGCGGCGGCGGTGCCCGCATTCTCGTGGCCGGAATTGGGATACAGGTACAGCCGGTACAGGCTGGAGTACAGCGTGGTCTTCTGGTCGTCGCTGGCGTTGCCGATATCGAAGCGGGCCAAGCGCGCATCCCACGCATCCTGTGCACGCCCGGCCACACTTTCCAGCGTATCGGCTGCGGCGATTTCCAGCGCCAGGTTGTGGCGCGCCTGCTCGACGGAGATCAACGAGGTGGCGATGCGCATCGTCACCCGGCGCTCGCTGCCTGCGTCGAACTTGATGTAGCCGGTCGGGCGGCCGGTGTCGATCTGGCCGCTGCTGCGCCACGGTTTGTCGAAGCTGGCCACCACATACATGCGGGTGGCGCCGTTGGACAAGCCGCTGCGGGTATCGGTGTAGCCGGACAACGTCTGCGTAGCGGCATCAAGGGTCAGCCCACCGCGTGCATCGACGTTGTCGAACAGCAGGTTGGCGTCGCCGCCTGCGGGGAAATCGAAGCGGAACAGCGCGGCATGGTCGGTGGGGGCGATGGATGCGGCGATGCCGTTGTCGAAGCGCACGTCGTAGCGATACGGGCGCGCGCTTTCCTGTGCGCGGTCGAAGGGCAGTGCACGCTTGCTGCGATCAGCTTCAGGCACACCGCGCGTGGCGGAGGGCATCACCTGGAAGGTCTGGCGGTCGCCCATCCACGGGCTGGGCTGGTGGCTCAGGGCGAGCGCCTGCAGCTGCGGCCGGTTCTTCGCATCGTTCTGCTCGTTCCAGCGGTACAGCCAGTTCAGTGCGCCGGCATCGGTCACCGGCGTCCAGAAGTTGAAGCCGTGCGGTACAGCGGTGGCCGGGAAGTTGTTGCCGCGCGAGAAGGTGCCGTTGGCCTGGGTGCCGCGCGTGGTCAGTACCCAGTCGGAAACACGCTGCGGTGCCTGCCGTGTCTGCACGTCCAGGCGCACGTCGTCGATCCAGCCCGACACGGGGGCGCCATCGGCGCTGGCCACCTCGAGCTCGATGCCGATCACGCGGCGGCCCTTCAACGCGGGCACATCGCCCAGGCGTACCGCCTTGCGCGCCCACTGCTGCGGATACAGCGTCTTCGAGTCGCCCTGCGCCTGTGCGCCCAGCGCCACGCCGTGCTGGTCGCGCGCGCCGCTGGCGGATACGCGGCTGCCATCGTCCAGCAGCAGGTCCAGCGAGACATAGGTGGAGGCCACGGTGTCCTTGCCGACGATCTCCGGCAGTACCAGCCAGGACAGCGTGGTGTCGGTGTCGATGGGCAGATCGGTCTTGAACAGTTCGCGGCGCGCCTGGCCGCCATTGGCGCTGTAGTGCAACGCATGCAGGCCGCTGTAGCCGACGTTGCGCTTGGCCGCGTACGGCGCGCCGGGGCCGCTGCCGACTTCAACGGACAGCGCGCCAGCGGATCTGGCCGGTGCCGGCTCGCCCGGCTCGAAGGAGGTCTGCAGCCCTTGCGCCAGCACCGGTGTCGCAGTGGTCGCACAGGCTAGGGCCAGGGCGAGCGGAAGCAGGGCGCGGCGTGGATCGGACAGGGTCATGCAGGGTCTCCCGGTAAGGCAGGCGGCAGGCAGAACCCGCATCGGCGAACACCACGGACAGCATCGCCCCGCCCGCCACTGGGCAGTCGGGAGGCGATGCAGGTCCGGTGGGGGGCGGGCCATGCGATCGGGTCAGGAATGGATCGGACCCGATGCTGCAACAGCCGGCGGCGCCCTGACAAGTGCCATTTAGTTCGATCCAAATGCGGGAAATTCGAACGAAGACTGGTTCTGCACGGAACTGCCTGGTGCGCATGGGGATTTTCTGTCGCCGTGGCTCGGCGCCGCCGCCGGGGAGCGGGCAGGGCGGTTGCATGGCGGGGCCAGGGCGTTGACCTGAAGCAGGCCAACGCGCGCAGCGGCCACGCAGCGCACGGTGTTTGTCGGGCCCAGATGCTAGAATCGCAGGCCTCGCAATCCGTTCATCGACATCCGCCATGAGCCATACCGCCACCGCGCCCGCCAACGCCGAAAAGCGCTACACCGTGCACCGCAGCGATCTGCCGCTGAGCTGCCCGACTCCGGAAATGGCGCTGTGGAACTCGCATCCGCGGGTGTACCTGCCGATCGAAGACGAACCCAACGGGCAAGCGCAGTGTGCTTACTGCGGTGCCGTGTTCGTGCTGGCCGACTAAGCGGCCGCCCCCTCGATGCGCCGATTGACCGTGGTGCAGTTGCTGCCGGCGCTGCACTCCGGCGGCGTCGAGCGCTCGACCCTTGAAATCGCCGCGGCCCTGGTCGCTGCCGGCCATCGCGCGCTGGTGGTGTCGGCTGGTGGTCGCCTGGTGCAGCCGCTGCTCGACAGCGGTGCCGAGCACCTGACCCTGGATATCGGCCGCAAGTCGCTGCTGACGCTGCGCCATCTGCCGACCCTGCGCCGCCTGTTCACCGAAGTGGGCGCCGACATTGTCCACGCCCGTTCGCGCCTGCCGGCGTGGCTGGGGCTGTATGCGATCCGTGCGATGCAGCCGGCGCAGCGCCCGCATTGGGTCACTACCGTGCATGGGCTGAATTCGCCCGGCCGCTACAGCGCGGTGATGACCAGCGGCGAACGCGTGATCTGTGTATCCAACAGCGTGCGCGACTACGTGCACACGCATTACCCCACGGTGGCCCGCGACAGGCTGCAGGTGATCCCGCGTGGGGTGGATGTCAGCCAGTTCCCGCGTGTGGCCCGCGCCGATCGACGGCCTCGGCTGGCGCTGGCGGCGGACTATCCCTGGCTGGCCCAGGTCGATGGACCGCTGTTGCTGCTGCCCGGTCGCGGCACCCGGCTGAAAGGCCACGCCCACGCGCTGCAGTTGCTGGCCGATGTCCGTGCAGCGGGCGTGCCGGCGCAGCTGTGGATGCTGGGCACCGACGAGCCTGGCCGCGAAGCCTATGTGGCAGAGCTGCGCAGGCAGGCAGATATGCTTGGCGTGACCGGGGCCGTGCACATCAGCACGCCGACTGCGCGCATCGCCCAGGCGTACGCGGCCAGCGATCTGGTACTGCAGCTGTCGGACAAGCCGGAGGCCTTCGGTCGCACTGTGGTCGAAGCGTTGTCGGTCGGCAGGCCGGTGCTGGGCTGGAACCACGGCGGCGTCGGCGAACTGCTGCAGCAGCTGCAGCCCAGTGGTGCCGTGCCGCTGGGCAATGCGCAGCTGCTGGGTGAACGTGCGCTGGCCCTGCTGGCACAGCCGCCATCGCTGCCGGGCCGTATCCCGTTTACCCTGCAGGCCATGCAGCGCGATACCCTCCGCCTTTATGCCGACCTCGCTGGCTGACGCCGCGCCGCCCCTGCGCGACGAGCGCGCTGGCCGCTGGGCACCCTGGTGGGTGCTGGCCTACGTCGCGTTGTGGCCGCTGCCAGGCATTGCCGAAACGGTGCTGGGCCTGGGAGCGTTGTACGCCGCGGCACGCATGGTCATCCGCCGGGTGCAGCATCGACCGCATCTGCTGAGCCCGGCAGCGTGGGCGCTGACATCGATTCTTTTCCTTGGCTACTGGTTGCCACAGGCGTTCTCTGCGTTCGATGCCGTGGACCCGTCGGCGTCGTGGACCAAGGCGGCGGCCGGGCTGCGCTATCTGCCTTTCATGTGGCTGGTGGCGATCGCCGTGGCCACCCCGCAGCGGCGGCGCTTGACCCTGGGCGGACTGGCGGTGATCACCGGGCTGTGGACGCTCGATGCGCTGGTGCAGGCACTGGCAGGCACCAGCCCCTGGTTCTGGTCGCTGCAGCAGCTCAAGCTGGCCATCAGCGGCCACGCGTTGTGCCCGGCCGATGAAGCCGCGCTGGCTGATCGTCTCAGCGGGGCGCTTGGGCCGTGCAACCTGAAATTCGGCCAGGTGCTGGCCAGCCTTTCGCCGTTCCTGTTGTTGCCGGTGGCGCGCCGTTTCGGCAATGCGGGCTGGTTGCTGGCTGCTGCTGCGGTGGGCGTGGTGCTGTTGCTGGCCGGCTCCCGTGCCTCATGGATCACCTTCGGCCTGGTGGTTGTCTACAGCGGCGTGCGCCAACTGGGGTGGAAGCGGTTGGGCCTGCTGGCGCTGGTGGGTGTTCTCTCGGCGGGCGCACTGACTGCCAGCGTGCCGCAGCTGCGGGAGCGTGTGGCGCGCACGGCAATGGCCTGGGGCGGTGGCGAGGACGGGGTCGAACAGGCACTGTCCGGTCGTACCCGCATCTGGAGCGCGGCGGCCTGCATGATCGAAGCGCATCCGATCAATGGTGTCGGTGCACGTGGCTTCCGCGATGCCTATCCCCATTGCGTTGCCGATGAAGGGCCGGCGGTGTGGGGCACGATGCCGGCGCTGCACGCCCACCAGATCGTGCTGGAAATCCTTGCCGAAACCGGTGTGCTGGGTCTGTTGCTGTGGCTGGCAGCGGTGGCGCAGGCATGGCGGGCATGGCGCTTCGCCCCGGCAGCGGCGCGCGAGCGTGCACGGCCGGCGATGCTGGCATTGGCGGTTACCGTGTTCCCGCTCAATACCCACCTGGCGTTCTATTCCGCGTTCTGGGGCGGCCTGACCGTGCTGCTGGCCGCGCTGTTCGTCGGCACGTTGCTGGCGCGCGAACCGGACGATCTGCCGCGCGCCGCGTAATCTCCGCATCCACGCATGGCGTGGATCTACCGGAGTGCGCGGGGCGGGGGCGTATCCACGCATGGCGTGGATCTACCGGGGTGCGCGGGACGGGGGGCGTATCCACGCATGGCGTGGATCTACCGGAGTGCGCGGGGAGGGGGGCGTATCCACGCATGGCGTGGATTTACCGGATTACTCGGGGTGGGTGGTCGTATCCACGCATGGCGTGGATCTACCGGATTACGCGGGGACATTGGTCGTGTCTGATCAGTAGATCCACGCCATGCGTGGATGGGCTTTCCCATGAACATTGGCCGTCGTCGCGGCTTTTCCCGACCTGCCGCGAGGTGGTCCGCCAATGCACGCAGGGTCGCGCAACCCGCAGTCTGTGCCCATGGCCAGCCCCAGACTCCGTTACGGTCGCTACTCCCGCACAGGCAACATCTATTCCCTGACCACGGCGACCCACGGCCGTGCCCCCTTGTTCGCCGATGCCGCCAACGTGGCGGTCCTGGTCGATACCCTGCGCTTCATCGAACGCAATGCCTTCAGCCACAGCCTCGCCTGGGTGGTGATGCCCGACCACCTGCATTGGTTGATGGAACTGCAGAAGGGAACGCTGGCCCAGTGTATGGCCGTGCTCAAATCACGCAGCAGTCGGCTGCTGAACCGGCAACTGGGACAGAAAGGGCCGCTGTGGCAGCACGGCTACCACGACCATGCGGTACGCACCGATGAATCCCTTCATGAAAAGGCGATGTACATCCTGGCCAATCCGGTGCGGGCCGGACTGGCCGGCGAGTTGGGGGAATACCCCCACGCCTGGTGTCGTTGGCCGTTGTAGATTCCGGCATCGGAACGGAGAGCATCCACGCATGGCGTGGATCTACCTGGGAAGCAGTAGATCCACGTCATGCATGGATGGGGCGTTTCCGACCGCCCGTCATATCACTTGTAGAAATCGCTCCGCCCACCGGGCTGGCGCTTGAAGCGGCGGTGGATCCACAGGTACTGGTCCGGTGCCTCGCGCACCATCTGTTCGATGGCCTGGTTCACCCGCGCGGTATCGGCTTCTACATCTTCGCTGGGGAAATTCTCCAGCGGCGCACCAATCTTCAGGAAGTACTTCCCGCCTTCGCGGCGATGGAAGTAGGGGATGACCGCGCAACCGGTCATCCGCGCCAGCTGGTGGGTCGCGGTGATGGTGGATGCGGTGTGGCCGAAGAACGGCACGAACACGGTGTCCTTGCCGCGCATGTCCTGGTCGGGCGCGTACCAGAGGAAGCCGCCCTTCTTCAGGTGGCGCACCGTCGCGCGGATATCCTCGTTGGCGTACATCGCCTTGGCATAGCGCAGGCGGCCGAACTTCACCGCCCACTCGTACACCGGGTTCTTGTGCTTGCGGTACATGCCGGACAGGTCGACGTGGTCGCACAGCAGGCGGCCGCACATCTCCAGGGTCATGAAGTGGCCCGAGACCAGCAGCACGCCGCGACCTTCGGCCTGCATCTGCTTGAGGTGTTCCAGCCCTTCGATGTGCACCTGCGGGCGGATGCTGTCGATGCTGCCCCACCAGGAGCGCGCGCATTCGAAGATGCCCACGCCCAGTGCATCGAAGCTGTCGCGCACCAGGCGCTTGCGCCAGGCCTCGTCCTTCTCGGGGAAGCACAGCTTGAGGTTGACCTCGGCGGCATGGCGGCGGCTGCCGGCCAGACGCCAGGCGATCGAGCCGACCCCGCGGCCGAGCGCGCGCTGCAGCATCCACGGCAGCCGGGCGATCCCGAAGGCAGTGAACATGACGGCAAACATCGGCCAGTTGCGTGGATCACGCAGCGACGGACGGACGGCGGTGGTGGCATCGGACATGCCGCCATTCTACCAACCCGGCCGCGTGTCTTTCCCGGGGGGCTCCCGTATCCTTGCCGCATGCGTAAAGACCCTGTCGAATGGATCCTGCGTGGCCTGTACTCGGCCGTGCTGTACCTCCTGCTGCCGATCACCGTGTACCACCTGGTCTGGCGCGGCTTCCGGGTCCGTGAATACTTCCGGCGCTGGGATGAACGCTATGCGTCCTATCCGCAGCCGAGCGGCCAGCCACGGGTCTGGCTGCATGCGGTCTCGGTGGGCGAGGTCAACGCCGCTGCGCCGCTGGTCAATGCACTGCGCGAGCAGCGGCCGGACATCCGCTGGGTCATCACCACCATCACCCCGACCGGCTCGGAACGGGTGCGCGCGCTGTGGGGCGACGCGCTCGACCATGTGTACCTGCCGTACGACGTGCCGGGCAGCGTCAACCGCTTCCTCGGCCACTTCCAGCCCAGCCTGGCGCTGATCCTGGAAACCGAGCTGTGGCCGAACATGCTGTTCGGCTGCCGCGACCGTCGCATTCCGGTCTACATCCTCAATGCACGCCTGTCGGCCCGATCGCTGCGTGGCTACCGGGTGCTGGCAGCACTGATCCGGCGTGCGCTGCGCACGGTCACCTGCGTGGCCGCACAATCGCAGGATGACGCCGCACGCTTCGTGCAGCTGGGCGCGGCGCCGGAACAGGTGCAGGCGCTGGGCAACCTGAAGTTCGACATCGCCACACCGGACGTGCAGCCCTTCATCGAACAGTTCCATGCCCATGTACCGGCCACGCGCCCGGTATGGATCGCGGCCAGCACGCATGATGGCGAAGAGCAGGCGGTGATCGACCTGCACCGCCGTCTGCGCCAGCAGCATCCGGACCTGCTGCTGCTGTGGGCGCCGCGGCATCCCGAGCGCTTCCCAAAGGTGGAAGCGCTGGCCCGCGAGCAGGGCTGGAGCGTGGCGACGCGGCGCGCGCAGCAGTGGCCAGGGGCCGGCAGCGATGTCTTCGTCATCGACACGCTGGGTGAACTGATGCCGTTCTACGGCTGCGCCCAGGTTGCCTTCGTCGGTGGCAGCCTGCAGGCCATCGGTGGGCACAACCTGCTGGAGCCTGCGGCAATGGGCACCGCAGCGGTGACCGGCCCGCACCTGCACAACTTCGCCGAGATCTCGCGGCGCATGCGTGAAGCCGGCGCACTGCTGATCGGCGAGGACGCGCAGGCGGTGGGCGATCTGCTGCTGCACCTGCTCGACGACGCGCAGGCGCGCGAGGACATGGCCCGCGCCGGTTGCACACTGGTCAGCAATGGGCGCGGCGCGCTGCAGCGGACCCTGCAGCTGGTGGCTCCGCACCTGCCGCCACCGCTGGCCTGAGACCCTGCCAGTTGCCATCAGGGGTCTCAAGGCCAACCCGGCCTTGGCCCTGTCGTGATCGCCTGCATCAAGCCTGCTTGATGGCGTTGAAAGTGTCGTAGCCGGACCGCTCCCACCGCTCGCGGCGTGCAGGCTGTCACATCATCGTGGCTACGGCGCCGATTCCGATTCCGCCTACCGCGTCAGGCTGCCAGCCTGTTGTCGACCACGCTTGGGCGACATCAAGGGAGCTTTGAATGATTGGCGACAACGGAAGCGCGCAGCAGCCCAGCGAGAAGACCGGGGGGCTGGGCACCGACCATCTGCTGGTGGTGGCGCTGACCCTGCTGTTGGGGGGCAGCGTTGTCGCCCTGGTCGGCCAGCACACGGCGGCGCAGGCGGGGCCCGCCATTGTTCTCAGTCTGTTGCTGGCGGCGCTGGGTGCGGTGCCGATGCTGTATTGCCTTCGTATGGCGATGCGGCGTCTACCGAATCCTTCAGGTCTGCATGCTCTGCTGCGTGCCGCCTGGGGCAAGCTGTTCGCGGATGTACTGGTGATTGCCCTGCTGCTGGAGCTGACGGCGACCACCGCAGGCCTGGCGCAATCGATGGCGCGCCATCTGTATGCAGCCGCTGAGGTCATCGATGCGGCTCCCGCGCAATGGGTGACATTGCCGCTGGCGGCTTCGATCATGGTGTTGCTGCTGGGGGCCGCCACTGCAGTGCTGCGGACGCCGCGCGTGCTGCTGTTGGCCAGTGCACTGCTGACAGTGAAGCTGGGCGTTGGCCTGCTGCTGTTGTTGCTGGCAGCACGTCATGTGCACTATGCGAATTGGATTCCATGGCTGCCATCGGCTACCGCGCCCTATCGCTTCGGGCTGGGCGGCGTGCTTGCAGCTGGCGTGGCATTGCTCGGTGTGCTGCTCGGTGCAGGCTTGCTGGCAGGGTTTGCCGGCGGGGTGCCGCAGCCTCGTTCGCAGGTTTCCAGAGCCGCCGGCGCAGCGGTGCTGATGGCGATGCTGTGGCTGATGGTATTGGCGGCGCTGCAGTCCGGCCTGGTCGAATTTTCTGCGCTGGCCAGCACGCGCCCGCTGTCGGTGGCATTGCAGGGTGTGCCGCAGCTGCAATGGTTGCTGCCACTGTTGCCGTTGGCGGGCGGCGCGGGGCTGGCGGCCCTGCAGTTGGTATCGCTGCTGTTGGCCGCGCGCTTGGGGGTGGAGGTCTGGCCGCCGGAGCCGGGCGATGCGGGCACCGATGCGCATCTGCGGGTGACGATTGCGCTGACCATGCTGGCGGCGACGTTGACGCTGTCGATGCCGGAGGGCTGGCTTCCACAGCTGCCGGGGCCTGCGGGCCTGCTGGTACTGGCCGCCGTATGCCTCGGCGTTGCCCGCAGCCAATGGCAGGCGCGGGCGGCGGCTGGCGAACGGCGGCTCATCCCGATGCTGCTCGCACCTGTAGCGACCGCACTATGCCTGTTGCCGGCAGTCACGTCCCGCTTGTTCGTACCGGTGCTGGTGGTACTGGCGGTCGTGCTGGCAGGCGCCCTGATACGTCGACATCCGGCGCGTTCGCGCTAGCACCATGCGCGGCGCCGGCCATCTGCAATCAATAAAAAAAGCCACCCTCGCGGGTGGCTTTCTGATCAGACCGGTGGCGCCGACTCAGTTCGTGGTCGTGGACGGGTTGCCCGCGTCCTGGGTCAGCAGGCGGTTGAGGTCCTGCAGTTCGGCGACATCCAGGCCACCCACGGCCTGGCTCAGCAGCAGGCGGTTCTGCAGGAAGTTGTAGCGGGCCTGCGCGTAATCCAGCTGGGCGGAGAACAGGATGCGCTGGTTCTGGATCACGTCCAGCACCGTGCGGGTACCCACTTCCAGGCCGACCTGCGAAGCGTCGTAGGCGCTCTGTGCGGAAACCACGGCCAGGCGGCGGGCTTCCACTTCGCTGATGCCCTGTACCAGGGTCTGGTAGGCATTGCGCGTGTTGCGGTCCAGCGCGCGCTTCTGCTGCTCGAAACCATCCTGGGCGATATCACGCTGGGCCAGGGCCTGGCGCACGCCGGACTGGGTGGCGCCGCCAGAGAAGATCGGCACGCTCAGGGTCAGGCCGATGCTGTTGGTGCGTGCATCGGGTGAGAGCGAACCGGCGCCGACGCTGTCGCCCCAGGTCGCGCTCTTGCCCCAGCTGCCGCCCAGCGACAGGGTCGGGTAGTGGCCGCCACGGGCCGCCTGCACGCCGGCTTCGGCGGCACCGACCTTCAGTTCCTGCGCCTTCAGCGCCGGGTTCTGCGTGGTCGCCTGCTGCACCAGCTGGTCCAGGTTGCCGCGGTTGGCCGGCACTTCCGGACGGAAATCGGCCGGCAGGCCCTTCAGGTTCATCACCGGCTGGCCGGTCAGTTCGGTCAGGGCCTGGTAGTTGTCGGCCAGGGTGTTCTGCGCAACGATCGCGTTGGCGCGCGCCTGGTCGTACTGGGCGCGTGCTTCGTGCACGTCGGTGATCGGCGCCAGGCCCACTTCCAGGCGCTTGTCGGCGAAGTCGAACTGCTTCTTCGCGGCCGCTTCGTTGGTCTGTGCGGCGTTCAGCGATTCGATCGCCACCAGCACGTTGAAGTAGGCCGCCGAGGTGCGCACGATCAGGTTGTCGTTGGCCGAGTCGAGGGTGAAATCAGCCGCCTTGCTCAGCTCGCGCTGCGAACGCAGGTTGTTGATCTGCGTCCAGTTGAACAGCGTCTGGGTGCCATCGACCGTGTAGTTGCGGCGCTTGCTGGTGACCGAACCGGAGTTGGCATCGGCATTGGCCTCGCTACGCGTGCGGTTCAGCGTGGCCTGGCCATTGATCTGCGGCAGCAGGGCAGCGCGCGCCTGCACGGCGCCTTCCTTGTCGTACAGCCGGGTGGATTCGGCGGCGGACAGCTGCGGGTCGCCATTGCGCGCCATTTCATAGACCTGCAGCAGGTCGGCGGCATGGGCGGACAACGGCAGCAGGGCAGTGGCCAGCGCAACAGCGAGGGATCGGCGGATCATTGCGGCTTCCTTGGACTCAGAGGTGGAACTGGGGGGCCGGGGCGGCACCACGCAGGTAATCGATATCGGTCTCGAACAGCGACTCGGTGCTGCCATCGGCCTTCACCAACAGCGCTTCCATGGCCGGCGAACGGCCCTGGATGACATACAGACGACCACCCGGACGCAACCACGAAGCGAACTGTGACGGCACCACGTCAACGGCGCCAGTGACACAGATCACGTCGAAGCGGCGTTCGGTCTGCCAGACCAGGCCATCGGCCACTTCCACGCGCACGTTGGTGCCCAGGCCGGTGGCATCCAGGCGGGCGCGCGCAGCCGCGGCCAGCTCCGGATCGATTTCCAGGCTCAGCACGTCGCGCGCCAGCGCGCCGATGCAGGCCGACAGGAAACCGCTGCCGGTGCCGATTTCCAGCACTTCGTCACCCGGCTGCAGATCCAGTGCCTGCAGGGTACGGCCCTCGATGACCGGCTTCATCATCTTCTGGCCGTTGCCGATCGGCAGTTCGACATCGGCATAGGCCAGCGCCCGGTGCGCGTCGGCGACGAAGGCCTCGCGCGGCAGGCGGGCCAGGACGTCGAGCACCTTGATGTCCAGCACGTCCCAGGGACGGATCTGCTGTTCCACCATCAGTTCGCGGGCGTGGGCGTAATCAATCGTCATGAGGTTCAAATCCAGCGCAGTGGGCCGGCCATTTTACCGGTGCCGGAGGCCGGCGGCGCGCCCAGAGCATCAGCTGCGGGGTGGCCGGGGTCGCAGTGCCGGAAGTCATCGCGACCTCCGGTTCGTTCAGTTTTGGTTATCCAGCGGTTCCGGCCTCTCGCGGGGCGTAGGCGCGCAGGAAGAAATCCACGCTGGCGGCCACGTGGAGCGCAGCATCGGTCTCGACGGGTGACAGTGGCATGCCGCACATCATATGCATGTGCACTTCGCCCTTCACCAGGGTCAGGAACTGCTGGCCGGCGATGTAGCAGTCGGGGATGTCCAGTTCACCGCGCTCGGCACGCAAGCGCATGAAGTCGGCCAGCGCCTCGCAGGTGCGTTGCGGGCCGGCCTGCCAGAACAGTTCGCGCAGGCGCTCGTCGGTCTCCGGGGCCATCATCACCCGCTGGATCGACAGGGCCGCGTCGGAGGTGATCATCTCGAAGAACGCCATGCCGATGCCCAGCAACTGGTCGCGCAGGGGGCCTTCGACGTCGGCCACGAACAGCGCGTCGGGCAGCATCTCGATGCACTTGGACTGCACAGCTTCGGAGAACAGGGTCTCTTTGTCGCCGAAATGGCTGTATACGGTCAGCTTCGAGACGCCGGCCTGGGCCGCGATGCTGTCCATGCTCACGCCGCTGTAGCCCTGTTCGATGAACAGTGTCTTGGCTGCCTCGAGTATCGCCGCGCGCTTACCCAGGTCCTTGGGGCGCCCGGGACCGGCAGCCTTGGCAGCGGGCTTGGCCGACGGCTTTCGGGAAGTGGGAGAACTCATCCCGCTAATACTAGACCAAGCGGTTCGATATTTATACTATACCGGCTGGTTCACTAATGTCCGCGTTGCAACAGTATGTTGCCGGCGCGTTCCCCCCGGATTTCTTTTCAGGTCCTGTACCTCATGAAAAACATGCGTTGGTTGGGCGTAGGCGTACTGGTCGTGGTGTTGGCAGCGTGCGGCAAGCAGGCTGCCGAGCCGGTGGCGGCCATCCCGGTGCTGGTGGTGCATCCCACCACGCAGGATGGGCAAGCCGCGGCCGCCTACCCCGGCGAGGTGCGTGCCCGCCAGGAAAGTCCACTGTCGTTCCGGGTTGGCGGCAATCTGGTCAAGCGTCACGTCGACGCAGGCGAGCGGGTGAAGAAGGGCCAGCTGCTGGCGGAACTGGATGCGGCCGACTACGCCTCGCAGGCGGCGGCATCGCAGGCGCAGCTGGCGGCGGCGGAAGCAGACCTGGTACGCGCCCGTGATGACCAGAAGCGCTACGCCAAGCTGGCCGAAGACCAGCTGGTGAGCCGCTCGGCACTGGACCAGCAGACGGCGGCGTTCAAGGCCGCACAAGGCCAGGCCAATGCCGCCCGGGCCAATCTTGCCGTGGCCCGCAACCAGGCCGAGTACGCGCAGCTGCGCGCGCCCGCCGATGGCGTGATCGCCAGCCGCCAGGCCGAAGCCGGGCAGGTCGTGAGCGCTGGGCAGACGGTGTTCACCCTGGCCGCCGACGGTGGCCGCGAGGTGCTGATCGCGCTGCCGGAAAGCAACATCCGCGACTACAAGGTCGGCCAGTCGGTACAGGTGGAACTGTGGAACCGCCCGGGCCAGCTGCTGCCGGGCACCCTGCGCGAGATCGCACCGGCCGCCGATGCACAGGCCCGCACCTATGCCACCCGGGTCAGCCTGGCGCCGGAAGCGCTGAGCGAAGTGGAACTGGGCCAGAGTGCGCGGGTGTTCGCCACCGCCGGGCGCAGCGGTGCGTTGCAGCTGCCGCTGGCGGCCGTACTGCGCGGCAGTGATGGCAAGGCCAGCGTGTGGGTGGTCAATCCGTCCAATGGTGCGCTGAAGGCAACTCCCGTGCAGGTCGGTGCCTATGGCGCGCAGGCCGTGCCGGTCGTGTCCGGTGTGGGCGCGGCGGACTGGGTGGTCGCTGCCGGCGGCCATCTGCTGCGCGAAGGCCAGGTGGTGACGCCGGTCGATCGCCAGAACCGCCCGGTGCTGGCACCGTCGGCCGCCACGCCGGCGCCGGCCGCAGGCAAGGGGCACTGACCCGTGCGCCGCTTCAATCTCTCCGAATGGGCGCTGGGCAACCGTGCGCTGGTGTTGTTCGCGATGCTGGCGTTCGCCGTCATCGGTGCCTGGTCGTACAAGCACCTGGGCCAGTCCGAAGATCCGCCGTTCACCTTCAAGGCGATGGTGGTACGCACGATGTGGCCGGGCGCCACCGCCGAGCAGGTCTCGCGGCAGGTGACCGAGCCGATCGAAAAAGCACTGATGAACACCGGCGAGTACGAGTTCATCCGCTCGTACTCGCGGCCGGGCGAATCGCAGGTGATCTTCATGGCGCGCGACAGCCTGCGCTCCAAGCAGATCCCGGACCTGTGGTACCAGGTGCGCAAGCGCGTGGGCGATATCCGCGCGACGCTGCCGAGGGAAATCGTCGGGCCCTTCTACAACGATGAGTTCGGCGACACGTTCGGCAACATCTATGCGCTGACCGGCGAAGGCTTCGACTACGCCGTGATGCGCGACTATGCCGACCGCATCCAGCTGGAGCTGCAGCGCGTGCCCGACGTCGGCAAGATCGACCTGGTCGGCCTGCAGGACGAGAAGGTGTGGATCGAGCTGTCCAACACCAAGCTGGCCACGCTGGGCGTATCGCTGCAGCAGGTGCAGCAGGCGTTGGCCGACCAGAATGCGGTCAGCGCCACCAGCTTCTTTGAAACCCCGACCGACCGCGTGCAGCTGCGCGTGACCGGTCAGTTCGATTCGATCGAGGACATCCGCAGATTCCCGATCCAGGCGGGCGAACGCACGCTGCACCTGGGCGACATCGCCGAGGTCAAGCGCGGCTTTGCCGACCCTTCTTCGCCGAAGATGCGCTTCATGGGCCAGGATGCAATCGGCCTGGCGGTGGCGATGAAGGACGGCGGTGACATCCTCAAGCTCGGCGCCACCCTGGATGCCGAGTTCGAACGCCTGCAGAAGACCCTGCCGGCCGGCATGCAGCTGCGCAAGGTGTCCGACCAGCCACATGCGGTGGAAGAGTCGGTGGGCGAGTTCGTGCAGGTGCTCACCGAAGCGGTGGTGATCGTGCTGCTGGTCAGCTTCTTCTCGCTGGGCCTGCGTACCGGCCTGGTGGTGGGCGTGACCATTCCGCTGGTGCTGGCGATGACCTTCTTCGTCATGCACTACTTCGACATCGGCCTGCACAAGATTTCGCTGGGTGCGCTGGTGCTGGCACTGGGCCTGCTGGTGGACGATGCGATCATCGCGGTGGAGATGATGGCCACCAAGATGGAGCAGGGCTACGACCGCCTGCGCGCGGCCAGTTTCGCCTGGGAATCCACCGCCTTCCCGATGTTGACCGGCACCCTGATCACTGCTGCCGGCTTCCTGCCCATCGCCACTGCCGCATCGAGCACCGGCGAATACACCCGCTCACTGTTCCAGGTGGTGACCATCGCGTTGGTGGTGTCATGGATTGCCGCTGTGCTGTTCATTCCGTACCTGGGCGACAAGATGCTGCCGGACCTGTTCAATCCGCAGCTGCCCAAGCCAGACAGCCTGGCCGGTCGCTGGCGTGCCAAGCGCCTGCAGTGGGCCGACCGGCATCCGTCGCTCGCGCGCTGGATCGCGCCGAAGGAGCATGCGCACGATCATGATCCGTACCAGCGCCCGTTCTACACCCGCTTCCGGTCGTTCCTGGATACCTGCCTGCGCCATCGCTGGTGGGTGATCGGTGCGACCATCGCACTGTTCATCGGCTCGCTGATGCTGTTCCGTTTCGTGCCGCAGCAGTTCTTCCCCGATTCGACTCGCCCGGAACTGATGGTGGACATCGAGCTGGCCGAAGGTGCGTCGCTGGCCGCGACCCAGGCACAGGCAGACAAGCTGGAGAAGCTGTTGAAGGGCCGCGAAGGCATCAGCAACTACGTGGCCTACGTCGGTACCGGTTCGCCGCGCTTCTACCTGCCGCTGGACCAGCAGCTGCCGGCCACCAACTTCGCCCAGTTCGTGGTGCTTACCGAAGACGCGAAGGCCCGCGAATCGACCCGCGACTGGATGCTGAAGGAAGTGATAAAGCAGTTCCCGGATGTGCAGATGCGCGTGACGCGCCTGGAGAATGGGCCGCCGGTCGGCTATCCGGTGCAGATGCGCGTGTCCGGCGAGCACATCGCACAGGTACAGGCGATTGCGCGCAAGGTCGAGGCCAAGGTGCGCGAGAACCCGCACGTGATGAACGTGAACCTGGACTGGAGCGAGCCGAGCAAGGTGGTGCGGCTGGTGATCGACCAGGACCGCGCACGCGCGCTGGGTGTCAGCAGTGCCCAGGTCAGCCAGTTCCTCAGCAGTTCGTTGTCGGGCATGAGCGTGAGCACCTATCGCGAAGGCAACCGCCAGATCGAGATGCTGCTGCGTGGCCCGGACAACGAGCGCGCGCAGCTGGATCTGCTTGGCAGCCTGGCGATTCCGACCAGCAGTGGCACTGCGGTGACGCTGTCGCAGGTCGCGCGGCTGGAATACGCGTTCGAGGACGGCATCATCTGGCACCGCAACCGCCTGCCGACGGTGACCGTGCGTGCCGACATCAGCGATGGCATGCAGCCGCTGGACGTGGTGCAGCAGATCGTGCCGACGCTGGATGGCATCCGTGCCGAGTTGCCCAGCGGCTACCTGCTGGAAACCGGCGGCTCGGTGGAGGATTCGGCTCGCGGCCAGAACTCGATCAAGGCCGGCATGCCGCTGTTCCTGATCGTGGTGGCCACGTTGCTGATGCTGCAGCTGCGCAGCTTCTCGCGTGCGGCGATGGTGCTGGTGACCGCGCCGCTGGGCATCATCGGTGCGACGCTGTTCCTGCTGCTGTTCCGCGCGCCGTTCGGCTTCGTGGCACTGCTGGGCACCATCGCGCTGGCGGGCATGATCATGCGCAACTCGGTGATCCTGATCGACCAGATCCAGCAGGACATCGATGCCGGGCATGACCGCTGGCATTCGATCATCGATGCGACGGTGCGGCGTTTCCGCCCGATCGTGCTGACCGCGCTGGCGGCGGTGCTGGCGATGATCCCGCTGTCGCGCAGTGCGTTCTACGGTTCGATGGCGATTTCGATCATGGGTGGGTTGATCGTGGGCACGGTGCTGACGCTGGTGTTCCTGCCGGCGTTGTATGCGGCGTGGTTCCGGGTCAAACCGGACGAATCCGGGGCGTAATGCCCCGGGTTTCCCGGGCCGCCGCCCCTGGTAGGTGCCAACCTTGGTTGGCATGGATGCGTGCATCCACGCATGGCGTGGATCTACCAGTAGAGCCACCCCATGGGTGGCTGCGGGCTTCCGGGCTCCGTCATCCACGCATGGCGTGGATCTACTGCAGCTGGCCATTGCCCTGGTAGGTGCCAACCTTGGTTGGCGCGGATGCATGCATCCACCCATGGCGTGGATCTACTGCAACTGGCCGCTGCCCTGGTAGGTGCCAACCTTGGTTGGCACGGATGCATGCATCCACGCATGGCGTGGATCTACCAGTAGAGCCACCCCATGGGTGGCTGCGGATGTCCTGGCCCGCCCATCCACGCATGGCGTGGATCTACTGCAGGTGCAAACCGCCCCGCAACAAGGGCTCCAGCCAATCCAGGAACACCTGCACACGTTGCGCACGATGCTGCCGATGCGGCAGCAACAGGGTCACCGGCAGCGGCTGCGCGACGTGCTGCGGCAACACTTCCACCAGTACACCGGAGTGCAGTTCGGCCTGCACGTCGTAGCGTGGAATCTGCAGCAGTCCCAGCCCTGCGACGCAGCAGGCAATCGATGCCTCGGCGTTGTTCACCCGCACCCAGCCCGTCATCGGCAGCGTGCGCAGCTGCGCGCCGTCCTGCCATTCCCACGGCTCCACCCGCGCTGTGGTCGGCGACGCGTAGTTCACCGCGCGGTGCTGCTGCAGGTCGGCAGGATGCTGCGGTACGCCGTGCTCGTGCAGGTACGCAGGCGCGGCAACGTTGACGAAGTCCAGCTGGCCCAGCGTGCGGGCCACCAGGCTGGAGTCACCCAGCTGGCCCACCCTCAGCACCGCATCGCAGCCGTCCTCGATCAGATTCACCGCGCGATCGGTCATGCCCAGGTCCAGCTCGACCTGCGGATGCCGTGCGAAGAAATCGGGCAGGGCCGGGGCGATGATGCGGCGACCGATCCGGCTGGGCACATCGATCTTCAACAGGCCCTTCGGCTGTGCGTCGTCCTGGCGGAACAGCGACTCGGCATCTTCCATTTCGGCGATCAGGCGCAGGCAGCGCACGTAGAAGGTGTCGCCATCGTGGGTGGTGGAAACCCTGCGGGTGGAGCGCTGCAGCAGGCGTGTGCCCAGACGCTGCTCCAGTTCCGCCACGGCCGCCGAGACGGTGGAGCGGGGCAGGCCGAGCTGGTCGGCGGCGCGGGTGAAGCTGGTGCACTCCACCACCCGGGCAAAGATGCGGAAACGCTCGATCCGGTCCATTGTTCGCCCACTCTGGAAAGTTAAGTCAATGTTGCGGGCTTTATCCGCGATTTCTGCACGATATCGTCGTCAGCACAGGGTTGCCAGTCCGGCAGCCCCTTACCGGGACCGATGCCATGACCGACCACCGTATCCAAGGCAAGACCGTGCTGATCGCCGGCGGTGCCAAGAACCTCGGCGGGCTGATCGCCCGCGACTTCGCCGAGCAGGGCGCCAAGGCCATCGTCATCCACTACAACAGCGCCGCCACTCAGGCCGATGCCGAAGCGACCGTTGCAGCCGTGCAGGCCGCCGGTGCAAAGGCCGTGGCGTTGCAGGCCGATCTGACCTCGGCCGCGGCAATGGAGCGGCTGTTCGCCGACGCGGTTGCCGCCGTCGGTCGCCCTGACATCGCCATCAACACCGTCGGCAAAGTGCTGAAGAAGCCGATGCTGGAGATCAGCGAAGCGGAGTACGACCAGATGAGCGCGGTCAACGCGAAGACGGCGTTCTTCTTTCTCAAGGAGGCCGGACGCCATGTCAACGACGGTGGCCGCATCTGCACGCTGGTCACTTCACTGCTCGGCGCGTTCACTCCGTTCTACTCCAGCTATGCCGGCACCAAGGCGCCGGTGGAACACTTCACCCGCGCAGCATCGAAGGAATTTGGCGAGCGTGGGATTTCGGTGACCGCGATCGGCCCCGGGCCGATGGATACGCCGTTCTTCTATCCGGCCGAGAGTGCCGATGCGCAGGCGTATCACAAGACCGCCGCGGCGCTGTCGGCGTTCACCCGCACCGGCCTGACCGACATCGCCGACATCGTGCCGTGGATCCGCTTCCTGGTGACCGACGGCTGGTGGATGACCGGGCAGACCATCCTGGTCAATGGTGGTTACACCACAAAGTAGAGGCACGCGAGGCTTGAGTTCATGCCGTAGTTCCACGCCATGCGTGGATGCTCTTGGCTTCATCCACGCATGGCGTGGATCTACTGTTGGTCCCCAAGTGGACAGCTTCAGAGCGTTCACGGGCACAATAGCGGCCAGTTCCAGGGCCGGAGCGCCTGCCATGTTCTTCCGTACGACCTGCGCTTCGGCGCTGCTGCTGGTCGCCTGCAGCGGCGCTGCCGATGCGCAACCGACAGATGCCGATGCTCTGCGGTTCCAGCATGACCTGCGGGACGTACTTGAGTGCGGCGCGAGCGCGGACGTCCAGCAGGCCGTCGTCAGCCGCCTGCGCGCGGCACGCTACGCCGACGCTGCCGAACGACTACCGTACCTGCGCGACTGGCGATTCGAGCAGGAAGGTGAGGATGACGATCACCGGGTGACCGTCATCACTCCCCCACAGTCGATGACCGTCCACGGTGTCGAAGTGCCACGGCTGTTCGCTGATGCGTTCGGGTTCTCGATTGCGCTGGACCCCGCACAGCGCGATCGTATCGTCGCTGCGCACGGCTTGCGGCTGCAGTCGAGCACGCTGCAGGAGCCGTTCGAGCTATGGTCGACGCCCACCACACCGATCATCGTACGCAGTGCGGGCGACGGCTATCGACTGGGCTGTGCTCCCTCCACGAACGGTAACAGGGCAGCGGTGCGTCAGCTGCCGGCTGTTGAAGTCCAGGACCTGCAGGATGCCATTCACTGCCGCGCCGATGAAGGCGGCATGCGCCGGCTGCAGGCGTTCTGGCAGCGGCTTTCCGAACAGCCGCAGTTCGAATGGCCGCAGGATGTCCGTTCGGTCAACGAGGTGAACTACACCGTTGGTGATGATGATCTGCACCTGCTGCTGATCGGGTTGCAGGTGCCTATCCAGGCGTACGGCGTTTCCACGCATACGATTGCGCTGGCGTTCGGTGGATTCTTCGGCGCGGATCTGGGTGCCGTTCCGGTGGCACCAGTGCTTGCCCAGGCGGGCATGGAAACCTCGCATACGGTCGGCAAGGATGCGTGGCAGCGCCCGTTGCCGCCGGTTGCTTTCAGTGGTGGCAATTGGATCCCGCAGCACATCGTGATGCGCACCGACGAGGGTCGCGTTGTTGCCGGTTGCGCCAGCGACTACGCGCGCAGCACGTCGCGCTGAGCGGATCTCATGCCGGGCAAACAACAGCAGGCGGGGTAGGCCTCGCCGCTACCGATGGACATGCAAAGGGTGCCGGGCATGTCCCGGCACCCGCGTGCTTCATCCCAGCTTGGCCAGCACCGCGTCGGTGGCCGTCGCCGTGCTCACTGCGTGCCCCTTGGCGGCCAGATCCGCAGTGAACACGCCATCGTCAAGCACTGCATGCACCGCCGCTTCCACCGCTGCGGCTTCGGCTTCCAGCCCCAGCGAATGGCGCAGCAGCATCGCTGCACTGAAGATCGTCGCGTACGGATTGGCGATGCCCTTGCCGGCGATGTCCGGTGCCGAACCGTGGATCGGTTCGTAGATGCCGACCGCTCCCGGCTCGCCCAGCGAGGCCGACGGCAGCAGGCCCAGCGAACCGGCCAGCATCGAGGCTTCATCGGTGAGGATGTCGCCGAACATGTTCTCGGTCACGATCACGTCGTACTCGCGCGGCTTGGCCAGCAGGTGCATCGCCATCGAATCGACCAGCTGGTGTTCCAGCGCGACGTCCGGGAATTCCTCGCGGCCGATGCGCGCGGCAACGTCACGCCACAGGCGTGAGGTTTCCAGCACGTTGGCCTTGTCCACCGAGGTGACCTTGCCGCGCCGCTGCTGCGCCAGCCGGAAGGCACTGCGCAGCACGCGCTCGATCTCGGCCACGGTGTAGCGGCACAGATCGCTGGCGCTGTCGGCATCGCGGGTCTTGTCGCCGAAGTAGATGCCACCGGTCAGTTCGCGCACCACCACGAAGTCCACGCCCTGCAGCAGCTCGGCCTTGATCGGCGAGGCGTGCAGTGCGGCTTCGTGGGTGCGCACTGGACGCAGGTTGGCATACAGGCCCAGCGCCTTGCGGATCGCCAGCAGGCCCTGTTCCGGACGCACCTTGGCATTCGGGTCGGACCACTTCGGGCCGCCCACTGCGCCGAGCAGCACCGCGTTGGCGGCCTGGCAGGCGGCCAGGGTCGAGGCCGGCAGCGGCTCGCCATGGCGGTCGATGGCGATGCCACCGATGTCGTGCTCGCTGAAGGTGAAGGTGTGGTTGAAGCGTTCGGCCACGGCGTTCAGGACGGCGACCGCAGCGGCGGCCACTTCCGGGCCGATGCCATCACCGGGCAGGACAACAATCTCAGCGTGCATGCTCACTCTCGTAACGTTCGATTTCAGGGACACGGCCCAACAGATAACCCAGCTGATCGACACCTTCCAGCAGACAGGTCTGCGAGAAGCCGTCCAATGGGAAGGAGTAGACGCGGCCATCGGGTGTGCGCAGTTCGCGCGCGGCCACGTCGATGGTCAGCTCGTCGTCCGGGCGCCGCATCAGCACCTGCACGTCGGCCTCGTCCAGCACGATCGGCAGCAGACCGTTCTTCAGCGAATTGCCGCGGAAGATGTCGGCGATCTCGCTGCTGACGATGGCGCGCAGGCCGAGGTCGGTCAGCGCCCAGGGCGCATGCTCGCGCGATGAGCCGCAGCCGAAGTTGCGCCCGGCCAGCAGGATGCTGCGGCCGGCGTTGTGCGGCTGGTTGAAGGCGAAGTCGGCCACGGGGGAGCCATCGGCCTGCCAGCGCCAGTCGTTGAACGCATTGCGACCCAGGCCGGCGCGCTCGGTGGTGGACAGGAACCGCGCCGGAATGATCTGGTCGGTATCGATATTGGTCTGGCGCAGCACCACGCTGGCCGAACGCAGGGTGCGGAAGCCGCTCATCAGGCCACCTCCTGTGCGAACAGTTCACGGGCATCGGCGACGTGGCCCTGCACGGCGGCCCAGGCAGCACTCATCGGCGAGGCCAGCAGGGTGCGCGAGCCCGGGCCCTGGCGGCCTTCGAAATTGCGGTTGCTGGTGCTGACCGCCAGTTGGCCGGGGGCGACCAGATCGCCATTCATGGCGATGCACATCGAACAGCCCGGCTCGCGCCACTCGGCACCGGCCGCGCGCACGATCTCATGGATGCCCTCGGCCTCGGCCTGGCGCTTGACGATTTCAGAGCCGGGGACCACCAGCATGCGCACGCGCTCGGCGACGCGACGACCGCGCAGCACCTGCGCCACCTCACGCATGTCGCTCAGGCGACCGTTGGTGCAGGAGCCAACGAAAACCACGTCCACCGGCGTGCCGGCCAACGTCTGCCCCGCCTGGAAGTGCATGTAATCCAGGCCCTTCTGCGCGGCGGCATCGTTGGCCGCCGGGATCGGCGCGTCCACCGCGATGGCGGTGCCGGGGTGGGTGCCCCAGGTCAGGGTCGGGCGGATGTCGGCAGCATCGATGTGCACCTCGCTGTCGAAGTGCGCGCCTTCATCGCTGCGCAGCTGCGTCCAGCGGGCCACGGCGGCGTCGAAGTCGGCGCCCTTCGGGCCACGTGGTGTATTGGCAACGAAGTCGAACGTCACTTGATCCGGCGCAACCATGCCGGCACGCGCACCGGCTTCGATCGACATGTTGCACAGGGTCATGCGCTGCTCCATGTCCATCGCTTCGATGGTGCTGCCGCGGAACTCGATCACGTGCCCGGTGCCGCCGTTGACGCCGATCACGCCGATGATGTGCAGCACCACGTCCTTGGCGCCGATACCCGGTGCGACCTCGCCATCGACGGTGATCGCCAGTGTTTTGGCCTTGCGCTGCAGCAGGCACTGCGTGGCCAGCACATGGCCGACTTCGCTGGTGCCGATGCCGAAGGCCAGCGACCCGAACGCGCCGTGGGTGGAGGTGTGGCTGTCGCCGCAGACGATGGTCATGCCGGGCTGGGTGAAGCCCTGTTCCGGTGCGATCACGTGAACGATGCCGCGATTGTCCGAGGCCATGTCGAACAGCTCGATGTCGTGCTGGGCGCAGTTGCGCGCCAGCATGGCGACCTGCGCTTCGGAGGCAGCGCTGGCGTAGGGCAGCGTACCGTCGGCGGCGGCTGGCAGGGTCGGCGTGGAATGGTCCATCGTCGCCTTGGTCCGGTCCGGACGGCGCGGCTTCAGGCCGCGTTCGCGCAGCTCGGTGAAGGCCTGCGGCGAGGTCACTTCATGGATCAGGTGCAGGTCGATATACAGCACGGCGGGCGCGCTGTCGGTTTCGGGAACCACCACGTGGGCGTCCCACAGTTTGTCGTACAGGGTGCGGGGTGCGGAAGTCATGCGTTTGCCTGGCAGGAGTACGAAGTAGCGGACATCTAAGAGAAAGTAGCAGGGTCAGGTCAGCGCCGACGTGCGAGCACGCGCAGGCGCACGTAGTCAGCCAGCGGCTGTCCGGTGGCGTTGCGCGGCAGATCGGCCAGCAGGGCGGTGGCGGCATCGCGCACGGTGGCGCGCGCCTCGGCCGGCAGGTCGTCCAGCAGCGGTGCGGCGAATACCCGCAGCCAGCCGGCAACGCCGGTCGGCAGCGCGGTTGGGCGCGGCAGGCATTCGGTCAGCTGCACCTGGAAGCCATGCTGGCGCAGGCGTTCGGCGTAGCCATCGGCGGTGGGGAAGTACCACTGGAATGTGCTGGCACCGTGGCCATGGGCCACGCGCGCGGCCTGCACGGCGGCAACGATCGTGGCCACGTTGCCATGACCACCGAACTCGGCGACGAAGCGGCCGCCGGGGCGCAGGGCGCGGCGCACGCCTTCCAGCACGCGGTCCGGGTTGGGCATCCAATGCAGCGCTGCGTTGCTGAACACCGCATCGAACGCGCCGTCGAAAGTCAGGGCGTGGCCGTCCATCACCTGCGCATCGACACCCCGTGCACGTGCGGCGATCACCATTTCCGGCGAAGCATCGACGCCCTGCAGGTGTGCGCCGCTGAGGGCCAGTTCGGTGGTGAGCACGCCATCGCCACAGCCCAGGTCGAGGATGCGCTCGCCGGCCCGCGCGTCGAGCAGACGCGCTACGGCGCCACCGAGGGTCGGTACGAAGCCGGCATCGATCGCATAGTCCTGGGCATTCCACTGCTGGCCAGCGCTGCTGGTGGCGGTTGCGGTGTCGAAGGCGCTCATCTTGGATTCCTCAGGCGGTGGCGGTGGCAGGTGCTTCAGTGCTGACGCCGGCGTTGGCCTGGCGCTGGCGCAGCAGGCGGTTGGCGACGTCCAGCCAGGCCAGCGCGGAGGCTTCGATGATGTCCTTGCTGGTGCCGGTGCCGTCGTACTCGACGCCTTCGTGGCGCACGCTTAGGTTGGCTTCGCCACGCGCATCGGCACCGATGCCGACGCTGTGCACGTGATAGCTGTCCAGCATCAGCTGCACGCCGGTGGCGGCCGACAAAGCGCCGAACAGGGCATCGACCGGGCCATCACCCTGCGCGGTCTCGGCCACGCGGTTGCCGTCCGGGTCGGACAGTTCGACCAGCGCATTGGCGCGGCTGCCGACATCGCTGATGGTCATCGAGGCCAGGCGGTAGCCCTGTGCGTTGGAGCCGCCCTGCATCAGTGTCTGCAGGTCGGCGTCGGTGACCACACGCTGCTGCTCGCACAGGCCCTTGAACTGCTCGAACACCAGCTTCAGCTCGTCTTCTTCCAGCCAGAAGCCCAGTGCGCGCAGGCGCGCTTCGACGGCGGCGCGGCCACTGTGGCGGCCCAGCACCATCTGCGAGTCCTCCCAGCCCACGTCTTCCGGACGCATGATTTCGTAGGTGCCGCGATGGCGCAGCATGCCGTGCTGGTGGATGCCCGATTCATGGGCGAAGGCATTGGCACCCACGATGGCCTTGTTGCGCTGTACCGGCATGCCGACCAGGCGCTGCAGCAGCTGCGAGGTGCCGACGATGCGCGGGGTGTCGATGGCGGTGTCCTGCTCGTAGAACGCCTGGCGCACCTTCAGCACCATCGCGATTTCTTCCAGCGAGCAGTTGCCGGCGCGTTCACCGATGCCGTTGACGGTGCATTCGACCTGGCGCGCGCCACCTTCGATGGCGGCCAGTGAGTTGGCCACGGCCAGGCCCAGGTCGTTGTGGCAGTGCGCGCTGAAGATCACGTTGGCTGCGTTCGGCACGTCGGCGACGCCGGCGATGACCTGCTGGAACATCGTGCGGATCTCTTCCGGCGTGGTGAAGCCGACGGTGTCGGGCAGATTGATGGTGGTGGCACCGGCAGCGATCGCTACGCGCGAGACTTCAATCAGGTAATCCAGCTCGGTACGGGTGGCGTCCTCGGCGGAGAACTCCACGTCATCGATGTAGGAGCGGGCCAGCGCTACGTGCCTGCGTACCGATTCCAGTACCTGCTCACGCGTCATCCGCAGCTTGTGCTCACGGTGCAGCGGGCTGGTCGACAGGAACACATGCAGGCGCGGGTTGACCGCCGCTTCCAGTGCACGCGCCGAGGTCTCGATGTCCGCCTGCAGGCAGCGCGACAGCACCGCCAGGCTCAGGCTCGGGCGGCGCAGTTCGCGGCCGATCAGGGCCATCGCTTCGCGGTCGGACTGCGAGCTGGCCGGGAAGCCGGTCTCGATGATGTCCACGCCCAGTTCGTCCAGCGCACGCGCCATCACCAGCTTCTGCGGCGGGCTCATGCTGCAGCCGGGGGACTGCTCGCCGTCACGCAGGGTGGTGTCGAAGATGCGGATGCGCGGGGTGGTAATTCGTTCGATGGTGGTCACAGGGAAATCTCCTCGACAGCGGGTGCGACGGCTTGCAGGGGGGAAGGGGAAGGCGTTGGGAAAGCGGTGGCGGTCGCCTTGCCGGGCGAACGCGGAGTTTCTGTCCGGCGTCGGCGCGGTTTGCGTGGCGGACGCGGACGGATATCGGTGAGCAGGCCGGCGAGCACGCCGGCATCGATGTTGCCGCCGGAGACGACCGCGCACTTGCGGCGGCCGGCAACGCGACGCCCGGCGGCCAGTGCCAGCGCGCCGGCGCCCTCGGCGATGATGTGTTCTTCCAGTGCCAACCGCACCAGGGTCTCGCGCAGTTCGGCTTCGCGCACGATCACCACATCGTCCAGCAGCGAGGTGCACAGGCGGCGGGTCAGGAACCCGGGGATCTTCACCCGCACGCCATCGGCCAGCGACGGCACAGGATTGATCTCGCGCACGTCACCACGAATCGCGCGGGCCATCGAATCGACCCCCTCGACCTGCGCACCGACGATGCGCACGCCCTGCGACTTCAGCGCCAGGGCGACGCCGGAGGCCAGGCCGCCACCGCCGATCGGTACGATCACCACGTCCGGCGCATGCGCGGCCAGCTCGATGCCGACGGTGCCCTGGCCGGCGATGACATCGGCATCATCGAACGCGGACAGGAAGCGATAGCCGTGGCGCTGCGCCAGCTCGACAGCGAACGCGTAGGCCTCGTCATAGCTGTTGCCATGCTGGCGTACCGTCGCGCCCCAATGGGCGACGCCAGCGATCTTGGTGGCCGGTGCGCCATGCGGCATCACGGCAATGGCCGGCACATCCAGGCGATAGGCGGCCCAGGCCACGCCCTGCGCGTGATTGCCGGCCGAGGCGCAGATCACCGGCCGGGTATCGCCACGTTCGCGGGCGGCCAGTAGGGCATTCAGCGCGCCGCGCACCTTGTACGAGCCGGTGCGCTGCAGGTTCTCCAGCTTCAGCCATGTGCCGAAGCGCTCGGCATGATGCAGCGGCGTGGGCGGCAGGAAGCGGCGCAGGCGGGCCTGCGCGGCCAGTACGTCGGCAACGGTTACGTCGCCGACATCGCTTTCCTTGCTGGCATCAGCGGCCGGCATGGGCCACCAGCAGGGTGTTGCCGACCACCGCGTGCGGGCACGGGCGGCGAAGAAGACGCCTCCGTACCGGCACCGTGGTGAATACGGTACGGGCGTTCATGCGGATACTCCTTCCAGTGCGGTCATCTGCACCGAAACGCAGTCGTAGATCTTTTCCATCTGCCGGCACAGCGTTTCCGGCGGGCGCTGGCTGTCCACCACCAGTTGCAGGTGCCAACGACCATCATCGGCGGCCACCGGCGCACCGGTGATCGCGCGCGGTGCGAAACCGCGGCGTTCGGCCATGCCGATCACGCGCAGCAGCGCGCCCTCGGCCGGTTGCAGCACCAGGTCAAGCCGGTATTGCATTGGGGATCTCCTGGCGTGCATGTGCAGGGTTGCTTTCCAGCATGGTGCTGTTTGCGGTATTGGGCGGCACCAGCGGCCACACGTTCGCGCGGGCATCGATGGCCACGTGCAGCAGGGCCGGGCCGGGTTCGGCCAGCAATGCGGCCAGGCCACCTTCGACGTCATCGCGCGCATCGATACGCGTGGCCGCGATGCCGAACACCTTGGCCAGGGCCACGAAGTCCGGGTTGTCGGACAGGTCGATCTCGCTGTAACGCTCGGCGAAGAACAGTTCCTGCCACTGCCGCACCATGCCCAGCGAACTGTTGTCCAGCAGGATGATCTTCACCGGCAGGCGGCAGCGGGCGATGGTCGCCAGCTCCTGCACGTTCATCATGAAGCTGCCATCGCCGGACACCAGCACCACGGTGCGCTCAGGGCAGGCGAACTGCGCGCCCATCGCCGCCGGCAGGCCAAAGCCCATCGTGCCCAGCGCGCCGCTGGTCAGGTGGTTGCGCGGATGATTGAAGCGGCAGTGCTGCGCCACCCACATCTGGTGCTGGCCGACGTCGCAGGCGATCACCGTATCGGCTGGTGCCAGCTCGCTCAGGCGCTTCAGCAGCGCCGGGGCGTAGATGTGCTGGCCCGGTGCGTCGTAGCGTGCGGCGAAGCGATCGCGATGCTGTGCGCAGCGCTTGCGCCATGCGTCCTGGTGGGCCTTGGGGGAGGGGAAGGCCGCACGCAGGGCGCGGATGGCGTGGCCGACGTTGCCGGGCACGGCGACATCGGCGCTGCGCAGCTTGGAGATTTCGTACGCATCGGCATCGATGTGCACCACGCGGGCGAACGGCGCGAACTCGGCCAGCTTGCCGGTTGCCCGATCATCGAACCGCGCACCCAGCACCAGCAGCAGATCGCTTTCCTGCACGGCCATGTTCGCGGCGCGGGTGCCATGCATGCCCAGCATGCCCAGCGACTGCGGATGCTGGGGAGGCAGCGCGCCCAGCCCACGCAGGGTCATCACCGTGGGAATGGCGCTGGCTTCGACGAACGCGCGCAGGTCCTGCACGGCATCGCCCAGGGCGATGCCACCACCGGCGTAGACCACCGGCTTTTCGGCCGCGGCCAGTGCGGCGATGGCTTCGGCGATGGCGGCGTCGGCGGCGGCCGGCGGCGGTTCCACGCTGGCCGGCACATGCGCCGGCAGGTGGCTGGCATCGGCCAGCTGCACATCCTTGGGCAGGTCGATCAGCGCCGGGCCGGGACGGCCCTCGCGGGCGATGCGGAAGGCATCGGCCACCACGCGCGGCAGATCATCGACGCTGCGCACCAGCCAGCTGTGCTTGACGATCGGCATCGTCAAACCGAACACATCCAGTTCCTGGAACGCATCGGTGCCCAGCAGTGGCGTGGCGACCTGGCCGGTGATGCAGACCATCGGCACCGAATCGAGCATCGCATCGGCGATGCCGGTGACCAGGTTCGACGCGCCCGGCCCGGAGGTCGCCACGCAGACGCCGACCTGGCCACTGGCACGCGCAAAGCCGTTGGCGGCCAGTGCTGCGCCCTGCTCATGGCGCACCAGGATGTGCTTCAGCGACGAATCCACCAGCGCGTCGTAGAACGGCATGATGGTGCCGCCCGGGTACCCGAACAGCGTACGGACACCCTCGGCCTCCAGCGCCTGGGTCAGCCAGCGCGCGCCGTTGGGCGGCGCGCTGCGGTGTGTGGGAGAGTTCATGGGGGAACCTTGCAGAGCGGGTGGGGGTGCCGCGTTGTTACGCGGCTTGACCTTGCAACCAGACCATCTTGGCGCGCAGTTCCTTGCCTACCTTCTCGATCGGATGCTCCAGGTCGGCCTGCTTGAACCTGTTGTAGTTCGGCAGGCCCGCTTCGTACTCGGCCACCCAGTTCTTGGTGAAGGTGCCGTCCTGGATGTCCTTCAGCACTTCCTTCATGCGCTCCTTGGTACCGGCGTCGATCACCCGCGGGCCGCTGACGTAGTCGCCGTACTGCGCGGTCTCGGAGATGAACTCCAACATGCGCGAGATGCCGCCTTCGTAGAACAGGTCGACGATCAGCTTCAGTTCGTGCAGCACTTCGTAGTAGGCGATTTCCGGCTGGTAACCGGCTTCCACCAGCGTCTCGAAGCCCGCCTGCACCAGCGCCGAAGCGCCGCCGCACAGCACCGCCTGCTCACCGAACAGATCGGTTTCGGTTTCTTCCTTGAAGGTGGTCTGGATCAGGTTGGCACGTGCGCCACCCAGGCCGCCGGCATAGGCAAGTGCGTACTCGGCGGCCTTGCCGCTCTTGTCCTGGTAGACCGCCCAGATGCACGGCACACCGCGGCCGATTTCATATTCGCGACGGACCAGCGCACCCGGGCCCTTCGGTGCGACCAGCACAACGTCCAGGTCGTCGCGCGGCTTGATCATGTCGAAGTGCACGTTCAAGCCATGCGCGAACAGCAGCACCGCGCCCTGCTTCATGTTCGGTGCCAGCACGTCCTCGTACAGCTTCTTCTGCACCATGTCCGGGGTCAGCACCGCGACCAGATCGGCATCCTTCACCGCCTCGGCCGGTGCCTTCACGGTGAAGCCATCGGCCTGCGCCTTGACCTCGGTGGGGCCGCCCGGGCGCAGGCCTACCACCACATCGAAGCCGGATTCACGCAGGTTCAGCGCGTGCGCGCGACCCTGGCTGCCGTAGCCGATGACGGCGATCTTGGTCTGGGGCAGTTCGTTGGTGCTCATGGGGGAGGTTCCTTGCGGGTGGGAAGAAAAAAGACGGCCGGCAGTCGAATCGACGTACCGGCCGGTCAGGGAAAAGCGGGGAGGGCAGCGCCGCGCGTCGCACAGGTACTGCCACCACGAGGGTTCGTGGTGCAGCGGGTCCGGGTTGTGCGATGGGCGTTGGTCATGGTGGTTGCGTCTGAAACCAGGTCCTGAAATGAAAAAACCCGCACCTTGGCGGGTGCGGGTTTTGAAGAGTTCCGGTGTGTTTGTTGCTTACACGCTGGCTCGTCCCGCACCTGTTGGTTGGGTAATAAGTACGAGCACAAGAATCGAACGCAGCGAGGCGGCGCCGGTGTCGGCGGCTTCAATGTGGGTTCGGGGTGGCGTGTTGTGATGCAACATGTGATCGAGAAAACCACAGCCGTTTCGGCGCTGTCAACCCTCGCAGCGATATTCCTGTCAGTTTCCGCTGCATGCAGTGCAATCGCTTGTGGCACAAGGATGGTTGCCGCTGAAAGTGTTTCGGTGAACCGGAATTCACTCTTTTCAACGGGTTTTTTGCGCGGATTCGGGGTGATTTCGCCTTGGTAGGTGCCGACCTTGGTCCGCGCCGGAGTCATCGAAGCCGAAAGCAGTGCGGACCAAGGTCCGCACCCACCGAAGGACTGTCGTCCATGACCTATGCCCGATGGCCCCTGGCCGCCGCAGCAGCGAAGATCGGGTCACCACCCTTCCATCGGAACTCGACCGTGTCCCGACGTCTTGCCCGTTCCCTGCTGGCGGCTGCCGTGCTGGCTGCCGTGCCCATGCTGTCCCAGGCCGCCGACCGCATTACCGGCCACACCTTCGCCACCCGTTCGGAGGTGATCGCCCCGCATGCGATGGCCGCCACCTCGCAGCCGCTGGCCACCCAGATCGCGCTGGACGTGATGAAGGCGGGTGGCTCGGCCGTCGATGCCGCCATTGCTGCCAACGCAGCGCTGGGCCTGATGGAACCCACCGGCAACGGCGTCGGCGGCGACCTGTTCGCCATCGTGTGGGACCCGAAGACGCAGAAGCTTTACGGCTACAACGGCTCCGGCCGCTCGCCGAAGTCGCTCACCCTGGCCGAGTTCCAGCGTCGTGGCCTGAAGGAGATCCCGGCCACCGGCCCGCTGCCGGTATCCGTTCCGGGCGCGGTAGATGGCTGGTTCGCGTTGCACGAGCGGTTCGGCCGCAAGCCGATGGCTGACAACCTGGCCCCCGCCATCCGCTATGCGCGCGAAGGGCATCCGGTGGCCGAAGTGATCGCCTATTACTGGGATCGCTCGGTACCGAAGCTGTCGCAGTATCCGGGTTTCAAGGAGCAGTTCACCATCGACGGCCACGCCCCGCGCAAGGGCGAGATGTGGAAGAACCCGAATCTGGCGGACACCCTGCAGAAGATTGCCGACGGGGGGCGTGATGCCTTCTACAAGGGCGACATCGCCCACACCATCGGCGATTACTTCAAGAAGAATGGCGGCTACCTGAGCTACCAGGACATGGCCGACCATCATGGCGAGTGGGTTGAGCCGGTCAGCAGCAACTACCGCGGCTATGACGTGTGGGAGCTGCCGCCGAACAGCCAGGGCATCGCCGCTCTGCAGATCCTCAACGTGCTGGAAGGCTACGACTTCTCGAAGATTCCGTTCGGCTCGCCCGAACACGTGCACCTGTTCGTGGAGGCAAAGAAGCTGGCGTTCGCCGACCGCGCGCGCTTCTACGCCGACATGGCGTTCCAGGCGGCACCGGTACAGAAGCTGATTTCCAAGGACTACGCCGCGCAGCGCCGCGCGCTGATCTCGATGGACAAGGCGCTGAAGGAAGTGCAGCCGGGTACACCGAAGCAGCTGGAAGAGGGCGACACGATCTACATGACCGTGGCCGACGCCGAGGGCATGATGGTGTCGCTGATCCAGTCCAACTACCGCGGCATGGGCAGCGGCATGGCGCCGCCGGGGCTTGGCTTCATCCTGCAGGATCGCGGCGAGATGTTCGTGCTGCAGAAGAACCATCCCAATGGCTACGCACCGGGCAAGCGCCCCTTCCAGACCATCATTCCGGCCTTCATCACCAAGGGCGGTAAGCCGTATGCAAGCTTCGGCGTGATGGGCGGCGCGATGCAGCCACAGGGGCACGCGCAGATCGTGATGAACCTGGTGGACTTCGGCATGAACCTGCAGGAAGCCGGCGATGCGCCGCGTATCCAGCACGAGGGCTCGACCGAACCGACCGGGCAGGCGACGGCGATGACCGATGGCGGTGAGGTGAATCTGGAAACCGGGTTCCCGTACGAGACAGTGCGTGCGCTGATGCGCAAGGGGCACCGCGTGGTGTTTGCCGATGGTCCGTACGGCGGCTACCAGGCGATCCTGCGTGATCCGGACACGGGCGTGTATTACGGCGCGTCGGAGAGTCGCAAGGATGGGCAGGCGGCGGGGTATTGAGGTTTTCCGGCAACCGGGCTCAGCCCCCTCTGCGGTGGGTTCAGAAGCGGAATAGCTTGTTGGGCCGGGTGGGTAGGCTGTTCGGGGGACGCCGCAAGTACGTCCTTGTAGGCTTGGCAGCCGCATCCATGCGGCTGACACCCCCGCCCAGCCCACCCACCCGGCCTCTGACAGTTTTCTGCGGCCGCCACCGCAGGAAGAAAAAAGAAGATCAAAAGCAACAGCAACAGCAACAGCCGCGTGCTGATGGTTGGGGTCGGATCCGTTTTCCGCAGGAAAACGGATCCGACCCCTTCTTGTTTTCCGATACACCTCATCCACGCATGGCGTGGAGAACCAACCGTCACCGGAAATCTGTCGGGGGTGGGGCGGTGTGGGTGGACAGGACCGTTGGCGCCATGGATGGCGCCATCGAGCCCCCAGGGATGGGTTTACGGCGTGTTCTGCCCACCCACACCGCCTCGCCCAACCAGCAGAAACCCAGAGCCGCTCTGGCTTCTGAACTTGCTCTTGCTTGAAAAAAGCAGTGCAGCCGCAGGCTGCAAAACACCCTCAATCCGAATCCTGCGCCCGCGCCGCCTCCGCCTGGGTCTCTTCCTGCGCCGCCATCTCGCGTGCGATCCACGCGTCGATCATGCGTCGCTGGCGCTGCGTTTGCCGGCGCTCCCGCGTGTACTCCTGGTCCAGCACCCGGTACAGCGACACCATCACCAGCACCATCAGCAGAGCGAAAGGCAACGCCGCGATCGTGATCATTCCCTGCAGCGCGTCCAGCCCACCGGCCAGCAGCAATGCCGCCGCAATCAACGCTACCGCGATGCCCCACGCCAGCTTGCGCTTCAGCGGCGGATCGCCGGCTTCGTCGGTGGACATGCTGGCCAGCACCAGCACCGCCGAATCGGCCGAGGTCACGAAGAAGATCATCAGCAGCACCAACGCCACCGCCGACAGCATCAGCGACGCCGGCAGGCTGTCGAACAGGGTGAACAGCACCGTCTCATAGCCATTGCCCAGTGCCTGCACCAGATCGGCATGGCCGAAGATCTGCGCCCACAAGGCCGTTCCGCCGAACACGGCGAACCAGAAGAAGCCCAGCAGCGTCGGCGCCAGCACCACACCGATCACGAACTCGCGCACGCTGCGGCCCCGCGAGATGCGCGCGATGAATGAGCCCACGAACGGTGCCCAGGAAATCCACCAGGCCCAATAGAAAATCGTCCAGTCGGCCACCCATGTGCTGCCGGAGAACGGCGACATGCGCAGGCTCATGGTCACCAACTGGTTGAGGTAGGAGCCCAGCGTGGTGGTGAAGGTATCGAAGATGAATCCGGTCGGCCCCAGCACCAGCACGGTCGCGGCCAACAGTGCGGCCAACGCCAGGTTGAAGTTGGACAGCCACTTTACGCCGCGCTCCACGCCGCTGGCGGTGGAGGCCATGTACAGCACGAACGCAATGGCGATGATGGTCATCTGCACCGGCACCGTAGCCTCCAGGCCGAACACGCGCTCCACACCCGCAGCGATCTGGATGGTGCCGAAGCCGAGCGTCGTCGCCACGCCGATCGCCGTGGCAACCACCGCCGCGATGTTGACGACGCGGCCGATCCAACCGCGGTGGTGGCGGCCGATGATCGGCTGCAGCATATCGCTGACCAGTCCGCGTCCATTGCGGTTGAACTGGAACCAGGCCATTGCCAGACCGATCAGCGCGTAGATCGCCCACGGATGCAGTCCCCAGTGGAAGAACGCATAGCGCATCGATGCACGCGCGGCGTCCATGCTCTGCGGTTCAATGCCTTCCGGTGGCTTGGTGAAGTGCGAGATCGGCTCGGCAGCTCCCCAGAACACCAGACCGATGCCCATGCCGGCAGCGAACAGCATCGACATCCAGCTGGCGCGCGAGAACTCTGGCTCGGCGTCTTCGCCGCCGATGCGCAGGTTGCCGAAGCGGCCGAACGCCAGGTACATCAGGAATACCAGTGCCAGGAATACGACCAGCAGGTACAGCCAGCCGACGCTGCGGATGACATCGCCCAGTGCCGCCTGCACGACGGTATTGAAGGGGCCGGGCGCGAGGCCGGCCAGCAGCACCAGGGCAAGCACCAGTGCGATGGAAATGCGAAACACCATGAAGGAGCTTCTCCGATCAAGGGATTGAGGGGAGCGAGCAAAAGCTTGCGGGGAGTGGGCCGGCGACAGCGTGCGCACACCGGACAGGAGCCGCGATGGCGGCAGGGAAAGCACCGCTTGCAACGGTGCGGTGCGCGTGCACGTTACTGAATGCGACGTCACGGTTCTGTTAACGCGGGTGCAGTAGATCCACGCCAGGCGTGGGTGTACGGCCAGGAGGCCGAGGGGTTTCTATGTTCTAATGCGCACCAAGAAGCGGGGGTACCGCGGCCTTGTGGCCACGGTTGAGATAGTCCCTTGGAACCTGATCCGGCTCATACCGGCGTAGGGAAGCTTTGCAATGCGCCGTGCCCCGACCCCGCCCAAGGACTGCCTTGGTGCTGTCCGGGCGCGGGGGCAGTGCGCCGCCGCTTCGTCCCTGACCTTCCTGGACGATGCCCGATGAACGCACAGCTCTCTGCCCTGCAGCAACAGGCCCAGCAACTCTCCGAGTCCGTGACCCGGCCCATACCCGGCTCGCGCAAGATCCACGTGCCCGGCTCGCGGCCGGACCTGCAGGTGCCGATGCGCGAGATCGCGCTGACCCGCACGCCCACCGTGTTCGGTGGCGAAGAGAACGCACCGGTCACCGTCTACGACACCTCCGGCCCGTACACCGATCCGGACGTGCGCATCGATTTGTCTGCCGGTCTGCCGGCACTGCGTCGCGGCTGGGTGGAGGAGCGCAACGACACCGAACAGCTTGATGGCCTCAGCTCTTCGTTCGGCCGCGCGCGTGAGCACGATCCCAAGCTGGACCCGGTGCGTTTCCCCGCGCGCAGCCTGCCGCGTCGCGCGCAGGCCGGTGCCAACGTCACCCAGATGCACTATGCGCGGCGCGGCATCATCACCCCGGAAATGGAATTCGTCGCCATCCGCGAGAACCAGCGGCTGGAGGCGATCCGTGATGCCGCACTGCTGCAGCAGCATCCCGGTGAATCCTTCGGCGCATCGATCCAGCACATCATCACCCCGGAATTCGTGCGCGAGGAAATCGCCCGCGGCCGCGCGGTGCTGCCCAACAACATCAATCACCCGGAAAGCGAGCCGATGATCATCGGCCGCAACTTCCTCACCAAGATCAATGCCAACATCGGCAACAGCGCGGTGTCCTCGGGTATTGCCGAGGAAGTGGAAAAGCTGGTGTGGGCGATCCGCTGGGGCGGTGACACGGTGATGGACCTGTCCACCGGCAAGCACATCCACGAAACGCGCGAGTGGATCATCCGCAATTCGCCGGTGGCGATCGGTACGGTGCCGATCTACCAGGCGCTGGAGAAGGTCGACGGCCGCGCCGAAGCGCTGACCTGGGAGATCTTCCGCGACACCCTGATCGAGCAGGCCGAGCAGGGCGTGGACTACTTCACCATCCATGCCGGTGTGCTGCTGCGCTACGTGCCACTCACCGCCAAGCGGGTCACCGGTATCGTCAGCCGCGGCGGGTCGATCATGGCCAAGTGGTGCCTGGCCCACCACAAGGAAAACTTCCTCTACACGCATTTCGAAGACATCTGCGAAATCATGAAGGCGTACGACGTGACCTTCTCGCTCGGTGATGGCCTGCGTCCGGGTTGCATCGCCGATGCCAACGATGCCGCGCAGTTCGGCGAGCTGGAAACGCTGGGCGAGTTGACGAAGATCGCCTGGAAGCACGACGTGCAGACCATGATCGAAGGCCCCGGCCACGTGCCGATGCAGCTGATCAAGGAGAACATGGACAAGCAGCTGCGCGAGTGCGGCGAGGCACCGTTCTACACGCTCGGCCCGCTGACCACCGACATCGCGCCGGGCTATGACCACATCACCAGTGCGATCGGCGCGGCGATGATCGGCTGGTTCGGTACTGCCATGCTCTGCTATGTCACGCCGAAGGAGCACCTGGGCCTGCCCAACCGGCAGGACGTGCGCGACGGCATCATGGCGTATCGCATTGCCGCCCATGCCGCGGATCTGGCCAAGGGGCATCCGGGTGCGCAGGTGCGTGACAACGCGCTGAGCAAGGCACGCTTCGAGTTCCGCTGGGACGACCAGTTCCACCTCGGCCTGGACCCGGAGAAGGCCAAGGAATTCCACGACGAGACGCTGCCCAAGGACGCGCACAAGCTGGCGCATTTCTGTTCGATGTGCGGCCCGCATTTCTGCTCGATGAAGATCACCCAGGACGTGCGCGAGTACGCCGAGAAGGGCATGCAGGAGAAGTCCGAGCAGTTCCGCGCAGCCGGCGCCGAGGTGTACCAGCAGGGCTGATCGCAGATGGGCAGCGCCGGGTCATGCCCGGCGTCATCCCATCACCCATCTCACGGGCATGCCGCTATCCTCGGCCCATCGTTCCCCGGGGACAAGGAACCATGCCCATTGCCGTGACCACCCGCTGGCTGGCCATCGCCCGCCGTCATCCCTCTGCCTGGCTGCTCGGGGCGCAGTTGCTGTCGGTACTGCTGTACCCGGCGCTGGACGAAACCGCTGCCGGGCGCGCGGCCGTAGGCGTGTTCGGCATGGCCGTGCTCGGCCTGGCCCTGTGGGTGGTGCAGCGCAGCCCGCTGGGAACCTGGCTGGCGCTGGTGCTGGCCATTCCTGCGGTGGTGTTTTCACTATCCGCGGCGCTGCTCGACCGGCCGGCACTGGGCATCACTGCACAACTGCTGGAAAGCCTGCTGTATTTCTATACCGCTGGAGCGCTGATCGCTTACATGCTGCAGGACCATAAGGTGACCCGCGACGAGCTGTTTGCCGCCGGCGCCACGTTCACGTTGTTGGCATGGGCATTCGCTTTTAGCTTTGCCGTATGTCAGCAGTGGTATCCAGGCAGTTTCCAGGGCGCCACGGGTGGAGCGCAGCGCACGTGGATGGAACTGCTTTATCTGAGCTTCAGCTTATTGTCCGGAGTCGGGCTGAGTGATGTCGTACCACTGCATCCGCAGGCCCGCGCGCTGGTCATGCTGGAGCAGTTTTCCGGCGTCATGTATGTCGCGCTGGTGGTTTCGCGGCTGGTCGGCCTGACCATGCTGAAACGCTTCTGAAAATGAACGCCAGATAAAAATATCGCGCCCGAAAGGGCGCGAATGATGATGCTTATTATGTGAATGCGTCGGCGAGAGAGAGCCTGATGTCGACCACGCGATAGGCGAGGTAACCCGCATAGGCTAATATCCGGAGGCTTCGTTTTTTTTGCGGTATGCGCCGATGCTTTGTGCGGAATCTGGCTTCTTGCTGTGCCAAGGATGGGAAGGGATCGATGGTGAACAGTGTTCGCGGCCTGTTTCAACCCCATAGCAACGAATGATCAACAGCGAAATCCAGTCGCCTGAATCCGACCGCGTCCGCGTCGGCGAATGCATCGTTACTTTGTCCTCGCGTGAGGTTGAAGTTGCGGGTGCGCGCCGTACGCGACGTTTGACGCCCAAGTCGCTGGGCGTGCTGCGCATGTTGATGCGGCAGCCGGGACGAGTGGTGACCCGTGACGAGCTGTTCGCCGAAGTGTGGCCGGACACGCTGCCGACCAACGATGTGCTGACCCAGGCGGTTACCCAGCTGCGCAAGGCGTTCAGCGTCGACGACGACAACGGCCAGGCGTACATCGAGACCATCGCCAAGACCGGCTACCGCTTGCTGGTGCCGGTGCAGCCGCTGGCGGACCACGAGACCGATGCGATCGCTGCTGCCGAGGAATCGTCTGTAGCGCCGCCACCTGCGCCGAATGCCGTCGCCCCCGTCGGCGCGCCCGTGGTTGAACTCGGCAGCCGTCGCTGGCGGCGCCTCCGCCGTCGCCTGCTGCTGGCGTTGGGCGTGGTGATGCTGCTGGCACTGGTGGTGTTGAGCGTACTGCTGCTGCGCCGCCCGGCGCCGGTGAACTCTCCGGTGGACGCGGCAGTGGAGAACGGCACGCGGGTGATTGGAAGCCCTGAGCGGCCGTATCGATTGATTACCGCCACAGCCGGTTTTGAGACCTATCCCACACTTTCGCCTGACGGATCGCAGGTCGCCTACGAAGGCGCCAACGACGATGGCAAGGGCGGCAACGCCATCAAGGTGCAGACCTCCGGCAACGCGCCCGCACGCCAGCTGCTTTCGCCGCCGGCAGGTGCCAGCGACCGTTTCCCGAACTGGTCGCCGGATGGCCGCGAAATCGCCTTCGCCCGCTTTGGTGCCGATGACAGCTGCCAGGTATTGATCGCCAGCGCCACTGGCGGCGCCGTGCGCCAGGCCACGCGCTGCGACGGCACCGAGCTGCTCAGTTTCGACTGGACACCCGATGGCCGCGGCCTGGTCTTCGGCAGCATGGTGGGTCGTTATGCCCATCGCGGCATCCGCGTGCTCGATCTGGCCACCGGCCAATGGCGTGCGCTGGATTACGCTGTCGACGAAGATGATTTCGATTACGCCCCGCGCTATTCCCCGGATGGCAAATGGCTGGTGTTTGTCCGCAACCCTCAGCTGGGCGACCTGTGGCGGATGCCTGCCAGCGGCGGCACGCCCGAGCAGTTGACGACCGAATCGGCCGAACTGCGCGGTTGGGCATGGCTGGGCGACGGTCGACATATCGTGTTCGGTCGCCGCGTGGACAGCGAGGCTCGCTTGTACTACCTCGACGTCGAGCGCCGTACGCTGCGTGACGCCGGGCTCGACGATGCGCAGTGGCCGGCGGTCTCCCGCCGCGGCGACATGCTGGCGTTCGTGCATCGGCGCGCGCAGTTCGGCGTGTTCAGGATGCCCGCGCAGGGTGGTGCAGGCGAGCGTCTGTTTGCCTCCAGTGGCCGCGATGGGCAACCGATGGTGGCGCCGGATGGACGGCAACTGGTGTTCAGTTCCGATCGTTCCGGCAGCTTCGCGCTGTGGTGGGCCGACATGCAGCGGCCGGAGTCGCTGCGGCCGATTGAAGGGTTGAAACCGGAAGCACGGCAGGCGCCCGACTGGTCGGCCGACAGCCGGCATCTGCTGGTGGTGGGCCGCGATGAGCACGGCGAAGCCGTTGTCTACGAGATCGCCCCGCGCGACGAACAGCTGCATCGCCTTCCGGTTCCCGCCGAGCAACCGTTGCAGGCGTTGTACGGCGCCGACGCGGATCAGCTGCTGGTGGTTGAACGTGATGCCGACCAGCACACCCGGTTGAGCCTGTTCGACCGCAGCGCGCAGCCTTGGCGGCGGCTGGCCAGCCTGGAGGGCGTATCACAGGCGCGTTTCGACCGCAGTACCGGGCGGGTGCTGTTCACCCGGCTGGCAGCCGGTGGGTTGTGGTCGGTGGACGCGGCATTGACGCCGGCCAGCGTGCAGCAGATCAGCGAGGACCGGCCCAGCCGTTGGCGCTACCGGACCTGGACCGTGGCCGGCAACGGCAGCATCGACTACCTCGGCAGCAGTGCCAGCTGCGGCACGACCCTGGTCCGTATCCAGTCCGGACGCGAAGAGGCGGAGCGCTGCCTGGACGCGCAGCGCCTGAGCGCGGGCAATGGACTCAGCGCCAGTGCCGACGGAAACAGCCTGTACCTGGCCCTGGCCATCAGCGATGGTGCCGACATCGGCGTGATGCGACTGCCCGAACAACCGCCCGCGCTGTTCCCTGCATTCTCCAAATTGTTGATCTTGAACGAGAAAGGGCCTTCGTAACTTCTTCGTGACGATCTCGCCGCGAATTCGTGGCGATCTCGGCAGTCTTTCCTGACGCGCTGCCGCCTGATTTGGCAAAACGGAGGCCTGTACTTGGCAAATCCGTGGTGCCCCTATGCGTCAACTCTCGCTGGCCGATCGTGGCCAAACCCTCTCCCTGGACAAGTCGATCGACGATGTCGCGCCGACCTGCATGGGCGTTGCCCGCCTCGGCAGCCTGCAGACCGCCGGCATCAGCTTCAGTGTCTGGATGCAGGTGCGCGGTACCTCGTGGGTGGAAGCCAAGGAAGGGCGGTTCCGCCTTCGCCAGGGCGAGTGGATCGCGTTCGAGAAGGAGTCCAGGCCGCTGGTCCAGGCCGGACGCAACGGCCTGTGCGTGGGCATGAACCTGAACGTCGAAGCGCTGCGCGTGCTGACCGAAATGGCCGACTGCGGCCTGTACGCCGGCCGCGGCCTGATGAACCGGGCCGATGCACGCGTGGCACTGCGCCTGTGGCGTGACGCCCTCGCCAGCGGTCAGCCGGCGCAGGCGCTGCGTCCGCTGTTGCTGCATCTGGCCGGTCTGCAGCGCAGCCTGGCAGACAACGTGCAGCGTTGCCCCGGCCGCTCGCGCAGTCGCAAGCGCCAGGTGTTCGGTCGCATGCAGCGCGCGCGCCTGTATCTGGAAGGCAACAGCCACCGTGTGGTGCGCATCGGCGAACTGGCCGAGCTGACCAACTTCTCCAGCTGGTATCTCTCCAAGACGTTCCAGAGCCTGTACGAGGAAAGCCCGCAGTCGCTTTCGGCACGGTTGCGCCTTGAGCGCGCGGCCGATCTGCTGCGCGACACCGACATGATGGTCGGCGAAGTCGCTGCTGCCAGCGGTTTCGACAACTGCTGCAGCTTCGCGCGCGCCTTCCGCGCCCGCTATGGGCAGTCCGCTTCGCGCTTCCGCGAGAACGACGGACAGCTTCCGCCACACTCCGCAAAGTCTCCGGTTGTGTCGCGCAAATACAGCGCTGCAACGCAATCGTAACGTGCTACGGCGTTTTAACACGCTACTAACACGTACCTTGGAGAGATTGATGAACGTTCGTATTCCTGCAGTGCGGCTCGGCTTGTTGCCGGCCGGCATTGCGCTTGCCTTGGCACCGTCCTTCGCTTCGGCGCAGGACGCAGCTGCCGGCGGCACGACCGACCTGGACCGCATTTCGGTCACCGGTTCGCGCATCCGCCAGGCGAGCATGGAAACCGCACAGCCGGTGATCGCGCTGCAGCGCGCCGACATTGAAAAGCAGGGCTTCACCAGCGTTGCCGACATCGTGCAGAACCTGTCGGCAACCGGTTCGCCGGCGATCAGCCGCGCCGACGCCCTGACCTCGGGCGAAGAAGTCGGCGGCCAGTACGTCGACCTGCGCAACCTCGGCCCGGAGCGCACCCTGGTGCTGCTGGACGGCAAGCGCATGGGCACCAGCACCGGTGGTTACACCGATCTGGCCTCGATCCCGACCTCGGTCGTGGAGCGCATCGAAGTGCTGACCGATGGCGCCTCGGCCATCTATGGTTCCGACGCCATCGCCGGCGTGGTCAACATCATCACCCGCAAGAACTTCGACGGCCTGGAAGCCAGCGTCTACGGTGGCCAGTACGGCCAGGGCGACGGCCAGAAGCAGGTCTACAACTTCGTTTACGGCCAGACCGGTGAGCGTGGTTCGATCACCTTCGGCGCCGAGTACAGCAAGGAAGACGAGGTCAAGGCCAAGGATCGCTCCTTCAGCCGCTACCCGAACGGTCGCTTCCATCCGTTCCCCACCGACGACGATGCCAATGGCTGGTCGCCGGCGTCCAACCATGGCGTGCTGATCGACGACATGGGCACCCCGAAGAACGCCAACGACGATATCTGGTACACCCGTGGCAATACCGGTGCCGGCAACGGCATGGGCGACTTCCGTGAGTTCGGCACCGCCGACTACACCAATGCCAGCCAGGAAATGTGGCTGCAGAACAAGTTGACCCGTCGCTCGGTGTTCGCCAACGGCAACTACGATCTGACCGACAACATCCGCGCTACCGCGAACGTGCTGTACACCAAGCGCACCGCGACTTCGCAGATTGCCGGCTACCCGTACCAGTCCGAGGTCTACGGCACCCCGCTGTCGGGCGACAGCATCTACAACCCGCTGGGCAAGGACGCGAACTTCATCCGTCGCACCTCCGAGTTCCCGCGCCAGACCGAATCCGAGCAGGAAACCTTCCGCTTCTCGGCCGGCCTGGAAGGTTCGTTCGAGTTCGCTGACAAGTTCTGGGATTGGGACGTGGGTTACGTCTACAACCAGAACAAGGGCGTCAAGACCGGCACCGGCAACCTGTTCATCCCGAACGTGCAGAACGCCGTCGGCCCGTCCTTCATGGACGGCGACGTTGCCCGTTGCGGTACCCCGGGCAAGGTGATCGCGGGTTGCACCCCGTGGAACCCGCTCGCACCGTACGGCTCCACCGGCAATGGTTCGCTGGCTGATCCGGCACTGCAGGCCTATCTGTTCCTGCCGAGCCACGACACCTACACCAACACCACCAAGGCTTACAGCGCCAACATCTCCGGTTCGCTGTTCACGCTGCCGGCCGGTGACCTGGCCATCGCTGCCGGTTACGAGCACCGTCAGGAAAGCGGTGAGTACAACCCGGATGCACTGCTGCAGTCGGGCCTGAGCACCGACCTGGCCGGCGCGCCGACCAAGGGCAGCTACAAGCTCGACGAGTTCTACGTCGAACTGAACGTGCCGGTGCTGGCTGACATGCCGTTCGCCAAGGAACTGTCGCTCGACATGGCCGGTCGCTATTCGGACTACAACACCTTCGGCGATACCATCAACAGCAAGTTCGGCCTGAAGTGGAAGCCGATCGACGACCTGCTGGTGCGTGCGACCTATTCGACGGGCTTCCGCGCGCCGAACATCGCCAACATGTACGGCGGCACCTCGCAGACCTTCGACGCCTACACCGATCCGTGCGACAGCAGCTTCGGTTCGGCCTCGCGCAACCCGTCGGTTGCCGCGGCCTGCGGTGCACGTGGCGTTCCGGCGAACTTCCGCCAGATCACCTCGGGCGGCGCACAGTCGACCGGCCCGGGCACCCAGTCCTACAGCGCCTTCGAGTCGGGTTCCAACCCGGAACTGCAGCCGGAAACCTCCAAGACCTGGACTGCTGGCCTGGTCTACAGCCCGAACTTCGTGCAGGGCCTGGACGTCAGCCTGGACTGGTGGAAGATCCGCATCGACAACGTGATCGCCGCCGAGTCGGTGACCTCGATCCTCAACCAGTGCTACGTGCTGGGCGTGGCGTCGGCGTGTGACCGCTTCAGCCGCGGTACCGAAGGCCGCACCGTCAACCAGGTGGTCGACGTTACCCGCACCCTGATCAACGGTGGTTACCAGGAAACCGCAGGTTACGACCTGGGCATCAAGTACCGCCTGCCGGAGTTCTCCTTCGGCAAGATCGTGGTTGACTGGAAGACCACCTACGTCGATTACCTCGAGTACAAGCGCGACAACGAAGCCGAGACCCCGGTCGAGCAGCACACCAGCTGGGCAACCGGCGACTGGGGTGCGAACTTCCGCGTCCGTTCGAACCTGAATGTCGATTGGAGCCTGGGCAACCTGGGCGTGAACTGGGCGGTGCGTTACTACTCGAGCATGAAGGAGCCGTGCTCCTACGACACCGAGTGCAACCTGCCTGACTTCAGCTCGTCCTACACCCTGGGCCAGCCGACCCGCAAGGTTGGTTCGAACACCTTCCACGATGTGCAGGTGCGTTACACCCTGCCGTGGCAGGCTACGGTCTCGGTCGGTGCCAACAACGTGTTCAACCACGAAGGCCCGGTCATGTACAGCCAGCCGAACTCGAGCTTCTCGTACTACGGTGGCTTCGACATCGGTCGTTACTACTACATGAAGTACACCCAGCGCTTCTGATCCATCGAAGCGTGACAGCAGAAAGAGGAGGGCGGGCCGCAAGGTCCGCCCTTCTTGTTTGCGCGCTGCACCGACTGGGTAGATCCACGCCATGCGTGGATGTACGTTCCGGCACAACGGCACCACGAAAAAAGGCAGGCCACCCGGCCTGCCTTTCATCCCCTGCGCACCCGCCTGCCGCTACGCCTCAGGCGTCGCTTGGCACCAGCCCCATCAGGCTGTTGGCGTGCTCGCGCCACTGCGGCAGCTTGTTCAGCACACCGGCGCGCTGCAGATACTCTTCATCCACCGGATCGCCGTTGACCAGTGCCAGTGCCACGTGCACCGCACCGGTCACCCAGAAGCTGCGGGTGTTGGCGCGCTGCGGCTGCAGATGGAACGCCACCGCCTCGATGATCGGCATCGGCAGGCCCCACAGGCCCAGCAGATAGGCGCCGGCTTCGGCATGGCCGGGGCGGTCGTCGCCCGCCAGCTCGGGTTCGCTGCGTTCGTTGCGTACGCCCGGCAGCAGCAGGCCGATGTCGGCCAGCAGTGCGGCGGTGGCACCGAGTTCGGCACTGGAGTCGGGCAGCAGGCGTGCGGCCAATCGCGAGGCCATCAAGGCACGCTGCTGCAGCGAGTTGCGCTCGGCGCCGGACAAGGTCGGCGCGGAGAACACTTCACTGGCCAGCACCAGGTCACGCAGCGTGGCCAGGCCCAGCCGGGTCACGGCCGTGCGCAGGTCGGCGATGGTGCGGCCCTGGCTGAAGAACGCCGAATTGGAAAGCTGCAGCACCTTTGCTGCGATCGCCGGGTCGGCGGCGACCAGCTTGGCGACATCGGCGCTGTCGGCGTCGTCGTCATGTTCCAGTGCCTGGGTCAGGCTCAGGTACAGATGCGGTGGCGAGGGCAGCTTCTCGATGCGGCCGATGGCATCGCGCAGGCGCGGGCTGTCCAGCACTTCGCGCAGCTCTTCCAGGCTGGTCAGTGCTTCCAGCAGCACTTCCGGTGCCAACGGCAAGGGCAGGAAGCGATGGGCGACACCGATCAGGCGCGCCGGCGGCGGCCGGTTGCCATGCTGTGCATCGACAAGTGCGATGCGGATGGTCTCCGGGCGCAAGGTGCGGATCTGTCCCAGCAGCGTGGTCGCGTTGAGATCGGGCAACTGCGGGCAGACGATCACCGCGTCCACGCCCTGGGTGGCGACCGCGGTCATCGCGGTATGGCCATCGGTGGCGGTCAACGGCTGCCAGTCTTCCCCAAGATCGGCAATGAATTCGGTCAGCTCAGCCGGCAGGCTGGCTGTATCCCCAACAAGCAGAATACGCACGACACATTCCCCTGGCTGTCTCGACGGTCGATGTCGAAGACGTGTGAAGTGACGCAATTTACCTAATACGGCGGCAAAGGTGATGTGCCGCCGTCATGAAACGTGACCCGCATCGCTCCGACGCCGTGCGCCGGAGCAATGCTGTTCAGTCTCAGGCCTTGCTGTCGAGGTGGCGCTGGTGCGCCTCGATCAGGATCTGCTTGGCCTCAGCCGCGCCGCCCCAACCGTCCAGCTTGACCCACTTGCCCTTCTCCAGGTCCTTGTAGTGCTCGAAGAAGTGGCCGATGCGCTCCAGCCAGTGGCTGGACACCTGCTCGATGTCTTCCACGTGCGCGTAGCCGCCGAACACCTTGGTGACCGGCACGGCCAGGATCTTCTCGTCGCTGCCGGCCTCATCGCTCATCTTCAGCACACCGACCGGACGGCAACGCACCACCGAACCCGGGACCAGCGGCAGCGGCAGCACCACCAGCACGTCGGCCGGATCGCCGTCGCCGCACAGGGTGCTCGGCACGTAGCCGTAGTTGCAGGGGTAGCGCATCGGGGTCGACAGGATGCGGTCGACGAAGATCGCGCCGGTTTCCTTGTCCACTTCGTACTTCACCGGCTCGGAATCCTTCGGGATCTCGATGATGACGTTGATTTCTTCCGGCGGGTTCTTGCCGGGCGAGACGAGTTCCAGACCCATGGTGTGCTCCAGGTGGGGGTGTAGACGGATAGCTCTCCATTTTATGCCTTTGCCGGTCGCTGTGCAGGGTAGGGCGCTGACGGGCCGTCGCGGTGGCCGATGACCGGTCAGGACGGGGTATCCCGATGGGGACGGGCCGGCGACCGGAGCAGGCTGGAATCCCGAACCGAGGAGACCTGCAATGAACTGGAACCGTTGGCGCTGCGGCGTTCTGCTGCTGCTTGTCCCGCTGACCGCGCTGGCGCGCGGGACGCATGTCGACCTGATCGACTCCCCAACCGAGCAAGCTTCCTGGGACAGGGCCTACGCGCTGGAGGGCGCGCTTGCCCAGGCATTCGACCGCCTGTGCGCCGATACCTTCTGCGAAGGCGATTACAGCAACTACCGGGTGCTGGAGTTCCGCTGCGCGGTGCTGGCCCACCGGGGAACGGTGCAGCGCTGCGTCTGGGTGCTGGCGGCCAGCGAACTGGCGGTGCAACCCGACACAGGGCAGGTACAAGTCGACAACGGCCACTGGACCTGCCCGGTGGAAATGCAGCCCGGGGTGCCGGTTGAAGCCTTCTTTGCCTCGCTGGAGGCGCCGGACGGCCTGATGGCGCCACTGCCCGGGCTCGACCATGGTCTGTTCGAGGTGCTGCCTGATTGCCTGCAGAGGAGGGGCGCCTGATGCGTGCTTTCCCGGGACGATGGCTGCTCTGTGGTCTGCTGCTGGCCGGAACCGCGCAGGCGGCGCCGGCGTTCGTGGACGCCCGTGACTATCCCGATCCCGCGACCGGCCGGGAGCGCTTCCTCGCTGCCGAGCGGATGCTGGTGCGCGGGTTCGATGATATCTGTGGCGACACGTTCTGCGAGGGGCAGTACTACAACCTGTGGGCCATGCGCCTGCGCTGCTCGGTGGAGCGCGCGACAGGCGTGGTCGCCAGCTGCGTCTGGACCTTCGCTGGCAGCGAAACCTGGGTGCAGAAGGACGGCCGGATCGATGTCGACCATGGCACCTACGCCTGCACGCTGCCGCTGGCGCCTGCAACCCGGCTGGAGGAGCTGCTGCAGGTCTGGCAGGTTTCCGGGCATGAGGCGATTGATGCCCCGTTGCCCGGCACGACCACGAGCGTCTATGACGGCCTGACAGACTGTCTCTGACGCAGGGGGGGGGGGGGCGTAATGCAAACGTGATTTATTCGCATTAACGGAGTAGCATGCGCGCCGCCCCCGTCTGTCCCGTCGCCGCGCATGTCCTCCAACGCCGTCACCCTGACCGAACTGCTGATCCGCGAACGATCGGCACTGCTGCGGCGCGTGCAGCGCATTCTCGGTGGCGACAGCGGGGCGGAAGACGTGATCCAGGCGGTCTGGTTCAAGGCGCGCGGGGTCGACAGCAGCCAGAGCATCGACAATCCGCGCGCCTATCTCTATCGACTGGCCATCAACCTCGCCACCGACCATGGCCGCGAATCGACGCGGCGCAACCGCCTGCTGGCCGAGCACTACCTGTGGCAGGAGGACGAGCAGATCTCCACGGAGGAGCAGGTGATGGTGCAGGATGAGTTGCAGCGCGTGCTCGATGCCGCCGGCCACCTGCCCGAGCCGACGCGTACCATCTTCCATCTCAATCGCCTGCAGGGCCTGACCCAGGCCGACATCGCCCGACGCCTCGGGGTGTCGGTGACCACGGTGGAGAACCACGTACGCACTGCGCTGCAGCGGCTTGCCTGGGCACGCAGCGGTCGATGAACGATCCGGCTTGGGGGCGCACACCCGCCGTGCGTCTTGATTCGCAGGCCGCCCATGCGGTCTAGTCCTTCCGCCCACCTCTGATCGTGTCCCCCGCCAGCCGATGAGCCCGCCCCCGACACCCCGCAGCACCGCCGATGAGGCCGTGGCCGAACAGGCCAGGGACTGGATCGTGTGCCTGGCGTCCGGCGATATCAGCGACGCGCGCATGGATGCGTTCGAGCGCTGGTTGGCCGAGCCTGCGAATCGGCGTTCATTCGAGCATGAGCGCATGCTGTGGCGCAGTGTGGGTCCGCGTCCGGTCGCCATCGAACGCAGGCAGGCTGCGCGTCGCCCGCGGCGGCTGCGTTGGGCCATGGCCACCGCCGCTGCGCTGGCAATGCTGGTGGTCTGGCCCGATACCTGGCTGCGCCTGCAGGCGGATCATCGCAGCGACCACCGCGTGCAGGATGTGCATCTGCCCGATGGCAGCCGTGCCGTGCTCGATGCCGACAGTGCGATCGCCGTGCACTTCGATGACCAGCGTCGTCGCATTGAACTGCTGCGTGGCCGTGCCTGGTTCTATGTGGCGCCTGATGCGCAGAGGCGCTTCAGCGTCGCGGCTGGCAACGGTGTGGTGGAAGACATCTCCACCGCATTCACGGTCGCCCACGTTGCCGCCGGGGTGGAGACCGAAGTCGGACAGGGCCGCGTACGCGTGGCCAGTCCGGTCGATGGCGGCTGGACCTATCTGCAGGTGGGGCAACGTGCGGGCTATGGCGAGCATCGAAGCGTGCAGCGCCTGACCGACGTTGCCGCAGACAGCGTCGGTGCCTGGCGACAGGGCGAGCTGCTGCTGGAGCAGGCCAGCGTGACCGATGCCGTGCACGAGGTCGGTCGCTATCGCGCAGGGCCTACGTTCGTGCGCGGCAATCTCCAGGCGCTTCCAGCCGTCAGCGCGGCGCTGCGCGTCGATCATCCGGAGCAGGCACTGGACGCGCTGGCGGCCACCGCCGGCCTGCAGGTCACCCGCCTGCCACTGGGTGTGGCAATCGTCCACCGGTAACGCCACGCCATCCGCGGATGCAGCGGCTGCATCGCATCCGTCTTGGGGATCGCACGCCGCCACGCGTCTCATCCACGAACGTACCCGCCGCCGCCACGTACGTCGTTGGGTCCGCGCATGCGCGGATGATGCCGCGCCCGCGGCCACGCTCCTCTGACAGGTTCCCCCATGTACGAATTCCGCCGCCCGGGCCGCTCACCGCGCCCGTCCCGTCTGTGCATCGCGCTGCTGGCCGCCGGCCTGGCAACCGCCACCCCCACCGTGATGGCGCAGTCCAGCACCGCTGGCCCGGCTGCGGTACAGCACTTCGATATTCCCGACCAACCGCTGGACGATGCACTGCGCGCCTACATGCGCCAGTCCGGTGTGCAGGTGGTCTATCCGAGCACGCTGGCCAAGGGCGTGATCTCGCAACCGGTCAGCGGCACGCTGTCAGCCGACGAGGCCCTAGCACGTCTGCTGCGCGGCAGTGGCCTGAGCGTGCGCCGGGTAAGCGCCGATGCGGTGACGCTGGAGGTCGCTGCGGCGGGCCAGATTGGCGGTGTGATCGTCACCGATACCCTCAGCGTGGCCGGAGACCGCGTGCAGGGCGGCGCGGCCAGCGATGAAGCACGCCTGCTCGACAGCTACCGCAGCGTGGGTTCGACCACCAGCATCGGCCGCGTCGCACTGGAGCGGTTCCGCGGCACCTCCAACGGCGACATCGTCAAGGGCGTGGCCGGTGTTACTGCGGGCGATCCCCGTGTGGGCAACGGCTTCGACGTGAACATCCGCGGGATCCAGGGCCAGAGCCGGGTGCCGGTCATCATCGACGGTGGCCAGTCCAGCATGGACACCTACCGTGGCTATGCCGGCCAGTCGCAGCGCACCTACCTCGACCCCGACCTGATCTCGCGGCTGACCATCACCAAGGGCCCGAGCCTGCAGGCCAATGCCTCCGGCGGTATCGGTGGCGTGGTCGAAATGGAAACCCTGAATGTCGATGACGTGCTGCGCGAGGGGCGCGATGTCGGCGTACGCTTGCGCGGGGGACTGGCCAACGGCAGCGCCAACAACCTGCCCGGCTACGAGGCCGTGCCGCGCAGCGATCGCAGCGCCACCGGCAGCCAGTTCTTCAACGTGGCCGCCGCCGGGCACTGGGATCGCTTCGACCTGGTGGCCGCCTATGCGTACCGAGACAACGGCAATTACTTCTCCGGCAGCAAGGGCTACGACGATTTCCCGCAGACCCGTCGCACCCTGGCCCCGCTGAATCCGCCGCGCACCGAAGTGTTCAACACGTCCTCGCGTTCGAAATCGACCCTGCTCAAGGGCACCTGGCGCATCGACGACGCGCAGACACTGGAAGCGGGCTATCGGCGCTATGAAGGCACCGCTGGCGAGATCATGGCCTCGCAGATCATCCGCGTCGACCGCGACCGCGTGCCGCAGTGGGACCCGGGCCATGTCGACATGGACAGCTACAGCCTGCGCTACCGGTTCAACCCGGACAGCGAGCTGATCGACCTGCGCGTCAACGCGTGGTACACCGACGCCGACAGCGTGATGTACAACAGCCTGACCGGCATTACCCCGTGGTACTTCGACCGCCGTACCGAGTGGTACGACGCGCCCAGCTTCAGCGGCAATCCCGGCTACAAGGATGCCTACCGCAACCCGTTGCGGCAGAAACGCTTCGGTCTGGACGCCAGCAATACGTCGGTGTTCGACAGCAGTGCCGGCCGCTTCACCCTCGACTACGGCCTGTCCTACAGCGATGAAGACATCGCCCCGGGCAGCTCCGGCCCGATCATGCACGACGACCTGGTCAACAACCGCTTCCTGCGCAATGCCGAGCGCAAGGAATACAGCGCGGTGGCGTCGCTGAAGTGGGCGCCGGACGAACACTGGGAGATGCTGCTGGGCGGGCGCTGGAACCGCGTGGACGTGCATGACCGCAATCGCCTGGCCACGCCGGACGGATACGAAGTCCAGGGCCAGTACCGCTACACCGAGCTGCTCAACGGCAATCCCAAGCTGCCGTCGTGGCGGGCCAAGCGCATCGCGCTGCTGAACTGGTATCCCGACGCGAACGGCAACTTCACCCAGGCGTCGCTGCTGGCCTCGCCGTACAAGAAGGGCACCGTCGGCGACATCGGTGGCTGGAACTTCTATGACGCCGATGCTGCAGAGGATCTGAAAGTGCCGGTGAGCTGGACCTGGTCGCAGCCGATCCGCCGCCGTGACAGCGCATTCTCGCCGACCGCCAGCGTGGCCTTCCGTTTCAGCGAAGACAGCATGGTCTACCTGAAGTACGCCGAAGGCACCAAGCTGCCGAGCCTGTTCGAGACCACGCTCGGCCTGTTCACTGCGGCCAAGCCGGTGGACGAACTCAAGCCCGAGCGCGCGCACAGCTGGGAACTGGGCGCCAGTACGATCCAGCACGACCTGTTCACTGCCGGTGACCGCCTGGCGCTGAAGCTGGCGTACTTCGATACCCGCATCGATGACCTGATCACCCGCGACTACCGCACGTTGTCGGCCGGCCTGATCCGCAACGTCGACCGCTTCAAGGTGTCGGGCATGGAGTTCCAGTCCAGCTATGACAGCGGCAAGGTGTTTGCCGATCTGTCGGCGCACTACTACTTCAAGGCCAAGACCTGCGCGCCGGACATCGCTGCCGAACGCCGCGCGTACGGCGTCCAGCGCAGGATCGAGGAACTGATCGGCACGCCGGACTGCGTGGATGGTGGCTTCGAAGGTTCCTACAGCAACACCCAGAACCCGCCGCGCTACATGGTCAACCTGACCCTGGGTTCGCGACTGTTCGACGAGCGCCTGACCTTCGGCACCCGCGTGGTCCACAACGCTGGCCCGATCAGCAAGCTGGACAAGGAATGGAACGTCGGGTTGTCGGCGATCCAGCAGCTGTACCGGCCGACCACGCTGGTGGATCTGTTCGCGAGCTGGAGTTTCAACGACCAGCTGTCGGTGGAAGCGAACGTGGACAACGTGACCGACCGCTACTACCTGGACCCGCTGGCCCTGGGCGTGATGCCGGCTCCGGGCCGGACCGCGCGATTGGCCTTTACCTGGCGGTATTGATCAACCATCCACGCATGGCGTGGATCTACTGGTAGCGCCGGGCCATGCCCGGCGGATCACCCGCAACACAACGGTAGCGCCGGTTCATGCCGGCGCTACCACCCGGCGATTACAGCCCGGTCGCCGCCTTCACCGCCGCTTCGTGCAGTGCTTCGTTCAGTTCGTCGACCACGGTGGTCCAGGCTGCATCAGCCTGCAGCGATTCGGCCAGGAACTGGCGCTGGGCTTCGTTCCAGTACGGGGCATCGGCCACTTCCACACCGGCGGCCAGCTGGTGGTCGGCGATGAACCGGGCAATGCCCTCGGCACTGGCATCCAGACCCAGCTGCAGGAACAGGTTGGTCATGCGCGGTTCGGTGGTGATCATCGGTGGGGTCCTGGCAATGGAAAGGAACCTGCATTATCGACGCAAGCAGGGTTGGGGGAACCCTCGCCGGGATCGTCTACAGGGGGACGCTTTCCCTGGCACTCCCGATGACCGTTCAGACATCCCTCGAAGACAGCCGCAGCGTGCGGCTGAAGGCCGCCACCCGCGACAGCCATGGCGCTCTCGACAAGCGCATCATGGCCGGCGACATCTTTGCCGACCGCAGCAATTTCGCTCGCTTCCTGCGCGTGCAGTACCGCTTCCACCGCAGCATCGATGCGTTGTACGCCAGCCCTGCGCTGGACGCGTTGCTGCCGGACCTGGCTGAACGTCGCCGCCTGCAGCAGGTACGCAGCGACCTGCAGGACCTGGAGCAGGCGCTGCCGGGCGAGGACATCATCGCGCTCGGGAATGACCTGCCGCTGCCGACTGCGTTGGGCTGGTTGTATGTTGCTGAAGGCTCCAACCTGGGTGGCACCGTGCTCTACAAGATGGCGGCTGCGCTTGGCCTGGATCGTGATTTCGGTGCGCGCCACCTGGCGGCACATCCTGATGGGGCCGCGCGGCACTGGCGCGAGTTCACTGCTGCACTGGATGCAGTGGTGCTGTCGCCGGCGCAGGAGCAGGAAGTGATCGATGCCGCCGATGCCGCGTTCCGCAGCGTACACGGCCATGTCGAAGTGGAGTTTTCCTGATGTCCCTGCACTGCGCGCTGGCGCGCGATTGATGCGCTGGCTCTGGTTCGCGCTCGGCTGGCTGATGGTCGCGCTGGGGGTGATCGGCGCGCTGCTGCCAGTCATGCCGACCACCATCTTCCTGATCCTGGCGGTGGGCTGCTTCGCGCGCAGTTCACCCAGGTTCGAGCAGCGGCTGCTTTCCCATCCGCGCTACGGCCCGTCGCTGCGCCTGTGGCGTGAGCAGGGCGCGGTATCGCGCAAGGGCAAGGCGTTTGCCAGCGCGGGCATGGCGGTGGGATTTGCGATGTTCTGCTGGGGCGCACACCCGTCCTGGCGCCTGCTGCTGGGCGTTGGCCTGTTCTTTGCGGTCAGTGCCGGCTATGTCCTGAGTCGACCGGCGCCACGTTTCGATCTTTCGCCGCTGGTGGGCGTGGACGATGCCGCCGATCCGCGCGCTGCCCGCCGTCGCGCCTCCTCTTCCGATTCCAATGGAACCTCTGACGATGCTGCCTGCTGATCTGGCGCCCATGGCCGCCCCCGCACTGACCCCCTGGGGCATGTACCTGGCTGCCGATGTGGTGGTGAAGGGCGTGATGATTGCCCTGGCTGTAGCCTCGCTGGCCACCTGGACCGTGCTGCTGGCCAAGGGCTGGGAACTGGCCCGGCAGGCGCGCGCCTTGCGCCTCGCGCGAAGCCTGCTGCTGTCGGCACCCAGCCTGCCGGTCGCAGGCGGCGAGCCCGCACTGCAACAGAGCATCGCCGTCGCCATGCTGGATGCTGCGCGCACCGAGCTGCATCTGTCGCAGGAACTTGATCATCGTGAGGGGATCAAGGAGCGGGTGGCGTCACGACTGGAGCGTCTGGAACTGGAGTCCGCACGCAACCAGCGTCGTGGCATCGGCGTGCTTGCCAGCATTGGCGCAGTGGCGCCCTTCGTGGGCCTGTTCGGCACCGTGTGGGGCATCATGAACAGCTTCATCGGCATCGCCCACAGCAACACCACCAATCTGGCCGTGGTTGCGCCAGGCATTGCCGAGGCGCTGCTGGCTACCGCGCTCGGTCTGGTCGCAGCGATCCCGGCGGTACTGGTCTACAACCACTTCACCCGGGTGCTGGCGGGCCTGCGTGGCCTGCTGGGCGATCTGTCCGCAGCTGTGCAGCAGCTGGTGTCGCGTGATCTGGATCGGGCTGCACGCCGTGCACCGGCAGGCACGCTGCGTGCAGTGAACTGAGGCACGCCATGGCGATCAGGACCGCATCCGGACGCGATGACACCCCGGAAGAAGCCCATGAGATCAATGTCACGCCCTTCATCGACGTGATGCTGGTGCTGTTGATCATCTTCATGGTGGCCGCGCCGTTGGCTACGGTGTCGGTGCCCGTGCAGCTCCCCGCCAGCAGCGCACAGGCGACGCCGACAGAAAATGCGCCGGTGTATGTGACCGTGCAGGCCGACCTGTCGCTGCGGGTGGGCGAGGCGCCGGTGGTGCGCGATGGCCTCGCCACTGCGCTGCGCTCGGCAACGCATGGCGATACGTCGCAGCGTCTCTATCTGCGTGCCGATCAGCGCGTCTCCTATGGAGACCTGATGGCGACGCTGGATGCGCTGCGCAGTGCCGGTTACCTGAAGGTCGCCCTGGTCGGGTTGGAGCAGGGCGCTCGATGAGCGGGCTGCAGCGCTGGGCAGCCAGCCTGGCGATCGTGCTGATGGCACATGCGGTGCTGATCGTTACGCTGTGGTGGTGGGCGTCGCGCACGCCGCCGGTCGTAGCAGTGGCACCTCCTGCCGCCTTGATGCTGGAATTGGCTCCCGCCGCCCAGGCGCCGCCGGTACCGCCGCGCGCGCTGCCCGCCGGACCGTTGCAGCAGGAGCAGCAGCGGCGCGTGACCGTGCCGAAGCAACACGAACAGATCAAAGCGCCGGCGCTGCCACAAGGGGAATTTGCGGCCCCGCTCGAGCCAGCTGCGAAGCCGACAGAGGACGCTGCGGACGCCAATGTCGATCGCACGCTGGCGCCGCCGGACGTTCCTGCACAGACAGCAGCACGTTACGCTGCACCGCGCACCACCGCTGGCGAACGCAGCAGTGCCAACGCCACCTGGCAGGGGTTGCTGCTGGGACACCTGCAACAGCATCGGCGCTATCCACGCCAGTCCGAACGGTTGCGCCAGCAGGGCGTGGCCTATGTGCGCTTTGCGGTTGCCCGCGACGGCCGCGTGTCGGCGCCGCGCATCGAGCGCAGCAGCGGCTTCGCCCTGCTCGATCAGGAGACACTGGACACCGTGCAGCGCGCCAGCCCGGTGCCGGTGCCGCCGGCCGATGTGGCCGGCGACCCGGTAGAAGTGATGGTGCCAGTGGCGTTCTATCTGCGCGGACGGTGATCGGCGGCGGGGGCCGCCATCCACGCATGACGTGGATCTACAGCAATGGCACCAGCAACAGCGCCACGATGTTGATGATCTTGATCAGCGGGTTGATCGCCGGGCCGGCAGTATCCTTGTACGGATCACCCACGGTGTCGCCGGTCACTGCCGCCTTGTGCGCCTCGCTGCCCTTGCCGCCGAAGTGGCCATCCTCGATGTACTTCTTGGCGTTGTCCCAGGCACCGCCGCCGGTGGTCATCGATATGGCCACGAAGAGCCCGGTGACGATCGTGCCGATCAGCAGGCCGCCCAGCGCGCGTGGCCCCAGCAGCAGGCCGACCACCACCGGCACGGCGACCGGCAGCAGCGACGGCACGATCATTTCGCGGATCGCCGAGCGGGTCAGCATGTCCACCGCCTTGTCGTACTGCGGCTTGGCGGTGCCCTGCATGATGCCGGGGATCTCGCGGAACTGCCGCCGCACTTCCTCCACCACCGCGCCGGCCGCGCGACCGACCGCTTCCATCGCCATCGCGCCGAACAGGTAGGGAATCAGGCCGCCGATCAGCAGGCCGATGATCACCGTGTGGTCGCTGAGGTCGAAGCGGAACTCCTGGCCGGGATTGGCCGCCTGCAGGTTGTGCGTGTAGTCGGCGAACAACACCAGCGCGGCCAGTGCTGCCGAACCGATGGCATAGCCCTTGGTGACTGCCTTGGTGGTGTTGCCCACCGCATCGAGCGGATCGGTGATGTCGCGGATCTCCGAGGGCAGTTCGGCCATCTCGGCGATGCCACCGGCGTTGTCGGTGATCGGCCCGTAGGCATCGAGTGCGACGATCATGCCCGCCATCGACAGCATCGCGGTGGCGGCGATGGCGATGCCGTACAACCCGGCCAGCGCGTGCGCGCCCCAGATCGCCACACAGACGGCGATAACCGGCAGCGCCGTGGACTTCATCGAGATGCCGAGGCCGGCGATGATGTTGGTGCCGTGGCCGGTGGTCGAGGCCTGCGCCACGTGCTGCACCGGCTTGTACTGGGTGCCGGTGTAGTACTCGGTGATCCATACGATCAGGCCGGTCAACACCAGGCCGATCAACGCACAGCCGTAGAGTGCGACAGGGCCATGCACGTTGTCTGCCATGAGTCCTGTGGTGATCGGATAGAACGCGATCGCTGCCAGCACACCGGAGACGATCACGCCCTTGTACAGCGCGCCCATGATCGAGCCACCGGGCTTCACCTTCACAAACAGCGCGCCGATGATCGAAGCGATGATCGAAACACCGCCCAGCACCAGCGGATACAGCACCGCATTGGCACCGGCCTCGGCCAGCATCAGGCTGCCCAGCAGCATGGTGGCGATCACGGTGACCGCATAGGTTTCAAACAGGTCGGCGGCCATGCCGGCGCAGTCGCCGACGTTGTCGCCGACGTTGTCGGCGATCACCGCCGGGTTGCGCGGGTCGTCCTCGGGAATGCCCGCTTCGACCTTGCCGACCAGATCGGCGCCGACATCGGCCCCCTTGGTGAAGATGCCGCCGCCCAGGCGCGCGAAGATCGAGATCAGCGATGAGCCGAAGGCCAGGCCGACCAGTGCATGCAGTGCCTGTTCCATCGGCAGGCCCAGCCGCAGCAGCAGTGCGTAGTAGCCGGCCACGCCGAGCAGGCCCAGGCCGACCACCAGCATGCCGGTGATCGCACCGCCGCGGAACGCAACATCCATCGCCGCACTGATGCCATGGCGCGCTGCCTCGGCGGTGCGTACGTTGGCGCGCACCGACACGTTCATGCCGATGTAGCCCGCTGCGCCGGACAGCACCGCACCGACCGCGAAGCCGATCGCGGTGTACCAGCTCAGGAAGATGCCGACCAGCACGAACAGCACCACGCCGGCGATGCCGATGGTCAGGTACTGGCGGTTGAGGTAGGCGCGCGCGCCTTCCTGGATGGCCGTGGCGATGGCGACCATGCGTTCATTGCCGGTGGGTTGGCGCAGGATCCAGCGCGCCGAGACGATTCCGTACAGGATCGCGAGAATGGCGCAGCCCAGCGCCAATGACAGCCCGTGACGTTCCAGCATTAGACCCCTCCGCAAAATGGATGGACAAGCATCCAGTGGCGATGAACTGCACCACGAGGGGGACGACGGGCTGCAGCCTGGAACCAACCCGTACCGACCTTGGTGGTCGTCCGACGTATGGCGGTGTTCAGCATTCCCTGGTGTCCGCAGTATGCGTGCACCCGCGCCCGGATGGTAGCGCCGGGCCGCGCCCGGCGAGCGCAGCGGCTGCTCGATGGATGCGCCTTTGCACCCCGTTAAGCCAACCTCTGCAAGCCTGCGCGCAGTCCTGTCGGAGAATCCCCATGCGCCTGTCCCTGTTGATGCTTGCCGTTCTGGCCCCGGCCCTGCCTGCCTTCGCGGCGGAAGCACCCGAACTGCAGCGCGCGATCGGTGCACCGCAGGCGGTCGGCGCGGTGCATACGCTGCGGCAGATTCCCGAGGCCTGTGCCCGCCTGGAAGGCGCGTTCACCGGCCAGGCCGCGGAGCCCTATCGTTTCTCGGCGGTGCGCACCAGCGAGCAGTGCCAGCCGCGCGCCCGCTTTGTCGACTACGCCAAGGCACAACCGAGCGCCGACAAGGGCTGGAAGCTCAATGACGTGATCCGTGTGCCCAATGCGGCCTGCCCGGCGCAGCAGGCGGTGGTGCGCGTGTGGCGTCTGCCGGTGAACAACGCGCAGGCGCTGGATGGGCAGGGCCAGTCGCGCATCTACCTGGAAGAAGCCAAGAAGCAGGCCGCCGCCGGCAAGATCCCGCAGGTGACGATGTTCGCCGCGCAGCTGCAGATGGAAGGCAAGGCCTGCAATTGAGGCCAAGCATCCACGCATGGCGTGGATCTACTGCAAGGGAGACCTAGGTAGTGCCGGCCGCTGGCCGGCAACCCATTGATCAATCCGCAAGCCTCGCTCCACGCGCCACCAGCAGTTCGCGCAGTGCCGATCGGTGGCAGTGCGCTGCATCCTCGCAATAGCAGCCCACCGCGATATCGCTGTGCTGCGACAGCGCCGCCAGAAGGTCCAGCGCGTGCGCCGCATCGGGTGCCTTCATTTCGACTTTGTAGTGACGGAAGAACGCCGTCCAGTCGACGGCGGTCTTCGCCTCGTGCGCCTGTTTCACCAGCTCCGCGCTGGGAGACAGCGTAGGAAACCAGACGTCGTACCAGTCCTGCTTCGCGAACTCGCTGCGCGGCACACCGCGCGGTGGGCGCCGCACCGTGCCGATGCGCAGGCCTTCACCGGGCGCACGCGGTGAGCCAAGTCGAACAACACGCAACGCCATGGCATTCCTCCTGAAAAGGGGACGGAGGGGATTAAGTCGTATCCGACCCACGCTGACGCTGGTGGAAGTGACGGAGGGGCGTATACGACTTAATCCCCTCCGTCCCCTTGGGGGTCAGCCTTCGAACGCTGGCAGTTTCTGCTTCACCGCGACGTTCTTCAGCGTCACGTACTTCGGCAGGCCATCACTACCGTAGGGCAACGGTGCTTCACCCTTGATCAACGGCTGCAGGTAGGCCCGCGCCTTGGCAGTGATGCCGAAGCCATCGCGGCGGATGAAGCTGGCCGGCATCTTCTTTTCATGGTTGGCGATCTTCGACAGCGGCGCTGCCTCGATCTTCCAACGATAGGGCGCATCGCTGCTGCGCACGATCACCGGCATCACCCCGTTCTGTCCCTTCAGCGCCAGCTGCACTGCCGCCTTGCCCACCGCCTGGGCCTGTTCCCAGTCGGTTTTGCTGGCCAGGTGGCGGGCCGATCGCTGCAGATAGTCGGGCAGGGCCCAGTGCACCTTCAGCCCCAGCTGGTCCTTGACCCGCCCGGCCAGATGCGCGGCCACGCCGCCCAGCTGCGAATGGCCGAAGGAGTCCTTGCCGCCGCCGGCGTCGGCGACGAAGCGGCCATCGGCGGTGGCGATGCCTTCCGACGCCACCACCACGCAGTAGCCCACGCGTGCCACCACGGCCTTGACCTTGGCCAGGAACGCGGCCTCGTCATAGGCGCGCTCGGGCAGCAGGATGATGTGCGGGGCGTCGTCCTCGCCGGTACCGGCCAGGCCGGCGGCTGCAGCCAGCCAGCCGGCGTGGCGGCCCATCGCCTCGTAGATGAAGACGCGGGTGGAGGTCTCGGCCATGGCCGCCACGTCCAACGCCGCTTCGCGCACGGACACGGCCGTGTATTTGGCCGCCGAACCGAAGCCGGGGCAGGTGTCGGTCACCGCCAGGTCGTTGTCGATGGTCTTGGGCACGCCGATGCAGGTCAGGTCGTAGCCGGAGCTTTTTGCCAGCTGCGATACCTTCAGGGCGGTGTCTGCCGAGTCGTTGCCGCCGTTGTAGAGGAACCAGCGCACGTCGTGGGCGCGCAGGACCTCCAGCAGGCGGTCGTAACGGGCACGGTCGGCCTCCAGCGATTTCAGCTTGACCCGGCACGAGCCGAACGCACCGCCGGGGGTGTGGGCAAGGGCGCGGATGGCCGCAGCACTCTCCTTGCTGGTGTCGATCAGCTCCTCGCGCAGGGCGCCAAGGATGCCGTTGCGCGCGGCCAGGACCTTGATTCCCTTGGCGCGGGCCTGTTCGATCACCGCTGCGGCCGTGGCGTTGATGACGGCGGTGACGCCGCCTGACTGGGCGTAAAGGAGGGTGCCATTGCGCATGCTTCTACCTGCTCGGGGGAGGGGACATTGCAGGGACATTACCCGGATGCGCTAAAGTGGCGCTATTGCGGTGCAGCGATACCGGACCGTCCGGGACGCGAACCTTCTTTATTTTCAACACGTTGGAGTCAGGTCAATGCGATTGGTTCTGTTGGGACCGCCCGGTTCGGGCAAGGGGACACAGGCGACGCGCCTGAAGGAAAAGCTCGAGATCGCCCACATTTCCACCGGCGACATGCTGCGCGCGGAAATCGCCGCCGGCTCCGAGCTGGGCAAGCAGGCCAAGTCGGTGATGGATGCCGGCAACCTGGTGTCCGATGAGATCCTGCTGGGCATGCTGAAGTCGCGCCTGGCCCAGGCCGATGTCGCCAAGGGCTTCATCCTTGACGGCTATCCGCGCAATGTGGCCCAGGCCAACGCGCTGGACGGCATGCTGGCCGAGATCGGCCAGCCGTTGGATGCCGTGGTGCAGCTGGACGTGGCCACCGAGCTGCTGGTCGAGCGTATCGCCGGCCGTGCGCAGGAACAGGGTCGCGCCGACGACAATCCGGAATCGGTGCGCAAGCGCCTGCAGGTCTACACCGAGCAGACCGCTCCGGTGGTCGACTTCTACGCTGGCCGTGGCACCCTGGCCCGCGTCGATGGCGTCGGCGAGCTCGACGAGATCGAAGCCCGCATCCTGGCGGCGATCAAGCGCTGACCCGGCTGGCCGGTCGATGCCGGCCGCCGCAGGCGCAAAAAAACAGGCCTGATCCGCGAGGATCAGGCCTGTTTCGTTTCATAGGTGCCAGCAAAGGGCTTGCTCAGGGCCCCCACAGCATGAGCTCCCTTGGGGATGGCCTCTTGGGGAGTAGGACCGGTTCGGGTACTGCGGCTGGCATCCTGAATTGTGTCCGGGTTCACAGAACATCGCTATCGGGAATTCCCTGACATGCGATTGGAGTTTTCTCACAGTGACTGTAGGGGTTCTCTTACCCTGTTGCCGACAATGGCCCTATACAGCCGTGATCGGTCACAATCCCCGGTCATGAGCAGCGTACATATCCTTGCAATCGCCGGCACCTTCATGGGTGGCGTGGCCGCCCTGGCGCGGGAACTGGGCCATACGGTCAGTGGCAGCGACCAGGCCATCTATCCGCCGATGTCGACCCAGCTCGAGCAGCTGGGCATCACCCTGGATCAGGGCTACCGCGCCGACAGCGTGCCGCAGGGCACCGGGCAGGTGGTGATCGGCAACGCGCTGTCGCGCGGCAATCCGGCCGTGGAAGCCGTGCTGGATGCCGGCCAGCGCTACATTTCCGGCGCCCAGTGGCTGTCCGAGCAGGTCCTGCCGGGACGCGACACCCTGGCCGTGGCCGGCACCCATGGCAAGACCACCACCACCACCATCCTGACCTGGCTGCTGGAGAATGCCGGTCGCTCCCCCGGCTTCCTGATCGGCGGCGTGGCCGAGGACTTCGGCGTGTCTGCCCGGTTGGGCCAGGGCCGCGAGTTCGTCGTCGAAGCCGACGAGTACGACACCGCGTTCTTCGACAAGCGCAGCAAGTTCGTGCACTACCGGCCGCTGGTGGCGATCCTCAACAACCTCGAATACGACCACGCCGACATCTTCCCCGACGTGGCGGCGATCCAGCGCCAGTTCCACCACCTGGTGCGTACCGTGCCGGCGCGCGGCCGCCTGATCGTCAACGGCGAAGACACGCACCTGGCTGAAGTGCTGGCGATGGGCTGCTGGACCCCGGTCGAACGCTTCGGCTTCGATCCGTCGCTGGAATGGCACGCCGAGCTGCTGGCCGCCGATGGCAGCGCGTTCCGCGTCCATCATCGCGGGCAGGCACTGGGCGATGTGCACTGGTCGCTGCTGGGCCGGCACAACGTGCTCAATGGCCTGGCCGCACTGGCCGCTGCACATGCAGTGGGTGTCGCGCCGGCCGAGGTGATCCCGGCGCTGGCGCGCTTCCGCAGCGTCAAGCGGCGCATGGAAGTGATCGGCAACCACGATGGCATCACCGTCTACGACGACTTCGCCCATCACCCGACCGCGATTGCGACCACCCTCGAAGGCCTGCGTGCCAGGGTCGGTGATGCGCGCATCGTGGTGGCGATGGAGCCGCGCAGCAATTCGATGCGGCTCGGGGCCCACGCACAAGCGCTGGCACCGTCGTTGGCACTCGCCGATGAGGTGGTGTTCCTGCACCGCCCGGAGCTGGCCTGGGATGCGGCCGCAGTGATCGCCGCGGTGCGCGGTGAGGCGCACGCGGTGGCCGATACCGACGCGCTGTTGGCGCAGCTGCAGACCGATGTGCGCAGCGGCGACCATGTGGTGTTCATGTCCAACGGCGGCTTCGACGGCGCACCGCGCCGCTTCCTGGCAGGACTGCAGGCACGATGAGCGGTGAGGGTTCGCTGCCGCTGTTCCCGCTGCATACGACGCTGCTTCCGGGAGCGGCCATCGGGCTGCGCGTGTTCGAGCCACGCTACCTGGATCTGGTCCGCGAAACTGGGCGCAGCGGCGAAGGTTTCGGTGTCTGCCTGATCCTGGAAGGGCACGAAGTGGGAGCGCCGGCAACGCCGGCCGCCTTCGGCGTGCAGGTGAAGATCGAGGATTTCGACGTCGGCGCCGATGGCGTGCTGCAGCTGCGATTGCGCGGCACCCGCCGTTTCCATGTCGAGCGCACGCGCGTGCGCGACAACGGGTTGGTGGTGGCCGATGTGCGCTGGTGCGATGAGGATCCCGATGACGAACTGCGTCCGCAGCATGCGCTGCTGGCGACGGTACTGGACCACATCATCGAGCAGGCGGGCACGGCATTCGCACCGGCCACGCCGGCCTTGATGGATCAGGCCAGCTGGGTCAGCTGGCGGCTGGGCGAACTGCTGCCGCTGAGCGAACAGCAGCGCCTGCAGCTGCTGCAGCTGGACGACCCGCATCAGCGCCTGCAGCAGCTGCTGGGCTGGATGCCGTAACGACGGAACGCCGAGACCGGCAGCCGCCAACCAAAGCGGAACCGGTAGATGCCAACCAACCCAGAACCGGTAGATGCCAACCTTGGTTGGCAGCCTTTGCCGAAGCGCCAACCGAGGTTGGCGACTACCAGAGCGGAGGCGGTAGCGCCGGGCCATGCCCGGCGGATCCATCAGGGCGCGGTGGTCTTCAACCGCAGCACCGGCAGCCCGGTCTCCGGGTGCACGGCTTCCTGCTGAGGCAGCGCCTGCACCGCTTCCTTCACCGCGTTCAACGCCGGATCGATCCCGCGCACCGGGTGCCACATGCCGATCCACTGGAAGTGACGCTCGTAGCGCAGGGTCTGTGCGCTGCCCAGCCACAACGGGGTGTCGCCCGGCTGCAGCTGTGCCGGTGCCTGCCACAGGCGCAGCACGTAGCGCTCATCAGCCTGTGCGCCCTGGCGCACCATCAGCAGCGCTTCGACGCGCGTATCCAAGGTCGCCGGCAGCACCGGCAGTTCATCGGCGCCGGTGTTCTTGTCCAGCATCAGCAGCGCTTCCTGCCAGCCGGCCTGCGCCTGCACCTGCCAGCCGCGCGCTTCCAGCTGCGCCTGCAGCTGCGCCAACGGACCGGCCACCTGCACATCCAGCGGCCAGCGCTGGTCATCGTCGAACTCGTTGCGACGCGCCGGCAGCTTCGCCCAGTCGTGCTGCCACCAGGCCTGCGCGTCCATCGCCAGCGGTGCCGGCAAGGTCGGCTCGAAGCGTTCCAGCTTGATGGCGATGTTGCGCGGTGCGTACCACATCGCCGCCACCGCGAAGACGCCGTAGAACAGCCATGCCACCGGCTTGACCCAGAACGAGCGGTTGAAGCGGCGGCGATAGGCGATGCCCAGCACCAGCAGCCAGAAGGTGCCGAACAACATGCCGCCGATGACGTCGCTCAGCCAGTGCGCGCCCAGGTACAGGCGCGAGAAGCCGATCAAGCTGACCACGATGCCTGACACCAGGTAGGGCCAGACGCGGGTGCGGCCGGGCATTTCTCGGGCGATCAACACTGCGAAGAAGCCGAAGGTGATGGTGGCCATGGTCACTGACACCGACGGGAAGCCGAAGCCGCTGCTGGCATCGATCGGGCGCACCACATCAACGGTGGCGCCGAGCAGTTTGGTCAGGGCCAGGCCGAAGGCCAATGCGGCCAGCCAATGGGCGGCCGCCATCCAGCGCCGGCGCCAGACCAGGTAGCCCATTGCCGCAGCGGTTGCCGGCAGCAGCACCTGCCATGCGCCCAACGACGCCAAAGCGGCCATCGGGTAATCGGCCAGCGGATTGCGCAGGGCCAGCATTGCCTGGTGCACCAGAAGATCCACCGCCAGGGGCTCGCCATGGGCGACCACCACGGTCAACAGGGCGAACCAGCCCCAGCCCAACAGCAGCAGCATCAGCGCCAGCATCGCCAGCGGTACCGACTCGCGGCGCTTCGGGTCGAGCACGCCGACGGTGTAGCGACCGAGTGTCGGGTGCCGGTTGGACCAGTCGAGCAGGCGGGCCAGCCAGTTGTCCATGCGTGCGGCCGACCAGCGATAGCCGTACAGCACGATGGCCCAGACCAGGCTGAGGATCACCGCCAGCAGGCCCGCCACCACGACCAGCCGGCCGGCAACTGCAGCGACGGTGTCGTAGGCCTCGCCGAGGATCCAGCCCGGGGCCAGGAACAGCACAGCCCAGGAAATACTGGCGATGCCACTGGCCTGCACATAACGGCTGGCAGGCATCTTCATCATGCCGGCAATGGCGGGCACGAATGGCCGGATCGCGCCGACATAGCGGGCGATCAGGATGCTCTTGAATGCATTGCGGCGGAACAGGTTCTCGCCCCGGTCGAGCAGCTGCGGGTAACGGCTGAACGGCCAGACGCCACGCAGGCGGTCGCCCCAGCGCCGGCCTATCCAGTAGCTGATGCCATCACCGGCGAATGCACCCAGCGCTGCGGCTGCAACCGCATACGGCCCGGAGATCTGGCCCAGGCCGATGAACACGCCGACGGCAAACAGCAACGGCAGCGCCGGCACGATGGCGCCAAGAATGATGACCGCATCGCAGAAGGCGATCAGAAAGATGACCGCACCCGCCAACACGGGATGAGCGGCAATCCACGCGAGGGTGGCGTCGATCCATGAAGAGTCCATTTCCCGATTATAGAGGCGTGAAGGTGACTGGTTCCCAGCCGCTTGGTGACCGTTTGCAACCATCGCCATCGCCTAGAATGTCGCCATGCCTGTATCCAACGACGCGCCAACGCATGCACTGAAGGCCGACAGCTTTGGCCGGATCCTCCTCGTGCAGGGCCCGGAAGGCCCCTTCGTGCGCCGCGATCTGGGGGCCACGCCGCTGTGGCTGCGGCTGCCTGCGTGGTGGCTGGCGCGGCGCGAAGCGCGCGCGCTGAAGCACATCCACGGCATGGCCGACGTGCCGCAACTGCTGGACTGGAATGGCCGCCACCTGGACCGCAGCTTCATGGCCGGTGATGCGATGTACCAGCGCCCGCCGCGCGGAGACGTGGCCTGGTTCCGCGCCGCGCGCCGCCTGCTGCAGCAGCTGCATCGACGTGGTGTGGCCCACAACGACCTGGCCAAGGAAGCCAACTGGCTGGTGACCGAGGACGGTCGACCGGCGCTGATCGACTTCCAGCTGGCGGTGATCGGCGACCCGCGCTCGCGCTGGATGCGCTTGCTGGCGCGCGAAGACCTGCGCCACCTGCTCAAGCACAAGCGCATGTACTGCCGCGCGTCGCTGACGCCGGTGGAGAAGCGCGTGCTCAAGCGCACCTCGTGGGTGCGCGACCTCTGGTTCGCCACCGGCAAGCCGGTCTACCGCTTCGTCACCCGCCGCATCCTGCATTGGGAAGACAACGAAGGGCAGGGCCCTAAGCCATGAGCGCGCTGCCTTCGCAGCTGAGCAAGCAGGTGCGCGGGTATCAGTAGATCCACGCCATGCGTGGATGCGCTTTACCGAATGGCGCGGCGAACCACTACGGCGTCACCGGCACCACCTGCTGGCCGATGAAGTTGCGCTTGCCGTCGAAGTCATAGCCGATCTGCAGCTGCCCCACATCCGGGCACGCATGGCAATCGCGCAGCGGCGTGCGGTACAGCAGGCGGATGCCACCTCCATCCAGTGCTGCAGTACCTGCGGCCTGCGCCGGCGCGAACGGCGTGGCCTGCGGGTTCGCCTTCAGCACCTCCTGCACGCCGGGATCGGCGCGCAGCGTGTCGTCCAGCTGCACTGCATCCACGTCGATACGCTTGCCTCCGGCATCGACCAGGCGCGTGCCTTCATTGGTGTTGGCGCGGAACGGGTATTCGACGGTGGCCACGCCCAGGCCGTCATGTTCATGCCAGGCGGTCACGTAGGCCAGTTCGCCACCGGTGGAAAGCTGTTCGGCGGCGGTGACCGCGTCGGCACTGGCCCCGCCGGCGCGCATCGCATCGCGAAGGCAATCGCGGGTGGCCGCGCTGTCGCCCTGGCGGCAGGCGTTGAGGTCGCCATCCCAGACAACGGCCTCGCTCCAGCGCAGCTTGCCATCACCGGCCGCCTTGTCGACGCTGGCGGCGTCATCCTTGGCCGGTGCGCTGCCGGGTTCAGGCGAACGGCCCTGGCAGGCAGTGAGCAGGGCCAGGCCCAGGGCAGGCAACAACAGGCGGGAACAGCGCATGGCATGGACCTCGTGCAGTGACCGGGCCGCCAGTATCGTCAACGTGCGGTGAACTCCGCGTCGGCGCGGCATACTAGCGGCTCATTGCATACGCTGGAGTGTGGAACGTGGGCAGTCTGCAGGGCAAGACCCTTTTCATTACCGGTGCCTCGCGTGGCATCGGCCTGGCGATCGCATTGCGCGCCGCGCGCGATGGCGCCAACGTCGCCATTGCCGCCAAGTCGTCGGTGCCCAATCCGAAGCTGCCGGGCACCATCCACAGTGCCGCCGAGGCGGTGACCGCAGCGGGTGGCCAGGGCCTGGCGCTGAAGTGCGACATCCGCGAGGAAGACCAGGTGCAGGCAGCCGTTGCTGCCGCCGTGGACACCTTCGGTGGCATCGACATCCTGATCAACAACGCCAGCGCCATCTGGTTGCGCGGCACCCTGGACACGCCGATGAAGCGCTTCGACCTGATGCAGCAGGTCAATTCGCGCGGCAGTTTCCTGTGCGCGCAGGCCTGCCTGCCGTACCTGCTGCAGGCGCCGAACCCGCACATCCTGACCCTCGCACCGCCGCCGAGCCTCGATCCCAAGTGGTGGGGCGCGCACACCGGCTACACGCTGGCGAAGATGGGCATGAGCTTCGTCACTCTCGGCCTGGCCGCCGAGTTCGGCCCGCAGGGCGTGGCCGTCAATGCGTTGTGGCCGCGCACGGTCATTGCTACCGATGCGATCAACATGATTCCTGGCGTGGACGTCGGCGGCTGCCGCACACCGCAGATCATGGCCGATGCCGCGCATGCGGTGCTGGTGCGTGAAGCGGCCGGCTTCCACGGCCGGTTCCTGATCGATGATGAGGTGCTGGCCGAAACCGGCGTGACCGATCTTTCCGGCTATGCGGTGGATGCGTCGCGTCCGTTGCTGCCGGATCTGTTCCTGGATTGAGCCAGGAGCATCCACGCATGGCGTGGATCTACTGCCGTTCGGCGAGACTTCATCCACGCATGGCGTGGATCTACTGTCGTTCGGTAGGGCTTCATCCACGCATGGCGTGGATCTACTGTCGCAGGCATGGGTAGTGCCGGCCGCTGGCCGGCATCATCGTCAGTGGCTGAACGTATCCGGCAACGGTCCGCCACACTTGCGGCAGTGCCGCGCATCGGGCTCGTGGCCTTCCAGCCCGCAGTGCGGACAGCCACGTGCATCGCGGCGCGCGGCCAGTTCGGCTTCGCGCATGGTGCTGGCCAGTTCGGCGGTGTAGATGCCGGTCGGCACGGCGATGATGCTGTAACCGATCAGGATCAGCACCGAGGTGACGAAGCGGCCGAGCACGGTCTGCGGCACGATGTCGCCGAAGCCGACCGTGGCCATCGTCACCACCGCCCAGTACATGCTGCTGGGGATGCTGGTGAAGCCATGGTTGGGGCCTTCGATCAGGTACATCAGCGCGCCGGCGATGATGGTGATGGTGATGACCGTGAACAGGAACACCAGCACCTTGCGCCGGCTGCGCCACAACGACTCCATCAGCACACCGCTTTCTTCGACGTAGCGGGTCAGCTTGAGGATGCGGAACACCCGCAGGATGCGCAGCGCACGCACCACCAGCAGACTCTGCGCGCCGGGAATGAACAGCGACAGGTAGGTGGGCAGGATCGCCAGCACATCGATGATGCCCCAGATGCTCAGCGCGTAGCGCAGCGGCCGACGCACCACCGCCAGCCGCAGCAGGTATTCGGCGGTGAAAAGGACGGTGAAGGTCCATTCCAGGATGTACAGGCCGGTGGACCAGCGCGCATGCAGGTGCTGCACGCTGTCGATCATCACCACGATGACGCTGGCGATGATGGCCACCACCAGGATCAGGTCGAAATTGCGCGAGGGCCGGCTGTCGTGGCGGTAGATGATGTCGAACCACTGGCGGCGCCAGCCGGTCTCGGTGGCGGGGTTCAGCTGGGGGGCGGAAAACGGTCGCATGCGTGCATTGTGCCGCACCGGTTCCGGCGCGAGAATGGGCATTCCTGAACCCTGCCGACTGCCATGACCGCCGCTACCGATCCGCTGATCTCCCTGTCGCACTACTACCTGCCGGTGTACAAGCCCCGCCAGGTGGTGCTGGAGCGAGGCCAGGGCGCCCGCGTGTGGGACAGCCAGGGGCGTGAGTTCATCGACCTGGCCGCAGGCATCGCCGTGTGCGGCCTGGGCCACAACGACCCGGACCTGGTCGCCGCGCTGGTCGAACAGGCCGGCAAGCTGTGGCATACCAGCAACGTGTTCTACAGCGCGCCGCCGCTGCACCTGGCCGAGGAACTGGTGAAGTCCAGCCGCTTCGCCGAGCGCGTGTTCCTGTGCAACTCCGGCGCCGAAGCCAACGAAGTGGCGATCAAGATGGTCCGCAAGTGGGCCTCCAGCCAAGGCCGGCCGGCCGACAAGCGCGTGATCATCACTTTCCGCGGCAGCTTCCATGGCCGCACCATGGGTGCGGTGACCGCCACCGCGCAGCCGAAGTACCAGGAAGGCTACGAGCCGCTGCCGGGTGGCTTCCGCTACATCGACTTCAACGATGAGGTGCAGCTGGAAACCGCGATGGCCGCCGGCGACGTGGCGGCGGTGATGCTGGAGCCGATCCAGGGCGAGGGCGGGGTGATGCCGGCCAAGTCCGGTTTCCTCAAGCGCGTACGCGAACTGTGCGACCAGCACAACGCACTGCTGGTACTGGACGAGATCCAGGCCGGCATGGGCCGCACCGGCACGCTGTTCGCGCACTGGCAGGACGACGTGGTGCCGGACATGGTGACCCTGGCCAAGGCGCTGGGTGGTGGTTTCCCGATTGGTGCGATGCTGGCCGGCCCGAAGGTGGCCGAGACCATGCAGTTCGGTGCCCACGGCACCACCTTCGGCGGCAATCCGCTGGCCGCGGCTGTCGCTCGAGTGGCGCTGCGCAAGCTGGCTTCGGCCGAGATCGCGGCCAATGTCAGTCGCCAGTCGAAGGCACTGCGCGATGGCTTCGCCCGCATCAATGACGAGTTCAAGGTGTTCAGCGAGGTGCGCGGTCGCGGCCTGATGCTGGGTGCGGTGCTGAGCAAGGAGTTTGCTGGCCAGGCTGGCGCCATCCTCGACCACGCTGCCGAACAGGGCTTGTTGACCCTGCAGGCCGGCCCGGACGTGCTGCGCTTCGTGCCGTCGTTGAACATCACCGACGAAGAAGTGGCCGAAGGCCTGAAGCGCCTGCGCGCGGCGATTGCTGCGTTCGTCGCAGCGCGCTGATCTGTCACCAGGGTAGCGCCGGGCCATGCCCGGCGTCTCTTTTCCGCTGCGCTCGCCGGGCATGGCCCGGCGCTACCGCACCGCGTAGCGCTTCAGTACCTTGCCCAGTCCGCGTCCGTCCCGCACGGTTTCCGCGTGCAGGCCCGCCGCGCGCGCACCGCGCACGTTGGCGAACAGGTCATCGACGAACAGCGCGTGCGCCGGTGCCACGCCGAGGGCTGCGAGCGTGCGCAGGAACACCTCCGGCGCAGGTTTGCGCAGGCCGAAATCCGCGCTGCAGAACACGCGATCCTGCAATGCAGGAAACAGCTGCGGCAGCAGCGTCGGCAGCGCCTGCGTCATCAACGCACCGTTGTTGGTCAGCACCGCGATAGGCACCTGCAGTGCCTGCAGCCGTTGCAGTACCGGCAGTTGCGGGTGGCTGGCCGCGTAGCGTGCGGCGATCCAGGTTGGCAGCGTTACCGTTGTGCCGAGCAGTTCGCCAAGCCGGGCCAGATAGCGCGCGCCATCCAGCGTACCGCTGTCGTGTGCCGCTTCCAGTCCGCTGTCGTACAGCGCGGCCTGCACGTGCGCGGTCGGCACGTCCAGCGCCTGCGCCAGGTGCAGCACGCGCTGCGCGCGCTGGTACTGCACCAGCACACCATCGACATCGAGCAGGAGAAGGTCGATCCGCATCCGTCGAGCATGCCATTGCCGTATCCCCACGCAAACCCTGGACCCCGACTGCGACACACGGTCGCAGCCGGGCGCGCAGGCCGCTGCCTAGAATGGCCATCGAACCTGCAGGAGACGCGATGATGAAGGCTTGGATGGTAGCGGTGGGGCTGGGCGCGTTGATGCTGGCGCCGTCGGCGATGGCGCGCGTATGTGCGGTGAGCATCGACAGCACCGACCAGATGAGTTTCAGCAGCCGCGAGATCAAGGTGGCCGCCGATTGCAGCGAAGTGGACCTGACCCTGCGCCACACCGGCAAGCTGGCCGCCACCGCGATGGGCCATAACTGGGTGCTGACCCGCACCGCTGACTACCAGCCGGTGGCGATGGCGGGCATGCGCATGACCCTGGCCGACAGCTACCTGCCGAAGGCCGACAAGCGTGTTCTGGCCCACACCAAGGTGATCGGTGGTGGCGAGACCACCCGCGTGCGTTTTTCCACGAAGGGCCTGCAGAAGGGCGGTGATTACACCTTCTTCTGCTCGTTCCCCGGCCACTTCGCGATGATGAAGGGCAAGTTCGTCTTCGGTTGAGTGCGCAGCAGCCACGCATGGCGTGGCTCTGGTAGTAGATCCACGCCATGCGTGGATGAAGCACGGTGCCCAGTAGATCCACGCCACGCGTGGATGGAAGTGCCGACCAAGGTCGGCACCCACCACGGCGGGGCTCAGCCCTTGGCCGCCTTGAACGCCACGCGCGCCGCTGCCAGCGTGGCCTCGATCACCGCATCATCATGAGCGTTGGACAGGAAGCCGGCCTCGTACGCCGACGGTGCCAGGAACACGCCCTGGTCCAGCATCGCGTGGAAGAAGCGGTTGAATGCCGGGATGTCGCAGGCCGTGGCCTGGGCATAGGTCTCCACCTTTTCGCTGGTGAAGAACAGCCCGAACATCGCGCCCACCTGGGTGGTGGTCACCGCTACGCCCGCATCGGCGGCGGCCGCTTCCAGGCCCGCACACAGGCGTGCGGCGCGCGCGCTCAGATCGTCGTGGAAACCCGGCTGCTGGATCAGCTCCAGCATGGCCAGGCCGGCGGCCATCGCCACCGGATTGCCGCTGAGCGTACCGGCCTGGTAGATCGGGCCGGCCGGGGCGATCTGCTGCATCAGTTCGCGACGGCCGCCGTAGGCGCCCACCGGCATGCCGCCGCCGATGATCTTGCCGAAGGTGGTCAGGTCCGGGGTGATGCCGTAGTACGCCTGCGCACCGCCAAGGGCAACGCGGAAACCGGTCATCACTTCGTCGAAGATCAGCAGGGCGCCGTACTGCGTGCACAGCGCACGCAGGTGCTGCAGGTAGCCTGCGCGCGGCGGAATGCAGTTGGCGTTGCCCACCACCGGTTCGATGATCAGGCCGGCGATCTCGCTGCCGCGTGCCTCGAACAGGGCGGTGGCCGCCTCGAAGTCGTTGTAGGGCAGGGTCAGGGTCAGTTCGCTCAGGCCGGCCGGCACGCCGGGCGAGGTCGGCACGCCCAGGGTCAGCATGCCGCTGCCGGCCTTCACCAGGAACGAGTCGCCGTGGCCGTGGTAGCAGCCTTCGAACTTGACGATGCAGTTGCGGCCGGTGGCCCCGCGCGCCAGGCGGATCGCCGACAGGGTAGCCTCGGTACCGGAGTTCACCATGCGCACCATCTCGCACGACGGCACCAGACGGGTGATGGTCTCGGCCATGGTCACTTCCGCTGCGCACGGCGCACCGAAGGACAGGCCGTTGTCGATCGCCTTCTTCACTGCCTGGCGCACGGCGGTGTGGTTGTGGCCGACGATCATCGGGCCCCACGAACCCACGTAGTCGATGTAGCGGTTGCCGTCGACGTCGTACAGGTAAGCGCCGTCGGCGCGCTCGACGAAGAAGGGTTCGCCGCCGACCGACTTGAACGCGCGCACCGGTGAGTTGACGCCGCCGGGCAGCAGTTCCTGGGCGCGGGAGAACAGGGCGTGGGACTGGTCGTGGTTCATGGGGTTTCCTGGGGATTACTGCGGCGTATCGAAACGGGCGAGGTAGGCGCGCTGGGTCGCGACCGGGTCCTGCGCGGCGTAGATGCCGCTGACCACGGCCAGCAGATCGGCGCCGGCATCGATGATGGGACCGACATTGTCCGGGCTCAGGCCGCCAATCGCCACCCGCGGCACGCCCAGTGCGGCGCTTTGCCGCAGCAGGTCAACATGGGCGCGGCTGCTGGTGACCTTGGTGGTGGTGGGGAAGAACGCGCCGAAGGCCACGTAGCTGGCGCCGGCGGCCACGGCACGCTCGGCATTGGCCAGCTGGTCGTAGCAGGACGCGCCGATGATGGCGTCGGGGCCGAGCAGGCTGCGCGCGGCGCCGATGTCACCGTCGGTGCCGCCCAGGTGCACGCCGGCCGCGCCGATGGCCTGGGCAAGCGCCGGGTCGTCGTTGACGATCAGCGGCACGCCATGGGCTGCGCACAAGGCCTGCAGGGCCGTGGCCTGTTCCCGCCGCAGGGCATCGCTGGCGGTCTTGTTGCGGTACTGCAGCCAGGTGGCGCCGGCAGCCAGCAGCGGCGCGGTGCGCGCCAGCAGGCGGGCGGTATCGGGTTCATCCGGGGTGATCAGGTAGACGCCGCGGGGCGTCGGGGAAGCAGAGGTCATCGATGGCTACCGGTGAGTGGACCGCGATGGGACAATGGCGGCCCGTGAATCCAGCCCTGATTATCCGATGAGCGAAGCCACCCCCACCACCCTGCGTACCTGGATGTGCGTGGTCTGCGGATTCCTGTACCGCGAAGCGGATGGGCTGCCGGAAGAGGGCATCGCTCCGGGAACGCGCTGGGAAGACATCCCCGAGACCTGGACATGCCCGGATTGCGGCGTGACCAAGGACGATTTCGAGATGGTCGAGATCGACTGAACGCAATCGCCGCCGGGCATGGCCCGGCGCTACCGGTGGGTGCGGACCGTTGGTCCACACACCCCACAACCTCAATGCAGCCGTGGTGCCGGCCCGCCGAGATCAATCAGCTTCTCGCGCAGCCATTGCGCGTCGCTGGCCTCGGGGTTGCGCTTCAGGTACAGGCCCAGGTCGGTGCGAGCCCCGGCCAGGTAGTCCAGCTGCAGATAGGCCAGGCCGCGATCACGCAGGGCATCGTCCTGTTCGGGGGCGAGCTTGAGCAGGCGGTCGGCACTGCGCGCGGCACGATCCCACTCGCTGGCCTCGGCATAGACCCCATGCAGGTTGCGCAGCATGCGGATCAGGATCGCGCGGCTCGGTGCAGGATCGAGGATCTGCGCCAGCACCTGGTCGTCAGGCATCTGCCCGCCCAGGTGCGACTTGGCGCGTTCGCGCAGTTCGTCCACGTCCAGCGGGCGGCCACCATTGAACGGGTCCATCACCAGCACGCCATCGTCGACCGGCAGGCGCACCAGGAAATGACCGGGAAATGACACCCCGTCCAGCGGAATGCCCAGCCGTCGCGCCACTTCCATCTGCACCAGCGCCAGCGAGATCGGATTGCCCAGACGGCGCTCGAAGACCTGGTTGAGGTAGCTGTTGCGCGGGTCGTAGTACTCCTGGTGGTCGCCGCTGTAACCCAGCTCATCGAACAGATGCCGGTTGATGGCGGCCATCTTCAGCGGGCTGTGCTCGATGCTGTCCACCTCGGCGCGCAGGTGCTCGACGTGGCTCTGCACCAGCGCATCGTAGGTCGACGGCTGCAGATCGGGATATTCATCGCGCGCGATCAGCAGCGCGGTCGGCAGCAGTGGCAGCGCCTCGTCGTCGAAGGCGGCCAGTGCATCCCAGTCGGGGAGTGTGATCCGGTCCTGCATGTCCACAGACTGGCGGCAATCGTGGGCGGTTTCAAGCAGTGCGGCGTGAATTTCTCATCCCACCGATTTCCCATCCACGCATGGCGTGGATCTACCGTGTCGACCAAGGTCGACACCTACCAACAGCAGCGGGAAGCTGTCGAAGGCGGACCCAGCCCGCCATCCCACGGAATGCACGCTTTGCGGTTGAGGTTGCCGGCCAGCGGCCGGCACTACCGCGGGTGCCGGGCGCAGCCCGGCCGAACCTTTATTTCTCGATGCCCGGGCCGAAGGTCAGCTCGGTACCATCCTTCAGCTTGAGCTTCTCCGCCTGGCCGGCATTGAGCTCCAGCACGAAGCGTGCCGGGCCACCGCTGGGGTAGGGCGGGCACATGTCGCCGGCCGAGCACGGCGGCACGTCGCGCTGCTGGCTCACCAGCCGCCGCTCGCTGTCGAAGTACAGGATGTCCAGCGCGATCTTGGTGTTCTTCATCCAGTACGCCTGCATTTCCTCGCGGTCATGCACGAACAGCATGCCGTGGTCCTCGGCCATGTGGTCGCGGAACATCAGCCCACGCGCACGGGTTTCATCGTTGGTGGCCAGTTCAACGTCATAGCGTGCGCCGCCCAGTTCCACCCAGTGGCGGGCGGCATCGGTGGCGCAGCCGGTCAGGGCCAGCAGCGGAAGCATCAACAGGGAGCGCAGCAACGACATCGTAGGGTCCTTCGAAAGGATCAGAGCACGATCGGCGGCTCACCGCCGACGATCACCACATCGGCACGGCGGCGCGCGAACAGGCCGACACAGACCACGCCCGGCAACTGGTTGAGCTCGCGCTCCAGCTTTTCCGGGTCGGTGATCTGCAGGTTGTGGATGTCCAGGATCTGGTTGCCGTTGTCGGTCACCACGCCTTCGCGCCAGGTCGGCTGGCCGCCGGTCATGTCGCGGATCTGGCGGGCGACCAGGCTGCGTGCCATCGGGATCACTTCCACCGGCAGCGGGAACCTGCCGAGCACCGGTACCTGCTTGCTCGGGTCGACAATGCAGACGAAGCGCTCGCTGGCCTCGGCGATGATCTTCTCGCGGGTCAGCGCAGCGCCACCGCCCTTGATCAGGCACTTGTTGGCATCGCACTCGTCGGCGCCATCCACGTACAGCGACAGGGTGCCGGTGTGGTTCAGCTCGATCACCTCGATGCCATGCTGCTTCAGGCGCGCGGTGCTCTGCTCGGAACTGGACACCGCACCCTTGATGCGATGCTGGATGCGGGCCAGCGCATCGATGAAATAGGCGACGGTGGAACCGGTACCGACACCGACAATCATGCCGTCTTCGACGTACTCGATGGCCTTTTCGGCGGCCAGGCGCTTGGCTTCAGACATTGCGGGGAGCTCTCAGGCAGGGAATCAGGATTTCTTTTCCAGCGACAGCAGCAGCTTCCACTGCGCGGCGGTCACCGGGAACACCGACAGGCGGTTGCCCTTGGCAACCAGCGGGAAGCCTTCGCCGAGTTCCTCGGCGTGCAGCTTGATCTCGTCCAGCGCGATCACCTGCTTCAGCTTGCGGTCGAAGGCCACGTCCACCAGCATCCAGCGCGGGTTCTCGCGCGTGCTCTTGGGGTCGTGGTAGTCGGATTTCGGATCGAACTGGGTGTCATCCGGATAGGCCGCGCTGGCCACCGTGGCCAGGCCGACGATGCCGGGCACCTTGGTATTGGAGTGGTAGAACAGGATGCCGTCGCCGACCTGCATGCCGTCGCGCATGAAATTGCGCGCCTGGTAGTTGCGCACGCCGTTCCAGGGTTCAACCTTGACCTTGGCCAGGTCATCGATGGAAAAGGCGTCCGGTTCGGACTTCATCAGCCAGTAGCGCTTGCGGGCGGTCATGCGTTCACGGGGGCAGCGGAAGGGAGCAGGGTGCCGGCTTCAGTGCAGATCGCATCCACCGGCACGTCCCAGGACGCTACCGGCAAGGACTCGACCTGCTGCACCGAGAATGCCGCGCCGACCAGCCAGGGTGGCGCCGGCCGATCACGGCGGAAGGCGAAGCTGCGATCATACCAGCCGCCTCCCATTCCCAGCCGCCGGCACTGTGCGTCGAAGCCCACCAGCGGCGTCACCACCAGGGCCATCTGCGCGGGTTCCAGCGTGTCTTCGATGGCGATGTCCGGTTCGGGGATGCCATAACGGTTGCTGGTCAGCGGTTGGCCGGGGCGCCAAGGCGCGAAGCGCAACACCTCGCCGTGCAGTACCGGCAGGCAGTAACGCAGCGTGCCGGGCAGCTGCAGCTGCCAGCGGTGCAGGGCGATCTCGCCATCCAGCGCCCAGTAGCCGGCCACGGCGCCTTCGTGCGGGGCGAACGGCAGTGTCAGCAGCGCATCGGCCAGCGATTCGGCAGCGGCGATACGGGCGGGGGCGGAGAGGTCGCGGCGGCGTTGCCGCAGGTCGTGGCGCAAGGCCTGTCGCGGGTCGGTCATGGCAGCGTGCGGCAAGGATCAGCCGTCATTGTGCCGGAAAGAACAAGGGCGACGCCCGAAGACGCCGCCCTTGCTGGAATATTGCATTCTCCGCAATGTCGATGCATGCGAAACGACCTTGAACCCGCGGGCTCAAGTGGGAACGTTGGAGAACCATCGGGCTTCCCGCTGCAAGGCGGACCTGCACTCCCGGCGCTGTCGCGCTCCCGGTGTCGTTCTTAAGGGACAAGGCGAATGTTTGCACATGCCGTCGAGTACCGCAGAGAACGCGTGGCCATTATAGCCAGCACGCAGGATCTGGATAGGCCGTTCGTCGGCAACAGTGCGTGCCAATTCAGAAAAGAGAAGGCGCATTCCGCGCCTTTTTCACGTGCTGCTGTCGATTGCCCGGTCCAGACGCCGGTTCAGGTCGGCCAGGGTCTGCTGCAGGGCCACCGCCTGGCGGGCGTTCTCATCGCGCAGCTGCTGCAGTTCGTGCGCCAGGTTGAGCGCTGCCAGCACCGCGATGCGGTCGACGGCGGCCATCCGGTTGCTGCCACGGATCTCGCGCATGCGCGCATCCAGCAGGCGGGCGGCCGCCATCAGGCTGTCGCGTTCATCGCCACCGACGCCAACCGTGTATTCACGGTCGAGGATGCGGACGCTGACCGGTTCGGCACTCATGTGTGCTGCTCCAGGGATTTGAGCCGGGTGATCATCGCTTCCACCCGCGAACGCGCCTGCTCGTTCTTGGCCAGCAGCGTTGAGCGCTCGGCCACCAGCTGTTCCTGCTGGTGGCGCAGGCTGCGGTTCTCCTCGGCCAGCCGCTGGTTGCGGTCGAGCAACGCCTCCACACGGGCGGCGAAGGCCTGCAGCTGGGCAAGGGGATCGGCGGGTTCCATGCCCGCACGATAGGCAAGCCGGGTCAGGGCGGTCAAGCACTGTCGCAGCAGGCCCCGGCGGCTACGGAGAGCAGGCGGACAGATTGCTACACTACCCGGCTCACGGGCGCGCGCGTGCGCGCTCCGCAGTTTCCCTTCCGAACGAGCCGCACGATGACCGAACTTCCCTCCGTCGACGACGTTACCCGCGCCAGCCAGGAACTGGGCCTGGGCGCCACTGCTGCCGAGCTGCATGGCGGGCTGTGCGGCTGGCTGGCCGCTGGCGGTGCCCCCGGCAATGACTGGCCGGCGCGCGTGCTGGCCGACGACAATCTGCCGCAGGTGGCTGCCGACAGTGCGCTGGCGCAGTTGCTGGAGGCCACCATCAAGCAGCTGGAAGACCGTGACTTCGCCTTCGAGCTGCTGTTGACCGACAGCAGTGACGTGGCCGCGCAGGCGGATGCCATGTTCAGCTGGACCCGTTCTTTCCTGGGCGGCTTCGGCCTGGGCAGTGGCGGCCACCGCCCGACCTTGTCCGAAGAAGGCGAGGAGGCGCTGAACGACCTGGCCAGCCTGGCCCGTGCCTCGAGCGAGGACTTCGAAGCAGGCGGTGATGATGACGACGAAGCCCTGTCGGAAATCGAAGAGTTCATCCGGGTGGCGGTGCTGCTGCTGCACGGTGACGTGGTGCTGGCCGCGCGCCATCGGCAGCGCCTGAACTGATGGATATCAAGCAGCGCACCGGCATCGCTGCCGGCGAATACAAGCGTCGCCGCCGGCAACTGATGGACATGGCGGGCGAAGACGCGATCCTGGTGCTGCCGGCGGCATCGGAGAAGGTGCGCAGCCTCGATACCCATTATCCGTACCGGCAGGATTCGGATTTCCAGTACCTGACCGGCTTCCCGGAGCCGGAAGCGGTACTGGTGCTGATTCCCGGTCGCCGCCACGGCGAAGCCATCCTGTTCTGCCGCGAGCGCGATCCCGAGCGCGAAGCCTGGGATGGCGGTCGCGCCGGCCAGGAAGGCGCTGTGGCGCAGTACGCGATGGACGATGCCTACCCGATCACCGATCTGGACGACATCCTGCCGGGCCTGCTGGAAGGGCGGTCGCGGGTGTACTACCACTTCGGCCGCGATGCGGATTTCGACCTGAAGCTGATCGGCTGGGTGAACCGCGTACGATCGCAGGTGCGTCACGGTGCGCAGCCGCCGCATGAGTTCCTGGAACTGGGCCATCTGCTGCACGAGCAGCGATTGTTCAAGTCCGGTGCCGAGGTGGCGTTGATGCAGCGCGCGGCCGACATCAGCGTGCTGGCACATCGTGCCGCCATGCAGGCCGCGAAGGCCGGCATCCACGAGTACGAACTGCAGGCCGAACTGGAGCGGGTGTTCCGCGCCAACGACGCGGTGCCTGCGTACTGCAGCATCGTCGGTGCCGGCCGCAACGCCTGCATCCTGCATTACCGCGACAACAACGCGCGTTCGCGCGACGGCGAACTGGTGTTGATCGACGCCGGTGCCGAGTTCCGCGGCTATGCCAGCGACATCACCCGCACGTTCCCGGTCAACGGTCGTTTCAGCGCCGAGCAGCGCGCGCTGCATGATCTGGTGGGGGCGGCGCAGGCGGCGGCACTGGCCCAGGCCAAACCGGGAGTAGCGTACGAAATGGGCCATCTGGCGGCGGTGCAGACCCTCACCGAGGGGTTGCTGCAACTGGGCCTGTTGAAGGGCACGCTGGAAAAGAATCTTGCCGAAGGGTTGTACCAGCGTTTCTACCGGCACAAGACCGGGCACTGGATCGGGCTGGATGTGCACGACGTAGGCGATTACCGCCTGGCCGGCGATTCGCGCCTGCTGGAGCCGGGCATGGCATTCACCATCGAGCCGGGGCTGTACATCGGCGTGGACGACACGACGGTGGAGCCGCGCTGGCGCGGCATCGGCATCCGTACCGAAGATGACGTGCTGATCACCGACGACGGGCATCGGGTGTTGACCGAAGGCCTGGAGCGCAGCGCCGACGAGATCGAAGCGTTGATGGCGGGGTAAGGATTTTCGGCAGGGCTTGCAGCCCTGCACCTGCAGAGGCAACAGCCAAAGCCAGAGCGGCATTGCGTGGGATGGCGGGGCGGTGTGGGTAGTCAGGACACGCCGTAAACCCATCCATGGGGGCTCGATGGCGCCATCCATGGCGCCAACGGTCCTGCCCACCCACACCGCCCCACCTCTGACAGATTCCTGCGGCTGTTGGTAACGGCGGTTGTTGGGACGGGCGGCTGTTGGTAGGTGTCGACCTTGGTCGACACAGAGCGAGCGTAGCAAGCGACCCGCTTTTGCTTTTCTTTCTTTCTTCCGTGGCTGGCCGCACACGGAAACTGTCCGTGGCCGGGCGGGTGGGCTGCGCAGGGGCGTAAGCGCCATGGATGGCGCGCCCGAGCCTACAGGGACGTATTTACGGCGTCCCCTGCGCAGCTCACCCGCCCGGCCAAGCCTCAGTAGTCTCGATGCGTTTCGCGACCAACCACGAGGGGCTCAGCCGTTCGCCGCCGCAAACACCGGCCGCGTCAGATTGTCCGCCTCGGCATCAGTGCACAGCACTTCGTCTTCGATGCGGATGCCGCCGTACGGGCGGAAGAAGTCCACACGATCCCAGTTGATCGCATCGCCATGGCCGGCAGCCTTCACTTCGTTCAACAGCATGTCGATGAAGTACAAACCCGGCTCGATCGTTACCACCATGCCCGGTTCCAGTACGCGGGTCAGGCGCAGGTACGGATGACCCGCCGGGCGCTCGATACGGCCGCCTTCATCGCTGGCCGCGAAACCGGCCACGTCATGCACCTGCAGGCCGATCAGATGACCGATGCCATGCGGGAAGAACGCGGCGCTGACGCCGGTTTCCAGCGCGGTCTGCGGCGACACCTTGATCACGCCGAAGTCCTTCAGCACGCCCATCAACGACAGATGCGCATCAACATGCAGCTGCTTGTAGTCGAAGCCCGGGCGCACCGCTGCGCACATCGTCTGCTGCGCGGCATCGACGGCTTCGATCATTGCCGCGAACTCGTCATGGCCGGCGGCGGCGTAGGTGCGGGTGATGTCGCTGGCATAACCATGCGCGCTGGCGCCGGCGTCGATCAGGAAGCTGCGCAGCGGCTGCGGTGCCTTGCGGCCCAGTTCGGTGTAATGCAGCACTGCCGCATGTTCGTTCAGGGCCACGATGTTGCCGTACGGCAGTTCAGTGGCGTCCTGGCCCACGGCCTGGCAGTACGCCATGTGGATGCTGAACTCGTCGGCGCCATTGCGGAACGCCGCTTCGGCTGCGCGATGGCCGCGCACGCCGAGCACCTGCGCCTGGCGCATCAGTGCGATTTCATACGGCGTCTTGCTGCCGCGATGCCATTCCAGGTAGTTCACCACCGGCGCCGGGTTGTTCGGCACATACGCGCCCAGCGCGCTCTGCGGTTCACCCAGGATCGCGCAGCGCGCCGGGTCGGACGGCAGCAGTGCCAGCGCTTCCTCGGGCGTGCGGATGATGTGGATGTCGAAGTGCTCGACCCACCAGCCGCTCGGTGCATCCGGCACTACATGCCAGTAGTCGAACGGCTGGTGGAAGATCACCGCCGGGCGCTTGCCCGGGGTGAACACGATCCAGCTGTTGGGCACCCGGGTCAGCGGCAGCCAGGCCTTGAACTGCGGGTTGACCGCGTACGGGTAGTCACGGTCGTCGAAGACCTGGTAGTGCAGGGTGCCGCTGGGCACCACCAGGTGGTCGAAGCCGCCGCGTGCCAGCGCCTGCTCGGCGCGTCGGCACAGCACGGCCAGGTGGTCGGGATACAGGGCGCCGGGGTCTTGCTGGATCATTGCGGTGGCTCGACACGGAAAACGGCCCTAGATTCTGCCGGATACCGACGCACTCCGCTGTGCCGGAACCGGCACTCAGCCCGTCGAAACCGGTGCCTCGTCGCTGTCTTCGCCGATCCACAGGCGTAGTTGCTGCCGATGCTCGCGTGACAGGGTCAGGAAGCGGAAGCCTGCCCAGCTCTGGCCGGGTGCATGCGCCGGTTCGCTCCACAGCAGGTGTACGCCGACATCGATCACCTCGCTGCGACCATCGGCCAACGGCAACGGGAAGCGCAACTGATACAGCGCATCGTCGCGCAGCGCGGCGCTGGCCAGCATCAGCATGCCGGTCTCGGACACGTTGCCCAGCCGGCCGACCACGCTGTCGCGCATCTGGTCGGTCACCGGTACCAGGTCGGAGACCTGCCGTCGCGGCGCGCGACGGGTATCAAGGGGCGGTTGCGTACTCATGCGTTGGGCTCCTGTGGGCGACGTCCGGCGAGCGTGCGCAGCGCGCTCAGGCTGGCCTGCCAGGCGCGGTCGACCAGACGGCCCTTGTCTTCGGTGACCAGTTGCGCGCGTCCGGCGCTCATCTGCCGGGCCAGCGTATCCAGGGTGGTTTCGCCGATCTTCTGCCCACGCGCGTTGACGAACAGCACATGGCCGGTCAGCAGGCTGTACCAGGACAGGCGCTGGCGACGCAGAGTGCCTTCGCCGTCATCGATATCGAACCAGCTGCCGAAGGGCAGCGCGCACAACTGCTGGTAGCAGGCCTCCTCGGCCTCGCTGCGCGGTGCGGAATCGCTTGCCAAGGGCTGTGCGCCTGCGTGTTCGCCCAGACGCGCATGCGCCTTCAGGCGCGCGCTGAGTTCGGTGCGTGAGGTGCTTTCATCTTCGCCACCGGGTGTGGACAGGCGGCGCGCGACGGCTGCGGCTTCCTCTGCGTGGTAGCCGACCTGCAGCAGGGCCGATTCAACCTCGGCGGCCAGCGGAGCATCGGTCACGCTGCTTTCGCTGGCGGCCTCGGCAGTGATCGCAGCGATGCGTTCGGTCTGCTGCAGGCGCTCCTGCCATTGCGGCGAATCATCACCGTGGCGCAGGCGGGTCAGCGTCAACGCGTCCGCCCAGGCCTGGCGCAGCAGTGTCTGCACGAAGCGTGGCGGCTCCTGCGTGTCGCAGCACTGGTCGATCTGCGCATTGGCCTGGCGTCGCGCCAGTTCCAGCCGTTCCTTGCCGCGTGCGGCTTCCACGTGACGGCGTTCGGCCAGTTCGGCGCGGTGCGCGGCGGCACGCTGGTGCTGCTGTATTTCTTCGTTGGCGGTGGCAAAGGCCTCGGGCGTCCGCGCATCCTGGCCGAGCAGGCCCTGCACGCTCTGCGCCAGCCGTTGCAGCAGCTGCGGATCGACATCGTCATCGCCGAGCCAGCTGGCGCCGGCTTCAGCGACATGGTTCAGCAGTTCGCGTGCCGGGTGTTCGTCGCGAACGAAGAACCCGGGATCGGCCATCGCTGCGCGCGCCAGTGGTACCTGCAGGCGCGCGAGCAGCGCGGCCGGCACCGGGTCCGGACGTTGCTGCTGCTGTACCTGCTGCAGCAGCAGGCGCAGCAGATCAAGATTGTCACGATCGTGGCTGCCAAGGCTGGCGTGCGCGCCATGTTCGCTGCGCAGCTGGGCGACCACGGCGGCCTGCAGATCGGTCATGGCGCTGGCGGCGCTGGCCTGGCCCTGCAGGCGCGCCAGCACGGCATCAACCGCTGCGCTGGGCAGGGCAGCGGGATCGGCCGCTGGTTGCGGGGTCGGCCGTGCCCGTTGCAGCATTTCATGCAGCACGCTGTTGGCCGGTACCGTCAGCCCGGCCGAGGCGCCGGGCGCAGCCGCATCGGCGAAGGCGTCCTGCATCAATGTCGACCATGAGCCGGCCGGTGCCGAGCCACCCCAGCCGGTCATCGGCGTGGGCACGCGCGGTGACGGGCGTCCGCTGCGGCCGCTGCCGACCGACTGGGTGATGATCCGGCGGGTGCTGGAAGAACGCGCCAGGTACGGGGTGTAGACCAGGCCTGGCAGGATGCCGTGCTGCGCCAGCAACGCATTGGCACGGTCCAGCACATTGCCCAGCCGTTCCAGTACCTGCCGCTCGAAACTGCGGTACAGCGCCATCTGGACGTCGGCGCTGAGGGCATCCTGTTCGGCCAGCTTGCGCACCATTGCGCACAGGGCCTGCGGTGCCAGGGGCAGGGTATCAGCTTCAAAGGCCGGCGCGCCGGCAACAACACCCAGACGCTGGCCGAGCAGGTTCAAGGCGTTGGCCGAACGCAGCGTTTCCCGGCGCACCATTTCGGTCAGCAGCAGGTCGCGGTCGACCTCATGCTCGGCTACCAGGGTCAACCCCAGCATGCCGGGCAACGGCGGTGGGGTGACGGCGGCCACGACCGCGGCGGCCGGTTCACGCAGCCGCGCAAGCGCATCAGCCAGTGCATCGAGCATGCGGTCGCTGAAGTGACCGGCGAACGCATGCAGCTGCCCGCGCTGGCCCAGCAGGTCAGCCTGCTGTTGCGGGTTGCGGGCATGGTCGGCGTCATGCAGCAGGGTCTGCTCCAGCGCTTCCACGGTGAGGATCAGCGGTGCCGTCAGGGCCTGGTGGCACAGGCCGATCAACGCGCCCAGCAGCTCGCGTACACGCGGCGGCAGGTCGGCCGCGGCCAGGCGGGCAGTGTCGGCACTGGAAAGAGAGAAGACAGCAGACATCGGCGAGGGGGTCCGGATTCCCGCGTATCGAACTTGGAATCTACCGTGTCGGCCGGTGACGGCGCTACTTTAGCCGCAGATTCATTCAGCGCGGCCTTCCATGGCCGCGCCGCAGGCAGATCAATCTTCCAGGAACAGGCTGACCACATCGTTGGTGAAGCGCCGGCCGAGCTCGGTCGGTTGCACGTACCCGTCCGCCACCAGCAGCCAACCGCGCTGCACCGCTTCGCCCAGTGGTACGTCCAGCACGCTGCGGGCCAGGCCGGTCCGCGATTCGAAGTCGCGCAGGCTGAAACCTTCATGCAGGCGCAGCAGGTTGAGCATGTACTCGAACGGCAGGCGATCGGCGGCGATCACCTCGTCGCCACCGAACGATGCGGCCGTGCCTGCGGTATCCATGAACGTCTGCGGGTGCTTGTGCTTCCAGCGCCGCAGAACGTGCTCCTCGGCGCCGGAACTGATCTTGCCGTGTGCGCCGGCGCCAATGCCGAGGTAGTCACCGAAACGCCAGTAGTTCAGGTTGTGCGCGCTCTGCCGGCCGGGGCGGGCGTAGGCACTCACCTCGTACTGGCCGAAACCGGCCTGCGCCAGCAGCGCCTGGCAGTGTTCCTGCATGTCCCAGGCATTGTCTTCATCGGGGATGCCCTGCGGTGGCCGCGCGAAGAACACGGTGTTCGGTTCCAGGGTCAGCTGATAGTGCGAGATGTGGGTCGGCTGCAACGCGAACGCGCGTTCCAGGTCGGCCTCGGCACCGGCCAGGGTCTGCTCCGGCAGGGCGTACATCAGGTCGATGTTGAAATTGTCGTAGCCCGCGTCCTGCGCCATCTTCACCGCGCGCTCGGCCTCGCCACTGTCGTGGATGCGGCCCAGGCGCTTGAGCATCGCATCATCGAAACTCTGGATGCCGAAGCTGAGACGGTTGACCCCGGCCGCACGGTAGCGGTCGAAGCGGCCGTGCTCGGCGGTGCCCGGGTTGGTTTCCAGGGTGATCTCGGCATTGGGCGCGAAGCGCAGACGCGCGCTGGCCTGCTGCAGGAAGCGGTCGATGGCTTCCGGCGGGAACAGGCTGGGCGTGCCGCCACCGAAGAACACGCTGCTGACCACCCGGCCCCAGACCAGCGGCAGGTCCTGGTCGAGGTCGCGCACCAGCGCATCGATGTAGGCATCGAAGGGCAGTTCGCCCTTGGCCTGGTGCGAGTTGAAATCGCAGTACGGGCACTTGCGCACGCACCACGGCAGATGCACGTACAGCGCCAGCGGCGGCGGCACCAGACGTGGCGGGGTGTCGTGGTCGCAGGACTCGCCGGGCAGGTGGTTGCAGTGATCGTGGTCGTGGTCGTGCGGCATGGCAGTCATCGGTAGTGCCGGCCGCGGGCCGGCTTCCCTGTGTTGTTCTGGTGGGGTATCAGAGCCAGGCCGCGAGCTGCTGCTTGAGCTGCTGCAGGGCGATGGCGCGATGGCTGATGGCATTCTTCAACGCCGGTTCCATTTCCGCAGCGGTCAGGCCGTGGGCGGTATCGAGGAACACCGGGTTGTAGCCGAATCCATTCGTACCGCGCAGCTCGCGGATGATCTGTCCTTCCCAGCGGCCTTCGCAGATCAGCGGCTGCGGGTCGGTGGCGTGCCGCAGCAGCACGATCACCGCATAGAAGCGGGCGCTGCGCTGGCCATCGGCGATGTCGGCCATTGCTTCCAGCAGCTTGGCGTTGTTGGCCGCTGCATTGGTCGGATGGCCCGCATAGCGCGCGCTGTACAGACCCGGCGCACCGCCGAGGGCATCGACGATCAGCCCCGAATCATCGGCCAGCGCCGGTAGGCCGGTCGCTTCGCAGGCGGCGCGCGCCTTCAGCAGCGCGTTCTCGACGAAGGTCAGGCCGGTCTCTTCCACATCGCGCAGGCCCAGTTCGGCGGCCGAAGTGATCTGCAGCGGCAGGTCGGCGAGGATTTCCTGCATTTCCACCAGCTTGCCAGCGTTGTGGCTGGCCAGGACAAGCTTCTTCATCAGCGGGGCTCCAACAGGTCCCAGGTGTTGCCGTACAGGTCGCGGAACACCGCGACGGTGGCGTAGGGTTCTTCGCGCGGCTCTTCCAGGAATTCGACACCGGCGGCCAGCATCGCCGCGTGGTCGCGGCGGAAGTCATCGGTGTTGAGGAAGAAGCCGACGCGGCCGCCGGTCTGGTTGCCGATGCGGCTGCGCTGTTCGTCGTTGCTGGCGCGGGCCAGCAGCAGGGCGGCGGCGCTGCCGTCGGTCGGGCCGACCACCACCCAGCGCTTGCTGCCCTGGTCGATGTCGTCCAGCAGCTGGAAGCCGAGCGTGCCGGTGTACCAGGCAATGGCTTCGTCGTAGTCGGCCACTACCAGGGTGGTCAGGGCAATGCGCCGGTTCATGCCGACAGCGCTGCCTGCTGCGCGGCCAGCAGCTCGGTCACGCCCTTTTCGGCCAGGCCCAGCAGCGCATCCAGCTCGTCACGGCGGAAGGCATGGCCTTCAGCGGTGCCCTGCAGTTCGATGAAACCGCCGCCATCGTTCATCACCACGTTCATGTCGGTGTCGCAGTCGCTGTCTTCGGCGTAATCCAGGTCCAGCACCGGGGTGCCGCGGTAGACGCCGACCGATACCGCCGCCACCGCGCCGAGGATCGGGTTGCGCTTGATGTCGCCGCGCTTCATCAGCACGTTCACCGCATCGACCAGGGCCACGTAGGCTCCGGTGATGGCAGCAGTGCGGGTACCGCCGTCGGCCTGCAGCACGTCGCAGTCGAGGGTGATGGTGCGTTCGCCCAGTGCGTTGCGGTCCACGCAGGCACGCAGGCTGCGGCCGATCAGGCGCTGGATCTCCAGCGTGCGGCCGCCCTGCTTGCCGCGTGCGGCTTCGCGGTCGCTGCGGGTGTGGGTGGCGCGCGGCAGCATGCCGTACTCGGCGGTCACCCAGCCTTCGCCCTTGCCACGCAGGAAGCCCGGCACCCGGTTCTCGATGCTGGCCGTGCACAGCACGCGGGTTTCACCGAAGCAGACCAGCACCGAACCTTCGGCGTGGCGGGTGAAACCGCGCTGGATGACGACCGGGCGCAGCTGATCGGGCTGACGGCCACTGGGGCGGAAATCGGACATGGGGCAGGTTCCGTTGGGAAAGGGAGTACGCCGCCATCCCCGCGGCCTTCACGGGGCGGGGAAAGGGGCTCAAAAGAGACCGCTAGGGTACCATTCCCCCTTTGCAAGCACCGGATACATCCATGATTCGAAGCATGACGGCCTATGCCGGCGGCGAGCGTTCCACCACGTGGGGCACGCTGGGCTGCGAGCTGCGCTCGGTCAACCACCGGTTCCTGGAAGTGGGCACCCGCCTGCCCGAGGAACTGCGCGCATTGGAACCGCAGCTGCGCGAGCGCATTTCCGCGCGCCTGAGCCGTGGCAAGCTGGATCTGGTGATGCGCCTGCGCGCGCCGGAATCGGCTGTCAGCCTGCAGATCAACGAGGTGCTGCTGGGCCAGCTGGGCCAGCTGGCACACCGGCTGACCTCCGATTTCCCCAACCTGCAGGTCAGCTTCACCGACCTGCTGCAGTTGCCCGGCGTCACCCAGGGCGAGGCCACCGACGCCGCAGCCCTGCAGGTTGAAGCATTGGCGCTGCTGGACCAGGTGCTGGACAGCTTCATCGCCGCCCGCGAGCGTGAAGGCAATACGCTGGCCACCGCGATTGCCGAGCGCGTGGATGCCATCGAGCGCATCGCCGCCGAGGTCCGTACGCTGATTCCAGCCATCCGCGACGGCCAGCGCGCCAAGCTCGCCGCCCGCCTGGCCGACCTGCCGCATCCGGTCGATCCGGGCCGCGCCGAGCAGGAACTGGTGATGTGGCTGCAGAAGCTGGACGTGGACGAGGAGCTGGATCGCCTGTCCAGCCACATCGTCGAGATCCGCCGTGTGCTCAAGCAGCGCGAGCCGGTTGGCCGCCGCCTGGACTTCCTGCTGCAGGAGTTCAACCGCGAGGCCAACACGCTCGGTTCGAAGTCGGTGGACAGCCGCACGTCCAATGCCGCCGTCGAGCTGAAGGTGCTGATCGACCAGATCCGCGAGCAGGTGCAGAACATCGAATGAGCATTTCCACGCCCCCGGCCGCGATCGCACGCGGCACGCTGTACATCGTTGCCGCGCCCTCCGGCGCCGGCAAGAGCAGCATCGTCAACGCCACCCTGGCGCGCGACCCGCAGATCGCGCTGTCGATCTCCTTCACCTCGCGGGCCATGCGCCCGGGTGAAGTGAACGGCCAGCACTACCACTTCGTCAGCGCGGAGAAGTTCGAGGAGATGATCGCCGCCGGCGACTTCTTCGAACACGCCTGGGTGCATGGCGACTGGAAGGGCACCGCCCGGCAGTCGGTGGAGCCGCAGCTGAACGCCGGCCAGGACGTGCTGCTGGAGATCGACTGGCAGGGCGCGCAGCAGGTGCGCCAGCTGGTGCCGGGCACGGTGACGGTGTTCATCCTGCCGCCGTCCAAGCAGGCCCTGCAGGACCGCATGCGCAAGCGCGGCCAGGACAGCGAGGCGGTCATCGCCCAGCGCCTGGGCGCGGCCCGCGATGAAATGCTGCACTTCAATGAGTTCGACTACGTCATCGTCAATGAAGTGTTCGACACCGCCGTGGACGAGCTGTGCGCGATCTTCACCGCCAGCCGCCTGCGCCGGGAGGCCCAGAAGGTCCGGCACGCCGGCCTGATCCAGGCCCTGTTGACTCCGGATGCGAGTTCAACTGATTGATTCCTAAAGGGTCCGGTGGGGGTTGGCTTGATTTTGTCCAGCCCCTGCCAGTACACTCCGTCCCCTTTCCCTCATTCGACTGAGCGGCCGACCGGTCGCCGGGAGCCCGTATGGCCCGCATTACCGTAGAAGATTGCCTGGAAGTCGTTAACAACCGTTTCGAGCTGGTGATGATGGCCTCCAAGCGCGCCCGTCAGCTCGCCAATGGCGTGCAGGCCACGCTGGACAACAGCGAGACCGAGGACAAGCCGACCGTGCTGGCGCTGCGCGAGATCGCTGCCCGCAAGATCGACAACGCGCTGATCGACGAAGTCGAGAAGGCCGAGCGTGAGCGCGCCGAGCGCGAAGCGCTGGAGTGGGCCGCCGCTGAAGTGGTCGCCGACGAAGACATGTCCAAGAACGACGATTGATCGCATCGATCAACGTCATCGCTGGATACGCCGAACAGCCCGCCCCGTGCGGGCTGTTTCGCATTCAGGGTTTGCCGTAAACGTCGCGCTGGCATAGGCTTTGGCCATGAACCCAGGCCCCACTGCCAAGGTCGCCGCAGTCCCCGCTGCCGCCGTACCCGATTACGTCCTCCAGCTCGAACGCGCCGCCCACTACCTGCCGCCCGAGCAGCTGCCGCTGCTGCGCCGTGCGTGGGAAGTCGGCGCCTCCGCGCACGCTGGGCAGACGCGCAAGTCGGGCGAGCCCTACATCACCCATCCGGTGGCCGTGGCCCAGGTGCTGGCCGAGCTCGGCCTGGACGTGGAAGCGCTGATCGCCGCGATCCTGCACGACACCATCGAAGACACCCCGCTGACCCGCGAGGCGCTGTCGGCCGAGTTCGGTGAAGCCGTGGCCGAGCTGGTGGACGGCGTCACCAAGCTGGACAAGCTGAAGTTCCGCGACCGCCAGGAAGCGGCCGCCGAGAGCTTCCGCAAGATGCTGCTGGCGATGTCGCGCGACCTGCGCGTGATCATGATCAAGCTGGCCGACCGCCTGCACAACATGCGCACGCTGGGCGCGCAGAGCCGCGAAGCGCGGGGCCGCATCGCCCGCGAGACGCTGGAGATCTATGCCCCGATCGCGCAGCGGCTGGGCATGAGCCTGGTCAAGAGCGAACTGCAGAACCTCGGCTTCAAGGCGCTGTACCCGTGGCGCCATGCGATCCTGGAAAAGCACATCCGCAGCCAGCCGGTGGTGCGCCGCGAGGCCCTGGCGCAGGTGGAAGTGCAGCTGTCGCAGCGCCTGGCCAAGGAGGGCATCGAGCACCGCCTGGTCAGCCGCATCAAGACCCCGTGGAGCATCTACAACAAGATGCGCGACGAGAACAAATCCTTCGACCAGGTGATGGACGTGTTCGGCTTCCGCCTGGTCGTGCGCGGCGTGCCGCAGTGCTACCACTCGCTGGGCGCAGTGCATGCCGCGTTCAAACCGCTGGACGGGCGCTTCCGCGATTTCATCGCGATCCCCAAGGCCAACGGTTACCAGTCGCTGCATACCGTGCTGTTCGGCCCGTATGGTTCGCCGATCGAAGTGCAGATCCGCACCGAAGAGATGGATCTGATCGCCGAGCGCGGCGTGGCGGCGCACTGGACCTACAAGTTCGGCGGTGACTCGCCCAACAGCGCGCAGAGCCGTGCGCACGCCTGGATCGTCGAACTGATTGATTCGCAGCGTGCCGCCGGTTCCTCGCTGGAGTTCCTCGACAACGTCAAGGTCGACCTGTTCCCGGACGAGGTCTACCTGTTCACGCCGAAGGGCAAGATCCTGGCCCTGCCGCGCAATTCCACCGCGCTCGACTTCGCCTATGCCGTGCATACCGATGTCGGCAACATGGCCGTGGCCTCGCGCGTGGACAAGAAACTGGTGCCGCTGCGTACCAAGCTGGTGTCAGGGCAGTCGGTGGAGATCATCACCGCGCGCTCGGCCACGCCCAAGCCGCAGTGGCTGGAGTTCGTGGTCACCAGCAAGGCACGCACCGCCATCCGCCACCAGCTCAAGCAGCTGGAGCACGAAGATGCCGTGCAGTTGGGCCACCGCATGCTCGACCGCGCGCTGGAGGCGATGGACAGCTCGCTGGAGCGCCTGCCAAAGGGCCGTCTGGATGCTTTCCTGGCCGAACATCGTTTCCCGCGCCTGGAGGCCCTGCTGGCAGAAGTCGCGCTGGGCAACTGGATGCCGACCCAGGCCGCACAGGCGCTGATGGCCTACGCCGAACTGCGCGGCGGCGCGCATTCGCGCCACAGCTCGCAGGAAAAGATCCTGATCAACGGCAGCGAGCGCGGCGTGGTCACCTTCGCCGGCTGCTGCCAGCCGATTCCGGGCGACGACATCATGGGCTACCACACCGCCGGCAAGGGCATCGTGGTGCATCGCATGGATTGCCCGAACCTGGCCGAGCTGCGCAAGTCGCCCGAGCGCTGGGTGCTGATCGGCTGGGATACCACCGTATCCGGCGACTACGACACCTCGCTGGTGGTGGAAGTGGAGAACGGTACCGGCGTGCTCGCACAGCTGGCTGCGGCGATCGCGCAGAGCCATTCCAACATCGAGCGCGTGGATTACCTGGACCGCGATTTCAACGCCGCGGTGCTGGCGTTCAACATCCAGGTACGCGACCGCAACCACCTGGCCGAAGTGATGCGTCGCCTGCGCCGCCTCTCGGTCGTGCAGGCGGTTCGCCGGCAATAACCCTGCTTCGAATCCGGGGTCGGATCCCTCTCCAACGGAGAGGGCTCTGACCCCATCGCGTGATCCGATTACATGCACGGGGTCAGAGCCGTTTCCCGAGGGGAAACGGATCCGACCCCGCCTGCATGGCATCCACCCGGTACAATCACCGCTCTGTTTTCCCCCAACGCACCGGAGCGACCCATGTCCCGCCAGATCATCAACACCGAAAAGGCCCCGGCCGCCATCGGCCCGTACTCGCAGGCCGTGCGCGCCGGCAACACCGTGTATTTCTCCGGCCAGATTCCGCTCGACCCGGCCACCGGCGACATCGTCGGCGTGGGTGACGTCGAAGCACAGGCCCGTCGTGCCTTCGACAACCTCAAGGCCGTGGCCGAAGCTGCTGGCGGTTCGCTGGACAAGGTCGTGCGCCTGGGCCTGTACCTGACCGACCTGGCCGAATTCGCCAAGGTCAACGCGGTGATGCAAGACTATTTCCAGGCCCCGTTCCCGGCCCGTTCCACCATCGAAGTCTCCGGCCTGCCGAAGGGCGCCAACTTCGAGGTCGACGCGGTGATGGTCATCGACTGACCGCCACGTGGCACGCAAGGCGGCGGTCACCCCGGCACTGGCACCGTCCGGTGAAGCATCGCTTGCGATGCTCGCCGGCGTCGGTCCGGCCGTGGCCGCCAAGCTGCAGGCGCGTGGCCTGGCCACCCTGCAGGATCTGTGGCTGCACCTGCCGCTGCGCTATGAAGACCGCACCCGGCTGACCCGCATCGAAGACCTGCGCAACGGCATTCCGGCGCAGGTGGAAGTGCGGGTGGTCGCCGTCGAGCGCGGCATGCGCTACCGGCCGATGCTGAAGGTAGCGGTGGAGGATGAAGGGCAGGGCACCCTGGTGCTGCGCTTCTTCCATTTTCGCCAGCAGCAGGTCGGCCAGTTCGCGGTCGGCAATCGCCTGCGCTGCTTCGGCACGCCCAAGCCCGGGCATCTGGGGTTGGAGATCGTCCATCCCAGTTACCAGGTGCTGGGGCGCAATGACGATCCCGATCTCGGCGACCGCCTCGACCCGGTGTATCCCACCGTCGAAGGCGTCGGCCCGATGACGATGCGCAAGCTGATCGGCCAGGCGCTTGATCGCCTGCCGGAAGAAAGCACGCTGGAACTGCTGCCCACCGGCTGGCTTGATGGCCTCGGCCTGCCATCGCTGCGCAGCGCGCTGCTGACCGTGCATCAGCCGCCGCCGGATGCAGACCTGGCCGCACTCGCTGCCGGCACCCATCCAGCGCAGCGCCGGCTGGCGATGGAAGAACTGCTGGCGCACCACCTCAGCCTGCGTCGCCAACGCATTGCGCTGCAGGCGCATCACGCGCCGCCGCTGGCCGGCCCCGGCAAGCTGGCCAAGGCGCTGCTCAAGCAGCTGCCATTCGCGTTGACCGGCGCGCAGGCGCGCGTGTTCAAGCAGATCCGCGAAGACCTCGCGCGCCCCAGCCCGATGCTGCGGCTGGTGCAGGGCGACGTCGGCTCGGGCAAGACCGTGGTGGCCGCGTTGGCGGCGATGCTGGCGGTGGAGCAGGGCAAGCAGGTCGCACTGGCTGCCCCCACCGAACTGCTGGCCGAACAACATCTCAACAACCTGCGCGGCTGGCTGGAACCGCTGGGCGTGCGCCTTGCCTGGCTGGCCGGCAAGGTCACCGGCAAGGCGCGCGCGAAGGTAATGGAACAGGTCGCCAACGGCGAAGCGCAGGTGGTGGTGGGTACCCACGCGCTGATGCAGGAAGCGGTGGTGTTCCAGGATCTGGCGCTGGCCATCGTCGACGAGCAGCACCGCTTCGGCGTGCACCAGCGGCTTGCGCTGCGCGACAAGGGCAAGGGCGGCAACAACGTGCCACACCAGCTGGTGATGACCGCCACGCCGATTCCGCGCACGCTGGCGATGTCCGAGTACGCCGACTTGGATGTGTCGGCCATCGACGAACTGCCGCCGGGCCGCACGCCGGTGCAGACCGTGGCACTGAACAATGATCGTCGCCCCGAGCTGATCGATCGCATCGCCCTGGCCTGCCAGGAAGGGCGGCAGGTCTATTGGGTATGCACGCTCATCGAAGAAAGTGAAGAACTGGATGCCACGCCCGCGCAGGCCACCTACGAATCGCTGCAGGCGCTGCTGCCCGGCGTGCGCGTGGGGCTGGTGCATGGCCGGCTGAAAGCAGCCGAGAAGCTGGCAACGATGGTCGCGTTCAAGGCCGGTGACATCGACCTGCTGGTGGCCACCACCGTGATCGAAGTCGGCGTGGACGTGCCCAACGCCTCGCTGATGGTGATCGAGAATGCCGAGCGTCTGGGCCTGGCCCAGCTGCACCAGCTGCGTGGCCGCGTCGGCCGTGGTTCGGCGGTGTCGCGCTGCGTGCTGCTGTATCAAGCGCCGCTTTCGCAGATGGCGCGCGAACGCCTGCAGACCATGCGCGAGACCAACGACGGGTTCGTCATCGCCGAGAAGGATCTGGAACTGCGCGGTCCCGGCGAACTGCTGGGCACCCGGCAGACCGGCCTGGCCGGTTTCCGCATCGCCGATCTTGCGCGCGATGCGGGCCTGCTGCCGGGTGTGCATGAGTTGGCCGAACGCCTGCTGGCGCAGCAACCGGCGCTTGCAGATCGCGTGGTGCAGCGCTGGATCGGCACCGCCGTGCGTTACGCCTCGGCCTGACCGCGCGCGGCACGTTGCTTCGACACACCTCCACGCATGGCGTGGAGCTACAGTGCCAAGCGCTCGGGCAGCCCAGGAAGCACGAAATACTCGGACGCCTTCCCCACGCGCTCTTTACTGACAAGTCCGGCCGTCACCAATCCGTTCAGGTCCTTCAGCGCAGTCGGATATGTAATGGTGTGCGCTGCCTGGTGGCTGGCCACGGTGTAAGTGCGATCGGGATCCTTCAGTGCGTTGGCGAGCAAAGCGCGCTGGCGGTGATTGAGCGGTCCGTTGCCAAGTCGAGCTGTACGAAGCATGCGCCTCGCCGCTTGATCCTCTGCATGCTTCCTGGCGATGTAGGCATGCAGTCCCTGGATCGACTGCTCAATGGCCTCCAGTTGCTGCGACACGAAGTAGCCAAGATCCCGATTGTCACTCTCGGTATACAGGTAAGCCCGCATGTACTTGCCCGGGGATTTCTTCAGTACGCTGGAAATGGACAGGTACTCGGTCATCCAATACCCAGCATTCATCATCGCCCAGTAGAAAAGCACGCGCGCGGTGCGCCCGTTGCCATCCACGAAAGGATGGTCGTAGCCAATCTGGAAATGCAGTGCGATTGCCTTGGCGACCGGATGAATGAACGGTGTGCTTTCTTCATTGATGAACTGGCACAGCCGCTCAATCCTCGCAGGCACTTCCTCGGCCGGAGGAGGAATGTGCAGCAGCGTCGGCGGTGAACCGCGGTCGAAGATCGCAACGTTGTCCTCGGCCGTTCTGAATCGCCCGGAGTCGGTTGGAAGCTCAAGCGTGCCGTCAGTGAGAATGCTGTGCAGTTCCAGAATTTCGGTGGGCGTGATGGGGCGTATGCCGCGCTCGCGGATGACGTTCATCGCCATGTAGTTGTTGTAGATCATGCGCTCGGACTGGTCACGTGGAGCCCGGCCAGTACTCAGCATTTCCTTCGCTACGGCTCGCGTGGTCGAGGCGCCTTCCAGCTGCGATGAGGTCATGGCTTCCTCAATCAACGAGCGGATCAGGAACCGTCCTTGGCCGCTGGCTGCGTCCACGCCCTTCACCGAACCTGCGGCTTCCCTGTCGATGTAGTGCAGGCGCCGTTGCATCGAGTCGGTGAGAGCCAGCTTGAAAGGTTGCTGTGTCTTGTCCAGCAACTGCGGCAGGGGCTTCAACAACGCCGCCCGCGTCCACGCGATGCCCAGCCACCACTGATCCGCGTTCAGGCCTTCCGGGGGCGTCCTATGGCGCAGTTTGTCCCAATGTTCGTAGACGCCGTTTACCTCAGGACCGATCCGGGCATCGAGAATGCTCCCGAGGGTCTCGACGTATTTCCGGGCAAGCGTCGACAGGTCAGGCGCTGGTATGGGCAGCTTCATGTCTGTTTTCTATAAAATGAGTATAGGTTTTTATAGCAAATGACGTTGAGATCGCCAAGGACGCCTCTAATCGCAGCTTGTTCATGTTTGTAAACGAACATGGGATAGGTCTTCCCCGATCTGAAAGGGACTGCCCAACGCTTGGTCACGCTGCCGGCAACTGCGTACCCATGTATTCGGACAAACCACGGCAGGCCAGCAGCAGTCCTTCGCGGATGTCATCGCCTATCTGCTGCACTTCTTCGCCGTCCACGCGCACGCGCTCACTGGCGTGCAGCATCTCCAGCAGCAGGATCAACCCGGCATTGGCGCGGTCGATGCGGGCCAGCGCCACACGTTGGCCCGGCGTATGCCAGCGGCTCGGCCACGGCTGACCATCGGCACCTTCGTCCTGGCGGATGCGCTTGAGGCAACCCAGCAGGGTGAAGCCGTTGTCCGTAGGGCCGGTCGCGGGGGCGGCGAGGGTGGTTTCCAGCGCCTGCGCCAGCTCATCGGGGATGCTGGCGGCGGCATCGCCCAGCGTGGCGAACAGGAAGGGATAGCGGGATGCGGTCATGTCGTCAGTCCTTGTGCGCAAGGCAAGAGGCCACCCACGCGAAGGCGAGGGTGGCGGACGGTGAGTGGTTCCAATACCGGTGACTACCTTGCGGACGCCGGCGGGCACGAGGCCCCCACGCACCGCCCGCCATAGAACGCACGGACGGATTGCCTGCCGGACGCCACGCAGAAACACGCGCGCAACGCCGGCAGGCAAGCGTAAACAACAAGGCAGTCAAACGGGATTGGAAGCCCGTGCCATCCGTTGTCGATGGCCTCTCATGATGTCCACGACAGCCCTCGTCGCTTCAATGAGAATCATTGGAAAAGTCGAAAACGCTGCAATTGCAGCGTGGCCCTGCAAGCGCAGGCCGATTACGTCATCTTTCCCGATCCCTCCGACATCCATCCACGCATGGCGTGGATCTACCGTGTCGACCAAGGTCGCCACCTACCAACAGCTGCAGGGTCGACACCCACCAACAGCAGGCCATGCCATTCCGACAGATCGCGGAGAACTGTCGAAGGCGGGGTGGGTCCGGTGGCGGGGGTGTCCGCGGCATGGATGCCGCGGCCAAGCCCCTAGGGATGGGTTCACGGCGTCCCCCGCCACCGGACCCACCCCGCCATCCCACGGAATGCCAGCTTTTGCCGTTGCCGTTGCCGTTGCCGTCGATTCTGTGGGTGCAGGGCGCAGCCCTGCCGACCCGAACCCCCGTACTTGCAACGGTCATCATCCCGGTCCACACTTCGTTGCCGATCTGAAGACGGCAACGATGACCAAGAAGATCCCGCTGTTGATCGATACCGACCCCGGTGTCGACGACGCACTGGCCCTGCTGATGGCCTTCGCCGATGAACGGCATGACGTGGTCGCCCTGACCATCGCCGCCGGCAACGTAGGCCTGCAGTACACCGTCCGCAACGCGCTCAAGCTCTGCGACATCGTCGGCCGCGCCGACGTGCCGGTGTTTGCCGGCAGCCCTGATCCGCTGCTGCATCCGTCCGTCGATGCCGCCCACGTGCACGGCCGTGACGGCTATGGCGACGTGGACCTGCCGCCGCCCAGCCGCCAGGCCGACGCCGAGCACGCCGCGCTGGCGATCCTGCGTTTGTCGCACCAGCATGCCGGCGAACTGATGCTGGTGATGCTTGGCCCGCTGACCAACCTGGCGCTGGCCCTGAAGCTTGACCCGACGCTGCCCCAGCGCATCAAGCGCATCGTGGTGATGGGTGGCGCAGTCACCTGCCACGGCAACATCACCCCCGCTGCCGAATTCAACATCGCCTTCGATCCGGAAGCCGCGCATGTGGTGTTCACCGCGTTCCCGCACCTGCTGGTGTCGGACTGGGAAGCCACCGTTGCCCACGGCCTGCCGCTGACCGAAGCCGAACAGTGGCTGGGCGCCGATTCCGATCGCGCGCGCTTCTACGAGCTGATCTCGCGCAAGACCCGTGGCCTGTCCGAAGACAGCAAGGGCGGGCGCTGGTACACCGCCGATGCGCTGGCCATGGCCTGGGCGTTGAACCCGGAAGGGCAGCTGCAGGTCGAGTCGCGGCCGCTGAATGTGGAACTGAACGGCACGTTCAGCCGCGGCGCGACCATCGTCGACTGGAACCGGCAGACCGGCCAGCCGGACAACTGCGATCTGCTGATGGCCTACGACCAGGGGCGTTTCGAGGACCTGGTACGCCAGGCCCTGGGCGCGGACTGAAGTTCGACCCCCGCACTGGTTGCCCCGGACGGCAACCAGTGCTTATAATGCCGCTCTTGACCACCAGCCCATTTACGGTGTGAGCCCATGAAGGCCGATATCCATCCGAACTACCGCGACGTCGTCTTCCATGACGTCACCTCCGATTTCAAGATCCTGACCCGCTCGACCATGAGCACGAAGGAAACCATCAAGTGGGAAGACGGCAACGACTACCCGCTGGTGAAGGTTGAAATTTCCTCGGCTTCGCATCCGTTCTACACGGGCAAGCACAAGGTCATCGACACCTCGGGCCGTATCGACAAGTTCCAGAAGCGCTACGCGCGCTGATACGTCGTACCCGGTTCGAACCGACGGCCGCGCTCTGCGCGGCCGTTTGTTTTTGTCCAGCGCCTACCCAACGGGCGTTTGGATGGACGGAACACTGCGTCCTTGTGACAACGCTTTTGCCGATCCCGGCCGCTCGCTGGCAGGGTGCCGGCTGCCTGTCGTCTACGACTTCTGTCTAGCGCCCGGCAAATGCTGCTGTGCGATAATGACCTGATCCCCGGCACAGGCCGAGGACGTCATTCACGTGCCTGACCAATGCGCTTGGGCAGGCGCCTTCCCATGAAGGAGCGCACACAGTGTCCGATCTTGATCAGGTCACGCTCAACGCCGGCGATACGTCGGTCGTTCTGCCCGTCATCAAACCCACCCTCGGCAACGACTGCGTCGACATCGCGAAGCTGACCAAGGAAACGGGGTATTTCACCTACGATTCCGGTTTCACCGCGACGGCCAGCTGCAAGTCCGCCATCACCTACATCGACGGCGACAAGGGCGTGCTGCTGTATCGCGGCTACCCGATCGAGCAGCTGTCGGAGAAGTCGAGCTACGTCGAAGTGGCCTACCTGCTGATCAACGGCGAGCGCCCGAGCGCCGAGCAGCTGAAGGCCTTCACCGACGAGCTGGCGGCCGAAGCCAACGTCGATGCGTCGATCAACACCCTGATCGGCAGCTTCGCCAAGGACGCCCATCCGATGGCCATCCTGACCGCCGCCATCGCGCAGCTGTCGGGCATCTATCACGCCTCGCTGGACCTGTCCGACGCCGAACAGCGCCGCCAGGCCGCCGTGCGCCTGATTGCCAAGGTGCCGACCCTGTCGGCGCTGATCTACCGCCACGGCAAGGGCCTGCCGGCCAACAAGCCGGACACCTCGCTGGACTACGTCAGCCGCTTCCTGAAGCAGACCTTCGAGTCGGCTGATGGCCAGTACGAACTGAACCCGGACGTGGTCAAGGCACTGGATCTGCTGTTCATCCTGCACGCCGACCACGAGCAGAACGCCTCGACCTCGACCGTGCGTCTGGTCGGTTCGACCGGTGCCAACCCGTACGCGTCGGTCGCCGCTGGCGTCACCGCACTGTGGGGTCCGGCCCATGGCGGTGCCAACGAAGCCGTGCTGAAGATGCTGGAAGAAATCGGTTCGGCCGACAACGTCGAGTCGGCCGTGCTCAAGGCCAAGGACAAGACCTCCGGCTTCCGCCTGATGGGCTTCGGCCACCGCGTGTACAAGAACTTCGACCCGCGCGCGAAGGTAATCGGCGAGATGACCGGCAAGGTGCTCAAGCAGCTGGGCGTGCAGGATCCGCTGCTGGACGTGGCCGTGAAGCTGGAACAGGCCGCGCTGCAGGACGAGTACTTCGTCGCCCGCAAGCTGTACCCGAACGTCGATTTCTACAGCGGCATCATCTACAAGGCGCTGCAGATCCCGACCGAGATGTTCACCGTCATGTTCGCCCTGGGCCGTACTTCCGGTTGGGTCTCGCATTGGCTGGAACAGCAGGTCGACCCGGAAATGAAGATCGGCCGTCCGCGCCAGGTCTACACCGGTCACGACGTGCGCGACTACCAGGGCTGATCGCTCTGCGTAGTTTGTGCTGAAGACGCCCCGCGATTGCGGGGCGTTTTTTTTTGCTTCTGGTAGATGCCAACCTTGGTTGGCAAGCTTGGGACATCCGCAGAAAACCATCCACGCATGGCGTGGATCTACTGCGCCCCGGCTGTTGGCACGATGTCCGCCGCGCCAAGGGCGCGTGATTCAAGGGTCTCATCAGCTTCACAAGCGCTCGCGCAGCCTCAGGACACCAACTGCACCCGCAGCACCTGATACGGAGCGTTCGACCCCATGAGTACCCGATTCGACCCACCCGAGCGCGGCCCGCTTGGTCCCGACGTCGCCACCGTCGTCACCACTCCCGTCGTGCCGCCCACCAGCGAAAGCGCGGTGTCCTGGGGCGCCATTTTCGCCGGCGCCGTTGCCGCTGCTGCACTGTCCCTCATCCTGCTCATCCTGGGTGTAGGCCTTGGTCTGTCATCGGTATCGCCGTGGTCGTTCGAGGGCGTTTCCAAGGAAACCTTCGGCTGGACCAGCGTCGCGTGGCTCACCTTCACCGCGCTGGCCGCTTCCGGTCTGGGCGGCTATCTGGCAGGCCGCCTGCGCACCAGGTGGACGCAGATCCACGGCGATGAAACCTACTTCCGCGATACCGCGCACGGCTTCGTGTCGTGGGCTGTGGCGACGCTGCTCACTGCCGGTCTGCTGACCTCGGCCATCGGTGGCGTGCTGGGCGCCGGTGCCAAGGTGGCCGGCGCCACGGCGGGTGCTGCTGTCTCCACCGCAGGCGTCGCTGCTGCCGGTGTCGGCACCGCGGCTGCCGGCGGTCAGGAAGGCGACCTCGACTACTGGGTGGATTCGTTGTTCCGCAACGCCACCACTCCGGGCCCGGACGCCGCCGGTGCGCCTCCGGTTCCGCCGACAGCGGGCGCAGCGCCGGGCAACGGCCCGATGGACCCTGCCGCACCGCCGCCGCCCCCGGCCGCCGCCAGCGTTGGCTCACGTGACGCCCGCACGGCCCCGCCGCCGCCGCGCCCGATGCCGGGCAATGGCCCGATGGGTGACCGCCGCGAAGTCCGTGCCGAAGTGAACCGCATCATCGTCAACAGTCTGCAGGGAGATGGCCTGGACTCGGCCGATACCCAGTACCTGTCGCAGCTGATCGCGCGCGAGACGGGCATGAGCCAGGCCGAAGCGCAGGCCCGTGTGACCGACGTGCAGACCCGCATGCGTGCTGCACTGGAAAAGGCCAAGACCACCGCCAAGCAGGCTGCCGACGATGCCCGCAAGGCAACGGCCTATGCCGCGCTGTGGCTGTTCATCACCCTGCTGATCGGCGCGTTCTTCGCCAGCCTCAGCGCCACCTGGGGCGGCCGCCGCCGCGACCTGTAATCCGCATCTGATGCAAGGAGACCTGCCATGAAGACGCTTCTGCTCTGGTTCCTGGGCGTACCGATTCCGCTGTTGATCCTGTACGCGATCTTCTTCTGAAATCGTATCGTTGAGTGAGACCCATCAGGCCGCCGCAAGGCGGCCTGATGCCATCCTGTTGCGCCTGAGCATTTGTACAATCGAGCCACGCTCGACGCACACGCGCAGCGCGAGCAACAACCACGCGCAGGCCGGGTACTACGCCTCCACGTACCGGCTCGGCGAACATCCCAGCACACGCCGGAAGGCCGCAGAAAACGCACTGGGGCTTGCATAGCCAAGGTCCAGCGCGACACGGGTCACCGCTTGGCCCTGTCCCAGCCGCTCGATGGCCGCCAGCAGGCACACCTGCTGCCGCCACTCGGCAAAACCCACCCCGGTATCGGCGCGGAACAGGCGCGTGAACGTGCGCCGGCTCATGCCTGCGTCTGCGGCAACGTCATCGAGGCGGGCTGCCAGCGAGGGAGTATCGAACAGGGCACGACAGACACGTGCAAGGCGTGCATCGGCAGGCAGCGGTGCATGCAGGGAAAGCACCGGCATCGATGCGATTTCCGCCACCAGCAACTGCATCAGTTTGCCTGCACGCCCGTCCTCGTCATACAGCGGGGGCAGGTCCACCGCCGCCTCCAGCAGCTTCTGCAACAGCGCAGAGACCGCGAACACTTGGCAGTGCTCCGGCAGCGCGACTGCGTCGGCCGCCCCGGCGGAGAGAAAAGCGTTGAGCATCGTCACCGGCCCCCGCATGGTCATCTCATGCGCCAGGCCTGCAGGCACCCAGCAGGCGCGCCGTGGCGGAACCAGCCAGCGCCCCTGCGGCGTGGCCACACTGATGGTGCCGCGCGCAGCGAACGCGAACTGCCCACGCCGATGGGCATGACGGGGAAACGTGGACTCGGCTGCGTAGTCGTTCGAGGTGACCACGACATCGCGTGGCAGGTCTTCGTAGGGGTCAAGCAGCGAGTTGCGCATGGCCCGGATTCTATAGCGATTGACCCGTCATCGACGGTGCGACTGACGTGCGATGCCTAGCATCGGGGATTCCCCCAACTGCACTGGAATCCCATGGCCAATACCTTTCATCGCGTGGGGCACGGATCGCACCCTGTCCTGGCCCTGCACGGCTGGTTCGGCGACGCGCACGCGTTCGAGCCGATCGAGCCATGGCTGTCGCGCGACGACTTCAGCTACCTCTTCATGGACTGCCGGGGCTACGGCGGCATGCGTGATGCGCCTGGCGCGTACACCATCGACGAGATCGCCTCCGACGCGCTGGACCTGATGACGTCCCTCGGCCAAGAACGCTTCAGCGTGGCAGGTCATTCGATGGGCGGCATGGCCATTGAACGCATGGCGGTGCTTGCGCCGGAACGGATACGTGGCATGGTGGCCATTGCGCCGGTGCCTTGCGGCGGCATTGCCTACGACGCCGCGACGCGAGGCCTGCTTGAAGCGGCAGCCGGGGACGTAAGCATCCGTCGGACCATCATCGATCGCAGTACCGGCGGACGGCTGCCGGCGCAATGGCTCGACTGGAAGGCCGCGTATTCGGCGGCACATGCTTCACCTGCAGCATTTGCTGCCTATCTTCCAGCGTGGGCGGATACCGATTTCAGCAATGAGATCGTCGGCACTCATCGGTTGAAGGTGCTGGTGGGCGGGCACGATCCCACCTTCAACCGTGCACTGATGGAGCGCACGTATCTGCGCCGCTACCGGCAGGCCGCGATGGAGGTCCTGCAGGATGCCGGGCATTACCCGATGAACGAGACGCCGCTGGCCCTGGTGGCGGCCATGGAATCGTTCCTGAAAGAGGCGTCGGGTCCGGGATGAATGGTTTCTGACATTGGATGTCGTTTTCAGATCTTTTCGGATTTATTGCATGGGCATCACATTCGAGGCGATAGAACCTGAGGGTACTTATCCCTGCATGGAGAACACCATGAACCGACGACTCACCCTTGCGCTCCTCGCCACCTCCTTGAGCCTGCTCAGCGCCGGGGCTTTTGCCCAGTACACCGGCCCGGGCGCCACCAGTGCCGTCACCACGGTTGCCGAGGCGCGCGACCAGCGTGACGACCAGCCGGTGGTGCTGCAGGGCACGCTGGTGGCCAAGATCGGCCACGAGCGCTACCGCTTCAAGGACGCCACCGGCGAGATCGATGTGGAAATCGACGACAAGGATCTGCCCAGCCACCAGGCCGTCAGCGCGACCACCGTGGTGGAGCTGCATGGTGAAGTGGATACGCACCGCTTCAAGCCCACCGACATCGACGTGGATCATGTGCGGATCGTCAGCACGCGTTGAGGCGGCGGCATTGCACACAGGCGACGAGCATGGCTCGACTCGGCAAAGTGCATTCCGCGCAATGAGGGTTGTTGCAAAGACCGTATGAGGAAATTTGCATAACCCTCAAACATTGAAAGCCTTCAAAGAATCTTCTTAACGTTCAGTTATTTAGGAAAGCTTGAATGGCCGGCGCAGGGTAGGCATACCTACCATTCTCTCGTCGGCCGCACCCACCTCTGCGGACGGCGCTTCCCTCCCTTTCTCCTTGGGGAGGGGAGCTTTCATATCCCCCTGTCCGAGAGAGACACACATGCACGCCATTCTGAAGAAGGCCACGCTCGCTGCAGCGTTGGCCACCGTTTCGCTGTCCGCCCATGCCTTCGACGCCGACATCAAGGTCTGGGCCAGCGTCGACCCGACCCTGGCCATGCTGAAGGCCGACGGCACCGCGCTGGATTCGGTGGTGAACCTGGTCCACAACCCGGTCAACGGCCTGGTGCCGTGGTCGCAGCAGGTGCGTATCTACTCCAACGATATCGACCAGGACATCGAAGTGCGCGTCGGCAGCGCGCCGCAGCTGCTGCACACCTCGGGCGCTGGCGCCCCGGTGCCGCTGACCGTCAGCCTCAACGGCAAGGCATTGACCGTGGCCGCGCAGGACTTCCTTGCCTCCGACCTGTTCGATGGCGCGCTGCCGGGCGCATCGATTCCGATGCCGCTGCGTATCGCGCAGACCAACCAGGCGCCGATCACTGCCGGTGGCCAGTACGAAGGCATCGTCACCATCGCCATGCAGCAGAAGACCACCAGCCCGTAAGGCGCCCGCGCCGGCCCGCTCCCCGGGCCGGCCGCTTCCGGTAACCCCCCCCCATGAAAGCCCCCGCACCCGCCGTCACCCGGCTGGCGGTCGCGCTCGCCCTGTCGTTGGCCACGCCCCTGGTCGCAGCGCGCGGCGTTCCCGTCGGTTTCGAGGATCTGGTTGAAGGCCAGACCGAACAACTCGAGGTACGCCTGTTCGGTCGTTCGACCGGGCTGGTGCCGGTACGCGTGACCCTGGAACACGTGCAGCTGGAAGCCCCGGCCGAGGCGCTGCAGGCATTGCAGTTGCCCGCCGAGGCACAGGCGGCGTTGTTGCCAGCGCTGTCGCAACCACTGCCGCGCAACAGTCACCTGGCCTGCCGCTACGGTGGCGCCAGCGCCGGTTGCGGTTACATCGATCCCCCCGAGGAGCCCACCGCCGTGCGCGCGCTGTATGACGAAGGCGAGGGCGCCGTGCGCCTGTTCGTCGCCCGCCAATGGATTCCCGGCGAACCGGCCGCCGAGCGCTACCACCAGGTCAGCGCCAATGCCGAAAACGCCTTCCTGCACCAGCACACGCTCAATGTCAGTGGCGGCCGCGGCTACCAGTCGCTGGCCGCGCAGGGCATGGGTGCGCTGGGCGTGTTCCAGCGCGGGCACCTGTCCGCCGACTGGACCTTCAGCCAGCAGCACTACCGCGGTGGCCGTGCCCGCCGTGATTTCCAGCTGGACAACACCTACTACCGTCATGACCTGGGCCAACAGCACTACCTGCAGGCCGGGCGCATGGACCGCCGCAACCTGAGCAGCCCGCAGGGCGGCACCTTCAGCTTCAGCATGCTGCCGATGGACCGCTTTCAGGGCCTGCGCCTGGGTACCACGCAGGCCTACGTGGATTCCGCCGCTGCCGTGCAGGCCACGCCGCTCACCGTGTTGCTGGCGCGCGATGCACGCGTGGATGCGTTCGATGGTGAGCGCCTGCTGCAGACCTTCTACCTGCAGGCCGGCATCAACCAGCTCGATACGCGCCGGTTCCCGCTGGGCAACTACACCATCACCCTGCGCATCTACGAAGACGGCGTACTGGTGCGCAGCGAAGACGCGCCGTTCGACAAGGGTGGCGACTGGACCGACAGCAGCGTGCAGTGGTTCCTGCAGGGCGGGCGCCGCAACGAACGCCGCAGTGACCATTTCGATGATGAGCTGGCGGCGATGGGCGGCGTGCGCGTGCCGGTGTCGCGCAACGTGGCGATGACGGCCGGCCTCGCAGACCTGGGTGGCTTCAGTTATGGCGAACTGCGGCTGGACCTGCGCCATGTGTTCGCCACCCAGGAGATCCGCGGCACGTTCAGCGGCATGCACGGCAGTGATGGCAGCCGTGGCCAGCAGCATCAGCTGTCCTACCGCCGCCGTGCCTCGTGGAATGTGTACCACCAGCGCATGCGTGGTCGCGCCTGCCAGTTCGAGGCCGACGCGCGCGACCGGCTGGGCTGTGCCGACTCGCTCAGTGCCTCGATGGCGCTGCCGGTGGCCGGCGGCAATGCCTACGTGGCCTACACCCGCCGCCAGACCTGGCGCGCAGGCACCGTGCAACCGGGGCTGGGGGATGATCCGCTGGCCGGGCTCGAGCCGCTGTTGCCGCCGTGGATTCCACAACCCACGCGCGTGCCGCAGCTCAGCCGCACCTGGCAGGCCAGCTACAGCCGCAGCCAGCGCTGGGGCGAGTTCAGTGTCTCCAGCCGCATCGGCGTGTGGCAGCAGACCAGCGGCGGTGCCCTGCGCGATGGTCGTGACCGCGGCATCTATTTCAACTTCAGCCTCAACCGCCTGCAGCGCGGCGACCGCGGCAGCTCGCAGCGGCGCTACGGTGTGGACGTGCGCCAGCCGCAGCACGCGCGGCCTGACGTCAATTACAACGCCGGGCAGACCCTGCGCCAGGAATACGAAGACCAGTACCGCGAAGTGTCCGGCGAACTACGCGGCAACAACAACGAGCGCTACAGCGCCACGCTGAGCGGGCAGCTGCAGAACCGCATCGGCCAGACCGGCGCCACGGTATCGCGCTACCAGCACCAGGGCGGCAACGAGGTGGCGTACAGCGCCACGCATAGTTCCGGACTGGCCGTCGGCTCGCGTGGGCTGTACTGGGGCGCAGGCGTGGGCGCCGATGCCGGGCTGGCAGTACAGGTGGATGGCACCGACGACCTGGACCTGACCGGCGTTGCCGCCGAACTGCAGGTGGGTGGACTGCGCCGGCAGCGGCTGAAGCTGGGCGAACGCCGCTTGCTGCCGATTTCCGCCTACCAATCGCACCGCGCCGAAGTGCAGGACGCCAGCGCACTGGACAGCATCGCGGCCGTCCGCGTGAGCGGCGTGGGCGGTGCGCGCCCGCTGTTCCTCTCGCCCGGGCGGCTGGTGCGCCTGCCGGTGCCGATTGAAGTGACCTACACCTTCATCGGCAACGCCCACGACATCGCCGGTGCACCGCTGCGCGGCGCCCGCATTCTCAACGCGCCGGTGCCCGGCACCGGCAGCAATGGAGGCTTCGTGGCCGACTTCCCACGACGCGAGAAGACGCTGTACCTGCTGCAGGACCACCGGCTGCTGCACTGTCCGCTGCAGGTGCGCGAGCGCCGCAGTGTGGTGATGCTGGTGGGCACCGTGCAGTGCGAGCCGCTGGCCGTGGCCCAGTTGCCTGCTGATATCCGGCATCAGGCGCGAGTGACGCGACTGCTGCAGGAGCAGGCGTTGATTGCCGCCACGCCGCAGACCGCGGCCGCGGGAGGTGTGCAGTGAACCGGCGGGTGTGGTGGGTGATGGCGGTGTTGTGTGCGTTGGTGGTGTTGGCGCCGCGGGCGATGGCGCAGCAGCCGCCGGAGACAGATCCCAGTCCGATAGTCCAGCAGGTGACGCTTGCGTGGGATCGATCGTCCATGCCAGGCGATCTGGAGATTTGGCCAGACAGGACGGTTCTGGGCTTCAGCCGTGACGTGTCGCGCAAGCTTGGCCAGATACATCTGACCTGCCGATCCAGTGTGGATCCTTCGCAAGGCAGCTGCAGAACCTCTGGCGATGAGGATGTGCTGTTCGGATCGTCGGAAATCGTACTCAGGATGGTCGAACAACGATCCGGTCTTCCAACAGAAGTGAGATTGAACGGTTGGTTGCGACGGATCGTGTCGGGTCGTGCATGCACTGGCGATTTTTGGACCCAGCACGTATACCCGCTGTACTCAGCAGCTTGGGACCAATGCAATGTTGATGAGCCGCTAGGTACCGGAGTAAGGCTTGTACTTCTACAAGAAGAACTCAGGAGACTGGTAGCGGGTCATTGGCACGGTGAGCTCCAGCTCGATCTCAAAGTGGATCCAGCACAAGGAACGGTGCTGACCAATGTCATCACCTTCGACTTCACCATCACCGACTACAACGCGGTCTCCATCTACTTCCCGCTCTTCGACCAGGTCACGCCACACGTTGGCCTGAACCTGCAGTACGACCCGCTGGCACAGACCGTCGGCGGCCGAACCCAACTCGACATGTGCCTGTACGACGGACTGGGCTCGCAGAGCCAGTACCTGGGCGTCACTGTGCGTGACAGCGGACCACGCCCTCCGGGGCCCTCCGGCTACTCGGTGTGGCATGCCGATGGCGGCAGCGATGCCACGCAGCGCGTGGACTACACCGTCACCCTCGATCACAACGGCAGCGCCCTGCCCATGCGCAACGGCGTGGAGCAGCTGCTGCACGGCATCGACACCGCAAAGCTGCGCCTGGTGCTGCTGCCCGGCATGACCCAGCCGGTGTTCTGCGTGCCCACGCCACTGGTGCTGGAAACCCCTCGCGTGCCGGTCAGCAGCAAACGCCCCGGCTACTACGACGGCGATCTCAAGGTGGAAATGCGCGTTCCCACTGTCACGCCCTGATTCCCATGGAGACCCCGATGAAGCCTCTCATTCGCTGTCTGATTTCCTTGTCGCTGCTGATGGCGATGCCTGCCCACGCCAACCTCACCGTGCACCCCATGCGCACGTCGGTGGACGTGAAGAAGGGCGCGCAGATCCGCATCTATTCGCAGTCCACCCAGCCGCAGTACGTGCAGGCCTCGATCAAGCGCATCGTCGACCCGGCCGGTGCAGAAGAACACGAGGTTGAGGTCGAGCCTGGCGAAGCAGCCATCGCCATCACCCCCGGCAAGTTCGCGCTGGCCGGTGGTGGCAATCGCCTGATCCGGGTGATTCCGCTGCAGCCGGTCGAAAAGGAAACCGCCTATCGCGTCTACTTCGAAGGCGTGCGTGGCCCCGAAGGCGTTGAGCACGCAGGCGAGGGCGAGCGCGCACAGGCCAATGTCGGTGTCAGCCTGGTCTGGGGCGCGCTGGTCAATGTGCTGCCCGCGCAGCCGGCCATGGCGATGAAGGTGGAAGGAAACCGCCTGCGCAACACCGGCACGGTGCGTGTCGGCATCACCAGCATTGCTGACTGCGATGGCGCGCGCTGCACCGCGCACGAGGTGTCGCAAAGCCTGTATCCCGGCAGTGCATTGGAACTGCCTTTCCCCGTGCAGCCCGGGCACACGCTGCAACTGCGTTACCGCCTCACCCGCGATGGTCATCGCGAACACGTACAGACCCTGGCGCCCAGCGCCGGTTGATCACCAGTCCCGCCGGATTCTCTGGTGGGGCATCTCTTCGCACCCTCAGTTAAGGAGATTCAATGAATCGCATATATCGTCGCCTGTGGAATCGAGCCCGGCAGTGCTGGGTGGTTACCAGTGAGCTGGGGCGGGCAACAAGGAAGCCTGCCCAGCAGGTTTGTGGTGCACCTGCAGTGGTGCTGTTGGTACTGGCCGCTTCCTTCAGTACTTCAGCCTATGCACAACAGGATGAGATTGATCACATCAATTGGCGTGATCCGATGTCGCTGTACGCTTCCCCGCTGGCCTTCAGGTCTGCCATCAGTCCACTGGCCAGACATACGCAGCTCGCAATCATAAATGACACGCACTATCGCGATTCGACCGTGAGCGGCGATTTCTCGATGATCCTCGGCTCGCGCTCGACGGCAACAGGAAAGTCATCCGTTGTATATGGAACTCTGGCAATTCTTGATGGCGAAAGCTCCGCCGCCATTGGTTCGCATTCAACGGTAAAAGGCAGTTTCAGCGTTGGCGTTGGAGCTGGAGCGTACGTCAATGGCTCTGGTTCGACCTCGCTTGGGGCATATGCAAGGACTGTTGGCGACAACGGGGTAGCGATCGGAAGAGCGTCTCAGGTAGACACTGGCGCCGGAGTTTCGGGAGTCGCTATTGGCGCCGATTCTCGGGCGGGTACGCCAGGATGGACGGGCGCCGTAGCGGTGGGTGGGGAAGCTCAGGCGGGTCACGATGGCGTGGCGCTCGGGTATGCATCGAAGACCAACGGCGCGGGCGCATTAGCCATGGGCAGCAGAGCAAATGCAGCTTCCAATGATTCCCTTGCCTTCGGAAGGAACTCACGATCCAGCGGAGCCGGTGCAACTTCGCTCGGAGGCTCCGCCTCTGCAAGTGGCACGGGAGCAACGGCAGTCGGTCTTAACGCTTCGGCTGCTGGCGAGTTCGCTATTGCCTTCGGCTACGAGTCAAAGGCCAACAGCACGCACACGACTTCCTTGGGCAGTCGCTCTAGTGCCAGTGGCATCGGCGCAACCGCCTACGGCAACTCGTCTTATGTGAGCGGGCGCAATGGTACTGCCGTGGGCAGTGGCTCCCGTGTTGACAGCGGAAATTCGGAGGGTGCCATCGCCATCGGTGGCGATTCCCGTGCCGGTGCCAATGGCTACAACGGTGGTATCGCCTTGGGAAGCAAGGCCAATGCCAGCCACGATAGCGTGGCCATCGGCTACGAAGCTGCTACGCGAGCAAACAATGCGGTTGCGCTGGGGCGCGGCTCGATTGCGACCGAGGCCAATACGGTCTCAGTAGGAACCAGTGGCGCCAAGAGGCGCGTTGTGAATGTGGAGGACGCGCGCCTTTCGACCACCAGCACCGATGCGGTTACCGGCAAGCAGCTCAATTCCACCAACACCAACGTGACCAGAGCCCAGACCGCTGCCGATGCAGCGAAGACGACAGCCGCGGCAGCGCAGTCCACGGCCAACACGGCCAACACCAATGCCAACACAGCTCTGACGAAGGCCAATACGGTCAGCGGGTTGGTCAGCCAGATATCGGCAAGTGGCAACGTAAGGCTGGGTGGTGAGAACACCGGCACCGTGCTGGATGTTCGCAACAAGTCCAATGCTGTTCGCAGCATCACCGGCCTGAAGGATGGGGCGCTTTCTACATCAAGCACTGAAGCTGTGACGGGCAAGCAGCTCAATGCAACCAACACCAACGTGACGGCTGCTCAGACTGCGGCCGACGCGGCGAAGACCACGGCCACAGCAGCGCAGACCACCGCCACTACAGCCAACACCAACGCCAATACAGCGCTGGCCAAGGCCAATACGGTCAGTGGCCTGGTCAGCCAGGTATCGGCCAGTGGCAACGTACGCTTGGGCGGCGAGAACACCGGCACGGTGCTGGATGCCCGCAACAAGTCCAATGCGGTGCGCAGCATCACCGGCCTGAAGGATGGAGCGCTGAGCACGTCAAGCACGGAGGCCGTCACCGGCAAGCAGTTGAATGCCACCAACAGCAACGTTGCCGCCGTGAAGTCCACGGCGGACGCAGCGCAGGCACGCGTGGCGGTACTGGATGGCCTGGTGGGGCAGGTATCGGCAAGTGGAAACGTGCGCCTGGGTGCAGACAACACCGGTACCGTCGTCGACGTGGCCAACAAGAGTGGCGCCAAGCGCAAGCTGCAGAATCTGGCCAATGGCGTGCTCAACGCGTCCAGCACTGATGCAGTGACTGGGCAGCAGCTCAATGCCACCAATAGCGAAGTGACCAGTGTGCGCACGGCCGCAACCGCGGCGAAGACGGCGGCCGACGCCGCCCGTGGTGTAGCCGATGGCGCTGTGCAGAAGGCGGATGCCTTGGGAGGACTGGTGGGCCAAGTGTCTGCCAGTGGCAACGTTCGTCTGGGTGCGGAGAACACTGGGACCATCGTGGATGTGGCGAACAAGAGCGGTGGCAAGCGACGCATCTACAACATCGCCAACGGAACGCTTGGCGCGGGCAGCACGGATGCGGTGACCGGACAGCAGCTGTTTGCGACCAATACCACGGTGGAGACGCAGCAACAGGCCCTGGCCGGGCATGCGCAGCAGCTGGCGGATCAGGACGGGCGTATCGCCGACAACCGGGTCGAGCTGGACGCGCTGCGTGCTGACTTCGATAACTTCGATCCGGACCTGGATGGCGTGGTCAAGTTCAGTGCTGATCGTCGCCTGGTGGACATGGAAGGTGCGCGGGTATCGGGTGTGGCAGCGGGGGATATCAGTTCTGCGACCAGCACGGATGCGGTGAATGGCGGGCAGTTGTTTGCGACCAATGAGCGCGTCAATGCAATCGAGAGTGCCGGGAAGTTCCTGAGTATTGGAAGTGACAGCCTCAGCGAAGCCGCTAGGTCGGGCGCCTTTGGTGTGGCCATCGGTGATTCGGCGCAGGCAAGCGTTGAACATGAGGGAGGAACCGCGGTAGGGGCATATGCCAACGCTAGTGGCAAGAACTCTGTAGCCCTCGGCAGAGGGGCGCTTGTGGAGAAGGGGGCGGAGAGTTCTTTCGCGCTCGGTGCCGGTTCACGCGCAGCGGCAGTTGAAACAACGGCGGTTGGCGCGAATAGTAGGGTTGAAGCGGGTGCGGCCAGGTCCGTCGCCGTGGGGGCTGGATCAATTGCAAGGGAATCTGACACCGTCTCCTTTGGGACGAGTTTGTACCAGCGCCGACTGGTTAATGTAAGTCGAGGTATCGCAGAGGGTGACGTCTCCACAATCGCACAGCTCAACGAAACTCTTGCCGGGCTGGGTGGCGGTGCAGGCTTGGATGCTTTGGGGAACGTTGTCGGGCCAGCCTATAGCGTGCAAGGTGGCAAGCAGAACAATGTCGGAGATGCCTTGGCTGCACTCGATGGTGCAGTGGTCAGGTCAGACATTCGCGTAGATGGCCTCGAAGGTCAGCTGCGTGCGACGTTCCAACAATCACCCTCGACCCGGGTGGATGGAGTTGGTCAGCTTAATCTGGCAGGTGCGCAAGGCATGGTTCTGTCGAATCTGGCCGATGGTCGTATTGCCGCTGGTAGCCGCGATGCGGTGACTGGTAGCCAGCTGTATGCAGCCAAGCAAGATATCGCCGACAACAGAAGCGAGATCGATCAGATGAAGGAGCAGCGAAAGGGCCTGGCTGGCTTTACTCGCCAAGGTCCGATTGACTTTGCTGGCGCTCGGATTACCGGTCTGGCCGATGGTGATATCAGTTCGGCATCGAGCAGTGATGCCGTCAACGGCGGGCAGTTGTATACGACAAACAGCAGACTTACTGATCTGGAGGATTCACAACGGTTCCTGTCGGTAGGCTCAGCCGGTCCGGCAGTTTCCGCAAGAGCTGGTTTGGTGGGTGTTGCGCTAGGTGATTCGGCAGTGGGAGTTGGCGAGGGCGCGACTGCGTTGGGCAGTTTCTCCCGCGCAGGAGGCAAGAACTCTGTCGCTCTTGGTCGTGCCGCGCATGTCATGGAATCTGCGGAGGATGGCTTCGCCGTGGGTGTAAGGTCGGTGGTTGACGCGGAGAAGGGCATTGCAATAGGCGCTGCGAGCTCAGTCCAGGCGGGTGCCAACTATAGTGTTGCCATTGGTAGTGGTTCTATCGCCAGAGATGCTCTTACTGTTTCGTTCGGAGAAGGGGCTCTCCAGCGTCGCCTCGTCAACGTAGCCAACGGCCGCAACGCCAACGACGCAGCCACCATCGGCCAGCTCCGCGGTGCCCTGTCCACCCTCGGCGGCGATATCGACGCAAACGGCAACGTCACCACCCCCGGATTCAACATCCAGGGTCAGCACCAGAGCACCGTCAACGACGCTCTCACCACCTTGGACTCCGCCGTAGTCACCACCGGCTCTCGCATGGACCGCGTCGAAACCCAGCTCCGTTCGGTCTTCCAGGAAACGCCCTCCACCCGCAGCGACGGCACCGCCCAGCTCACCCTGGCGGGCGCCAACGGCATGGTCATCTCCAACGTGGCCAACGGCCTGATCGCGGCTGGCAGCCGCGAGGCGGTCAACGGTGGCCAGCTGCACGCGGTGCAACAGCAGCTCAATGGCCGCATGGATGGTCTGGAGCAGCGCGTCGATGGCCAGCCGCAGTCGCGTGCGCTGGCTACCGCTTCGGCCGCGCCGACCGATCAGGTCACGCCGACGCCGGAAGCCAGCGATTCGCCGCAGGTGGCCTCGGCAGGCGAGGGCACTTCGCCTACGCCGCAGCCGAAATCGAAGAAGGACGACACGCCGTCGCCCACGCCGCAGGTCGATACCGCTGAACTGGAGAAGATGCTGGCCCGCGCCAACGAGTACACCGATGGTGCCATCAGCAACTTCGAGCGTCGCCTGGACAAGATGGACAAGCGCTTCAACCGCATGGCGGCGATGAGCAGTGCGCAGACGGCCATGGCCATGAACACCGCTGGCCTGGCCACCTACAACCGCCTCGGCGCGGGCGTGGGCTACGCCGAGGGCGAATCGGCCATGGCGGTGGGTTACCAGCGCGTACTCAACGACAAGGGCTCAGCCACCTTCAGCCTCAATGGTGCGTTCACCAACAGCGGTGAGCGCAGCATGGGCGTGGGTGTGGGCATCGGCTGGTAAGCCATGGCGCCCCGGTGTGGTGCGCGTAACGAGCCCCGCCGCGCCGGGGCCATTGCAGAGGAAATTGCGATGTACAGCTTCATGAGCCGTTTCATGACCTACCGGCGCTACTACGTCTGGCGCGCCCGCATCCGCTACGTCACCCACGACATGGATACGTGGACGCTGGCGTGCCTGGTGTTGATGATCTGCATGGGGTTGATGGTGTGGGGGTTCTGGCGCGTGGTGAACGTGCCGCAGCCGCGCATCCATCCGGAAGCCGCCGCCGTGCGGGTGGAAGTGCTGACCGACGAAGCGATCCATCGCATCGTGCTGGTGCGCCACGGCGGCACGACGCCGGGTCATCCCTTCTACAGCGCCGCGGAGATCCGCGGCAGCACCCAGCGCACGCTGCGGGTGCGGCAGACGCTGCAGGACCCGGTACCGATGAAGCTGCAGGCGGACATGTACGCGGATATCGCCGATTACATCAACGCTACCGGTGCCTGCATGCCTTTCCCCTGCCGCCGCGTGAGTTTCCGCATCGAACAGCTGCAGCGGTCGGGACGCGAGAGCGCCGTACGCAACAAGGCGCTGGCCGAGATCCTGCAGGTGCCGTGGTACCTGGTGCCGAATCTTGATGGCGAACGCATGCGCGTGCGCAGTGGCTGGGCGGATGATTTCCAGGACGTGTATTCGCACGCCTGGCACCTGCATGACCTGCAGAAGATGCATGCGCGCATGATGGCCGAGTATCCGTACCGTGCTGCGGTGCCGTGGCTGGCACGATTGGCGACCCCGTCCGAGGAAAAGCTGATCTTCCCGTAGCGCCGAGCCATGCTCGGCTGCTCTCCGCGCAGATCGCGGCAGCCCCGAGCCGAGCATGGGCTCGGCTCTACGCCGGTCATCCGCCGATGTAGGCGGTGATCTCCATTTCGGCCAGCAACTGCCGCAACTGCGTGGCCGACGCCCGGCGCATGGGCTTCTCATCCACCGGCGACAGCGGCGCCTGGCGCAGGGCGTCGTAGGGCAGTACCGCCAGGTCGAAGGTCAATTCTTCGGCGCTGAACACCCACACCGGTACGTCCAGGTTGCGCTCGCGGTCGAGCCGCAGGCGCCGCGTACGCGATTCGGCGGGGATGCGATGTTCGTCCAGGAAGCGATGCACCGCCTCCGGGTCGTCGCTGTGCAGGTGCAGCTGCACGGGGCTGTTTGCGTCGGCGGTGCCGTCCAGCACGGGGCCGGCCAGGCGCGGCGAGAAGCCGTGCAGGAACTCCAGCGCGCGCAACGCGGACTCGCGCCGCCGCTGCAGTTCGTTGCCGTGTTGGGGGCCGGAAAACAGCCGCTGGTACTCGCGCAGGGCCTGTTCGATCTCGACGTTGCGGGGCAGCGAGGCATCGTCGTGGATGCCAAGACGGCTGGCGGCCTTGAGTTTGGCCTGGTGGAAGTCGCGGATTCCGCCTTCGGCCATCAGCCGGGCGGCTTCGTGGGCGAGGCGATGACGCCGTTCGCGGGTCTGGCTGGCAGCATGCTGGTGGGCGCGGTGCATGCGATGACTCCCTGTTGCGACCTGGCCACAGACTAGCGCAGGCATGTGACATCTGCGTGGGTATTTAACGGAGGTGCCAACGAGGGTCGGCGTTTACCCGAGCAAGAGGGTGCCGTTGATGCTGTAGAGCCGAGCCTATGCTCGGCTGTTCTACCGCGGGCCCCCTGAGCCGAGCATGGGCTCGGCTCTACAAAGGGCAGTGCCAACCAAGGTTGGCACCCACCAAGCCTGGCCTTATTAGAAGATATCGAACGCGGCCGCGTCCGCCTGCGGGGTGCTCTGCAGGTTGAGGTCGTAGTCGGTCAGGCGGTCCATGTCTTCCACCTTCACCCACTCCACCGCGCCGTTGAGGGTGGCCTGGACCATGCCGCTCGGCGGTTCGTTCTGCGCGATCGGGGTGTCCTTCAGCGCGGTGCGCATGTAGTCGATCCAGATCGGCAGGGCCGCCTTGCCACCGTATTCGCGGTAGCCCAGCGAGCGGAAGTCGTCGCGGCCTACCCACACGGTGGTCACGTACGGGCCGCCGAAGCCGGAGAACCAGGCGTCACGGTGATCGTTGGTGGAGCCGGTCTTGCCGCCCACGTCCTCGCGGCCAAGCACCTTGGCCTGTGCGCCGGTGCCGCGCTGGACCACATCGCGCATCATCGACACCAGCTGGTAGGCAGTACGTGCGTCGATCGCACGCGGTGCGGTACGCGCATCCGGGTTGACCGGTGCGGCTGGCGTTTCGCTCTTGGCTTCCGCCTTGGCGGCGGCGGTGGCGTCAACCTTGGGTGGCGGGGCACCGAAGTTGAAGCCGTCCACCACCTGGTTCACCGGCTGGTCGCTGCTGCCGGCGCAGTCGCGGCAGGCCATCGCCGGGTTTTCCTTGAACACCAGGTTGCCATCGCGGTCGAGCACCTGGTCGATCAGCCAGGTGTCCACGCGCGAGCCGCCGTTGGCGAACACGGCATAGCCGCGGGCCACCGACAGCGGCGTCAGCGAGGCGGTACCCAGCGACATCGACAGGTTCGGCGGCAGCTCGGATTCGGCAAAGCCGAACTGGCTGATGTACTTGCGCGCGTAGTCCACGCCCATGCCATCAAGCAGGCGCACCGAGACCAGGTTGCGCGACTGCACCAGCGCTTCACGCAGGCGCATCGGGCCACGGAAGCCGCCGCCGTCATTCTGCGGCGCCCAGGTCTTGCCGCGGCGGTCGCGGAACACGACCGGGGCGTCGAGCACGATCGAGGCCGGGTTGTAACCCTTGTCGAAGGCAGCCGCATAGACGAACGGCTTGAAGCTCGAACCCGGCTGGCGACGGGCCTGGGTGGCGCGGTTGAATTTGTTGCCGGAGAAGCTGAAGCCGCCGACCAGGGCCTTCAGTGCGCCGCTGTGGGCGTCCAGCGAGACCAGCGCGGACTGGCCGCGCGGGAGCTGGTCGAGCAGCCACTCGCCCTCCTTGGCACCGGCGCGCACGCGCACGATGTCGCCACGCTGCACCAGCTTGGCCGGGCTCTTGTTGGCCCACTTGGCGGCACCGGCCGGCAGCACGATCTCGCTGCGGTTGGCCAGCACCACGGTGGCGCTGCCGTCAGCGCCGGTACTGGCGACGATCGCCGGCAGCAGGCCGGACTGCGAGAACGTGCCGCGCAGGTGCTCGGCCAGTGCGGCGGCATCATCGCCGGCACCCAGCTGTACCTGCTTCTCCACGCCGTGCCAGCCGTGGCGATGGTCGTACAGCAGCAGGCCGTCGCGCACCGACAGGTTGGCGGCGGTCTGCAGCGTCGCGTCGATGGTAGTGGTGACGTGGTAGCCCTTGTTGACAACGTCGCCACCGAAGCGGGCGATCATTTCCTGGCGCACCAGCTCGGCCACGTAAGGCGCATCCACCTGCACCGGCGGCTCATGCGCGGTGGCGTGCATCGGCACGGCCTTGGCCGCGTCGGCTTCGGCCTGGCTGACGAACTTCAGGTCGGCCATGCGCTGCAGCACATAGTTGTCACGGCGCTGGCGGGCGCGCTCCGGGTTGGAGATCGGGTTGCCCGAGGACGGGAACTTGGGGATGCCGGCCAGCGAGGCCATCTCGTCCAGGTCCAGCTCGCCCAGCTTCTTGCCGTAGTAGAACTCGGCGGCGGCGGCCACGCCGTAGGCGCGGTTGCCGAAGAAACTCTTGTTCAGGTACAGCTCGAAGATCTCGTCCTTGCTCAGCTCGGACTCGATCTTGCGCGCCAGCAGGATCTCGGCCAGCTTGCGGGTGTAGCTGTACTCGGAGCTGAGGAAGAACTGGCGGGCCACCTGCTGGGTGATGGTGGAGCCACCGGGCACGCGCTTGTCGTTGGTGGTGGCCAGCAGCCACACCGCGCGACCGATGCCCTTGTAGTCCACGCCGCCGTGCTCGTAGAAGCGGGCATCCTCGGTGGCCAGGAACGCCTGCTTCAGCTTCTCCGGCACATCCTTCATGGTGATGGGGGTACGCCGGGTCTCACCGAACACCGCCATCAGCTTGCCGTCGGCAGCATAGACGTACATCGGCTCCTGCATTTCCACGTCGCGCAGGGTCTGCACATCGGGAAGCTTGGAAGAAACGGCGTAGTACAGGCCGCCAACGGCGGCCGCTCCGACCAGCGCCAGGACCAGGACAACAAGAAAGATCCAGCGCAGCCAGCGGCGGAGACGGGTCATCGGTGTCAGATTCCGATTGCGAATTTCGTGGTCGCAGAGTATAGATTACGCAAGGTGGCGGCTGGGGCCGGCACTGGGGAGTGCAAGGGGACGCCAGGGGCTGCGTGTTCATCCTGTGAGGGATGTCACAGCAGGGCGGTTGCCATTTGCTAAGAATACGTTATTAATGCGCGGACGCAGCTCTTGCGTCCAAGTGCCCGTCGGCAGGGGAGAAACCGTGGGGCTCATCCCAAAAAGTCAGTCGCCGCTCATTGGCGTCGACATCAGTTCGACTGCGGTAAAGCTGTTGCAGCTTTCCCGCAGCGGCAACCGTTTCCGTGTGGAACATTACGCCGTGGAACCGCTGCCGCCGAATGCGGTGGTGGAGAAGAACATCGTCGAAGTGGAGGCCGTGGGAGAGGCCATCCGCCGGGCGATGAACCGTTCCGGCAGCAAGGCCAAGCTGGCCGCTGCGGCCGTGGCCGGTTCGGCGGTGATCACAAAGGTGATCCCGATGCCGGCCGACCTGGACGAGAACGACATGGAAGCCCAGATCGAGCTGGAAGCGGTCAACTACATTCCGTATCCGATCGAGGAAGTGAACCTGGACTTCGAGGTGATCGGGGCGATCCCGAACAACCCGGAAATGGTCCAGGTGCTGCTGGCTGCCTCGCGTTCGGAAAACGTTGAACTGCGCCAGTCGGCACTGGAACTGGGTGGGCTGCAGGCCAAGGTGATGGACGTGGAGGCCTTCGCGGTCGAGAACGCCTTCGCCCTGGTGGCCAGCGAGTTGCCGGTTTCGGCCGAGGGCGTGGTTGCGCTGGTCGATATCGGAGCCACCATGACCACCCTCAACGTACTGCGCGGTGGCCGCAGCCTGTACAGCCGCGAACAGGTGTTCGGTGGCAAGCAGCTGACCGACGAGATCATGCGTCGCTATGGCCTGAGCTACGAGGAAGCCGGTCTGGCCAAGCGCCAGGGCGGGCTGCCGGAAAGCTACGAGATGGAAGTGCTGGAACCGTTCAAGGAAGCCACGGTCCAGCAGATCAGCCGTCTGCTGCAGTTCTTCTATGCCGGCAGCGAATTCAACCGGGTCGACCACATCGTGCTGGCCGGCGGCTGTGCTGCCCTTGCAGGCCTGCCGGAGATGGTCGAGGAACAGCTGGGCGTGCCGACCGTCGTCGCCAACCCGCTGGCACAGATGACCCTGGGGCCGAAGGTGCAGGCGCACGCGCTGGCCCAGGACGCCCCCGCGCTGATGATCGCGACCGGTCTGGCGCTGAGGAGCTTTGACTGATGGCACGCATCAATCTATTGCCCTGGCGCGCCGAACGGCGCAAGCAACGCCAGCGCGAGTTCGGCATCATGCTGGGCATGGCCGCCCTTGGTGGCCTGCTGCTGTCGCTGTTGATCTGGTTCTACTACGACATGCAGGTCAGCGGGCAGAGCGATCGCAACGCCTACCTGCAGACCGAGATCGACAAGGTCAAGGAGCAGAACAAGGAAATCGACCGCCTTGACGAGCAGAAGAATCGATTGCTGGCCCGCAAGGCCGTGATCGAGCAGCTGCAGGCCAAGCGCTCGCAGATGGTCCACCTGTTCGATGCGCTGGTCCGCACCATCCCCGATGGCGTGGTGCTCACCGCTCTGCAGCAGGAAGGCGACGTGCTGACGCTGGAAGGCCGCACCCAGTCCAACGCCCGTGTCTCGGCCTACATGCGCAACCTGGAAGTCTCTGGCTGGATGACCAATCCGGAGCTGGCGATCATCGAGGCGCGTGAGCCGGACAAGGACAAGGAAGGGCGCGCGACCGGCCCGGTGGCTGACATCAAGGCGTTGCCGTACGTGTTCAAGGTCAAGGTCAAGCTGCCCGCGCAGAGCGAGGAAGCAGCGGCCACTCCAGGCCTGAACCCTGATGGCAGCGTGGCCGGCACCGCGCCGGTGGCACCGACCGTCGCACCGCTCAGCGCAGGGCCCGACGCGGCAGCGCCGGCTGCTGCCGCACCAGCGCCGGGATCGACGCCGGCACCGGCAGCCACGCCTGCAACTGCTCCGGCACAGGCCCCGGCACCGGCGGCAGCACCTGCGCCGGCCAAGCCAGCGCAGGCCGCACCCGCACCCAAGCCTGAGGGCAGCCGCCTGGCGCAGCCGCCGCAGGCCTTCCACGCCCCGCTGCAGGGGGATCGCGCATGAGCAAGAAAGTCGACATCAAGAACCTGGACTTCAACGACATCGGCAACTGGCCGAGGAACGCGAAGATCGTGTTCTGCTCGCTGATCGCCCTGGTCATCATGTTCGTGCTTTGGATGCTGCTGGTCAGCGGCAAGCGCGAGGAACTGGCCGGTCTGGAGTCGCGGGAAACCGAACTGCGTGCCGAGTTCACCAAGGAACAGGAACGCGCGGTCAACCTGGAACCGTTGAAGCAGCAGCTGGCACAGATGGAGCAGGTCCTGCAGCAGATGCTGCGGCAGCTGCCGAGCAAGACCGAGATGCCTGACCTGATCATCGACATCTCGCAGACCGCACTGTCCAGCGGCCTGGCCAACGAGCTGTTTGAACCCGAGCAGGAGCAGATCAAGGAGTTCTACGCCGAGAAGCCGATCAAGCTGCGGATGGTGGGTAGTTACCATCAGTTCGGTGCCTTCGTCAGCGGCGTGGCCTCGCTGCCGCGGGTGGTGATCCTGACCATGCACGACATCAACCTCAAGCCCAAGGACAAGACCGGCGGCAACATCCGTGCCGGTGCGCTTGAACTGTCCGGTACGGTCAAGACCTACCGTTACCTGGATGAGGCCGAGGTCGAGGAACAGCAGAAGGCTGAAGCGGGCAAGGAGGCGAAGAAGTGATCCGTTCCTTCATTGCACGTGGTGGGATGGCGTTGACGGTGCTGCTGCTGGCCGCCTGCGGCCGCGGCGTGACCAGCACGCCGGGTGATGCGCCCAACCTGGAAAAGTGGGTCGAAAGCGAGCGTGCGCGACCGGCGCAGCCGCTGGAGCCGCTGCCGGTGATGCAGCAGTTCGAGACCTTCGAGTATTCCGCGCAGGGCATGCGCGATCCGTTCACCGATGCCTGGACCAACCCGCAGCAGGGGAATGGGGGACTGCGGCCAGATCCGAACCGACGCAAGGAGCCGATGGAAGGCTTCCCGCTTGACGCGCTGGACATGGTCGGCACCATCGGAACAGGCGCCGGCACCGTGGCGCTGGTGATGGGGCCGGACAAGGTGACCTACCGGGTGCGTCCCGGCGGTTACCTGGGGCAGAGCGACGGGCGGGTCACCGCGGTCTTCGAAGACCGCGTGGAGCTGATCGAACTGGTGCCGGATGGCGCGGGTGGCTGGCTGGAACGTCCAGCAACACTCGCGCTGGAAGATCAATGATCGTTTACTGGGGATAGCACGATGACCTTTCACCAAGCCAAGGGGCTGCGTCCCATCCGGCGCTCTACCTTGAACCGCATCAGCGCGCTGGGAGTCGCGTTGATGCTGGCCTGCGCTCCGGCGCTGGCCGCCGCACCGTCGGAAAAGCCGACCGGCACTGCGCTGGCGGCGACGCCGGCCGCTGCGCCGGCAGGCCTTTCGGTCGCACGCATCGACTTCAAGCGTGGCGATGACGGCGCGGGCCGCCTGATCCTGCAGTTCGACGGCCAGGGCGCCATGCCCGACCTGCGCAGCCAGGGCAACAGCGTGGTTGTCGATGTCGGCAACGCACGCCTGCCGGCCAATCTGCAGAAGCCGATGAACGTCACCGACTTCGCCACCCCGGTGCAGCGCATCGACGCCAAGCCGTCCGGGGCCGGCACCCAGCTGGTGCTGAGCACCGGCGGTCCGGTCGAGTCACTGGCCTACCAGAGTGGCAACGAGTATGTGGTGGAGATCAGCCCGCGGCAGGCCCAGGCCGCCGTTGGCGCCGTCACTGCCGGCAGCGTGACCCAGGCCGCCAAGGGCGTGCCGCAGCGCGGCTACGCCGGCAAGCCGGTGACCTTCAACTTCCAGGACGTGCCCGTGCGCACTGTCTTGCAGCTGATTGCCGAAGAGTCGAATCTGAACGTGGTGGCCTCCGACTCGGTGCAGGGCAATGTGACCCTGCGCCTGGTCAACGTGCCGTGGGACCAGGCGCTGGATATCGTGCTGCGTGCCAAGGGCCTGGACAAGCGTCGTGACGGCAGCGTGGTGTGGGTTGCGCCGCAGTCCGAGCTGGCCAAGTTCGAGCAGGAGAAGGAAGACGCTCGCATCGCGATCGAGAACCGCGAAGATCTGATGACCGACTACGTCCAGATCAACTATCACAGTGCCACACAGATCTTCAAAGCACTGACCGAGGCCAAGGGCATCGGCGGCTCCGGTGGTGGCGGCGGTGGTGGTCAGGGTGGCAGCGGGTCGGCGTCGCAGGAAGACAGTGGTTTCCTGTCCGCGCGTGGCCGCATCGTCGCAGACGAACGCACCAACACGCTGATGATCAGCGACATCCCGAAGAAGATCGCGCGGATGCGCGAGCTGATCAACGTGATCGACCGCCCGGTCGACCAGGTGCTGATCGAGAGCCGCATCGTCATCGCCACCGATACCTTCGCCCGCGAACTGGGTGCCAAGTTCGGCGTCAGCGGCAGCCGCGACAACGTGTACTTCAGCGGCAACCTGGAAGCCAACGCCAAGACCCGCCAGTCGCAGGTGGACGCCAACAACGCCAATGCGAAGGCTGAGCGCGACTGGATCGCCGGTGGCCGCGTGGGTCCGCCGCCGGTGTCGGTCGGTTCGGCCATCACCCGCGGGCTGAACTGGAACCTGCCAGTGGCAGCGGCCAGCAATCCGGGCTCGCTGGCATTGTCGATCCTCAACGCGGGCTACCTGCTGGACGTCGAACTGTCGGCCATGCAGGAAGAATCGCGCGGCGAAGTGATCTCCAACCCGCGCGTGGTCACCACCAATCAGCGTGAAGCGTTGATCAAGCAGGGCAAGGAAATCGGCTATGTCACCATCAGTGGTGGCGGTGCCGGCGGTGCAGCTACCCCGAACGTGCAGTTCAAGGAAGTGGTGCTGGAACTGAAGGTCACCCCGACGATCACCAACGACAACCGCGTGTTCCTCAACATGGCGGTGAAGAAGGATGAGGTCGAAAGCTACATCGTGCTGGAAGGCTACGGCCAGGTGCCCAACATCAACCGCCGCGAGGTCAATACCGCCGTGCTGGTGGAAGATGGGCAGACCGTGGTGATCGGTGGCGTGTATGAGTTCACCGACCGCAACAGTGTCAGCAAGGTGCCGTTCCTGGGCGACGTGCCCTTCCTCGGCAACCTGTTCAAGAAGCGCGGTCGCAACAAGGACAAGGCCGAACTGCTGGTGTTCGTGACCCCGAAGGTCCTGCGCGTGGCGCGCCAGAACTGAGACGTTGCACCTGTTGCATCCGACCGGGGCCGCCACGTGCGGCCCCGCGTCGTTTGCGCCAGTAGATCCACGCCATGCGTGGATGGGTCAGTAGATCCACGCCATGTCCCTCCAGTAGATCCACGCCATGCGTGGATGGGCGAGTAGATCCACGCCATGTCCCTCCAGTAGATCCACGCCATGCGTGGATGGGTGAGTAGATCCACGCCATGCGTGGAGGCTGTTCAGCCGTTCTTGATGCCAGCAGCCGGACGGCCTGCGATGATGTGGGGAACCCGAGCCATCCTGCGCCGGTCAAAGGCCCCCATGAACCTGCCTCCGCCGATGCCCGAATCCATTTCTCCGCCGCCTGCCCCCGTCACCTCGCGCCTGCATGCCGCTTTCAGCGACCTGCGAGATGCACTGTCGGCCGAGATCGTCGGTCAGGCGGCGCTGGTCGAACGCCTTCTGATCGCCTTGCTGGCCGATGGCCACCTGCTGGTGGAAGGTGCACCGGGCCTGGCCAAGACCACGGCCATCCGGGCCTTGGCGGCGCGGCTGGAAGCAGACTTCGCACGGGTGCAGTTCACCCCGGACCTGCTGCCTTCCGACCTGACCGGCACCGAGATCTGGCGCCCGCAGGAAGGGCGTTTCGAGTTCGTGCCGGGGCCGATCTTCCACCCGATCCTGCTGGCCGATGAAATCAACCGCGCGCCGGCCAAAGTGCAGTCCGCGCTGCTGGAAGCGATGGGGGAACGCCAGGTCACCGTCGGCCGCCACACCTACGCGCTGCCATCGCTGTTCCTGGTGATGGCCACGCAGAATCCGATCGAGCAGGAAGGCACGTTCCCGCTGCCGGAAGCGCAGCTGGATCGTTTCCTGATGCACGTATGCATTGGTTATCCGGACCAGGCGGCCGAGTCGGAGATTCTGCGGCTTGCCCGCGAGCGTGCCCGGGGTGCGCTTGGCGAGGCCGCAGCGGCGCCGGAAAAACTGCCGATGCAGGATGTCTTCGACGCGCGCCGCGAGGTGCTGGAGCTGCACATGGCCCCCGCGCTGGAGCGCTATCTGATCGAACTGGTGCTGGCCTCGCGCGACCCTTCGCGCTACGACGCCTCGCTGGCGCGCCGTATTGCCTGGGGCGCCAGCCCCCGTGGCTCCATCGCACTGGAACGATGCGCACGGGCGCGGGCGTGGTTGGCTGGGCGTGATTTCGTCACCCCCGACGACGTGCGTGCCGTGGCCGCCGATGTGCTGCGCCACAGGGTCCTGCCCAGCTATGAAGCCGTCGCCGAAGGGTGGGATGGTGAGCGCCTGGTGCAGGAGCTGCTGGCCCGGGTACCGGCACCCTGAGTGCGCGCATGACCGGCACGACCAACGGACCTGCTCCGGGTACCAGCGAAGGCGATGGTCTGCGACCGCAGTTGGCCGAGCTGGTGGCATTGCGGCGCCTGGCACAGCTTCCGCCACCGCCTCGTCGAGGGCGAGCGGGCAGTGCAGGCCAGGCACCTTCGCCGCTGCGCGGACGCGGCATGGAATATGCAGAATCACGCGAATACGTGGCGGGCGACGACGCGCGCCACATCGACTGGCGCGTCACCGCGCGCACCGGTCGCACGCACACCAAACTGTTCCAGGCAGAACGCGAGCGGGTCACCCTGATCATTGCCGATACGTCGCCTGCGCTGTACTTCGGTACCCGCGTGCGCTTCAAGTCGGTGCAGGCGGCGCGCGCCGGTGCCGTCGCGGCATGGTCCGCACAGCGTCGCGGCGATCGCATCGGTGCATTGCGCGGCAGTGATCGTGAGGCACCGATCGCACCGGCCGGCGGTGCGCGCGGTGTACTGCGCGTACTCGACGCACTCACGCGCTGGTACGCGCAACCACCCGCCGATGACCTCGGCCTGGAGCGCGCGCTGGACCATGCCGGGCGGGTGCTGCGCCCCGGCGCGCGGATGCTGGTACTGGCCGATCCGCAGCAGGCGATCCGCATTCCGCCGGCGCGCTGGAGCGCACTGGCCCAGCACCATGACCTGAGTCTGCTGCTGCTGGTCGATCCGCTGGAGCTGCAGCCGCCAGCGGCGCCCCTGCAGTTTCTCGCCGCACAGCAGCGCATCGGCCTGGACCTGCGTCGCAGCGATGTGCAGGCGCACTGGCAAGCGCATTTCGTCGAACCGCTGCAGCAGCTGCGCTGCCAGCTTGCCGCACGTCGCGTCGATGTGCAGGTGCTTTCCACCGATGCGGCCAGTGATGCCTGGCTGGCGCCGGCACCGACGGAGGTGCCGGCATGAGTGCCTCCCTGCCACTGCGTGATGTGCAGTTGCCGGCCTCGCCAGCGTGGTGGCCACCCGCACCTGGCTGGCTGATGCTGATCGCACTGGTTCTGCTGTTGCTGGCAATCGTTGCTGCGCTGGCCTGGCGTCGGCGCCGCCGACGCCAACAGTGGATGCGAGTGTTCGATCAGGAGATTGCGGCAGTGAACGGCGCGCCGTCGGAACTGGCAGCCATCGCCAGCCTGCTGCGGCGTGCGGCGCGTCAGGCACGCCCGGGCAGCGAAGCACTGCGCGATGACGCGTGGTGGCAGCATGTCGATCCCAAGGACACCCTGCCGCCTGCGCAGCGCAATCTGTTGGCCGAGGGTGCCTATCGTCCTCACGTGGATGCCGCTGCCGTGGCCGACGTGCGCGCGTGGGCGCGTGCGCGTTACCTGGCGTTGCTGCAGGAGCGCCGACGATGAGCGCGCTGGCAGCTTACTGGCCGTGGCCGGATCTGCAGCTGGCGTGGCCGCTGGCACTGCTGGCACTGCCGTTGCCGATCCTGATGTACGCGTGGAAACGGCGTGCCGACCCGGGCGCGGCGCTGCGCGTGCCCTACGCCGCTGCCGAGCTGGAAGCACTGGCTGGCGGCGGTCGTGTCGGCGTTTCCTGGCTGCGCAGCGGCTTGCTGTGGCTGGGCTGGCTGGCGCTGTGCGTGGCGATGGCGCGTCCGCAGCAGCTGGGTGAGGCAATCACCCCGCCGCAGGAAGGCCGGCAGATGATGCTGGCAATGGACGTGTCCGGCAGCATGAGCGAGCCGGACATGGTGCTCGGCGCACAGGCGGTAGAGCGCCTGACCGCTGCCAAGGCGGTATTGGCCGATTTCCTCGACCGTCGTGCCGGTGATCGCGTCGGCCTGCTGGTGTTCGGTGATCGTGCCTACACGCTCACACCGTTGACTGCGGATCTGTCCAGCGTGCGTGATCAACTGCGCGACAGCGTGGTCGGTCTTGCCGGGCGCGAGACGGCCATTGGTGATGCCATCGCGCTGGCGGTCAAACGCCTGCGCAACCAGCCCGAAGGGCAGCGTGTACTGATCCTGCTGACCGACGGCGTCAGCAACGCCGGCGTGCTGGAACCCCTGCGCGCCGCCGAGCTGGCACGTGCCGAAGGCGTGCGCGTGCACACCGTGGCCTTTGGCAGCGACGGTAGTGCGCGGTTCTTCGGCATTCCCGTGGCCGCCGACCGCGACCCGGTGGACGAGGCAACACTGCGCAGGATCGCCGAGATGACCGGCGGCCGCTTCTTCCGTGCGCGTGACACCGACCAGCTGGTCGGCATCTATGCCGAACTGGACCGGCTGGAGCCGATCGCCGCGAAGGGGCCGACACTGCGTCCGCGCAACGAGCGCTATGCGTGGCCGCTGGCTGTCGCCTTGTTGCTGGGCGCGTTGGCGTGGGTATGGCCGGAGCGCCGCCGATGAGCGCCACCTTCCTGAAGATGCCCGACTGGAGCGCGTTCGACTTGAGCACGTTTGATTGGGGCGCGCTGCATTTCCTGCGCCCGGAGTGGTTGTGGATGCTGGCGGCACTGCCGCTGATCGTGGCCGTGGCCGTATACCGGCAGCGGCGCAGCGACGCCTGGCGGCAGGCAGTCGACGCCCATCTGTTGTCCCACCTGCTGGCCGGTGAGGGGAAGCGACGCGCACGCCTGCCATGGGCTCTGCTGCTGGGCTGGACCGTGGCTGCACTGGCGATGGCTGGCCCCAGCTGGCGGCAGCAGGCGCAGCCGGTCTATCAGGTCAGCGCACCGCTGGTGGTGGTGCTGGATCTCTCCAGCCGCATCACCGCGACCGACCTGCCACCCTCGCGGCTGCTGCAGGCGCGGGCAAAAATCGGTGCGTTGCTGCGTGCCCGTCAAGGCGGGCAGGTGGGTCTGGTGGTGTATGCCGAAGATGCCTATACCGTGGCACCGTTGACCGACGACGCTGCAAACGTGGCGCTGTACCTGGATGCGCTGGCGCCGGAGGTGATGCCGCGTGATGGCCAGCGCGCTGATCGTGGCATCGACTGGGCGGTCCGGTTGCTGCGGCAGACCGGTGCCCTGCGCGGCCAGATTCTCCTGGTCAGCGACCAGGCTGACAGCGAAGCGATGCTTGCGGCAACGCAGGCGCGTGGTCTCGGCCTGCAGGTGTCGGTGCTGGGCCTGGGCACGCCGTCCGGCGCCGCCTATCGCGATGGTCAAGGCCAGATCGCTCAGGCCGCGCTGGATGAAACCAGCCTGCGTGCCGTCGCCACCGCAGGCGGCGGGCGTTACCAGCGCATCGCCAGCGATGATCGCGACCTGCAGGCATTGGGCGTGCTGGATGCCAGGGATGGCGGCGCACTGCAGCGGCCCGGACAGGCCCGGCAATGGCAGGACGAAGGCTATTGGTTGTTGCCGCCGGTAATGCTGTTGGCACTGCTGGCGTTCCGCCGCCGTGCGGTGCTGGCGGCAGTGCTGGCCGTGGGTCTTCTGCCCTTGAGCGGGCAGCTGCAGGCGCAGCCGCGCGCGCCGACAGCTGCACCGACACCTGCACCGGCAGCGGGCACGTTGTGGGAACGTGCCGACCAGCGTGAGCATGAGCGCCTGGCTGCGGGCGTGCAGGCCTACCGTCAAGGTGATTTCGCTACTGCCCGCAAGCAGTTCGAAGGCATCGACAGCGACGCCGGCTGGTACAACCTCGGCAACGTGCTTGCCCGTCAGGGCGACTACGACGGCGCCATCTCCGCCTACGACAAGGCCCTGACGCGCCACCCGCAGATGGCCGACGCCGTCGCCAACCGTGCCGTGGTCGACGCTGCGCGCAAGCGCAAGCCGCCGTCGAACAATGACCAGGGGCAGGGCAAGGGGCAGCAGAAGCCACAACAGGGCCAGCAGCAGAACCAGCAGGGTCAACAAGGTCAGCAGGGACAGCAAGGCCAGCATGGACAGCAGGGGCAGCAGAATCAGCCGCAGCAAGGCCAGCAGAATCCGCAACAGGGTCAACAAGGCCAGCAGCAACCGCAGGGCCAGAAGGGCCAGCAGAATCCAGCGTCTGCAGGCTCCGGCCAGCAGGGTGCGAAACAGGAGCCGCCGCAGGCAGCTGACCCGCAGGCCCAGGCGCAGGCCGATGCCCAGCAGCGTCAGCGCATGCAGCAGGCCCTGCAGCAGGCGCGTGCTGGCGAAGCCGGCAAGACGGCAGTGCGCGGCGATGGCGGCACACCGCAACAGCGCGAGGAACAGCAGGCCGTGGAGGCCTGGATGCGGCGCGTACCGGATGATCCGGGGGCACTGCTGCGGGCCAAGTTCCAGTTGGAAAACGAACGTAGAAAAAGGGAAGGGCGATGACAGGCATGGCGAGCAGGCAATTCCGGTGGCCTCTGCCTGTGCTGGCGATGCTGCTGCTGTGGCTGCCGATGGTGGCCATGGCGCAGACGCGCGCCTGGCTGGAACAGGACAGCATCGCCGCCGGTGATGCGGTCACCCTGCACATCGAGACCGACGAAGGTGCACCGGACTATGCACCGTTGAATGCCGATTTCGCGCTCAGCGCGCAGAGCAGCAACCGCCAGGTGCAGTGGAGCAATGGCGGCGTCCAGCAGCGCAACCTCTATACGGTTGCGTTGACGCCGCGCCGCACCGGTACGCTGCAGGTGCCCTCGTTGCAGGTCGGCAGTGCACGCACGGCGCCATTGGTGCTGCAGGTCAGTGATGCCGTGGTGGCCACCCCGCAGAGCAATGCCACCGCCTTCATCGAAACCGAGGTGGATGACCAGACGCCCTACGTGCAGCAAAGCGTGGGCGTGGTGGTCAGGCTGTACTTCGCTTCGCAGCTGGCGTCGGGCGAACTGGTGCTCGACACCCCCAGTGGCGCGTCGCTGCAGCGGGTTGGCGAGGATCGCAGCGACGTACGCCAGGTCAACGGCCGTCGCTACAACGTGGTCGAACGTCGCTTCCTGCTGATCCCCGAGCGCAGCGGTGCGTTGCGTCTGCCTGGCGCACGCTTCACCGGCCGCAGCGCCGGGGGCTTCTTCGATGACTTCTTCGGCAGCGGTGGCGATGGCCGCATGAATGCCGTCGGTGCCGAACGCACGCTGCAGGTACAGGCGCAACCGGCGCAGGCCGTGCAGCCGTGGCTGCCCCTACACAGCCTGCAGTTGCGCTACACCGCTGCACCCAATAGTGCGCGCACGGGCGAAGCCGCCACCGTGATGGTCGAAGCGATCGCCAACGGCGCCACCCGGGCCCAGTTCACCGACCTGCCCGTGCCCGACCTCGGTGATGCCGCACAGGTGTTCGCCGAACCGGCCCAGTACGAGGAGACCTTCAACGGCAGCACGCCACGCCTGAAGATCACCCGGCGCTATTCGATCGTGCCGCGGCAGGTTGGATCGCTGCGCGTGCCCGGGCCGCGCGTGGCGTGGTGGAACGTGGACAGCGGCAGTGCCCAGCAGGCCAGCCTGCCGGATCTGGAACTGGCCGTGGCGGCGGGCCGGGCCGGCGCGCCCGTGGCACAACCGATCGATACCGATGCCGCGCTGCCGGAAGACGCCGCCCCTTCGGTCGCATCCTCTCTTGCACCGACCGCAGCCGGCACCCGGCCGTGGCCGTGGATGGCCGCCGCCGCAGGTCTGGCGCTGCTGTGGCTGTTGACCCTGGCATGGGGATGGCGACGTGGGCGCCATGTAGCCGCCCATGCCCGTACGGTTCCCCGCCCTGGAGTTGTCGCACCTGCGACGTCGTCGCGTGCCAGCGTGGCCGAGCTGCGCCGGGCCATCGATGGCGAGGGCTTTGACCAGGTGGAGGCGCTGCTGTGTTCGATGGCGGGCGTGGAGCGCCTGGAACAGGTGATCGAGCGGCTGGCCGATCCGGCCCAGCGGCAGACCCTGCAGGCGTTGCAGCAGGCGCGCTGGGGCGGATTGGGCGATGTCACCGCGCTGCGGGCCCGTCTGCGCGAAAGCTTCCGTGACGGACCGCACTGGTCGGCCGCCAGCGGCGCCGTCGACACTGGGCTGCCGCCGCTGTATCCGCCGCGGCAACCCTGAACCGGCGCGGCTTGCGCGCTTTGTTAGAGTAGATTCATTTTTCGAGGAATCCCGCGCATGACAGCAGCTGCTGCCGACAAGAAGAAGTTGCCCTTGCATTGGAAGATGGGCATCGGCTTTGCGATCGGCCTGGTCCTGGGACTGATCGTGCATGCCCTGGGCGGCAGCATCGAAGGCCTGCAGACCGGTGCCAAGTGGGTAATGGACTACGTCACCACCCCGGCTTCGGGCCTGTTCCTCAACCTGATCTTCATGCTGATCGTGCCGCTGATCTTCTCGGCGCTGATCATGGGCGTGTCGGAGATGGGCGACATCCGCGCCCTTGGCCGTATCGGCTGGAAGACGTTGGCCTACACCGTGCTGCTGTCCGGCATCGCTGTGGGTATCGGCCTGGTGCTGGTCAATCTGCTCAAGCCCGGTGCCGGCGTCGACCCGCAGGTGGCCGCGCTGATGCTGTCGGAGAACGCCGAGCGCAGCAAGGAAATCGTGGCTGGCATCCATGGCACGCCGAAGGGCATGGACATGCTGCTGTCGATCGTGCCGAGCAACGTGCTGCAGGCCGCTTCGGACAATGGCGCGATCCTGTCGCTGATGTTCTTCGCGCTCATGTTCGGTATCGGCATGGTGCTGACCGATGAGGCCAAGGTAGCCCCGCTGCGTCGCGCCATCGAAGGCGTGTTCGAAATCTCGATGACCCTGATCAACCTGGTCATCCGCCTGGCGCCGTATGCCGTGGCCTGCTTCATGTTCAACCTGGCCGCGCTGTTCGGCTTCGACCTGATCATCCGCCTGGGTGCCTACGTGGGCGTGGTGGTGCTGGCACTGGGCCTGCACATGGTGGTGACCTACGGCACCGCGGTATGGCTGTCGGGGCGTTCGCCGCTGGCGTTCTTCCGGCAGACCCAGGAGGCCACGGTGATGGCCTTCTCCACTGCCTCCAGCAACGCCACGCTGCCGACCGCGCTGCGCGTGGCCGACCAGATGGGCCTGCCGCAGCGCGTGTCGCGCTTCGTGCTGACCGTGGGCGCCACCGCCAACCAGAACGGCACCGCGCTGTTCGAGGGCGTGACGGTGATCTTCCTGGCTCAGTTCTTCGGTGTCGACCTGAGCATCGGCCAGCAGGTCATGGTGATGGCGGTCTGCATCCTCGGTGGCATCGGTACGGCCGGTGTGCCGTCCGGCTCGCTGCCGGTGGTGGCGATGATCTGTGCGATGGTCGGCGTCAATCCGCTGGGCATCGGCCTGATCCTGGGCGTGAACCACTTCCTGGACATGTGCCGCACCGCGCTGAACGTGACCGGCGACCTGGCCCTGACCACCCTGGTGGCCAAGGGCGAAGCCGCGGACACCCCGGCCGAGATCGCTGCCGCCGCGGCCCGTCTGGACAACTGACCGGTAGTGCCGGCCCCCGCGCCTTCGGCGCAGCCCCCGGACTCCGGGGGCGGTAGTGCCGGCCGCTGGCCGGCAACTTCATGATCTTCGGGAATTTCTACCGGGTTGCCGGCCAGCGGCCGGCACTACCGCCTTGTTGGCCTGACCCCACCCGGCGTCTGTGGGACAATAGGCCGCCCGCAGTTCCGCGGCCGCCTCCCGATTCCGACAGAACCATGACGCAGCCTACCCGTCGCCAGTTGGCCAACGCCATCCGCTTCCTCGCCGCCGATGCGGTTGAAACCGCAAAGTCCGGCCACCCCGGCATGCCCATGGGCATGGCCGACATCGCCGAAGTCCTCTGGAACGACTACCACCGTCACAACCCGAACAACCCGCAGTGGTTCAACCGCGACCGCTTCGTGCTGTCCAATGGCCACGGCTCGATGCTGCAGTACGCGCTGCTGCACCTGAGCGGCTATGACCTGCCGATCGAGCAGCTGAAGGCATTCCGCCAGCTGGGCAGCCACACCGCTGGCCATCCGGAGCGTCACGAGACCCCGGGCGTGGAGACCACCACCGGTCCGCTGGGCCAGGGTTTCGCCAATGCCGTCGGTTTTGCCTTGGCCGAGAAACTGCTGGCACAGCGCTTCAACCGCCCGGAGCTGGAAATCGTCGACCACCGTACCTGGGTGTTCATGGGTGACGGCTGCCTGATGGAAGGCATTTCCCACGAAGCCGCCTCGCTGGCCGGCACCTGGGGCCTGCACAAGCTGGTCTGCTTCTGGGATGACAACCACATCTCCATCGACGGCAACACCGAAGGCTGGTTCACCGACAACACCCCGGAGCGTTTCGAGGCCTATGGCTGGAACGTGGTCCGTGGCGTCGATGGCCACGATCCGGAAAGCATCAAGGCCGGTATCGAAGCGGCCCTGTCGCAGGACGGCAAGCCGACCCTGATCTGCTGCCGCACCACGATCGGTTTTGGTTCGCCGAACAAGGCCGGCAAGGAATCCAGCCACGGCGCACCGCTGGGCAAGGACGAACTGGAAGCTACCCGCAAGGCGCTGGACTGGAACTACGGCCCGTTCGAGATTCCGGAAGAGATCTACGCCGGCTGGCGTGCCGGCGGTACCGGCACGTTGCGCCAGGCCGAGTGGGAGCAGCAGTTCGACAAGTACGCTGCGCAGTACCCGGCTGAAGCCGCTGAACTGACCCGTCGCTCGCATGGCGATCTGCCGGCCGACTTCGTCGCCAAGGCCGACGCCTACATCGCCCAGGTTGCCGCCGAAGGCCAGACCATCGCTTCGCGCAAGGCGTCGCAGCTGGCCATCGAAGCGTTCGCACCGCTGCTGCCGGAAATCGTTGGCGGTTCGGCTGACCTGGCGCACTCGAACCTGACCCTGTGGAAGGGCAGCAAGTCCGTCGCCACCGACGATGCCAATGCCAACTACGTGTACTACGGTGTGCGCGAGTTCGGCATGACCGCGATCGCCAATGGCCTGGCCCTGCACGGTGGTTTCATTCCGTTCGATGCCACCTTCCTGGTGTTCAGCGACTACGCCCGCAATGCCGTGCGCATGAGCGCGCTGATCCCGGCCCACGCCATCCACGTCTACACCCACGACTCGATCGGCCTGGGCGAAGACGGCCCGACCCACCAGCCGGTGGAGCATCTGGCCTCGCTGCGCTACATCCCGAACAACGACGTGTGGCGTCCGTGCGACGCGGTCGAGTCGGCCGTGAGCTGGAAGGCTGCGATCACCCGCCAGGACGGCCCGAGCTGCCTGGTGTTCAGCCGCCAGAACCTGCCGCACCAGCCGCGCGACGCCGAGCAGATCGCACAGATCGAGCGTGGCGGCTATGTGCTGGCCGATGCTGCCGGCACCCCGGACGTGATCCTGATCGCGACCGGTTCGGAAGTCTCGCTGGCGACCGAAGCGAAGGCGCAGCTGGATGCGGCCGGCCTGAAGACCCGCGTGGTCTCGATGCCGTCCACCGATGTGTTCCTGCGCCAGGATGCGGCCTACCGCGAATCGGTGCTGCCGAACGCCGTGCGCAAGCGCGTGGCGATCGAAGCCGGCATCACCGGCTTCTGGCGCCAGTTCGTCGGCCTGGACGGTGCAGTGATCGGTATCGACACGTTCGGTGCCTCGGCCCCGGCCGACAAGCTGTACCAGCACTTCGGCATCACCACCGCGCACGTGGTGGAAGCAGCCAAGGCGCTGTAAGCCGCGCTGCATGGAATACGGGGAGGCCGGCGCAAGCCGGCCTTTTCTTTGCCTGTCAAAAAGGGGACGGAGGGGATTAAGTCGTTTGTGCCACAAACGACTTAATCCCCTCCGTCCCCTTTTCTCAGGCGGTGCGTGCCAGGGCCAGCCTCAACAACCGTGCATTGAGCCGTTCGCCGACGTCCTTGGGCGACTGCAGTTCCATCCGCTGCAGGTACACCGCGTCGCCATCACCTGCAGGCTGCCACAGCGCGTCCCACACGGTGCGCAGCTTGCTGCCGCGCGTCTGCGTGTTGGCTTTCAGCCAGCCCAGTGCCTTCACCAGCACCTGTTCGATCTCGGTGAAGTCGCTGCCCAACGGGTAATCGGGCAGGGTGCCATCGTTGCGGAACGGCGCCAGCGCCGCCGCCAGTGCCTGCGGTGTATTGCGCTGCTGCCGCTGCGCATCGGGCTGTGCCGTTGCTGCCAGCTTGCGCGCCGCGAAGGCCTGCTGCAGCAGCGCGCCCTGGAATGGCGCCTCGGTGATTGCCGCCATCGCGTGCACGCAGTCGTCGTCGGTCAGGCCGCGCACATCGGCGATGCCGTACTCGTTGAGATAGATGTCACGCAGGTGGCGCGGAATGGTCGTGTGCCCGTAGTTCCAGCGCACATTGGAGTCGCGCTGGCCCTTGTCATCGCGCGCGGCGCGGAACATCAACACACTGCGTGCTTCCGGCAGCGCATGCGCCATCGCCACGAAGTTGTACTGGCCGCCCACACCGGAGACCACGCGTCCATCTTCCAGTGCATCGGACACCGCTGCGCCCAGTGCGGTGGCCATCATGCAGGAATTGAAGAAGCGCGCGTGCCGGCGCTGCAGGCGTTCCAGTGTTTCGTTGCCGCCGTACAACTGGTTGATCTCGCTGATGCGGCGCATGCCGATCGCCCGGCATTCGTCCTCGGGCAGGGTGCGCAGCCATTCGTAGAATTCGGATGAGCCCAGGTAGAACGCGCCGTGCAGATACTCGCCCTCCGCCTCCAACGTGGCGTGATCGATGGACAGCGTGCTGCCGTTCTCGATGCGCTGCATCAGCGCCAGGTCATCATGCACCTTGCGCTTGATCACGCCGGTCTGCACCAGCCGGCGGAAGCCCTCGTTGAGCATTTCGCTGCAGCCGTACAGGCCGATCTCGAACGGCTCCAGCCCGCCGATCTCCTGCACCAGCGGATGGCTGGCCAGTTGCGGGTCCAGCGCATCCAACACGCGCCGGTAGCGCGCGTTGTCGGTGTGGCGCAGTACCAATGCGTGGCTGAGTGCATCGGCCAAGGTGCCGATGCCGATCTGCAGCGTGCCGCCGTCGCGCACCAGGGTGCTGGCATAAAGGCCGATGGCGTAGTCGGCGTCGGCCACCGGTTGCCGCGGCAGCCCGAACAACGCCGGATACGGTGCTGGCGGGGTGATGACCAGATCGAAGAAGGACACGTCGACCGTGGCCGTGCCGCCCAGATACGGCAGCTGCGGATCGATCTCGGCGACCAGCAGCGGGCGCGGCAGGCCGCGCGCGGTCATCGCGTCCAGCGTGTCCTGGGTGATGTCGTTGTTGCAGGACAGCGAAAGGCGCCGGTCGTCCGGGCGCATCGCTACTTTCTGCACGATCACCTGCGGCGCGCGCTGGGCCACGGCATCGGCGGCGTGGGTGTAGTTGAGGCTGGTGTAGCTGGACTGCGCCTGCCGCGAACCGAGCAGGGCACCGGACTGCATGTAGAACTCTTCCACCTGCACGTGCGCTGGCAATGCGTCGCGCGCGATCGCATCGGCATAGGCCAGGCGCGGGAAGTCTTCACCGAAATGGCGGGACGCGAACGGCGCCATGAAGCGCGCTTCCAGGCCGTCTCCCTTCGCCTGCGGCGGGTTCAAAGACAGCGCGGTGTACAGCTGCAGCGGCCGCGACGGGTCCTGTTCCACACGCGCATACAGGGCGTTGAGCAGGCGGTGGGGTTTGCCCAGCGCCAGCGGTGCACCGATCCGCAGCGGCCCATCCACGCGCGCGAACAGCCAGTCAACGGCGGCGTCGAGGTCGGTGAGGTGTTCGGTCATCCGGGGCGATCCTGCTTGGGGGGAGTGCTGGCATTACAGCATGTCGGGCTTGAACCGCCGTCGACGCGAGACTTCGGCGCCGGCCACCATGAACCGGCCATCGCCGCGGTAATGCACCGTGCGCGGCAGCTTCGGCCGCGGCGCCACGTGGGCGCGCACGATTTCCCAGATGAAGAGATTGCTCGATTCGACCTGGCTGTCGTCATGCAGGCGGCACTCGAAACTGGAATGGCACTGGCCTACCAGCGGTGCCCCCACATCCCGCGCCGGCACCGCATCCAAGGCGAACCGTTCGAACTTGTCCACGTCGCGGCCGCTGCAGTTGCCGATGTCGACCACGGTGTCCAGCAGTTCGACCCCCGGCACGTTGATCACGCACTCGCCGCTGCCACGGGCCAGCCCGAAGCTGTGGTTCTCGTTCCACAGGTAGGTGGCCACCAGTGAGGGCGAAAAGCCCATCACCATGTGCCAGCCCATCGTCATCAGGTTGCGCTGCCCCCGCCACGCGGTGCTGACCAGCACGATCGGGCCGGGTTCGAGGAAGCGCCGGGCCTGTTCGACGGGGAAATCACGCTTGCGCAAGGGCTTCATGCCGGTACCTGCGATGGAGGCCCCTCATGCTGGCGCAGGCGCGATGAAGTACCGGTCGAGGGCTTGACAGCAGGTTCGATTACGCGCGTAATCAAGTCATCGATTACGGACGTAAACCATGACCCCGATCAGCGAAGCAGAGGCCGTAGTGATGGAGGTGCTGTGGCAGCAGGCACCGCGCACCGCCGATGAGGTCGTGGCGGCACTGGCCCACCGCAACTGGGCCGAGCCGACCATCAAGACCCTGCTCAACCGCCTGCTGACCAAGGGCGCGATCGCCGCCGAGCGCGATGGCCGGCGCTATCTGTACCGGCCGCTGCTGCAGCGCCAGGCATGGGTGCAGGCGCAGAGCCAGGACTTCCTCGGGCGTGTGTTTGAGGGCCGGGTGGCGCCGCTGGTGGCGCATTTCAGCGAACGCGGCCAGCTCAGCGCACAGGACATCGCCGAACTGAAGAAGCTGATCCAGGAGCTGGATGATGAATGAGCTGCTCGACGGACTGTGGCGGGCCAGCCTGTGGCTGGCGCTGGGCGTAATCCTGCTGGCGACGGTGCGGCCGCTGCTGTTGCGGCTGGGCGGCGCTGGAGTGGTGTATCGCAGCTGGTGGCTGCTACCGCTGCTGTTGGCCGCGCTGTTGCTTCCCCTGCCGCAGGTTGCGTTGTTGCAGCATGTGCCGACCTTGCCGCTGAAGGTGGTGCCCGAAGCAGTGGAGGGCCTGCCTGCGTCATCTCTGCAATGGCCCTTGCTGCTGTTGTTGGTGTGGGCGCTGGGCGCGGGCGTCTGCCTGTTGCGCGACCTGCGCGCACAGCGCCGCTTCGAACGTGGCATGGGCGGCCTGCAGGCACGCGCCGATGGCAGCTGGCAGGCCAGTGGAGATCCCGGGCTGCCGGCGCTGGTGGGCCTGTGGCGGCCGCGCATCGTGGTCGGCCCGGATTTCGACCGGCAGTTCAGCGCGCAGGAGCAGCGCCTGATCCTGCAGCACGAGCACAGCCATCGTCGCAATGGCGATCACTGGGCCAACGGCGCGCTGTTGCTGATGCGCGCGATGTTCTGGTTCCACCCGCTGCTGCCATGGGCTGCACGTCGTTTCCTGCGTGACCAGGAACTGGCCTGCGATGCCCGCACCATTGCCCCGCAGCCCGCGCTGCGCGGCCTCTACGCCAGCACGCTGCTGAAGGCGCAGCTGGTCCACCCGGTTGCGCCGGCGGTCTGCCACTGGCGCAGCCAACCTGTGTTGAAGGAGCGTATCGCCATGTTGAAGCAGTCCAAGCGGAAGGCATTGCCGTGGGTGTCGGGTCAGGTACTGGTGGTCGGGTTGTGCCTGGGGATGGGGGCGGTGGCGTGGGCGAGCCAAGGTGGAGCAGCGGGCGTGCCGTCGATCAACGTCGAGCCCTACGAGCACGCGGAACAAGATGCAGCGAAGGCCGGGTTGGATCGTCCGATCCAGGTCGACAAGATGCCGCCACCCTCCTATCCGAAGTCTGCGATAGAGCAACGTCAGGCCGGCGTAGTTAGCCTGCGCGTGGACGTGGATGCCAAGGGCTACCCCACCGATGTGCAGGTACTCAGCGCCACCAATCCGGGCGTGTTCGAAGCGGTGTCGATTGCAGCAGCGCGAAGCTGGACCTATCGCCCGGCGCTGAAGAACGGCAAGCCGGTGGCGGGCGCCGTGCGCATTCCGATCACTTTCGCCATGGATGAGAGCGATGAAGTGACGGAGACCGCCAGGTGATGCGCATCACGCTGCTGTTGGCAGCGGGGATGCTGGCAGGCTGCGCCACACAGGAACGGCTGACCACCGTCGACACCCGCAATGAGAGTGTCGGCCATCAGCGCCTGCATGCGGAAGGGAAAGGCGGCAGCGGCCAGGTGCAGGCGTACACGCTGGGAGCGACCGAAGGCTATCGGATGCCGCAGCTGTATGCAGCGCCGGATCCGCAGATCGGCGATCGTGACCCGCGTACCGAGCTGGCGCCGACCACGATCTGCCTGCAGGTGGTGATCGATGCCGACGGCGCTGTCGAGCGAAGCCTGGCGCTGGTAGACCGCAGCGAATGCGCTGCAGGCGCGGCAAGCGAGAATGCGCCTCTGCTGCAGGCGGCGCAGGAGGCGGTGGCGATGTGGAAGTATTCACCCGCCGCCGTCTGCCACTTCGCACCCGGCAAGGTGCCGAACGACCGTGGCGACTGCGAAGGCGCCGAGCGCGTTGAGCCAGTGCCGGTGAGTCTGCTGTATGCCTTCACGTTCGAGATCGTGAAGGGCCAGCATGTCGTGCGCACGCAGGGCAAATGACGCCGCGTCATTCCCGCCGCGATGAAGCGACCGTGCGGCCCCTACGCTCCGCCCTGGATGTTCGCCTTCACCGCCGGCTGCATCAGCGTTGGCTCTGCCAAGGTCGCATCACGCGCCTGACGCACGCTGACGAACTCGGCCTCAGCCACGCCGTCATGCACGTGGATGTTGTGCGCACGCTGTTCGCCGATGCTGGTTTCATTGGCGAAATCGCGGCCGCCCGGGCCGTAGTCGTGGCAGACGAACACGCGGGTGGCATCGGGCAGGGCAAGCAGACGCTGGATCGAGCGGTACAGCTGCGCGGCATCTCCGCCGGGGAAATCGCAGCGTGCAGTGCCGCCATCGGGCATGAACAGCGAATCGCCGGTGAAGACAGCATCGTCGATCAGATAGGCGATGCTGTCGCTGGTGTGGCCGGGTACGGCGATGATGCGCCCCTGCAACTCACCCAGTGCAAAGGTCTCGCCATCGGCGAACAGGTGATCGAAGACCGCATGTTCATCGGGCAGCTGCAGGCCATAGCGCGGTGCGAACGTGGCCTGCACTGCGCGGATGCCTTCGCCGATGGCCAACGTCGCCTGCGGGAACCGCTGCTTGAGCCGCCGCCCGGCCGACACGTGGTCGGCATGGGCGTGGGTTTCCAGCAGCCAGCGCACGTGCAGCTGCTGCTGCGCGATGGCATCGAGCATCGCGCGCACCGGTGACTCGCTGCTGGCGTCGGTATCCGGGTCGTAATCCAGTACCGGGTCGATCAGCGCGGCCTCCCTGCTGGCCGGGTCGCTGACCAGGTAGCTGAAGGTATTGCTGTCACGGTGGAAGAACGATTGCACCTGGACCGACATCGGATACTCCTCAGCGTGTGGCGAGCACGCGGTTCAGCAACTGCGCCAGATTCTCACCCGCCAGTCGCAGCTGCGCTTCGGCCACTGGCCGGTAACGCGTGGTGTAGTCGTCGCCGATCTTACGCGAGGCAGGGTAAACGCCAGGTTGCACGGAAATGCGGCAGCTGGCTTCGGCCCAGCTGACCGGGTCGCGCTGCGGGTTGGACTGGCGTGCCAGCTTCGGCGCCGGCAGCGCGCGCAGCACCGGCAGGTAGCCGGCATCGTCGACCTTTCGGGTATTGAGCATGCCGCTGTCCCACAGCGAGTGCAGGTTGGTACCGCGGTTGCCGAACTGCAGCTGGAAATCGTTGCCGCCCTTGTCGTGGCCGTAGCCGGCGTGCATCGGCTGATGGATGTCGCCGACCAGGTGCACGACGAACTTCAGCGCCTGCAGGCGCTCGCCATCGGTCAGGCTGCGGTCGCCGAGGATCGCGCTCTGCGCCTTCAGCGCTTCGACGATGCAGTTGCCGCTCTTGCAGTGCTTCGGCGCCTCGTAGTGGCAGCCATCTTCGGCGATGTTGACGTAGTGCCAGCCGGCCGAGCGACGGCCCAGGCCGGGGTCCTTGGCGCGCAGCTGGTCGGCCCAGGGCGCGATGCTGGCGAGGGTGGCGCCGGGTTCGGTGGCCAGCAGGCGGTCGACCTCGGTGCGTGCGGTCGGGTTGAGGCGGCTGTCGGCGACTTCGGCGACCAGGCGGTGGCCTTGCGCGCCCCAGGCATGGGCGGGTGCAGACAGGGTCAGCAGGGCCGGCGCGAGAGCGGCGGCGAGGAACAGGGAGTGCAGTGCTTTCATCCGCTCATTCTAGCCAGCGGGGGAGATGGGTGGTTGATGGAAAGCGGCGCGTTCATTGTCATCGGGGCGTGTGCGGCCGGGGCAGGCAGTGCGGGACACGCCGTAAACCCATCCATGGGGGCTCGATGGCGCCATCCATGGCGCCAACGGTCCCGCTCTGCCTGCCCCGGCCGCACACCTCCAACATGGCCGCGTTGGCGGATGCAAAGGTCAAAAGCAGAATCACAGTCAAATGCAGGATCACATCCTGCGGCGCGCGAAGCATCCGGCCGATAGCAACTGCGCCATGCGGATGCCGGCTTCTGCTTGCGCTTGCGCGCGCGCGGAAATGAGAGGGGCGGGGCGGGTGGATTGCTCAGGACCGTTCGCCGCATGGATGCGGCGATCGAGCCTACAGGGACGTATTTACGGCGTGTCCTGAGCAATTCACCTGCCTCGCCCAAACGCAGCTCTACGCTCTGCAACAAAAAAAGCCCCGGCACACACATACCGGGGCAACATGCTGCGAGGGTTTTGCCTGTAGCGGGGGAGCGGGGGCGAAGCCCCCGCCAAACAACCCCTTAGAACTTGAAGACGTAGGACGCGCCGTAGACCAGCGGATCGATGTTGACCGTGCCGATCTTCTCGCCGTCCAGCTTCACCTTACTGTCGATGTCGATCCAGCGCATGTCCACGCGCAGGGCGCCCTTCTCGCCAATCGCGAAGTCGATGCCCGCATGGGCGGCCAGGCCCCACGAATCCTGCAGCTTCAGCTTGCTGCTGGCCAGCGCGCCGGTGGTGTCTTCGCTGAAGAAGGTGGTGTAGTTCAGGCCGGCGCCCACGAACGGTGACACCTTGCCCTTGCTGTTGAAGTGGTACTGCAGGGTGACCACCGGCGGCAGCTGCTTGGTGCTGCCCACGCGGCCCAGGCCGTTGATGTTGATGTCGTGCTTGAACGGCAGCGCCGCCAGCACTTCGATGCCCAGGTTGTCGGCGATGAAGTACTCACCGGTGATGGTCGGCTTGACGTCGTTGTCGACATCGACCTTCAGGGTGCCACCGGCCAGCCAGCCGTTGTTCGACTTCGGGGCGACCTGGTGCACACCGGCGGAAATGGTCCAGTCGCCCTTGGACTGGGCCATGGCCGGGGCGGCGGCCAGCGACAGGGCGGCGGCCAGGCTGGCCACGATCAGGGGGGAGTTCTTGCGCATGGGGGTGATCTCGTTGCTGGGTGGATGTGGCCAGTCTCGGCCTCACGCCGCGCTAACGCTTTGATCCGGATCAAATCCTGTCCGGCCGCCGTCCCGGGGCCGGCCTTGGCCGGCGGTGGTCAAGGCCGGCCTGCTAGACTTGTGGGCCCTATCCACCCCGCCGCACCTGTCGCGGCTGCAGGAGCTTGAGAACATGGCAATCAAGGTTGGTATCAACGGTTTCGGTCGCATCGGGCGTAACGTCCTGCGCTCGGCGGTGCTGAACTTCGGCGACGACATCGAAATCGTGGCCATCAACGATCTGCTGGAGCCTGATTACCTGGCCTACATGCTCAAGTACGACTCCGTGCACGGTCGTTTCAAGGCCGACGTAGCCGTCGATGGCAAGGATCTGCTGGTCAACGGCAAGAAGATCCGCCTGACCCAGGAACGCGATCCGTCCAACCTGAAGTGGGACGAAGTCGGCGTCGACGTCGTGCTCGAAGCCACCGGCCTGTTCCTGGACAAGGTCAGCGCGCAGAAGCACATCGATGCCGGTGCCAAGAAGGTCATCCTGTCGGCACCGTCGAAGGACGACACGCCGATGTTCGTGTTCGGCGTGAACGACAAGACCTACGCCGGCCAGGCGATCATCTCCAACGCCTCGTGCACCACCAACTGCCTGGCGCCGCTGGCCAAGGTCATCAATGACAAGTGGGGCATCAAGCGCGGCCTGATGACCACCGTGCATGCGGCCACCGCCACCCAGAAGACCGTCGATGGCCCGTCCAACAAGGACTGGCGCGGCGGCCGTGGCATCCTGGAAAACATCATTCCGTCCTCCACCGGCGCAGCCAAGGCTGTCGGCGTGGTCATTCCGGAACTGAACAAGAAGCTGACCGGCATGAGCTTCCGCGTGCCGACCTCGGACGTGTCGGTGGTCGACCTGACCGTCGAGCTGGAAAAGGAAGCCACCTACGCCGAGATCTGCGCCGAAGTGAAGGCACAGAGCGAAGGCGCACTGAAGGGCATCCTGGGCTACACCGAAGACAAGGTGGTTGCCACCGATTTCCGCGGTGAAACCCACACCTCGGTGTTCGATGCCGACGCCGGCATCGCCCTCGACGGCACCTTCGTCAAGCTCGTGTCGTGGTACGACAACGAGTGGGGCTACTCCAACAAGTGCCTGGAAATGGCCAAGGTCGTCGCGGCCAAGTAAGGCCTGCGAAGATCGTTGCGCGAACCCCGGCCTGGCCGGGGTTCGTCGTTTAAGGGGCCCGGCCTGACGTAGCATGGGCCCGTCGACCGCCGCCATCGTGGCGCGGGATCGCATTGGAAGGCGAGGAATGGAAGCACTCTTGGTCCTGGCAGTACTGGTCCTGCTGGCGATACCGCTGCTGCTGGTGGTCGCGCTGGTGATGATTGCCGGCCTGCGCCGGCGGGTCGCCGCCCTGGAGGCCGCACAGACCGTGCAGGTCGCGCCCATCCCGGCCGGGACGGTAGGCCGTGCGCCCTCGGCAGTAGCCGAGCCGCCGCGCGCGCCTGCGGCAACACGCGAGCCCAGCAGCGAACCCTCGTTCCTGCGGCCCACGGCAACTCCGGCATCAGCGCCGGTCGCCGCCCGCGAAGAGCTGCCGCCGCCGGCCCAGCCCGCGCGCCCAATGCCGCCACCGCCGTTGCCACCGGAGCCCACAGTGCCGCCGCTGCCGGCAGAACCGGCCCTGCCGAACCTGGTCGAGCGCGCGATCGGTGCGGTCAAACACTGGTTCACCCAAGGCAACGTGCCGGTGAAGATCGGCATGCTGGTGCTGCTGGCGGGTGTCGCCGCGCTGCTCAAGTACGTCAGCGACCAGGGCTGGCTGGTGGTGCCGGTCGAACTGCGGCTGGCGGGCATCACCGTCGGTGCGCTGGGCCTGCTGGCCTTCGGCTGGCACCAGCGCGAGCGCCGGCGGATGTTCGCGCTGGCCTTGCAGGGCGGCGCCGTCGGCGTGCTGCTGCTGACGATCTTCGCTGCCTTCAAGCGTTTCGATCTGCTCGCGCCCGGTTTCGCTTTTGCCAGCTCGATCGCCCTGGTGGCGGGGCTGTGCGTGCTGGCGGTGGTGCAGAACTCGCGCACGTTGGCGGTGCTGGGCATCCTGGCGGGCTTCATGGCGCCGCTGTGGCTGTCCACCGGCAGTGGTAACCACGTCGGGCTGTTCAGCTACTACGCTGTGCTCAACGCGGGTATTTTCGCCATCGCCTGGTATCGCCCGTGGCGTGTGCTGAACCTGCTCGGTTTCGCGTTCACCTTCGGCATCGGCACGTTCTGGGGCGTGCTGCAGTACGACGCGGCCAAGTTCGCCAGCACCGAACCGTTCCTGCTGCTGTTCTTCGCCTTCTACCTGCTGATTCCGCTGTTGTATGCGCGCCGGCAGCCGGCCGGGCGGCGCGATCTGGTTGATGGCAGCCTGGTGTTCGGCACGCCGCTGATCGCCTTCTCGCTGCAGGCCGGCATGCTGCACGAACAGCCGATGACGCTGGCCCTGTGTGCGCTGGGCCTGGCCGCGATCTACGCATTGCTGGCCCGCGCGCTGATCGCACGCGCGTCGTATACGGTGCTGGCGCAGTCGCATGCGGTACTGGCCGTGGGCTTTGCGACGCTGGCGGTGCCGTTGGCATTCTCGGCGCGGGCCACCGGCGCGGTGTTCGCGCTGGAAGGTGCCGGCCTGGCGTGGCTGGGGTTGCGCCAGAAGCGCTGGTTGCCGCAGGTGACCGGTGCGCTGCTGCAGCTCGCCGCCGCATTCGCGTTCGTGGTGGGTGCCGACCATTGGCATCAGGACCAGCGTTTCCTGCTCAACCCGACCGCGATCGGCGCGCTGCTGCTGGCCGTGGCAGGCTTCGCGGCGGCGTGGAGCTATCAGCGCAGGCAGCGCCATGACATCGCCCTGGCGTATTACCTGTGGGGCCTGCTGTGGTGGTTGGGTGGTCTGGTGCATGAAATCGGCCGCTTCTTCCCGCATTCGACGCAGGCCGATGCCGTGCTGGTGCTGGCCGCCGTCACCGCTTGGTTGGCGTCGGAAGTGCAGCGCCGCATGCCGGCACGTGCGCTGGGCGTGACCGCGCTGGTGATGCTGGCAGCGGGCTTCCCGTTGGCGCTGCTGCAGAGCGACGCGCACCAGCAGCCGTTTGCCGGCTATGGCGCGCTGGCATGGGCAGTGTTCGCCGTGCTCGGCGTGCGCAGCCTGCTGTGCCTGCGTCAGGGCAGTGGTGGCGTGGCCCGTATCGCCCAGTTCCTGTGGTGGCTGTTGTGGCCGTCGCTGCTTTCGCTGCTGGCCCTGTGGGGCGGCGGCGACGCGCGCCTGGCGCAGGGCTGGACCGCGTTGCTGGTGACCCTGCCGTGGTTGCTGCTGGCGGCGCTGTCGCTGTGGCGCTGGAACGTGCTGCGCTGGCCGCTGGGTGCTGCGTTTGATCCGGTGCGCCTGCCACTGCAGAGCGTGATTTTCGCGGTGCTGGCGTTGGCCTGGTTGTTCGGCCTGACCCTGGCGGGCGACGCCACGCCGTTGCCGTGGTTGCCGCTGCTCAATCCTGCCGAACTGGCGCAGTGGGTCAGCCTGTTGCTGATCGCACGCTGGCTGTATGACGCGCAGGGACCGGCGCCGCTGCAGCGGTTGCGTGTGCCGGTGCTGGCCGTGGCCGGTTTCATCGCGTTGACCAGCACCGTGCTGCATGGCGTGCATCATTGGGGCGGGGTGGCCTGGGATCCGACAATGGCCCGCTTCAGCCTGGCCCAGACCAGCCTGACCGTGTTGTGGAGCGTGCTCGGCGTGATCGCCTGGGTGTGGGGCTCGCGTCGCGGCCAGCGTGTGCTGTGGATGGTCGGTGCCGTGTTGATGGCCGTGGTGCTGGCCAAGCTGGTGCTGATCGATCGCCAGCACCTGGGCAACCTGCTGGGAATCGCATCGTTCATCGCCTACGGCCTGCTGTGCACCGTGGTGGGTTACCTGGCGCCCGCGCCGCCGAGCGCGCCGCCAACCGTGGAGGAAAGCCAATGAGGAAGTGGAGCCGAGCCTTGCTGCCGGTGTTGTTCGGGGTGGCCGGTGCAGTTGCTGCACAGGCCACGGACTACCGCGCGCAGTACGCCGAACAATGGCCGCTGAGCCTGTCCAGCGCGCAGTCCGGTGCCTACCGCGTGGTGCTGGAGCCGGCGATTTATCGCCGTGCAGGCACAGCCGATCTGAGCGACCTGCAGGTGTTCAACGCCGCTGGCCAGGCATTGCCGTCGGCGCTGCTGGCACCGGACCAGCCGTTGGCGCAGCCGCCGGTACAGCGCGAGCTGCCGTGGTTTGCACTACCGCCGCTGGCCGAGGCCCAGCGCAACGACCTGCAGCTGCTGACCGAGCGCGATACCGACGGCCGTGTGCGCCGGGTCGAAGCTCGGCTTGGTGGTGGTGCGGTAGCGAACGGGCAGGGTGGTTGGTTGATCGATGCCAGCGTGCTCGGCCAGCAACCGTTGGCAGCGCTGGTGCTGGACTGGGCCGAAAGCAGCCAGCCACTGCAGGCGCAGGTACAGCTCGATGCCAGCGACGATCTGCAGCGCTGGCAGTCGATCGCCCGCGACGTCCCCCTGGTGGATCTGCAGCGCGCGGGCAAGCGCCTGCTGCAGCGCCGCCTGCAGGTCGACAGCAACGTGCGCTACCTGCGGATCCTGCCGCAGGGCGAGGCGCGCCTGCCGGAGCTGCGCAGCGTCCTGGCGGAACTGCCGCCAGCGCCGGCAACGGTGCCCTGGGAGTGGCTGTCGCTGACACCGACCGCGCAGGGCAAGGGGGAATTCACCTTTGAACTGGATGGCCGATTCCCGGTGACCCGCGCCGACGTGGCCAGCACCGACAACAGCCTGGTGCAGTGGACCTTGTTCAGTCGCGATGACGCTGCCGCCGAATGGCAGCGCCGCAGCGCGCCCTGGATTGCCTATCAGCTGCAGCAGGGCGCACCGGGCCAGCGCCAGCAATCGGCGGCACAGCCGTTGGGCGGCATGTACCGCGACCGCTACTGGAAGCTGGTAGCGAGCCCGGTGGAGACCACCAGCGCGCCGACCCTGCGCCTGGGCTATCAACCGGAAGTGATGGTGTTCCTCAGCCAGGGCGCGGCGCCCTACGCGCTGGCCGTGGGCAGTACCACCGCGCGCCGCGCAGAGGCACCGATCACGGTGCTGATCGAGGAACTGCGCCAGCGCAATGATCCTTCGTGGCAGCCGACGCTGGCACGCTTGGAAGGCAGCCCGGAGACGCTGGCCGGTGATGCGGCGCTGAAGCCGCAGCACGACTGGAAGGCGTGGCTGCTGTGGGCGTTGCTGGGGTTGGGGGTGCTGGTTGTCGGCGGATTGGCGTTGAGCCTGCTGAAGCAGAAGCCGTCGCCTTCGGCGTAGTTTGCAGCGAACGGCGCAGCCCCTCGTGGGTGGTCGGTTGGTCGCAGGGAGCAAAAGCCTCGCTTGGCCGGGCGGGTGGGCTGGGCAGGGGACGCCGCAAGTACGTCCCTGTAGGCTTGGCAGCCGCATCCATGCGGCTGACACCCCTGCCCAGCCCACCCGACCGGCCTCTGACAGTTTCCGTGTGCGTCCACCCACGGAAGAGAAAAAAAGAAGAGCAAGAGCAGAAGCGGGTCGCTTCGCTCGAGACCCCTTCTTCCTTCATCCGACACCAGAAACCGCCTTTGCTTTCGCCATCCGCTCCGCCTCATGAACCTGTCGAGGCCGGGGTGGTGTGGGCTCGCGGGGGCGTAAGCGCCATGGATGGCGCGCCCGAGCCTCCAGGGATGGATTCACGGCGTCCCCCGCGGGCCCACACCGCCCCGGCCCACCCACAGCACCACGAAGCGCCAGCGCTTCGGCCGTTGCTGTTGCCGTTGCCGTTGCCGTTGCCGTTGCCGTTGCTTCGAAGCCTGCCGCAGGCAGCGGCGCGGCCGCCAGCCGCACCCGATACAATGACCGTCTGCCGCAAACCGGCATCCCATCTCCAGAGCCAAAGAGTTGCCCATGTCCATCGTCCGCATGACCGACCTCGACCTCTCCGGCAAGCGCGTGCTGATCCGCCAGGATCTGAACGTGCCGATCGAGAATGGCCGCATCACCTCCGAACAGCGCATCACCGCTTCCCTGCCGACGCTCAAGCGCGCGCTGGAGCAGGGCGCGGCGGTGATGGTCACCTCGCACCTGGGCCGCCCGAAGGAAGGCGTGTGGAGCGAAGCCGATTCGCTGGCGCCGGTTGCGCAGCGCCTGTCGGTGCTGCTGGGCCGCGAAGTGCCGCTGGTGCGTGACTGGGTCGACGGCGTCGACGTGCAGCCGGGCCAGTTGGTGCTGCTGGAAAACTGCCGCATGAACGTCGGCGAGGGCAAGGACGATGAAGTCCTGTCGAAGAAGTACGCCGCCCTCTGCGATGTGTTCGTGATGGATGCGTTCGGTACCGCGCATCGTGCGCAGGCGTCCACCCATGGCGTGATCCGTTTTGCCCCGGTTGCTGCCGGTGGCCCGCTGCTGATGGCCGAGCTGGATGCGCTGGCACTGGCACTGGATGCACCGGCCAAGCCGCTGCTGGCCATCGTCGCCGGCAGCAAGGTCAGCACCAAGCTGGAACTGCTGGCCAACCTGGTCGGCAAGGTCGACCAGCTGATCGTCGGTGGCGGTATCGCCAACACCTTCATCGCGGCGGCCGGCTACAAGGTCGGCAAGTCGCTGTACGAGCCGGACCTGCTGGATACCGCGAAGAAGATCGTGGCCGACGCCAAGGCGCGCGGTGCGGACATCCCGCTGCCGGTGGACGTGGTCACCGCCAAGCAGTTCCTGCCCGACGCGGTTGCCGAAGTGAAGGCCGTCGATGCGGTGGCCGAGGATGATCTGATCCTGGACATCGGCCCGCAGACCGCCGGGCAGTACGCGCAGCTGATCCAGAAGGCCGGCACCGTGGTCTGGAACGGTCCGGTCGGCGTGTTCGAGTTCGAAGCCTTCAGCAAGGGCACCGAAGCGCTGGCCCGCGCCATCGCCAGTTCGCCGGCGTTCTCCATCGCCGGTGGTGGCGATACCCTGGCCGCGGTCGACAAGTTCGATATCGCCCAGCAGGTCAGCTACATCTCCACCGGTGGCGGCGCATTCCTGGAATTCCTGGAAGGCAAGACCCTGCCGGCCGTTGCCGCCCTGGCCGCGCGCGGCGCATGAGCGTCGACCTGCGGGTGGACGGAGAAGAGCGTGCAACGCTCTTCTTCGACATGGACGGTACGCTGATCGATTCGGAAGTGGGCATCACCACCTGCATCGCCTATGCGCTGCAGAAGATGGACCATCCGGTGCCGTCGCAGGAAACCCTGCTGGGCTGGATCGGTCCGTCGCTGCGCACCACGTTCGCGCCGCTGTTCGGCGATGCCGAACGGGTGGAGCAGGCCGTGGCCTTCTATCGCGAGCGCTTCGACGTGGAAGGCTGGCGCGAGCACACGATCTATCCGGACATCGAAGCGGTGGTGCGCGCACTGCACGAACGGGGGCACCGCTTGGCCGTGGTCACCGCCAAGAACGAGCCGCATGCCCGCCGCATCGTCGAGCATCTGCCGTTCGGTGACCTGTTCGAGGACGTGATCGGTTCCACGCCGGATGGCTCGCGCAGCAGCAAGCCGCAGCTGGTGGGCGAAGCGCTGCATCGCCTGCAGCTGGCACCGGAACGCTGTTGGATGATCGGCGACCGCCGCATGGACATCGAAGGTGCCCGTCATCACGGCCTGCGCAGCGTGGGCGTGCTGTGGGGCTTTGGTGGCGAGCAGGAGCTGACCGAGGCCGGTGCAGGGCAGCTGGCCCGTGATCCGGCGCAGCTGCTGGCATTGCTGGCCTGAAGCAGACGAGGCGCGCGCCGGGCCTTGCCCGGCGGCGTTTCCGCTGCCATCGACCGGCGTATGTCCGGAACATGTCCGTGCGATGTCCCGCAGAGTCAGGCAGCACAAGGCTGTAACCGTATACATGGGACGTGAAGGATGTGCTAATTTCCGTCCTTTAACGGGAGAGGCCCATCCATCATGTTCGAGCGTCAGCGTCGCACCAAGATCCTTGCCACCCTCGGTCCGGCTACCGATCCGCCGGGCGTGCTGGAGGATCTGTTCCGCGCCGGCGTCAACGTGGTGCGCCTCAACTTCAGCCACGGTGACCCGTCCGGCCAGGCCAAGCGTGCCGCCGATGTGCGCGCCGCCGCGCAGCGGGTGGGCGTGGAAGTAGGCATCCTGGCCGACCTGCCGGGCCCGAAGATCCGCATCGAGCGCTTCGCCGAAGGCAAGGTGCATCTCAAGGCCGGCGACCGTTTCGACCTGATCGCCAGCACCAATGCCGGCCCGGGCGATGCGACCCAGGTGGGCGTGAGCTACCTCGGCCTGCCGCAGGACGTGACCGCCGGTGACGTGCTGCTGCTCGACGATGGCCTGATGCAGCTGCAGGTGGTGGAAGTGCAGGGCGAGCGCATCATCAACACCGTGCTCAATGACGGTCCGTTGTCCGATCGCAAGGGCCTGAACAAGCAGGGCGGTGGCCTGTCGCTGGGCGCGCTGACCGAGCGCGACAAGGAGCTGATCGGCATCGTCGCCAAGATCGGCGTGGACTTCATCGCCGTGTCGTTCTGCCGCAATGCGCAGGACATGAACGATGCACGCGAGATCGCCGAATCGCACGGCTGCTACGCCGCGCTGGTATCCAAGATCGAGCGCACCGAAGCCATCGAGAACCTGGAAGAGATCGTCGACGCCAGTGACGTGGTGATGGTGGCGCGTGGTGACCTGGGCGTGGAAATCGGCGATGCCGAGCTGCCGGGCCTGCAGAAGAAGATCATCAAGGCCTCGCTGGCGCAGAACAAGGTGGTGATCACCGCCACGCAGATGCTGCAGTCGATGGTCGAAAGCCCGATCCCGACCCGCGCCGAAGTGCTGGACGTGGCCAACTCGGTCATCGACGGCACCGATGCGGTGATGCTGTCGGCCGAAACCGCCGCTGGTGCGTATCCGGTCAAGGCGGTCGAAGCGATGGCGCGCATCTGCCTGGGCGCCGAGCGCCAGTTCCAGACCGAGACCGACTTCGGCGCCTCGCCGCGCAACCTGGAACGTGCCGACCAGGCCATTGCCATGGCCACCATGTTCCTGTCCCAGCACGTGGGCGTGCGCGCGATCGTGGCGATGACCGAATCCGGTGGCACCGCCCGCTACCTGTCGCGTTTCCGTGCCTCGGCACCGGTGTTCGCGGTTACCCGCCACGACGGCGCCCGCCGGCAGATGGCGCTGATGCGCGATGTGTTCCCGATCAACTTCGACAGCCGTGGCTTCACCCCGCGCGAAGCCGCACGCGGCAGCATCCGCCTGCTGGTGGAAGGCGGCATGCTGCAGGCCGGCGACCGCGTGGTGTTCACCAGCGGTGAGCACATGGAAACCCACGGCGCGACCAATACCCTGCGCCTGCTGGAAGTGGGCGACGACGGCCGCGCCAGCGGTCTCGGCGACCTGTAAGAGCTGATCACACCGGGTCGGAGCCGCTGTGCGGATCCGACCCCGGGGTCAGATCCCCGGAGGGGCTCCGACCCCATGCCGTGCAGGACATTTCCTGTCCTGTACGGAAGTGGAATCGTTTCCACCCTGGCCTCCACGTCGAGGTAACGGGGCGTCGGGGCTATACTTACGTTTTTCCCGCACCCGCCACAGGAAGTACATGAGCATCGAACAGCTGGCTGAAACCGCCCAGGCCATGGTTGCCCCGGGCAAGGGCATCATCGCGATCGACGAATCCACCGGTACCATCGCCAAGCGCTTTGCCAGCGTCGGCATCGAGAACACCGAAGAGAACCGTCGCGCCTACCGCGAACTGCTGCTGACCACGCCGAAGCTCAACGAGCACATTTCCGGCGCGATCCTGTACGACGAGACCATCCGTCAGTCGACCAAGGACGGCGTGCCGTTCGCCAAGTACATGGCCGACCACGGCATGATCCCGGGCATCAAGGTGGACAAGGGTGCGCACCCGCTGGCCGGTTGCCCGGGCGAGCTGGTCACCGAAGGCCTGGACGGCCTGCGTGAGCGCCTGCAGGAGTACTACAAGCTGGGCGCGCGCTTCGCCAAGTGGCGTGCGGTCATCAACATCGGCGAGAGCATTCCGTCGGGCACCTGCATCGAGTCCAACGCGCATGCGCTGGCCCGCTATGCCGCGCTGTGCCAGGAATGCGGCCTGGTGCCGATGGTCGAGCCGGAAGTGATCATGGACGGCGAGCACGACATCGAGACCTGCTACGAAGTCACCGAAGCCACCCTGCGCTCGCTGTTCGACGCGCTGTACCAGCAGAACGTGCTGCTGGAAGGCACCATCCTGAAGGCCTCGATGGTCATCTCCGGCAAGGGCTGCGACGAGCAGGCCGACGTCGAGGAAGTGGCCGAGTCGACCGTGATGTGCCTGAAGAGCACCGTGCCGGCGATCCTGCCGGGCGTGGTGTTCCTGTCCGGCGGCCAGGGCGATGAGCAGTCCACCGCCCACCTCAATGCCATGAACCAGATGGGTCACCTGCCGTGGCCGCTGAGCTTCTCCTATGGCCGTGCCATGCAGCAGGCGGCACTGAAGCTGTGGGCCAAGGACATGAAGGGCAACTACGCCGCCGCGCAGAAGACCGTCTACGAGCGCGCCAAGGAAAACGGCCAGGCCGCCCTGGGCAAGTGGAACGGCTGATCCGTCGTTTCGCAGCATGAACTGAACAAGGCAGCGCCGGCATCACGCCGGCGTTTGCTTTTGCCGGTATCGTTGCCGCCTCCCGCACGCCAGGCCAGTGCGTGGGGGCATACATGGAAGGCCAAGGAGAAAAAACATGCGTATTACCGCAATCACGCTGGCCGTTGCCACGGTGCTGGCTGTCGGCGGCTGCAACCGGATGGGTGGCAGCCCGGACGTGGGCAAGGCCCCCTCGCTGGAGTTCGACAAGCCGGTATCCGGCGAAATCACCTCGCGCAGCGGCGTCAATTTCAATGATGGCAGCCACCATCAGCTGTACCAGCTGAAGCTGGACGACAAGCAACTGGTCGGCATCAAGTTGACCGGCGCGCTGCGCGGCTCGATCGCCGTGTTCAACAACGGCGTGCTGGTGGCCAGCAGCAGTTCGGGCTACGAGCGCGGCGACGACGTCTCGCTGGCATTCCGCGCCAATGGCACCGGCAGCTACCAGGTGGCCATCAATGCCGACGGCCCCTCCGCCTTCGGCCCGTACCGCCTGCGCGCCGAGAAGCTGGTGCCGTATGACGGCAAGCCGATGGTGGCCGAAGGCGAGATCGTCGACCTGCTGGTCTCCAAGTCGCAGGATTACACCCTGCAGGTGGACAAGGCGGGCATGTACGAGATCCGCCTGGAATCGGATGCGTTCGATACCGTGCTGAAGCTGGACGGCAACGGCGCTCAGTCGGAAAACGACGACGGCGGCGACGGCACCAATTCGCGCATCGGCATGCCGCTGGAACCGGGCAAGTACACCCTGCGCGTGCGCAGCCTGGGCGAAGACGGTACCGGCGCCTTCAAGCTGACTGCCAAGCGCACCGAGCTGCCGGCCAACATGGTCATGCGTGATGGCACCACCCTGCCGAACTCCGGCAGCGTGTTCGCCATGCTTGATGGCGAAGGGCGCCGCCGCTTCCTGCTGAGCCTGCCGCGTCCGGCCGATGTGCGCCTGGATGCGATTTCCAGCCAGGTGGATACGGTGCTGCGCGTGGTCGGTTCGAACGTGGAGCTGGTGGACGACGATGGTGGCAATGGCACCAACGCACGCCTGGAAGAATCGCTGCCGGCCGGCCACTACACCGTGGACGTAACCAGCCTGAGCGACGAAGCGGGCATGGTGGAAGTGCGTGTGCAGGTCGACGGCGCCGCTTCGGCCGCGGCATCGGCGGCTGCTACGGCGGCGGCCGACGCTGCCGCCGAAGTAACGAACTGACGCTGTCGCGACGGATGTAAACGAAAAGGCCGGGCAATGCCCGGCCTTTTTTTCTTCCACGCCCCGCATTGTTTCAATGCGCCGGCACGAATCCGGTATCGCCCAGTGGGGGCAGCAGCGACCCGCGCCCGCTGTCGGCGACCTGGCCTGCGGCCGACAGCGCCTGCTGGTAGGCCTTGGCGGTCGCCGTGTTGAATGCCACCAGCACGATCCGCATCGGCTGGGCGTGGCTGCGCTGCCAGGCCAGTGTTTCGGTCACCGCGATCTGCGCCGCCTGGTACAGCGGATAGCCATACACCCCGCAGCTGATGGCCGGGAACGCGATCGACTGCAGGTTCAGCGATTCGGCCAGCTGCAGCGACTTCCAGTAGCAGTTGGCCAGCAGTGCCGGTTCGTCGCGCTGGCCGTCGTGCCAGACCGGGCCGACGGTATGCAGTACGTGCCGTGCCGGAAGTGCATGGGCATCCGTTGCGCGCACCTCACCGGTCGGGCAGCGCACGCCGGGGCGCAGCTCCGGCAGACGCTCGCACTCGGCCAGCAGGCCGGGGCCAGCCGCACGATGGATCGCGCCGTCGACACCGCCGCCACCGAGCAGTGATTCATTGGCCGCGTTGACGATCGCATCCACCGCCAGGGCCGTGATGTCGCCCTGTCACACTTCGATCTTCATGCGTCCGTCTCCTGCCTGTAGTTGTTGCGCGCCGTGCCCACGCTGGCTGCACCCGCATCTTGCGGGACAGGGCATCGATGCTGCGTCATGACCGTCTCACGCACTGCGATCCGCGCTGTTCATGCACGATGGCCGGCAGCGCCTTCACGCAGGCTGAAGCGAGCGCCGCACGCAGGCGAAACGAAAGTTCCTGAAATGGATTGCTTCTGATTTGCGGGGGAAAACGGTCCGCTTGCAACGGCAATGCCCAGTCAGGATTGCCCAAATGGAAACGCCCACCGCGAGGGTGGGCGTCATCCTGCTGTCATCGACAACGCGGCGATCAGGGCAGACCGGCCAGCCAGTCGTCGTCGGAACCTTCATTGACGTCGGCGAACAGCGGCGTGGAGAAGTAGCGTTCACCGGTGTCCGGCAACATCGCCAGGATCACCGCGCCCGGTTCCGCGCGATGTGCCACGTCCAGTGCGCTGGCCACGGTGGCACCGGCGGAGATGCCGACGAAGATGCCTTCCTCTGCGGCCAGCTGGCGGGCAGTGGCGATCGCGCGATCATCTTCCACCGTCACCAGTTCGTCCACCACATTGCGGTTGAGCACATCGGGCACGAAGTCCGGGGTCCAGCCCTGGATCTTGTGCGGCTTCCAGTCATCGCCCTTCAGCAAGGCGGCGCCTGCCGGTTCGGTGGCGATGATGCGGGTGTCGGGGCGGGCGACCTTCAGCACTTCACCGACACCGGTCAGGGTGCCGCCGGTGCCCCAGCCGCTGACGAAGTAGTCCAGACGCTTGCCGGCGAAATCACGCAGGATCTCCGCGGCGGTGGTGTTGCGGTGGTAGGCCGGGTTGGCCGGGTTGGCGAACTGGCTGGCCAGGAACCAGCCGTGCTCCTCGGCCAGTTCGCGCGCCCTGCGCACCATGCCGCTGCCGCGCTCGGCGGCCGGGGTCAGGATGACCTTCGCGCCGTAGGCGCGCATCAGCTTGCGGCGTTCCACCGAGAAGGTCTCGACCATCGTCGCCACGAACTTGTAGCCGCGTGCGGCGGCCACCATCGCCAAGGCGACGCCGGTGTTGCCCGAGGTGGCTTCGACGATGGTGTCGCCCGGCTTGAGCAGGCCACGCTGTTCGGCATCGAGGATGATCGCCAGCGCCAGGCGATCCTTCACCGAGCCGCCGGGATTGAAGGATTCAACCTTGGCGTACACGGTCACGCCCTGCGGCGCCAGGCGCTGCAGCTTGACGATGGGGGTGTTGCCGATGGTGTCGAGGATGGAGTCGTACAGGGCCATGGGAGCGCTCCAGGAACAGGCCGCGCCGGGCTCGGCGGGCATAAGGGAAGAAGGCTGGCTGTTCAGGCCAGCGGCTGCCGGCTGACCGTAGCGCCGGCATATGACGCCCGGAAATGACCAGATACCTTTCTTAAACAACCTTTGGTTATAAGCTGGTGACGGCAATTGACCCTAGAGTGGACCTCCGCCCCCACATCGCCCGCCTGCCATGACGCTGACCCAGCTGCGCTACCTGGTTGCCATCGCCGACGCCGAGCTGAACATCACGCTCGCCGCCTCGCGGGTGCATGCCACCCAGCCCGGCCTGTCCAAGCAGCTCAAGCAGCTGGAGGACGAACTGGGCTTCCTGCTGTTCGTGCGCAAGGGACGCAGCCTGGAGTCGGTCACCCCGGCCGGCACCGAAGTGATCAGCCGCGCCCGCGCCGTGCTGTCCGAAGCCAACAACATCCGCACCTACGCGGCCAACCAGCGCCGCGAGAGCCAGGGTCAGCTGATCCTGACCACCACCCACACCCAGGCGCGCTTCGTGCTGCCGCCAGCCGTGGCGCGCATCAAGCAGGCCTATCCGCAGGTCAGCGTGCACCTGCAGCAGGCCGGTGAGGCCGATGCGCTGGACCGGCTGAACCAGGGCGATGCTGATATCGCGATCATCAGTACTGCCGGCAGCGAACCCAGCGACGGCATCGCGGTGCCGCTGTTCCGCTGGCGACGGCTGGTGGTGGTGCCCAAGGGCCATCCGCTGGACCGCGCCGGCCGCGTACCGGACCTGGCAGCATTGGCCCGCCAGCCGCTGATCAGCTATGAATCCTCGACCCGACCCAACTCCTCCCTGCAGCGCGCCTTTGCCGCGCAGAACCTGGTACCCGATCTGGCGCTGACCGCGCTGGACGCCGACCTGATCAAGACCTATGTGCGCACAGGTCTGGGGGTGGGGCTGCTGGCCGAGATGGCGATCAGCGCCAACGACGAGGACCTGCGGGTGTGGCCGGCACCGGCGCCGATCACCGAGTGCATCGCCTGGGCGGTGCTGCCACGCGACCGGGTGCTGCGCGATTACGCGCTGGAGCTGGTGCATGTGCTGGCCCCGCAGATCGATCCACGCGATCTGCGGCGGGTGCTGGACGGCAACCAGGCCGCGTCCTGGCCGGTGCCGCCGACCTGGGAATCGCTGACCCAGACGATCACAGTCTGAGGAGTGGTTGAGCAGGGCTGCGCCCTGCACCCGCTACCAGCCGGAGCAGGAGCAACAGCAACAGCAACAGCGTGCATTCCTTGGGGTGGCGGGGCGGTGTGGGCATGCAGGACACGCCGTAAACCCATCCCTGGGGGCTCGATGGCGCCATCCATGGCGCCAACGGTCCTGCCTGCCCACACCGCCCCGCCGCTGACAGATTCCGGCGGCTGTTGGTAGGCGTCGACCTTGGTCGACACGGTAGATCCACGCCATGCGTGGATGCTTTTCGATCAATTGCCGAAATATTCGATTTCGATAGAGATTCATCCACGCATGGCGTGGATCTACAGATCGCGGAAATCTGTCGAAGGCGGGGCGGTGTCGGATTGCGGGGTGTCCGCGGCATGGATGCCGCGGCCAAGCCCCCAAGGATGGGTTTACGGCGTCCCCGCAATCCGACACCGCCCTGCCATCCCACGGAATGCCAGCTTCTGCTGTTGCTGTTGCTCCTGCTCCGGCTGGTAGCGGGTGCAGGGCGCAGCCCTGCCGATACCCCCTCCTGCGACGGTTCGTCGCACGGCGCCCCCGGGGGGCACCTCTACACTAGCGCGGTGATCCGTACCGTCCAGCTGCATCGAACCCTGCTCCAGCTTGCCTTCATGGCGACGCTGCTGATGGTGCTCGCGCCGCTGGTCAGCCGCGCGCTTCAGGCGCAGCCGATGGATCATGCGGGCATGGCAGGCATGGACCACACGGCCATGGGCCACGACATGCACGACATGGCCATGGCCGGTCACGCGCACCACGATGCAGATCCGGCTGTGCCCCGCCCGCCCGCCGATCCGCACGCCATGCATGGCGAGGCCTGCGAGTACTGCGTGCTGGCCATGCGCCTGCTGCCGTGGCTGGCAGTGCTGGTGCTGCTGCTGCCACTGCTGTGGCGGCCGAAGCTGGTGTTCCCATGGTCACAGCTGCGACTGCCGCTGCTGCATTGGCCGGCACACGCCGCGCGTGGCCCGCCGCCGATCTCCACCGTCCGCTGATTTCCCTATCGAATCCGTCGCACGATGCCTGCAAGGGCGTCGTGCGCGCGTGCGTACCTTGGAGCTGTTCCCATGAAAATGACTTTCCCCGACGCGGGCGCCCGTGCGCGCCTGCCGCTTGCCCTTGGCGTTGCCTTGGCCGCGCCCTTCGCCCATGCCGCGCCCGCTGAAGATGCGCGGACGCTGGATACGCTGGTGGTCACCGCCGCTGCACCGTCCTCACCCTTGCACTGGGTGACCGATCCGCGCCTGCCGCGACAGCCGGTGCCGGCCAGCGATGGCGCCGATTACCTGAAGACCGTTCCCGGCTTTTCCGCCATCCGCAACGGCGGCACCAACGGCGACCCGGTGCTGCGTGGCATGTTCGGTTCGCGCCTGAATATCCTCAGCAACGATGGCAATCTGATTGGTGCGTGTCCCTCGCGCATGGACAACCCGTTGTCCTACATCTCGCCGGAGAGCTTTGACCGGCTGACCATCATCAAGGGCCCGCAGAGCGTGCGCTGGGGCGCGGGTGCGTCTGCGGGCACCGTGCGTTTTGAGCGTGATACCCCGCGTTTCGACGAGCCCGGGCTGCGTGCCGATGCCAGCACGCTGGTTGGTTCGCGCAACCGCAACGACCAGGTGCTGGACCTCACCCTGGGCAATCCGACGGGCTATGTGCGTGCCAGCGGCAATCGCTCCGAAGCCGATGACTACAAGGACGGCAACGGTGATGTGGTTCCGTCGAAATGGCGCAAGTGGAATGGCGACGTAGCCGTTGGCTGGACGCCTGATGCCGATACCCTGCTCGAAGTATCCGCCGGTGCCGGCGATGCGATCGCGCGCTACGCCGGGCGCGGCATGGACGGTGCCGCGTTCGAGCGCACCAGCTACGCCGCGCGCTTCGAGAAGCGCAACCTGCCCGGGGCGTGGGACACGCTGCAGGCCAACGTGTACTACAACGAAGCCGACCACGTGATGGACAACTACACGCTGCGCGAGCCGAACCCGCACAGCATGATGCCGATGCCGATGGCGTCGAACGTGGATCGCCGCACGCAGGGTGGGCGCATCAGCTCCGAATGGCGCTGGCAGGACGTGCAGCTGGTGGCCGGCGTCGACGGCGAGGACAGCCGACATCGCGGCCGCATGGGCATGGGCCGCGGCACCTACAGACAGGCGGACTGGAACACCGACGCCAACTTCCGCCGCTACGGTGCGTTCACCGAATTGACCCTCGGCGCCGGCACCGACCAGCGCTGGATCGGCGGCCTGCGCGTCGATCGTGCCAGCGTGCGCGATGAGCGCGCCGACATCGGCGGCATGATGATGGCCATGCCCAATCCCACCGCCGGCCAGCGCCGCAGGGACTGGCTGGGCAGTGGCTTCCTGCGCTACGAACAGGATCTCGCCGATGGCCTGACCTGGTATGCCGGCCTTGGTCACAGCCAGCGCATGCCCGACTACTGGGAACTGTTCTCGCCCGATCATGGCCCGGCAGGTGTGGTCAACGCGTTCGCTGGCATCCAGCCCGAACGCACCACCCAGCTCGACGTCGGCCTGCAATACAAAGGCCCGCGCGTGCAGGCCTGGGTCTCCGCCTATGCGGGGCAGATCCAGGACTACATCCTGTTCACCTATCGCGGCAGCGGCATGATGGGCATGAGCCAGGCCGACAACGTGCAGGCGCGCATCGCCGGTGCCGAGGCCGGTGTGCAGCTGCAGCTCGACGCGCAGTGGAAGCTGGGTGGCACCCTGGCCTATGCCTGGGGCGAGAACCGCGACCAGCATCGCCCGTTGCCGCAGATGCCGCCGCTGGAAGCGCGCCTGAGCGCTGACTGGGAAGGCCAGCGCTGGAGTGCCGGTGCGTTGGTGCGCGCGGTCACCCATCAGCACCGGGTCGCGGACGGGCAGGGCAACGTGGTGGCGCAGGACCTCGGGCCGAGCAGTGGCTTCGCCACGCTGGCGCTCAATGCGGCCTATCGTTTCAGTTCGCAGCTGCAGCTCAGCGCCGGTGTCGACAATCTGTTCGACCGCGCCTACAGCGAGCATCTGAATCTGGCCGGCAGCGCCGATTTCGGCTTCCCGGCCGATCCGGTACGCATCAACGAGCCCGGCCGCAGCCTGTGGATGAAGGTGAACTACCGATACTGATCCGCTGGGCATGGCCCGGCGCTACCCATGCGCCGGGCAAAGAAGGCCTGCGTCCAAAGAAAACGGGGTCGGATCCCCGCCAGGTTCCGACCCCGCCCGGCGCCCTCGGCCGGGCCTCCCGACTCTACGACGGCGTCGCCGCTCATGGCGCGCCGGGATACATCCCGACATACACCGACACCGTGCTGCGGACCCCTGCATGGAATGGGCGCGCAGCGCTATCGCAGCACCCGTTCCACGCCGGTAAACGCTTGGCACATATCGCTTTTGCGGGGCCTTGCCTACACTCGGCGGCCGTGGATCGCTCAGGATTGTTCATGTTGGCTCGTATCGCTTCGACCCTGGCCCTTGGCCTCAGCCTGGCCGTGCTGGCCGGGTGCGCAGGCAAACAGGAGGCCGCCGCGCGTCGGCAGGGCGAAGCCGTGCCGGTCACCGCGCAGGTCGTGCAGGCGATGCAGTGGAGCGACACGCTGCAGGCGCTGGGTACGGCCAAGGCGCGCGAGTCGATCAGCGTGACCGCCAAGGTGAGCGAGATCGTCGAGCGCGTGCATTTCGAAAGTGGCCAGCAGGTCGCCGCTGGCGCGCCGCTGGTGACCCTGCGCGGTCAGGCCCAGGAAGCCGCATTGGTGCAGGCGCAGGCGACCTTCCGCGAAGCCGACCAGTTGTACAAGCGCCAGCGCGAACTGGCGGCACAGCGGCTGGTGTCCAGCGCGACCCTGGATACGCAGAAGTCGATCCGTGATGCCGCCGAAGCACGCGTGGCGCAGATGCAGTCGGACATCGGTGATCGTCGTGTGCGCGCGCCGTTCGCCGGCGTCCTCGGCATCCGCCAGATCAGCCCGGGCACGCTGCTGACGCCGACCACGGTGATCGCCACCCTCGACGACGTCGAGCGCATGCACATCGATTTCCAGGTGCCGGAAGTGGAGCTGGCCGCGCTGACCATCGGCGACAAGGTGCAGGCCACCAGCGTGGCCTGGCCGGGCCGCACCTTCGAAGGCGAGGTCAGCACCATCGATGCACGTATCGACCCGGCCACCCGTGCGGTGACTGTGCGTGCCGACTTCGCCAACGGCGACCACGCACTGCGTCCGGGCATGCTGCTAGACGTGCGCCTGTTCCATCCTGATCGACCGGCACTGGTGGTGCCGGAAATCGCCGTGGTGCAGGTCGGTCGCGACAGCTTCATGTATCGCATCAAGGCCGATGACACCGTCGAACGCGTGGACGTGGTCACCGGTGCACGCCGCGCTGGCGTGGTCGAGATCAAGCAGGGCCTGCAGGCAGGCCAGCGCATCGTGGTGGACGGCACCGGCAAGCTGCGTGCAGGCCTGAAGGTGGCGGCCACCGACGCCGCGCCCGCCAGTGGCGCCCAGCCGGTGACGGCTGAAGCACCGGTCGCTGCCGAGGGTCACGGCGGATGAAGCTGTCTGACATCTCCATCCAGCGGCCGGTGTTTGCCGTGGTGATGAGCCTGCTGTTGCTGGTGCTGGGCGTGATGTCCTTCACTCGCTTGACCCTGCGCGAACTGCCGGCCATCGACCCGCCGATCGTCTCGGTGTCGGTGGACTACACCGGTGCCTCGGCAGCGGTGATCGAGAGCCGGATCACCCAGGTGCTGGAAGACGCGCTGGCCGGCATCGAAGGCATCGATACGATCAACGCGCGCAGCACCAACGGCCGTTCGCAGGTCAGCATCGAATTCACCTCCAACCGTGACATCGAAGCGGCGGCCAACGACGTGCGCGATGCGGTCAGCCGCGTGGCCGACCGCATGCCCGAAGAGGCACGGCCACCGGAGATCGCCAAGGTCGAGAGCGATGCCGATCCGATCATCTGGTTCAACATGGTGTCCTCGACCATGGACACGCTGGAACTGAGCGACTACGCCGACCGCTACGTGGTCGACCGCTTTTCCAGCCTCGATGGCGTGGCCCAGGTCCGCATCGGTGGCCGCCAGCGCTACGCGATGCGCATCTGGCTGGACCGCGACCAGCTGGCCGCACGCGGGCTGACCACCGGCGACATCGAAACCGCGCTGCGCAACGAGAACGTGGAACTGCCGGCCGGCCGCATCGAATCCACCGACCGCGATTTCACCCTGCGCGTGGAGCGCAACTACATCAAGCCCGAAGACTTCGCGACCATCCCGCTGGGCAAGGGCAGTGATGGTTACGTGGTGCGCATGGGCGATGTGGCGAAGATCGAGCTGGCCTCGGCCGAGCGTCGCGCCTATTACCGCAGCAACGGTGAGCCCGGCATCGGCCTGGGTATCGTCAAGACCTCCACCGCCAACTCGCTGGACGTGGCGCGCACCGCGCGCGCCGAGGCCGAGCGTGTTGCGCTGACCCTGCCCAAGGGCACGCAGATCTTCGTTGCCTTCGACAACACCACCTTCATCGAGGCCGCCGTCGACCGCGTGTACGCGACGCTGGTGGAGGCGATGATCCTGGTGCTTGCGGTGATCTGGTTGTTCCTCGGCAGCTTCCGCGCGGCGTTGATTCCGGCGGTGACGGTGCCGGTGTGCCTGGTGGCGGCGTTCATCGCGCTGTACGCGTTCGACTTCTCGATCAACCTGCTGACGCTGCTGGCGCTGGTGCTGTGCATCGGCCTGGTGGTGGATGATGCGATCGTGGTGGTGGAAAACGTGCAGCGCCGCATCGACCTGGGCGAACCACCGCTGGTGGCGTCCAAACGCGGTACCGCACAGGTGGCGTTCGCGGTGATTGCCACCACCGCCGTACTGGTGGCGGTATTCCTGCCGGTCGGTTTCCTGGAAGGCAATACCGGGCGCCTGTTCCGCGAACTGGCGGTGGCGCTGGCCGCAGCGGTCGCGCTGTCAGCGTTCGTTGCGCTGACGTTGACCCCGATGATGGCCTCCAAGCTGCTCAAGCCGCATACCGGGCAGGCCCCGCGCGGGCTGCACGGTTTCATCAACCGCAATCTGGAACGCCTGGCCGGCGCTTACGGTCGCGTGCTCGATCATCATGTCGATCGCACGTGGATCTATCTGCTGGTGATGGTCGCAGCGCTGGCGGCCAGCTGGCTGCTGATCAAAGTGCTGCCTTCGGAACTGGCTCCGGCCGAAGACCGAGGTTCGTTCCAGATCATGATCGATGGCCCGGAGGGCGCCGGCTACGACTACACCGTGCAGCAGGTGCAGCAGGTGGAAGCGCTGCTGGCCCCGCATGTGGGCGCGGACAAGCCGATCGTGCGCGCCAACCCGCGCGTGCCCGGCGGCTTCGGCGCAAGCGAGGAAATGCACACCGGCCGCGTCAGCGTGTTCCTGCAGCCGTGGCGCCAGCGCAGCGAAGGCACGCCGGAAGTAGCCAACGAACTGCAGAAGGAACTGGACACCATCCGTGGCGTGCGCGTACGCACCCAGGTCGGTGGCGGCCTGGTGCGCAGTGGCGGGCAGCCGTTCCAGATCGTGCTGGGTGGCCCGGAATACGCCGAGATCGCGCAGTGGCGCGACCGCATCCTGCTGCGCATGGCCGACAACCCCGGCCTGGTCGGTCCGGACTCGGACTACAAGGAAACCCGTCCGCAGATGCGGGTGAACATCGACCGCCAGCGTGCGGCCGACCTCGGCGTGCCGGTCACCGCGATCGGTTCGGCGCTGGAAACGATGATGGGCTCGCGCCGCGTCACCACCTTCGTCGACAACGGCGAGGAGTACGACGTGCTGGTCCAGGCCGGCCGTGATGGCCGCGCCAGCCCGGCCGACCTCGCCGCGATCCGCGTGCGTGCGACCTCCGGCGAACTGGTGCCGTTGTCCAACCTGGTCACGCTGAGCGAAGTGGCCGAAGCTGGCACCTTGAACCGCTTCAACCGCCTGCGCTCGATCACCATCAGTGCCGGCCTGGCACCCGGCTACCCGCTGGGCGAGGCTATCGCCTGGGCGCAGCAGGTGACGCGCGAAGAGCTGCCGCAGTACGCGCAGGTGAACTGGAAGGGCGAATCGCGCGAGTACCAGAGCGCGGGTGGCGCGGTGCTGCTGACCTTCGCCATGGCCCTGCTGGTGGTGTACCTGGTGCTGGCCGCGCAGTTCGAGAGCTTCATCCACCCGCTGACGATCATGCTGACCGTGCCGCTGGGTGTGCTCGGTGCGCTGGTCGGCCTGTGGCTGAGTGGCGGCACGGTGAACCTGTTCAGCCAGATCGGCATCGTCATGCTGGTCGGCCTGGCGGCCAAGAACGGCATCCTGATCGTCGAATTCGCCAACCAGCTGCGCGACGACGGGCGAACCGTGCGCGAAGCAATCATCGAATCGGCGATGGTGCGCCTGCGTCCGATCCTGATGACCTCGATCGCCACCGTGGTCGGCGCGATTCCGCTGGTGGTGGCCGGTGGCCCCGGTTCGGCCAGCCGTGGCACCATCGGCATCGTGATCATCTTCGGCGTCACCCTGTCCACCTTCCTGTCGCTGTTCGTGGTGCCGGCGTTCTACGCGCGGCTGGCCCCGTATACCCGCTCGCCGGAGGCGGTGAAGCGCGAGCTGGAGAAGCAGGAGGCCGACTCGCCGTCGGTGGGTGGTCATGCCTGAGCCGGCGCGCATTCTGCACGGCGAAGGCTTCCTCCTGCGGCCCTGGCGCAGCGATGACCTGGAGTCGCTGCTGCGCCACGCCAACGACGCGGACGTCTCGCGTGGACTGCGTGACCGCTTCCCGTATCCGTACACCCGCGAGGATGGCGAAGCCTTCCTGGGCGGGCGCGTGCTGGCCCCCGGCACCCTGAACCTGGCCATCGAGATCGACGGCCAGGCCTGCGGCAGCGTGGGTGCCCAGCAAGGCGTGGCCGAGCGCGGGCATACCGCTGAACTGGGTTACTGGCTCGGCCAGGCCCATTGGGGGCGGGGCCTGATGACCGGTGTGGTCGGTCTGTTCTCGCCCTGGGTGATGGACGAGCTTGGCCTGTTCAGGCTGCAGGCCACGGTGGTCGACTTCAACCTGGGCTCGGCCCGGGTACTGGAAAAGAACGGTTTCCAGGAAGAGGGCGTGGAGCGCTGCGCCGTCTACAAGCGCGGCGTCCTGCATGACCTGCGCCGATTCGCCCGGGTGCGGACCGCGCTGCCCTGAAAGGCCGCCGGGCATGGCCCGGCGCTACCGGGTGCGCCGCCGTTTCCGTTGGCCGCCGGAGGTGCTGCCGTCTCCGGGGGTAGCGCCGGGCCATGCCCGGCGGAGAACACGCCCCCGCATCCGGCGCTATCGCAGCGACCTTCGATCAGGGAGAATCGACCGGTCCCTTCCAGCCGACGGGACGTCCTCACAACCCGCCGACTGGAGAGAGCGCGCGTGGAAGCTACCGTACATTTCATCAACAGCATCATCTGGAGCAAGGCGCTGATCTTCATGTGCCTGGCCGCCGGCCTGTTCTTCAGCCTGCGCACCCGCTTCATGCAGATCCGTGGTTTCGTCGAGATGTGCCGCCTCACCGTGTCCGGTGAGAAATCCGACGCCGGCGTGTCCTCGTTCCAGGCCCTGGCCATGTCGATGGCCGGCCGCATGGGCATCGGCAACATCGCCGGCGTGGCCACCGCCATCGCCTTCGGCGGCCCCGGCGCGATCTTCTGGATGTGGGTGATGGGCTTCCTCGGCGCATCCACTTCGTACGTGGAATGCACCCTGGCGCAGATCTACAAGACCAAGGATGCCGAAGGCCGCTACCGCGGTGGCCCGGCCTACTACATCGAAAAGGCGATGGGCCTGAAGTGGTATGCCATGGCCTTCGCCATCGCCACGATCATCGCTGCCGGCTTCCTGATGCCCGGCGTGCAGGCCAACGCGATCGCCGACAGCATCATCAATGCATGCCGTGGCACCGCGCTGTGCGGTCCGCTCGATGGCCAGTCCTTCGGCATGGAATCGGTGCAGGCGCTGAAGCTGGGCATCGGCATCGTCGTCGCCCTGCTGCTGGGCGTGGTGATCTTCGGTGGCGTCAAGCGCATCGCCAACTTCGCCGAAGTGGTGGTGCCGTTCATGGCGGCCGGCTTCATCCTGATGGCCATCGTCATCATGATCATCAACTACGACCGCGTGCCGGAAATGTTCGGCATCATCTTCAAGAGCGCCTTCGGTACCCACGCCGCGTTCGGCGCGATGATGGGCCTGGCGGTGGAGTGGGGCATCAAGCGCGGCATCTACGCCAACGAGGCCGGCCAGGGTTCGGGTCCGCACGCTGCGGCGGCCTCCGAGGTCTCGCACCCGGCCAAGCAGGGTTACGTGCAGGCCTTCGCCATCTACTTCGACACCATGATGGTGTGCACCGCCACCGCCTTCCTGATCCTGGCCAGCGGCACCTACAACGTGTATTCGCCGGTCGCGGGTGCTGAGCCGATCTTCCAGGGCCTGGCCGGCATTCCAGAAGGTGCGGGCTACGCGCAGGCGGGTGTGGAAGCGGTGCTGCCGGGCTGGGGTTCGGCGTTCGTGTCGGTGGCGATCTTCTTCTTCGCCTTCACCACGATCATGGCCTATTACTACATGGCCGAAACCAACCTGACCTACGTCAACCACAACAGGAAGCGGCCGTTCACCGTGCTGCTGCTGCGCCTGGGCATCATCGGCATGGTGGTGTTCGGTGCCTTCCACAACGCCACCCTGGCCTGGGCGCTGGGCGACATCGGCGTAGGCCTGATGGCCTGGCTGAACATCATCGCCATCCTCATCGTGCAGAAGCCGGCCATGCTGGCGCTGCGCGATTACGAACGACAGAAGAAGCTCGGCCTGGATCCGATCTTCGACCCCGATGCCCTGGGCATCAAGAACGCCGATTTCTGGCGTCAACGCAAGCTGGAGTTGTCCCGTAGTGAATGATCCCTGGAAGAATGCCCGCCGCCCGTCGTCGCGACCGCCGCGGGCCACCCCGCTGCCACCGCGTGAGGGCGGCACCCCGCCGCCACCGGGGCGTGGCAACGACGAACTGCGCCTGTATGGCTGGAACGCGGTGCAGGCCCTGTTCGCCAAGCGTCCGCAGGCGCTGCGCAAGCTGTACCTGGTGGAGTCGCTGATTCCGCGCATGCAGCCGGTGCTGAAGTGGTGCGTGGCCAACCGCGTGGGCTACCGCGTGGTGGAAGAGGGCGACCTCAACAAGCTGGCCGCCACCACCCATCACGAAGGCCTGGTGGCCGACGTGCTGCGCGCACCGGTGGTGCCGCTGGCGCAGTGGCTGGCCGAACTGGGCGAAGGCCCGGCGCTGGCACTGTGGCTGGATGGCGTCGGCAATCCGCACAACTTCGGTGCGATCCTGCGCTCTGCCGCGCACTTCGGTGCCAAGGCGCTGCTGCTGCCTGCCAGCAGCACGCTGGCACTGTCCGGCGCGGCCGCACGCGTGGCCGAGGGCGGAGCAGAGTCGGTGCCGCTGGTGCAGCTGCCTGAAGACGCAGAAGCGATGGCGCAGCTGCGCGCGGCCGGTTTCGGCCTTGCCGCGACCCTGGTCGACGGTGGCGATGACGTGTTCCGCGCATCGTTGCCGGCCCGCCTGGTCTACGTGATGGGCGCGGAAAGTGAAGGCATGGATCGCGGCCTGGCCAGCCAGTGTGACCAGCAACTGTCGATTCCCGGCAGTGGCGCGGTTGAAAGCCTGAATGTCGCTTCCGCCACTGCCGTGCTGCTGGCGCAGTGGGTCAGCCAGCGCCGCTGATGGGTGGGTTTGCGGGCGCCGGGTAACGCCGGTGCCCGCGGATCGGAGCAGATCCACGTCGTGCGGGATTTCCTCATGCCGGGAAGGTGCCTCCTGCGTTGCACTACGCACGGCATGCACGGTTCACCGGTAGCGCCGGGCAACGCCCGGTGGATTTCCTGACAGTGCGATGCGCAAAGCATGCATGACGAATTGAAAGTTTCCTTATTGGTGTGCCGTTCCCGGCGACGCAGGGTGGAAGTCCATCCAACGTCGTACAGGAGTGGTCCCCATGCATCATCCTCCCCGCAGTACGGTGCGTGTCTGCCTGGTACTGGCATTCAGTGCGCTTGCCGCCGTGTCCGCGCAGGCCAACGAGCGCACGCTCGACGGCGTCAACTTCACCGGCCCGCTGATCACCCCCAATCCTGCCGGTATGCCGGCAGGTCGCTGGTACGTCGAACCCTATCTGGTGCGGGTCGACAGTTCCTCGTCCTTCGACCACAACGGCGACCGTCAACGCAGCGACGAGCGCAGTGGCGCGTGGGCGATGGTGGTGCCCATCGCCTACGGGTTCAGCGATCGGGTGACCGCCCAGGTCAACCTCAGTGCCTCGCGTGCAGAATCAGGCAACGCGCGCAGCAGTGGTTTCCGCGCCGGCGACACCACCGCACGCCTGCAGTACCTGCTGCAGCCTTCCAGTGCCGATGGCACCACCCCGGCGGTGTCAGTTGCACTGGTGCAGCGCTTCAGCACCGGCAGTCACGACCGGATCACCGGCAACCCGCTCGACGCCCAGGGTGACGGCACGCAGCGCACCGTGGCTGCGCTGGCGGTGCAGCAGGTGCTGTGGCTGGCGAACGATCGCCCGCTGCGCTGGCGCGCGCAGCTCAGTGCCGGGCCATCGCCCTCACGCACTGCGATTTCCGGCGGCAGCGTGTATGGCACCGATGACGGCTTCCAGGGACATATCGCGCGCGGTTCGGTGCTGGGTCTTTCGGTGGGCGCCGAGTACAGCTTCAACGAACGCTGGGTGGGTGTCATGGAAATGGCCGCCAGCCGTGAAAGCGGCCAGCGGCTGACCGGCTTCGCACCGGACGCGGCCGGTACGCTCCAGCGCATCGATGAGGCCCGTCCTGCCAGCCGCAACCTGACCTTCGCGCCGGCGATCGAGTACCACTTCAGTCCGTCGCTGGGGGTGATTGCCGGCGTCGAATTCACCGTTGCCGGTCGCAATACCGGCCGCATCATCAGCCCCCAGGTCGCCCTGGGCATGTTCTTCTGATGGGGGCCCTGCGATGAATGTCGAAACGATCGTCAATGCCGTTCTTGCCGTTGTCTGGAGCCCGTACCTGGTGGTGCTGTGCCTGGCGACGGGTCTGTACTTCAGCGTGCGTACCCGCTTCATCCAGCTGCGCGCGCTGCCGGACATGCTGCGCCTGATGTTCCGCCACGAACGCTCCGATGCCGGTGTCTCGCCGTTCCAGGCGTTGTCATTGTCGCTGTCCAGCCGGGTGGGCGTGGGCAACATCGCCGGTGTCGCCATGGCCATTGCCTTCGGCGGTCCCGGCGCGATCTTCTGGATGTGGGTAGTCGCCTTCCTCGGTGCCTCAAGCGCGTTCATCGAGTCCACCCTGGCGCAGATCTACAAGGATCGCGATGCCAAGGGGCAGTATCGCGGTGGTCCGGCGTACTACATCGAAAAGGGGTTGGGCCAGCGCTGGTACGCCGTGCTGTTCGCGCTGGTCACGGTGCTGGCGGGGGCGATGCTGGCGGGCACGCAGTCCAACGCCATCACCAGTGCGGTGAACGAAGCGTGGGATGTTCCGGTAATGGTCACCACCGGTGTGCTGCTGGTGGTGTTGGCGGCGATCCTGCTCGGCGGCGTGCGTCGCATCGCGCGCGTCGCCGAATGGGTGGTGCCGGTGATGGCCGTGGCCTATCTGCTGGTCACTGCGGTGGTGATGGTGCTCAATGTCGAGAAAGTGCCTGAGGTCATCGCCCTGGTGCTGCGCAGCGCGTTCGGTGTTGACGCCGCATTCGGCGCGATGATCGGCACCGCGATCCAGTGGGGGGTGCGTCGTGGCGTGCTGTCCAACGAAGCGGGCATGGGCAGCGGCGCGCATCCTGCCGCCGCAGCGGAAGTGTCACACCCGGTGAAGCAGGGGCTGGTGCAGTCGTTCTCGGTGTACATCGACACCATGGTCGTGTGCAGCGCGACGGCCTTCCTGATTCTCTCCACCGGGCTCTACAACGTCTACGACCCGGCGGTGAACGGTGTGCCCGATGAGGCACGACTGCTGCTGGGCAACCTTCCTGGCGTGGAAGCGGGGCCGCGCTTCGTGCAGCACGCGGTGGAGTCGGCCTTGCCCGGCTTCGGCAAGTCATTCGTCGCGCTGGCGATCCTGCCTTTCGCCTTCACCACCATCCTCGCCCTGTACTACATGGCCGAGACCAACGTCAGCTACCTCTGCCGCGATCGTCCCCGACAGTGGGTGATGGGTGCCTTCCAGCTGCTGTTCCTGGCTGCTACGGGCTACTCGGCGATGAAGAGTGCGACGGTCGCGTGGGCGCTGGGCGATATCGGCGTAGGCATGATGAGCTGGCTGAACATCATCGCCATCCTGCTGCTGCAGAGGCCCGCGCTGGCAGCACTGCGCGATTACGAAAACCACCGGCGCCACGGGCGTGATCCGTTGTTCAACCCGAAGCTGCTGGGGGTTCGCAATACCAGCGTGTGGGCGGAGTAAGTGTCCTGGCAGGTAGCGCCGGGATGGCCCGGCGCTACCTGGTCAAGCGTTGATCCACGTCATGCGTGGATGCGGCTTCACTCGTTCGGCGGCGTGGTGGCCTTCGCTTCACTGCCGAAACTGCCATCGGCTTCGGCGGCCAGGTAGGCAAACACGGTGTAGGCCGCCACGTTCTGCGCCAGCGCCTTCGGGTCGATCTTGTCGAGCGTGTCGTCGGCGGTGTGGTGCAGGTGGAAGTAGTCCGAGCCATCCTGCGCCAGCCACGCCCATGCACCGCCCTTGGCCGCCAGCGGGCCGACGTCCGGGCCCGGGCCACCCTTGTCGGCCTGGTACTCGATGCCCAGCGGCTTCATCACCTCGGCAATCTGCTTCGTTGCCTCGCGCGAGCCTTCCGGGTTCGGCGAACCGGTGTTGAAGGCGTAGATGCGTCCAGCACCGAAATCGCTCTCGGCGGCCAGCTGGTGCAGGGCCACGTCCTTGGCGTGTGCCTCCGCGTAGGCCTTGCCGCCATACAGACCCTGTTCTTCGTTGGCGAAGGCGATCACGCGGATGGTGCGCTTCGGTGCCTGCTTGAGCTGGCCGATCAGATGACCGGCGGCCATGGTGATGCCCACGCCCGCACCGTCATCGACCGCGCCGGTGCCCAGGTCCCATGAATCCAGATGTCCGCCGATGACGACTACTTCCTTCGGCAGCGTGCGGCCGGTGATCTCACCGATCACGTTGTACGAGGTCGCGGTGCCATCCCAGCCACAGTCCAGCGCCACTTTCACCGTGGTCGCGCCACGCGCAAGCAGGCGGGCCAGCTGGTCGGCGTCGGGTACCGACAGCGCCGCCGACGGCACCGGGGTCAGGCCGTCATCGAAGCGGGTGATGCCGGTGTGCGGCACACGGTGCGAATCAGTACCGGCCGAACGCATCAGGAAGCCGACCGCGCCCTTGCGGATGGCCTCGGACGGGCCCTTGCTGCGGATCGCGCCGCCACGGCCATAGTCGCGGCCATCGCGGAACGGCAGCATCTGGTAATCGACGAAGGCGATCTTGCCCTTCAGCGAACCGGCCGGTGCGGCCTGCAGCGCAGCCAGATCGGCGAAGCGCACCACCTCGGCTTCCACCGTACCGCCCGGGCTGCCACCCAGCGCAGTGATCTGCAGCGGCTGCGGGTTCCTGCCGGTCACCGCAGCGTGTTCACTACGGCGCTCCCACTTCGGGAAGGTCACCGGTTCCTTCCACACCTTGTCAAAGCCCAGTGCCTTGAACTTGGCTTCGGCCCAGGCCACGGCACGCGCGTCGGCCTCGCTGCCGGCGATGCGCGGGCCGATCTCGGTGGTCAGCGATTCGACCACCTTCCAGCCGGTGTCGTCGGCCAGCGCCTGGTCGCGCAGCTGTGCGGCGGTAGCCAGCGAGGCCGGCGGCAGGGTGGTGGCATGCGGCGCCGCGAAGGCCGGCGCGGCCAGCAGGGCGAGGGAGGATGCGATGGCAAGGACGCGGCGACGCATGGACAGCTCCGGGAAGGGTGTAAGCCTTGGAGCTTAACAGTCGTTCAGCGCCGCGCATGGGCGGGAGGTCATGGCCGCTGCGGATGCTGTTTTCCGCCAGATGCAGCAAAGCGAAAGCCCCGCCGGAGCGGGGCTTTCGCATGCCTCTGCGGTAGCGCCGGGCCATGCCCGGCGAGCGCAGCGGCAAGATGGCGTTCCGCCGGGCATGGCCCGGCGCTACCACCTTATTTCTTCAGGTTGTCGCGGATCTCGCGCAGCAGCAGAACTTCCTCGGCCGGCGCTGCCGGTGCCGCTTCCTTCTTGCGCGACAGGCGGTTGATCACCTTGATCACCAGGAAGATGGCGAAGGCCACGATCACGAACTGGATCAGCGTGTTGATGAAATCACCGTAGCCGATCACCACCGCCGGGATTTCCTTGCCATCGGCACCGATGCTGGCCGGCGACAGCGTCCACGCAAGCTGCGAGAAATCGACCTTGCCGATCAGCATGCCCAGCGGCGGCATGATGATCTTCTCCACCAGCGCGGTGACGATCTTGCCGAAGGCCGCGCCGATGACCACGCCGACGGCGAGGTCGATGACGTTGCCGCGCATCGCGAATTCCTTGAACTCGGTGAGCATTCCCATTGTTGTTTTTCTCCTGAGGGCGAGGGGGGACAGCGCGCAGGGTAGCGCAGGTGATGTCAGCCGGCGATCACGCCGTGGCGCTCGGCCACGTTCTCAAGGCGTGCGCTGAAACGGTCGCCGGGCTTCAGCGCGGCCACGCCGGACGGCGTGCCCATGAACACCAGGTCGCCGGCACGCAGCTGCCACAGCTTGGACAGCTCGTGCAGGATCTCCGGCACGTTCCAGATCATCTGATCGAGCAGGGACTGCTGGCGTACTTCGCCGTTGATCTCCAACGACAGGTTGAGCGCAGCCAGGTCACCGACTTCACCGGCATGCACGATCTCGCTGATCGGCGCGGAGGCATCGAAGCCCTTGGCCGAATCCCACGGGTGGCCCTTTTCCTTGGCGGCGGCCTGCAGATCGCGGCGGGTCAGGTCCAGGCCCACGGCATAGCCATACACCAGTGCCTCGGCATCGGCCACGGCCAGCTCGCCGGCGGGTGCGTCACGGCCGATCGCCACCACCAGTTCCACCTCGTGGTGCAGGTTGCTGGTGGCAGGCGGGTAGGGGATCACATCATCGTGGCCGACCACGATGGCGTCGGCCGGCTTGGTGAAGAACATCGGGCGGCCGCGATCGTCGGCTGCAGGCACGGCAGCACCCATCTCACGCGCATGGTCGGCGAAGTTGCGGCCGACACAGTAAATGCGGTGCACGGGAAAACTGCCGCCGCCAACGACCGGTACACGCGGCGTGGCTGCAGCAGGGATCACATCGGAGACATCGGACATGCGGGCATCCAGGAAGGGAGTGCCCGCAGTCTAGAACGCAGCAAGGCCCGCCGTCAGCGGGCAGCGTCGATCAGCGCGAGGCCGGCAGCGCCGACTTGCGCACCACGTGGTACTCGCCCTCGACCACGTTCGGGTCGGCCGGGCGGCTCGGGCCGGGCTTGCGCGAAGCCAGCAGCTTCCACGCCAGGCCCACCAGGATCATGGCCGCACCGACGAATACGCCGATGAACACCATCGCGGCCAGGATCGCCAGGCCGAGCAGGCCCACGGCAACGCGCACCAGCGGATGGCGCGGCTTGCGCGGGGCAAACAGGGTGCGGAACTGGTTGAAGGCGAAATCGCGATTGAACATGGTGGCTCGATAGGCTGGAAATCAGCGAGCCATGAGTATCGGCAGCTGCCACTGTCATTGAGTGAAAAACTCGTTAAATATAGCCTTGGCTTATTACGGATCAATGACTTGTGTTCATGTCGCAGCTAGTCACATGACCAGGCATGCGACAATGCGCGATTCCGTCCGAGCCTTCGCCATGACTGCCGCTGTCGCCCTGATCACCCTTGATGCCATTGCCGATGGTGCGTTTGCCGAGGTTGAAGCGGTGGTCGATGGCGATGCCGAGTCGCTGCTGCTGTACCGCGACGGTGAGCAGGTGCGCGCGTTCCTGAACATCTGCCCGCACGCGGGCCGCCGCCTGGACTGGGCACCGGGCCAGTTCCTGAAGAGCCGCGAAGGCCACCTGGTCTGCGCCGCCCACGGCGCCTCGTTCGCGCTGGACAGCGGCGACTGCATCGCCGGCCCCTGCAAGGGCGACCGCCTGCGCGCCGTGCCGGTGGACGTCCGCGACGGGCAGGTCTACCTGGCCTGATGCATCGGTGTGCGGACCAACGGTCCGCACCCACCAAGCCAACAGTCCGCACCCAATAGATCAACAGGTATCCAGAGATCCATCCACGCATGGCGTGGATCTACTGCAGATTGCGGCGATTTGTCGAAGGCGGGGTGGGTCCGGTTGCGGGGGTGTCCGCGGCATGGATGCCACGGCCAAGCCTACAGGGACGTACTTGCGGCGTCCCCCGCCACCGGGCCCACCCCGCCATCCCACGGATAGCCAGCTTTTGCTGTTGCTCCGGCTGTTGCCGTTGCCGTTGCCTCTGCGGGTGCAGGGCGCAGCCCTGCCAACAAACCCCCACCCTCAGAACATCAGGTTGATCATCACCACCACCACGCACGTATAGATCAGCGACAGCGGGCCGCCAACCCGCCACATCTCGCGCGGGGTGTAGTTGGCCGGGCCGGTGATCATCGAAATCACCGGGTTCGACGCCGTCATCAGGTTATTGGACGCCGACAGCGCCACGATCAGCGCGAAGGCCGTGGGATTACCGCCTGCCGCCAGCGCCAGGTTTACCGCGATCGGCACCATCACGATGGTCGCCCCGACATGGCTGATCACCAGCGAGAACACCGTGGTCAGCAGGGCCAGCGCCAGCTCCAGCACCCAGATCGGAATACCCGTGGGCAGCTTGTCGATGGTATGGCCGGCCACCCACGCCGCGGCGCCGCTGGAATCCATCGCCCAGCCAAGCGGAATCAGCCCGGCCATCATGAACACCGTCTTCCAGTTGATCGAGGCATAGGCCTCGTCCATGCGCAGCACGCCGGTCAACAGCATCCCGGCCACGCCGGTCATCAGGGTCAGCGCCACCGGCAGCTTGCTGGTCAGCGCGATCAGGATGGTCAGGGCGAAGATCGCCATGGCGATCTTGAACTTGTGCGGGCGCTGCTCGCCGGTCGGGTAGTCGGTGACCACCACGAAGTCGCGGCTCTTGGCGGCCTGCGCCAGATCGGTCCAGATGCTGTGGAAGACCAGCATGTCGCCGGCGCGCAGCTGCACATCGCGCACATCCTCGCGGATCACCTGCTTGTCGCGGTTGATCGCCAGCAGGCTGATGCCGCGTTCCTTGCGCAGGCGCAGGTCGGCCGCGCTCTTGCCGATCACGTTCGACGTCGGCGGCACCACCGCTTCGGAAATGCCGGCGCGGCTGGGATTGAACAGGTCACCCAGGTGTTTCAGGCGCGAGGACATGCGCAGGAACTGGTTCTGCGCGAAATCGTGGATCTGCTCGCGCGGGCCCATCGCCCCCAGCACGCTGCCCACCCATATGCGCATTTCTGCCGGCGGCGCCAGGCGGGTGTCATTGCCGGTCTTCAGTGCCAGCAGCAGCGGCGCGTCATGCAGGTTCTCCGCTTCGCCCAGGGTCATGCCGACCAGCGGACTCTCGGCGGTGACCACCAGTTCGAACACATCGCCTTCGATGCCGTAGGTCTTGGCGAAGTAGCTCTCGGTGCGGGCCGGCGTGGTGCCGTCGTTGACCAGGCTTTCCTCTTCCACCAGCTTGCGGTCGCCGTAATAGCGGAAATACAGCAGCGAGGCGATCAGCAGGGCGATGCCGATCGGCAGCGGCGCGAACATGCGCAGCGGCTCGATGGTGGCCAGGCCGGAGGGCAGGTTGTTGTTGGCCGAGGCCAGCAGATCGTTCAGCAGGATCAGCGGCGAGTTGCCGACCATGGTCAGCGCGCCGCCCATCACGATCGCCGCCGAGATCGGCAGCAGCAGGCGCTGCATGGTCAGCCCGGTGCGCGCGGCCAGGCGCGAGGCGACCGGCAGGTACAGCGCCATCACCGATGGGTTCTGCATGAAGGACGAGTTCAGGCCGGCGATGGCCGTGGTCATCATCAGCAGCCGCTGCTCCACACCGTGGCCTCGCCGCAGCAGCCAGGCCGCAAGGCGGTTCAACGCGCCGGTGCGGTCCAGGCCGGCGCCGAGGATGGTGGTGGCGATGATGCTCATCACCGCGTTGCCGGAGAAACCGCCGAAGATCTCCTCCGGCGCGATCAGGCCGGTCACGCCCAGCACCACCAGCACCACCAACGCGACCACGTCGGCGCGGATGCGCTCGAACAGGAACATCGCCATTGTGAAGCCGACCAGCCCGAGCACGAGCTTCATGTCAGTGGTCAGCGTCAGCGCGGTATCCATGTGGGGCGCGGCGTCCTCAGGCGTTCATCAGGTGCGGTCGTACAACAGGTCCCAGACACCATGGCCGAGCTTCTGGCCGCGGGTCTCGAAGTGGGTCTGCGGGCGCCAGTCCGGGCGCGGCACGCTGCCACGCGGGCCGGCACGGTTGACCAGGCCGGGGGTGGCATCCAGCACGTCCCACATCTGCTCGGCGTAATCTTCCCAGTCGGTGGCGCAGTGCAGACGGCCACCGGAGCGCAGCTTGCGCACCAGCAGCTCGGCAAAGCCCGGCTGGATCAGGCGACGCTTGTTGTGGCGCTTCTTGTGCCACGGGTCGGGGAAATAGATGCGCACTTCGTCCAGCGCGCCATCGGCGATTTCCTTCTCCAGCACTTCCACCGCGTCGTGGTGGTACAGGCGCACGTGGTCGGCGTTGTCGTCGGCCAGCGCGTTCAGCAGGCGGCCGACGCCGGGCGCGTGCACTTCCAGGCCGATGTAGTCGCGGCTGGGGTCGTGCTGTGCGGCAAAGCGCAGCGCGGCACCGTTGCCGAAGCCGATTTCCAGCACCTTGCGTGCATCGCGGCCGAAGGTGGCATCCAGATCACGCGGTTCACCGCTGAAATCCAGGCCGAAACGCGGCCAGCGCTCGTCGAACGCGCGCTGCTGGGCGGGGGTGAAACGACCTTGGCGCAGCACGAAGCTGCGCACTTCACGGCGGCCTTCGTTGACCGTGAACGGCTTGGGCGGCGCCTTCGAACCGGCGCTGTCGAATGGATTGGTCATCAGCCGATCAACCCATCGATCGGCGAGGACGCACTGGCGTAGCGCTTGCGCGGAATGCGGCCGGCCAGGTATGCCTCGCGGCCTGCTTCCACGGCCTTGCGCATCGCGCTGGCCATCAGCACCGGGTGGCGCGCACCGGCGATGGCGGTGTTCATCAGCACGCCGTCGCAGCCCAGCTCCATCGCGATCGCCGCGTCCGAAGCGGTGCCCACGCCGGCGTCGACGATGATCGGCACCTTGGCGTCTTCGATGATCTGCAGCAGGTTGTACTTGTTCTGGATGCCCAGGCCCGAGCCGATCGGCGCGGCCAGCGGCATCACCGCAGCGCAGCCGATCTCTTCCAGGCGCTTGGCCAGGATCGGGTCGTCGGAGGTATAGACCATCACCTCGAAACCGTCCTTGACCAGCTGTTCGGCGGCCTTGAGGGTCTGCACCACGTCCGGGTACAGCGACTTCTGGTCGCCCAGCACTTCCAGCTTGGTCAGGTTGTGGCCGTCCAGCAGTTCACGGGCCAGGCGGCAGGTGCGCACGGCATCCTCGGCGGTGTAGCAGCCGGCGGTATTGGGCAGGATGGTGTAACGGTCCGGCGGCAGCACGTCGAGCAGATTCGGTTCGCCCGGGTTCTGGCCGATGTTGGTGCGGCGGATGGCCACGGTGACGATCCGGGCGCCTGCGGCCTCGGTGGCCAGGCGGGTTTCTTCCAGATCCTTGAACTTGCCGGTGCCGGTGAGCAGCCGCGAGCTGTAGGTCTTGCCGGCGATCACCAGCGAATCGGGGGAGACATGAGCGTTCATGGCGCGATTATCGCTTATCCGCCTGAAGATGGGGTCACGCGGATGCGGGGGCGAGGGTCATTTCTCGCTGGTAGCGCCGGGCCATGCCCGGCGAGCGCAAGGCACGGGCCTTGCTTCAACCACCGCCAAGCGCATGCACGATCTCCACCACATCGCCCTCGGCCAGTACATGCTCGGCATGACGGCTGCGGCTGACGATCTCGCCGTTGACCTCCACCGCCACCCGGCGTTGCAGCAGCTGCTCGGCCGCGAGCAGGTCCAGGAGGGTCGCCGAAGCGGGCAGGGTGCGGGGTTCGCCATTGAGCTGGATGTTCATGCGGCCATTGTCGCTGATCGCCGGTTCGCATCGGAACCGTTGCAAGTTGCGCGCTACGCCCGCACCGGCAAAGCCCACCAGGCCTGGCTCGGGCGACAATCCATGCGGCGGCGCAGCGTGAGCAATTGGCGGCGCAGTGAAACCATTCACCGTGCGCCGGCGTACGTGCGTCGGATCCTCAACGATATCCCCACAGGAGTTTTTACATGCTGCTCAGCAAACGCCCGATCCGCTCCCTCATGGCGGCCGCGATCGCGCTGGCCGCGCTGCCGGCCATGGCAGGCGAATCCCCCTACAGCCACGCGGTCTTCTTCGGCGACAGCCTGACCGACGCTGGCTACTTCCGTCCGCTGCTGCCGGCCGACGTGCGCCCGGTCACTGGCCAGTTCACCACCAACCCGGGCTGGGTGTGGGCGCAGCAGGTCGCCAACTACTACGGCCTCAATGGCGCTGCCAACGGCAACGGCCAGAACGGCGACAACTACGCTGTCGGCGGTGCCCGTGTCGGCGTCGACGTGGCCAGTGCCCTGGGCACCATCCCATCGTTGAAGAGCCAGACGGCCCGCTACCTGGCTGCCAACGGCGGCAAGGCTGACGCCAATGCCTTGTACACGGTCTGGGGCGGTGCCAACGACCTGTTCGCCGCAGCGCGTGCGCCGGCCCAGGCGCAGGCCATCATCGGCGCGGCTGTCACCGACCAGGTGGCCCTGGTGGGCGCCCTCAAGCAGGCCGGTGCCGAGTACGTGCTCGTCCCCAACCTGCCCGACGTCGGCATTGCCCCGCAGTTCCGCTCGCTGGGTCCGGCCGGTGCCGCGCAGGCGACCGCGCTGGCAGCTGGCTACAACAAGGCCCTGTATGGCGGCCTGAAGCAGGCCGGCATCGAGTTCATCCCGCTCGATACCTTCACCGTGCTGCGTGAAGTGGCGGCCAACCCGGCCATGTACGGCTTCCGCAACGTCACCGACACCGGTTGCAGGATCAACCCTGCTGACACCACCACCAGCATCCTGACCTGCAACCCGACCAGCTACGTCAGCCCGGATGCGGCCACCGCCTATCTGTTCGCCGACGGCGTGCACCCGACCACCGCCGGCCATGCGCTGCTGGGCCAGTACGCGGTGTCGATCCTCGAAGGTCCGCGCCTGCAGCAGGTGCTGAGCCATTCGGCACAGACCATCGGCCGCTCGCGTGCCGACCAGGTCAGCCTGCACCAGGCGGGTCGCCCGGCTGACGGCCTGTCGTGGTGGGGCGGCGTGCGCGGCGACATGCAGCGCTATGACCACGCCGATCTGTACGACGGTCTGGCCCCGGCCGGCCTGTTCGGTATCGACTGGGCGCGTGACGGCATGGTCTTCGGCGGCTTCGCCGGCTTTGGCCGTCTGAATGCCGACTTCGGCAACAGCCGTGGCGACTTCACCCAGAAGGACACCACGGCCGGTCTGTTCGCTGGCTGGTACGGCGACCGCATCTGGGTCAATGGCCAGGTCAGCTACACTTGGCTCTCCTATGACGTGAACCGCAAGGTCCAGCTCGGCCCGGCAACCCGTGAGCACAGCGGCTCGCCGGACGGCAGCAACCTGACCGCCGCCCTGAACGCCGGTTACGAGTTCGGCACCGAGGGCGGTTTCCGCCACGGCCCGATCGCCTCGGTGATCTGGCAGCAGGTCAAGATCGACGGTTACACCGAAAGCGCCGATGCCGGCACCCTCGCCACCGCGCTGGGTTACGGCAAGCAGGATGTCGATTCCACCGTGGGCCGTATCGGTTGGCAGGCCCGCTTCGACGGCGGCACCGTCAAGCCGTACGTGCAGGTGACCTACGACCACGAGTTCGAAGACACCAAGCAGGCCAGCGCCTGGGTGCAGAGCCTGCCGGACGTGGGCATGTACCGCGTGCCGGGCATGGACTTCGACAAGAACTATGCGACCGCCATCCTGGGCGCGCGCATGGAACTGTTCGGCCTGCAGAGCAACATCGGCCTGAGCGCCACCACCCTGCAGAAGCGTGCGCAGGACGCGACGTTGTTTGCCAGCTTCAGCGGCAGCTTCTGATGCACATGACGGCAGGCCTGCGGGCTTGCCGTCTACTCGACGGGCAGGCTGCAAGGGCCTGCCCGTTGCGTTTGAACACGTGCCCCGCATAGACTTGTCGGGCAACGCGGGCGTAGCTCAATGGTAGAGCTGTAGCTTCCCAAGCTACTGACGAGGGTTCGATTCCCTTCACCCGCTCCACTCCACCCGCTCATGCCGCTAAGTGCATGAATGCAAAGGGTGCTGAGTCAAAAACGCTGCCTTCAAACGACCTTCCCATAGGTATCGTTTGAGGTATCGCTCCATGCCAAAGCCGCTTCTTCTTGCGCGCCCATCAGGGCTCTACGCCCGCTTCCTTGTTCCTCTTGACCTTCGATCCCGCTTGGGTTGTCGCTTCATCGTCCGTGCGCTGGGTTTGCCCTCCGGTGATCGCGCACGACTGGCGGCGGCGTGCATGAGCGTGGCACTCTCCGATACGTTCAGCGCGATGCGTGCAGGAAGACTCGTGGACAAGAAGGAACTGGATGAACTGCTGCGTAAAGTCGCCTTGGGGCAGCTGCGTGAGCTCACCTTGGAGAACATTTCGCTTCCCAACGGAGAGCGAATTGGGCGCGCCCAGGTTGATACGCCCCATGATGCGGCGCTGCTTGCCAGCCTCTTGGGGTTGTCTGCTTCATCGTTAAATGAAACGGAGCCAGCGGATCAAGCAGCGGGATCAGGCTGGCGCAACGAGGTCATCAAAGGCCAGGTGACTCAGACCGTAGCGCCCCCAAAGGGAGGAGTAACGCTATCTCACGCGATTGACCAGCATTTGGATGATCTGCGTCGTGCAAAGCGCGATCCGAAGACCATCATCGAAAGCCGCCAGACGCTTCGCATCCTGCTCGGACTCGTTGGGGATCTGCCAGCGGCTGGGCTGACGGTTGATCATGTCAGGGCGCTATTGGACGGCGTGCAGCACTGGCCGAAGAACGCGACGCAGCGCGCCGAATACCGCACATTGAGCGTCAAGCAGACGGTCGCTCATTCCAAAGCGAACGGGGAGCCGCCGCCTAAGGCATGGACGTTGAGCAAGCATTGGGATCGAATGGCCGTGTTCGTTCGCCATCTGCATGCTGCCGGAGTGCTGGATCGCGATCTGATGGCCGCTATAGTTCGCCCTTCGGCGAAGACCGAGGCGGCGACGGGTCGACCTTTTTCGCATGCGGAGCTCAAAGCGGTGTTCGGCGCTGGGTTTGTGCCCTGGGCGTCGAAGTGGCCACACCGCTGGTTCGGTCCAATGATCGGTCTCTATAGTGGCGCCCGCGTGACTGAGGTGGCGCAGCTTCGAGTTGCCGACATCCAGGCGGTGGAAGGCATCTGGGGCTTTGTCGTCACGACGGAAGGCGAGGGCAACAAAGTTAAGAACCAAAACAGCCGCCGCTTTGTGCCATTGGCCCAGCCGCTGTTGGATGCGGGCTTTATGGCCTATGTGGAAGACGTGCGAACGGCTGGACACGAGCGGCTCTTCCCCAATCTGCCGAACTCCACAGGGCTTGGGCTGGGCAGGCAGCTCAGTCGGCAGTTCTCGGCCTATGTGAAAGACCAAGGCATTGTTGATCCTGGCATGGGATTTCATGCATTTAGGCACTACCTCATCACCCACCTGGATCGGGCGCTGGCCGCAACCGGGATGAAGCCTGAGCAGCGAGAGCCTGTGATTGGTCGCATCTCAGGGCACTACAAGCCGCCCGGGACGACGCTGCGCAGGGTGTATGTGGACAGGGATGGTCTGCCGGTTCCCGCGTTTTGCGAGCCAGAGACGCTCCAAGAGCGCGTTGACACGCTGGCGCTCTTTACGCCTTCCGTTGTGCTCCCGACCTATTGCTCCTCGCAATTTGGCGCGCAGTTGAAGCGGGCATCCGTCCTCGCCGCGCGGGAGGCGAGGGCAGTTGCTGCCAGACGTTCCAGCCCGTAATGGCGCGCCAGCACCGAGTCAACGGGCCTGACGCTTGTGGTCCTCTAGGAAAGCACACGGCAGTATATGGAGGAGTTCGCGGATGCATTCAGACAGTTCACTCAGCACCGGCAACAGTAGCATGCAGATAAGGCCTGCACTCAGTGAGGAGGGATGACTTGCTAAATGCGGGGTCATGAGTGATGTTCATCGACAAACCTATTCAAAGCGTGGAGTCATATGATGAAGGTCAAAATTGTTTCAATTCATGGTCACGGGGACGAGAGCAAAGAATACGTTCTGCTCCGTGTGTTGGATGATTGTGATATCGGCAAGTATCAGTTGAGTGATACAACCTATATAAAGGACAACACTGTCTCCAACAAACTCCGTCATGTTTACTGGTTCCCGGATAAGGAGGTGTCGAAGGGAGACTTGGTATCCTTGTGGACAGGCATCGGCAAGCAGGCCACGGTTAAAAACGCCAACGGGGAAACCGTTCACCGCTTCTTTTGGGGATTAAAGTCTGCAATCTGGAACGACACTGGCGATGCTGCCGTTCTTCAACATGTAGATCAATGGAGTCATTTCTCAGCAAAGGCATGAGTTCAATATATTGGCGATGCCCGTCTCTGTCGACTCGCTGAAATTATGATTACTCGATGCGGGTTGGTTACGGATACATCTTTGCCTCTTTGCTTAACCGTTCTTTAAACTGTCCGCGCACGTAGCTCGGTAATGTCACTGACGGCTGATATTGCGCCAGCGCTTCAACTTGGATCTTCCGCACATTGGCCGCTGACTTGTGCACGTAGTTCTCTTGGAGCACGGGCGCTCTCTTGTTGAGCGAATGGCCTGTGATCAACGCGATGTGCTCGACTCGCACGCCCTTTGCATCCAGTTCAGTGGCGAGCGTATGACGGAACGCATGGGAGCCGATGCCTTTGCCAAAGCCCAACTCTTTCATGTATTTGGCGAACTGATTGACGAACCCCTGGCTGTAACGACCATTGGGCTCTCCGGTTTGCCGGCAGGTGCCCGCTGACAGATTGGGGAAGAGGCGAGGATGTCCGCAGGCCTCGATGTCGGCTAAGAAGTCCAGGAAGCCTGCCTCAATCAGGCTGCTGTGGATGGGCACTTTGCGGATGGCACTCTTGCCTTTGAGCTTCTGCCGTGAGCGTTTGCCGATGCTTCCCGCTAAATCTGCATCCACTGTCTTTTGGATCGAGAAGCACCAAACCCCTTGGTCCTGGACGATGTCACTAGCTTTGAGCTGGGCAATTTCATTGATGCGGGCTCCTGTGTAGAGTGCGATCAGCGGACACCACAAGCGGTGCGGATACTTCTTGGCCCAAGGGATAAAGGTCTCAGGTGCAAAGATCTTCTGGATTTCCTCCTGGGAGAGCAGTCGCTCTGGCTCTTCTGGATCAACGACAAGATCTTTACGAGGGGCTTTGAAGGAAGTCATCGGCGAATGTGGGATGGCTCCGGCCTCGTGCAGCGTATTGAAGAAGGCGGTCAATAGACGGCGGTGCAATTCAAGCGTTGCGTTGGCGGGCTGAGTTCTGCCAAGTGCCTGCCCCTTCGCGATCAGCCCTTTAGCATCCAGCTTCTGATAGGCGGGGTTGGACATGAAGTCCTCTGGTGCCCACCGAAGCAGATCCCACATTTCGTAAATATGCGTGTGATTGATGCCTGCAACGGAGATATCGCCAGTGACGCGTTGCAGGATCGCAAGCGTTCGGCGATATGCATCAATGGTTGTCTGCTCGCGATTCTGCCGTTTTTTGTCGTTGAGGAAATCTTCTGTTTCTTTCGAAAGAAGCCGAGCCGGGGTTGCCGGAGGCAAAGGCTCGGGATAGCGCGTGCCTGATCTGCGAAGCCGTCTTTTGCGCTCATGGTCGTCTAGCGTCGCTTGGACGAGGTTCTGAAAGTAAACGGCGCCTGCCTGGCTGGTAATCCGGATGTTTCTAAAGCTTGATTTGCCGTGGCTAACTTCTTCGATAAACAGATCGCCGAATGGATCTTCGATGTAATGCGCCAATTGGGAGTTTTGAGAGAGCATCTACTATCCGGTATGAGGAGGTAGATCTTTGATAAGGCAGCACGATTTTTCGTCAATCCAAAATCGAGACAGAATTTACGTCCGAAAGATTGCCTAAGTCATTGCCTATTTTTGTGTTGTTGGATGGCAAAAGGCTTAATTAGTTTCATAATAAATATTCTTAATCACTTAGCAATTGCAAGGCATCTGGCCTAAGCCTGCTCAAATATCCATAGACGTGCTTATAGTGTTTAAAAGTAAAATAATGGCGGAAAGTGAGACATTTCTCACACCAAGAAAATGAACGCAACATAAATGGATGGGTGCTTGCCTTAAGTAATCTATCTTAAGAAGGCAGTTAGGCAATTCAGTCCGACGCTACCGGCATATGTGCACACAAGGAGAGCCTGGCGCAGGTCAGTCTCATCTTTTGAGACATAACTGGGTTCATATGCGGGCTGTTCTCAGATCGTCACATGGCCATGAGCTCTTGCGCAGCCGATGATTGTTGCTATGTTGTTCAAATGGGAGAGCGCACAGTCACCAGTAGAAGTAAGACGAAGGGCGAACGAGTCCTGCCCCGTGCCGCGTCTCTCACTGTGACGCGGCCTAAGTGTCGTTATTGCGGTCGTTCGTGGCTACCACCCCAAGGTGTGGTAGCTACCGATGCCTATTGCCCATCGTGTTCCGCGTCGAGAAGGGGTGCTGCGTCTGCTGTATTTGGGCTCATGCCGCTCACGCCTCAAGATGCGTCGGGGCCATACTTACTGCCTTGGGCGCTTCGTCAAAGTCACCGCAAGGTGAAGTAGAGCCGATCTGAACAGTTAAGGGTCAAAGAAGCCGTTCAACTGTCGAAGCACTTCGACTTTCCCAATCGTGCCCCCCGATCCACCCAGCGTGCGCTTTCTGCCACTCCCCCGGACAGGCTCACTCCACGCCGACCAGCTGTGGCTGCGGGCTGAATGCGTCGTCCACTCGACGATCTTTTTCCTCGTCCCATCAAGCATCTCCCAAACTACCTTCGCAGGGGACACGGTCACAGTCCATGCTGGGATAGGCAAGTTAGAAAGAGCATTGAGAAGCTGCTGGTCGCTCTGATAGCGTGCCTTTGGGTCATCGTTTAGCATGCGTCTGATAGCGGAACGCCACGCTTTTGGTATGTGCGGAAGCCAAGTCAGAGAATTAACAAAGCCACCGTTAGCAACGACGCTTCTAGGTGCAGGACTCCGCTCATACCAGTCTTTGCCATGAAGGAGGCGGAAAAGAGTCATGCCAAAGGCCCAAAAGTCTGTCTTGACGCTCGTTGGTGCTCCTCCCCACACTTCATAAGCGATATGGTCCGAGTATCCGGCCACGGATCCGTAGCCTGCGATCAACCGATCAGTGACTAGGCCGAAATCCCCAATTTGTGCAGTGCCTTGGCTATCAATCAAGATGTTGCCAGGCTTGATATCGCGGTGAAGCAATCCTCGGGTGTGTAGCGCACCAAGGCCTATCGCAACCTCTGTCGCAATCTTGCGGACTGATTTCAGATTCATTGGCCCTTGCTCATAGAGGGCTTGCAGGGAACCCCCAGGACAATAGGCCATGCAGAAACGAATGCTCTGACCGCCTGGAAGCTCCTCTATATGGAATACTTGGACCACATTTGGGTGCTTAGCTTTCGAGAGGTTCTGCGCCTCGGATAGAAAGCTTGCTTTATGCAAATCCCACTCGGCGTCATCTTGTCCGGCCTTCCGTTCGAGGACCTTGACCGCGACTTCACCGTGGATACTGTCATTGCCTAAGTACACAACGCCGAAATGTCCAGCCCCTAGCTTCTGGCCTATTTGAAGGGCAGGAACGACACCGGCCATCAAATACTCCTCTGCGCCAGGATCAATACGGCGCCTTCCCGGCTTGCCTTCCGCAGTGGAGCTCCCTGCGTGTGGGTTTTCCAAAAATTCTCATCACTAATATATTCGTCAACCTTACGGTCACCATAGGTCTTGCTGATACCGGCTTTCGAAAGTATTGCCACATTCTTATTGGTTGACGCAGCGGCTGCGATGACCACCCCTCGAGTCTCGGCGCTCCGCAGTAGTGCCATGGTCGCGGATCCTTGGGATACGGCACTCGCCTTGATCACAATCTGATCTATTTTCTGACCAGAAAAGTAACTTGTGCAGCGTTTGTACAGCACGTCATAGGCATCCGGTCGACCATCTTTCTGCAATTTCCAGGTGTCGTCAAGAGTGATAACTATGGCATTGGATTCATCATCTGGCACATCGGCCTGTACGAGCGTTATTTTATCCCCGACAACGATCAGACTCGCAAATCGCCTTGACATTGCTTACATCCCTGTTCGGCTGAGAGTCGAAGATCGTAACATTGTGCGGCGGGGCTGTGTCATGAATCTAACTCGCATCCTTTATTGCCAGCGGATCTACGGTTGCAGGCCATCTGCCAGCATGGTCAAGGACGCAACTCTTTATGCGACTGACTTGGAAATGCGTTCAAGCTAACGGGGGGCGCGGCGCTCGCTGAGGAATCATGTTCTTTCCATGCGCTTGTCTTCTTCTAGAATTGGTGCACCGGAGCATCCGAGACCCGCCAGTCGATCTGTCAGAGCCTGTCGAAGATGAATCTCTGAGGGAGTGGTGTCTATTGGCATCGTTACCCCTTCTCCGGTAGCACATGGTTTGTCATTGCGGCGGGTGAGTATGTGTCTAGTGCAAAGGCGACAGCCCAATTTTCGCTAGTCAGTAGTTCCGTATGTGAACCATAACAGGCAACAAAAGCGCCATAAATAAGGTGTTTTCGAGCTATTGCGCTTCTTAAATCTTGAGCCATAACCAATGGACTAAGACACTGGAAGCCTTATGACTATCGAACACACACGCATCAAAACTTACAGCCGAGCTAAGGGTCATTCCGCTCTCGCAGCAGCCGCCTACCGGGGCGGTTTTCTGCTCACTGATCCCAGATCCGACGTCAAGCATGACTACCGGGGCAGGGCTGGAATCATTCAGGCCTGCTGCTTGGCCCCCACTGGATCACCTGCATGGACCAATGACCCGCAGCGTCTGTGGGCGGCGGCGGAGGCGGCGGAGCGTCGTCGCAACAGCACCGTATGTCGCGACTTCACCATCGCCTTACCGCACGAGCTAGACGACAGACGCCGCTGGGATCTCGTTCTCGATGTGTCGCATGCGCTGATCAAGCGGTATGGCTTTGCGCTACAAGCGAGCCATCACCGGCCAACCAAGAACGATCCTCGCTACTTCTACGCTCATCTGTTGGCAACGACTAGGCGCATGGAGGCCTCTGGGCTGGCAGCCAAGACGCGAGTCCTGGACGGGCGTATCAATGGCAAAGGCGAGATTGAGTGGATCCGCGCCATGATCTCCGACCGCATCCATTCCCACTTGGCCCGCAACCAGGCGGAAACCAGAGCAGAGCGCAGTGAACTGAGCCAACGAATTGCCGTGCGCCGAGATGAGGGGATCTTCGTCAAAGGGCTGGCGAGCTTTGAGCAGCTTTTGGAGCGCTACCGTAAGGAAGGCAGCCTCCTGGCAATCCCTGAGGAGCACACAGCCGAGCAGGCGCGCCGAGAGAAAGGCGTCGGAGCGATCAACGCGGTTGCGAGCGGCATCGAGCTTGCGCCGTCTCCGTTAGCAGGCTCTCTGCGTGATAGAGAGATCAGTGCAGGTATGGACGGCGAAGCTCGGTCAAGAGCTCCGGTAGGGACACAAGACCGTCGAGATACGCATTGAGCGCGGTTGCCATGTGCTGGTCCACTCCGAATCCAGCGGCGTTCTGCTGCGAAATCCAGCTTTCTACATGGGTCTGGCGACGCTGCGCTTCTTGTTCGTCGAGTGGAGGTGCGGAGTGACTGGCGATGTGCATGATGGCAAGGAATCCAAGTTGTGGAGTTCCCTGATTCGTAGCACAAAACGCATTGCGGTCAAGATCGAGCGTTGCCTGCAAATCGGAATCAGGGCTTTCCACCCTCGTTGATCGCCTGATTCAAGACTTCATACCACTGATTCATCTCGTTCTCGCTTTGGAACGGGATGGACCACACGGGGTGATCCGTATCCCGGACACTCACAATCAGCGTCCCCTGACGCTTTGAGTTGTGCCAATGCTTCTCCCACGAGCGCACATCCGCCAGCGGGTAGATCTTGACTGCATTGCGAGCACGGATCTTCAACCTGGACCGCTCGACGGACATCGCCAAGCCGCCTGGGGCACCGTAGTAGGAGCGTTCAAAGTCCCGACCGAAGGCCTCCCGCTGGCTTCGGGACTGAAATGCTCGGCTGGTGCCGATGGCGACCAGTACGGCTGCGCTCAGGACAAGCAGGAAGAGGAAGGTGCCAACTGTCATTGGATGTCCTGGGAGAGGGGGTAGGGACGGATCGATCAGAGGACTACTGGACGCGGCCAGTGATCTTCCAGGTGTCACCGACCTCAGTGAACGCGTAGACGCCATCCATCTCGTGGCCGAAGTCCCGGTCCATTGCCATCACATTGCTCGCCACCGCGCAGTTGTAGCTCGGCGCCCCCTCGGCCTTGACGCACTTGCCGCTTTCGAAATCCCTGATTTTGGCCTTGTCGTTGCTGTTGTCTTTGACGTATTGCAGGAACGCGTTCTGACGGTCGTCGTGGGAGGGCCCACCACCGGAGCAGGCAGCCAGAGAGACGATCAGCGCGCCAATGGCGGCAAGGCGAGACTTCAACATGACGGGTCCTTTGAGAGGGTGGGCAGTGCAAGACCGGGTTGCTACAGGGCAAAGAGTACGATAAACGTATGCTACGGGCAACGTAATTTACGAGCAACGTAGCTTACGTTCATCCTTGGGGCATGAATGCTCCTAACGCCCGCAGTGCCCGAGAAATTTTTGCCCTCCGTATGAAAAAGCTGAGGCGGGATCTCGGGATTAGTCAGAAGACACTAGGGGTGGCGATGGGACTGCCGGAGGACGTTGCAGGTGTTCGGATCAACCGATACGAGCGGGCTGTGCACGATTGCGATACGGAGACTGCCCAGAAGATGGCGAAAGCCTTAGGGGTGTCGTTAGCCTATCTATATGCGGAGACGGAGGAGCTTGCTGAACTTATTAAGGAATTCGCGTCTCTGCCGGTGAAGGAGCAGAGGGAGGTGTTGGCTGGGGTTAAGAAAAGGAACGCACGTTAATTTAGAGCTTGCCCCCTGACTCAAACTGACTTTCTCTGTTGCGGCTGACAATGGAAAATTGCTAACAAGGAGCGTGTAATGAGCAGAACGAATTTTAGCGAACATCTCAGAAAATCTTTTCGTAGCTTCCTGAGAGTTCCTGAGTGTCGTGATGGTGAACTCGCCGATCTCAGGATGAAGCTCGCGGCGCTAGAAAAAAAGCAGAACGACGAGATCGTCGATTTAGGCGTTGATCTTGCGGCATTGCGAAACGAGCAGAAGAAGGCTCAGGACGACAGTAGAGATGAAGTCAACAATGAACAGAAGGGGGGCGACGAAAATGCGCCCACGCCAGAAAAGTATTTGACGTTTTTTTCCTACCTTATGAGCATCTTTCTGCTTACTGGGATTGTTGGGTCGATAGTGTTCTGGCGCGCAGGGCGCATTGCCTTCTACATGGCATACCTGTTGCCTATTTTGGCGGCGATAGTTGCTGGGATGGGTATATATTTTTCTGGTGACGATTCGCGTTTAAAGGGCTTCCCATCTTTTATTAAGAATAAGCCTGAGGCATTTTGCTACAAGGCATCGATGTTCCTTCTAATGGGCGGTCTTGCTGCTTTCGTAATGACGGAAAACAAGGGCAGTGCAATGCTTGCGGCTCTATTTTTCCCGCCTGGACTTGCTAGCGCGATGTTCTTCTGGGGACTGCGCTCGGAAAAATGGAAAAGGCCTCCGGAAGGCAGCAACTGCTTGAATCGTGCGGGTTGGATGTTTGCTTGGGCGCTACTGATACTCTCCACTGCCGGTTTCTGCTGGTGGTGCTATGTGATCTACCGTGATGGGACAAGCGAGATCGAAAAAATTTTGGCAGGACTTTGGTAGAGCATCGCTACGGAAGCGGCAAAGTTGGTGGAGGAATAAAGAGCAAGAAAATCCAGAGTAATAGGAGCGCCACTATCCCGTAGGCAAGAGTGACATGGGGCTGCATCAGGTAAAGCGCGCGGTCAGTGATTTTGTCTAGGATTCTATCGATGCTGGCAATAATCCTGTTATTTGTTTTAACGCTCATTGAAAAATCCCTTGGCTGTTAAGTGAATATAAAGAGAAATATTATTTATGCAACCAGGATTTCAATGGTCGTTCGAATTAGGGGAAAGCGTAATAGGTCGATGCCGCATGTGTGACTTGAAGCGGAGGATCGGCGAAGCGGAGGGCGGTGCTCTGTGAAGGCGATGCAATAGCGCACTTATGGATTTTGCTTCGCAAATTCCGTGCTGCGCCTCTCGGCGCGTTTTGCGGTGGCTGGGCCACCTCGTTGATCCGCTTTCGCTGATCAACAAAGCAAGAAACCCTGTGACCAAACGCTCAAAATTGCCTGCTATTTAGGCCTAGACAAGAAATGTTTCGCCCTTTTCCTAGATTTTCAAATCAATCTAGGAGTTCCAAGATGGCGATCTACCACGCAACTATGAAATCTTTCAGCCGGGGAAAGGGGGACTCGTCAGTCGCTGCAGCGGCCTACCGAGCTGGCTTTGACGTGCTAGACGTCGGCACCGGTCTCGGTCATAACTACTCCCGACGTCACGGCGTGGCCTTCCACCAGATGCTCGCGCCCAGAGGCGCTCCCAGTTGGTGCTTGGATGCCAAGAAGTTCTGGAACGCCAATGAGGCTGCCGAAACGCGCCTGAATGCCAGGGTCTGCCGGGAGATCGAAGTGTCTCTCCCCCATAGCCTATCTGCTGATCAGCGCCAAGAGCTCGCTCTTGCGCTGGGGCAACTTCTAGTGGATCGCTTTCAAGTCGCTGTCCTCGTGGCTGTGCATAAGCCGAGCAAACAGGGCGATCAACGCAACCACCACGTCCACTTGCTGATGTCTGCCCGCAAAGTGGGCGCTGATGGCCTAGGCGAGCGCGCATGTGCCGAGTTTGATGCTCGCCAAGGGGGCGGAACACGTGCGCTACGGCAGATTAGGAAAGACATCGAACAGGTGATCAATGGACACTTGGCGATGGCCGGACACAAGAGTCGGGTGGATCACCGGTCACTCAGGGCCCAAGCCAGGGACGCTGCACTCCAAGGCGACTTTGAGCGCGCACGAACCCTCACCCGCAAGCCAATCCGTCACCTTGGGAAGGCAAGAGTTGCTGTCCAGCGGAAGTCTAAGTTCACCGCAGAGATACACGGTGTCGGTGGGAGAGAGGCCGCGATGTCCCTCAGTCGGATCTTGACGGCACACATGAAGCTAAGTGGGGGCATCCTCCACGACACCCCAAGCAACCACACTCACGCAGCAGCTTTGCGCGAACTCCGAAGGGAGCAGTTAGGCAAGGATAGCGATGCTGGTCTGCCCGCACGGGACGCGACGGGTAACCCTGTCAGCCAGGCCAAGAGCCGATTGGCGGGTGCCTCGATGCCCAAGGGCATCCATACCGCTTACAGCGGCCAGACACGACACTTGAGTCGGGTTGCGCGCTTAGCCCGGTCAACAGGCAAAGACGCGGAGATGTTGAACGCTGAGGCGAAGCTGATCGAAGACTGGTTGGAAGCGCAGCGCGAAGTTGCCCAACAGGCATTGGAAGTGTTGCGCCTTGTTCCTGGCATCCAAATCGAGCCCGAATTCCAGCAAGCGCACTCGGCCTTGGTTTGCCGTCGTGTCGACAGCTATGCGAACAAATCGTTCTTGTTTGAAGACACCGAGTCCCTAGCAAAGGCGGTAAGCACCTACGCGCGGATGGTGATCAGGCCCTACCGGGCCCGCATGGAGGTGCTGAATGCCCAAGCAGCGCTTTCTGAGCATGGAGATGCTCCGACCAGCCAAGCTGCCATTCGAGCGCGAAGGGCGCTAGCCCGATCAAAGGTCCATGTGTCACCTCGGATTGTCGCCATCCAAAATTGGCGGATCAATCAGGCACGCCAGAAGATGACGGACGCCTGCAAAAGCTTGGAGAAGAACTTCGCAGTGCCGAAATTGGAGGTTCCAAGCGCTGATGTGACGAGGAACGAAGCAGATGAGTCAGCGGCGCAGCAAGCAGGGAACTGGGAGCTGAAGATCAGGCGTCCCCGTTTCGCCCCTTGATTCCTATCCACCTGCCACAGGTGTGAGAAGCATCATCAATATTTGGATATGCTGCGTTGACGACTATAAGGAGGGGGCAGAAATGGAGTTCGAGAAGATCCGGTCATCGGTCAGGCTCGCCGAATACGCGGTCGTCAATCGGCGACCGCTTCGAACGAAGGAAGACGCACTACGTGCCCTCTCAGAGGAGCTCTTAGTCGGCCCGTGGTTGATCATGAGTGGCCTCGGCATCATCTGGAAGCGTTTGCTCTGGGTCTTCGTCCTGACGTCGATCATCGTGGCCGGTCTTTGCCTTGTTGAGCGGGCTTTCAATCCCGTCATGATCCTCGCCGCGCTGACGCTGGGCGTTATCAGCGTCTACTTTGGCCTTCCTACTCGCACGGTCCTTGCTGGTGTCACCGCAAAGTCCGTTGGAGAGCTTGCTGGCGCCATCGAGGGCCTGGTGAAAGATCAGGGGGATTTGGAGCGCTTGTCGTCTGGGGTGCAGCTCGTAAAAACGCAAACGACCGAGCGAATAGCGCGGTTCAACGTCTTCATTGGCATCGTCTGGGGCGCCTTGTTCTGGCTTGCCACGGCACGCGTGCTTTCCCCGACTGTTGCCCGGGATGTTTTGGAGACGAGTCTTTTCCCAACCATTGCTGCCGCAATCTCGTTCATCGGGCTGTTTGTGGTCGCAGTTGGTTATGCAGCTGCTGTCCGTGTCGTCTATCAGACGTTGGACTTTGCTCTGCTGGAAGTCAAAGCGACGCTTGGCTTGCGGGTTTAGCCCTAGGTCTTTGAGCTGAACAGCGGCGTGGAAGAGGGGGGGGGCGGAGTTGGGCGTATACCCATCAGGCTTTGCAGAGCGTTCTGCTGAGACTACTGTCCAAAGGCGCGGGCTCCGCTTAGACAGAGCCCGTCTCACTAAAAATCAGCCCGGATACGCGGGGAACTTCTCATCAGGGTGATTGGACTTCCATTCTTTATAGGCCGCCGTGCCTTCCCACGCTACGAACGAGCGAGGGGTGCGGCCTCGGCCAGACCAAGTTTCCTGCGTGTGCGGCAGCCAGTATTTCTGGGCGACTGCTTTCTTTTCACCAGAAGCCTTCTTTTGGCGAGCCTGCCCGTTAGACGAACCGCCAACCTGGTTAGCAATATCGGCCTTCTGCTTTGCGGTGAAGTGCTGGCCGTAGCGGCTCAGAATATCTGAGACTTGAAGGAAAGCATCGGATGCTTCATCTTCAATAAGCTTTGCCTCCTGCTCTTCCAGCTTACGCAGCTCTTCGGCGAGCTTGGCTTTTGCCGACGCAATAGAGTCGAGTGTGAGCTTGGTCATAGTGTGGAAAGACTCCGCTAAAAAAGGAGGGCAATTGTTGCACATGAGGCTTGGAAAAAGTGATGCTCAACTACACTCATTTCTCTATCCATCCATGCGAACCGCGTCAGAGATGACTGAATACATATGTTGGGTCACCTCGCTCACCAAGACGTGATCCAGTAGGATCTGCATGATAAGGCCAGCGCTTTCTGCGGTCGGGACAATCTTGCCTTCATCATCAAATTGAATGCCAAGGCCTCTCTTGAGTGCCACTGCTTTCACCGATGCTAGGAAGACTGGGTCTTGATAAATTGACCTTTCTTGAATGACCGCCATGCGCCGCAAATGAATAGTGTTGCTCCCAACATGCTCAACTAGAGGCGACATGTCCGTAAAAATAGCGACGAACTCCGGCAATTCCCGGAGTTGCGCAAATGCATCAACGTAAGGGGTCTTATATTGCAGGATTGATTCAAACCCTGGCTTGTTCGTCACCCATATGTTGTCGCCAAGGACAAACATATCAAAGTTGGGGTCAAGCGTGAACTCGCGCTCTTCCGCAGCCGAAAGCATTCCATTCTTAAAGAAGACGTTTAGCCTGTTCTTCTTGCTGTAACTTGTCTTCCAGTTGCTCGATGACCGGCGCATCGCATAGAGGACTTCATCACCTTTAACGAACTTAACCAAGTAGCCCGTTGAGTTCAGAAGCTCCTTCTCCTCGGTTACATGGTTTTCTGGTTCAGGTTGATCGACAACTTCCTTTACGAGTCCAAAGCTTGTGTCGCCGATACTCACCGACAAGCAGCTATTCTCGTTCGTCTGCGCTAGGTGCGAATAGGGCACCTGCTCAACAACGCGTGCCTGTCCGGCCTTAGCAAAGTTCCTAAGTGCTGTTTGAAGCGCCGGGTCGGCCGTCACGTGCCGTGCAGTGAACTTCGATGTTCGCTTAAAGACCCAGAGATAAACCTCCGTTTCATCAAAATTAAAGGCCTTAAAGGCCTGAAATGCTGCCTGCGTCATAGATCCCCCATCAAGTAGACGTCTTGTATCTTTTCGGCCCGCTGAGGCCCTGGCAGCAGCTTACCGCGTTTCAATACCCTGGCAACACGCGACACCTTTGCCTGGCCAAGGGTCATCTTGACCTCGTAGAGCTGCCATCCAAGCACAATCAGCAGCGGGTTCATCAGAATCTGACCTGACTTATAAGTTATGACGAAGAGCGCTATGAGAAAGACGGCAAATCCCGCGAGCTTCTGCGGTTCGCTGTAGCTTAAGCCCATGAAGGAGACGACATAGGGGAAGACGTAGTTGATCAGGTCGTTAGGCACAGGCCGGACCTCGTGCACCTGCACTGCGAAGGCTGGCGTGACCGACTTGGTCACCTGCATCGTTCTCACAACACAAAGCAGCGTGGCGGCTACTGCGCCTAGGGAAAGCCAAGGATGCTCAAGCAACTGGTAGGTGCAGTGAGAGCTGCTTTCCAAGGCGCACAGGGGCGTGCCCCAGAGCGCTTTGGGCACGTCTTGGACCAACAGTATCAACGCTAGGGGTAGGTAAGAGCCTAGGAAAAGTAGAATGGCAGAGCCGAGCCGGAACTGCATTTTGGTCCTCGCTGTGTCGCGACGTGACAGGCGCTAACTGGTTGATTGAGTAGCACTTCGAGGGGCCGAGACAGCGGTGATAGCCCCCACCTCCCTTCCTGAGTCTCCCTGAGTAAGCAGTCACACAACTTGCAGCTCTGGATCTCCTCGTGACCAACGATAGAGCCCCGCAGTCTGAGCGATTAGCAGGACCAGCATGCAGCCGAGGGACCGCGAAAATTTGCTCGGGCGGGTCTGACATTGTGGCTGATCCCTGCCCGCATTGGGTGCGACCGCCTAGCCCGGCTCCCCTGGCGAGAGGAGCGTCACCGGCTACCGAAACAACGAATCGGGACTGCATTCTATTGAAGGGCACTGGCTCTCCTGAGGCCTGGTGCCCACGAGCATATCCTGCGCCAGTCTCACTAGAGGAGATAAGCCCGCCGAGCATTTAGATCGATCTGGCTCGCCTTAACTGAAAATGTGTCAGGGTCCGGGCTGGGTAGGATTTATCCTACAAGATTAAAGGATAAGATTACCGCCATTGCAAACATGACCTAGGCCATGTCAGGATCTCCACGCTAGTTGTGCTCAACATCACACTATGACGCGGGGGGCGTCTTCTGGATGGATGCAAGCCGAGTTCTGCTGCTGAGCGGCCCTTTTGGCGTAGGCAAATCAAGCCTAACCAGAGAGCTTACGTCGATCTATGACTTCGAAAGAATTAGCACGAGCGCATACCTTAACAATTTCATTCCTGGGGCTGACCATCTTGGTGTGGCGGAGCTTCGCCACGCGCAGCAGCTTACGGGTGATCAGCTCGACGTTGATACCAATTTTCAATGGATCGTAAGGCCAGTTGCCGTGGAGGCCTTGAAAGCGCATCCCTCGGCGTCCCGCTGGATCATAGATGCAGTGCGGAAACCTCTCCAAGTTCACTATTTCCGCCAAGAGTTCGGTGCCGCCGTTCGTCACGTTCACCTCCGTGCGACCGAAGAGCTGCTGCGCTCACGCTATCTCGGTTCAGACGAGCAATACGCTGCGGCGGTATCGCGTCCGAACGAGGTCAGTGCTCGCTCCTTGGGCGCTATCGCGGATGCGGTGATCGACGTCGGCACCCTCTCGCCAGCAGAGCTGGCCGCAATGATTGTGCATGAGGTGAATTAGCGTGAATCAGCATGCCATTGTCGTCATTACAGGAAAGCTAGGTGCTGGAAAGTCCGGGCTTGCCCACGCGCTGCAAGAGACCTATGGGTTTCGCGTTCACGCTCCAAGAGCTATGCAAAGCGCTGGTCGTCCAGCAGAAAGCGGCGACACAGCGTCGTTCGCAACTGCTCAGCGCTTAGCCTTTGAACAAGCCATCCTCACTGAGATTTTGGAGGGCGTACAGAAGCTTGGAGAGGCGGAGCCTGGGCTCGTCGTTGACGGCGCACCGTCTTCTTCGGTGGTCAATCAACTGAGGTCCCGCTTTACGGGTCGACTGACGCACGTACATCTGTACGCGTCCAGGGAGAGACTTCATGCGACGTATATGGATGGCGACGGGGCCGCGCCAGGCGCGCCGTCCTACGAAGAGGTAGATGTGCTGTCCGAAGAAGAGGTGGATGCACTGAAGGCCGATGCTGACGTGCGCATCTCGACCACTCGATCAGATCACGGCGACACGTTGGTGCGTGTCGCGGCGCACCTGCACCTCCTCACCTCGCCGGATGTAAGATGCGTCGATGTGCTCGTTGGTGGACAGTACGGGAGCGAGGGTAAGGGAAATATTGTCGCTTATCTCGCAAACGAGTATGACGTTCTCGTTCGAGTTGGCGGACCCAATGCCGGGCACACAGTCGCCAACGCCTCTGGGAAAGCGATCCACCATCAGCTCCCATCAGGAGCAAGTTTCTCTAAGGCCTCTCTCGTTCTAGGGCCAGGCTTTACCATCAATGTCGAGAAGCTGCTCGCTGAAATTCACCAGTTCAGGATCGAGCAGGAGCGCATCTTCATCGATCCTCAGGCAACAATCATCGAGCAGGAGGATATTGCTGAGGAGGGCGGCGGTGTGGTGGGGGCCATCGCATCGACCGGTAGCGGCAGCGGTGCCGCCAAGGCTCGGAGGATTAGACATCGGGGCTCGCTGTCCAGCCCTGTTAGGCTTGCCAAGCACATCCCCGAGCTAGCTAGCTTTTTGCGACCCACGGAGGAGGTCTTGGAAGAGGCTTATCGCTTCCGTCGATCTGTGCTTTTAGAAGGAACTCAGGGTAGTGCTCTTAGCCTTTACCACGGAACCTACCCCTATGTGACGTCACGAGATACGAACGTTGCGGGATGCTTGGCTGAGGCGGGGATTTCACCAAGTCGCGTGCGAAAAATACTCATGGTCGTACGGACGACGCCCATCAGGGTCGCCAATCCTGACGGAGAAGAGGGTCATGTTTCTGGATCTTTGAAGAATGAGACTACTTTCGAGGAAGTAGCCAGGAAAGCCAAGCTTGTTGCCGATGATGTTGTCGCGGCGGAGATTACATCAACCACAAGGCGGAAGCGCCGGGTTGGGTGGTTCGAGTGGCGAGAGTTTCGTCGAGCCTGCAACTTGAACGCACCAACCGATATTGTGCTCACTTTTGTTGACTACCTGGATCAAGCCAATCAACAGGCTAGGCGGTTTGACCAGCTGGCTGTAGATACGATCAAGTTTATCGAGGAAGTGGAGCGTGTCGCTCAGGCCCCGGTGTCGCTGATCAACACGCGCTTCCCCCAAAAGGATGCCGATTTTGACGACTTGCGATCCATCATTGATCGCAGGAATTGGACCGCTCGATCTTGAATTGGACGTTACACTTGGACATCAACTTCCTCGTAAATCGCTACCCGCAGGTTTTCCATATGGCCAATGCTGGCTCTTGGCCAAGCATTCGAGACAGGGGGCTCCTCTCAGCAACGGCTGCGTTGGATATTCTCAACGTCAGCGGGCCAGAGCGCGCTGGCTTCGAGGATCGCCATCGTCCCGAGATGGCGTCAATCCATCCGGGGCTTTCAGATGACATTGTGTTGCGGGACCAAAAGCCAATGCCACCCAAGCGAATTGAGATGGCGCTGCCGTCCGATGTTAGCGCCGCAGACTGGTATCGCCTGATCAACGGGAAGGTGTTCTTCTGGGCGCGCAAAGAGCGACTGCTTCGATTGCTGAACTCGTATCGAGATTTTGAGCATGATGTGCTTACTTTAGATACATCAAGCCTTTTGACGAGTCATGCATCGCGGGTCCGCCTTTGCCACATGAATTCTGGAAATACATGGCCAATGCCCCATCCACGTGATGCGTCGATCTTCAAATCTATTGATGAGTATCCCGTGCGTCCCAGTGGATTGCCGCAAAAAGAGGTTGTGGAGCTGGTCATTGAGTATGGAGTTCCTGATATCAAGAATCACGTCGTGGCAGTCACTCGGATGAGGGGCTCGGACGAGCTCGGCGTAGTGTGGAGTCGTGATTAGCTTGGGGGGCTTTCAGAGCTTGATTGCTGTTGGCTTATGAGTTGTTGGTTTATTTCAATTGTACGCCGGGAGAGTAAGCTTGAGGATTGGTATATTTAATAACAAGGGTGGCGTGGGTAAGACTACATATACCTACCACGTTGCGCATGTGTTGGCCGGAATGGGGAAGAATATTTTGCTCGTGGATGCAGATCCGCAGTGCAATCTTTCGGCATATTGTCTCGCCGATAAGTCAATTGAGCAGGCGTGGTCGCCCAGCGGAAACAGCCTCTTTAAGAATATTGAACGTGTTCATGAAAGTATTGGCGATATTTATGACCGCCGCCCTTCGGTTGCTAGTGAGGAATATGAGGGGATTTGGATCGTGCCCGGTGATCCTATGCTTAGTGATTTCGAAGACGTTCTTGCTGATACCTGGAATAGGGCTAAGGGGGGGAGCAGCGCGGACATCCGCAAGCAGACGGCCATTCATCGCTATATTAATGCAGCGGAGGAGAAAATTGATTCGGATGTAACGTTTATCGACATGGGTCCTAATCTTGGGCCGCTGAACCGCACGATTCTGACGGCTTGCGATTATTTCATTGTGCCTGTTGCGCCCGATCTTTTCTCAATTCGCGGCACGCAGAACCTAGGCAACAAACTGGTCTCGTGGCGCTCGGAGTGGGATCAGGTCAAGGGTGCTTCTCAGGCGGTTGATATAGATCTTCCGAGTGGCCGGCCTGTGTTTCTAGGCTACGTCCGCCAGCAGCACAATATGCGGTCAAATGAGGATGGGATGACGAGGGGCTGGGCAATGTTTGGAAATCGCCTTGAGGCTGCAATCCAGCAAAACATTGTTGAAAAGCTGGAACCGCTGGGTCAGGTACAGCACTGGTCAGATGATGGCTGGGATCTAGGTGGAATTCCTAATCTTCATAGCTTGGTTCCGTATTCCCAGGAGGCGCGGAAGCCAATTTTCGATTGCACTGCGCGCGATGGGCTGCGCGGAGCGCACCAGTCTAAAGCGCGGGAAACACGAGAGCTCTATGAGCCAATGGCCGAAACTTTGGTTGGGCTGCTTTAGAAGGGCCCAGTTGAGCGTATGGGCGGGCCCTTTCGAGCATCTCCTAAACTGTCCGCAACAATGGTTAGTTTGTAGCCTAGTTGTCCTCTAGTTCTCGTGGGAGCGCGCCAGGTCGCAGCTATGGCTGCGTCCTGGCCTGAGATCAGCGCTTTTGGTGGTGGCGGGTTTTCTATTTTGGATTCTTCCGAATCTTGGATTTCGTCCTAACGAGAACAAGCATATTTGGATTGTAGGCTGCCCGGTGGCGGTCCGTTATGCTTGCTATATTTTTAATCGGGCGTCGTCGGCGCCTGCTTATGAAGCGAAGGGATACCTTGGGCTCTCAATGCGGTGATTTCTCTCCACTGATGATGATCGCTGTAGCTTTGCGATGACCGAGTCAGGAATTTGTGTAAGTTCGCAGCAGTCGTGCCAGCCAGTGAGCTAGGATCCTATCGAGGGTGACTTGAGTAGCGGCCTTCATCTGCATATAGTGGGGTATCGTTTGAGGTATCGTTTTTTTAGCTGTCTCTTCTTCGAAACGTGAGGCAGGACAGTGACTTAGCGTTGGGTTGGGTATCATCCCTTCGCCCGCTCCAGAATCCAGACCCCGGAAGCGGCATTGTCGTTTCCGGGGTTTTTCGTTTGCGCACGGCGTACAGATTCAAACAATCCGCATGTCCGGCCGCTGCGGCCTCCGCTAGCGTATTGCTCTCATTTCAGGGAGTACGCCGGCATGGATCGCAGGGATGACGTCGTCACCGCGCTGCATCGGATCTTTCTTTCCGCTGGCATTGGCTCGGCCAAACAGGTTGAAGCGGTTCGAGCACTCGGGCGCGCCGGTGGCCCGCAGGCGGCGCAGTTGATCGGGCAGATCTATCAGGAGGCCTTCAGTGGATCGGCGATCCAGATGGCCTGCATCGCGGCGCTGGGCGAAGCGGCGCGCACATATCCGTCGGTGCTGCCAGGCCCCGATTGAGCTGGGCAGCCCCTGCCGCGCATGGACCGAACAGCATCATCCAGACGCAACGTCGCCACGCTATGCTGCGCGCCTGCCGACCGATCCCACTGCGATGAAGCTCGCCATCCTGTCCCGCAACACCCGGCTCTATTCCACCCGTCGGCTGGTCGAGGCCGCGCGCGCGCGCGGCCATACCGTACGCATCCTGGATCCGCTGCGCTGCTACATGCGCATCGCCGCGGACGGCTTTTCCATGCACTACAAGGGCCGGCCGATGACCGGCGTAGACGCGGTCATCCCGCGCATCGGCGCTTCGGTCACCCGCTACGGCACCGCCGTGCTGCGCCAGTTCGAGCTGATGGGCGCGCGCACGCCCAACCCGTCCGACGCGATCCTGCGTTCGCGCGACAAGCTGCGGGCGCACCAGCTGCTGGCGGCCAAGGGCATCGACATGCCGGTCACCGTCTTTGGCGACAACCCTGACGACACCGTCGACCTGCTGTCCATGCTCGGCCCGCCGCCGCACGTGGTGAAGCTCAACGAAGGCACCCAGGGCCGCGGTGTGATCCTCACCGAGAAGGCCAGCGCTTCGCGCGGCATCGTCGAAGCCCTGCGTGGGCTGTATGCCAACTTCCTGATGCAGGAGTTCATCGGCGAGGCCAAGGGCGCCGACCTGCGCTGCTTCGTGGTCGGCGACCAGGTGGTGGCGTCGATGCAGCGTCAGGCCCCGGAAGGGGATTTCCGCTCGAACCTGCATGCCGGCGGTACCGCGGTGGCGTCCAAGGCCAGCCGGGCCGAGCAGCAGGTGGCGGTGCGTTCCGCCAAGGCGCTGGGGTTGGGCGTCTGTGGCGTGGACCTGATCCGCTCCGAGCGCGGCCCGCTGGTGTTGGAGGTGAACTCCACCCCGGGTCTGGAAGGGATCGAGGCTGCCTGCGGGGTGGACGTGGCCGCACGCATCATCGCGCATGTCGAGAAAATCAAAAAACCTTGATATTTCAGCGGGTTGAAATTTAATTCAGGCAGGGTTGGCGGGTTTAACACCGCTTTAATCGCCCCGGGCGTAGCCTTCAACGAACCGCAGCTCTGCCTCTCAGCAGGATCGGTATCGGGATACAACTTCAGGCCCAGGCGGGTGCACCGCCTGGGTCTTTTTTATGCTCGATGCCCCCCTGCCAAGGGTCCCTTGTGGGCGCGCGGGGACACTCGTAGAGTTGGGCCTTCGTTCCGAAGGATCGGGAGGTTGGCGATGTACCGCACCACGATGATCGTGCTGTTGCTGTGCCTGCCTGGCGTTGCACTGGCCAAGCCGGAAAAGGCGGCTGTGCAGATGGACCGCCAGAGCCCGGTGGCCGAGCAGGTCCGCCAGGTCGAAAAAGCCCTGCAGCAGGGCGATTACAACGAAATCTCCGCCGAGGACCGCAGTCAGGTCCAGCAGGCGCTGGCGCGGATCACCCAGCGGATGGGCGACCGCCAGACCGTCCAGGAGTTGCCGCCGCAGGTGCAGAACGACGTTTTCAACGATCAGGAGCGGGTCAACATCATCCTCACGCGCGCCCACGACGACAGTCGCCAGATCTGCTCATACCAGCGCACTACGGGCAGCAATATGCCCAAGAGCCGCTGCCTGACCGTCGCCCAGCGGCGACGTATCGAAGAGAAGGGCAAGGCCCTGCTCAACGACCAGCGCACCAATAGCAATTTGAATCCGGATTCCAAGCTTTAGGGCCGCCTGCACCCTGCCGGCCAGCACTTGCTGGCAGAGCGCGCATCCGCATACAGTCGGCGTTCACCTCAGACAGGGATTCGTTTGTATGAAGCATCCAGTGATATCAGCGGTTCTGGTTTCGGCATTGGTGCTGGTTGCTGCCTCGGCAGCGGCCAAGAGTGCCGAAGAGGTGTTCTTGCCGGGCAAGCCGCTGCTGCAGCAGATTGAGCGCATCGAGATCGAACTCAACGACGGCGAAACCTATTCCGAGCTGCGCCAGGAAGAGCGCGGCAAGGTCCGTGAGACCCTGGTTCGCATCCGTGCCGCCGCCGAGCAGTATCCGACCAGGGAGGCGATGCCTGAATCGGTACGAACTGAGGTCTTCAACGATCAGCAGGTCGTGAACACCGTTTTGACACAGGCGCGTGAAGATAGTCGTCTAATATGCCGACGTGAGAAGGCCATCGGTTCCAACATGTCGTCCACGCAATGCATGACCGTCGCCGAGCGTGCTCGGCAGAAGGACAAGGCACAGCGCGACATGGGCCAGGCCCAGCGCGTCGGTAAATTCGTCAATTAGAGGTGACAGTGAGAATCCTGGTAATCGAAGACAACAGCGACATTGCGGCCAATCTGGGCGACTACCTGGAGGACCGGGGCCACACCGTGGACTTCGCTGCCGACGGAGTGACCGGGTTGCATCTGGCTGTCGTGCACGAGTTCGACGCGATTGTCCTGGATCTCAACCTGCCGGGCATGGACGGTATCGAGGTCTGCCGCAAGCTTCGCAACGAAGCACGCAAGCAGACCCCGGTGCTGATGTTGACCGCGCGCGATTCGCTGGACAACAAACTGGCTGGCTTTGATTCCGGTGCTGACGACTACCTGATCAAGCCGTTCGCGCTGCAGGAAGTCGAAGTACGTCTGAACGCCCTGTCGCGTCGCGGCAAGGGCGTGCAGACCCGCGTGCTGGAAACCGGTGACCTGGAATACAACCTGGACACGCTGGAAGTGCGTCGCCAGGGCAAGCTGCTGCAGCTCAACCCGACCGCACTGAAGATCCTGCAGGCGTTGATGGAAGCGGCCCCGGCCGTGGTCACCCGGCAGGAACTGGAAACCCGTGTCTGGGGCGAAGAGCTGCCGGACTCCGATTCGCTGCGCGTGCACATCCATGGCCTGCGCGCTGTGGTGGACAAGCCCTTTGAAGTGCCGATGATCCAGACCCGCCATGGCATCGGATACCGCATCGCCACGCCGGAAGCCTGATTCTGTGGCAAGCAAGGGGGAGCGCCGGCGCACGCCTTATCGGCGGCGTCTGCGCAGCCGCATCATCGTCTCGTTCGTGTTGTTGGGCTTCTGCCTGACGACACTGTTCGCGTTTGCCACCAACTGGGCCCGCATGCGGGTGGAAAACCAGTTGGTGGAAGACGTGATGAACCGCAACATCAGCGAGTACGTGCGGCGTTACTACGAAAGCCCGGACCGCAACCCCGACCTGCCGGTGCAGCAGATGCGCGCGCGCCTGATCAAGCCGGACAAGTTCGAGGCGCTGCGCGAGGAGGAGCCGGACTGGTACGAGTTCAAGGACGGCCTGTACAACATGGGCGGTGTGGACGAGCGCGGAGAGCGCTATTCCTACAAGCTGGCCGTGCGCAAGACCCCTGATGCCTGGGCGTTCCTGGCCTACGACATGACCGACAGCGTTCGCGGTGGGCAGCAGCTCAACCGCGCGCTGTTCCTGTCGGTGCTGGTGTTCAGCCTGTTGTCGTTGGTGCTGGGTTGGTGGTCGGCCTCCAAGGTGATGAAGCCGGTCTCGGATCTGGCCGCGCGCCTGCGTGCGTACCGTGGCGGCACCAGCGACCCCGAACCCTTGGCGCCGCGCTTCCCCGATGACGAAGTGGGGCAGCTGGCCCAGGCGCTCGATGACTATTCTTCGCGGCTGACCGAAGTGGTGCAGCGCGACCGTGAGTTCAATGCGGACGTCAGCCATGAGCTGCGTACGCCGCTGGCGGTGATCCGTGGCGCTACCGAGCTGCTGCTGACCCGCCCGGGCCTGGACGAGAAGGTGCTGCAGCGCCTGCAGCGCATCCAACGTGCCGAGCAACAGTGCAGCGATCTGATCGGCGCGCTGTTGCTGCTGTCGCGCAACGAACGCGGCCAGGGCAGCAGCAATGTGGCGCGTGTGGCCGAACAGCTGCTGGATGCGCATCGCGCGCAGTTGGGTGGCAAGCCGCTGGAACTGCATCTGGATGGCGAACGCGATCTGGTCATCGACGCCCCCGAAGCGGCGTTGTCGGTGGCGCTGGGCAACCTGATCGGCAATGCGGTGAAGTATTCGCAGGATGGCGAAGTCCGCGTGCATGTGGGTGCCAACGCCGTATCGGTGACCGACAGCGGGCCGGGCCTGAGCGAGGAAGATGCCGCCAAGCTGTTCCAGCGCGGTTATCGCGGCACCCATGCCGGTCATTCGCAGGGCGGCGGTATCGGCCTGTCGATCGTCAGCCGCCTGTGCGACCTGTACGGCTGGCAGGTAAGCGTGCGCCCGGGCGGCGCCCGTGGCGTGATCGCCACCCTGACGTTCTCGCCGAAGCCGCTGTAATTCATTCTGGCTGCTCCTTTGGTAGGTGCCGACCTTGGTCGGCACGAATCCATCCGTCGTCGAAATCTCCCACTCGGCGCGAAATGTCGCATGCAACGCCAATGCAGTTTTCGCGAAGGCGCGGCGTTTCTGGCCCCGCACGACACCTGCGTGACGCACTCCGCGCCCTGTGCGTGTCACACCGCACGGTTCCGCAGACGGTTGGCCCGCTTGGCGTTTTCGCCTCATGACCGCATTGCATGCAGCTGGCGAGATGGCATGGCTGGGGTCATCGCCCTGGCCGGGATTGGCGTCCTGAAATCGACCCAACAATCAACAAACCTCTGATGCGCCGAAGGCCGTCATGGAAAATGCACCGCGATGCCCTTGCTTTGGCGGGCGGTGCGTGGGGACTTTGAAGAGTCCGCCGGAGTGTTTTGTTGATTGTTGTGATCCGGTACGCCAACCCGCACCGTCCGCCACCTCGCATCTGCGGGTGGCCTTGCCGTCTGCGAGGAGCACTGCCATGTCTACACGCACCACCTATCCGAACCTGCGCCGCCTGGTCGGCGAATCCGCCGACCAGCTGCCGGCCGACATCGCCGAACGCATCGAAGACGTGCTGGCCGAACCCAGCGACCTGCTGCCGGCACTGATGGCACGCATGGATGGCCGCGACAACGCCGATGGCCAGACCCGGCAGGGCGCCGGTCTCACCCCGACGCAAGCGGTAACCCTGGCCAGCCTCAGCCGCACCCTGGCCGGTCTCAATGCGTTGATCCAGATGCTGCACGCCGCCGAAGCGGCACGGGTGCAGGGCAGTGCAGGCCAGCAACTGCCGCCGGACGTAGTGGAAGGCCTGTTGCTGGCCGCCCGCGAACTCGCCCGCTACGCCCGCCAGCAGCTGGAGTAGATCCACGCCATGCGTGGATGCCTGTTCGCGCGGTACTGGTGAAGTAGATCCACGCCATGCGTGGATGCCTGTTCGGTCGGAGCCGGTAGACCTGCCGGCTTACCCGACTGCCAACCCCAGATATCGAGCATGCAAGCGCTCCACCTGCGCCTGCAAGTCATTCGGATGGCCATCATTGACCACCACGTCATCAGCCAGCGCCAAGCGCTGCGCGCGGCTGGCCTGGGCGGCGATCATCTGGTCGGCCAGCGCGGCGTCGATGCCGTCGCGCTGCATCAGTCGGGCGTGCTGTACGGCCTCGGGCGCGTCCACCAGCAGCACCCGGTCCAGCCACGGGTAGGCCGTTCGTCCGCCCACTTCGGTCAACAGCGGGATCGCCGCCAGCGCATAGGGGCTGGCGGCCTGCTCGCACTGCTGCTGCATCAACCGGCGGATGGCCGGGTGGGTGATTGCTTCCAAAGCCGCCCGCTCGGCCGGGTCTGCAAAGATGTGGGCCCGCAGGCGGGCACGGTCCAGGCTGCCGTCGGCCAGCAGCATGTCCGCGCCGAAGCGCTCTGCAATTAGGGACAGGGCAGGGCTGCCCACCGTCACCACCGCGCGTGCGGCAAGATCGGCGTCGGCCACAACAATCCCCAGCGCCTCGAAGCGCCGGGTCACCTCACTCTTGCCCGAGGCGATGCCGCCGGTCAGGCCAACCACATACTGGCTCATGGGGACTCCCCTCAGCGCAGCCCGCTCATCACCAGATACTGGTTCAACAGGGGCTCGCCCCACATGAAGAACAGCCAGCCGGCCAGCGCCAGATAAGGGCCGAACGGGATCGGCGTCGCCCGGTCACGGCCACGGCTGTACAGCCAGATCGAGCCAATGATGGCGCCCAGCACCGACGACATCAGGATGATCGGCAGGATGCCCTTCATCCCGCACCAGGCGCCCAGCGCGGCCAGCAGCTTGAAATCGCCGTGGCCCATGCCTTCCTTGCCGGTCAGCTGCTTGAACAGCCACCACACCGACCACAGCGACAGGTAGCCCAGCAGGGCGCCGAGCAGGGCCGGTTTGGCGGGCATGTACAGGTTGTCGATGCTGCCTATCAACCCCAGCCACATCAGGGGCAGGGTCAATTGATCCGGTAGCAGCTGGGTGCGCAGGTCGATGCCGGACAGGGCGATCAGGAAGCAGGTCAGCACGATCGCGCCGAAGCCCTGCCAGCCGAAGCCGAACTGCCACACGCAGGCCAGCACCATCACCGCGGTCAGCGCTTCCACCAGCGGGTACTGGATGGAGATGGGCGCCTTGCAGTGGCGGCACTTGCCGCCCTGGATCATCCAGCTGAACAGCGGGATGTTCTCGTACCAGGCCAGCTTGTGCTTGCAGTGCGGGCAGTGCGAAGGCTCCACCACGATGCCCGGCGGGGGCGGCTCGTAGAAGTCCGGCTCTTCCAGAACCTCGCGCGCATCGCGCTTCCACTGCCATTCCAGCCGCTTGGGCAGGCGCAGGATGACAACGTTCAGGAAGCTGCCCAGAAGCAGTCCCAGACCGGCCGCAGCGGGATAGCCGAGGCCGGGATGCTGGTCGAGAAATGCCATTGTTACCTTTAGCCGACGACGGCGCCGAGTTTGAAGATGGGCAGGTACATGCCGATGACCATACCGCCTACGACGACGCCGATGAAGACCATGATCATCGGTTCGAGCAGGCTGCTCAGGGCATCCACTGCATTGTTGACTTCCTGCTCATAATACTCGGCAACCTTGAACAACATGGCATCCAGGGCGCCGGCCTCTTCGCCGATGCCGGTCATCTGGATGACCATGTGCGGGAACAGGTTCTGCTGTTTCATGGCCATGTTGACTGGGTAGCCGACTGATACATCGTCGCGCATGCGCAGTACGGCCTCTTCGTAGACCTTGTTGCCCGTGGCGCCCGCGACAATGCCCAGCGCTTCCACCAACGGCACGCCGGCCTTGAAGGTCACGGCTGTAGTCCGGGCAAAACGAGCGATCGCGCTGTTGTTCATGATCTGGCCGATGACCGGGACCTTGAGTATCAGGCGATCCATCGTGTGTTGCATCTTGAGGGAGCGCTTGTAGCTCATGACCAAGGCCACGCACGTACCTACCAGAACGATGGCCATCAGCCACCACCAGGACACCATGAACCTGGACAGGTTGACGATCATCTGGGTGAAGGCCGGCAGTTCCGCACCAAAGCCACTGAAAACTTCCTCGAACTGCGGAACCACGAAGATCAGCATGATGGCGCTCACCAGCAAGGCCACCACCACCACCATCGCAGGGTAGAACAGGGCCTTCTTGATCTTGCCCTTCAACGATTCGATGTTTTCTTTATATGTGGCTACGGTGTCCAATACCGTCTCGAGCACGCCCGCGCCTTCACCCGCACGTACCAGGTTGCGGTACAGCTCATCGAACTGTACGGGGTGCTTGCTGACGGCCTCATACAGCGACGAGCCGCCTTCGATGTCAGTGCGGATGCCATCTACCATCTTCTTCATGCGCGGGTTCTTGTGCCCGCTGCCGATGATCTCCAGTGCGGACACGATCGGCACGCCGGATTTCATCATCGTCGCCATTTGCCGACTGAAGAAGGCGATGTCCTTTGCGCCAACGGCTTTACCGGCTGCGCCGAACAGCGGCTTTGGCTTGGGTTTGACCTGGCCCGGATTAATACCCTGTCGACGTAGTTCGGCGCGCAACAGGTTGGCGTTTTTTGCCAACTGCTCGCCCTTCATCTTCACACCACGCTTGTCCGTCCCGACCCAGACAAACGGTTGCAACTCTATCGTGGCGCGGGCCACGGGTTCTTTTTTGATCGCACTGCGACTGACAGACATGTTGGCTCCCCGGCCCGCCATCCCCAGACGGGCATCTGCCGATGGTAGCGGGTTCATCACCGACTTGGCAGAGCCGCAGCCGGCCAGAATGCGAATTCGTGCCGGTTGCCGACCAAAGGTGACGCACTGCGTCACATTGCTGGGTCCGTCGCAGAATGATGACCGGGGGGTTCACATCCCGGAAATTGCTGCCATCATGGGCGCGGGGAAATCCAGGGGGAGGCGTGCCGGGGTTGGCACGCAACCTGCGTTGATCCACCCGCAGGGTGTAGGACCCGCTCAGCCGGCCGATGGCCGGATCGATCCTGCGCACTGACTCAACCACCACTATCTTGGGGATGTATCACTATGAAGAACCAGAAGGGCTTCACCCTTATCGAACTGATGATCGTTGTTGCGATCATTGCCATCCTGGCCGCCATCGCTCTGCCGGCTTACCAGGACTACACCATCCGCGCTCGCGTGTCCGAAGCTGCTGTCCTGGCTTCGGGTGCAAAGACGACTGTCGCTGAGAACATCGCCAACAATGGCGGCACCATCGCTGCCGGTTCGTGCCTGGGCGTTGACACCACCGCTCCGGCCACCACCAACGTTCAGTCCTTCACCTGCGCTGATGCTTCCGGCGCGATCGGTGTTGTTACCACTGCCAAGGCCGGTTCCGTGACCCTGACCTTCACCCCGACCGCAGGCGCCGGTGTTGCCGGCACCAAGTGGTCCTGCAAGGCAACCGGTGGCAAGGCTGCGTACTACCCGGCCGAATGCCGTACCGCTGCTCCGGCCACGGGTGGCTAATGCACGGCTGACTCCGTGTAGCACGTGACGTACAGCGGGGGGGCTAATGCCCCCCCGCTTTGTTTCGGCATTTGACCATTGGGGAATGGGATATGTCTGGACGCCCGGAAAGTGCTGTCAGTGCTCGGGTAGGCTGTTTAGGGGCTGCCGGGGCCTTGCTGGGACTCGGCGTGGCATTTGCGCTGGGTGGTGGGGCGGCGACGCTACTGCTTGCGCTGCTGGTGGGTGCAGCTGTGCCGATGTGGTGGTTGGAGTACAGGCCCGTTCGCAGGGACTACGCAATACCTTTGGTCTCTGAGGCGCTGCCGGGAATGCTGGTCGTCTGCTCACTTATGATCTGCAGCATCCTCATCCAACTGGCAGTGGGCGGGATGAAGGGGGCAGCTGTTGGTGTGCTGTTGCTGCCGGCATTGCTGGTTGCGGCAGTGGGGCTTCTTCTCGCGCTCCTTCGGCCCGCTTCTATCAGCATGAGCATTCTCCTTGCAGGCAATGCAGTGCGGAAAATGGTTCGCCGGAAGGCCCTCGATCCCGATGAACGCACGGCGTTTCTGGGTTGGGCCGTGAAGGCGGTTTTCCTGCCATTGATGCTGGGCTGGGCCTTGGTTTGGCTTGATGGCTTTGAACGACAGCTTGATGGAACGGACTTCATGTTCTGGTTCTCGGCTCCGTTCCTGTGCATGTATGCAATTGATACTGCGTTCGGAGCGCTAGGCTACATGTCCACCAGTCGAAGCATCGATGCGCATATTCGCTCGGTTGATTCAACGTGGTTGGGATGGCTTTCTGCCCTAGCCTGTTACCCACCGCTGAGCGCTCTTATTTTTGATGTGATCCTAGTCTATCGTCATGCCAGCGATTGGACCGCTTGGCTGCAGGCCGGCAGCATTGCAGCCTATGCTTGGGGTGGTGTAATCCTTGCGCTGACCTGGATCTACACGTGGTCAACCATCGTGTTCGGGCCACGCTTCTCCAATCTGACTCATCGAGGAATCATTACGTCGGGCCCCTACCGATGGAGCAAGCATCCGGCCTATCTAGGGAAGAACCTGTCCTGGTGGCTCATCTCCGTTCCCTTCCTTCCCGTTATGGGTTGGGGGCAGGCGGTGTTGCATTGCATGGCGCTACTCGGGGTCAACGCAATCTATTACCTGAGAGCCCGTACCGAAGAGCGGCATCTGCGCCAGGATCCTGTGTATGTCCAGTACACGGAGTGGATACGTGAAAACGGGGTTGTTGCCAAGCTTCGGCGGTTCCTGACCGCCAGGCTGAGGGTCTTTGCGTGAATGTCGCAAGATCAGCGGCAGTGCTGTTCCTAGTGATGACGGCTTCATCCTGCTCTTCCGATCGGCCGGAAGTTGGTTGCATGCGGCATGCGCTTGGGCAGGAGGAGCTCCATGATGGGCAGGTTGTATTCGGTGATCGACGAGGCGTGATTAACCGCGCTCACGCGAGTTGGAGTGCGTTCGGGCGAGACGCTGTTTTGCCCATGGCGAGCTTGACCAAGCCATTGATCGCCGAAGAGATCAGGCTCCGCGTTGAGCGAGGGCAATTCAGTCTGGATACCTCGTTGGCGGCGCTTGTGAAGGACCATCGAGTTGATGCCGAAACAGGTGCAGTTACATTGAGGCAATTGATCCAGCATCAGGCAGGTTTTGATCGTGCAGCTAGCGATCCTTTGTTTGCCGGTGGAGAGCCGGATTGCGAATTCGCTGCAGGCGTTGTCCTCGGGCGGAATCCCGAATTCCCGCCTGGTGAAAGGATCATCTACAGCAATGCTGGCTACTGCGTCCTTGGTGAGTTGTTGAAATCTGATTCAACCCCGCTTCCTCCCCATGTCGACGCAGCTGTGCGAAGTCCTTTGGGCGCCGCAGGGGGGTGGCGCAGCTCGCTGTCGGATGCCTATGCAGTGTTTCAACAAATGCTTCCTCTTCATTCCATGCCAGCCGAGATTTCACTCCCTGATGGGAGTTACTACGCGTATGCCTGGCGGCACTGGTCCAAGCCAGGCTATCCAGAGTGGTCTCACTTCGGACGTCTCCCCGGGGCGCTTGCCATTGCGGCTACCGACGGAAGTGATCGTTTGCTCGTGGCGTACTTCAAGGGTGACCCCAAGGATGTTGATGCGACCGCCGAGTCTGTCATGAAAAAGATGTGGGCCTGCATGCCGGTCAGAAATGCTGAACATCACCAGCGGATTTAATCGCTGCAAGTACTGGATTCACATTCGGCAGGGAGCCAAAAGTTTTGTTTTTCAAACCGATATAGAACTGTGCCCTAGGGGAGGTGCATCGACATGAACAGGAATCGCGGTTTCACACTGGTTGAACTAATGATCGTCGTCGCAATCATCGCAATCCTTGCGGCGATAGCATTGCCTGCATACCAGACTTACACCATTCGCGCCCGGGTATCGGAGGCATTGGTGCTTGCGTCATATGCGAAGGTGACGGTTACTGAAAACATAAACAACATCAATGCCTTGGACTCTACGTCCTGTTTGGGTGTGGATGATTTGCCCGCAGCGACGGTTAACGTTCAGACCCTCACCTGCACGGGGAATGGTGTACTTACCATGATGACGACCACCAAGGCTGGAGGCGTGTCACTGACGTTGACTCCGACCTTCAGGCCGAGCGACCTGGTTCGCTGGAAATGTGCGCAGGTTTCCGGTGACTCCAAATACGTGCCAGCGGAATGCCGGTGAGTGTTGACTCCTTGTGCTTTGCAGGCAGGAGTGTGAGCAACGCCTTGGCTGATCTGGATCTTTCGACACGTCGTCAGGTTCGGTAGTCTGGCCTTCAAAGCAGGAGTACTTCAATGAACGCAGCTACCACCGCCAACCTCGTCGGCATCACCGGTCTGGCCCGCCGCCTGGTACAGGACGGTGCCATGGATGAAGTCGCTGCCCGCGACGCCATGGCCAAGGCCACTGCGGCCCGCCAACCGTTGCCAACGTGGTTTGCGCAGAACAAGGTCGTCGGCGCGGCCCAGTTGGCCGCCGCCAACTCGCTCGAGTTCGGCATGCCGCTGTTCGACGTGTCCACGTTCGACAGCAGCCAGAACGCGATGAGCCTGGTCAGCGAGGAGCTGCTGCGCAAGCACAACGTGCTGCCGCTGTTCAAACGCGGCGGCAAGCTGTTCGTCGGTACCAGCAACCCCACCCACTCGCTGGATGAGATCAAGTTCCACACCAATCTGGTGGTTGAACCGATTCTGGTGGACGAGGACCAGATCCGTCGCACGCTGGAGCAGTGGCATGCCAGCCACGACACCATGGGCGATGCGCTCGGCGGCGACGACGACGCCATGGCCAATCTCGACATCGGCGGTGGCGACGATGACATGGCCAGCACCGACAGCGGCATCGACGCCAAGGGCGACGATACTCCGGTGGTCAAGTTCATCAATAAGGTGTTGATCGATGCGATCCGCAAGGGCGCGTCGGACATTCACTTCGAGCCCTACGAAGACGACTATCGCGTGCGCCTGCGCATCGACGGCCTGCTGAAGATGGTCGCGCGCGCGCCGACCAAGCTCAACCAGCGCATCGCTGCGCGCCTGAAGGTGATGGCGCAGCTGGATATCGCGGAAAAGCGCGTGCCGCAGGATGGTCGCATCAAGCTCAACCTGTCCAAGACCCGGCAGATCGACTTCCGTGTCAGCACGTTGCCGACGCTGTTCGGTGAGAAGGTGGTGCTGCGTATCCTCGATGGCAGCGCGGCCAAGCTGGGCATCGACAAGCTGGGTTACGAGCCGGATCAGCAGAAGTTGTTCCTGGAAGCGATCCACAAACCGTATGGCATGGTGCTGGTGACGGGCCCGACCGGTTCGGGCAAGACGGTGTCGCTGTATACCGCGCTGGGCATCCTCAATGACGAGACCCGCAACATTTCCACCGCCGAAGACCCGGTGGAAATCCGCCTGCCGGGCGTCAACCAGGTGCAGCAGAACAACAAGCGCGGCATGACCTTCGCCGCAGCCCTGCGCTCGTTCCTGCGACAGGATCCGGACATCATCATGGTCGGCGAAATCCGCGACCTGGAAACGGCGGAAATTGCGATCAAGGCTGCACAGACCGGTCACATGGTGCTGTCCACGCTGCATACCAACGACGCGCCGCAGACCATCGCGCGCCTGATGAACATGGGCATCGCGCCGTACAACATCACCAGCTCGGTGACGCTGGTGATTGCTCAGCGCTTGGCACGCCGCCTGTGTTCAAACTGCAAGCGGCCGACAGACCTGCCCGCGCATGCGCTGCTGGCAGAGGGGTTCACCCAGGCGCAGCTGGATGCGGGCATCCAGCTGCACGAAGCGGTTGGCTGCGATGAATGCACCGAGGGCTACAAGGGCCGTACCGGTCTCTACCAGGTGATGCCGATGACCGACGAGATCGCGACCATCGTGCTGGCCGGCGGCAACGCGCTGCAGATTGCCGAGGCTGCGCAGGCGATCGGTGTGAACGATCTGCGGCAGTCGGCGTTGAAGAAGGCGGCTGCAGGTGTGACCAGCCTGGCCGAGATTAACCGCGTCACCAAGGATTGATGCAGTAGATCCACGCCATGCGTGGATGCGCGGTGCAGGAGGTTGCCGGCCAGCGGCCGGCACTACCACTTCGACGCAGAACGTTGAGTAGATCCACGCCATGCGTGGATGCGTGGTGCATGAGGTTGCCCGCCAGCGGCCGGCACTACCTATTCCATCCCCAGCTTCTTCAGCTTGTAACGCAGTGCGCGGAAGGTGATGCCCAGCTGCGCGGCGGTACGGGTCTTGTTCCAGCGGTTTTCTTCCAGCGCGCGCTGGATCGCACTGCGCTCAAGCTGCTCGATGTACGAGGGCAGGGCGGCACTGCCAGGGTGCAGGTCGACCACGGCTTCGGCGTGGGCAGCACTGCCCGGTGAGCGTGGCGCATGCTGCGGCAGGCGCAGGTCGTCGGCACCGATACGGTCTTCTTCCGCCAGCGCCAGCGCGCGTTCCAGGATGTTCTCCAGCTCACGCACGTTGCCGGGGAAGCCGTACTGGGCCAGCGCGTCCAGCGCCGAGGGCGCCAGCAGCGGGGTGGCGCGGCCGTGGCTGCGGGCCAGCCGTGCCAGGATCGACGCGGCCAGCGCCGGCAGGTCCTGGCGGCGCTCGCGCAGCGGCGGCACGCGCAGTTCGATTACGTTGATGCGGTAGTACAGGTCGTGGCGGAAACGCCCGTCTTCGACCAGCTCGGCCAGGTCCTTGTGGGTGGCCGAGAGGATGCGCACGTCTACCGGTTCTTCGCTGGGCGCGCCAACCGCACGCACCGATTTTTCCTGGATCGCACGCAGCAGCTTCACCTGCATCTGCAGCGGCAGTTCGGCCACTTCATCCAGGAACAGGGTGCCGCCGTGCGCGGCCTGGAACAGCCCCGGCTTGTCGGCATGGGCACCGGTGAAGCTGCCCTTGCGGTGGCCGAAGAACTCGCTCTCCATCAGCTCGGTGGGGATGGCGCCACAGTTGACCGGCACGAATGGCCCGGCCGCGCGTGCACCCTGTGCGTGGATGGTGCGTGCGACCAGTTCCTTGCCCACCCCGGATTCGCCCAGGATGTAGACCGGTGCCTGGCTGCGCGCGACCTTGCTGATGGTGGCGCGCAGCACGTCCATGGCCGGCGATTCGCCGAGCAGGCGCGCGGCTTGTTCCGCGGCGGGGCCGGCAACGGGGCGTTCGCTGTTGTTGAGTTCCAGCGCATGCTTGACCAGGCCGCGCAGCACGGTGATGTCCACCGGCTTGCTGACGAAATCGAAGGCGCCGGCTTTCAGTGCTTCCACTGCCAGGTCCATGCTGCCGAAGGCGGTGATCATCGCCACCGGCGTGCGCGGGTAGTGCTGGGCGATCTCACTGACCAGCTCGATGCCGTTGCCGTCGGGCAGGCGCATGTCGGTGATGCACAGGTCGTACGGATTGCTGGCCAGCAGTTCGCGGGCTTCGGCGAGGTTGGCGGCGGTGCTGATGCGCAGGCCCATGCGGCCGAGGGTCAACACCAGCAGTTCGCGGATATCGCGTTCATCGTCGACGACGAGGGCGCTGCGGGTTTCGTTCATGGGAGGGAAAGATAGCCGAGGGGGTGGAAGGCGACAAATGTTTGACGCGTGGGATCAGTGCGGAAGCAGGGTGTGCGGGCCGGGCAGAACCAATCGGAAGCAGGAGCCGCCGGCGGGGACGGGAATGTAATCCAGCCGCGCCTGGTTGGCCCGGCACAGCTCGCGGGCGATATACAGGCCCAGGCCGGTGCCGTGCTCGGAGGTGGTGAAGAAGGGGCGGAACAGCTGCGCGGCGATGGTCTCGGGAATGCCGGGGCCACGGTCCATCACGTCGATCACCGCACTGCGTTCGTGCTGGGCGACGCGCAGCCGCACGCGCGCGGGCTGCTCGCCGATGCGGCCGTACTTCAGTGCGTTGTGCACCAGCACGGTCAGCACCTGGTACAGGTGGCGCGGATCGACCTGGGCCGGCACCGAGGTGTCGTTGATGATCGGTTCGATGCTGTCGGTTTCCAGCGTCTGCCCCTGCTTGTACTCCAGCACGAAGCGGCGCACGAAGGCAGCGAGGTCGACGTTTTCCGGATTGGCGCGTTCGCGCCGGGCCAGGCCCAGCACGCTTTCAACGATGCCGTTGGTGCGTTGGCACTGCTGGTGGATGATCTGCAGCAGGCGGCGGTCGCTCTCGTTGAAGCCGGTGCCTTCCTCGAGCAGCTGCACGGCGTAGTTGATGGCCGCCAGCGGGTTGCGGATCTCGTGGGCGAGGCTGGCCGAGAAGCGCCCCATCGCCGACAGGGTGAGCGATTCGGCGCGACGCGAGACCACGCTGGAGTCATCCAGGAACACCAGCACCAGGTCGCTGCCGGCCAGCAGGCGGGCGAAGCGCGGTTGCACTTCCGGCTGGTCGGGGTTGAGCTGCAGTGGCATTTCATCCTGCGCCCAGCCGTTGCGCCACCGTTGCAGGCGCCTGGCAAGTTCGGGGGCGACGCTGGCCAGGTCGAGGCGACCGGAATCGCTGTTGCCATCGCTGTCGCCGAGCAGGATCGAGGCCGCTTCGTTGGCCAGTGTGATGCGGTTGTCGGCGTCCACCACCACCACGCCGGTACGCATGCGGCGGATGATCAGTTCGTTGATCTGGAACAGGTTGGCCACTTCGTCGCCGCGCTGGTTGGCCAGCTGCTGGTTGCGGCGCGCGCGGTTGCCGACCTGGTAGCTGATGAAGGCCAGCGCCAGGTAACTGGTGGCGAACATCGCCAGTTCGGCCAGGGTGCGGGTGGGATCGCCGCCTTCCAGCACTTTCCACAGGTATTCGGCGGCCGTGGCGACGCTGGCGGCCAGTGCCAGCAGCAGGCCCCAGCTGAGCGGCAGCAGGGTGGCGGCAGCGGCGATGTTGAACAGCAGCGACATCGAGATGCCGGCGCTGGCACCGGGCAGCGCGTGCGCCAGCAGGCTCGCGGCGACGATGTCCAGCAGCACGCCGCCGACCACGATCTGCCGAAGCCAGCGTTCGTTGCGGCCGATCACCAGCCACAACAGGGACAGCAGCAGGTAAGCCGCGCCTACGCTGTTGGCCAGGCGAGGGTGATGGGCTTCGCCGACCATGGCCGACAGCGGGCTGTACAGCAGAGCGGCGATGACCGAGGCGATCAGCACCCGGTACAGGGCGAAGAAATACAGCTCTCGCCGCGGTATCGATTCGATGCGGTCGATCAATGAAGCACTGGGTGACACGCCGGAACTCCCCTTCTGGCTGCCTGGAACTGGATCATGCCGGCGGTGGGCCGAACCTTCCCGACGTCCCCCGATCGTCGGATCTGCTCGCTGCCCGGTTACCGGCACCGTGGGCTCGAATTTACGGGGTCAGTATAGGGCGCCTGTAGCGGGCTGGGCTGCGCAATCGGCCGGGGCCGACCCGGGGGACGTGGTCCAGGCCGTGCCGCAACTGCCTGAATGACCGTGGAAATCTGGCCGGTTCCGGCCTTTTGTCCATACTTCTTTGCGCCCCGGCGCTGGCTCGGCCACAATAGTGGGCCCGCCGCGGTCCATGCCGGCGCCCCGCCGGGGCCCTGAGGAATTGCGTGCGGTCGTTCCTATTCCCACGGTGACGCATGAATTTCCACGAATACCAGTCAAAACAACTGCTTGCCGAGTACGGCATCCCGGTCCCGGCCGGCAAGGTCGCTGCGACCCCGGACGAAGCTGTTGCCGCTGCCAACTCCCTGGGCCAGGGCCCCTGGATGGTCAAGGCGCAGATCCACGCTGGCGGCCGCGGCAAGGCTGGCGGCGTCAAGTTCTGCAAGACCACCGACGACGTGAAGGCCGCTGCGGCCAAGATGCTCGGCACCAAGATGGCCACCTACCAGACCGCTGGCGTTGAACTGCCGGTCAACCTGGTGCTGGTGACCACCGCTGGCGAGATCGTCAAGGAACTGTACCTGTCGGTGCTGGTTGACCGTGGCACCAAGACCATCACCTACATCGCTTCTTCGGAAGGCGGCGTGGAGATCGAGCAGGTTGCCGCTGAAACCCCGGAGCTGATCCACTCGCTGAACGTCGACTTCGTCGAAGGCGTGCAGGGTTACCACGGTCGTGATTTCGGCTTCAAGCTGGGCCTGACCGCCAAGCAGGCCGGCCAGTTCGCCAACATCATGGTGAACCTGTACCGCCTGTTCAACGAAAAGGACCTGGCGCTGGTTGAAATCAACCCGCTGGCCATCCTGGACGACGGCAACCTGTACGCGCTGGACGGCAAGTTCGACAGCGACGACAACGCCGCGTTCCGCCAGAAGGCCCTGGTCGCCATGCGCGACAAGACCCAGGAAGATCCGACCGAAGTGATCGCTTCGGAGCTGGACATCAACTACGTCACCATGGACGGCAACATCGGCTGCATGGTCAACGGCGCAGGCCTGGCCATGGCCACCATGGACGTCATCAAGCTCAACGGCGGCGAGCCGGCGAACTTCCTGGACGTGGGCGGCGGTGCCAACAAGCAGCGCGTCATCGAAGCGTTCAAGCTGATCCTGTCCTCGGACAAGGTCGAAGGCATCTTCGTCAACATCTTCGGCGGCATCGTCCGCTGCGACATGATTGCCGAAGGCATCATCGCCGCTGTGAAGGAAGTGGGCGTCAAGGTTCCGGTCGTGGTGCGTCTGGAAGGCACCAACGTGGAAGAAGGCAAGCAGCTGCTGCGTGACAGCGGCATGGCCATCATCCCGGCCGACAACATCAACGACGGTGCCAAGAAGGTCGTCGAAGCTGTCAAGAACGCCGCCTGATCCGACACCGAAGGAAATCCAATGTCAGTTTTGATCAATAAGAACACCAAGGTGATCGTGCAGGGCTTCACCGGCCAGCAGGGCACCTTCCACGCCACTCAGATGATCGAGTACGGCACCCAGGTTGTTGGCGGCGTGACCCCGGGCAAGGGTGGCACCACCCATATCGACCTGCCGGTCTTCAACACCGTTGCCGACGCCGTGCAGAGCACCGGCGCCAACGCTTCGGTCATCTACGTGCCGCCGCCGTACGCGGCTGACGCGATCCTGGAAGCCGCTGCTGCCGGCATCAAGCTCATCGTCTGCATCACCGAAGGCATCCCGGTGCTGGACATGCTGCGCGTCAAGAACGTGCTGACCCGTTCGCATCCGGACACCGTGCTGATCGGGCCGAACTGCCCGGGCGTCATCACCCCGGGTGAGTGCAAGATCGGCATCATGCCGGGCCACATCCACAAGCCGGGCAAGATCGGCATCGTGTCGCGTTCGGGCACCCTGACCTATGAAGCGGTCAAGCAGACCACCGAAGTCGGCCTGGGCCAGTCCACCTGCATCGGCATCGGTGGTGACCCGATCAACGGCCTGAACTTCGTCGACTGCCTGAAGCTGTTCAACGAAGACCCGCAGACCGAAGGCATCATCATGGTCGGCGAAATCGGCGGCGACGCTGAAGAAGCCGGTGCCGAGTACATCAAGAACCACGTGAAGAAGCCGGTCGTCGGTTTCATCGCCGGTGCTTCGGCTCCGGCCGGCAAGCGCATGGGCCACGCCGGTGCGATCGCATCGGGCGGCAAGGGCACTGCCGAAGGCAAGTTTGCTGCAATGGAAGCTGCTGGCGTCGTCACCGTGCGTTCGCCGGGCGACCTGGGTGCTGCCATCGCCAAGCTGGTGAAATAAGATCGACTGCCTCTGGCAGACGATTCTGTAGAGCCGAGCCAACGCTCGGCTGCCTGAAACAGAAAGGCCGCCTCCGGGCGGCCTTTCTGCGTCTGGTGTCCTGAGCATCGCAGCCAACCCCATCCACGCATGGCGTGGATCTACTGAGCAGGGCCTGTCCATGGAGTGGGAGCGCCCGGCGCGCTGATGGCGCGGCGCTACAATGTGCGTATTGCAACCACAGGCTGGACCCTCATGGCTTCGATCCGCATCGCGATGGCGCAGTTCGACTTCCCGGTTGGCGATGTCGCCGGCAACACCGAGCGCATCATCGAGATGATCGGCCAGGCGCGCGACGAGTACGGCGCCGGGCTGGTGATGTTCCCCGAGCTGGCAATCAGCGGCTATCCGCCAGAGGACCTGCTGCTGCGCCCGGGCTTCCTGTACGAGTGCGAGCAGGCGATGACCCGCATTGCGGCGGCGTGCCGTGGCATCACCGCCGTGGTCGGTTGGCCGCAGGCGGCCGGTGCGGTGGTCTACAACGCGGCCAGCGTGCTGCGCGATGGCCTGGTGGAGCAGACCTACCGCAAGCGCGAGCTGCCCAATTACGCGGTGTTCGACGAGCGTCGCTACTTCGACGTCGACCCGGACGGTGGCAGCTGCGTGTTCGAGGTTGATGGCATTCCGGTGGGCCTGCTGATCTGCGAAGACCTGTGGTTCGCCGAGCCGCTGGCCGATACGGTGCGTGCCGGTGCGCAGCTGGTGGTGGTGCCCAACGCTTCGCCCTACGAACGCGGCAAGCATGCCCAGCGCGATGCGGTGCTGGCGGCACGTACCCGCGAAAGCGGCGCGGCCATCGCCTACCTCAACGTGGTGGGCGGCCAGGATGCGCTGGTGTTCGATGGTGCATCGGTGGTGGCCGACGGCGATGGCACGGTGCATCCGGCGGCGGCTGCCTTCGTCGACCAGTGGCTGGTGGTGGAGTACGACGGCGCTACGCGCCGCTTCATGCCGCACGTGTGGATGGACGACGGCGACGAAAGCATGGATGCGCTGGCCTGGCGCGCGGTGACCCGCGGCATCCAGGACTACTGCAGCAAGAATGGTTTCAAGAAGGTGTGGCTGGGTCTGTCCGGCGGCATCGACTCGGCGATCGTGCTGGCGATGGCGGTCGATGCGCTGGGCGCGGAGAACGTCACCGCCGTGCGCCTGCCCTCGCGCTATACCGCAGGCATGTCCAACGACCTGGCCGCCGAGCAGTGCGAAGCGCTGGGTGTGAAGCTGGAAGCCGTTTCCATCGAGCCGGCATTCCAGGGCCTGATGCAGGCGCTGGCGCCGATGTTCGAGGGCACCACGCCGGATGTGACCGAAGAGAACCTGCAGTCGCGCAGCCGTGGCGTGATCCTGATGGCGCTGGCCAACAAGTTCGGTGGCCTGCTGCTGACCACCGGCAACAAGAGCGAATACGCGGTCGGCTACGCCACGATCTATGGCGACATGTGTGGCGGCTACGCGCCGCTGAAGGATCTGTACAAGACCGAGGTGTTCGGCCTGTCCAAGTGGCGCAACACGGTGGGTGGCGCACCGGTGATCCCGCCGGCGGTGATCAGCCGCCCGCCATCGGCCGAACTGCGCGAGAACCAGACCGACCAGGATTCGCTGCCGGCCTACGATGTGCTGGACGGCATCCTGTACCGCTACATCGACCAGGAGCAGTCGCGCACCGAGATCGTCGCCGCGGGCTATGACGCGGCGGTGGTGGATCGTGTGCTGCGGCTGGTGCGCATCAGCGAGTGGAAGCGTCACCAGGCCGCGCCGGGCCCGAAGGTCTCACGCCGCGCGTTCGGGCGTGAGCGCCGGTACCCGATCAGCAACGGCTACAAGAGCTGAGGGCCGGTCGCCGGGCCCAGCCCGGCGCTACCAAACGATAGGTAGTGCCGGCCGGTGGCCGGCAACCGCGTGAACCGCCCATCCACGCATGGCGTGGATCTACTGGGCTTCGTTGAGCAGCTGTTCCAGGCCGGCGGTTTCAGCGGCCTCGTTGAAGGAATCGTTGCCCAGCCGCGCACGAACGAATGCAAGGCCATCGGCCGCCGCGGCGTCGAGTGTGCCCCGATGGTCGACCGGGTATCGGCGGAATGCCACCGGTTCGGCGCGCAGGGCCAGGCCGACCGCATACAGCAGGGTGGTCAGATAGGGCACGTCGCGGTCCTGGCTGCCGTGGCCCAGCATCAGCGGCTGGCTGAAGCCCCGCCGTGGCACGCCCAGGTAGTCATGCAGCAGTGCCCAGATGCCCGGTACCGAGGTCAGCGGCGCGCTGAACATTTCTCCTGTATTGGCGCCTTCCAGGGTGGCAGCCAATGGGCCGAGGCACTGCTGGCGCGCCAGCGCGACCCGTGCATGGCCTTCATCGCTGAGCACCTGCGCGATGCGCGGTTCCACCTGCAGCAGGCCATCGAGCAGGTAGGCGTGATAGGCGTTGACCGCCCCGGGATTGGGGGCGCGGTTGTCGGGCTTCATGACCAGCGCGGTCAGTTCGACGGCCGTGGGCGTGCCGGTGGTGAAGCTGCCGCGGTACTGCAGCGAGGGTCCATAGGAGGGTGCCAGATAGCCGGCAGTGAGTGCGGCGGCGCCGCCCTGCGAGTGGCCCACGGAGACCCAGCGTGGTGACAGCGTGGCGTTGCCGAGGAAATGGCGGCCGGCCTTGATGAGGTCGATGGCGTTGCGCGCGGAGGTACGCACGTGCAGGTAGGCATGGTCACCCGGGCTGCCCAGGCCTTGGTAATCGGCTGCAACGACGGCATAGCCCTGTCCCAGGAACTGGTCGAGGAAGCGGCCATCGCGCTCGGGCTGGTAGGGGCCCGATACCGAAGGCGCGCAGTGATCGGCGATGCCCTGGGTGCCGTGTGCCCAGGACACCACCGGCCAGCCACCTGCCGGCGCAGGCCCGGCGGGCAGGTAGACCAGCCCGGTGGCCTGGGCCAGGCGACCGTGATGATCGGGGGTGCGGTAGGCCAGCTTGTAGGCCTGGGCGGCCTGGGAGGGCACCCAGCTGGCGCGGTAGGGCGAGGCTGAGAGCAGGTCGCCCGGCTGCGCTGCGAGGGCGGCAACGGGGCTGGCGGCCAGAACGAGCAGGGCCGTGACCAGCAGGGTCGGGCGGGGGCGGAACCGCAGGGACGATGAGGACATGTGGCGCTCCATGCAGGCCGGGATGGCCTTTGCGCCGCAGTCTGGAAGCTGTCCTTCGCGCTGACTGGGACGGACGTCGCAGCGATCGCGGATTCGGAGAATTCCTAGCGATGACGCCAGGCAAAAAAAAGGCCCCTTGCGGGGCCTCTTTTCTTACTTCTTTTCCAGTCGCGCGTTGCGCTGGCCGGTGGCGGCGGACTTCTCGCCGGCAAACGGGTTCAGCTTGCGGACCATCCACGGGTACTTCGGCCACTTGCCTTCCAGCCACGGGTGGTCCGGCTGGTTCAGCTGCAGGACGCGGCGGGCGTCGTCGGCCAGGGTCTTGTTGCCCAGGTGGGTATAGGAATCGGCCAGTACCGCCACGGCATCGTTCTGGAACGCGCTCTGCGGGTAGGTTTCCAGCAGGTAGTTGGCGCGGCCGGCGGCCGAGACCCACGCGCCACGGCGCATGTAGTACAGGGCATTGTCGAGCTCGTGCTGGGCGAATACGTCACGCAGCACCAGCATCCGCTGGCGCGCATCGGCGGCATAGCGGCTGTTGGGGTAGCGGTCGACCACGATGTTGAAGTCTGAATACGCCTGGTGCGGCGTGGACAGATCGCGGCGGCTTGCGTCCAGCGACCATACGCGACGCAGGAAAACCGTATTGCGGTTGGAGTTGGCCAGGCCGCGCAGGTAGTACAGGTACGCGATGTTGCGGTGGGTCGGGTAGGTACGGATGAAGCGGTCGATGCTGGACACCGCGTCATCGTGCTTGCCGGCCTTGTACTGGGCATAGGCCGATTCGATCATCGCCTGCTCGGTGTACGGGCCGTAGGGATACTGCGCCACCAGACGGCGGAAGCTGGCTTCAGCGCCGCTCCAGTTGCCGCCTTGCATCAGCTTGTGGCTCTTTTCGTAGAGCTGTTCGACCGGGGTGCCTTCATCAGGGCGATCGCCCTTGGTGCCGCGGTTGCAGCCGGTGGCGACGATGACCAGCACCAGCAGAAGGGCGGTGAGGCGGACGGGCGCGGAGAGCAGGACGGAGCGTCGGATCATGGGGTCAATGCGGGACGCGGCTGGAATACGAAGGGTCGATGATAGCCTAGTGTCCTGTCCAGCGACTGAAACCGGCTCGCCGGGACCCCAAAATTTCAAAGATGCCCCCTGCCATGTCTGAACAACCCTCCGAATCGGCCCGCCAGGCCATTGTCCCCGACACCTCCGCCGGCCGTCGTTTCGACGCGGTCGTGGCCGAGCTGTTCCCCGAATACTCCCGCTCCCGCCTGACCGAGTGGATCAAGGCCGGCGACGTCCTGCTGGACGGCGCACAGGCGCGCCCGCGCGACGCACTGCGCGGCGGCGAGGTGGTCACCCTGCAGGTGGTGCTGGAAGCCCAGACCACCGCCGAGCCGGAAGACATCCCGCTGGACGTGCTGTTCGAGGACGAGCACCTGCTGGTGATCAACAAGCCTGTTGGTCTGGTCGTGCACCCCGGCGCCGGCAACCACAGCGGCACTCTGGTCAATGCGCTGCTGTACCGCGACCCGTCGGTGGCGGTGCTGCCGCGCGCGGGCATCGTGCATCGCCTGGACAAGGACACCAGCGGCGTGATGGTCGTGGCCCGCACGCTGGAAGCGCAGACCGCGCTGGTCGAGCAGCTGGCCGCCCGTGACGTGCACCGCCAGTACCTTGCCGTGGTGATGGGCGCGCTGGTGGCCGGTGGTACGGCCGATGCGCCGATTGACCGTCACCCGCGCGACCGCCTGAAGATGGGCGTGCGCGAGGATGGCAAGGAAGCGGTGACCCATTACCGCCTGCGCGAGCGCTTCCGCGCGCATACGGCGCTGGAATGCCGCCTGGAAACCGGGCGTACCCACCAGATCCGCGTGCACATGGCGCACCTGCGTCATCCGATCGTGGGCGATCAGCTGTACGGCGGCGCGCTGAAGCTGCCCAAGGGTGCAAGCGACGAGCTGGTGGCCGCGCTGCGCGGCTTCAAGCGCCAGGCCCTGCATGCAGAGACTCTGGAGTTCGTGCATCCGATCAGCGGTGAGCCGGTGCGCAATACCGCGCCGGCGCCGGCCGACATGCTGCACCTGATGAAGGTGCTGCGCGAAGACAGCGCCGCCTTCGCCGAACGCGAGCGGGACCGCTGGTAATGAATACCGCGCTGCCGCTGCTGCAGGCCGATTGGCCGACGCCCCCGGGTGTGCATGCGCTGACCACGCGCCGGCACGGCGCGGGCGCCTCGCCGGAGCCGTTCGCCCAGTTCAACCTGGGCAACCGGCACGCGGCCGACGGTGACACGCCGGCCAACGTTGAGCACAACCGGCAGTTGCTGCAGCAGGGGCTGGCGTTGCCATCGGCGCCGCATTGGCTGCGCCAGGTACACAGCAGCACCGTGCTGCGCTTTGGCGCGCCGCCGGTGGAGGGAGCCAGCGAGCCGGTGGCCGATGCCGCGGTGACCTCGGTACCGGGCGTGGTGCTGGCGATCCTCACTGCGGACTGCCTGCCGGTGGTGTTCGCCGCCGTCGATGGCAGCGAGGTGGGCGCTGCCCATGCCGGTTGGCGTGGACTGGCCGACGGCATGCTGGAGGCCACTGTGGCCGCCATGCAGACGCCGCCGGCACAGCTGCGCGCGTGGCTGGGCCCGGCAGCGGGACCGGCTGATTACGAGATCGGCGAAGAGGTGTACCACGCCTTCGTCGGCCATGACGCGGCCGCTGCTTCGGCCTTCATGGCGACCCGGCCCGGCCACTGGAAGGTGGATCTGTTCGCGCTGGCGCGACAGCGCCTGCAGGCGGCGGGCATGGGCCTGGGCAACATCCACGGCGGCACGGTCTCGACCATGGCGGATGCGGACCTGTACTCGCATCGCCGCGACCGCCGTACCGGCCGGATGGCGACGCTGGTGTGGATGGACTGATGCGGGGCGATCGCGTTGCGGGGGCAGAACCTGGCGGTGTGATCGTCTTCGACGGCGTCTGCGCGTTGTGCAGCCGCTGGGTGCGTTTCCTGCTGCGGTTCGACCGGCAGGAGCGCTTTCGCTTCGCGGCAATGCAGGGCGCGCAGGGCAGCGCGCTGTTGCGGGCGCACGGCCTGGACGCGCACGACCCGACGTCGTTCCTGCTGCTGGACGGGCAGGGCGCGTGGACCGATACCGATGCGATCCTGCGCGTTCTGGACGCACTGGGCGGTGCTTGGCGCCTGGCGGGCGTGCTGCGCGTGCTGCCACGGCGCTGGCGCGATGGTGCGTACCGCGTGCTGGCACGCAACCGCTATCGCTGGTTCGGGCGGCATGACGCCTGCTTCCTGCCGACGCCGGCACAGGCCGCGCGCTTCCTCGATTGATCGCCTGTTGTTGTAGAGCCGAGCCATGCTCGGCTGGCTTTTGTAGAGTCAAGCCATGCTCGATTGCTCCGCTCGACTCTACGGAAGAGCCAGCCGAGCATGGCTCGGCTCTACAGGAGCTCTTGCCTCAGCCCTCCAGCGCCTCGAGGTAGCTGCGGCGCCAGTGGTTGATGTCGTACGTGCGCAGATGTTCCATCATCGCGTGCCAGCGTTCCTGGCGCCTGCGCAGTGACATCGTGGCGGCGGTGGCAATGGCATCGGCCACACCATCCAGATCGTGCGGGTTGACCAGCAGTGCCTGCTTCAGTTCATCGGCGGCGCCGGCCAGCAGGGACAGCACCAGTACACCGGGATCTTCCGGGTCCTGCGATGCCACGTATTCCTTGGCGACCAGGTTCATGCCATCGCGCAACGGGGTGACCAGGCCGACAGCGGCGGCGCGGTAGAAACCGGTCAGGGTGGCGTGGGTGAAGTTCTGGTTGACGTAGCGCAGCGGGGTCCAGTCGGGCTCGGCGTGGCCACCGTTGATGTGGCCGGCGATCTGCTCCAGCTGGCTGCGCAGTTGCCGGTACTCGGTGACATCGCCGCGCGAGACCGGCGCGATCTGCAGGTAGGTGAGCGAGCCGCGCTGGTCGGGATGGCGCTGCAGGTAGCGTTCGAAGCCGAGGAAACGCTCGGGCAGCCCCTTGGAGTAGTCCAGGCGGTCCACGCCGATGGCGAGCTGGCGGTCGCGCAGGCTGCTGCGCAGGTTCTTCACTGCCGCCTTGCTGGCGGCGGTGCTGGCCTGGCGGGCGATCAGCTCGGTGTCGATGCCGATCGGGAACGCCGCGGCGCGGAAGTGGCGTCCACCGGGCGCTTCAAGGTTGCCGTTGTCGAGCACCCGACCGCCGCCGAACAGGCGCAGGTAGGTCTGGAAGCGATCGGCATCGCGCTGGGTCTGGAAGCCGACCAGGTCGTAGGCATACAGCGCCGAGAACAGCCGCAGATGGTCGGGCATGGCCTGCAGCAGGTCGGCCGAGGGCATCGGGATGTGCAGGAAGAAGCCGATGCGGCAGCCGATGCCGCGCTCGCGCAGCATCGCGCCGAGCGGAATCAGGTGGTAATCGTGGATCCAGACGATGTCGTCTTCGCGCAGCAGCGGCGCCAGCTTGTCGGCGAACAGTGCGTTGACCCTGTGGTAGGTCTCGCGGGTGCCGCGGTCGTAGTCGACCAGGTCCAGGCGGAAGTGCAGCAGGGGCCACAGGGTGCGGTTGGCAAAGCCGTTGTAGTAGCCGTCCACATCGCGCTTGGCCAGGTCCATGGTGACGTACTGGATGTCACCATCGCGCTGTTCGTGCAGCGCGCCACTGGCCTCGCGCACGCTTTTGCCGCTCCAGCCGAACCACAGCCCGCCGCGTTCTTTCAATGCCGCCAGCAGGCCCACGGCGAGGCCACCGGCGCGGTTTTCACCGGGGACGGCCACGCGGTTGGAAACGATGACAAGACGGCTCACGAGGCCTCCTGCCAGGAACGCGACAGGCGCATGGCCGCGGTGATCAGGCCGACATGCGAGTAGGTCTGCGGGAAGTTGCCCCAGGCTTCACCACCGTCGAAGGCAAGGTCCTCCGACAGCAGGCCCAGATGATTGCGTTGCTGCAGCAGCGCTTCGAACATCTCACGCGCTTCATCCATGCGGCCGATCGCAGCGAGCGCATCGATGTACCAGAACGTGCAGATGGTGAAGCTGGTTTCCGGCTCGCCGAAATCATCCGGTGCGATGTAGCGGTACAGCGCGTTGCCATGCTTGAGGTCACGGCCGATGGCCTCGACGGTGGCGACGAAGCGTGCGTCGTTGGCGTCGATGAAGCCGATGTCGGCCAGCAGCAGCAACGAGGCATCCAGTCGATGGCCATCGAAGGTATCGGTGAAGTGGCCGAGCTCCTCGCTCCAGGCTTTTTCCATGATGCGTGCGTGGATGGTGTCGGCACGTTCGCGCCAGTACTGCGCGCGGTCATCACGCTTCAGGCGCACGGCGATCTTGCACAGGCGATCGCACGCCGCCCAGCACATCGCGCTGGTGTAGGTGTGCACTTCGGTGCGGCCGCGGAATTCCCACAGGCCGGCGTCGGGCACGTCGTGCAGTGCGAAGGCCTGTTCACCCAGCGGTTCCAGCCGTGCGAAGGTATGGCTGTCACCCGGATCCTGCAGGCGGCGGTCGAAGAACAGCTGGGTGGAGGCCAGCACCACGCTGCCGTAGACATCGTGCTGGCGCTGCACCCAGGCCAGGTTGCCGCGCCGCACCGGGCCCATGCCGCGGTAGCCGGACAGGCTGGGTACTTCATCCTCGTCCAGCTTGGCTTCGAAGCCGATGCCATACAGCGGCTGCAGGGTGCCGTCGGTGGTGGCCAGATTGAAGATGTAGCCCAAGAACTGCTCCATCGTGCGGGTGGCGCCCAGACGGTTCAGCGCGCGCACCACGAAGGCGGCGTCGCGCAGCCAGCAGTAGCGGTAGTCCCAGTTGCGCACGCTGCCGGGTGCCTCCGGAATCGAGGTGGTCATCGCCGCGATGATCGCGCCGCTGTCCTCGTACTGGCAGAGCTTGAGGGTGATCGCACTGCGGATCACCGCGTCCTGCCATTCCAGCGGAATGGACAGGTAGCGCACCCATTCGCGCCAGTAGTCGCGCGTGCGCTGGAAGGCTTCCTGCACGTAGCCGCTGATGGAACGGTTGAGCGATTCATCCACGCCCAGGATCAGGTGGATGGGATGGTTGAGCACGAACGGCATGCCATCACGCACGAAGCGCACAGGTACGTCGGTGGTCAGGCGCAGCACATGCTCGGGCAGGATCCAGCGCACGTGGTTGCTGCCCCAGGTGGACTCGGGCACGCGCGCGCCCCAGTCGGCCAGTGGGCGCGCACGGATGACAATGCGCGGGCTGCCGGACAACGGACGCACCTGGCGGATCAGGCTGACCGGCCGGTAGAAACGATCGTTCTGGCGCCAGCGCGGGGCGAAATCTAGGATTTCCAGCGCGCCGCCATGCGCATCGCGCAGCACGGTGCGCAGGATCGCGGTGTTGGTGAGGTATTCCTGTTCGCTGTCGGCGAAGTCCTCCAGCTCGATGGCGAAGTCGCCGCCGGTCTGCTGGTTGGGGCTGAGCAGGGCACAGAAGGTCGGGTCGCCGTCGAAGGTCGGCAGGCAACTCCAGACAACACGGGCGTGTTTGTCGACCAGGGCGCCGAAGCTGCCGTTGCCGACCACGCCCAGATCAAGATCGGGTTGGGTCATCACGCGGTACATCTCGGTTGCGGCCGTGGGGGCCGGGGTCAATACGCATTCTCACGCAGCCAGGCGTGCACGCTGCGTATGTCGGGCAGCGCGAACACCGCCGCGCTGGGTTCACGTTCACCGATCAACACGCTCCAGCCATGCAGGCCGTTGGCTGCATCGAAGCCGAATTCATCGGTCAGGTCATCACCGAGGAACACCGGCAGACGCCCACGGAACGGCAGGTACTGCATCAGCCGACGTACGGCCCGGCCCTTGTTGGTAGCCACCGGAACGAATTCAACGACATGGTCGCCGGGCTGCAGGCGGTAGCTGGCGCGGCCGCGGATGTGGCGGTCGGCGAAGGCACGCACGTCGTTGGCTGCATGCGGCGCGCCACGCCAGTGCAGGGCCAGGCCTACGCCCTTGTTCTCGACCAGTACGCCGGGGTGGCCATGGGCGAAACGCATGGCTTGTTGATGAAGGGCATGCAGCCAGTCGGCGGTGTCGTCGCCATGCTCATCGCGTATCACGTGCCCGTCCTGTGCACGCAGCTCGTGGCCATGCAGGCCCGCGGCGGGAAGCTTGAGCGGCGCGAACAACTGGTCCAGCTGTTCAAGCGGGCGACCACTGACCAGTGCCACGGCACCTTCCAGTCGATCACTGATGCGGCCGATGGCTTCACGCACATCGGGGAGAAGCTGCACGGCGTCGGGGCGTGCAGCGAATTCGATCAGGGTGCCATCCACATCGAGGAACAACGCACAGGCGTCGTCCAGCAATGGAGGTGGCGGACGCAGGGGGAGCGGTTCAGCCATGGCGACCACCATGCCAGCGCCAGCGTGTACGTGGGGTCGAGGTCAGGCTACGGCTGGTAGCGCCGGCTGGTGCGGACCAACGGTCCGCACCCACCCGCAGCGATCAATGGCGTCCCGGTGGGTGCCGACCGTTGGTCGGCACGCCGTTCGCAGCAATCAGAACGTGTAACGCACGCGCCCGTAGTAATACGCACCGTTGCTGCCGATCGGCGACAGAACGTCGTAGGGCAGGTTGCCGAAGTAGTGGATGTCCTCGTTGGAGCGATCCGGGTAGTTGTCGGTCAGGTTCTGCCCACCGATGGCCACGCTCCACTGCGGCGTGATGCGGTACTCCACTTCCGCATCCAGCTGCCACTCGGCCTGGTAGGTCTGGCGCGGAATGTAGCCATCGCCGAAGTTGAATACGCGGGTGGCGCTGCCGTAGCGGTTCACCCGGCTGCTCAGCGACCAGCGGTCGTTGCTCCAGCTGGCCGCGAAACTGCCACGGGTGCGCGGCGTGGCATCGGTCAGCGTATTGGTCTCTTCGATGCCGAACAGTACGTAGTCCGGGTCGAGCGCCTGCAATTGCGCGGGCGTGGCCAATACGTTCTTCAAGGTGGTCTTGGTGTAGGCGTAGGTGCCGGTCAGCAACAATTGGCCATCGCCCAGCGACTGCCGCCAGTTGCTCACCAGCTCGGCGCCGCGGGTACGCGTGTCGGCGGCGTTGACGAAGAAACTGGCGCTCTGCAGGCCGCTGACGCCGTAGTTGGCGGCCACGTAGTCGGTCAGCGCATCGCCGGTGATGCTCTCCGACAATGCGATGCGGTCATCGATGTCGATCTGGAAGAAGTCCAGCGACAGGTCGAAGTGCTCGCCGATGCGGCTGGTGAAGCCGAGCGAAGTGTTCAGCGACTTCTCCGGCTTCAGGTCCTGCGCACCCAGGCCACGGGCGATGGGGTTGTTGACCGAGAGCAGGCGGCCCTGCACCAGCTGGCCACCGGCGTTGTAGCCGGTGGAGGTGGATTCGTAGCCGATCTGCGCCAGCGACGGCGCGCGGAAATTGTTGGAGATCGCGCCGCGCAGGGCGAATGCGGGGGTGAATTCGTAGCGCAGGCCGAGCTTGCCGGTCAGCTCGCCACCGAAGTCATCGCTGTGTTCGTAGCGCGCTGCCAGATCGGTGGAGAATTTCTCGCCGAACTGGCTGGACAGGCTGGCGTAGGCGCTGGCCACATCACGCGAGAGGGTGGCCGCGTCCTGCGGGGTCAGGCCGCCACCTGCCTGCGAGCCTGTCGGACGATCGGTGTACGGGCCGGCGGCGTAGCTGGCCGGGTCGCCTGGACGCGTCTGGTAGCGCTCGTGGCGGGCTTCCGCACCCAGGCCCAGGGTGTGGCTGATGCTGTCGGACTGGGAGAACACGCGGCTCAGATCGAAGTTGCCCACGGTCTGCGCGTACTCGTAGTCGGCGGTCTTGAAGCGGGTCGGGCTGGTCGGGCCCAGCGAGGCGTTCAGCGAATCACGCAGGCGGTAGGTGAAGTCGTTCTGGCCGTAATCCAGGCTGCCGTCGTAAGCCCATTCGCCCCACTGCCCGCGCACGCCGGCCACCGCCTGCACGTCGCGGTTCTCGCCTTCGGAGATCGGCCGGTAGCCATTGGGGTAGACCTGCTTCCAGTTGGCATCGCCGTCGGGGTAGCGGAAGTAGTTCGCGCCCTCGGTATCACGCTGGTTGAACGTGCCGAACGCATAGAACGTCGCGGTCTTGCCGACCGGGATCTCGGTGTTCAGCCACAGGTTGATGTCCTTGCTGGCGCCATCACCGAGCACGTAGTTGCGCTTGCCCTGCAGGGCGAGATTGGCCTCGGTCTGGTCCCACGGCGGAATCTGGTCGAAGCCGGCGCGGTTGGTGCCGTTGCGCTTCTTGTATTCCAGACCCACGCGCAGGAAGCCGCCGTCCTCGCCCAGCGAGGTGCCGACCTTGGCGCTGATGTTGCCGGTCTGGCCATCGGTGAGGGTGCGGCCGATCGGCTTGAGATCGGTGTGGTTGGCGCCGTAGCTGGCTTCGATCTCGCCACCGTCGCCACCGTTGTCGAGGATCACGTTGATCACGCCGGCCACCGCATCGGAGCCGTACAGCGCACCGGCGCCATCGCGCAGCACTTCGATGCGCTTGATGGCGCTGACCGGGATCGAATTGAAATCGACCGGGGTGGTGCCCTTGCCGATCTTGCTGTCGGTGTTGACCAGCGCGGTATGGTGGCGGCGCTTGCCGTTGATCAGCACCAGCACCTGGTCCGGCGACAGTCCGCGCAGCTGCGCGGCGCGCACATGGTCGGCGCCGCCGGAGTTGGACTGGCGCGGGAAGTTGAACGAGGGCAGCAGGGCCTGCAGGGCGCTGCCGAGCTCGCCATTGACCACACCCGCCTTGCGAATGTCCTCGGCGGTCAGCACGTCCACCGGCGAAGTGGATTCAAGCACGGTGCGGTCGGCAGCGCGGGTGCCGGTGACGATCACCGTGTCCAGGTTGGTGGCAGCGTCCTGGGCCGAAGCCAGGGCGGGGGACAGGGCGAGCGCGATGGCGAGGCCGAGCGGCGACGCGGACAGGCGGGGGGACATGCGGACTCCAGCAGCAACGACGTGGGGAAGGGGGGGAGATAGTTTCACTTACATCCATCCGGATGAAGCGATATATTATCTTGGCGTGAGGAGGTGGTGCGATGCAAGCCCCGGCTCCCATCGCATCACTTCATGCCCTGCCGGCATGAGGCCATTGGTTGCAGCCGCAACCGAGGCGCAGGTGTACCCTCCGTGCCCCTTCGTCGTGCTTTTTCCCCTTCCCGGAGTGCTGTTCCCGATGAAACACCTTGGCCTTGTCTTCGCCGTGCTGCTGGCAACCAGTGGCTGCGCCAGCCTGTCTTCCAAGGCGCCCAGCGCCTATGCCACCACCGCCGACCTGCAGGGCGACGCCGCGCGTCCGTCCAGCGGCCACGGCTGGGTGCGCAGCGAGCTGTACTTCGGTGTGGGCGAGGAGCAGGGCGCCGGTGACCGCCCGCAGGCCGACACCATCAGCGATGCGCAGTGGCGCGCTTTCCTGGACAAGGAAGTGACACCGCGCTTCCCGGATGGGCTGACTGTGTTCGATGCCTACGGCCAGTGGCTGTTCCGCGGCGATGCCACGCCCAACCGCCTGCGCACCAAGGTGCTGGTGGTGCTGCACGAGGACAGCCCGCAGCGCCGTGCCGACATCGAAGCGATCCGGCTGGCGTGGAAGCAGCAGACCAAGCACCAGTCGGTGCTGTGGTCGCGGCAGCCGGTTGACGTATCGTTCTGACCCAGAGGCGCCATAGTGGCGCTGCAGGGAATGACGATGAAACCCAGGGATGTGTTGTTGGGTGCGATGCTTGCCGGCGTGTTGGTGCCCGTGGCGCGGGCGCAGGATGAGGACCGGAGCCCGCTGCGGTTCTCGCCGGCAGCGGGCGTGCAGGTGTCGGCCGAGGTGCAGGAGGACGGCATGCTTGCCGTGCTGCTGCAGCCGGCAGGGAAGCGCCAGCGATTGCCTGGCGCGCCGGACGCCGATGGCAATTCGCGCCTGAGCGCAGAAGACCTCGATTTCGATGGACACCCTGAACTGGTCGTGCGCGCAGCGGTGGGCATGGTCAATGAGGCTGTTGCGGTCTATCGCTTCGACGCGGGCAGTGGTGAATTCCGCGCGCTGAAGGCGGTGACTCATGGACACGATCAGTGCGGTGAGCTGATGGGCCTCACTGCCGATGCCGCCACGCGCACGCTGACTGCCAGTTGCCGCAGCGGGCCGATGTGGTACACCGACGTGTATCGCTTCAACGGCCCGCAGCTCTATCTGTATCGGGGTGAGAATGTGCTGATGCTGGGCGATACGCTCAACCGGGCGCTGCACTGGGAAGAGACCGAAAGCCAAGGCCCGCTGGCGGTGTGGCGCACCTATGATCCCGCCGGCAAGGTGCTGGAAAGCGCCATTGGTGACGGATTGGGTGCACCCGCCAGCGGCGCACCGCTGCGGGGCCTGGATGCCACCGTGCTGCCTGCGCGCCTGTTCCTGTTCGACCGGCCCGGCGCATCAAGCACCAAGCGCTACCTGGTACAGGGCGATCGCGTGGAGATGCTGGATGAGCAGGATGGTTGGGTGAAGCTGCGTTACCGCACTCCGAAACAGGGCGCGATCGAGGGCTGGATCAACGTCAACGATTGACGGCAGCGCTGCCCGGAGTTTGCACAACAAGGCGATCGGCCTCTTGCCCACGGGAGCATCACTTCACCGGGTCTAGCCTCGGGTTTCCCCCGAACCAGGCTGCAGCACCATGAGCAAGCGCGTTGCCGAGATCGTCGTCGATACATTGCAGCAGGCGGGCGTCCGCCGTTGTTATGGCATCGTCGGCGACACCCTGAACCATGTCACCGACGCACTGCATCGCAGTGAAATCGAGTGGGTGCATGTGCGCCATGAAGAGGTCGCCGCGTTCGCGGCCGGTGCCGATTCATTGATCAGTGGCCAGCTGACCGCCTGCGCGGGCTCGTGCGGGCCTGGTGGCCTGCACTTCATCAACGGCATCTTCGAGAGCAACCGCAACCGTGCACCGATGGTGTTGATCGCCAGCCAGGTGGTCACCAGCGAACTCGGCATGGAGTTCCCGCAGGAAGTGGATTTCAAGGCGGTGTATGGCAGCTGCACGGTGTTCTGCGAGCAGGTGCACAGCCCGGCGCAGGCACGCCGCGTGGTGGCGCTGGCCTGCCAGGCGGCGATCAGCCGTCGCGGCGTGGCGGTGGTGATCCTGCCGGCCGACATCAGCGAAGCGGAAGTGAAGCACGATGTGCCGTTCTCGGTGCATTACACCCAGCCGGTGCTGCGCCCATCCGATAGCGAACTGCAGCAGATTGCCGAACTGCTGGGGCAGGGCAAGCGTATCGGCATCTATGCCGGCGCCGGTTGCCAGGGCGCGCATACGCAGCTGCTGGAACTGGCGCGGCGCCTGCAGGCACCGGTGGCGCACACGTCGCGTGCGAAGGACTTCGTCGAACCGGACAACCCGTACAACATGGGCATGACCGGTGTTTTCGGCATCGAATCCGGATTCCATACGTTGATGGAGTGCGACACGCTGCTGCTGCTCGGCGCGGATTTCGCCTGGGGCCAGTTCTATCCTGACAAGGCCACGATCATCCAGGTCGACCGCGACGGCAGCCACCTCGGTCGTCGTCACCCGGTGAACCTGGGCGTGGTCGGTGATATCGCGCCGACGCTGGATGCGCTGCTGCCGCTGCTGCCTCCTCGCGAAGACAGTAGCTTCCTGGACGAATGCATCGAGCATCGCGACAAGGCGCTGAAGAAGCGCGAGCAGGAGGAGCAGCCGGGTGAAGGCGAGCTGATCCATCCGCAGCACCTGACCGCGCTGCTGTCCAAATACGCTACCGACGACGCACTGTTCACCGCGGACGGTGGCTCGCCGATGGTGTGGGTGCTGCGCCACATCCGGGTGAACGGCCGGCGCCGCACGTTGACCAGCCTGCTGCACGGCACGATGGCCAACGCGATGCCGCAGGCGCTGGGTCTGCAGAAGGCATTTCCGGGAAGGCAGGTCATTTCGTTGTCCGGCGATGGCGGGCTGGCGATGCTGCTGGGCGATCTGCTGACGGCGGTGCAGGAAAATCTTCCGATCAAGGTGGTGGTGTTCAACAACGGCTCGCTGAACTTCGTCGAGCTGGAGCAGAAGGTGGAGGGCCTGCTGGACAACTACACCGACCTGAAGAATCCGGACTTCGGGCGGTTGGCCGAGGTGATCGGCTTCCACGGCCGCACGGTGACCCGCAGCGAGGATCTGGAGGAAGCGGTGCAGGATTTCCTGGCCCAGCGTGGGCCGGCCCTGCTGGACGTGCACACCAGTCGCGCGGAGCTGGTGATGCCGCCGCAGATCGAGGCCAAGCAGGTGGCGGGTACGGCGCTGTACGCGGCCAAGGCGGTGCTGAGCGGCCGCATCGATGACGTCAAGCATCTGCTGGTGGACAACTTCCTGAAGAAGTAAGAGGTTGGGTTTGATGCAGGGCTGCGCCCTGCACCCGCCGAGGCCAAAGCAACAGCCGAAGCCAAAGCAACAGCCGAAGCAACAGCAACAGCTTGCTATCCCTGGGATGGCGGGGTGGGTCCGGTTGCGGGGGACGCCGTAAACCCATCCTTGGGGGCTTGGCCGCGGCATCCATGCCGCGGACACCCCCGCAACCGGACCCACCCCGCCTTCGACAGATTTCCACGATCTGTCGGAATGGCATGGCCTGCTCTTGGTGGGTGTCGACTGCTTTTGGTGGGTGTCGACCTTGGTCGACACGTCGATCCACGCGATGCGTGGGTGGATTTCTGGGCATATCGACGGATGTGATCTCTGTAGAGCCGGGCCATGCCCGGCTCGCGAGCGAAGCGACCGGCTTCTGCTTTTGATCTTTTGATTCTCTTCCGTGGCTGGCGCCCGCAGGAAACTGTCAGGGGCCGGGCGGGTAGGTTGCGCGGGGGTGTCCGCGGCATGGATGCCGCGGCCAAGCCCCCAAGGATGGGTTCACGGCGTCCCCCGCGCAGCCTACCCACCCGGCCCAACACGGAAAATCGTAGTTCGCGACCAACCACGAGGGGCTCCGCCGTTGGCTGGAACCCATCATTCCACGCGGGAATTGGCGCGCCGGCCCCGCTGGGCCTACCATCGGCGGTCCCCACCCCCACCGCCCCTTCCATGTCCGCTCCCGCTTCCACCGCGCCGCGCCGCTGGTTCGTCGCTGGCGACTTCAATGGCTTCTTCGGCCTGGTCGTCGACAATCTTTCCATCCTCGGCTTCATTGCCATGGCCCTGGTCGGGATGTTCCAGTTCCCCGCCGACGTGGTCTTCGGCCGCATGTTCCCCGGCACTGCCCTGGGCGTGCTGGTCGGCAACCTGCTGTACACCCTGATGGCACGGCGCCTGGCCGCGCGTACCGGGCGCGATGACGTCACCGCCATGCCGCTGGGCCTGGATGCGCCGACCAGCATCGGCATGGCACTGCTGGTGCTGGGCCCGGCCTTCCTGGCCTTCAAGCAGCAGGGCCTGGACCCGCATGCCGCCGCCATCGCCACTTGGCAGCTGGGCATGGCCTCGCTGGTCATCATGGGCGTGCTCAAGCTGATCCTGTCCTTCTTCGGTGAAGCGGTGACCCGCGCGCTGCCACGTGCCGCGCTGCTGGGCTCCATCGCTGGCATTGCACTGGTGCTGATGGGCCTGCTGCCGTTGCTGGAAACCCTGCGCTCGCCGCTGGTCGGCTTCACCACGCTGGGCCTGCTGCTGTACGTGCTGATCGCCAAGGGCAAGCTGCCGCTGCGTGGTCCGGGTGTGCTGTTGGCGTTCGTGTTCGGCACCGTCCTGTATTACGGGCTTGGCCTGGCCGGGCTGGGCGTGCCCGGCTTCCAGATTCCGGCCTGGGTGCCGCCGCAGGTGGTACTGCCGCTGCCGACGCTGGGCTTCATCGAGGGCCTGCCGACCGCGATGACCTACCTGCCGCTGCTGCTGCCGTTCGGCCTGCTGATGGTGGTGGGTGGCATCAACGTATCCGAGAGCGCGCGCGCGGCCGGCGATGACTACCGCACCCGCGACATCCTGCTGGTGGAAGCGGTGGCCACGCTGGTGGCTGGCGTCTGCGGCGGCGTTGCGCAGACCACCCCGTACATCGGTCAGCCGGCCTACAAGCACATGGGCGCGCGCAGCGGCTACACGCTGCTGACCGGCCTTTTCGTTGGCATCGGCGGCATGCTCGGCATCATTTCCGGGCTGGTGCAGTGGCTGCCGCTGGCGGTGCTGGCGCCGATCATCGTGTACGTGTCAATCGACATCACCACCCAGGCGTTCCAGGCGACGCCGCGCCAGCATGCCGGCGCGATGGTGCTGGGCTTCCTGCCGTCGGCAGCTTACCTGCTGGCCATCAAGGCACCGGGCTGGATTCCGGCCGAGCAGATGGGCGCACTGCTGACCCACGTCGATGGCCACGGCCTGCCGGAGCTGGCGGTGATCTTCGCACTGGGCAACGGCTTCATCATCACGTCGATGCTGTGGATTGCCACCGTCGCGGCGATGGTCGATGGGCGCCTGCGTCGCGCCTGTGGCTTCCTGCTGGTGGCGGCGGGGCTCACCCTGTTCGGCCTGATCCATTCGGTGGATCCGCGCGGCGGCATCTACCTGCCGTGGGATCTGCAGGGCCTGGCCCGTGTCATCAGCTGGCAGTTCGCCGGCGCGTATGTGGCACTGGCCATCCTGCTGGGGCTGCTGTCGCTGCAGAAGCAGGCGGTGAAGCCGCTGGCTGAAAACGCCCATTGACCGGTAGCGCCGGGCCATGCCCGGCGTTGGGTTGCGTCGCCGCCGGGCATGGCCCGGCGCTACCGCTCTGAATCCAGCTCCGGGTAATGCCGGAAGATGCCGTTGGTGTTGAAGGCAAGCCGCCGCTCCGAAGCGAGATAGGCGGCGATGTTGGGCCGTTGCTCCACCCGATCCTTCAATGCGCGCAGCAGCGGCAGGGTGGGCCACAACGCCTGCATGCGACGCGGAAACATGTAGTCCAGCCCGCTCAGCAGCTGGAACAGTGACAGGTCCACGTAGGAGTGTTCGCGCAACGGGTGGCGACCGCCGTTGGCCTTCAGCACCTGCTCGAAGTAGCCGAGGAACTTCGGCAGGCGCTCACCGCGCATCGCTGCCGCGCGTGCCTTCGCTTCGGTCTTCTGGTCTTCGTAGTACTTCGACGCAGCGATCGGATGGTGGGTGTCGTGCACCTCGGCCACCAGATCGGCGATGGTCAGCTGCCACTGCAGCGCCTGCATGCGCCGCGAGGCGGCCTGCGGGACCAGATCCAGCGTCGGGCCGAGGAAATCGAGAATGGCCGCAACCTGTGCGATGACCTGTCGCCCGGCCTTCAGGAACGGTGGCGCGAAAGGTTGCGCACCTTCGCTGTGGCCGTCGAGGAACGGCTGCATCACCGCGTCGCCGTGCACCCGCGCCATGTCGACATAGTCGGCGCCGGCATCTTCCAGCGCCAGCCGCACGAATTCGCCACGGCCCTGGATGCCGGTCCAGTAGTACAGCGCGTACTGCATGAAGGCTTCTCCGCAAGACAAGAACAGCAGGGTCGCGCGTATCGCGCAAAGCAGGCGTGAACCACAACGCCAGCGGAATGGATGGGGAACCCTGCCGAATGAGGGGAGTCACACCTTGTCCATGCAGGTGAAAAGCGAGGTACTGCATCATGCAGAGTGGAAAAGCGGTCTGGCCCTGGGTTCTGGGCGTGGTGGTGGTGGGGGGCGCGGGCACATGGTTGTTCCGCGACCAGTTGCAGAGCCTGGCAGATGGCGTATCGGTGCCGGTGCAATCCGCGCCGACCTCGGCAGGCGCCGCACCGAAGCCTGTTGCCGTCGAAGAGCCCGCACCACCGCCGATCAGGCATCCGCTGGATTCCGAGGCCGCCGCTGACCCGGCGCTGCCGAAGCTCGCTGACAGCGATACCGCCGCCTGGAGCGCATTGAGCGAACTGTTCAAGGGCGAGGGTGCGTTGACCGTGCTGCTGCGTGATCACCTGATCCAGCGGCTGGTTACCCAGGTCGACAACCTGGACAAGGCCAGTGTGCCGCCTACCGCGCTGGCCGCTCGGCCGCTGCCGGGCAGCCTGCAGGTGGAGCAGGGCGAGGGCGGCGAACGCATCGCTGCGGCCAATGCAGCGCGCTATGCGCCCTATGTGCAGGCCTTCACTGCGCTCGACCCGGCGGCGGCGGCCTTGGCCTACAAGCGCTTCTATCCGTTGATCCAGCAGGCCTACGTCGATCTTGGAAAGCCCGATGGCTACTTCAATGATCGCCTGGTGTCAGTCATCGATCATCTGCTGGATACCCCTGAGCTGGCTCAAGCGCCGCTGGTGGAGCGCGATGAGCGCGGACGCTACCGCTTCGTCGATGCCACCCTTCAGTCGCGCTCGATCGGCCAGAAGGCCTTGCTGCGCATGGACGCGGGGCAGGCGCGGGCGGTCAAGCAGCAGCTGCGGGCGATCCGGGGCGCGATCACCCGTTGAGAGCCCCCGTCGTGCGGATGTGATCCGGATCAACGCGCCGACAACACCCCGTCCGGCATGCTGGCCGCAGGCTGACTGGCCTTCGAATGCAGTCGCAGCCACCCTTGAAACGGGGTGGGGCAACCGCATCTCTCAAGCATCGCCGGCGCGGCCGGCCAAGATGACCGATGAGGTTTCACAATGCGCATGGACAAGCTCACCTCGCGTTTCCAGCAGGCGCTGGCAGACGCGCAGTCGCTGGCGGTAGGCCGCGACAACAGTATCATTGAACCGGTACATGTCTTCAGTGCCCTGCTGGACCAGCAGGGCGGCAGCACCCGGCCGTTGCTGGCCCAGGCCGGCGTCAACGTGCCGGTGCTGCGCGAGCGCCTGGACGAGGCGCTTGAAGCACTGCCGAAGGTGTCCGGCCAGGCCGGCAACCTGTCGATCGGCAACGATCTCAACCGCCTGCTCAACCACACCGACAAGCTGGCACAGCAGCAGGGCGATGCCTTCATCGCCAGCGAGTGGTTCGTGCTGGCCGCGCTGGAAGACGGCGGCACGCTGGGCATGGCGCTGCGCGCTGCCGGTGCCGACAAGGCGCGCCTGCAGACCGCCATCGACAAGCTGCGTGGCGGCGAGAACGTGCAGTCGGAGAACGCCGAAGAACAGCGGCAGGCGCTGGAGAAGTACACCATCGACCTGACCGCGCGTGCCGAGAGCGGCAAGCTCGACCCGGTGATCGGCCGTGACGAGGAGATCCGCCGCACCATCCAGGTGCTGCAGCGTCGTACCAAGAACAACCCGGTGCTGATCGGCGAACCCGGCGTGGGCAAGACCGCCATCGTCGAAGGCCTGGCCCAGCGCATCATCAACGACGAAGTGCCCGAAGGCCTGCGTGGCAAGCGCGTGCTGTCGCTGGACATGGGCGCGCTGATCGCCGGTGCGAAGTTCCGCGGCGAATTCGAGGAGCGCCTGAAGGGCGTGCTCAACGACCTGGCCAAGAGCGAAGGGCAGATCATCCTGTTCATCGATGAGCTGCACACCATGGTCGGCGCGGGCAAGGCCGACGGCGCGATGGATGCCGGCAACATGCTCAAGCCGGCACTCGCACGCGGTGAACTGCACTGCGTCGGGGCGACCACGCTGGACGAGTACCGCAAATACATCGAAAAGGACGCCGCGCTGGAGCGCCGCTTCCAGAAGGTGTTCGTGGGTGAGCCGACGGTGGAGGACACCATCGCGATCCTGCGCGGCCTGAAGGAAAAGTACGCGGTGCATCACGGGGTGGAGATCACCGACCCGGCCATCGTCGCCGCGGCCACCCTGTCCAACCGCTACATCACCGACCGCCAGCTGCCGGACAAGGCCATCGACCTGATGGACGAAGCTGCTTCGCGCCTGCGCATGGAGATCGACTCCAAGCCGGAGGAACTGGATCGGCTGGAACGTCGCCTGATCCAGTTGAAGATCCAGCGCGAGATGCTGAAAAAGGAAAAGGACGATGCCTCGCGGCAACGTCTGGCCGACCTGGAAAACGATATCGACGCGCTGGAGCGCGAGTTCTCCGATCTCAACGAGGTCTGGAAGTCGGAGAAGGCCGCGCTGCAGGGCACGACCAAGCTCAAGGAACAGGTCGAGCAGGCCAAGGTTGAACTGGAGTCTGCGCAGCGCCGGCAGGATTTCGCCCGCATGAGCGAGATCCAGTATGGCGTGCTGCCGCAGCTGGAGAAGCAGCTGGCCGCCGCCCAGGAAGTGGAGAACCACGACTTCAAGCTGGTGCAGGACCGCGTCACCGACGAGGAGATCGCCGAGGTCGTCTCGCGTTGGACCGGCATCCCGGTCAACAAGATGCTGGAAGGCGAGCGTGACAAGCTGCTGCGCATGGAAGAGGTGCTGCACAACCGCGTGGTCGGCCAGGAAGAGGCGATCAAGGTGGTGTCCGACGCGGTGCGTCGTTCGCGCGCTGGCTTGTCCGATCCGAATCGACCGGGTGGCTCGTTCCTGTTCCTGGGCCCGACCGGCGTGGGCAAGACCGAACTGTGCAAGTCACTGGCCGAGTTCCTGTTCGACAGCGCCGACGCGATGATCCGCATCGACATGAGCGAGTTCATGGAGAAGCACAGCGTTGCACGCCTGATCGGTGCGCCCCCGGGCTACGTGGGCTACGAGGAAGGTGGTTACCTCACCGAGGCCGTGCGCCGTCGCCCGTATTCGTTGATCCTGCTGGATGAGGTGGAGAAGGCGCATCCGGATGTGTTCAACATCCTGCTGCAGGTGCTGGACGACGGTCGCCTGACCGACGGCCAGGGCCGCACGGTGGACTTCCGTAACACCGTCATCGTGATGACCTCCAACCTGGGTTCGCACCAGATCCAGGACATGAGTGGCGATGACACGCCGGAGGCCTACACGCAGATGAAGGCGGCGGTGATGGGGGTGGTGCAGGCGCACTTCCGTCCGGAGTTCATCAACCGCCTGGACGACATCGTGGTGTTCCATCCGCTGGACAAGCAGCAGATCAAGCAGATCGCGCGCATCCAGATGCGTGGCCTGGAAAAGCGCTTGGCCGAGCGTGGCCTGAAGCTGGTGGTGTCCGATGCGGCGTTCGATCTGCTCGGCAACGTTGGCTTCGATCCGGTCTACGGAGCGCGCCCGCTGAAGCGTGCGATCCAGGCGCAGTTGGAAAACCCGCTGGCGCAGCAGATCCTGTCCGGTGCGTTCGCCAACGGCGATACCATCGAAGTGGGCAACGACGGCGGCCATCTGGTGTTCGCCAAGGCCTGAGCCGAACGGGGCGCTGCATGATCGCAGCGCCCCGTTTCCGTTGTAGCGACCGGCCGCATCCGGCGCATGCCGGCAATGCTCAGAACCGGTGCGTATACCCGGTCATCAAGCCGAACTGGTTGGCCTTCTGCACGATCGGGCTGTCTGCCGCACCGCCCAGCAGGCGGGTGCCTTCCACGGCGATGTACCAGTTGCCGTTGCGACCGGCGCGATGGCTCCATTTCATGCCCAGGCCGGCGCTGACCAGACCGGCCTTGGGCTTGTGCTGGGCGAAACCGGTGCGAGCGGCCTGGTCAGGGCTGACGCCATACCAGGTCTGCATGTAGCCGCGGTTGCCGTAGTCGGTGGAGACGCTGCCGCTGACCACACCACCGGCCAGATCGAACAACGGCATCTCCAGATTCAGATGGATCTGCTGGGTGGCAAGGCCGTTGTCGCCCTTGTCGTCGTCTTTCAGCGTGTACTGCCACGAACCACTCAGTACTGCCTCACCCAGCGTATAGCCAGCTGCCAGGCCGACCAGGGGCCGGGTATCGATATCGCCCATGCCACGCAGGAAGTCCGAGCCGCCGAGGATCGAGTTCTTCTCGCGGCGGCTGCCGCTGCCACCGACGTAGGCACGCACGCGGGTGTGTTCGCCGATCGCCGTACCCCAACCCGCACCGCTGGTACCCAGAAACCAGCCACCCGGCGAGGTCACGTCGAAGGACAGTGTGGGTGCGGCCTGGAATTCCTCGCTGCCGCTGTAACGCGGGGCGACACCGCCGCCAGCAGCAAGCTCGAAGGTCCACTTGTCATCCTTGGCATGCGCTGCGGACGTCGCGAACAAGGGCAACAGGGCCAGGCCGAGCAGGGTGGGGAAACGGCGAAGGTGGGACATGGCAACTCTCTAAATTGGGAGGAAGTGCAGCGCGCGCATCCGGCGCGTGCTGCAGGGTCGCCAGCGTGGCGGGACGCCGGCGACCAATCCGTCCGCAGTTGTGCGGGAGTTGTAAGCAACTGTAAGGGCGGCCTGCGCCGTTCAGCTGGCAGCCATTGGCCAGTGCATTTCCAGGCGCGCGCCACCGAGGGTCGCGCGTCCCACGCGGAGCTCTCCGTGGTGACGAACCGCGATGCGCCCGGCGATGGCCAGGCCCAGGCCGAAGCCACCCGTGTCGCGGCTGCGGCTGTCATCCAGGCGGGTGAACGGGCGCAGCACCTTTTCGCGATCACCTTCGGCGATGCCGGGGCCATCGTCATCCACGCGCAGGCAGGCCTTGCCGGCCACGCTGACCAGTGACACCTCCACACGGGTGCGTGCATAACGCATCGCGTTGCCGACCAGGTTGCTCAGGGCCAGCTGCAGCAGGCGCGGCTCGGCATCCACGCGTGGCAGCGCACTGGGCCAGACCTGCAGTAGCAGGCCCGCGCGCTCGGCATCGCGCCGTGCGTCTTCCATGCAGGCCTGCAGCCAGTCGTTCGCTTCGATCCGCTGCATGGGCTCGGCGTCGCTGGGATGTTCCAGCCGCTCGTAGGCCAGCAGCTCGCTGACCAACCGGTTGAGCTCGGCCAGATCGCCATGCAGGCCGGCAGCGAGGTGTGCCCGTCGCGCCGGATCGTTGCTGTCCTGCATCAGGTCCAGGCCGAAGGCCAGGCGCGCGATCGGCGTGCGCAGCTCGTGGGAAATGGCATGGGTCAGATCGCGCTGCCGTTGCACCAGTTCGGCCACGCGCGCTGCCATGCGGTTGGAATGCTCGACGATGACCCGGATCTGCGAGCGCGGCGATACCTGCGCACGCGCCTGCAGGTCGCCGGCACCGATGCGGTCTGCATGACCCCGCAGCGCCTCCAGGTCGCGCCACAGCAGGCGTACCCAGGCATAGAGGCAGGCGCCCACCAGCAGCAGGATGCACAGGTAGGCGGCAGCGGTCATGTACAGGGTCATCTGCACTTCGCCGGGAAAGCGCAGCTCCAGCCAGCGTCCGTCAGCACCCTCGATGGGCAGCAGTACCTGCTGGTAGCGGTTGCGGACGATGAAGCCGTCCCCGCGCAGGGCAGCGCGCTCTTCGTCATCGAGTTGCGGCGGCGCATCCAGCAGTGACAGTGCAATGCCGTAGTGCGGTTGCCATTGCGCCACACGCTGCTGTTGCTGCGGGCGGTCCAGGCCGGCCAGTCCGCTGCGCAGTGCATACACCTGGCCGCGCACCTGTTCGACGAAGACACGTTCCTGCAGGGGCGTGTAGATGCGGTCCAGCAGATGGTTGAGGCTGAACACCGACACCAGCAGGCAGGCACCAGTGACGAACCACAGCCACAGGAACAGGCGCTTCACGCCGACCAGGCCGACGGGTTGAACTGGTAGCCGCGGCCCCAGACGGTCTTGATCCGGCGAGGTTCGCGCGCGTCGTCGCCCAGCTTGCGGCGCAGCTTGCCGATGCAGACATCCACGCTGCGGTCCAGGCCATCGAAACCGATGCCACGCGCCGCCTGCAGGATCTGGTCGCGCGAGAGGATCTGCCCGGGCTGGCTGGCCAGCAGCCAGAGGATCTCGAATTCGGTGGTACCCAGTTCCACCGGCTGCCCATGCAGGTGAACCTCGCGTTGCACGCGATCGATCAGCAGTTTGCCATGCATCAGCCGGCAAGGCACGCCCGCAGGGCCGCTGCCATGGCGACGGCGCAGCAGTGCGCGCAGGCGCGCCAGCAGCAGGCGCGGCTCGATCGGCTTGTGCACGTAGTCATCGGCGCCGGACTCCAGGCCCAGCACCTGTTCGATATCGTCCTCGCACGCCGTCAGCATCAGGATCGGCACGTCGGAAAAGCTGCGGATCTGCCGGCACACGTCGATGCCACCGAGGCCAGGCAGCATCAGGTCCAGCACCACCAGTTCCGGCGCGTGCTGGCGACAGGCCGCGCTGGCCAGGTCGCCGCGCGGTACGTGCTGCACGGCAAATCCATGTTCGCGCAGGTAGTCGCTGACCAGCTCGGCCAGGCGGCGGTCGTCCTCGACCAGCAGCACCTGGGTCGGGTTGCCGGTGGCGGGAGTCCACGGGGAGGGCTGCATCGGTAGGGCGTCCTTGTCCGGGGCGAAAGGCCCGGCGGCGAAGCCTAGCAATGGCCCATGACGACTGCCTGAATCCCGGGCAACCTGATAACCGCCGGTACTGGCGTCATCGCCAGGGGCTCTCAGTGGCGGTCGAAGGCTGGCCTATGGTGGGCGTTTCCCCGGATGGAGCCTGGCGCAATGAGCGATCCGCAGTGGCAACTGGAAACCCTGGCCGTGCACGGCGGTTATCGTCCCGACCCGACCACCCGCGCGGTGGCGGTGCCGATCTACCAGACCGTGGCCTACGCATTCGATGACACCCAGCACGGGGCGGACCTGTTCGACCTGAAGGTGCAGGGCAACATCTATACGCGCATCATGAACCCCACCACCGACGTGCTGGAGCAGCGCGTGGCGGCGCTGGAAGGGGGCATCGGCGCGTTGGCACTGGCCTCCGGACAGGCGGCGATCACCTATGCGATCCAGACCATCGCCGAGGCCGGTGACAACATCGTTGCCGCCAGCGCGCTGTATGGCGGCAGCCTCAATCTGCTGGCCCACACACTGCCGCAGTACGGCATCCAGACGCGTTTTGCCGATCCGGCTGACCCATCTGCGTTCGCAGCCCTGATCGACGAGCGCACCAAGGCGGTGTTCGTTGAATCGATCGGCAACCCGCGCGGCAACGTCACCGACATCGCCGCCATCGCCGAGGTCGCGCATGCGGCGGGCGTGCCGCTGATCGTCGACAACACCGTGGCCACGCCGTTCCTGCTGCGCCCGTTCGAACATGGCGCCGACATCGTGGTGCACTCGCTGACCAAGTACCTCGGCGGCCACGGCACCAGTCTGGGCGGGGCGATCGTCGATTCGGGCCGTTTCGACTGGACGGCACAGCCGCAACGCTTTGCCCGCTTGAACCAGCCCGACCCGAGCTATCACGGTGTGGTCTACACCGAAGCGCTCGGCGCGGCGGCCTACATCGGCCGTGCGCGGGTAGTGCCGTTGCGCAATACCGGTGCCGCGTTGTCACCGTTCAATGCCTTCCTGATCCTGCAGGGCATCGAGACCCTGGCCCTGCGCATGGAGCGGATCAACGCCAATGCGCTGGCCGTGGCGGAGTACCTGCGCGCGCATCCGAAGGTGGCCTGGGTGCGCTATGCCGGGTTGCCCGAAGATCCCGAACACGCGGCGGCGCAGCGCTATCTGGGCGGCCACGGCTCCGGCGTGCTGACCTTCGGCCTGCCCGGCGGGCGCGTTGCCGGCGCGCGTTTCCTTGATGCACTGAAGCTGTTCACCCGGCTGGTGAACCTGGGGGATGCGAAGTCGCTGGCCACCCATCCAGCGTCGACCACCCATCGCCAGCTGGATGCGGCCGAGCTCGCCAGGGCCGGGGTCAGCGAGGACACCGTGCGCCTGTCGATCGGCATCGAGCACATCGGCGACCTGCGCGCTGACCTGGAGCAGGCGTTGGCTGACGCCTGATAGCTGGCGGCTTGGTCGTCATCGCCATAGGCGATCACCATCGCTGCAGGAACGCGCTACGGTAGAGATGCTCTCCAAGGGCGTGGCGATATCATCCCCGGCCGATGCGGGTCGGCCGGGGATTTTTTTGGGCGCAACCAACCCCGGTAGATCCACGCCATGCGTGGATGAATCTCAATCGAAATCGAATTCTTCGACGAGTGAACGAAGAACATCCACGCATGGCGTGGATCGACGTGTCGACCAAGGTCGACACCCACCAAGAGCAGGTCATGCCACCCCGCCAACCCACAGGAAACCCGCTTTTGCTGTTGCTTCGGCTGTTAGGTTGCCGGCCAGCGGCCGGCACTACCGCGGGTGCAGGGCGCAGCCCTGCCGCACACCCCTCACACCACCGGAATGCTGTGCTGCCCAAGACTGCGATACGGCGGGGTCGCCATCACCATTTCCGCCAGCGAGTAAGCCAGCTCGCGCTCGGCCATCACCGTACCGTCGGCACCATGTTCAAGCAGATGCTTCACTTCGGCATCGCTGTGCGCGCGCGCCAGCAGGGTCAGGTTGGGGTTGATCGCACGCAGCTTGGCCAGGGTCTCACCGGCTTCCAGTGGCTGCGGGATCGCCAGCACCGCGATCTTGGCGCGCTCGGGATGGGCCTCGGCCAGCACCTTGTCCGAAGCGGCGCTGCCGCGGATGCCGGGCAGGCCGGCCGCATGCGCCTCGGCCACGTGTTCCTTGTTGTCGTCGATGATCATCACCGGCACGCCACGGTCGCGCAGCACCTGTGCCAGCGCGCTGCCGACGCGGCCGTAGCCGATGACGATGGCATGGTCGTGCAGGTCCAGCGACGGTCCGGGCGGCAGCTCGGTCTCCACCGCGGTGGGCGTGGTTTCCTGGTGCTTCAGCAGCCAGCGGTCGAGCAGACCGAACACCAGCGGATTGAGCATGATCGAGATCAGCGCGCCGGCCAGCACCAGGGCCTGGCCGGTGGGCGGCAGGATCTTCAGGGTCACGCCGAGGCCGGCGATGATGAAGGCGAACTCGCCGATCTGCGCCAGGCTGGCCGAGATCGTCAACGCGGTGCCGGTGGGATGGCCGAACGCGCGCACGATGAAGAACGCCGCCGCCGATTTGCCGAACATGATGATGCCGGCAGTAGCCAGCACCTGCCACGGGTGCTCGATCAGGATGCCGGGATTGAACAGCATGCCCACCGAGACGAAGAACAGCACCGCGAATGCATCACGCAGCGGCAGTGAATCGCTGGCCGCCTTGTGGCTGAGTTCGGATTCATTGAGCAGCATGCCGGCGAAGAACGCGCCCAGCGCGAACGATACGCCGAACAGCATCGCCGAGCCGAACGCCACGCCCAGCGCGATCGCCAGCACCGACAGGGTGAACAGTTCGCGCGAGCCGGTACCGGCGATGCGCTCCAGGATCCACGGAATGACCCGGCGGCCGACCACCAGCATCACCGCCACGAACAGGCCCAGCTGCACGAACGTCCAGCCGATGCTGGCCAGCACGCTGCCGATGGTGTGGTGTTCATTGGCCGCGTCGGGCCCGAACACGCCGGCCATCACCGGCATCATCACCAGTGCCAGCACACAGGCCAGGTCTTCGACGATCAGCCAGCCGACTGCGATCTTGCCGCGTTGGGTTTCCAGCAGGCGGCGCTCTTCCATCGCGCGCAGCAGCACCACGGTACTGGCCGTGGCCAGCGCGAAACCGAACACCACGCCATGGATGACCGGCCAGCCCATCAATGCCGCCAGGCCCCAGCCGAGCAGGGTCGCGACCAGGATCTGGCCGATGGCACCGGGAATGGCGATGGCCTTGACCGCCATCAGGTCCTTCAGCGAGAAATGCAGGCCGACGCCGAACATCAGCAGCATCACGCCCAGCTCGGCCAGCTGGTTGGCCAATGCCTGGTCGGCGACGAAGCCCGGAGTGAACGGGCCGACGCAGATGCCAGCAACCAGGTAACCGACCAGAGGAGACAAGCGCAGCTTGTTGGCCAGCGCGCCGAAGATGAAGGCGAGCCCGAGACCAACGGCAACGATGTTGATCAGGTCGGTGTCATGGTGCATCGGCTCTCGCAGGAAACAGGGGGGGTACCCCGATTTTCACCGATGCGGCCAGATACGGCAAACCCGCAGTCCACGATCCGTGCCTGCGGGTTTGCCCACGCGTCGTTGCCGGCCAGCGGCCGGCACTACCAGAGCAGCCACCGGGCAGGGCCCGGCACGCCCGTTACCGCTTACCAGTTGTACTTGATCCGCCCGTACACATACGCGCCATTGAAGCCGAACGGCGAGTAGTTGCTGTACGGCAGCATGCCGAAGGTCGAGTTCTGCAGATCCTCGGTGCGGTCCGGGTACTCGTTCAGCAGGTTGTCGGCGCCCACCGTCAGCGTCCAGTTCGCGCTCGGCTTGTAGCTGGCCGAAGCATCCAGCACCCACTTGTCGCCGTAGGTCTGGTCACGCGCGGCCGTGGCCGAGTTGCGCACGGTGAACTTGCCGTAGCGGGTCGCTGCCAGGCCCAGCTCCCAGTGGTCCGAACGCCAGGTGCCGCTGAGGATGGTCTTGTCGTGCGGGTAGCTGTCTTCGATGCGGCCGATCTCATCGCGGCCGATCAGCGACTGGGTCAGGCCCAGCGTGCCGAACACCGCCGGCGTGCCGCCCACGCGCTGCACTTCGGTGTCGTTGTAGCTGTACGCCGCGGTCAGTTCCAGGCTGCTGGCGCTGAACGGCACGGTGTAGCTGGACACGAAGTCAACGCCGCGGGTGCGGGTGTCCAGGCCATTGGTGAAGTACGAGAACGCGGTCACCTGCGGCAGGCCCAGCCCGGACAGCAGCGCACTGGAGGCGGCGTTGGTGGTGATGCTGGACGACAGCGCGATGCGGTTGTCGATGTCGATCTGGTACGCATCGACGGTGACGTACAGGCGGTCGATTGGCTGCAGCACCAGGCCCAGGCTGTAGGAGGTGGAGGTCTCGGCCTTCAGCGGCGAAGCGCCCAGCGCCTGTGCGGCCTGGCTGGTGGTCGGGAAGGTGCCGCGTTCGACGAATACGCCGTTGGTGAACTGGCTGGTCACCGCCTGGTAGCCCTGCTGCGGCAGCGACGGCGCGCGGAAGCCGCTGGAGGCGGTGGCCCGCAGCGCGACCTTGTCGGTGAACGCGTAGCGCGCCGACAGCTTGCCGGAGAAGCGGTCGCCGAAGTCCGAGTAATCCTCGTAGCGGCCGGTGATGCCGGCCGAGAACTTCTCGGTCAGGTCCGCTTCCAGGCCCGCATAGACCGCGTAGTTGTGGCGGTCGGTGTGCACTTCGTTGGTCGGGGTGAAGCCGGCGAAGCCCTGCGCGCCGGTGCCGGTGTAGGAGTTCAGTTCACCCGGGTTCTGGTCCCACTTCTCGCGACGGTACTCACCGCCGAAGGACAGCGTGACCGGATAGGCCAGGCCCCAGTCCAGCGACTTGGTCAGGTCGGCGTTGAAGATGTCCTGCTGGTACTTCAGCGTACCGTCGTAGAACGAACGCGGGCTGGTGGCGCCCAGGCTGTAGTTGATGCTGTTGCGGGTGTGGAAATCCAGAGTGTTCTCGCCGTGGTTCAGGCTCAGGTCCCAGGTCCAGCCGTTGTCGGTGTTGCCTTTGACGCCGGCCACCAGCGAGCGGTCCTTGGAGTACTGGTTGATCTGCGGCACGTAGCCGTCCGGGTAGGTCTGCGCCAGCAGCGCGCTCTGCCCACTGTGGTTGCGCGAACGGTAGAACGCGAACGAGGTGATGTCGCGGTTGCTGAGCAGCGCGCTGGCATAGCCGGTCACGTGGTCGCTGAAGTCATAGCTGGCATTGACCGATGCAGCGGTGGCGTCCACCTTCGGGTCGCCGACAATGAAGGTGGTCTGGCCAACGCTGGGGAAGTTGCCGGTGTTCGGCGTGGTGCCACGGTACGGGCCGGCGCGGTCGCTCTCGTCCTGCTGGCTGATCTGGCCGGCCACGTGCACGCGGCCACGGCCGTTGCCGAACTCAACGCCGGTATCGCCGGACAGCTGGTACTTGTTGCCGTCGCCGGCCGAATACTGGCCGTAGTCGACAGCCAGGCTACCGCCACTGCCGCTGCCCTTCAGCACGATGTTGATGACGCCGGCAATGGCATCCGAACCGTACTGTGCGGAGGCGCCGTCACGCAGCACCTCGACGCGCTCGATGGCGGCGATCGGGATCGCGTTGATATCCACCGCCGACGAACCACGGCCGATGCTGCCGTTGACGTTGATCATCGCCGAGGTGTGGCGGCGCTTGCCGTTGACCAGCACCAGCACCTGGTCCGGCGACAGGCCGCGCAGCTGTGCCGGGCGCACACCGCTGGTGCCGTCGGTCAGTGCCGGGCGCGGGAAATTCAGCGACGGCAGCGCGCGCGACAGCGCGGTGGCCAGCTCACCGGTACCGGTGGACTGCAGGATCTCGGGGGTGATGATGTCGATCGGCGACTGCGATTCGGCGACCGTGCGGTCGGCCACGCGTGTGCCGGTGACGATCACCGTATCCAGGGTGTTGGCGGCGGTGCCGGCCTGCTGGGCGGCGGCAACGAACGGAGAACCACCGAGTGCGACAGCGACGGCGGCGGCGATCAGGCTGGTCTTGCGGGTCATCGGGAGGGGGCTCCGGTTGGCGGGATGGCACCGGAATCGACATCACGGGGGTGAGCGGACGACGGTTGTTGCGGTGCGCAATACAGGAATTAACGGGATATTCAGTGCCTGTCAAATGCCGGTCATCAGAAAAAACGTTGCAGCAGCAACCATTTAGCTGCGACAGGCAGTGACGGGGGGAGGGGCCCGGGAGGCGCGCGGACAGGACGTGGGAGAGAGGAACGTCGCCCGCCGCGCATCCCGGGGCGCGTCAAGTATTCGTTAACGTTAGAATTGCGTCGCAGGAACAGTGCTTACCAGCACATTCCATTCGGTTATATGGACGCCTCCCCCCATGATTTCGCTTCGTAATTTCGCCTTGCGCCGCGGCGAGCGGCTGCTGTTGTCCAATGTCGACCTGACTCTGCATGCCGGTTACCGGGTAGGCGTGGTCGGCCGCAACGGTGCTGGCAAGTCCAGCCTGTTCGCGGCGGTGAAGGGCGAGCTGGAGGCCGACAAGGGTGACGTCGACCTGCCGGGCAAGATCCGCATCGCCAGCGTCGCCCAGGAAACCCCGTCGCTGCCGGACCCGGCGCTGAGCTTCGTGCTGGGCGGTGACGTCGAGGTGGCAGCGGTGCTGGCCGCCGAGGCCGAAGCCACCGCCCGTGAAGACTGGGAAGCGGTGGCCGAGGCGCATACGCGCATGGCCGAGCTGAACGCCTACGACGCCGAAGCGCGCGCCGGCAAGCTGCTGCATGGCCTGGGTTTCCCGGCCGAAACGCACCACCGCGCGGTGTCCTCGTTCTCCGGCGGCTGGCGCGTGCGCCTGAACCTGGCCCGCGCGCTGATGATGCCCAGCGACCTGCTGCTGCTCGACGAACCGACCAACCACCTGGATCTGGACGCGGTGTACTGGCTGGAACAGTGGCTGCTGAAGTACCCGGGCACCCTGCTGCTGATCTCGCATGACCGCGAGTTCCTCGACAACGTGGCCACCCACACCCTGCACCTGCACGGTGGCGGCGCCAAGCTGTACCCGGGCGGCTATACCGACTTCGAGCGCCAGCGCGCCGAACAGCTGCGTCAGCAGCAGATCGCGCACGAGAAGGAACAGGCCGAGCGCGCCCATCTGCAGAGCTTCATCGACCGCTTCAAGGCCCAGGCCAGCAAGGCCGCGCAGGCACAGAGCCGGATGAAGCGCCTGGCCAAGCTGGCCGGTACCGAGGCAGTGCGCGCCGAGCGCGAGTTCCGCATCGAGTTTGCGCCGCCGGCCAAATTGCCGTTCTCGCTGATCCGCCTGAACCACGTCGAGGCCGGCTACGGCAGTGACTCGGTGATCCTGCACAACGTGGGCTTTGGCCTTGAAGCGGGCCAGCGCATCGGTCTGCTGGGTCCCAACGGCGCCGGTAAAACAACGCTGGTGAAGACCCTGGTGGGCGAGCTGGCACCGATCGCCGGCGAGCGCGCCGCGCACCCGGACCTGCGCATCGGCTACTTCGCCCAGCACACGGTCGAGTCGCTGCATGAAGGCCAGTCGCCGATGGAACACTTCCGCGACCTGGCCCCGGATGCACCGAACCAGTCGTTCCGCGACTTCCTCGGCAAGTGGAATTTCCCGGGCGACCGTGCCTTTGAACCGGTGGACGGCTTCTCCGGCGGCGAGCGCGCGCGCTTGGCGTTGGCGCTGATCGCCTACCAGCAGCCGAACGTGCTGCTGCTCGACGAACCGACCAACCACTTGGATCTGGAAATGCGCGAAGCGCTGGCTGAAGCACTGGCCGATTTCGACGGCGCGATCGTGATGGTTTCGCATGATCGCCATCTGATCGGCCTGGTCTGCGACACCTTCTGGCGCGTGGCCGATGGCGTGGTCGAACCGTTCGACGGCGACCTCGACGCGTACGCTGCCTGGCTGCGCACGCGCCCGCAGGCGCAGGGCACCAAGGTACGCATGGAGCAGGTGGAGGAGCCGGCGGTGGTCAAGACCGCACCGGTCGCGCAGATGGTGCAGAAGAAGCCGGTCAACCCGCACAAACTGGCCAGTGCCGAAGCCAAGGTCGCCGAGCTGGAAGGCGTGCTGGCCGAACTGGACCGGCAGCTTGCTGACTCGAGCAACTATGCCGATGCCACGCGCATGGCGGTGCTCGGCCGCGACCGCGAAGCCACCGCCGCGCAGCTGGAAAAGGCCGAAGCGGCCTGGATGGAACTGCTGGAGTCCTGATTCCATCGGTAGCGCCGGGCCATGCCCGGCGGCTTTTCCCATCCGCTGCGCTCGCCGGGCATGGCCCGGCGCTACCCGCGGCGCGCGTGTTTCATCCCTGCGCCTGCAGCCATTCGCGGAACCGCTTGGCCGGTTCCCGCTCTGCGCGTGAGCGCAGCCGGGTCAGCCAGTAGCGGCCCAGTTCCAGCGTGGTAGCAAACGGTTGCAGCAGCCGGCCCTCGGCCAGGTCCGCCTCGAACATGCGCAATGGCAGCAAGGCCACGCCTGCGCCACCAGCGGCAGCCACGGCCAGCGTCAACGACGAATCGAACACCGGACCGCGTGCTTCCACGCCGTTGGCTCCGGCCATCTGCAGCCACCGTGGCCATTCGTCGCTGCGGTACGAACGCAGCAGCGGCAAGGTCGCCAGGTCGCGCGGATGCTTCAGCCGCCGTGCCAGCGCCGGTGCACACAAGGGTGCGAACGGCGCGTCCAGGATCGCCGTGCAGGTCTGCCCCTGCCAGTCGCCATCACCGAAACGGATCGCCAGGTCCAGGCCTTCCCCGGCCAGATCGATGCGGTTGTTGTGGGTCTGCAGCCGCAGCTCGATATCCGGGTGCGCGGCGTCGAACGCGGCCAGCCGCGGCAGCAGCCAGCCGGTGGCGAAGGTACCGACCACGCCGATCGTCAGCACTTCCCGTGCCGGGCCGCCGGTGTAGCGGGCGATGCTTGCTGAAATGCGTTCGAAGGATTCATTCAGCACCGGGTACAGCGCTGCTCCTTCCTCGGTCAGTGCCACGCCGCGGGGCAGGCGATGGAACAGGCGGACGCCCAGACGGTCTTCCAGCCCGCGTATCTGGTGGCTCAGCGCTGCCTGGCTGACACAGAGTTCCAGAGCAGCCCGGGTGAAGTTCTGGTGCCGGGCAGCGGCTTCGAAGGCGCGCAGCGCATTCAGCGGCAGGGTGGGGTGGAGCATGCGTGAGCCGTGAGCCGGAATGATGGCTGATCGTATCTGGTTGGCGGGTGTCTTTGAAATGGCGGCAGAATATCTGCGCTATACATGAATTAAATTAATGTCTCCTCCTGAAAATCCGCGCTGGTAGCCAGCGTTGATGGCCTCCGATAATCGGAATTCGCCCAGGAGAACCCGAATGCTCGCTCGTCGCCGATTCCTGCAGTTCAGTGGCGCTGCCGCCGCTTCCGCGCTCGCGGCACCGCTGCTCGCCCGTGCCGCCACAACAACCATGGCCGCTGCGCCAACCCCTGCCGCCATCGCCGCCGCCAGCGATTTCGCCGCGCTGGAAAAGGCGTGCAGCGGTCGACTCGGCGTGACCCTGCTCGACACCGGCAGCGGTCGCCGCCTCGGCCATCGCCAGGACGAACGCTTCCCACTCTGCAGCACCTTCAAGAGCGTGCTGGCCGCTACGGTGCTCAAGCAGGCCGAGCGTGATCCGGCACTGCTGGACCAGCGCCTGCCGGTACGGGCACAGGACATTCTCGAGCACGCGCCGGTCACCCGCCGCCATGTCGGCAAGGACCTGACCGTGCGTGACCTGTGCCGGGCCACGCTGATCACCAGCGACAACACCGCCGCCAATCTGTTGTTCGCCGCGATCGGCGGGCCGCCGGCAGTGACCGCGTTCCTGCGCGCCAGCGGCGATACGATCACCCGCAGTGATCGCCTGGAGCCGGAGCTGAACAGCTTCGCCATCGACGATCCACGCGACACCACCACCCCGGCGGCCATCGCTGCGACGCTGCAGCGGCTGGTGCTGGGCGATGCACTCAAGCCGGCCTCACGCCAGCAGCTGGCCGACTGGCTGATCGACAACGAAACCGGCGATGCCTGCCTTCGTGCAGGCCTGGGCAAGCGCTGGCGGGTGGGCGACAAGACCGGCAGCAATGGTGAAGACGCCCGCAACGACATCGCCGTGTTGTGGCCGGTGCAGGGTGGTTCGCCCTGGATCGTGACGGCCTATCTGCAGGCGGGCGCGCTCAGCTTCGAACAGCGCGCGGCGGTGCTTGCGCAGGTCGGTCGCATCGCCGACGGGCTGATCGCCTGACCGCAGCGGCTGTGCATGGATGTCGCAGGGCAGGGGCTGATTTTCAGCAGTGTTCTACTTGTCCCATCGCGCGCAGGCGTGCATCCTGCGCGCCTTCGATCCACATGGAAGTCGCCGATGAGTCATGAACTGGTCTACCTGCTGCTGATCTTCGCGCTGCTGGTGATCCCGCGCGCGCTGCAGCGGTTCAGCCTGCCCGCGCCCCTGACCTGCCTGCTGTTCGGCATCATCGGCATGCTCTGGCTGGGCGACCAGGCGCACGACGCGGTCATCGGACTGCTGGCCACGCTGGGCATCTCTTCGCTGTTCCTGTTCGCCGGCCTGGAAGTGGACCTGCAGGCCCTGCGCCGCGGCATGTGGCCGCTGCTGGCGCATCTGCTCATCCGCAGTGCGACCCTGTTCGGCGTCGGTTGGCTGGCCTGGCGTTACGCCGGTCTGCCATGGCAGGCGGCAGGGCTGCTGGCGCTGGCGCTGCTGACCCCGTCCACCGGCTTCATCATGGATTCGCTGTCGCGGCTGGGGCTGAGCGAGGACGAACGGTTCTGGGTCACCAGCAAGGCCATTGCCGGTGAACTGCTGGCCCTGGCGGCGTTGTTCATCGTGCTGCAGGCGGGGGATCCGGCGCACATGGCGCTGTCCAGCACGGCGCTGCTGGCGATGATGGTCGGCCTGCCGCTGGTGTTCATCGCGCTCGGTCGCTGGGTCGCACCGCATGCGCCGGGCTCGGAATTCTCGCTGCTGGTGATGGTCGGCATGGTAGCGGCGTACATCACCTACCTGCTGGGCGTGTACTACCTGGTCGGCGCCTTCATCGCCGGCCTGGTCGCGCGCCTGCTGCACCAGCGCATGCCGCTGCTGGCCTCGCACGAAAACCTGCATGCGCTGCGTCTGTTCGCCTCGTTCTTCGTGCCGTTCTATTTCTTCAACGCCGGCACCAAGGTACCCAGCGAAGCGCTGAGCTGGGAAGCGCTGGGGCTGGGCATCGTCATCACCCTGGTGGTGCTGCCGCTGCGCATCGCGGTGGTCTGGCTGCAGCGCCGCGTGATGTTCGGCGAAAGCTTCCGCAGCAGCCTGCGTGTGTCGCTGGCGCTGGCACCGACGTTGATCTTCACCCTGGTGCTGGCCGCGATCATGCGCGATCGCTTCCAGATTCCGGCGGTGCTGTTCGGCGCGTTGCTGCTGTACGCCGCATTGACCACGCTGCTGCCCTCGCTGGTGTTCCGCACGCCGTTCGATGTCGACCCGGTCGAGCAGGAGCCGGCAGGGCAGGGCGAAGATGCGCCGGTGGCGGCGACCGAAGTGGTTGCGGCCGCCCCTGCAGCCGAGCGCTGAGGCAGATCCAGGAAGTGCGGTTTGCGCGCATCGGCCATGGCCGTTAGGGTTGGGGCATGAAACCGATCGCCGCTGTTGCTTCCGCCATCGCCCTGCTCGGCCTCGCCGCCTGCTCGCAGCCATCGCATACGGTCAACCACGATCTGGCGACCGCACCGGCCGGTGCCTTCATGGCCGCCATCGCAGCCCATTGCGGCCAGGCCTACGAGGGCAAGGTGGTGGAAGACACGCCGGCGCCCACCGGCAACGATCCCTTTGCCGGGCAGAAGCTGGTGATGCATGTGCGTGGCTGTGCCGACCCGGGGCATGAGCTGCGCATCCCGTTCCACGTGGGCGATGACCATTCGCGCACCTGGGTATTGACCCGCACCGAGCACGGCGTGCGCCTGAAGCACGACCACCGCCATGCCGATGGCAGCCCCGATGCGATCACCCTGTACGGTGGCGACAGCAAGCCGCCGGGCACCGCCGAACGCCAGCAGTTCCCCGCCGATGGCGAATCGGTGGCGATGTTCCGTCGTGCCGACATGCTGGCTTCAACCCACAACACCTGGGCGATGGAGATCGAGCCGGACCAGCGCTTCGTCTACGAGCTGACCCGTCCGGAGGGCCGTCGATTCCGGGTCCAGTTCGACCTCAGCAAGCCGGTCGCACTGCCGCCCGCCCCCTGGGGGGATCAGGCTTCGCCGGCACCCTGATTGCGGGGTCGGATCCCTCCTGTGGAGGGCTCCGACCACAGCATTGCACGCATCCAAGGGGCAGAGCCCTGGCCGTCGGCCAGGGATGCGACCCTGCCCTCAACGCGTGCCGAAGCGCGCCCGGCAGCCATTGCTGACCCACACGTTGCCGCGCGAGTAGCCCCAGGTCCGGCCTTCCTGGCAGGCACTTCCGGACAGCTGCTGCTGCAGCACCGGCCGGCCCTGGCGTTCATCCCAGTTGCAGCTCTGCTGGCGGTTGTTGTTGCTGCTGCAGGTCACGCTGTAGTTGCTGTTGCCGCCACCCCAGCCGCCGCCATTGCCCCCACCATTGCCGCCGCCCCAGCCACCGCGGGCTTCTGCGAACTCGGCGCGGCAGCCGCGGTTGACCCAGATGGCGCCATTGCGCACGCCCCAGTTCTGGCCTTCCACGCATTGGGTGCCGGATATCTGCCGGACCACGCGCGCGTTGCGCCAGCCGACCGGGCAGCTGCGTTCGCGGTTGTCCTGGCTTTCGCAGCGCACGGTGCCGCCGTTGCCGTTGCCGCCTCCCCAACCGCCACCGTTGCCGCCACCCCAGCCACCTCGTCCCTGGGTGAATTCGGCGCGGCAGCCGTTGTTGACCCAGATGCTGCCATTGCGGGTGCCCCAGGTGCGGCCCTCCACGCAGGCCGAGCCGGACAGTTGGCGGACCAGCTGCGCGTCGCGCCAGCCGGTGTTGCAGACACGTTCGCGGTTGTTCTGGCTCTCGCAGCGAACCACCCCGTCCTGCGCGGCGGCAGGGGCGGAGGGCAGGGCGAGCGCGGTAAAGGTACCGAGGATCACGGCCAGGCTGGCCAGGGACTGCGGTTTCATGGCGACATCCCCATACGGGAGTAGGTGCGCGACTATAAGGACGGGGGCGATCAAGCCCGCGTGACCGTCTGCATTTGCCCCGGCCGGGGCCTCGGCCGCAGAATAAGAGGCTTTCCGGCCCCCATCAGGCGCCGGCGTTCTCCAGCGGAGCTTTCCCCCCATGCGTACCCACTTCTGCGGCCTGGTCGATGAGACCCTGATTGGCCAGACTGTCACCCTCGCCGGCTGGACCGACGTGGCCCGTAACCAGGGCGGCGTCTGCTTCATCGATCTCCGCGATCATGAAGGCATCGTGCAGGTGACGGTGGAGCTTGACAACGCCGAAGTGTTCGCCGTGGCCGCCAGCCTGGGCTATGAGGACGTGCTGCAGGTGGAAGGTGTTGTGCGCGCCCGCCACGCGGTCAACGACAAGCTGCGCACCGGCAAGGTGGAAGTGATCGCCACCGCCATCACCGTGCTGAACAAGGCCGCACCGCTGCCGTTCCACGCGCATGAGAACCCGGGCGAAGAAACCCGCCTGAAGTACCGCTACCTGGACCTGCGCCGTCCGGAAATGCAGCGCATGCAGCGCACCCGCATCAAGCTGGTGCAGGCCCTGCGCCGCCACCTGGACGAAAAGGGTTTCCAGGACATCGAAACCCCGATCCTGACCAAGGCCACCCCGGAAGGCGCACGCGACTTCCTGGTGCCGGCGCGCATGCATCCGGGCGAGTTCTACGCCCTGCCGCAGAGCCCGCAGCTGTTCAAGCAGATCCTGATGGTGGCCGGCTTCGACCGCTACTACCAGATCGCGCGCTGCTTCCGCGACGAGGCCCTGCGCGCCGACCGCCAGCTGGAATTCACCCAGCTGGACATGGAGTTCGCCTTCGTCCGCGAGCGCGACGTGCAGGATTTCGTCGAAGACATGATCCGCGGCATCTTCAAGGAAGTGGTCGACGTCGAACTGGAGGCCAGCTTCCCGCGCATGACCTGGGCCGAGGCGATGCGTCGCTACGGTTCGGACAAGCCGGACCTGCGCATCGCGCTGGAACTGGTGGACGTGGCCGAACTGGTCAAGACCAGCGAATTCCCGGTGTTCACCGCTGCTGCCAACGATGCCGATGGCCGCGTCGCCGCGCTGCGCATCCCGGGTGGTGCCAGCCTGTCGCGCAAGCAGATCGATGAGTACGCCGCGCACGCCGCCAAGTACGGCGCGAAGGGCCTGGCCTACATCAAGGTGGGCGAGAACGGTGAAATCAGCTCGCCGATCCAGAAGTTCTTCAGCGAAGAAGGCTTCGCCGCGCTGGTGGCCCACGTCGGCGCCGGCAACGGCGACATCGTGTTCTTCGGTGCCGGCGGCTACAACAAGGTGTCCGACTTCATGGGCGCGCTGCGCCTGAAGGCCGGCAAGGACTTCGGTCTGGTCGCCGACAGCTGGGCGCCGCTGTGGGTCACCGACTTCCCGATGTTCGAGTGGGACGAGGAAGCGCAGCGCTACGTCGCCCTGCATCACCCCTTCACCGCGCCGGCCGTGGACGACATCGCCGATCTGCGCGCGCACGCCAAGACTGCCGTTTCGCGCGGCTACGACATGGTGCTCAACGGCAATGAAATCGGCGGCGGTTCGATCCGTATCCACCGCCCCGACATGCAGAGCGCGGTGTTCGAGCTGCTCGGCATCGGTGCCGAAGAAGCCCGTGCCAAGTTCGGCTTCCTGCTCGACGCGCTGAACTACGGCGCGCCGCCGCACGGTGGCATCGCCTTCGGTATCGACCGTATCGCCGCGCTGATGGCCGGCACCGAGTCGATCCGCGACGTCATCCCGTTCCCGAAGACCACCGGTGCACAGGATCTGATGACCGACGCGCCGTCGCCGATCGTCGACGAGCAGCTGGCCGAAGTGCACATCCAGGTTCGCCCCAAGAAAAACTGATCAGGAGATCCAGGCAATGACCGAGTTTGCGTTTTCGCTGGAGTGGGAAAAGCTGGGCAATGAAGGCTCCGAGGCCAACCTGGTCACCGAGCGTGCACGTGTCTTCGGTGGTTGGCTGGTCCGCGTCGGTACCAACCCGTCGGCCATGGCCCTGACCTTCGTCGCCGACGGCGAAGGTCGCTGGGATGGTGAAGACTTCGGCGTCGAGGATTACGAAGACGACGAAGAGGAAGAGTACGACGAGGACGAGGAAGGCGAAGAAGAGGACGAAGGCGAGGAAGAAGAGGACGACGAGGAATACGAAGAAGAGGAAGAGGAAGAAGAAGACGAAAAGGAACCGGCGGAGCGGGCTTGACCCGAACCGTTGTCCTGACGTCAACTCGACCCATGTATTCGATCCGCCGCGCCACTGTGGACGACGCGCCGACCCTGTCGGCGCTGGCCGCGCGCACGTTCACCGAGACCTTCGGACATCTGTATCCGCCGCAGGATCTGCAGGACTTCATCGACGAGTCCTACACGGTCGAGCGCCAGCGCACGATCCTGGGCCACCCCGATTACGCGGTGTGGCTGCTGGAGCTGGATGGGGAGGCGGTCGGCCACGCCGCTGCCGGCCCCTGTGGGCTGCCGCACCCGGACGTGAAGCCCGGTGACGGCGAACTCAAGCGCCTGTACCTGGTCAAGACGCAGCAGAGCTGCGGCTGGGGCAGCCGCCTGCTGGAAACCGCGCTGGCCTGGCTGGAGCACGACGGCCCGCGCACGCTGTGGCTGGGTGTGTGGTCGGAAAACTTCGGTGCCCAGCGTTTCTACGCCCGGTATGGTTTCGAAAAGGCCGGCGAGTACCTGTTCCCGGTGGGTGATACCAACGATCTTGAGTTCATCCTGCGCCGTCTGCCGCATCCGGCCTGAAGCCGTTCACCGCCGCTTGCCCCTGGCTTCTGTTCAATCACCGTAGTTCCGCCCCGCTGACCGCCAGGCTGTTGCACATGACTCCCCCCGTTCTGTTGTTGCATGGCATCTGGAATGCCCGTGCCTGGGTCGGGCCACTGGCCTGGCGCCTGCGCGCGCGTGGCTTCCAGGTCCATACCTTTGGCTACTCGTCCGTATTCGGCGGCCCCGATGTGGCCGTTCCGCAGTTGCTGGAGCGGCTGGCAGACGCAGGCCCGCTGTCGCTGGTCGGGCACAGCCTTGGCGGTCTGCTGGCGCTGGAAGCCCTGCGCCGGCAGCCGCAGCTGCCCGTGCAGCGCGTGGTCTGCCTGGGTTCGCCACTGCGTGGCAGTGGCACCGCACGCTCGTTGTCCGAACATGGTTGGGGCCTGGCCCTGGGCCGCAGCAGCGAATTGTTGCTGGATGGGCTGCCGGATTGGCAGGGCAAGGCCGCGGTCGGCCTGATCGCCGGCTCGGTGCCGCATGGGCTGGGCAGCCTGCTCGGGGCGCTGGATGATGATTCCGACGGTACCGTGGCACTGGCCGAGACCCGCCTGCCGGGCCTGGCCGACCATTGCGTGGTGCGCACCAGCCACAGCGGCCTGGTGGTGTCACCCGATGCCGCGCGGCAGACCGCGCATTTCCTCCGCCATGGCCAGTTCGACCATGGCCGGGACGCCGCTGCGGCCTGAGCGACGTCACCCAGCGCCGCTGCGCTCGCCGGGCATGGCCCGGCGCTACCGGGGCGCCGTGCCCTGCGGCATCTGTCCGCCCTCGACACGGTCGCCGGGCCCGATCAGGTAGAATCCGCGGCCTTATCCATCAACGCACGTACGGAAAGACCCATGGGTAGAGGCCCCTCCATCGAGAACCGCAAAAACGCGTCTGACGCGAAGCGCGGCAAGATTTTCACCAAGATCATCCGTGAGATCGGCGTCGCCGCGCGCGGCGGTGGAGGCGACCCCAACAACAACCCGCGCCTGCGTGTGGCGGTGGACAAGGCGTTGACCGCGAACATGTCCAAGGACGTGATCGAGCGCGCCATCAAGAAGGCCACCGGTGAACTGGAAGGCGTCGAGTACGAAGAGATCCGCTACGAGGGCTACGCTCCCGGTGGCGTGGCCGTCATCGTCGATTGCCTGACCGACAACCGCGTGCGCACCGTGGCCGATGTCCGCCATGCGTTCAGCAAGTGCGGCGGCAACATGGGCACCGAAGGCTCGGTCAGCTTCATGTTCAAGCGCGTGGGCGTGCTGCATTACGCTGCTGGCGCCGATGAGGACGCCATCTCCGAAGCGGCCATCGAGGCCGGTGCCGATGACATCGTGGTCTACCCGGAGGATGGCGCGATCGACGTGCTCACCGCCGCGGACAGCTTCCACGCGGTCAAGGATGCGATGCAGGCGGCTGGCCGCACGCCGGACCATGCCGAGCTGACCTTCCGTGCCGACAACGACATCAAGGTCGAGGGCGACACCGTCCTGCAGGTCAAGAAGCTGCTGGACATGCTGGAAGACCTCGACGACGTGCAGGACGTTTACTCCAACGCCGATCTCGGCGCGGACGCCTACGCCTGAACGTACGCTCCACCGGTCGCCTTTGGCGGCCGGTGAGCGGACAATGCGGACCATGATGACCCCAGACGTTTCCAGCCATCACCGCCGCATGCGTCCTTCCCGGATCAGCGGCGCCTGTGTGCGTGCCGCATGACCCGTATTCTCGGCATCGACCCGGGTTCACAACGGACCGGGGTCGGCATCATCGATGTCGATGCCAGCGGCCGGGTCAGCCACGTGCATCACCAGCCGCTGGTGCTGCTCGGGGCCGATGACTTCCCGCAGCGCATGAAGCTGCTGGTGCTGGGCCTGGCCGAGCTGTGCCACGAGTACCAGCCGCAGGAAGTGGCCATCGAAAAGGTGTTCATGGCGCGCAACCCCGATTCGGCGCTGAAGCTGGGCCAGGCCCGTGGCGCGGCGATTTCGGCGGTGGTGCTGCGCGACCTGCCGGTGCACGAATACGCCGCCAGCGAGATCAAGCTGGCGGTGGTCGGTCGTGGCGGCGCCGAAAAGCAACAGGTTCAACACATGGTCGGGCTCATGCTCAACCTGAAAACCAAGCTGCAGGCCGACGCGGCCGACGCGTTGGCCGTGGCCATCACCCATGCCCACGTAAGGGCAACGGCCAACCGCCTGGGGCTGACTGCCCGCCAGGCGTGGGGCCGCAAATGAGGAGCTGCACGCAATGATCGGTCGACTGCGCGGAATCGTCGCCTACAAGGCGCCGCCGTGGCTGGTGGTGGACGTCAACGGAGTGGGCTACGAGCTGGAGGCGCCGATGAGCACCTTCTACGACCTGCCCGAGCTCGGCCGTGAGGTCATCCTCTACACCCACTATTCGCAGAAGGAAGACAGCGTCTCGCTGTACGGCTTCCTGCGCGAAGGCGAGCGCCGCCTGTTCCGCGACGTGCAGCGGGTCAGCGGCATCGGCGCGAAGATCGCGCTGGCCGTGTTGTCCGGCGTCACCGTCGAAGAATTCGCACGCATGGTCCAGGCCGGCGACATCACCGCGCTGACCCGCATCCCCGGCATCGGCAAGAAGACCGCCGAGCGCATGGTGCTGGAGCTGCGTGACCGCGCGGCGCAGTTCGGCGCCGGTGGCGCACTGCCGACCGGCAGTGGCCCGGCCCCGGCCGATCCGCTGTCCGATGCCACCGTGGCGCTGCAGCAGCTGGGCTACAAGCCGACCGAGGCGGCGCGGATGGCGCGCGAAGCCTTCAACGAGGGCGACGAAGTGGCCATGGTCATCCGCAAGGCCCTGCAGTCGGCGCTGCGTTGAGCCGCTCCGTTCCCTTTTCCATTACAGCCTGAGCTTCGCCAGGAGCCCCATGTCCAGCAGTCAAACCCCGCACACCGCCGCCCATGGCGGCCATGGTCACGCTCCCCCCGCCGGGGGGCTGGCGCTGATCATCGGTGCGATCGGCGTGGTCTTCGGCGATATCGGCACCAGCCCGCTGTACACCCTGAAGGAGGCGTTCTCGCCGCACTACGGGCTCACCAGCGACCATGACACCGTGCTGGGCGTGCTGTCGCTGGCGTTCTGGGCGCTGAACATCGTGGTCACCCTGAAGTACGTGACCATCATCATGCGCGCCGACAATGACGGTGAGGGCGGCATCATGGCGCTGATGGCGCTGACCCAGCGCACGCTGCGCAACGGGTCACGCTCGGCCTATGTGGTCGGCATCCTCGGCATCTTCGGCGCCTCGCTGTTCTTCGGCGATGGGGTGATCACCCCGGCGATATCGGTGCTTGGTGCGGTCGAAGGCCTGGAGGTTGCCGCGCCGGGGCTGCATGCCTTCATCGTGCCGATCACCGTGGTAGTGCTGCTGGCGGTGTTCGCGGTGCAGCGCTTTGGCACCGAGAAGATCGGCAAGCTGTTCGGCCCCATCACCTCGATCTGGTTCATTTCGCTGGCGGCGATCGGCATCTACAACATCGTCGATGCGCCGGAAGTGCTGAAAGCGTTCAACCCGTGGTGGGCGATCCGCTTCTTCATGGAACACGGCTGGCACAGCATCTTCATCCTCGGCGCAGTGGTGCTGGCGGTGACCGGTGGCGAGGCGCTGTATGCCGACATGGGTCACTTCGGTGCCAAGCCGATCCGCCACGCCTGGTACTTCTTCGTGCTGCCGTGCCTGGTGCTGAACTACCTGGGGCAGGGCGCGCTGGTGCTCAATCACCCCGAGGCGGTGAAGAACCCGTTCTTCGAGGCGGTACCGTCGTGGGCGCTGTACCCGATGATCGTGCTGGCCACGATGGCCGCAGTGATCGCCTCGCAGTCGGTCATCACCGGCGCTTTCTCGGTCTCGCGCCAGGCCATGCAGCTGGGTTACATCCCGCGCATGCGCATCAAGCACACCTCGCACGACACCATCGGCCAGATCTACATCCCCGGCATCAACTGGGGCATCGCGGTGATGGTGATCGGCCTGGTGCTGGCCTTCCGCAGCTCGTCCAACCTGGCCGTGGCCTACGGCATCTCGGTGTCGGCCACCATGCTGATCGATACCCTGCTGCTGGCCCTGGTCGCACGTTCGCTGTGGCCGAAGGCACGCAACTGGATCCTGCCGCTGTGCGTGGTGTTCTTCGTCATCGATCTGGGCTTTGTCATCGCCAACGGCGCCAAGCTGCTGCAGGGTGCCTGGTTCCCGGTGGTGCTGGGCATCTTCCTGTTCACCATGATGCGCACCTGGCGCCGTGGCCGCGAACTGCTGCGCGACGAGATCCGCAAGGACGGCATCCGCATCGACACCTTCCTGCCGGGCCTGATGCTGGCGCCGCCGGTACGCGTACCGGGCACTGCGGTGTTCCTCACCGCCGACCCGACCGTGGCCCCGCATGCGCTGATGCACAACCTCAAGCACAACAAGGTGCTGCACGAGCGCAACGTGTTCCTGCACGTGGTGACCCTGCCGGTGCCGTACGCGGCGGAGGGGCAGCGCCTGAAGATCGAATCGGTGGGCGATGAGTTCTACCGCGTCTACGTGCGTTTCGGCTTCATGGAGACCCCCGACGTCCCGCTGGCGCTGATGCGCTCGTGCGACCACGGCGGCATCTACTTCGACCCGATGGACACCACCTTCTTCGCCAGCCGCGAAACCATCGTCGCCACCGCCAACCGTGGCATGCCGATCTGGCGCGACAAGCTGTTCGCGCTGATGCACAGGAACGCCGCCCCGGCGACGGGCTTCTTCCGCATTCCGGGCAACCGGTTGGTGGAGCTCGGAGCGCAAGTGGAGATTTAATCTCCACCTGCGCTACGCCCCACGATGTGCTGCGCAAATCGCGGGCCCCTGAGCATTCCACCTTATCCCCGCGCCTGCCGGCGCGCCCCCTTGAACAACAAGGGGGCTTTACCTCCTGAATTGCCCCGGTCCTGACCTGAGCATTGCTCGGCTCCACAACTCCATCCACGCATGGCGTGGATCTACCGTGTCGACCAAGGTCGACACCTACCAAGAGCAGGCCATTCCGTGTCGACCAAGGTCGACACCTACCAGGAGCAGGGCATGCCATTCCGGCAGATTGCGCAGATCTGTCGAAGGTGGGGTGGGTCCGGTTGCGGGGGCGTGAGCGCCATGGATGGCGCGACCGAGCTTACATGGACGTACTTGCAGCGTCCCCCGCAACCGGGCCCCCCCCGCCATCCCTCGGGAAACCTGCTTCTGCTCTTGCTTCGGCTGTTGCCGTTGCTTTGGCCTCCGCGGGTGCCGGGCGCAGCCCGGCCGAATCCCCCCGTTTTTGCCGCATAATCAGCACATGACCGACGACCGCATCATCGGTGCCGGCGCCACCCGCGAGGATGACGCCGCCGACGCCAGCATCCGACCCAAGCGACTTGCCGACTACCTCGGCCAGGTGCCGGTGCGCGAACAGATGGATATCTACATCCAGGCCGCCAAGGGTCGTGGTGATGCGCTGGACCACGTGCTGATCTTCGGCCCGCCCGGCCTGGGCAAGACCACCCTCAGCCATGTCATCGCCAACGAACTGGGTGTGGCCCTGCGCGTGACCTCCGGCCCGGTGATCGAAAAGGCCGGCGACCTCGCCGCGCTGCTGACCAATCTGCAGCCGCACGATGTGTTGTTCATCGACGAAATCCATCGCCTGTCGCCGGTGGTGGAAGAAGTGCTGTACCCGGCGATGGAAGATTTCCAGATCGACATCATGATCGGCGAGGGCCCCGCAGCACGCTCGATCAAGATCGATCTGCCGCCGTTCACCCTGATCGGCGCCACCACCCGCGCCGGTCTGCTGACCGCGCCGCTGCGCGACCGCTTCGGCATCGTCCAGCGCCTGGAGTTCTACAGCGTCGAAGAACTGACCCGCATCGTGCGTCGCTCGGCCGCCATCCTGGCCATCGACTGCACCGCCGACGGGGCAGGGGAGATCGCGCGCCGCGCGCGGGGCACCCCGCGTATCGCCAACCGCCTGCTGCGCCGCGTGCGCGATTACGCCCAGGTCAAGGCGGGTGGCCACATCGACCAGACCGTGGCCCAGGCGGCGATGCAGATGCTCAAGGTCGACCCGGAGGGCTTCGATGAGCTCGATCGTCGGCTGCTGAAGACCATGGTCGACTACTTCGACGGTGGCCCGGTTGGCATTGAATCGCTGGCTGCGGCGCTGTCCGAAGAGCGTGGCACGCTCGAAGATGTGGTCGAGCCGTACCTGATCCAGCAGGGCTACCTGGTGCGCACCGCGCGCGGCCGCATGGCTACCCACAAGGCCTACCGGCACCTGGGCCTGAAGCCGAAAAACCCGCCGCAGGATCTGTTCGCCGAGGTCCCCGATGTCGGTTGAACCCTCGGTTGAACCCCGATTCAGTTGGCCGACACGCATTTACTGGGAAGATACCGACGCTGGCGGAGTGGTTTACCACGCCCGCTACGTGGCCTTCATGGAAAGGGCGCGGACCGAATGGATGCGTGCGCTGGGCTTCGGCCAGGAGCGCATGCGTACCGAGCACGGCATGGTCTTCGCGGTGCGCTCCATGCAGATGGACTTCATCAAGCCGGCACGGCTGGATGACCAGCTGCAGGTGAGCGCCAGCCTGGTCCAGCTGAAGAAGGCCAGCATGGTCTTCGACCAGCAGGTCCTGCGCGACGGCCAGCTGCTGCTGTCCGCGCAGGTCCGCATCGCCGCACTGGACGCGGCCAGTTTCCGCCCGCGTGGCATGGACGATCTGGTCCTTGCCGCGCTGCAACCCCACCTCCACCCCGAATCCGAACAGAACTCTTGAGGAACAACGGATGATCGCAACGCTCCTGGCCCTGCAGGCCACGGTCACCGAGGCTTTGCCGGCTGACGTCAGCAATGCCGCGACCCAGACCCTTGCCCAGGCCACCACCGGCGGCGGCATCAACTACCTCGAACTGATGGCCAAGGCCAGCCTGCCGGTGAAGATCATCGTGCTGGCGCTGCTGGTCGGCTCGTTCGTCAGCTGGGTGATCATTTTCCGCAAGGCCCGCATCTTCAAGCAGGCCACACGCGAAGCCGACGAGTTCGAGAACCGCTTCTGGTCCGGTGCCGACCTGGGCAAGCTGTACAGCTCGGCCACCGACCGCAGCCGCAATGTCGGCGGCCTGGAAGCGATCTTCGAAGCCGGTTTCCGCGAGTACACCCGCCTGCGCGACAAGCGCCGGCTGGATGGCCGTGCCCAGCTGGAAGGTGCCCAGCGCGCGATGCGCACCACCTACACCCGCGAAGTCGACCAGCTCGAACGCAACCTGGAACTGCTGGCCAACATCGGTTCCACCGCCCCGTACGTGGGCCTGGTCGGCACCGTATTCGGAATCATGGTGACCATGCACGACATGATCAGCAGCGGTGCCCAGGCCGGTATCGCCGCCGTCGCCCCGGGCATCTCCGAAGCGCTGTTCGCCACCGCCATCGGCCTGTTCGTGGCGATTCCGGCAGTGTGGGCCTACAACCGCTTCACCACCCGCGTGGAGCGCATGTCGGTGCGTTTCGAGACCTTCGCCGACGAGTTCAGCTCGATCCTGCAGCGCCAGAGCGCTGGCGACGAGTAAGCGCCAGACCCGGGAGTCCAAGCCATGTCCGCTGCCATCGGTCGCCGCAAGCGCCGCAAGCTGAAATCGGAAATCAACGTCGTTCCTTATATCGACGTCATGCTGGTGCTGTTGATCATCTTCATGGTCACCGCGCCCATGCTCACCCTGACCTTCGACGTCGACCTGCCCAATTCCAACGCCAAGGCGCTGGAAAGCAAGCAGGATCCGTTGATCGTCTCGGTGCGCCAGGACGGCCAGCTCAGCCTCAAGCTGCCCGACGCCAAGGAGCCCACCGCAGTCACCGCCGAGGAACTGCAGGGCCACCTGTCCGGCATCGCCGCGCAGGACAAGGACGTGCGCGTGATCGTCGCCGCCGACCGTGCCGTGGCCTATGAAAAGGTCATCGATGCGATGGATGTGATCAAGCGTGCCCACGTCGACAAGGTGAGCCTGGCCACCGATGCACGCTGACGCCCTGCCGCCGCCGCATACGGAGGAACCGGGCTGGGGCCTGCCCCTGGTGCTGGCCGTGCTGGTGCACCTGCTGGTGGCGCTGATCTTCATCGGCGCCTGGCTGTGGTCGCCCCAGCGCAATACCGATGCCGCCGCAGGCGATCCCTCGGTGGAGGCCAGCCTGGCGCTGTCCGCCTCCGAGGCGGCTGCCGCGCGCCAGGCCCTGCGCCAGTCGGAGAAGCTGGAAGACCTGCCGCCGCCGGTGGCCGAGCCGATCCCGGTGCCGGAAGACACCATCCCGCCGCCGCAGCCAATTGAAGAGCCGCGCCCGCAGGACGCGCCGACGCCGCAGCAGCAACAGGCGCAGGAGCGCGTGGCGCAGCCCGACACCAAGGACCAGGATGCGGTCAGCGCGTTGGCGATCTCGCAGGAAAAGGCCAAGCAGGAGCAGGAAGCCAAGCGCCGCCAGGAGCAGATCGACCTGACCGAGCGCAAGCGCCAGGAAGAGGCCGAGCAGAAGCTGCGCTTGGCCAAGCAGCAGGAAGCGGACGCCAAGAAGAAGCAGGCCGAGCAGGAGCGTCTGGCGGCCGACAAGGCCGAGGCCGAGAAGCAGAAGAAGATCGCCGACATCCGTGCCCGCCGCGAGCAGGCCGAGAAGGAAGCCAAGCTGGCCGAGCAGAAGCTGCGTCAGGTCGCTGCCGCGCGTAACGCTGCCGGCGCTGCTGCCGCAGGCGCCAGCGGCGCCGCTCAGCCGGCTGCCGGTGGTGGTGGCAGCAGCGACGACCTGTCTGCCAAGTACGCTGCGGCCATCCAGGCCAAGGTGCGCGATACCTGGACACGTCCGGACAGCGTACCGCTGGGGCAGAAGTGCCAGGTCACCATCACCCAGATTCCGGGCGGGCAGGTGCTGCAGGCCAAGGTGAGTTCCAACTGCGCCTATGATGAAGCGGGCAGGCGCTCGATCGAAGCGGCCGTTCTCAACGCCCAGCCGTTGCCATACCGGGGCTTCGAGAAGGTGTTCAACCGCACGCTCAACCTGACCTTCACTGCTCAGGACTGACGGAACAGAATGACCAACGCCCGCCCCCCGCGCTGTGGAGGACCCGCGACGAAGGGAGCCCTGCGTCTGTGTGCGTTCGCGCTGTCGTTGCCGATGGCGCTGTCGTTATCGGCAGCAGAGCACGCAGGCTCGCCCCGCAATGATCATCTGGCATTGCAGAAGGCCTACGCCGACGCTGTCCGCGCGCGGATCGTGGAGCATTGGCTTCGTCCAGCTTCGGTGCTGCCGGGCCAACGGTGCTCCGCGCGCGTCCTGCAGTTGCCCACCGGCACCGTCATCTCCGTAGAGACGCAGTCCGACTGCCAGTTCGATGCCGTGGGGCGGTCGTCTCTGGAGGATGCCGTCCGCAGGGCGCAGCCATTGCCCATCGAGGGATTCCAGTCTGTCTACGTGCGACATCTACAGCTGACCTTTGTCGCGGAGTAGTAGAGATCCTGCGTTTTCGTTAAAGGCGCGTGATTGTCTTGCCCCAAGTGACTCTCCTTTCACGTACCCTTGGTTCATGATTGCGAAGCGGTTCACTCCCGTTTTGCTATCCCTCGTTCCGGTTTCCCTTTTTTGAGCTCTCCATGAAGAAGATGCCTCGCTGGCTTGCCGTGTTTGCGGCTCTGTTGCTGCCCTTTGCTGCCGTCGCGCAGCAGAAGGGGCTGGATATCGACATCATCGGCGGCAATGCCTCCGCCCTCCCGATCACCATCGTGCCGATGCCCTACCAGGGTTCGGCCGCCGCCCCGCAGACCGACGTCGCCGGTGTGGTCCGTGCCGATCTCGAGCGTTCGGGCCAGTTCCGCACGCTGCCCGAAGCGCAGATCGTGGAAAAGCCGATCCGTGGCGGTGACATCCAGTTCGCCACCTGGCGCGCGTTGAAGCAGAACTACATCGTCGTCGGCCGGGTCATGGACGCCGGCGCCGGCGCCTACCGCGTCGAGTACGAACTGTTCGACGTGCCCAAGGGCGAGCGCCTGCTGGGCCTGGCGATGACCGCGCGCGGCAACGCCATGCGCGACGTCGCCCACCAGATGGCCGACGCCATCTACGAAAAGATCACCGGTGTCCGTGGCGCCTTCTGGACCCGCATCGCCTACGTGACCGCCAGCGGCAAGGGCGACGCCATGCGCTATGCGCTGATGGTCGCCGATTCGGACGGCTTCAACCCGCAGACCATCGTGCGTTCGGCCGAGCCGCTGCTGTCGCCGTCGTGGAGCCCGGATGGCAACAAGCTGGCCTACGTCAGCTTCGAGCGTGGCAACTCCGCCATCTACATCCAGAACATCTCCACCGGCGCCCGTGAGCTGGTCACCAGCTTCCGCGGCATCAACAGCGCACCGGCCTTCTCGCCGGACGGCCGCAAGCTGGCCCTGACCCTGTCGCGTTCGGGCAACCCGGAAATCTACGTGATGGACCTGGGCAGCAAGCAGCTGACCCAGCTGACCAACCACTTCGCCATCGACACCGAGCCGACCTGGGCCCCGGACGGCAGCGCGGTGTACTTCACCTCTGATCGCGGCGGCCGTCCGCAGGTCTACAAGGTCGGGGCCGGTGGTGGCAGCGCCGAGCGTGTGACCTTCCAGGGCAACTACAACGCCAAGCCGTCGGTGTCCTACGACGGCAAGAAGATCGCTGTCGCCCAGGGTTCGGGCAACAGCTACAAGATCGCGCTGATGGACAGCTCGCTGGGCTCGCCGCGCTGGAGCACGCTGTCGCCGGGTTCGCTGGACGAATCGCCGAGCTTCGCGCCCAACGCGAGCATGGTGCTGTATGCCGCCCGTGAGGGTGGTCGTGGTGTGCTGTACGCCGTCTCGGCCGACGCGCGCGTGCGCCAGCGCCTGGTCCTGGCAGACGGTGATGTGCGCGAGCCGGCATGGTCCCCATACCGTACCCAGCGCTAAAAGAGTGTTAATATTTTCTCTGTATTGAACCCCTCATCGGCTTAGGAGCCACAAAGGTATCGCCATGAACAAGTCCACCCGCGTTCTGCTTGTTTCCCTGCTGTCCGTGGCCGTCCTGGCCGGTTGCTCGAAGAAGGTCAAGGAAGAAGCCCCGGCTCCGGTCGATACCGGCACCTCGACCACCACCCCGACCGGTCCGTCCACCTCCGGCCTGTACGGCCCGGGCGATCTGGACACCGATGCCTGCCTGCGTCAGCGCGTTGTCTACTTCGACCTGGACAAGGAAGAAGTGAAGTCGGAATTCCAGGCCATCATGGCTTGCCACGCCAAGTACCTGCGTGACCGTCCGTCTTCGCGCATCACCCTGCAGGGCCACACCGACGAGCGCGGTTCGCGCGCGTACAACCAGGCCCTGGGCGAGCGTCGTGGCAACGGCGTCAACTCGGCGCTGCAGGCCAACGGTGGCTCGGCTTCGCAGCTGACCGTCGTGTCCTACGGTGAAGAGCGTCCGGTCTGCACCGAGTCGAACGAGTCCTGCTGGTCGCAGAACCGTCGCGTCGAAATCGTCTACACCGCGCAGTAATCCATGCGCCTTGGCATCAAACTGATGCTGGTCGTTGCGGCAGCCCTCGTGGCTGCCGCACCGGCGCATGCACAACGTCAGAGTCTGGCCGACCGTGTCGGTTCGCTCGAGCAGCAGATGTACAACAACAGTGCCAACCAGGACCTGTTGAACCAGATCAACCAGCTGCGGCAGCAGGTCACCAGCCTGCAGGCCTCGATCGAGCAACTCCAGCACGACAACGCCCAGCTCAAGCAGTCCGCCCAGGACCAGTACCTGGATCTGGACAGCCGCCTGAACCGGTTGGAAGGGGGCTCTGCCGCCCCGGCCCTGCCTGCTGTTCCGGCGAGCGCACCGAAGGCTCCTGCAGCCCCGGCAAAACCCGCAGCGGCGGCCACTTCCGAGCGGCCGCCTTCCGTCCATGGTGACCCGGGCAGTCTGGCCGTCACCGGTGACGAGCGTACGTCCTACAACGTGGCTTTCGATGCGTTGAAGGCAGGCAAGTACGATGATTCGGCGCAGCTGTTCCTGAGCTTCCTGGAGCTGTACCCGAACGGTGTCTACGCCCCCAATGCGCTGTACTGGCTGGGCGAGAGCTACTACGCTACCCGCAATTTCCCGATGGCCGAGTCCCAGTTCCGCGAACTGCTCTCGCGCTATCCCACCCACGACAAGGCCGCAGGTGGCCTGCTCAAGGTCGGCCTCTCGCAGTATGGCGAGGGCAAGGTCGACCAGGCCCAGCAGACGCTGGAGACCGTCGTGGCGCAATACCCGGGCTCGGATGCCGCGCGTACCGCGCAGGACCGCCTGCAATCGATCCGCCTTGGCAATCAGATCCGCTGATCCGCTGACCGGGCGTACAATACGCACCCTGGCGCCGGGCTGACTCCCGGCAGCCTCCTGTAGAGCCGAGCCCATGCTCGGCTGCTTTCGTTTCCGGCGCCGATACATCCGTCGCCCGTCCCATGAAGAATTGTTTGCCATGACCGCCGTTTCCCCGTCCGCCGCCGTCGCCACGCCCAGCGAAATCGTGCAGTCGCCACTGCCGCGCCTGAAGATCACCGAGATCTTCACCTCGCTGCAGGGCGAAGCCGATACCGCTGGTTGGCCGACCGTGTTCGTGCGCCTGACCGGCTGCCCGCTGCGCTGCCAGTACTGCGACACCGCGTACGCCTTCCACGGCGGCACCTGGTGGGACATCGACGACATCGTCGCCGAGGTGCTGGCGCAGGGCGTGCGTCACGTCTGTGTGACCGGCGGCGAGCCGCTGGCACAGAAGCGCTGCCTGGTGCTGCTGCAGAAGCTGTGTGATGCCGGCCTGGATGTGTCGCTGGAAACCTCCGGTGCGCTGGACGTCGGTGCGGTCGATCCGCGCGTGTCGCGTGTGGTCGACATCAAGACCCCCGGCTCGGCCGAGGTCGCCCGCAACCGGCTGGAGAACCTGCCGCTGCTGACCACGCGCGACCAGATCAAGTTCGTGATCTGCAACCGCGAAGACTACGACTGGGCCAAGGCCATGGTCGCCGAACACGAACTGGTACAGCGCACGATGGTGTTCTTCTCGCCCAGCAAGGGCGAGATCACTGCCCGCCAGCTGGCGGACTGGATCGTGGAAGACCGGCTGCCGGTGCGCTTCCAGATGCAGTTGCATAAGATTCTGTGGAATGACGAGCCGGGCCGCTGAGCCCGTTTGTTGTTCCTTGATGTAGTTCCGGCGCGGGACAGCGTGCTGGCTTTTCCCCCAAACCGGATGATTTACCCATGAAGAAGGCAGTCGTGCTTCTCTCCGGCGGCATGGATTCAGCCGCCGTCATCGCCATGGCCCAGGAACAGGGCTTCGCCGTGCATGCCCTGAGCGTGCGTTACGGCCAGCGCCATACCTCCGAGCTGGATGCCGCCGCGCGCGTGGCCAAGGCCCAGGGTGTGATCGTGCACAAGACCGTGGACGTGGACCTGCGCAGCATCGGCGGCTCGGCGCTTACCGATGACATCGACGTGCCCGAGGCGGGCGGCGAGGGCATCCCGGTCACCTACGTGCCGGCGCGCAACACCATCATGCTGTCGTTGGCCTTGGGCTGGGCCGAAGTGCTCGGTGCCAACGACATCTTCTGCGGCGTCAACGCCGTGGACTACTCCGGTTACCCGGATTGCCGTCCCGAGTTCATCGCTGCCTTCCAGGCGCTGGCCAACCTGGCGACCAAGTCGGGCGTGGAAGGCGCGGGCATCACCGTGCATGCGCCGCTGCAGTTCCTCAGCAAGGGCCAGATCGTCAGCGAAGGCGTGCGCCTGGGCGTGGACTTCGGCCTGACCGTGTCCTGCTACAACGCCGATGCCAACGGCGCGGCCTGTGGCCATTGCGACGCCTGCCGCCTGCGTGCGCAGGGCTTCACCGATGCCGGCGTGGCCGACCCGACGCTGTACGCCTGAGGTAATGGGGGCTGATGCCCCAATGGTAGGTGCCAACCTTGGTTGGCACTGTGCGCCGGGCACGGTCCGGCGCTACCGCTGCTGCAACCACCCCGACGCCTCGATAAACGCCCGCACCGTGGCCGGATCTGTGTAATCCAGCTCGATCATCCGTGCGATCGCCGCCTGCTCATCCGGCTGCTGGCGCATGTACTCCTGCGCGATGCGGTAACCGGCGTAGTAGCCCACATCACTCACCCCGAACGGATTGCGTGCGCTGTTGTACAGCCAGTTGTCCAGATCATTGCCGTCCATCTCCACGATGAAGCGAGCGCGGATGTCGGATTCATGCAACGGCCCGTAGGTGTACAGCGGCAGCGCCGGTCGGCGACCGCTGATCCGTTCGGCGATGTACTCGGCCACGCCCTCGCGCACCGCGTACTGTGCGAGCGAGCCGGTTGTCTCGTGCTGCTGGGTGTGCACGTACTCGTGCAGGTTGTTCTGCGCGTTGTTCGCGCCGGGAGTGCTGTCGTAGAAGACCCGAAGGCGGCTGCGCAACGGCTCCGGCAGTTCACTGACATCCACGCTTGCATCGCCGAGTGCCATCTCCGCGCCTATCAGCACCTGGTTGCCCAGCGTGGTGCCACCTGTGCGCAGCACGCCCACGGCATAGGTGATGCTGGCCGGGCGCAGGGCGGGGTAGAGCCTGCGGAACGCCGCCAGATCCCGCTCAAGCGTGGCGCTGGCCTGCTGGGCGTTGGCGGTCAGCGGCCGCACCGAGGCCCAGAAGCGCGGCCAGGCGAGCATTGCGTCGGCGTACTCGACGGCGGTGTAGTTGCGCACCTTCATCAGTGCATGCAGGCCGGCACTACCCGGCTCGATGTAGTGCTGCCGGACCAGGGCCACCCGCTGCGCGCCATCGGGCTCGGCAAGCACCGCATCGTAGGTACTCCAGAATCGGGCGATGTCATCTGTCTGTACCGATGGGGTCGCAGCAGTGGTGATGGCGCAGGGCAGCAGCAGGCAGGCGTACAGACAGAAGGACAGGCGCATCCGTGGCTCCGAAGGAAGAAGGATCGTGGATGAGATGCGTCCGGTGCATGGAACGGTTTAACTGCAGGCCGATACTGCAATGATTTCTCTCTGCCGCGCAAAGTAGGGTAGAATGCCCACCCCGCCGACAGGCAGGGATGTTGCATGGGCCGTTAGCTCAGTCGGTAGAGCAGAAGACTTTTAATCTTTTGGTCGATGGTTCGAATCCATCACGGCCCACCAATTGCATCAACGACTTAGGCGCCCTTGCGGCGCCTTTTTCGTGTCCCCGGAAAAATTGCCGGAAAAATTAAGTGGTTCCACGCTCAAGTGCGTTCCTCCTGCCGGGCGGCTGAACTACCGGCAGTTCATGGTCGTAGCGCTGCCGCATCGTTTCGGTAACGTGCCCGCCGGCAGCCTTGTTGTCGCCATCGGTGATGCCCCGGTGTTTCAATCCGTGCAGCGCGAAGCGCTCGGCCTTGGAGATAACCCCGACGCGGACCGCTTCGGTAATGAAGCGCTGCCAGGCACTGTCGAGGGCGGACTTGGTGATCGGCTCGCCGCCTCGCTCCACCAGCAAGAACCTGTCGCTGGCGCGCAGGGGAACAGGGCGGACTCGGCCCTTCCGGTTCCAGATGCGGTGGCGGCGCGCCAGCAGCTGCTCCCATGCTTCGATCATCGCTGCGTCCCACTCCGTCACGTTGTCACGCGACCCTTTGCGGCGATTGCTATGCACCCCCTCGGCCTGGCGGTGCGCGTCGGTCAGCGTGCAGACCTCTATGCCGCGCAGGCGGACGCTGTAGGCCAGGATCATCACCGGCGCCAGGTAGTCGGGGAAGCTGCCCTTGGCGTTGGACGGGAGCGCCCCGCGTTCGCGCGCGAAAGCCAGCACTGCGCGAAACGCTTCCTGCGACGGCATGCGTGCGTCGCCGCGTTCTTTCGCCTGGCGCACGCCCTTGGCTGGGTTGGTCTTGCAGTAGCCCATGCGTACGCCCCACGAAAGCGTGAGCCGCAGGTAGCGGTGCAAATGATTGGCCTTGCTGGGGTACGCAGGTAGGGCGGGTTGGGTGCGATTCGCTGGGCGGCCTGCAGCAAACGTCTCCACCAGCCGCTGCACGACTGGCGTTGTGATGCGGTCGACCTGGATAGACCCCAGCGGCGTTCCATCCTTGCGGACGTAGGTGGCCAGCACCTCGGCGTAGCCCTCGTAGTTCTTGCGGGTGCCGGCGGCGAGTCGTTTGAAATCGCTGGATTCGTGGTAGCGGTCAAAGAGAAAGCGCAGCGTGCCGCGTCCCACGCCTGTGCGCATCTCTTCCACGATGGCATGCAGGTCGGACAGGCGGGCGCTCGCGTGGGCGACCGTGCGCTTTACGCGCCGGCCGCCCTCCGCGTGATCTTCGTAGACGAACCAGCGGTCGTCGTGCCAGTAGATCCCCTTCGGCAATGCGTCCTGCTCGATGTGCCCAGGTATCGCCGGGTTGAACTTCCTTTTTCTGCCGCGTGTCATCAGATGTTGTCCTCTTCCCGTACTTCGTGCTGGAGCGGTTCGACCAGCCCCAGCGCGGCGTTCAGCGCGTCGAGGGTGGTCCAGATCCCGCCGTGGCGGTCGTACTTGTACCGGATGCCCTGCCGTTCTGCCCAGCGTCGGACCGTCGCCGCGCGGGGCGGTGGGCCGTGCGGGGCGCATAGTTCCTGCAGGGCGTTGAATTGCACAATGCGGCTGCTCAAAGCTCGGACGCCTCCATCCACTCGCGCCTGCGTAACCACTGCCGGCGCATTTCTTCCCGTAGGGCTTCAGCGGCAGCGGCGCCACGTTTACCCGCAATCCGGGTAATCAGTTCGTCCACCCATCTGCCGCTGTTGTAGCCCTGCCTGATCCAGTGGCGGGCCTCGCAGGCCCGCCGGTGCTGCTCCATGGCGTCGTCCATTACCCGGTGCTTCTGTCGCCCAGGCCCAGCCCCAGCTGGACCACGTTGTTGGCTGGGGACGCTACCGGTGTCGCGCGCCCGTACAGGCGGGTCCACTCCTGCAGGGCCAGATGTGCGCTGGGGTGCTTGTGGGTGCGGCCGCATTGGCATTCGATGAAATGGCCGCCGCCGGCATCGGCTCTGCGGCGGTCTTCCATCAGTCGTGCCGTATGCCCAGCCCTGCAGCTGGGCATCGGCCACGGCGCCGCGATCTGCCGTTGGGTCGTGAGGTACTTCATACGGTGACCACCTCGCCGGCATCGAAGTCGTGGGCAGTCAGTGCCGCCAAAGCGGCGTCGACCTGTTGGCTCGCAGCGGCCAGTTCCGCTGCATAGACACTGTGAGGCGAGTGCACCAGGGAGCGATGACGCTTCACCGCAGCGATCACCGCAGCCGTCAGAACCTCCCGGCCAGAAAGCGGCTGGGGTGCAGGCGAGGTGCGCGCGGTCAGCACGGCCGCCAGTGCCTGCTGGGCTTGATGCAGGCCCACCACGCGCTCGTAGGGTGGTAGTTCTGCTGCGTACTCGGCCTGCTCCGTCAGGTGCTTGACCCAATGGCGGGCGTTGGCGGGTGTCGTCTCGCACCGTGCGCATCGGCATGGCTTGCTCTCAAACATTGGCCACCTCCTGCGCTGCGGCAGCGATCGCCGCGGACGCGGCGGTACTGGCTGGCCGAGGCAGCATGTTGGCGATGGCCAGGGGCACGCCGGCACGGTCGAGGAAGTCGGCCAGGTCGTGGCCGATGGAATCCTTCTCCATTTCCCAAAGTACCGGCCCTGCAGCCAGCAGAAAACTGCTGCGGGTCCGGCGCTTCCAGCGCTGCTCGATGCACCGCGTCGACCCCATGGCGAGAATCGCGGTCACGATGATCTCATCGGGGCTGATGGTGAACTGCAGCACCGCCTTGTTGTCGGCTGCCGTGGTGAATTCCGGCTGCGTGGTAGCCTGCGCGGCGGGTCCGGTGTCGGCCCTCTGCGAACATGCGGCGGCTGGGGATGACTCAGTTTGCTGGTACATGGCTCTTCTCCGAGCGTCGTGGAGGGAAGGCCCAGCGGTGGCGTTGGCGCGCCACCGGCCGGACCCGTTCTTACAGGGTGTCCGCCAGGTCTACGGCTGGCAGCTGGTCGGCCCGGTGGGCATTGCCCAGCACGTGGCGCAGATCCTCCGCCACGTACGCCGCGACTGCGGCGATGTGGTCGAGAGTGATGGGGGAGGGCTGATCGGTATCGAGCAGCGCGAGCAGGTCAACGGCTTGCTGGGCCTGCCAGAGACGGTCGATGTCGTTTTCGTGCACCACGAAGTGGATGCTGTTCACCACGTCCGCCGCCGTGCGGGTGCCGTTGCGGGTGTGTGCGCTCATGACAGCGCCCTCGGGCCGGCGTCCTGGCAATCTGCCCACCGGGCCTTTACTTGGTCGACGGCGTTCTGGATCTCGCCCAGCGTCAACTCTGCCGGCGTCTTCCCCGCGCCGAGCAGGCGCGCAAAGAGACCCTGCCAGCAGGCGTGGTTCCATTCGGTGGTGTCGGCGATCTGGCCGAAAAAGTGTGCGAGCTGGCGCGCAGCATGAGCAGGCGCAACTTGGGTGTCGTGCGACATCGGAGACGTCTCCTGTGATCGAGTTGGAACCTCGGGGAGACGTTTTGAGTCGTCGCTCCGAGGGTGTCGGGAGGCTCAAAACCGGATCACAGACCGGCGGGCAGATTTCCCCTTGCGGGTGTTGTATAGCTGCCGCCCTCCCGACGCAGAAGACGTCGGTGCGCTTGAATTTCAGGCGCAAAAAAACCGCAATGCTGACGGGCGCGGTTTCCGCTGTGATCTCGGAGTTTTGAGTCTCCTTGCAGCGGACTTTGCCCTCGTTTTTTGCAGGTGTCAAGCATTGGGTGAATGATTCAAGGCGCGCATTTGGCGCCGATTGGCCCGTAGCCGTAGGGCTACAAAGTTCTTGACCATGTGTAGCCGTTGGGCTACAGTAGTTTCCATGGAAACGACGACCCACCCCGAATTCAAAGCATGGCTCGACGCCCTTAAAGACGTGGTCGGACGCGCCCGAATTCTGGCCCGTATCCGCCGCTTGGGTGAGGGCAATCCCGGCGACCACCGGAACCTGACCGGCGGCGTATCGGAATTGCGGATCGATGTGGGTCCGGGTTACCGGGTGTACTACACGCAGCGCGGAAACGAACTGGTGATCCTGCTGGTCGGCGGTGACAAGGGCTCCCAGCAGCGAGATATCGAGAAAGCGAAGAAGTTGGCCCGCTCCCTCTGAGGGGCGGGCAAGAGCAACACGAAGCAATGCAACAACAAAGTCACGGAACAACGAAGCAAACGGAGTAACACAGTCATGGCAGCCAAGAAGAAGATTCAGCTGGAAGCGTTCGACGTCGCCGAACACCTCCGTACCCCCAAGGAAATGGCCGCGTATCTGGACGCGTGCATTGCCGAAAGCGATGGCGACTCTGCATTCATCGCCAAGGCGCTCGGCGATATTGCCCGCGCCCAGGGCATGAGCAAGGTTGCCCGCGACGCGGGTGTGTCGCGCGAAAGCCTGTACCGCGCCCTGTCCGGCGAGCGCAGCCCGGACTTTGCCACCATCCTCAAGGTGACGCGTGCCCTCGGCGTGCAGCTGCACGCGAGCGCTGCCTGACCGATGGGCCTGGCGCGCAGGCGTTGGGGATTGGCGAACGGCTAGGGTGTTCATACCTTGAACACCCAGCATTTGACCGTGGCGGCGGCGCCCATGGTGCCCTGACGGATAGCGCTGTTCACGGCTACGTTCGTGTCCAGGCACTTGTGCCGGCGCGAGTCACGCAGCAGCGTGCGCAGCACCTTGAGGTCTGCCAGCTGCTGCGAATGGTGCGCTGCCTTGGCGGCGAACTCGTTGAGGTTGATGGCGATCCGCGATGCATCGCGCGAGTGGTTCACCGCCGGCAGGCCGCCGTTGGTGGTTTCCAGATACTCGTAGACCTCCCAGAACTCAGTGACCAGGGCGTTATCGGCGCTGACCGCGCTCTGGCGCTCCAGTGCGGCCGCAACCAGCGCTTCGCGCGTGGCGACCACCATTTCCTCGGGGATCTCCATGACCAGGCGCAGGGCGTCGAACAGCGCCAGCATCTGCGCATGGTTCTTGATGACGCGCTCCATGCGCAGCTCGCCGCGCTCGCGCAGCTTGCCCTCGTAGAAGCGCACGCGCTCGCCGAACTTCTCCATGACCTGGCTTTCGGCGCGGACGGCGCGGATCAGGAAGTGGCTCAGTTCCTCCACCTGCAGGGCGTTGAGGTTGTCGGCCGCGATGCGGCTTTCAGTGGTGACCTGCGGCTTGCGGAAGTGCAGCTTGACGATACGCGTCAGGATCGCCTCGCTGGCGTCCACGGCGGCGTTCTGGCTGATGACGATGGTGCCCCGGAAAGGGGGCTCGTAGGTGTCGTTGCCGCCATTGCGCACGCCGCGCGTGGCGAGGGTGCCGCCGCCGTAGTAGTCCTTCAGTTCATCCCATTCAAACGACTTGGCGTGCGAGCGATCGGCATCGCTGCGGTCGGCTTCCAGCAGTACCACCGGCATACCGGAAATCTGGCCCATGGCGCGGGCGCGGCCGGCCTTGGATGACTTCGCCGGGTCGAAGCCTTCGTAATCACTGCGGCCGAGTAGCTTCCACAGGAAGGTCAGCAGCGTGGTCTTGCCGGCGCCGGCCTCGCCCGTCGCTTCCAAGAAGGGGAACGACTTGTGCGCGCTGCGGATCTGGTTGGCGTACAGCGAGCCGAACCAGAACGTGAGCGCGATCATGCCGTGGGTGCCGAAGCACATCCACAGCCACGCCAGCCAGTCATTGCGCTGCTTTTCGGGGTCGCGCTGAATGTCCAGTCGGATCGACTTCTGCGTGGATTTGACACGCAGGTTCTTGAACTCGAAGTAGTCCTCGGCATTGGCGAGGCTCAGTTCGCCGTCGCGCACCGCCACGTCGCCCAGGATGTAGGACTTGTGATCCTCGCTGTAGCCCACGAAGTCGATGGTCTGGACCTTGGTGATGTCATACAGCACGTCGCGGATGATGCAATCCAGCTGGTGGCCGGTGCCGGTGAACACCGCACCCTGCGCCATGCTGATGAGGCGCTTCTTGAACTCGCTGGCGCTTGCGACCTGCGCACCGGTAAAGGTGCCCTTTACGGGCGGCGCATCGTGCGGGAAGCTGACGCGGAAGAAGTACCAGCTTTCGTCGGTAACCTCATGGCTCTGGAAGTAGAGCGCCTCTGGATAGCAGTTGGCGATTTCTTCCACGCTGCAGCAGGCGCGGCGGATCTTCTCGGCCTCGTCGGCGTCGAGTTCCTCGTCCGGGTCTTCCTTGCGTTTGGCGCGCTCTTGGCACAGCTTGTCGAACTTCACGCTATCGAAGCTGAACCAGAACAGGCGCGAGCGGTGTTCAAGGTGGAACTCGCGGCGCTGCGTGTGGGCATACATCAGCAGGCCCTTCTCGATGGCGGACTTCGCCAGCAGCACGTCGCCGTGATAGCGCGCCTCCGCGATGTCGGCGTCCCACTGAGCCTGGCGTGCGTCGGCGTCGTTGGTGGTCGACGCGCGCAGATGCAGGTCGTTCCAGTCGGTCTTTTTCCCTGGCTTCTGCGGGATCAGTGCTGCACGGCTCTTGAAGCCCAGCGACTCGGCCCGGCGGGCATGCTTGCGCACGTAATCACGTGCGGTTGGCTCGTTGTCGTAGGCCCATACCAGCACCGGCAGCTTGCCGCCGCGCTGGTCGCGCAGGGCGCGCAGCGATTCCTCGGGATAGCCGTTGCTGGACATACCGGATGCAGCCGCAATGCCATGCTGCAGGAGCGAGATAGCGTCGAAGATGCCCTCGGTGATCCAGACCTCACGCGCGGTCGGCAGCATGTCGGCCGCAGCGGGGGCGATCCACCAGGCGCCCGCATAGCTCTGGCCCGGCATGAAGCGCGCTTTCTGCTTACCGAAGCGGTGAGCGCGGTCGATCAGGCGCTCCCAATAGCCGCCCTTGGTCAGCGGGAACCGTACCGTCGCGGTGCCTTCCCTGGACTTGCGGTCGAAGTAGCTCTCCTGCGTGTAGAGGCCACGGAGCGCGGTCAGATCGAAGCCGCGCGAGTACCGCAGGTAGGCGTCCGCCGCAGCGTGCGGCGCCGTCTCCGTGCGTTCGTGGCGCTTTGACCAGTCATCGAACAGATCGTCGTAGACATCCTTGACGCTGACCTCATGCCCGCACTTTGCCTGGCGGCCACAACGCAGCACCCACGGATTCTGGAAGCTGGTGTAAAGCTCCCTCTGACCACAGGCAGGGCACTTGCCGCCGCGCATGTATTCCGTGCTGGGACGGTGCTTGAGGCCGTAGTCCCGCTCGATGCGCTGCAGAACTTGCTGGCGGATGTCTTCTTGCATGATCGGTTCAGGCCTTCGCGCTGCGGCGCTTGCTGCTTTTCTGCGGGCGGTAGGTGGGTTCGGTGATGACTTCGACCTTGCCGCCTGCCTTGCGGAACGCGGCTACCCGCGCGGCCAACGTGGCGGCGTCTTCTGCCTTCTTGGCAGGATCGGTAGGCACGTATCCGGCAGGGCCGGGGACGAGGAAGGGCACCTGTGCGGTCGACCATGCGTCGCGCTGGCTCATGGGGTGGCCTCGCCTTGGTCGGTCTCGGCGTCGATCAGGCCCAGCCCCTCGGGCGGGTTCTTGATCTCGACCACGCCGCAGTCGTTCAACTCGATACCGCGATCAGTCGCTTCCAGCAGGCGGTCATTGCGGGGGGCGCAACGCACCAGGCCCAGGGCCATCAACTGCCACACTGGCTTGGCGGTGAAGGCGTCGCCGGCCTCGGCCTGCAGGCCGGTATAGCCGCGAGCGCCAACCACCAAGCCGCCGTAGCGGATGGTGGATTGCAGGCAAAGCTTCGCCATTGGCGAGAGCATCGCCAGTTCAAGAACAGCCATGGTTGGTTTCCTTAGTGGTCGGCCGGGAGTGGCAGTGCGTCCAGCAGATCGGGCTGGCTGCCGCACAGCTGCAGGCGGTGTGCGCGCTGCGCGATCTCGCGTGCGTATGCGGGGCTAGGGGGAAGGTCCGTAGGCAGTGCGTGGGGCAGGCCGCTGGGACTGGCTACGCCGGTCAACTCCGTGTGCCCTGTGAAGGCAGCAGAACAGACCGGATTCGTGCAATTGAACGAGTCATGGCGCAGATGGTCATGGCTCAGGTGGCTAGTGCGCTTGACCAGGGGGGAGTGGCAGAAATCGCAGCGAAAGACCACCTTCTTGCGTGCACCGTGCGACGACATGACCGGCCCTCAGTTCGACGCGGGATCGATGGTGCCGGCCTTGATGCCCAGCACTACAGCGGCCTTGTGCGCTTCGCCGCGGCGACCCTTGTTGCGACCGGACAGCACCAGCCACGTGGCGCGCTGGTCGAGGTTGTGGGTGCGGGCGAACTCGGCGATAGAGATGCCCTTCCGGTCAAGTTCCTCTCGCACCTGTGGTGCGGTTTTTAGGACAGGTTTGGACATATCGGGCACCAAAGTGTGATTATTGTGTACTTGGGGCAACGATAGTGCGAAAAAGCGCACCAGTCAACATGGAGAGTTCGAAAAATGTCACTTACTGAAGATCCCAAGCTCGGCGTAGGTGCACGGCTGCGCGCGGAGCGCGAGCGCCTGGACCTGAGCCAAGAGGAAATGGGCTCGCGCGCCGGCAAGAACAAAAACACGCAGATGCGTTACGAGACGGGCGTGAACTCGCCCACCGCCGCCTATCTGCATGACCTGGCCGCGCTCGGTGTGGATATCGGGTATGTGTTGACCGGCTTCCCGACAGAACTGGACGACGAGGACGGCGAGATGCTGGCCCGCTACCGGTCGGCGTCGCCTGAAATGCGCTTTGCGGTGCGGCTGATGCTGACGGCACCGAAGGAGGCCGCTGCGAAGCACGCCGAAGCTGGCGCGGCGCCGATGGTGGGCGGCAACAATTCCGGCCAGGTCAATGCGGGCACGGTGACCCAGGGCGATGTCAGCTTCCAGATCGGTTCGCGCAACAAGGGCGGTCGGAAACGCTAGAGCTGAACATTGGACAGCTGATACTCGCTGTTGGCCAAAATATCGACCGTGGCAAGGGCGCCTGTAGAGGTAAACGCGACAGGCGCCTACGCCGTTGCCCAACGTTCAAGTTCAAGGGACGTGGCAAAGCCGGGTCCACCATCAATGGCGTGCATCGTCTTCGCCAACAGTTAGGCCGAGCCGCCGATTGGGGGCTTGATGCCCGCGACATTCACCGCCTGACCGGGATAAGGATCGGCACGGTCTAGTGCCGACTTGAACCATGACGTCGCGGTACCCGTTTCCGGCCGCCGCACGTGGACCGTCACATGCTGCCGTTATTGAGCATCGGCTGAGGGCGAGCTTTCGCCGCCACGCTCCAGCTCCAAGGCAGTGATGAACCCCCCACTGCCGTCGATGGTATGGGTGGCCTTGGCCACCAGCCAGTCGGTGCCATCGATCTCCGGCTTGAACCCGCTGACAGTAACGGCCTGCTCCGGGTAAATATCGGCACGGCCCAAGGCCAGCCGATAGCTCAGCTGCGCGGTGCCACGGTCCAGCCGTCTGAACTCGGCATCAGCGTGCTGCCGCGCTTCCTCTGCCGTGGCGTAGGTGGCCTGCAGCTTCTTCTCGTTCTCGGACGTGCCGACCAGCACGCCCGTGCGACGTGCTGCCTTGCGGTCGCCCCAGTACGCGCGCACGCCGGTGAACTTCTCGCGGTCGGCCACACTGTAGCGGTGCTGGTCGCCAGAGGCGCGAGTGATTTGCACGCCCGGCAGCGGCTGGCCACTGGCCGTGGTGCCAGCGCCGATGGGCGCGAATATCAGCGTGCCGGCCTTCACCGTGGCCATGGCGTCGAATCGCTTGCCAAGCCGCGTCAGCAGGTTGATATCGCTCTCGTTGGCTTGATCGAGGTGTGAAATCTGCACGCTGGCCAGATCCGCGGCGATGGACGAACGCAGCGAATGCTCGCCTGCGATGGTGCCGAGAATGTCGCCCAGGGTGGTGTCGTGCCAGCTGCGTTCGCGGCGGCGACGCACAGCCCCGGTCAGGTCAGCCGAGCGCGCACGAATCGTGATGATGTCCGGCGAGCCGCTGTGTTCTACGTCGTCCACCTTGAAGGTGCCCTTGTCGAACAGGCCGCTACCTTCATAGCCAATGGCCACCTGCAGGGTGACGCCACGGCGCGGCAGCGCAAGCATGCCGTCGTGGTCATGCACGCGCAGATCCACCTGGTCGGCTTCATCCCCACGGCTCTCGGTCAGGGAGAGATCCAGCAGGCGCGGCGCCAGCCGGTCTGTCAGATCCTTGCCATCGAGCACTACCCGCCATGCGGGAATCGGATATGGCGTCGCCCTCATGCGATGGCCTCGCTTGCGCCGTCGTCGTCCCGCTCCAGCTGCATCTGGAAGTCGATCAGGCGCGGCGTGCCATCGTTGAACAGCTCGCGCCGTGTCTCGCTGAGGCTGGTCAGCAGGTACGCGCCGTAGACGCGCCCCGTGCCCTCCACCAGCGCCTGCGGTTTGCCCTGGTCGCCCAGCTCGCGCAGTTTGTCCAGCACCTGCAGGTCGGCCACAAGCTCGCCGGCAATGGTGCCCTGCAGGCTGATGGTGTCATCGCCTGGCCCGACGTACTGCCGGGCCGCGCGGGCGCCAACGCGCTCGCTGCTGGCGTGGCGCCAGGTCATCTGGCGCTGTAGTTCGCCGTAGGCGGCGGTGGAGAGGGAAAACACGAATGTGCCCCAGGTCATCTGCATGGTGGTGGTCCTCAGTCGCTGAGCCGGGCACCGCGTCGGGTGGCCTTGTCGCGCTCAATCTGTTCAATGGTCTGCCGCACCAAGTCCGCGATCTTCTGCTCATCAGATCCAGCTGGTGCGTTGATCTCGATGGTGTAGCTGGAAGCGCCTGTGCCGCCCGCTGCGGCCTGCGCAGCCGCCGGAGCGACCACCGGGGCAGCTGCGGCCATGACGGGCAACGCAGCGGCCCCCAGCGCCAGCCCGGCCGATGCCTGACGCAGTTTGTCCCTGCTGCTGGTGGCACGCGCGGCGGCGGCGGTGTCGCCACCGCGCGCAATGCGTCGCTCGCGCAGCGCATCAAGCCGGGAGGGTGCGGTGTCGCTATCGTTGGCCTGCATGCGCTGAGTCATGCCAGCGCCGATCTGCGTCACGCGCTCGCCCCCAACTGCTGCAGCACGCAGGCGGTCACGGCTGGCGGTGGCACGGGCGGTGTCAGCATCACCACCATTCCGGTCGATGCGTCGTTGCCGCAGTTCATCAAGGCGGCTGGCTGACGCATCGGTGCCGCCAATGCCCGCTTGCTGCATGCGCTCGCCCATGCCGGCGCCGGCCTGCGTAATGCGGTCGCCAACGCTGGTCACCTGCTGCAGCGGCTCGCCCTGACTGCGGTCCAAACCGCCAGCCAGGCCCTGCATGGTGAAGTCGCCAAACTGCGCGAAGACACGCGACGGGCTATGGATGCCGAGCATGCTCTTGAACTTGACCGTCACCCCCTCGGCGATACCGGCGATGGCATCGAACGCCGCGCCACCCATCGACTTCACGCCGTTGATGAGGCCGGTAATCATATCGACACCGGCCTGCATCATCTTCGCGGGCCAGCCCAGCAGGATCTGATTGGCGCCCTCCCACATGGCAGTCAGGCCAGCGCGGATCTTGCCGCCGTCGAGGGTGAACAGGCCCACGATCAGATCCCACGCGCCCTGCAGGTAGGTCCATGCACCGCCGACGGCGTTCTGGATTACCGGCAGAATTGTGGTGAATGCATCGACCAGCCAGCCGATGGCCTTCACCGCCATGCGCAGGTTTACGGTCAGCACGGTGCCCAGGATCTGGCCGAAGCCTCGGCCGGCGTCAGTTGCGCCCTGCAGCTGCTCGCTGGTGGCTTCAAACGGCGTGAACAGCTTCTTTGCCCAATCCCATGCCTGGCTCATGGCGCCGGAAATCGTGTCCCACACCGGGCCGAGCGGTTCAAGCGCGGTCATCAGCTCGGCCATGATCGGGTTGACCACATCGAGCACGCCTTGCCAGACGCCGATCATGAACGCCTTGATCGGCTCCCAGTATTTCCAGACCAGCGCGGCGACCACTGCGACCGCAGCGCCGATGGCCAGCACCGGCAGGCTGATGCCACCCAGCAGCGGCAGCAGCATGCGGCCAACGTTGAACAGCATTGGGAATGCCCGGCCACCCAGCGACAGTACCTGGCCGACCAGCTTGCCAATGCCACCGCCGCCGCTGAGCAGCATCACGGCTTTGTGGATCTGGGTCAGCGCCATGGCGCCGACGCCGCCGGCAACCAGCAGACCACCGAGCGCAGCGGCCAGGGCGGTACCGCCGATGGCCAGCTTAGCGATGGTGGCCACCAGCTGCGGGTTCTTCGTCACCCATTCGGCCATCCGGTCGGCGACCTTGGCCACACGCGCTGCCAGTTCCTTTACCGTCGGCAACAGCGTCTTGCCGAGGCGCTGGGAAAGCACGGTGGCGCTGTTCTTGAGCAGCACCAAGCCGTTCTCTGCCGTGCCCACGCGCGCGGCGTATTCGGCGTTCATCGACCCGCCGTACTTCTGCGCGTCGGTGACCTTGCCGAAGTTCTCTTTCAGCAGATCGAGGTTGGTCAGCAGCGGCGCGATCGCGCCAATGGATTCGCGGCCGAACAGCTGCGTCATCGTCGCCGCCTGCTCGGCCTTGGGCAGCTGCTTGAGCTTTTCCAGTACCTGCAGGATCGCGCCGCCGGCGTCGTCCTGCATCGCCTTGGCCATATCGCCGGCCTTCAGCCCCAGCTTCTCGAACGATGCGATCTGGCGCGAGGTCGCCGCGTCGCCCGACGACAGCGTGAGCAGCATGTTCTTGATGCCGGTGGCAGACACTTCGGACTCGATACCCATGCCGGCGACGGTAGCGCCCAGCGCAGCCAGCGGGCCGCTGCCGAGGCCGGCCACCTCGCCCAGCGCACCGATGCGGTTCACCACCTCGCTGATCTTCTGGACGCTGGCCGGGCCGGTGTTGCCCAGGTAGTTGATCTTGTCGGCCAGCACGACAACGTCGTCCTGACCCATACGGAACGCGGTACGCCATGTGGCCATCGTCTGGCCGGCGTCTTCGGCCGTTGTGTCGAAGGCCACGCCCATCTTCGCCGCATCCTCGGCGAAGCGCGTCAGCTCGTTGCTGGCGATACCCGCCTGACCAGCGGCTGCGACGATCTTGGCGATATCGGTGGGCACCATCGGCAAGCGGCGCGACAGTTCCTCAATGTCGCGGCCCATCTTCTCGAAGCCGTCCGGCGTGTCGAAGTCCACCACCTTTTTCACATCGGCCATGGCCGACTCGAAGCTCATGGCCTGCGCAATGGGCAGCGTCTGCGCGCGCAGGGCGCCGAACGCGGCCAGCGCTACGCCGGTGCCGTGGGCAGCCGCGTTCATGCCGGCGCTGTGGATCTTGCGGCTACGGGCCTGCGCCGCATCGAGCGCAGCCAAGCGCGTGCGCTGGGCATCCATCTGCGTCGAGACGGCGGCAATCTCGCCTCGCAGCTTGCGCTCATGGGTGCCGAGCTGCCGCGTGCTGATGCCGGCGCGGTCCAGACCGCTACGCAGGCGCTGCAGCTCCACCGACTGCTGCTGATGCTGGCCCTTGAGTTGGGCGGCGGCGGCGCGCGCCTGGTTGAACTCACGACTCAGCTTGCGGGTAGGGGTGCCGGCCTCTTTGATCTGACGGGCGAGAGCGGCAACGCGCAGCTGCGCGGCCAGGTGGCTCTGTTCGGTGGCACGCACAGCCTGCTGCTGCTGACGGTAGGCCGCAACGTCACGCTGGGCGGCATTGAGGCGCCGTAGGTTGGCCTGTTGTTCCTGCAGGGCAGTGGACAGGCCCTTGCTGCCGGCCATGACCTTCTTGAACGGGGCGCTGGCACGGTCGAGTGCTTCCAGCACCACCTGCAGGCGAAGGTTGCCGCCGCTCATGCGACGACAACCGATGCGGGTCTTACGGCGTCGTGGTGTCCGTAGGATCGGCTACCAGCGCGGCCAGGAGGCGACACGCAGCGCTGAACGCCCACAGCAACAGCCCACCGACCGTGGTCAGCAGAAACAGCGCAAAGACGATGGCGATAAGGGTGTCCATGGGCGGACTGTATCACTGCTGGGCTCCACTTCGTTCATAGGCGCGCTGACGCCACTGGATCAATTCAGACAGGGAGAGGGCCGAAAGCTCGGTGAGGGTAAAGGAGAAAATCACCGCGACATCGGCCATCAGATCCTCTACGCAGACAGGGATTCCCTCTCTGCTTTCGGCACGAAAAAATCGCCGATGACGCGCGCAAACTCGATCAGATCGGCCGGTTCCAGCTTGCCGGCGTCGGCGGTGGTCAGGATCGGCTGGCTGATGCGCGGCAGGACCGTGGTCAGCGCGGTCACATCCATCTGTGCCAGGTCGAACAGCTTGATGCCGCGAAGGTCACCGGCGGTCGGCTTGCGCAGGCGAACTGAGCGGATCACCTGCTCGCCGCGCTGGATCGGGGTTTCGAGCACGATCACGTTGGTGCCGGTGGTTTCGTCGGCGACGGTGGTGGTGGGTTCGGTGTTCATGGTGTGTCTCTCACAGGGTTGGCCCAGCCATGGGAACGGCTGGGCAAGGGGGGGAAGGGATCAGGCGCCGATGGCGCGACGCAGGGCGGACTGACGGTCAACGCCGTTGACCATGAAGACCATGCCGACCAAGTCGATTTCGATCTCGGTGCGGCCGTTGACGGTCAGCTTGTAGTAGCTGGCGGTGGTCTTGACGCTGAACTCGGTGTCATCGCCGACCTTGCCGGTGCCGGCGTCGATCTCGGTGTGGCGGCCGCGGATGACGATTTCGACCGAATCCACCTCGCCGCTGTCTTCGCGCTGGTAGCCGCCGGCAAAGCGCAGCTGCACTGCGTTGTGCGAGACGGCGCCGTACTGGCGCAGCACATCGAGCATCAGGCCGCCGCATTTCCATTCGGCTTCGATCTTTTCCTGGCCCAGGTCGATGTCGATGGGGCCGAGCATTCCGCCGGCGCGGTATTCCTCCATCTTGCGAGTCAGGGTCGGCAGCTTGAATTCGGTGACCTGGCCGATGTAGCTCAGGCCATCGTTGAACAGGTTGAGGTTTTTGAGCTTGCTGGGCAGAGCCATGGCATGGATTCCTTATGCGGCCTTAGCCGCTGATGCGGGCCGGGAAGTCGGCGAAGTAGCGGTCGGTGATGCGCTGGTTCAGCTGCAGGCTTTCCAGCGGCGGTACCGGGGTGTAATCGAAGTCGATCACCAGCTGGCCGCTGGCCAGCGACTGCGACGGGTTGGCGCCATCGTCGTACCAGGCACTGGCGCCGATCAGATAGCCGGCATAGACCAGCTCGCGGAACTTGGCGTTGATGCTTTCCAGCAGATCGCGGACCAGCGTCGGGTGCAGCGGTTTGTCGATGTAGATTTCCTGCGCCTCGGCGATGGTGTCGGCGAGGATCTGCGCGGTACGGGTTGCCGTCTCGAACTGGAACAACGGGTCTTCGCTGCAGGTGCGCGAGCCCCAGAACTTGTAGCCGTTGGAATTGACGAGGGTGGTCACGTCGCCGGCGTTGAGCAGGCCTGCATCCGTGTTGGGGTCTTGCAGATCCCAATGCACGTCGCGGCTGATGCCGGTCACGCCGGCAACCGGTACGTTCGAGATGGACTTGTGCCAGCCCTGCTGCTGGTCGGTCATGGCGCGCACGCCCAGTGCACGGGCGACGGCGAAGGCCATGCCGGTCGAGGAGGAAGTGGTGTTGAACGCCATGAAGTCGGGGTAGATCAGCATCAGCTCGCGGGCCGCGAACTGCTCGCGGTAGGCGATGGCTTCCGACACCGTGGCGCTGGCGGCGCAGCTGGCGTAGATCATGGCGCGCAGCTTCTTGGCGATGGGAACCATGGCGGCGGTCACCGGCTGGGTGTCCAGCCCCGGCGCGCCCAGGATGCGCGGACGGACGCCCAGCTGTGCCTGTGCAACCAGCAGTGCGTGCAGGCCGGTGTAGCTGCCGCCATTGGCGCCGCCGATGACCTTTGCGGTGGTGTCGGTGTCATTGCTGGCACTGGCCACGCGCACCACGACCACAATCGGGTTGCCCTGATCGGCGATGCCTTGCAGCGTGGCGCGCAGGGTGCCGGTCATGCCGGCTTTGCCGACTGCGCTCAGCACGTCGGTAATCAGCACCGGACGATCCAGCGGGAAGACGGTCTTGTCTGCGTCTTCGCCCGTGCAGACGACGCCGATCACGGCGGTGGATACGGTACGGATCGGCCGGACGCCGCCGTTGATTTCGATGACGCGAACGCCGTGATGATAGCCACTGGCGGCCATGGGCTTCTCCTTCGGTTAGGGGGTGTGAAAGCGGAGTGGTACGGAAAGGCGGGTGTTGCGCGAAGCGCCGCTCGGTGTGGCCAGCTGGCCCTGTAGATCGAGGACGAACGAGCCGGCCACGTCGCCGTGGGCCAGGTCGATACGGGTGAGGCTGATGCGCGGCTCCCAACGCATCAGCGCGGTGGCCGTGGCGCCGAACAGGCGCAGGCGGGTCTCATCGTTGAAGGGCTGGTCGATCAGCTCGGGCAGCAGCGAGCCGTACTCGCGGCGCTGCACGCGCGAGCCGATGGGCGTGGTCAGAATGTCGGCGATGGACTGGCGCAGGTGCGCCAGGTCGTCGCTGAAAACGCCAGTGCGGCCGTCCATGCCGATCATGCCGGCGCCCCGGTGGTGCCACCGCCCGGCTGCACGCCGGGGTGCTTGTGCTTGGTCAGGCTGATGCCGGCGGCAGTCACGTCATCGGACACTTCGACCTTGCCGCTGACCGTCACCGCGCCTTCAATGCGGGTGGCGCCCTTGATAGTCACCGGGCCGGTGATGGTGGTTCCGCCGTCGGCGGTGATGGCGACGGTTCCGCCGGCGGGTAGAACAGCGGACAGTGCGTGCGCGTCGTGGTCATAGCTGACCACGGCGCCATCCTTGAACTGGATCAGGGTCAGGCTTGCGCTGGCCGAGGGTGCTGGGTACTGCGCGCAGTACAACCCTCGCAGCACGATGGCGTTGGCCAGGTCGCCATCGCAGCACAGCAGTGCCACCTGCTCGCCACTACTCGGCGGTGCCCAGGTGCGCAGCTCGCCAGCGGCAGCGCTGAACCACGGAAGGAAGTCGGTGTGCGCCTCGCCTGTCTGCACGCGGCACAGATGCCGGGCGTAATCGACCTCGGTCACCACGCCGTCGCGGAGCAGGTTGTTGATCTGTTGGGGCAGCGCACTATCCATGCCCCCATGTTCCCGACGCCCCTTCGCGCGCGCACGTGGCGCGGGCGGTAGATAGGGCTGCTACAACGGCGGGCGAGCGTGTCGCGCCGCCGAGATCCGATCAGTACCGGATCAGCTGGCCGGTGGAGCATCCTCCGGCTCGGCCACTGCGGTGGCAACCCACATTTCTGTCGCGTCGTCGTAGGTGATCGGCGCGCTGCGGTTTGACGGCGGGGCGTGGTCCGTGACCGACGGCGGCAGGTGCTGGCCACGCGTCACCGGGGCCGCAAAGGTGCCATCGGCCTTGTTCCAGATCGGCCGGCCGCTGTAGTCGGGGAGCAGTACCCACGCGGCCTTGCCATCGTCCCACGCGTTGCACTGTGGCGTGGTGCCATCGAGCCGGAACGGCTCGGCAAGGGTGAGCCCTTCGGGCAGCAGCTCCCCCAGCGTGAGGCGGTTCGGAACCGGCATCGCGGTGCGGGTGTCCCACAGCATCCGGTTGCGGTAGTCGGCCACCACATCCCACCGCTTACCGTCGTCGGAAAGGCGCAGTGCCTGGCACTCGCCAGCGCTTCGCTTGGGTGCCACGTCCACAGTGCGCTCCGGCAGGTGCCAGGCGCCGTCCGGGGATGGCTGCAGCCGCACCGCGCCCATGTAGGCGCGGGTGATGGGGTCGAAGGCGTGGGCAAAGCGGGGTTGGTTGGACATGCTCCGTTCCTCAGTACGTGATGCAGTAGATCATTCGCAGACCTGCAGCCAAGTTGCGTTCGCCGCCAGTGCTGTCCACGGTGACGGTGTGCGAGTGAGCGCCACCGCTGGCAGCAGTTGCGGTATGGGCGTGGTCGCCGACTTGGGCGATGGAAATGTCGTGCGAGTGAGCGCCTGCCCCATTCATGCCGATGTTGTGGCCGTGACCACCAGCGCCGTCCGTGGTGAAGCTGTGCGCATGACCACCGGCCGGGCTGGTGTTCGGCCAAGGATTGTCGTTATCGGCATTACCGCGTGAGCCGGGGTGCTGGCCGTAGTCGGCGCCCCACGGGTAAGCGATGCCCGACTCGGCGAAGGCGGTCAAATGCTGGTGATCGCCTATCCAGGACGTGCCGCCGGTGTGCGCGTGATGACCCTGTTGGTCGGTCCAAGCACCATGGGCATGGTCGCCAACCGCGCTGGCGCTCGCGCCATGGGAGTGCGCGCCACCAGCTGCGACGCTTACGGTGTGGGTGTGCGCGCCGGCGCTCGCGGCGCTACCGGTGTGGGTGTGGCCGATCACTTCGCCTACGGTCGCGGTGCCGACCGACTCGGGCTTGGTGGTGTGCGCGACGACGGCACCTTCGTGCATGTTCGGCAGGTTGAAGGTCGTCTTGCCGTCGCCCGAACCGTAAAGCGTACCGATGGCGGCAAACAGGTCCGCATACGTGGTTCGGGACACGGGGGCGCCGTCGCACAGCAGGGTGCCGGCCGGGGCGCTTTTGCCGGCAAACATGATGACCTGGCCAGCGATGCGATTGGCCTTGGTGGTCGGCTCGAAGTTGCCCGAATGCCAAAGGCCCTTCCCATCCCAGCGAATGCCAGCCTTGGTGACGCTCAACTGGCCGACAACGGAGCCGCCGCCGTTTGGGCGCAGCAGAACCTCGCCATCCAGGGCATCGGGGGCAAGCACTGCGTACTTTGCGCCGCCGATGAATCCGTTCGACGTTGCCTTGAATGACGGGGCCGTAACGGCTCCGGTGAAATCGGCACCGGCAAGGCTTGCCTTGGTGGCTGGGTTGAAATTGGCATCTGTCCACACCTCCGCCCAAGCCTTCCAGCGTTGATCGGCCGCTGCGGTATCGCGGCGCGAGCGCAACCAGAAGCGGTTCCCGCCGCCGTAGTCGGCAGCGAGGGCAAGGCCACGGGAGTTGTCATAGCTCGGTAGCGACCAGGCGATGGTGTACTGCGCCGGCATGGTGGTAGGCGAGGGGTTGCCCTGCCTGTTGATTCGCAGCGCGTTCCACGTATCGACCCAGGTGTCATCGTTGTTGGTCGGGGTGAGATAGGCCACGCGCGCAGCTACATCCGCTGCGGACCCGGCGCCAATCTCGGCCAGCGTGAACGATACGTTCGCGCCACCATTCACCGACTTGGACGCATCGCCGATCTGGATCGTGCGCGCAGTGCCCCACGTTGCGGTAGTGATGCCGTTGGCGCCGTCGAAGTTGGTCCCATTGATCGCGCGTGGCGCCGCGAGTTTGCTGGCGGTGTCAGCGTTGCCCGTCAGCTTGCCCCTGAACTCGGCGGCGCTGATCCAGCTGCCGGTGGGGTTAAGCACGATCTTGCTGGCGTTGGCGGTCGTGGTCAGTCGAAACTCTTTTCCACCGGTGCTGTCGTGCAGCTCCAAGCCGGTGAGGCCGTCAACGCCTCCCTGCTTGAACTGCCACGGACGCTGGGAATAGAACTCAAGCAGCACGCTGCCATCGCCCGTGCCAGTACCCACACGCGCACTGGCCATCTCCGCCACGCCGTTCTTGTAGACCACCAGCTGGCCGGCTGGGCTGGTGTTGCCATTGGGGCGCAGGTAGACGAAGCCACCGTCGGCACTGGCGGCGGCAGACAGAACCACGCTGCCGACCGCGCTACCGCGCAGCGCCGCCCCGGTGCTACCAAGGTCGATGGTCTGATCGTCTGCCAGTGCCGCACCCAGGGCGAACGTCTGGCGTCGGCCCCAACGGTTTTCGGTGGCATCGATCACCTTGCGCAGATCGCTGACGTAGGCCAGCGGCTGCGCAGTGGCATAGATGATGCCCGCAGGTTCAGTGGCGACATACGTGCCAACGCCGTTGAAGGTTGCGCCGGTCGCGTTCACGACACGAACCGCATGGCCTTGGTTGTACTCGCGCTGCTGCATCCACAGTTCGACGCCGGTGGACTTGCCGGCGCCGTCCGTAGTCAGGGTGAGGCCGAATTGGGATGGGCGGTCGAGCGCGTCGCCAAGGCCGGTGCGCGTCTGGTGAACCATGGCATCGACCAGGGCTTGCGTCAGGACCGTGGTTGTCTCGCCGTAGGTGCGCGTCGAGGCCGCGATCTGTTCCCACACGTAGCGTGGACTGCCGATAGCGCCATTGGTGATCTCCAGCATCAGGATGCTTGCAGCGGCGCCGCGCCACGGCAGGGTGCCGAGCTTGATCCATCGAATCTGGTTCGAGTTGCTGGGAATCACATCGAAGGTCTGCACCTTCCCCACCTGCGGGAAGTCGGCGGCGTGCATGCCGTCGAGGGTGTCGGCGTCCAGCCCCTTACCGTGGCCCATGTCCTTCAGCGCGGCGCCTCTCACTTCAAGGGCACCGCGGATAGCCGCCGCCGTGGCCAGCGCCAGCACCGTCTTCACGAACGGAGTAGGTGCGTTCGCGCCGAATCGGCTATCGAGCGTCGCTTTCAATCCGCGAGCGGTGACTGCGCGCACGGCGTCCGCGCCCGAGATGGTCTCGGGACCGTCTGCCAACTCGACTACGCCGGCAAACGATTCCGTGGCCGGCGGGTTCAGGAACTGTGTGCTGCCGAACTTGATCTGCGCCGTGTCGATATCGGCGAACACCACGTCGGCCGAAAGCAGCAGCGTGGAGATGCTCGCCTTCTCCATGATCGCGTCGGCCTGGCCGTACACGGCAAACAATGTGCCGTCGGCCAGGTAGAGGCCGAAGCCGCGCAGCGGGTATTTGTCGGTGCCGCTGTCCTGCAGCGTGACGTGGATCGTGTCGGCCGCAACCGACTCGCCGCCGAAGCTGGTCATCCGCTTGAACTCCCCCGGCAGCTGCGTCATCGCCGCAGTGGGGGTGAAGCCGGTGGAGGTCAGCCCGATCTGAGAAATCAGCACCGTGTTGGTGCCGGTGTTGGTGCCGTTGACCAGCTTGGCGCGGCCGGCGTTGGTGATCTTCATACGCATGGGGGTCAATCTCCGGTCATCGTCAGGCGGCGGTAGACCGCCGCCTGGGCACCTGCGACGGTTCCGACTTGGCTGTCGGCCTGAATGCCTTGGGTGAAAGTGAAGTGCGAGCGCACGGGCTTGGTGCGGTTCACCGCGTCCACGATCTGGTGGACGAACTCGGCTGACGACTCCTGTCCGCCGTCGCCGCTGATGGTCAGAAACAGGTTGAACGTGTGCGGCTCACCCTGCGGCGTTGTCTGCCACCACTCGCGGATCTGCATCTGACCGCCAAAGCTGGCGATCAGGTCTGCGATGCTCTTGGCGGTGCCCTTGTGGCGCTGGATCTGGAACGAGCTGGCGATGCGGGCGCGCTTGATGCGCTCTGGCCAGTTGCTGTCCCAGGTGTCCACGGACACGCTCCACGCGAGGAACGGCAGGAACTCCGCCGGGCAGTTCCACGGGTTCCAGAGTGTGTCGTGAACCATGGGCACTGCCGACAGCTGAGCATCGGCGCGCTCCACTGCGCGTTCCAGCCGCGTCGAGTTGGGGGGCAGTAGGGACGTGGCATCAGGCATCGGTGCCGCCGTGTTCGATCACCACGCTGGTGCAGAACGGCGCCGACTGCGCATCCACCGGCATATCCGCCGTGGGCATCTGCAGCTGCACGCGGTGTACGCCATCGACGTGCAGGGCGGAGTAGAGCGCCGACAGGGGCACGTCGCGGCCCAGGCGCTGTGTCTGCTGCAGGAACAGCGACACGCGGCGGCGGGCCTCGGCCAACACCAGGGCGCTGTCAGGACCGTTGAAGGTGACCAGCCGTGCGCGGATCTCGAAGGGCTTCACGGTGGCCGGGGCCACGGTCACGTAGTCGGTCAGGGGGCGCACGTTGTCGTTGAGCAGCGCAGCCTCGACGGTCTTCAACAGCGCCGCCGACGGTGTGCCGTTGCCCTGCCGCGACAGCACCGTGACCACCACCTTGCCCGGCGATGGACTGGCCACGCTCGCATCGAGCACGTCCGGATGCGCCGACAGCGTGTGGAAGATGTAGGCGCCCTCGGGACCGGCCACCGACAGGCTTTCCGGCGCCAGCTGGATGCGGCGGCGAAACGCGGTGTCGTTCTCGTAGACGGCCGGGGTATTGGTCTTGGGATCGGCTGGGGTCAGCAGCTTGCGCTGTACGCCGAACGGCACAGCGAGGTTGTCCAGATCGGCGCCGTTCGAGTAGGGCAGCAGCAGGCCGCGAGCGCGCTGGTTGAACTGCTCGCGCAGCACCAGCTCGCGGTATGCGCTGGCCTGCAGCAGCTTCATCACCGGATCGGATTCGACCAGGGCGGTGTAGTCGGGGCACAGGCGCCGGAACTCGGTCAGGCGCTCGGCCAAGATGGCCTCGAACGTTCGCTGCTCGAAGATGTCCGGCGCCGGCAGCTTATCGACTTCGATGGCGGTAAATGAGGACACGGATGCACCGGCTGATGGGTCCGGTCCAGATTCCCATCGCGCGCGCGCGAGGCCGTGGAATGTGGCGTGTAGCGCCGCCGCTTACGCTAGAGCGTGTGCAGGTGATCGAGGATCAGCTCGCGTATCAGCTGTTCGTCGGCATTGGTGAAGCCGAGCAGCACGCGGCGCGCGTAGGTGACGCGGGGACCACCTTTGCTCACGCTATCGGTGCGGCCTTCTTGGTGGATGCGAGCAATGCGCGAGACGCGCCCCGCGAAGCCAACAGCCGCCTCGTTGGCGCTGCCGCGCACCCGCAGGTGCTTGGCCTGCCGGATCTTGCCGAACATGGCGCCGCGCTTGATGCGGCCCGCTTTGGCCCGGCGCGGGGGTGTGTTGCGGCGCCTGGCAAACGGTGTGCCGTCAGGGTTCTGCTGGCCGGCGATGCGTTTCTGTTGCGAGCGGCGCACGGCGGTACCGACCTTGCGAGCCAGGCGGCTGCGCTCGGCAGGCTTGAGCCGCTGCAGCAGCGGTGCCACCCATGCCTCAAGGCGCTGCAGATCCTCGCTCACGCGTCGACCGCCGGCAGTGTTGCCAGCAGCTGGCCATCGGCCACCAGCGGGCCGCCAGCCAGCGAATGGCGGTGTTCCCACTCTGCGGGTGGCTCGGGCAGGTACTGCAGCTGGAACACGCCGGCATCGTCCTGCGCGACACGCACGCGCTCCGTGAGCGGCAACCGAATGGCCAGGTCGACAACGGTGTCGCTCAGCACATCCACCTCGAAGGCCAGCTTCTCGCGGTTGTCGGGGTTGGCCAGCAGCTCGGGCTGGTGCCGCGTCAGCCACTGCAGCAGCGGCACCATGACGGATTCCGGTGGGCCGGCGAAGTCGCGCAGGATCAGTTCGAGGGTGTAGCGGTACTGGAAGGACAGGCCCGCCGTGAAGCTGGCCACCAGCCCGCCGTCGTCCACGAACACCAGCAGGCGTTCCGGGTCGGTGGCCAGTGACGGCATGGCCGCGACCAGGTGCTGGCGGAGCAGTTGGGGCTTCTTCATCGCCGCGCGCACTCGGCCAGGGCGGTGTGCAGCTGGGTGACCAGCTGCTGCAGCGCCGTCACCTGCTCGGCGGCGGCGTGGTACTGGCCGTAGTTGGCTGCGGTGGTTTCGGCGACGGCAGAGAGCGTAGCGCCGGCAGCGGGCGCATCAGGATCGCCGGCAGTTCCGGTGGGGGCGATGCCTGCCGCAGCGGCGTTGTGGAGCTGCACGAAGCCAACAGGCACAGCGCAAGCGGCATCAGCGGTCGGAGTGACATAGACGGGAACCTCTTTGGTGATGGTGTCGCCGCGCTCGCGCACCACCTGTACGCGGTCCACGTACTTGGTCACGACGCGGGTGGTGCCCTGTGCCAGTTCCAGCTTGCCGGCCAGATCCTTCTTCTCGGCGTTGGCACTGGCCAGGGCGACGTTGGCTTGATCCAGCGCGGTGGTGGCACGGTTCACCCGCGCCTGCTGGCAGCTGAAAAGGCCGGCGGTGGCCGCGATCAAGGTGGCCAAGGCGAGGGCGCGGTAGAGCATCAGCGTGCGCCCAGCGCGGCCAGGGCGCGCGTGGTGCGTGCGGTGCGGTCGGCCATCCCGTTCGGCGTGGCGCGGCTGCGGGCATTGCCCAGGTTGACCACCCGGCTGACGCTCAGCACGTCCCGCTGGTCGGCGTAGGCATTGAGGCGGTTGTCGTGCCAGAACGCGGCCGCTGCCATGGCGCCGATTTCCGGCTCGATCAGCAGGGCGGGCATCTCTTCCAGCGGCTGGCCGATCAGCTGGCCGATGTGGCGGTAGTTGCCCCGGCCGGTGTGCATCATCGGGCCACGTCCGCGATAGACGAAGCCGTCGCCGCTGGCCTCGTTGCCGTTGCCGTTGCGGTTGGCATAGACGCGGTTGCCCAGCTTCGCCGGCTGGTGGACGAACGCAGCGGCCTCGGGGCCTTCCACGTACTTGCCGAACACTTCGAGCAGGCGCTCGCGGCTGTAGCTGAGCGATTCCTCAACACGCGACAGGCTCAGGCTCTCGTGGCCGACCTGCGCGAGGAAGTAAGCGGCGCGCACGGGCGTGTTGATCCCGAAACGCTTCATGGCCGCATTGAAGGGCGCCACCCAGCGCTGAGCGCGGGCCAGCGGGCACTGCATGATTTGCGCCAGTTGTGGGGCGGTCAGCACGTCAGTTGCTCCCGAACAGGTGCGCGACGTTGCCGCGCGAACGATAGGTGGCCACCAGCAGGACCAGCAGTAGCAGCAGCTGCCAGACGGTGACGTGGGCACGCGCGCCCTGCAGCATGATCTGCAGCGCCAGGCCGCCGGTGGAGGCGATCAGCAGCCATGCGCACCAGGCGATGGCGGGGCGGTGGTTGGCGCCGGGTGCTGGCCGGTAGGTCAGCAGGCGGACGCAGATGGCCAGGCTGCACAGCAGCGTGGCAGTGGTCAGGAACTCAGCCATCGGAGCCTCCACGCGGCAGGCGGGTCACATCAGCGGTGCGGCTGCGCTCGATCAGGCTTAGGGTCAGGGTGACGATGACCGCCGCACAGATGAACGCGGCAAGGCCAGTGGACACCACGCCGAAGCGCTGCATCACCTCGGTACCGCCGAGGTAGCCGGCCACGACGCTGATGGCCAGATACACCAGGCGCTTCCAGATCGGCAGGTTCTTGGCCGACACGACGAACAGGGTGGCGCCGGCGAACGCGCCCAGGAACGCATCGGTTTGGATCCCCGGCAGGATCGACGCAAGGCCGACCCCCGTTGCCAGTGCTGCCATGCTGCCGGTAGAGGTTGGTTCGGTCATCATCAATCCCATAGCTGAACAAGGGGGCGCATCGCGGCGCCGGTGGACGGTGCGGGTACGTCGGGTAGCTCCACGACAGTGCCGATGGGCAGGACCGGCCCATGCAGGCTGATGCCGTAGTTCAGTGCGTGCGCCTTCTCGACCATGCCGGCGGTGGTGCCCAGGTGCCGGTGGCAGAGCGCGTCGAGCGTGTCGCCCTGCATCGAGACGACGCGCATCAGATCAGTTCCACCGTGACGCGCGGCAAGCCCTGCAGGTCGCAGATGGCGTTGCGCAGATCGCGGCGGATCTCATCAATGGTCGGTGTCAGTTCCTCCGCACGCTGGTTGCCTTGTGCGGTGGCGTCATAGGAGCGGTAGCGCTCGTGCAGTTCGACGGCGGTGGCGCAGCCGACCGCGCGCAGGAACAGATGCACCAGCCGCGTGCTGCCGTCGATCACCTGCGCGGGCACATCGGCCAGGGCGGTGTAGCCGGCGGCTTCCTTGCCTGCCTGCCACGCTTCCAGTTCCCGCGTTACGTCCATGACGGCCGACACCACAGTGCTGCGCATCCGGGGTGCCGGGATGTCGCCGGGGACACGGATCGCTTCACGCAGCACGGCCACGTCGATTTCCGGCCAGAAGGCGCCGGCGGTGACGTTGGGCTGTTTGGTGACAGGTGATGCGTTGGCAACAAAACCGCTCATGGTGGCCTCGTAGGTCGCCGGTGGTCGGGGCGTCACACCAAGGGAGAGTGGTCTTGGTGATCGGCCCCGAGCCGGCGGGGTTGCGGGGTACGCTCGGTGTGAGGTCAGTCGTTGGACTGACTGGCCTCGAACTTCTTCTGCAAACGCTCGGCGCGCTTGAGGTCTTCCTTGCCGCCGCAGCTGTCGTGCAGCTGGATGGCCCTCCGCAGATCCTCGACCGCCTTGTCAACGCCCTCCGCATTCAGCGGTGCCTCTTCGCTGTCGGTGGCCAGCAGGCCGCGAGCGCGGGCCAGCAGCAGCCGGGCGCGGACCTGATCGGGCATGTCGTGACCGTCGGTAACTTCGACGGCCCGGTTCAGCACGCCGAGGTCGAACGCTGCGCCCGTCTTCAACGCGTTGAGCGCGGCGATGCCGATTTCCTCGGCTACGACGCAGCCGGCGGTGCGCTCGAATCGGTCGGGCATTGCCAGGCCGTGGGCCAGTACGTAGGCGGCGATGTTCAGCGCCGCGTCGTACAGCCCCGCGTCGATGTTCCACAGCATCAGCGTGGACACCACGTCATCCTGGCCACCTGCATCGGCAGCGAGGACACCCTCGATATACGCATCGTAGGTCGGCAGCAGGGCGGCCTTGAGTTGGCCCTTGGCCTGACTCGACTGGATCTGTTTCAGTCGAGCGCGGTCGGTGGCCATCTGCAGCAGGGTCTGCTGATAGATCGGCGTGCCCTCCATCAGGTTGCTGCCCGCTGCGCGCTTGGCGGCTTCTTCGGCCTCCACGCGCTGCAGGTGCCGCTTGGCGGGACTGTCGGCCATGGGCTTAGCCTCCGACCTTCGGAGCTTCATCCTGCTCAACGAGCTTGATGTTCTCGACCACAGCGCCACGGCCATAGTCCTCGACCACGTAGCAGTCGTTGGAAGACTCGAAGTTCGCCACGCGGTTCTTCTCCGGCTCTTCCTTGATGTAGCGGCGGCGGCCGTCGATCTGCCAATAGAGGGACAGGTTGTCCAGCGACGTGACCAGCAGAGCATCGGCCGGCATGAAGGGAACAACGACCGGCTGCAGTCCACCAATGCGTTTGGTGCCCAGCACCAGATCCGCGGCCAGCTGCTCAGTGGGCTTGTTGTCCTGATTGATGATCGGGAAATACTTGTCATGCACCAGGTTGCGGCCGAGCACGACGACCAACGCCGGATCTTGCTGATGCCACGGGTCGATCAGGTTGGACACCACGTCCATGACAAGCGCGTCGAGGTTGGCGTAGTCACGCGTCGCCTTGTCGGCGCCGCCGATCAAGATCTTGTCGCCGGCCTTGCCCTTGGCCATCACACGCTTGGCGGAATGCTCGCGGTACTTCTGCAGCCAGCCCTTGTTCACATCCTGCAGCAGCGGGTTGGTGGAGCTGTTGGTGGTTGGTGCAATGCTCGTGCCGTTGAACCCGACCATGATGCGGTCCAGTGCCTGGCGCTGGATGATCGCGTCGCGCAGCACGGTCTGGAAGTTCTTCTGACGTGCCCACGCGTCGAGGCGTGCGTAGGGAATGGCGGTGTCGTAGTTGGTCTGCACACACTCGTAGCCGGTCTTGTCGAGTGCGGTCACATCCGCCGGTTCACGTTTGCCATTGCCGCTGGTGTCGGTGCGGCCGGCGATGGTGCCACTCACACCCACGCCAATCTTCTCGCCCTTGAGGTCGATCACGCCGGGCATGTTGATGGCGGACAGGAAAGCGCTGCTCTCCTGAATGCGCTGCTCAATGGTCTGCTGCACGCTCGGCTCGACCGAGAACGACAGGGCGGCAGATTCGATGTTGTTCAGCTCCGCCACGCGACGGGTGAACTGGTTGAACTGTGTGCGGGTTTCGGTACGCATTGCGTTGCTCCGTGAGTAGGGGGCCGGTGGGGATCAGCAGTCGGTGGCGTCGCCGACGTTGCCGCCGCTGCCGGAAATCTTCGGGCGCTGGTTGAACGTCTGCGGGGTGTCATCGAGCGTCTTGCGGACGCCGGCCACCTGCGCGGTGAGGTTCTGAACCTTGGCGCTCAGGCTGCGGTTCTCCTCGGCCAGCTGCTCGAGGCGTTCGTCCTGGGCGTTGAAGGTCGCCAGCAGCTGCTCGGCAAACTTGCCTGCGTCAGGTGCGGCGTCGTCCTTCGGTTCCGGTGCCGGCTTGGGCAGCAGCCCAATGCCCGAGAGCAGGATGGCCATCTTGCTCGGGCGCGGCGCCGGCTGCTCGACTTCATCGAAGGCGATTTCCGTTTCCTCCAGCGCCGTGAACAGGTTGTCGGGTGCCTGCTTGCGAGATGCGAGCGGATTCTTGTCCGGGTTCTGAGCGGCGAATGCCAGCATTTCCGTGCCCAGGCTGGCCGGGGTGTCGGTCACGGCCAGTCCCTGCAGGTATGCCTTCCCGGTGTCGGCGAACTTCGGCGCAATCTCGATGCTGGTGTAGAGCTTCTGCTTGTCGTTGTTGACCATCGCCACCAGGGCGTCGGTCGGCTCGATCTGGGCGAACAGGGCCAGCTTCTTCACGCCGCCCACTTCGACCTCTTCGGCCTTCACGGCCAGGACGTCGCCGAACGCCTTGAACGGGCCGTCGGGCATCAGGCTGCGCAGGTGCTCCACCCAGATGCGGGCGCCGTACAGCTGCGGATCGTAGGACGCGGCCATATCGGTGATGTGCTGACGCTCGATTACGCGGCCGTCGGTGGTTGCGCCTTCGACGGCGACGCGGAAGAACTTGGAACGCAGCTTCTTTTTGTCGGTCTTGCCGGCCATTTCGCCCTCTGCTGGTGTCAGTGCGCATCGGTTCTCGATGCGATGACCCATGGTCGAATGAGGGCGAGGCTGCAGCAACGCACAGAGCGTGTAAGCCGCTGTTCTACGTGGGTTTTCCGTGTCGCGCGCGCGTGGCGCCGGGCAACCTGTTCACGTGACCAGCGTAGCCGAAAAACTCCACGTCGATCCACGACGCCAAGCCAAGTTCCTGTACTGGATGGGGTGGCGCGTGTGCGATATCGCCAGCCTGATCGGCGAGAATGAAAAGACGATCCACAGCTGGAAGGCGCGAGACGAATGGGACCGCGCCGATGCCGTGGAGCGCATCGGTGGTGCACTGGAAGCGCGTTTGGCCATCCTGATCCACAAGGAGGGGAAGACCGGCGGCGACTTCAAGGAAATCGATCTGCTGCACCGACAGCTTGAGCGGCAGGCTCGCATCCAGCGATACCAGGGCGGCGGCAACGAAGCCGATCTGAATCCTGCGGTGGCCAACCGCAACGCCGCGCCGAAGAAGAAGGCACGCAAGAACGAGTTCAGCGACGAAGAGATCGAGCGCCTGCAGACGGCGTTCGTGGATGGCTGTTTCGACTACCAGCGGGATTGGTATCGGGCTGGCAACGAACGCACGCGGGTGATCCTGAAATCCCGCCAGATCGGCGCCACCTACTACTTTGCGCGCGAGGCGCTGATCGACGCGCTGACCACGGGTCGCAATCAGATTTTCCTCAGTGCTTCAAAGAGCCAGGCCCATATCTTCTTGGGCTACATGCGCGGCTTTGTACGTGAGGTGCTGGACCGCGATCTGACCGGCGATCCGATCACCCTGGCCAACGGTGCCGAGCTGTTCTTCCTCGGCACGAACGCCCGCACCGCGCAGGGCTACCACGGCAATTTCTACTTCGACGAGTTCTTCTGGACCCATGGCTTTAACCAGCTGAACAAGGTCGCCAGCGGCATGGCGATGCACAAGAAGTGGCGCAAGACCTACTTCAGCACGCCATCGACCATGGCGCACGAAGCGTTCGATTTCTGGACCGGCGACCGCTTCAACAAGGGGCGCCCGGTTTCCCAGCAGATCCAGATGGATGTGAGCCACGCGCGGTTGATGGGCGGGCGCCGCTGTGAAGACGCCATGTGGCGCCAGATCGTGACCGTTTTGGATGCGGCAGGCCGAGGCTGCGACCTGTTCGATATCGAGGAACTACGCCGCGACTACAGCGCCGAGGAATTCGCCAATCTGCTGATGTGCGAGTTCGTGGACGACAGCGCCAGCATTTTCCCGCTCACCATGCTGCAGCCGTGCCAGGTCGATAGCTGGGTGGAGTGGGCCGACGACTTCAAGCCGCTGGCCATTCGCCCCTACGGCGACCGCGCGGTGTGGATCGGGTATGACCCGGCCGAGACAGGCGACAGCGCGGGCATCGTCATTGTGGCCCCGCCGCAGGTGCCCGGCGGCAAGTTCCGCGTGCTGGAACGCCATCAGTTCAAGGGCATGGACTTTGCGGCGCAGGCTGCTTTCATCCAGCAGGTTACCAAGCGGTATTGGGTGACCTACATCGGCATCGACGCGACCGGCATGGGCACCGGCGTGGCGCAGTTGGTGCGCCAGTTCTTCCCCGGAGTGACGATCTTCAACTACTCGCCCGAGGTGAAGACCCGTCTGGTGTTGAAGGCGTTCGATGTCATCAAGAACGAGCGTCTGGAGTACGACGCAGGGTGGACCGACGTCACGCAGTCGCTGCTGGCGATCCAGAAAACCATTACCCCGAGCGGGCGCCAGGTCACCTATACGGCCGGGCGCTCGCGCACCACAGGCCACGCCGATCTGGCGTGGGCACTCATGCACGCACTGCAGAACGAACCGCTGGAAGGCGGCGCCGCTGCGCGCGGCTCCATGGAGATTTTCTGATGACTGACTCTGACCAGGGCGCTACCGCGACCGCGCCTGCCGGCGTCGAGGCGTTCACCTTTGGCGACCCTACGCCGGTGCTGGACTCGCGCGGCATCCTCGACTATCTCGAATGCTGGCGCAACGGGCGCTACTTCGAGCCGCCTGTGGATCTGCATGGGCTGTCCCGCACCACGCGGGCCAATCCCTATCTGCACAGCGGGCTGACGTTCAAGCGGAACATGCTGGTCAGTACATTCCGCCCGCACAAGCTGCTCAGCCGCGAGGCGTTCGCACAGCTGGCGTTGGACTACATCACCTTCGGCATGGCCTACGTTGAGCGGCGCCGCGCTATGTCCGGTGTCAATCACTCCCTGGCAGTGCCGCTGGCCAAATACGTCCGCCGAGGCGTGGAACCGGGCGAGTTCTTTCAGATCCGCGCCGGTCAGATTGAACATGAGTTTGCTCGCGGCGATGTGTTCCAGCTGCGAGAGGCAGACGTTGACCAGGAGATTTACGGGCTACCTGAGTGGATGCCGGCGGTGCAGTCGGCCCTGCTGAACGAATCGGCGACGCTGTTTCGCCGGAAGTATTACAACAACGGTTCGCACGCCGGGTTCATCCTGTACCTGACCGACTCGGTGACCGAGAAAGACGATGTGGACGGCATCCGGAATGCACTGCGCGAGTCGCGCGGGCCGGGCAACTTCCGCAACCTGTTTTTGCATTCGCCGGGCGGAAGCAAAGACGGGTTGAAGCTGATCCCCGTCAGCGAGGTTGCGGCGAAGGACGAGTTCACCGGGATCAAGAGCGTGACCCGTGACGACATGCTGGCCTCCCTACGCACACCGCCCCAGCTACTGGGCATCGTGCCGCAGAACAGCGGCGGGTTCGGCTCGATCCGCGAGGCGGCGACCGTGTGGACTGCGATGGAACTGTCACCCCTGCAGACGCGGCTGACCGCGCTCAACGAGTGGCTCGGCGATGAGGTGATCCGCTTCAACCCCTTTGAGCTGGGAGCGGCAGCATGATGACCGGTCGCCAGAACCTGCGCTGCGGCGCTTGTGCCCGACTGCTGGCCAGGGCCGCCGGCGACTATGACCTACAGATGAAATGCCCACGCTGTGGGGATATGAACCATATGAAGGCCCAGAGCCTCTCCACGGATCGCCGCGAGCGACACCACGAAGAAGGCTCTACCCATGAAAAACGAACTGATCCACGGCGATGCACTGAGCGTCCTGCCGACCCTGCCGGCCAACAGCTTCGACGCCCTCATCACTGACCCGCCGTATGCCAGCGGTGGCGTGCATGCCTCTGCCCGCCAGCGCAGCCCGAACGAGAAGTACATGCAGAGCAGTGGGCCGTATCTCCATGCTGACTTCCCCAGCGACGAACGCGACCAGCGCTCACACCTGGCATGGATGCAACTGTGGTTGGCGCAATGCAATCGCGTCCTGCGGGATGGCGCGCCGGTGTTGCTGTTTACCGACTGGCGGCAACTGCCGCTGACCACGGACGCGCTGCAATGCGCCGGCTTTACCTGGCGTGGTGTCGCGGTATGGGACAAGACGGGCGGCGTGCGACCGCAGCGTGGCCGATTCTCCAACCAGGCCGAGTACGTCGTGTGGGGTAGCAAGGGCGGGATGCCGCTGGGCCGGGCTGCGCCAACGCTGCCGGGCGTGTTCCGTGAGGCGGTGCGCAAATCCGACAAGCACCATCTGACCGGTAAGCCGACCGACCTGATGCGTCAGCTGGTGCGGATCTGCGAGCAGGGCGGGCGCATCCTCGACCCGTTCGCCGGCTCGGGCACGACGCTGGTGGCTGCGGATCTTGAGGGCTACAGCTGGACCGGCATCGAGATGACCGGGCACTACTTCGACGTGGCGCGTGCCCGACTGCCCAGCCCCTAAGCCTTTACGCAGTGCAGTCCCCACAAGCCGCCCACGGGCGGCTTTTCTGTTTACGCAGGCGCATCGGCTCGCTGTAGAGGGCGACTGTCCACCAACTGCCGGTACAGCCTGTGCATCGTATCCATGTGCTGCTCGAAGTGACCGGGCGGGAACCACGCGATTTCGCCGATGTATTCGGCCGAGCGCACCATTGCGTGCTGAGCGGCTTGCAGGATCAGGAACGCTATTCCGGCGTCCAGCGGTGCGCGAAAGATCATTCCTGGCGTGTCCCGCTGGTGGCGCAGCGACAGAGCGGTGAGGTCGTTGTGGACGAAGCTGCACAGCATCGAGTAGATGCCGATGAACTCAGGCAACTCTGTGTCAGTGAATTTCTCCACCTCATAGAGCTTGTCCTTCTTGAACTCTTCATGCAGCGGGATGTAACGCGCGAGGCATTCGGCCAGATTGGTTTCGATCATCTCGCGGTCCGCAGCGGTCAGCTGGTGGGATTCGAGCAGGCGCTCATAGAACCGCTTGGCGCCGTTGGCCTCTTCATATTGCATGCGTCGTACGTGGTTATCTCTCAGGCCAAGCATGAACAGGTCTGCGGTGGCCTCGATCATCGAGCGCACATGCACGGCCCCATGGGTCAGGAGGTTGGCCTGCGCTAGGCACACCGTGGCGTCGAACTGCTCCGCGATTGTGAGGAACAGCGCGCATTGGGGCCGGCCGGGTGGATCGAGCGGTGGGCGCATCTCGGCTATCAAGGCGGTGACCGTATCGACCTGACGGACTGACAGGGCGAGGGCGTGCTGCGCAAGGCTCATGCGGTTGTCCATGTGGGCCGAAGGCGAAGTGTTACACGGAATGCATACGGTTTGCCCCGATCAGGTACGGACGGCAGCGGCTACCCCCCGGCGTGCGCACTCGTCTCCCCGCCACGCCTGCGCACTTCATGGGGTGCTTTTTCTGCATTCCCCGCACAACCGGCCAAGCCCCGCCCGCTATGGCTGCACGGGGCGTTTATAGCCTTCGGTCGGCCCTGCGGAACACTGCGCGGAACGGCCCTTTGTAGGCGCTCCCAGGGCGCCTGACGGCGTGGTTCAACGTCTGGCCGTTTCTCGATGTGCCCATCGGAACCGGGTAATCGGGTAACCCAAGCGGCGGCGAAGGCCGATGGCCCTACTGCCGCAAGGCTTTTCGGGGTTACCTCATGGGGTAATTCTGGGTAATTTCTAAAGACGGGAAAGGTTATGTGATTGATTTGAAAAGACTATTTTTGGCCCGTTGGTTACCCTCTTGAAAGGTAACGTGGTTACTCAAAGGTTACCCCATTATTACCTTATGAAAAGTATTCTATCTATCTGAAATATAAGGAATTTTCGAGCAATTCCCGAGGGTGGTTACCTGAATTACCCTTTTGCCATGGGCACATCGAAAATTGCCTTATAAAGGGGGGAGGTTCTACCCACACCCCCATGCTGCCGCCCTGCCGCCGCTTGTACCCGGCGCATGCCGCCCTGGCGTCAGGCGACCTGCAGCAGCAGCTGCTGGGTGTTGTTGCGAGGGGTGTTCACTGCCCTGCTGACGCGATAGGCCTCCATTGCCGGCGTCTCGCTGGCTAGCAGCATCGCCATGGCATCGTCCGCGCTGGCGGCCATCCACTCATCGATCTGGCCGGCCTGCAGCCAGACGGGCATGCGGTCGTGGATGTCTGCCGACACGCCGCTGCTGTCGCCGGTGATGATGGTGAAGGTGCCCAGGTTCCCCTCGGGCAGCAGGGGGCTGGCATCCTCCCACAGCCCGGCGGCCAGCAGCGTCCCGGTTGCGTGGATGAACCACGGGTCTTTCTTGCCGTCCTCGGGGCTCACTGACCACTCGTAGTAGCCGGCCATCGGGATCACGCAGCGGCGCTTTTTGAACGCCGATCGGAAGGCTGGCTTGGTGGCCACCGTCTCGATCCGGGCATTGATGGTCGAGCCCTGCAGGCCCTTGGCCTTCGCCCAGAACGGCAGCAGGCCCCAGGCCAGCCGGGTGACCTGCCGGCCTTCGTCGCGGTCCAGGACGATCGAGGCGCGCTGCGTCGGCGCCAAGTTGTAGCTGGGCTGGATCTCGGCCAGGCCGGGGGCAAGGTCAGCCAGATCAGGCTGGCCGAGGTCGACAATGGGGAGCTGGACGAATCGGCCGCACATGGCCGGAGAGTAGCCTCGCCGACCGTGCGCAGGGCGTGTAGGGCCGAAGACGGCGGCTGGCGGCCTCTACACTGTGCTTACGGTGCCGGCGCTACGCTCCGGCTCCCCAGGTGTCAGGAGCGTGCCATGCCTAACAGGGCTGTGGTATTTGTCAGTGAGGCGCGCGCCGACCTGAGCGAGGCAAAGTTGGCCTCGATCATGGCGGATGCTGCCCGATTCAATCGGGATGTTGGTGTCAGCGGCGTCACGCTATTTGATGGGAGTCGTTTCCTCGCCTACATGGAGGGGCCGCCCGATGCACTGGACGTGGCGTTCTCCCGTGCGCGGGGCGCTTCCAGTCATTCGCAGCTGATCGAGGTAGCGCGTGGCCGCGTAGGGCAGCGCCGGGTTCCCTACTGGCCTATGCGGTTGGTGAACGTAGAAGCGGGAACCTTGCCCAGAATGCTGCGGGCCGACTGGACTGGTTTCGTGCAACGGACGGATGACGGTGTGGTGCCGGCGACCGCGATGGAGCTGCTCAGTGCGCTTGTTCAGCCACATGCCGTCGCTGCATGACGCGTGGCCCGCTTACCGGTTCGTCTTTAGGAAGTCCGAAAACCGCGCCAAGCTTATGGCTTGGCGCTGTGGGCAATGAGGGCAGATTAAAACCGCGCCCCCTGCAAGATCGATGAGGCCTTCGTTCGGCCGCGCAGTGAATTGCCCCGAGCACCGAAGGCAGCGGCAGATGACTTTGGTGACCTGCAGCAGCCGGCCGTCGCCATCTTCCTGGCCAGAGACATCGCTAAGGAGGAACAAGCCCGTATCGGCCACGCTGCAGACTCCCTGGCGTGCGCAATCGCTGCCTTTGCCGCGATGGTACACCTCGCTGAATGCGGAAGCTTTACACGCTGTGGTGGCTGATCAGCACGGGCCGCAGCCGTGCGGGGAGCGCCGCGCCGATACCCGCGCCTAATGATTCAGGGAGGTCAGTGCCGTGTTCGCAGGATCTGCGACGCCCGGCCGTATCCTTCCGGCCATGCTTCCCTCGCACGTCTACCAAGGCTTCCGAGCCACCTCGATCCCCTCTGGCTGGGTCCAGACGGGCGAGCGGTGGGCGCTTTGGTACAACGGCCGGGAGACGGCCAGCGTTACTCCTGACGGCGGCCCCGGGGTCCGCCTATGGATGGAGGGCCAGAAGATGTGGCACGTGAAGCAGGTGCGCGCCGCCAACGTCCGGCAGGCGAAGCGCTACGCCGAGCGCTGGTGCGCGGCCAGGCTGTATTCCGACCTGCCTCTGCGTGAGGCCGTCGCCCGGCTGACCGACAGCACCCCGATTCAGTTGCCGCCGCCGACGCCGGGTCTGCCGCCGACCCGTGAGCAGCAGCAACAGGCTCGGCGACTCGCTGAGGCCGGGACGAGGGAGCTGGAGCGGGTTAAGGCTGCGCTCGAGCCAATCCGACCGCCGACGACGACGAAGCCCAGGGCGAGGGACCCGCAAAAGGCGCGAGTGAGCGCAGCGCTGCGGGATCTACGGCGCGGGGTCTGATGCACCCTAGCCAGCGTGTAGATCAGGATTGAGGCGCGATCCGACGCTCGATCACCGGAAAAATGCCTCACGCTCGCTATACATTGCAGGCGTTTCACGACGCAGCGCCGGAAAAATTGAAGGCGCCATGTCGTTGATTTCAAAGCGTGAACGTGATGCCTTTTAATCTTTTGGTCGATGGTTCGAATCCATCACGGCCCACCATCGCAGACAGCGCCGGCATCATCTGCCGCGCAACCCAGAAAGCGCCGAGAGGCGCTTTTTTGTTGCCCGCGTGCAGCCAGGGGCGGCCACGCCCGCGACGCTGGCGCAGGAAATCTTCCAGCAACACCGAATAATTACCTTTAAGGTAATTAATTTGGGAATATGAAGTAATAAATCGTGCGACTCTGGCCGGTCAGAATCGACCGGCCAGGTCTTTTTCAACCGTAGTGCGCGCGTAGAAGCCCGGCGTCGTGGAAGGAAATCCCCTCGCGGATGCACTCCTCGGCGCGTTCCATGTCCTTGTGCAGCTGGATCAGGGCATCGTCGGCGAGCTGGTCGATGTCCACCACTCCGCAACAGGCCTGGTCGATCACATGCTGCATCGGCTCGCCCCAGCGCCGCCGTACGTTGCGGATCATGCGGCAATGCCACTCGCGCATGATGGCGTCCATCCGCCGTTCCCCCGGGGCTGCATGCGCCTCACCGGCCACCACCCGCAAGGCCGGCGCCGGGCTGCGACCGCCGCGCAGTTCCTGGGTCCTAGCGGCCAACCGCTGTGCGAGCTCCTCGAGTCGCGTGTGAGTCATCCTTCGCCTCCCTGATCCGTTTTGCCAGAAGCTTCGTCAGGTCGAGCACATTGTCCGGCGCCGAAGGCTGACCGAACGCGTCCACGACCATGAATGCGGTCTCCAGCAGCACAGGATCGTAGATCCATTCCGGTGGATCGCCGACCAGCTCCAGGTAGTGCGAAAGCACCTTGACCGCAGCGCTCATCTTCTCGAAATCCAGTCCCGTAGATTGAGACTGAAGCGACACATCAACGTCCTGATCGGCACGATCGAGCGTGCCGTGCGGGAGCTGCATTGCCGACTCGAGATCGCGGGCCAGGCGATGGCCGATGCTCTTCGGGTTGCTCTCCGAAATCCACTGGCTGACCTGGGGCTGCGCCCAGCGGGTGCCGCCGAACAGGCGGGCCCATTCGGCCGGGCCGCCGGCAGCGGCAACGCGGAGGCGCATGTTGAGGGTGCGGGCGGTACTGGCGTCCATCTGTAGATGGTGCTCTGCATTACCAATCCAGCAAATGACCAAAACGGTATTGACTATCCATTACCTGCACGGTAATGTGTGAGCCATGAACCTCATCGACTACGCCATCTCCCAAGGGGGCTACGGCACCCCCAGTTGCCCCGTGATGCGCCGTCTGGCCCACCAGACCGGCTGTGCGCTGCGGACCCTCTACATGATCGCCCGCGGCCACAAGTTGCCCGGTGCCCGTCTGTGCCGCCGCATCGAGCTGGCCACGGCCGGCGCGGTCCGCCGCGAATTCCTGCGCCCGGATGTGTTCGCGCCGGGTCCGTCGTCCATCCAAGGAGAAGCCCACCATGCAGCTTGATACGTTCGGCGAATACGTCCGCAGCCGTCTGGAACACTGGGGCGGTGAGTACGCTCTGCATCGCGACTGCGAATACCTGGGTTTCCAGTCACGCAACCTGCTGGCTGTCCTGATCGAGCATCGCGGCGACATGCCAGGCCGTGCGCAGGGGTACAAGCCACTGGAGACGGATCTGCTGGCGCAGCAGATCGAAGACATCATCACCGCAGTTGCCCGTGACAACGTGGCGATGGCCTGCGCACTGCGTGGCTACTACTGCGGTCGCGGCCGTCGCAAGGTCGAGCGCTTCGAGACCGCCAATCTGCTGCTCGCCAACTGCGGGCAGCGACCGGTCTCCAACCGGCATTACCTGAATCTGGTCGAGCTGGGCTTCCAGCGCGTGCGCGGCTGGATGGAAGGCATCGCCCAGGCCGCATGAGCGGTGGGCGCAACTTTCGCCCGTCTCCCGACCGGATGAACCCTCGCGCCCAGCCGGCAGCGAGACGGGCACCTCTCCCGGCCACCTCGGTACGTTGTGGCCAGCATCGAATCCTGGACTTTCCATGAAAGAAGAAATCTTCAGCGCAGTGGGCGCAGCGGCGGCCAAATCGGCTCCGCCGGTAACCGTTGCCGGTGCACTTGCCGCCGGCATAACCCTGGACCGCCTGGTGGTGGTCCTGACCATCATCTATCTCGCCGCGCAGATCGCTTACCTGTGCTGGCGCTGGTTGCGCGAGTGGCGGCGGAAGGGACGCGAATGAGCAGGCCGGCCACAGCGTTGCCGGTGCGCCGTCTGGTTGCCGCGCTGGCCCTCAGTGCCGCAGGCCTGATCGCCATTGTCGAGCATGAGGGCTATACCGACGCGGCGGTGGTGCCGACCCGCAACGATCGGCCGACCTATGGTTTTGGCTCGACCCGACGCGAAGATGGCACGCCGGTGCGGCTCGGAGACCGGACTACACCGGTCCGTGCGCTGCGTACCGTGGAAGCACATCTGGCACGCGAGGAATCGCAGTTCCGCGCATCGTTGCCGGGCGTCGCGCTGACTCAGGGTGAGTACGACACCTATGTCGACTTCCTCTACCAGTATGGGATCGGCAACTGGAATGGATCGTCCATGCGCGGGCACCTCCTGCGAGGTGAGTATCGCCAGGCATGCGATGCGTTGCTGCTGTGGAAGCGGGCAGGGGGCTACGACTGTTCGACCCGGGTCAACGGACAGCCGAACACGGTGTGCTGGGGCGTATGGCAACGGCAGCAACAGCGTCATGCCCGCTGCCTGGCGGAGCAGTGAAGGATGCCACGCACATTGATCGCGATTGCGCTGCTGGTGCTGTGGTCGTCGGTGATGTTCGCGGCAGGCTGGGGCTGGCGTGGCGATCGCAGCGATGCCGCAAAGGCAGAGGTTGCGTCGCTGCAGCACGCCGAGGCAATGCAGGCCGAGCGCGCAGCGCGCGAACGGCAGGCGGTACAGACCGGGGCGATGGCCTCGCTGGGAGTACGACATGAACAAGATCGCGAACGTGCGGCCGAAGTGGAAGCCGAGGTGGTCGCTGGCCTGCGTGCTGGCAGTCTCCGGTTGCGCAACGACCTCGCCGCCTGCCATACCGGTCGCTTGTCCGACGCCACCGCCAGCGCCCGCGAACGTGATGCGGGCGCCCAACTACGAGCAGAGGTTGCGGCAGCGCTTGTTCGAATCGGACGCGACGCCGACGACCAGCTCAGGAGCTGCCAGGCGGTGATCGCGTTGGACCGGCGTTGAAAGCGTGCGGGTCGGGGTGGGGTCAGACCTTCGGTAACCCATGACGAGCGTTCAGCAGCGGATCTTCGCAATCGGAGTCGAGATGGAGTCTGCCGTGCGATCAGCGTGGCGTTATGCTCAGCGTCTTTCCCAGGATGGGCCGCCCCATGCGTTTGATCGTGCTGTCGCTGTTGTTGTCCGCTGTTTCCGCCGCGCCGCTGATGGCCGCCGAGTCTGCGGCTGAGCCGGCGGTCGCTTCGCCGCTGGCCATCGGCGAAACCTTCACCATCGAATCCAGGGCGTTGGGCGAAACCCGCCGCATCAACGTGTACCGCCCAAAGCCGTGGGGCCTGGACCCGAAGACGCCGCTGCCGGTGCTCTACATGCCCGACGGTGGCATCGGCGAGGACTTCCTGCACGTGGCCGGGCTTGTGCAGGTACTGACCGGCAACGGCAGCATGCGTCCATTCCTGTTGGTCGGTATCGAGAACACCGAGCGCCGCCGCGACATGACCGGCCCCAGCAACGTGGCGGAGGATCGCAAGATCGCGCCACGTATTGGTGGCTCGGCGGCATATCGCGATTTCCTGCGCGATGAACTGATGCCGCAGGTGCGCCAGCGCTACCCGACCACCGACGAGCGCGCGCTGATCGGCGAATCGCTGGCGGGCCTGTTCGTGGTCGAGACGCTGCTGCAGGAACCGACCTTGTTCAACAGTTACATCGCGCTGGATCCCAGTCTGTGGTGGAACCGCAGCGCTTTGCTGTCTGGCGCAGGCAAGCAGTTGCCGTCAGTTGCCCGCAGTGGCGCACGGCTGTTCCTGGCCAGCAGTGGTCAGCCGGAGCTGGCCGCGTCGAGCGCACGCTTGGCGGCAGTGATGCAGCAGGCATCACCGGCAACGCTGGTGAAGTACCAGCCGCTGCCGGAAGAGACCCACGCGACGATCTATCACCCCGCGGCACTGCAGGCCCTGCGGACGCTGTTCCCGGCACCGCCGCCGGCTTCGCCCTGAGAGTGGCTTGGCGTACGGCAACGCGGCGTGTGAGGATGCGGTAGCGGCGCCACCTGCGTGCGCCGCCCGCAACGGGAGAGCGAACGGATGCAGCGTGTGCGTGGATGGAGTGTAGCGGTCTGCCTGGCCGTAAGTGGTTGTGCGATGTCGGTGGCGCCGCCGGCCGCGCAGGGTGAAGCGAAGGAGGGCGCGACGGCCGTGCCCGGCGTGGTGCTGCCCGATACAGAGTCACTGCGCGTGCATGACCCGATCGGGCGCGACTATGCCCTGTGGGTGGCATTGCCTGCTGGCTACGCGGCACATCCGCAGAAGCGCTATCCGGTGCTGTACGTGACCGATGCGTTGTACAGCTTTCCGCTGGTGCGCAGTGTGCGCAACCTGGTGGGGCAGCAGGGGGTCAATATCGAGGATTTCATCCTGGTCGGGTTGCCGCCGCAGGAAGGACTGACGTCGAAACAGAGCCGCTCGCGCGATTACACGCCCAGCAACCCGGTGCGCACGCCAGCCGGCTACTACAGCGATGATGTTATCTACGGTGGTGCCGCGCACTATCGCGACTTCGTGGCTGCGCAGGTGTTGCCGATGGTCGATGCGCGCTACCGTACCGATCCGGCCCGGCGCGTGTTCGCGGGTCATTCCTATGGCGCGCTGTTTGGTGCTTACGTGCTGACGACCCAGCCCGACATGTTCGGCACCTACATCCTGTCCAGTCCGTCGCTGTGGTTCGACCAGGGCCTGCTGCCGCGCATGCAGGACGCCGCGGTAATGCCTTCACAGCCCATCCGTGTGCTGTTGTCGGTGGGCGGCTACGAGACGGTCAAGCCGGGGCCACGCTATTCAACGGGCAACGACATGCTGCGGCAGACCGCCGACTTTGCCGGCCAGCTGCAGGGCAGCGGTCGCAAGCTGCAGGTGGAGAACATCGTGATTGATGGCGAAGACCATCTCACTGTGTATCCGCGCGTGATCACCCGCGCGCTGCTGCAGGTACTTCCGGGCGAAGGACCGTACACCGGCGGTTGACGGCCAATTCCATCCACGCATGCAGATGCACCAGTAGATCCACGCCATGCGTGGATGAATGCCTCACGCTGCCTGTGCATCCGCCCCGGTCAACACGCCGACATCCGCATGACGGAAGCACAACCGGATCGCATCCAGCAGCTCGCTCATGTTGTAGGGCTTGGGCAGGAAGTGGATGCCGTCCTGCAGCTGCGGCAGCACGGCATGCTGGTCCATGCCGGAGGTCACCAGGATCGGCAGCTCGGGGTACAGACCGCGCACGCGGTTGGCGGCCTCGATGCCACTGACCCGGCCGAGATTGACGTCGGTGAACATCAGGTCGAAGCGCTCACCGGCCGCCAGCAGGCCCAGCGCGGCTTCGGCGCTGCTCACGCCTGCGACGTGGCAGGCCTGGCTCTCCAGCGCCATCCGGCTCAGTTCACGGGTTTCCTCGGCGTCTTCGATCAGCAGGACGCGTGGTTCAACGTGGCGCTTGGACAGCAGCATGACGCAACAACTCCGGACGGTAGGGCATGAAAGGCGCGCAAGTATGCGCAAGCCCCCAGTGAGCCCCGTGTGCAGGATTGGCTAAGTGGGCGTTACAAGACCTAGCTGCGCTGGCGGCGCGCATGCCAGGCCAGTGCTGCCACCGCCAGCAGGCGCAGTGCGCTGGGCAGCCGGGGGCAGCGGCACGCGCCGGAAGTCCCTGTGCCATCGGTCATGCGTTGCCGCACAGTCATCCGTACGCAGGTACAGTCGAGGGCAGACCGACAGGAGCAATGCGAATGCTGTGCCCCGTGTGCAAGACCCAGACCCTGCAGATGGCCGAGCGCCATGGCATCGAGATCGACTACTGCCCGAGCTGCCGTGGCGTATGGCTGGATCGTGGCGAACTCGACAAGATCATCGAACGCGCCACTGACGGTGCAGGCGCCGCCATGCCGCCGCCAGGGCCCGCGCCTGTGCAACCGCAGGCCGCGCCGCCGCCGGTGATGCATCGCGATACCCGTCATCTCGGCCAGCGCCACGACGACAACCGTGGCCAGTACAGCCAGGGTTACAAGAAAAAGAAGAAGGAGAGTTTCCTCTCCGAGCTGTTCGATTTCTGAGGTCGCTCAGGGCCGGCGCAGGATGAACTCGCGGTCGCGGCTGTCGCCGACAATGAAGTCGTACTCGCCGGCCTTGCTGCAGCCATAACGCGCGTAGAAGCGCTGCGCACCGAAGTTCTCTTCCCACACGCCCACCCACAGGGTGCGGCGCTGTGGCTGGTCCAGCCAGGCCATGAACGTATCCATCAGCCGCGCACCGTGGCCGCCGTTCTGGTGACTGGCCAGGACGTACAGACGCTTGAGTTCGACGTCGCCATCGCGCGCGTCCGCATGCGGCAGGGTGTTGGCACCGGCGGCCAGATAGCCCACTACCGTTTCACCCTCCAGCAGCAGCCACACCGCGCTGCGCGGGTCGGATAGCTCGACCCGCTGCGGTGCGGTGCCGTAGTGATCCTGCAGGAAGATGTGCAGGTCCTGCGGCGGATAGGAATCGCCCCAGGTTTCGGTATAGGTGGCGATGGCGATCGCCGACAGGGCGTCGACGTCGGCCAGGGTGGCGCGGCGGATATGCAACGACATGGTGCAGCCTGCAATGGAACGTGCGGCAGTGTAGCCGGCCCCGGTGGTTGCCGGGGCTGGCTGCTGCTCACGATCCGCTGCTCAGAACCACATGCGGATGCCGGCGACCCAGCGCGTATCGCGTGCATGGTCGCCGGCATAGTCCGCCGTGTCGCCGAACGCGCGTTCGTGGCTGATGCCGATGTACGGCGCGAAGCGGCGGTTGAACTCGTAGCGCAGGCGCAGGCCGGCTTCGACCTTGTTGAGGCCGCGGCCGATGCCGTACTCGGGTTCATCCTTGCTGGCCACGGTCGCTTCCAGCAGAGGCTGCAGGATCAACCGGTTGGTCAACAGCACGTCGTACTCGACTTCGGCCTTGGCCAGCACCTGGCCGCCGGAACCCATGTACAGCGTGGCCGAGCTTTCGAACTTGTACGGTGCCAGCCCCTGGATGCCGATCGCCGCCCAGGTGCGTGAATCGGCGGGGCGGAAGTCCTGGCGTACGCCGACCAGCACGTCCCACCACGGCGAAATGGCACGCCCGTAGAGTGCTTCCACGCCAGAGGATTCCGTGCGGCCCTGGCTGCGTTCACCATCGGTACGCAGCCACAGGCGGTTGATGTTGCCGCCGATCCAGCCGCTGGCCTCCCAGGCCTGGCCGTTGCCGTTCTTTCCATCCCAGTGCTCCAGGCGATCGATCAGCAACAGGCTGTTGATCTCCGGAGCGTGCTCCATCGCACCATGCGCGATGGGTGGGAACGCGGCCGCACGATCGGCATCGGTGGGGACAGGAATCGGTTCGCGCGGCGCGGTCGGCGCGGGCGTGCCATGGCCCATTTTCGAGTGATCCATCGCGCCATGATCCATCGTTGAATGGTCCATCGCGCCGTGATCCATCTTCGAGTGGTCCATCTTCGAATGATCCACGTCGGCCGCTGCCGCTGGTGCGGTATCGGCAGGAGGCGAGGGCGCTGTCATGTCATGACCGGCATGGGACTGCGCGAACGCGGGCAGCGCGGCCAACATGCCGAGGGTCAACAGGCTCGGAGCAAGCAGGGAACGGCTCATTCTTCGATCCTCACTTCGCGCATCATGCCTGCTTCCATGTGGTACAGCAGATGGCAGTGGTAGGCCCAGCGGCCGAGTGCATCGGCGCGTACGCGATAGGTGCGGCGTGTGCCGGGCGGCATGTCGATGGTGTGCTTGCGCACCTGGAATTCACCCTGTGCGTTTTCCAGATCGCTCCACACACCATGCAGATGGATCGGGTGCTGCATCATCGTGTCGTTGACCAGCACGATGCGCATGCGCTCGCCGTAGTTCAGGCGCAGCGGCTCGGCACCGGCGAAGGGAATGCCATCGAACGACCAGGAGAACTTCTCCATGTGGCCGGTCAGGTGCAGCTCGATCTCGCGGCCGGGCTCGCGACCATCGGGGTCTTCGAACAGGCTGCGCATCGCACCATAGGTGAGTACCTGGCGGCCGTTGTCTCGCAGGCCGATGCCGGGGTCGTCCAGCTTCGGCTCGGTGGCCGAGCTCTGCATGTCCACCAGCGGATTGTTGCGCTCACTGGCGGGGTGCTTCGGTGCCTTGCTGGCGGTATCGCCGCCACCATGCGCACCGTGGCCCATGCTGGCACCACAGCCGCCTTCCATGCCCTTCATTGCCGCCATGTCGTGGCCACCATGGCCACCGCTGCCCATGTCGTGACCCATGTCGCTCATCGTCAGCAACGGGCGCGGGTCGCGTTGCGGAATCGGTGCCTGCAGGCCATGACGCACAGCGAGGGTACCGGCGGCATAGCCGGTGCGGCCCATGTCCTGGCAGAAGATGGTGAAGGCATCCTGGCCGCTGGGTTCGACCAGTACGTCGTAGGTTTCGGCCGGGGCGATGCGGAACTCGTCGATGCTGACCGGATGGATGTACTGGCCGTCGGCGGCGACCACGGTCATCTTCAGGCCGGGGATGCGCACGTCGAAGTAAGTCATCGACGCGCCATTGATGAAACGCAGCAGCACCTTTTCGCCACTGCGGAACAGGCCGGTCCAGTTGCCGGCCGGCGCAGTGCCGTTCATCAGGTAGGTGTAGGTGTGCGCGTTGATGTCGGAGATGTCGCTGGGCGTCATCCGCATCCGGCCCCACATGCCGCGGTCGGACAGCGCGGCCGACCAGCCATCGCGACGGGCGTCGCGCAGGAAGTCAGGCAGGGTGCGCTTGTAGTAGTTGTCGTGCTCGGCGAGCTTCTTCATGCGCCGGAACAGCGCGCCAGGATCCATGTCGGTCCAGTCGGACAGCATGATCACGTGCTCGCGGTCATGCCGGTACGGTGCCGGCTCTGCCGGGTCGATGATCAGCGCACCGTACAGCCCTGCCTGTTCCTGGAACAGCGAATGGCTGTGATACCAGTAGGTGCCGGACTGCTTGAGATCGAAGTGGTAGTGGTAGGTCTCGCCGGGGCCGATGCCGTTGAAGCTCAGGCCGGGTACGCCATCCATGTTGGCCGGCAGCAGGATGCCGTGCCAGTGGATGGAGGTGGGGTGCTGGCCGAGCGTGTTGCGCACGAACAGGTCCACGGTCTGGCCTTCGCGCCAGCGCAGGATCGGTGCCGGCAGCGAGCCGTTGACGGTGATCGCCGGGCGGGTGCGGCCGGTGAAGTTGGCCAGCGACTCGCCGATGGCCAGTTCAACGCGGGTATCGCTGATGACCGCCGGCGCGCCGGCCAGGCGTGGCGCGGCAGAGGCGGCGGCGAGCGCGCGCTGCGGGACGCCGGCTGCGGCGATGCCGGCAACCACGCCGCCAGCAGCGATGCCCTGCACGAAAAGACGGCGCGACGGCATGGGCACAGCGCCCGGGCCGGGAGGAATACGGGTACTCATGGTGGTGACTCCAAACACGGAAAGACGCCAGCGCAGGGCCGGCTTCAGTGCGCAGCGCGCACGAGGCGTGTTGGATCAGCCGATGGGAGGGCGTGAGATCGGCGGCAGCGGCGGTGCCGGGCGGCCGTTGGCAGGCATCGGCTGCGGGGTCAGGGAAAGACCGGGGCCTGCCAGGAACGGCAGTGCCTGCACCGCCAGCAGCGGGTGCTGGGCGCAGCTGCGCACGCAGTCCTTGATCTGGCAGTGCGCGTCATGGGCGGGGGCCTTGGCCTGCGGCGCCTCGTCGGCGGTCATGCCGGCGTGGTGGTGGCAGTCCGCGTCGCCCTCATCGGTCATCGCCGAGGTCATCGCATGGGCCATGCGACCCATCTCTTCGTGCCCGCTGGCCATGGCCGCGTTCAGCCCGTTGAGCAACAGGCTGAGCATGAGCACGACACGGAGCAGGGTCGAGGCGAGGGACATGGCGTCAATTTAGCCGCAAGCGGGGCCGGATGCACTTCATGCTGAATGGTGCGTTCAAGGTTGGAGTTGCACCAATGTAGTGCCGAGCCATGCTCGGCCGCTTCTGCGCGAACGGCAGCCGAGCGCGGGCTCGGCTCTACAGGGGCATCAGCGTACGGTTGGCGCTACCCTTCCTCGCGCACAATTTCCACCAACCTCGGGCCATAGCGGCTGAGCTTGGTGCCGCCGATGCCACCGACCCGGGCCAGTTCGTCCAGCGAGGTCGGGCGCTGTTCGGCGATGTTGCGCAGGGTGCTGTCGTGGAAGATCACGAAGGCCGGTACGTTCTGCTCGCGCGCCAGCTCGGCGCGCAGGCCGCGCAGCGCATTGAACAGGGCCAGGTCCTGTGGCAGCACCGACAGGCCGGTGCGCTGTGCACTACGTTCGCGACCAGTGCTGGCACTGACCGCATCGCGGCGCATGCTGATCTGCCGGCGCCCGGTCAGCACATCGCGGCTGGCATCGGTCAGGCGCAGGCCGCCGTGACCTTCGCTGTCCACTTCCAGCAGGCTGGCGGCCACCAGCTGGCGGAACACGCTGCGCCAGGTGCGCGCATCCAGGTCGCGGCCGATGGCGTAGGTGCTCAGCTTGTCGTGGCCCTGCTGCTTGACCTTCTCGTTCTCGCTGCCACGCAGGACGTCGATCAGGTGGCCGACGCCGAAGCGCTGGCCACTGCGGTACACACAGCTCAAAGCCTTCTGCGCGGGGATGGTGGCATCCCAGGCCGCAGGCGGGGTCAGGCAGTTGTCGCAGTTGCCGCAGGGCTTGGGATAGGTTTCACCGAAACCGGCCAGCAGCACCTGGCGGCGGCACTGCATCGATTCGCAGTAGCCCAGCAGGTGGTCGAGCTTGGACCGCTCCAGCTGCTTGCGCTCCTCGCTGGCCTCGGACTGCTCGATCATCTGCTTGAGCAGCACCACATCGCCCAGCCCGTAGCAAAGCCAGGCCTCGGCGGCTTCACCATCGCGGCCGGCGCGGCCGGTCTCCTGGTAATAGCCTTCCATCGACTTGGGCAGGTCGGTGTGGGCGACGAAGCGCACGTCCGGCTTGTCGATGCCCATGCCGAAGGCGATGGTCGCGCACATCACAATGCCGTCTTCGCGCAGGAATCGACGCTGGTTGTTGGCACGCACTTCCGAGGGCAGGCCGGCGTGGTAGGGCAGGGCGTTGAAACCCTGCGTACACAGGAACTCGGCGGTTTCCTCCACCTTGCGCCGTGACATGCAGTAGACGATGCCGGCCTCGCTGCGATGGCTGCGCAGGAAATCGCTCAGCTGCTTGCGGGCGTTGTCCTTCTGCACCACGGTGTAGCGGATGTTGGGGCGGTCGAAGGAGCTGACGAAGTGACGGGCCTCGGCCAGGTCCAGGCGCTCGGCGATCTCGCGCTGGGTCGGCGGGTCGGCGGTAGCGGTCAGGGCGATCCGCGGAATCTCCGGCCAGCGCTCGTGCAGGACGGTCAGCTGCCGGTATTCGGGGCGGAAGTCGTGGCCCCATTGCGACACGCAATGGGCTTCATCGATGGCGAACAGGGCGATCCGGCTGCGCGACAGCAGCGACAGGAAGCGGCCGGTCAGCAGGCGCTCGGGGGCGACATAGAGCATGTCAAGCTCACCGGCGAGCAGTTCGCGTTCGACCCGGGCGGCCGTTTCGGCGTCCAGGGTAGAGTTCAGGAATTCGGCGCGCACGCCGAGCTGGCGCAGGGCTTCGACCTGGTCCTGCATCAGCGCGATCAGCGGCGAGATGACGATGCCACAGCCGTCACGCAGCAGGGCGGGCACCTGGTAGCACAGCGACTTGCCGCCACCGGTAGGCATCAGCACCAGGGCATCGTGACCGGCAGCCACATGCTCCACGATGTCCTGCTGCGGACCACGGAAATCGTCGTAACCAAAGACGCGGCGGAGCAGGTCGTGCGCGGGACGGGAAGCCATCCGGCTAGTTTACCCCGGCGGGGGTTCGGCCGGGTTGCACCCGGCACCTGCTATGAGCCAGAGCAACGTCAACGTCAACGTCAACGTCAAGGGCAACAGCCGGCTCTGGGGTGATCCGTGGTTTGGCGGGGCGGTGTCGGAGTGCGGGGACGCCGCAAGTACGTCCCTGTAGGCTTGGCCGCGGCATCCATGCCGCGGACACCCCGCAATCCGACACCGCCCCGCCTTCGACAGTTTCCCGGTGACGGTCAGTAGATCCACGCCATGCGTGGATGAAATCTGTCAGATATCGACAAACAAAATGGGGTCGGATCCGTTTTCCTGCGGAAAACGGATCCGACCCCAAGCGCCGGCCCGACAGATCGCGGAGGTCTGTCAAGGGCGGGGTGGGTCCGGTTGCGGGGGCGTGAGCGCCATGGATGGCGCGACCGAGCCTACAGGGACGTATTCACGGCGTCCCCCGCAACCGGACCCACCCCGCCAACCCGCAGGAAACCAGCTCCTGCTTTGGCCGTTGCCGTTGCAGTTGCAGCTGCCTCTGCGGGTGCAGGGCGCAGCCCTGCCGAGAACCCCCAACCCTTACTGCAGCAGGGAACGCAGCATCCAGGCGTACTTCTCGTGGGTCTGCAGGCGCTGGGTCATCAGATCCTCGGTCGGGGCGTCGTCAGCGTCGTCGGCCACGTCCAGCACTTCACGTGCCGTACGGCATACCGCTTCGTTGGCGACCACCAACTGGCGTACCATTTCACGCCAGTCCGCACTGTCGGTCAGGCCCGGCTCCTCGACGATCGAGGTCAGCGCAGCAAATTCCCGGTAGGAGCCCGGGGCATTGAAGCCCAGTGCGCGGATGCGCTCGGCCACATCGTCCAGTGCCGCCCACTGCTCGGTGTACTGCGTCTCGAACATGGTGTGCAGCGAGTTGAACATCGACCCGGTGACATTCCAATGGAAGTTGTGGGTCTTCAGGTAGAGCGTGAACGCATCGGCCTGGAACCGCGCCAGACCGTCGGCGATCTTCTTGCGGTCGCCCTGGGTGATCCCGATATCGATGTTGGGGGCCGACGGCGCGGAAGCCGCAAGCTTCTGCTTGCCGGTCTTGGGCTTGGTCGTGCTCTTGGTCTTCGCCATGGGGTTCCTCCTTGTGGAATCGTTGGCCTTCACAATAAATCAGTCTTGATGACTGGTCGCATTCAAAGTTTTAAACGAACCGATTGATGAACGCTATCGACAAAATGCCGCAGTCCCGCCAGCGCCAACAGCGTGCCGCCATCGACGGCGCCATGAGCCGCGACCGTGGACGATTGCTGGGAATGCTCTCGCGTTGCCAGGCCAAGCCACAGGATGCGGCGCTGGCCGCCAGCTTCGAGCAGGCCTTGCAGGTTTCGGTGCAGCGCCGGCAGGCGCGGGCGCAACAACAGCCGGCCATTACTCTGGACCCACAGCTGCCGATTGCGCGTGAAGCCGAGACCATCACCCAGCTGATCCGCGACCATCAGGTGGTGGTGATCGCCGGTGAAACCGGCTCGGGCAAGACCACGCAGCTGCCGAAACTGTGCCTGGCCGCCGGCCGTGGCCAGGCGGGCATGATCGGCTGTACTCAGCCGCGACGGATCGCCGCGCGTGCGGTGGCCAGCCGTGTAGCGCAGGAGCTGCAGAGCGAACTGGGCCAGCTGGTGGGCTACCAGGTGCGCTTCAACGACAAGGTCGGCGAAGACACCCGTATCAAGTTCATGACCGACGGCATCCTGCTGGCGGAGATCGCCAGCGACCGCTGGTTGTCGAACTACGACACGATCATTGTCGATGAAGCGCATGAGCGCAGCCTCAACATCGACTTCCTGCTCGGCTATCTCAAGCAGCTGCTGCGCAAGCGCCCGGACCTGAAGCTGATCGTCACGTCGGCGACCATCGACACCGAGCGTTTCGCCCAGCATTTCGACAACGCACCGGTAATCAGCGTCGAAGGCCGCACCTATCCGGTGGACGTGCGCTATCGCGCGCTGGAAGGCGAGGGCGAAGAGCAGGGCGAGCGCACGGTCAACGATGCCATCGTCTCGGCCATCGATGAAATCACCCGCCTGGATTCGCGCGGTGACGTGCTGATCTTCCTGCCGGGCGAGCGCGAGATCCGCGATGCGCACCAGTCACTGGAACGGCGCAAGTACCGCAATACCGAAGTGCTGCCGCTGTACGCGCGGCTGTCCAACCAGGACCAGGACCGGGTGTTCAACCCGGGCCCGAACCGGCGCATCGTGCTGGCCACCAACGTGGCCGAGACGTCGCTGACGGTGCCGCGCATCCGTTATGTGGTCGACCCCGGTTTCGCCCGCGTCAAGCGTTACAGCCCGCGCAACAAGCTTGACCGCCTGCACATCGAGCCGATCTCGCAGGCCAGTGCCAACCAGCGCAAGGGCCGCTGTGGCCGCGTGGCCGAGGGCATCTGCTATCGCCTTTATGCCGAGGCCGATTTCCAGGCACGGCCGGAGTTCACTGATCCGGAGATCCGTCGCTCCAGCCTGGCCGGGGTGATCCTGCGCATGCTGCAGCTCGGCCTGGGCCGCATCGAGGACTTCCCGTTCCTTGAGGCGCCGGATGAGCGGGCCGTCGCTGATGGTTGGCAGCATCTGACCGAGCTGGGGGCGATCGACAGTGAGCGCCATCTGACCGCGATCGGCAAGCAGATGGCGCGCCTGCCGGTGGACGTGAAGCTGGCACGCATGCTGGTGGCCGCACAGGCGGCCGGTTGTCTGCGGCCGATGCTGGTGATCGCCTCGTTCCTGGGCATCCAGGATCCGCGCGAGCGACCGCCCGAAGCGCGTGGCGCCGCCGACAACGCACATGCACAGTTCGCTGACGGCCGCTCCGAGTTCGTCGGTGTGTTGCGCCTGTGGGATGCCTATCGCCAGTCCCATGAGGATCTGACGCAATCAAAGCTGCGTGATTGGTGCGGCCGCCATTTCCTTGGTTTCCTGCGCATGCGTGAATGGCGCGAGCTGCACCGGCAGCTGCGCCTGCTGTGCGAGGAACTGGGCTGGAAGGAAGAGACCAATGAGGTATCGATGGCGCCGCTGCTGGCTGGCAGCAGTGCCCCGCCAGCCGCACGCGACGATGCCACTGCGGTAAAGGCGACCCGTGGCCAGCTGCACCGTGCCGCGCGCCTGGCCCGCGAGGGCAAGGCCGAAACGGCGCCCGCGCCGGTCGCCGCGCGTGCGCAGAAGGACCAGGTGCCCGACGGCGGTGGTTACAGCGAACGTGTCCGCGCCACTGCCTACCAGACCCTGCATCGGGCGCTGGTGGCGGGCCTGCCCACGCAGATCGGCCATCGCAGCGAGAAGGGCGATTTCCAGGCGCCGCGCCAGCGGCGTTTCCTGCCGTTCCCCGGCTCGACGCTGTCCAAGCGGCCGCCGCCGTGGCTGCTGGCGGCCAACCTGCTGGATACGCAGAAGGTATGGGGCATGACCCTGGCGGCAATCGAGCCGGACTGGGTGATTGCCGAACTGCCGCACCTGCTGCTGCGCAAGCACTTCGATCCGCATTGGTCGCGTGCGCAGGGCCAGGTGCTGGCCTCCGAACAGATCAGCCTGTTCGGGCTGGTGCTGGCACCGAAGAAACCGGTGCATTACGGCCGCATCAATGCCGGCGAAGCGCACGACATCTTCGTGCGCCAGGCACTGGTGACCGGTGAGATCAACACCCGTGCCAGCTTCGTGGCGGACAACCAGAAGGTGCTGGAGCAGGCCCGCGAGGAAGAAGCCAAGCTGCGCCGTGCCGGCATCGTCGCCGACGAGGACTGGCAGGCACGCTGGTACCTGGACCGGGTGCCGCCGCAGATCCACTCCGCGTCCGGGCTGGATGCGTGGTGGAAGGCGTTGCCGCCGGAACAGCGCAAGGGACTGCACTGGTCGCTGGTGGATCTGCTGCCGGGTGAAGGCAGCGAGCAGGAGCGCTACCCGAAGTACCTGGCCCTGGGCCAGGCGCGGCTGCCGCTGCACTACCGTTTCGAGCCGGGCGCCGAGGATGACGGCGTGACCCTGGACGTTCCGTTGCATCTGCTCAACGCGCTGGATGCGGTGCAGTTGGGATGGCTCGCGCCCGGTTTCGTTGCCGACAAGGCGGCGGCGTTGATCCGCAGCCTGCCCAAGGCGATGCGGCGCAACTACGTGCCAGCGCCGGATTTCGCGCGCGCCTTCTACGAAGCGTTCTCGCAACCCAGCGCCGATGCGATCACCGGTGAGCTGGCGCGCTTCCTGTCACGGGCAACCGGGGCAAGCGTGGCCGCGACCGATTTCGAGCCCGGTTCAATCGAGCCGCACCTGCACATGAACCTGCGCCTGCGCGATGAGCAGGGCAAGGTGCTGGCGACGTCGCGCGATCTGGATGTGCTGCGTGCGAAATTCGGCGGCCAGGCCGGCGATGCGTTCGCCGCGCGTGCCGGGCGCGAGATGGCGGCCGATGGTCTGCGCACGTTCCCGGCCACGCCGATTCCGCTGCAGGTGCCGGGCGAAGCCGGCGTGCCGGCCTATCCCGCGCTGAAGGATGAGGGTGACAGCGTCGCATTGCGTATCTACGCCGATCGCCAACAGGCCGAGGAATTACACCCGCTCGGCGTGCGCCGGCTGCTGGAGATCGGCCTGGGCGAGAAGATCAAGCAGGCACGCAAGCAGTTGCCGGTCGCAGCGAAAACCGGCCTGTTGTACGCCTCGATCGAAACCCAGGAGCGCCTGCGTGGCGATCTGGTCGATGCAGCGATGAATGCCGTACTGGCCGACGGCCTGGGCGATATCCGCGATGCGGTGGCATTCGAACAGCGCCGCGAACACGCAGCAAAAACGCTGTTCGGCGAAGCCATGCAGCGGTTGAAGCTGGCCGAATCGATTCTCGCCCTGGTGGCCGAATTGAAGCCGATGCTGGAGGCGCCGTTGATGGGCTGGGCGCGCGGCAATCTGGATGACATGGAAGCGCAGCTGGTCGGGCTGATCCATCCGGGTTTCCTGCGTGACACGCCGGCTGACGCCTTGGCGCAGTACCCGCGCTACCTGAAAGCGATGATCCTGCGTACCGAACGTGCCAAGCGCGATCCGCCGCGTGACCAGGCGCGCATGCTGGAACTGCATCCGTTCCTGGAGGCGTTGCAGGTGGGCGAGCGGCAGGGCCTGCGCGAGCGGCCGCAGTGGCAGGCACTGCGCTGGGACCTGGAAGAACTGAGGGTGTCGTTGTTCGCGCAGGAGCTGGGCGCACGCACCGGCGTTTCGGCGAAGAAACTGGCGCAGCGGGTGACCGCACTGCGCCAGGCCTCGTAACCCTTGGCCCGACCCCGCCGGGTGCTCGCCGGTGGGGTCAAGCGGAATGCCATCCACGCATGGCGTGGATCTACTGCGGGTCCCGGCGGTAGCGGCCGATGGCGCCGTTACTTGGTGCGGCGCACCTTGGGCTGGGTGTTCACGCCTTCGACCTTCAGGTACCACACGCCCATCACCCCGGGGCTGATGCTGACCTTCGGCGACTGCTTGCGTACGCCGGAAACCGAGGTGGCATCGGTCTGTTCCCACTGCTGGCCATTGTCCAGCACGTAGATCCGGCCCTTGCCGAAGCCGCGGAATTCGCCCTGCAGCACGCCGCTGATCGGCTCGTTGCTGCCGAAGTCGAAGAAGCCGCGGTTCTTCACGATCACTTCCTGACGGCCTTCCTCGCGCGCTTCTTCGCGCACCGCAGCGACGGCTTCGGTGGTGGCGGCTTCAACCTTGCCCTGCAGCCAGCGGTTCAGCGTGGCCAGCTCGGCGGCATTGAGTTTGTCCAGGCCGGCGGCCTTGAATTCGGCCGCTGACATCTGCTGCTGCAGGTCACCCTGCACCACGCGCTGGGCCAGCGCGGGTGCCGACAGGGACAGCAGCAGGGCGGCACAGGCCAGCAGGCGCGGGCGGAAAGGCAGGGTGATCGAAGGCATGGCGGAACTCTCCCGTGGATGTCGGCGAGTGTAGCGGCATGTCCACATTCCCGGCGATGGTGGCCGTGGCGATTGTTCCTGAACGGCTGCGGCGCTAGTGTAGGGGCTTCTGTCTTGCCTGCTCGATGCTGTGAACCGCGCTTCCGTCCCCGGCCTGGATGCCTTGTTGAACCGTCCCTCGGCAGCCGTGCTGCCTGCTCCGCTGCGCCAGGCCCTGCGCGGGCATTGGGAATCGCCGGACTGCGACCCGCAGATGCGTGCCAGCTGGTCGGTGCTGGGCGATACCCTGGACGCGCTGGCGATGCTCTCGGCAGACGAGGGCGCCGTGGTGGCGGCCCTGCTGTTCGATCTGCCCGGCCTGCGCGTCCACCTCGACACACTGCCGTTGGGCAGCCACAAGGCGGCGGTGATCGGCCTGCTCGACGGCCAGGATGCGGCCGACCCGGTGTGGGCCCTGCACGCCGGTCGCGAGGCGGGCCGCAACAGCGAGGGCCTGCGCCGGTTGCTGCTGGCCATCATCCGCGACCTGCGGGTGGTGCCGATCCTGCTGGCCCGGCAGCTGGCGCGCATGCGCGCGGCCGACAAGCTCGATGAGGAGCAGCGCCGCGCGCTGGCCCAGTTGACCCGCGACATCCATGCGCCGCTGGCCAACCGGCTGGGCATCTGGCAACTGAAATGGGAACTGGAAGACCTGGCGTTCCGCCACCTGGAACCGGACACCTACCGGCGCATCGCGCGCGAGGTCGACGAAACGCGTATCGCCCGCGAGCGCTACGTCGAGAACGTGAAGAAGGTGCTGTCGCGCGAACTGGGCGTGCAGGGCATCCACGCCGAGGTCAGTGGCCGACCCAAGCACATCTACAGCATCTGGCGGAAGATGCAGAAGAAGCGCCTGGCCTTCGACCAGCTGTATGACATCCGTGCGGTACGGGTGATGGTCGACGACGTGGCCGCCTGCTACGCCGCGCTCGGGGTGGTGCATGCGCTGTGGGCGCCGGTGCCGAGCGAGTTCGACGATTACATCGCCCGGCCCAAGGCCAACGACTACCGCTCGCTGCACACGGCGGTGGTCGGCCCGGAAGGGCGCACCATCGAAGTGCAGATCCGGACCCACGACATGCACGCACAGGCCGAGCTGGGCGTGGCCGCGCACTGGAAGTACAAGGAGGGAGGCAAGGGCGCGGAGAAGTCGTTCGATCGCAAGATCACCTGGATGCGGCAGCTGCTGGAGCAGGCACAGGACGGGCAGGGCAATGAACTGGCCGGCGCGCTCGATGCCGAGCTGACCGAAGACCGGGTCTACGCGTTGACCCCGAAGGACGAGGTGCTGGACCTGCCGCAGGGTGCCACACCGCTGGATTTTGCCTACCAGGTGCACACCATGGTCGGGCACCGCTGCCGTGGCGCCAAGGTCAACGGCCGCATCGTGCCGTTGACCTACCGGCTGCGCAGCGGTGATCGGGTCGAGATCCTGACCGGCAAGGAGGCCGACCCGCGCCGCGACTGGCTGATGCCGGCCAACGGCTTCCTGGCCAGCAACCGCTCGCGCGAGAAGGTGCGCAGCTGGTTCCACAAGCTGGACCGTGCGCGCAACGTGCAGGCGGGGCGCGAGCTGCTGGAGCGCGAACTGAAACGGCTGGGCCTGCAGCATTCGGACCTGTCCGCGGCGGCGAAGAAATTCCATGCCGACAGTGTCGACGACCTGTACATCCAGGTCGCCCTCGGCGATACCGGCCCCAACCAGGTCAGCCGTTCGCTGCTGGAAGCCGAGCGTGCGGCCAGCCAGCCGGTCACGCCGCCAACCCTGCCGCGGCCGACCGCGCGCCGCGAGAACCTGGGCAAGTCCAAGTTCACCGTACAGGGCGTGGGCAACCTGCTGGTGCAGCTGGCGCGCTGCTGCCAGCCGGTGGCAGGCGAACCGATTGTCGGCTACCTGACCCGTAGCCGGGGTGTCACGGTGCATCGTGCAGACTGCGTCGCACTGGCGCGGCTGGCTGCGACCAGCCCGCAGCGGATCCTGCCGGTGGAATGGGGCCAGGCCGGCGGCGGCTATGAAGTGGACGTGGTGGTCGAGGCAGTTGACCGCCGCTGGCTGCTGAAGGACATCACCAACCTGATCGCACAGGAAGACGCCTACGTGCTGGACATCCACAGCGACAACGTCCGCAACAGCGGCCGCGCGCATCTGCGCCTGCGGCTGAAGGTCAGCGACTACGGCCAGTTGTCGAATCTGCTGGGCAAGCTCGATGCGCTGCCGGGCGTCAGCGAGGCGCGTCGTCTGGGCTGAGCTTCACGCTGCCCCGGCTACCCTGCACGCATGGAACGCGAGCCCCCGCATCGCTCACACGGCGCCGCACATCCGGCGCTCGATCGCGTTCGCCGCGAAAGCCGCTGGTGGTGGCTGCAGGCGCGCCATGCGCGCCGGGTGTGGCGTTGGGCGCTGTTGGCTGCTGCAGCGGTGTTCGTGCTGCTGGTGCTGGTGCGCAAGCCGCTGGCCGACTGGTTCTGGGATGAGCCACAGATAGAGCAACTGCTGGCCGAGGGCGATCGCGCGCTGGCGGAAGGACGCCTGACTGCGGCCGACGGCAGCGGCGCACGCGAGCGCTACCAGGCGGTGCTGGCCCTGGATGGCGACCGCCCGCAGGCGCGGCAGGGCCTGGCCCGCACCGGCGCGGCGGCGTTGCAGCAATCGCGTGAGCGGCTGCAGGCGGGCGACCTGGACGGCAGTGCGCAGGCCTTGGCGTTGGCGCGTGAGCTGCAGGTGCCGCGTGCCGAGGCAGACGCGGTGGCGCAGCAACTGCAGGCGCGTCGTCGTGCCGGCGCTGGCATCGGCGCGCTGCTTGCGCAGGCCCGCAATGCCTTTGCAGCCGGGCGGCTGGACGACGGCGATAGCAGCGCGCTGCCGTTGTTCCAGCGTGTGCTGGCGCTGCAGCCGGACTATCTGCCTGCGCTGGAAGGTCGCGAGGATGCATTGAGCGACCTGCTGCAGCAGGCACGTGCCCAGGCCGCGCGCGGCGAACTGGCCACGGCGGCTGCGATCCTGCAGCGAGCACGCCAGTTCGATGCAGGTCATTCCGAGCTTCCTGCCAGCCAGGAAGCGCTGGCCCAGGCCGTCGACCAGCGGCTGCAGCAAGGTCAGCGTGCGCTCAAACGTCAGCAGCTCGAGACGGCTGCCGACAGTTTCCAGGCCGTGCTGGCGGTCACCGCCGATGATCCCACTGCACTGCGTGGGCGCGAGCAGACCGTGCAGGCGTTGCTGGCGCGCAGCCAGAAGCGGGCTGACGACTTCCAGTTCGAGGCGGCCGACAAGGATGCTGCGCTGGCGGCAGGGCTGGGCGCCTCGCAGACGGCGCAGCAGCAGCTGGCACAGCGCCTGCAGCGTGCGCGACAGGCACGCCAGTCGTTGCAGCAGCCGGGCATCAGCGCTGCCCAGCGTGAGCGCCAGCTGCGTGATCGGTTGCGCCAGATCGATCGTGCCGAGCGTGCCGGGCAGTGGATCAGCCCCCCCGGTCACAGCGCCTTCGATGCGTTGCGCGAAGCGCAGGCACTGGCGCCGCGCGACAGCCGGGTCAAGGCGGCGGCCGCGCGTCTGCTGCCCGCCAGCAGGTCCTGCTTCGATGACAACCTGCGACAGAACCGGGTGCAGGCCGCAGGTGCGTGCCTGCAGGCCTGGCAGACGCTGGCGCCGACCGCCGCAGGATTGCCCGATGCGCGTGCCCGTCTGGCGCAGCGCTGGCTGGCGATCGGCAGCGAACGGCTGGGCCGCGGGGATGTGGAATTTGCCGCCTCGGCCGTGGAGCAGGTGCGGCGGTTGCAGCCGGATCTGGCCGAGCTTGCCGCGTTCGAGGACCGCCTGCGGCACGCAGGCGGTCACATCGACTAGTCGAAGAACACCCGCTGCACGGTCGCCGACGCGGCATCCAGCGAGAAATGCTCGGCCACGTTGGCCAGGCCAGCGGCGGCCAGCTGCTGCCAGAGAACGGGGTCCTGGTACAGGCGGACCACCGCATCGGCAAAGCCCGTTGCATCGTCGGCCACCAGCACATCCTGGCCGGCACGCAGATGCATGCCTTCCACCGCGCAGGTGGTGCCGACCACGGGCTGGCCATGGGCCATGCTCAGATTGATCTTGCCCTTCACGCCAGCGCCGAAACGCAGCGGCGCGATGGCGATGCGGGCACCGTCCATGTACGGAACGATGTCTTCGACGAAGCCATGCATCACTACGCCCGGCTGGTTGGCTGCCAGGGCCTGCAGCGTGTCAGGTGCGCCGGCACCGATGCAATGCAGGCGCACCTGCGGCAGCGCACCGCGGATGCGCGGGAACACGTCGCCGATGAACCACTCCATCGCATCCAGGTTCGGCGGATGGCGGAAGCCGCCGACGAACACCAGGTCGTGGCGCTGCGCGAACGGCGCGCCCGCGCCGGCAACCTCATGCAGGTTGGAGATCAGCTCCACCCGCACCTGGGGTGCATCGGCCTGCAGCTGTTCGCGCTCGGCGGCGCTGACCAGCACGGTGATGTCGCACCGGTCCATCACTGCCAGTTCGCTGGCGCGGGTGCGTTCGGCGTTGCGCAGCAGGCCAGCATCGCCCGCCACTTCCGCACCACGGCGCTCGCGCAGGTAGTGCAGGTCGACGGTGTCGAACACGGTGCGGGCCTGCGGTGCATAGCGTTTGAGCAGCGGCAGGCATTCGTTGGCGACGTGGTGGCGCACCATCATCACCACGTTGAAGCGGGTGCCGTGGCTGCGCAGCCAGCCTGCAACACCGTCCAGGAAGGGCGTGTACCAGACTTCCACGCCCATCCGCTGCAGTGCTTCGGTCGCCACGCCGCCGTGTTCGCGCCGGGTGGGCACGAACACCACGTGGGCGCCGCCCTGCAACAGCAGGCGGATCAGGTTGACCTGCCGCAGCGAGCCGGAGTCGCGCTCCGGGCGCGGCACTTCCTCATCGAGGATCAGCACCTGGCGCCGGCCGCGCAGCAGCAGCGCCGGCGAGGGCACCGCGCCGACCTTCGGATGGGAGGCCAGTTCAGCCGCCCATCTGGCTGCGAAAACACCTTGGTTGCGTACCTGGTAGGCCTTCACGCCGCTGCCGGTATCGGTGCCGTTGCTGGTGCCTTCATCGTGGATCACCCGGCTGGCCGGCTGCACCAGCACGCGCAGGCCCTGCGCACGTACGCGGAAGGCCAGGTCGGTGTCTTCGTAGTAGGCCGGCTTGTAGCGGGTGTCGAAGCCGCCCAGTTGTTGCCACAGTGCGCGGGGCAGCATCAGCGCGGCGCCGGAGCAGTAATCGACGTCGCGCAGGCTGGCGAAGCGGGGATCATCGGCCGCTTCGAAACGGCCGTAGCTCCAGCCGCTGCCATCGGCGAAGATCACCCCGCCCGATTCCTGCAGGCGGCCGTCGGGGTACAGCAGCTGGCTGCCGACCAGGCCGGCATCGGCGACGGTCGCAAAGGTGTCCAGCAATGCCTCCAGCCAGCCCGGCTGCGGCACCGTATCGTTGTTGAGCAGCACCACGTAGCGACCGCGCGTGCGCGACACGCCATCGTTGCAGGCCTCGATGAAGCCACCGTTGCGCTCGCGCACTTCGTAGCGCAGGCCGCTGATCTGCGGCATCCACTGCACCGTCGCGTCGCTGCTGCCGTCGTCCACGACGAGGATCTCGCAGGGCACCGACGGCGGGTGCGCGGCCAGGGCGCGCAGGCAGGCCAGGGTATGGTCGACGTGGTTGTAGACCGGAATGACGATGCTGACGTCCGGCGTATCGCTGGTCGGCACCGTGAAGGGAGCGAACGGCTGTGCCGGTGGCAGGTACAACGGTTTACGCGGTGCTGGGACGGCGCGCTGGCTGTGCACGCGGATCCGCTGCCAGGTGGCCCGCCAGCCGCGGGTGCGCAGGCTGGCCAGGCTGCGGCGGGCCAGCCCGGTCAGGCGATTGATCAGGTAGCGGATTTCGGCCAGGGACATCGCCATCCGGGTGCAACTCCAGCTTAAGCAGGGGGGCCGGGAGAATTCGCCTGCCGCAGCGGCTGGGGTAGACTCGCCAGACCCTACATTGTCGCATTCCCGTGCCCCGACGCTACGATTCAGACGATATCGACGATTTCGACGACGACGACCAGCAGGACACCGGTCCGCTCTGGCGCCGCCGGCTGATCACCTGGAGCATGGCGGCGGTCGCGTTGGGATTGGGTTTCCTGATCCCCTATACGCTGTACCTGAACCAACAGGTGACGCAACGTTTCGGTGAACTGCGCTGGCAGATCCCGACGCGCGTCTATGCACGCCCGCTGGTGCTGATACCCGGCAAGGCGATGGATGCGGCGACCCTGAAGACCGAGCTGGCCGCCTCGGCCTATCGCGATGATGGCCAGGGCAAGGAACCGGCAACCTATGCGGTGCAGGGCGGCCGCTTCGTCATCTCCAGCCGCGGCTACAACGATGTCGACGGCCAGGTCGCGGCGCGTCGGGTCGAGCTGTCGCTGTCCGGCGGCAGCATCGCCTCGCTGCGCGACGCCGACAGCCGCAAGGCGCTGAAGGCGGCCCGCATGGATCCTGCGCGCATCGCCACGCTGTATGGGCAGAAGCAGGAAGAGCGCCGCCTGATCCGCATGAACGAGGCCCCGGACCTGTTGGTCACTGGCCTGCAGGCGGTCGAGGACAAGGATTTCAACCGCCATCACGGCATCGATCTGTCCGGCATCGCGCGCGCGGTCTGGGTGACGGTCCGTTCCGGCGGGCAGAGCCGGCAGGGCGCTTCCACCCTGACCCAGCAGCTGGCCCGCAGTGGCCTGCTGGGTATCGGCAAGGAACAGACCTATACCCGCAAGTTCAACGAAGTGCTGTATGCGTTGATCATGGAAGCGCGCTATGACAAGCGCACCATCTTCGAGGCCTACCTCAACCAGGTGTATCTGGGCCAGCGCGGCAGCCAGGCGATCCACGGCATGTCCTCCGGTGCCGAGTTCTGGTTCGGGCGCGATCTTTCCTCGCTGGAAACCGAGCAGATCGCGCTGTTGATCGGCCTGGTCAAGGGGCCGTCGTACTACGACCCGCGCCGCAATCCCGAGCGTGCGCTGGACCGTCGCAACTTCGTGCTGGGCAAGCTGCACGAGGCGACCCTGATCGATGATGCCGAGTACCAGCGTGCGTTGAAGGCGCCGCTGGGCGTGCCCAAGACCCCGGGCCTGGTGGCAGCCAACCGCTTCCCCGCCTACGTCGACCTGGTGCGTCGTCAGCTTGGCCACGACTATCCGGAATCTGCCCTGCAGGGCGCCGGCCTGAGCGTGATGAGCGGCATGTCGCCGTCCGCGCAGGCCTATGCCGAAGGCGCGGTCACGCGCACCATCAAGTCGCTGGAAAGCAAGCGTCGGCCCGAGCTGCAGGCCGGCCTGGTGATGACCGACGTGCACAACGGTGACGTGGTGGCGGTGATCGGCAGCCGCGAAGTATCCGAGGTCGGCTTCAACCGCGCCATCGAGGCGCAGCGCCCGGTCGGCTCGCTGCTCAAGCCGTTCGTGTACCTGTTGGCACTCGCGCAGCCGGACCGTTATTCGCTGGCCAGCTGGGTCGACGATTCGCCGGTGACCGTGCAGCTCAGCCGTGGCCGCAACTGGAACCCCGGCAATGCGGACAACCGCAGCCATGGCACCGTGCGCCTGATCGACGCGCTGGCCCATTCCTACAACCAGGCCACGGTACGCGTGGGCATGCAGGTTGGCCCGGAGCGGGTGACCCAGTTGATCCATGTGCTGGCTGGCATCAAGGCCGAGCCGAATCCGGCGGTGATCCTCGGCTCGACTGACCAGAGCCCGTACGCGATGGCGCAGCTGTACCAGTTCCTGGCATCGGGCGGCGAGATCCAGCCGCTGCACGCGGTGCGTGGCGTCCTTGATCCGCAGGGCAAGCTGCTCAAGCGCTACGACAAGACGCCTGCACCGGCACAGGAAGGTGACTCCATCGCCGCCAACCTGATCAGCATCGGCCTGCAGCAGGTGGTGGCCAGCGGTACCGCGCAACGCTTGAATGCCGATGGCCTGGGCCGCCTGCAGCCGGCCGGCAAGACCGGCACCACCAACGATGGCCGCGACAGCTGGTATGCGGGTTATACCGGCGACCATCTGGCGGTGATCTGGATGGGCAACGACCAGAACGAACAGGCGGGTCTGTACGGCGCCACCGGTGCGATGCGGGTGTGGTCGGGCATCTTCCAGCGCCTGCCGACCGCGCCGTTGAAGGTCAGCAACAAGGGCCTTGACTGGCAACCGGTTGCGGCGACCGGTACCAACAGTACCGACGAGGGCTGCCCGGGCGCGCGGCGGTTCCCGTTCGTGGTCGGCTACGCGCCGGCTTACGAGCCGTGTGCACCGGCCGCCGTGCCGGACGCGCAGGGTGGTGCCGAAGGCGAGGGCGGCGGCTGGCGCAGCTGGTTCGGCCTCGACCGTAAACCGGAACCCGCCACTGAACCTGCCGCAGCACCCGCTGCAGCGACTCCTCCTCCAAGCCGATGATGCCGATGACTATCCGTTCGCTGTTCCAGCCCCTGGTCCTGAGTGGCCTCAGCCTGGCCCTGGCGGCCTGCGTGAGCAGCGCGCCGCAGGTGGTCAAGCCGGTGGACACCACCACGCCCGCACAGCGACTGGCAGCCGTGGAAGCCGCCGCGGGCCCGGATGACAAGGAACTGTCGGTGCAGCCGCTGCGCGATTCGCAGGTCGAGGATCTGCGGCAGACGGCGCTGACCCAGCGCCAGGCCAACGATCTGGCCGGCGCGGCCGGCAGCCTGGACCAGGCGTTGCAGATCGTGGCTGGTGATCCGTCGGTATTGCAGGAACGCGCGGAACTGGCGCTGCTGCAGGGCCAGTGGGCGGAGGCGGAAACGTTCGCGCGCAAGGCCGTGGACCTGGGTTCGAAGACGGGGCCGCTGTGCCGTCGGCACTGGGCGACGATCGAACAGGCGCGCCTGGCGCGGGGCGAGAAGGAGAATGCGGTGTCGGCGCATGCGCAGATTGAAGGTTGCACGGTGCCGGGGATCAAGCGGTACTGAGGTATTCCCCTCCATCGGGCGCTGCCCCCTCTGCGGCGGGCGGGCTGATGGTCTGATGTGGGTTGGCCGGGTGGATGGACTGGGCAGGGGACGCTGCAAGTACGTCCATGTAAGCTCGGTCGCCGCATCCATGCGGCTCACGCCCCTGCCCAGCCCACCCACCCGGCCACGGACAGTTTCCTGTGGCCGCCGCAGGCAAGAACAAAATCAAACTCAAACGCGGGTCGCGCGCTGCGCGCGCTCGCTAAGGGGTCGGAGCCGTTTTCCGCAGGAAAACAGCTCCGACCCCTTCTACTTTCCCCGTTACACCAGCCGCTTCTGCTCCGCCTTTGCCTCCCGTCACCGGGAAACTGTCGAGGGTGGGGCGGGCAGGGCAGGCAGGACCGTTGGCGCCATGGATGGCGCCATCGAGCCCCCAGGGATGGGTTCACGGCGTGTCCTGCCTGTCCTGTCCGACCCACCCCAGCACGTAGCAACCCAGAGCCATGAACAAACGCGGTTGCCGTTGCTTTTGCCTGTGCTCCGGCTTGAAACGGGTGCCGGGCAGCGCCCGGCCGGGTATCCTTTCCATCTGATGTCCGACCTTGTCCATGCCAGCCGCGAAGCCCTCAGCGAAGGCGGCGCGCTCGCCTCCCATCTGGATGCATTCGTCCCGCGTCCTGCGCAGCTGCGCCTGACCGAGGCCATTGCCGCGTCGATGCAGCAGCGCGACCTGCTGCTCGCCGAAGCCGGTACCGGCACCGGCAAGACCTTTGCCTATCTGGTGCCGGTGCTGCTGTCCGGAATGCGCACCATCATTTCCACCGGTACCCGCGCGCTGCAGGACCAGCTCTATCACCGTGACCTGCCGCGCGTGCGCCAGGCGCTGGGCGTCGGCCTGCGCAGTGCCTTGCTGAAGGGACGCAGCAATTACCTGTGCCGCTATCGCCTGCAGCAGGCACGCGGTGAACCGCGATTCTCCAGCCCCGAACAGGCGGCACAGTTCCAGCGCATCCTGGCCTGGTCTGGCCGCTCGGATTCGGGCGATATCGCTGAACTCGATGGCCTGGCCGATGACTCGCCGCTGCTGCCGATGGTCACCTCCACCGTCGACAACTGCCTGGGCAACGAGTGTCCCTTCTGGGATGACTGCTTCGTCGTGCGTGCCCGCCAGCGTGCTCAGGCCGCCGACCTGGTCGTGGTCAACCACCATCTGCTGCTCGCCGATCTCGCGCTGAAGCAGGAGGGCTTCGGTGAGCTGTTGCCCGGCGCGCAGGCCTTCGTCATCGACGAGGCCCATCAGCTGCCCGAGCTGGCCGCGCAGTTCTTCGGCGAGGGCTTCGGCATGCGCCCCTGGCAGGAGCTGGGCCGTGACTGTCTGGTTGAAGCGCGCGGCGTGGGTGGCGCGCAGTCGGCATTGCAGGAACCGGTCGATCATCTGCAGCAGGCCTTGTCTGCGCTGCGTGCTGCGATGGAAGGCTTGCCCGCGCGCGGTACGCAGTGGCGGGCGTTGGCGATGCCGCAGGTACGCGAGGGTTTCGATGCGGTGATGTCCAGCCTGGTGGTGCTGGAGCAGGCATTGCAACCGTTGCGCGAAGCCGCTGCCGGCCTGGATGCCTGCCATGCGCGCGCGCGCGAGGCGATTTCGCGGCTGGGCCGTTGGCTGGGCGATGAAGAACCCGCGCTCGACTTCGATGCCGATCCCGCCGAAACGAGCGCCGCCGCCGGCGACGTGCTCTGGTACGAGTTGACCCCGCGCGGTTTCCGCTGCCAGCGCACGCCGATGGATGTGTCCGCGCCGCTGCGCGAACATCGCGAGCGCAGTCATGCTGCATGGATTTTCACCTCGGCCACGCTGACCGTTGGCGGCGGCTTCGAGCACATCGCCACGCGCCTGGGCCTGGACGATCCGCAGACACTGGTGCAGCCCAGCCCGTTCAACTGGCCCGAGCAGGCACTGTGCTATCTGCCTGAAAATCTGCCGGATCCGGCCGCACGCGGTTTCGGAACCGCATTGATCCAGGTGCTGCGCCCGGTGCTGCAGGCGTCGCAGGGCAGGGCGTTCCTGTTGTTCGCTTCGCATCGTGCGCTGCGCGAAGCAGCCGAGGCATTGCGTGATGGACCCTGGCCGCTGTTCGTGCAGGGCGAAGCGCCGCGCGCGACCCTGCTGCAGCGTTTCCGTGAATCCGGCAATGGCGTGCTGCTGGGATCGGCCAGCTTCCGCGAGGGCGTGGATGTGGTCGGCGAGGCATTGAGCGTGGTGGTGATCGACAAGCTGCCTTTCGCCACGCCCGATGATCCGGTGTATGAGGCGCGGCTGGAAGCAATACGTACCCAGGGCGGCAATCCGTTCCGCGACGAGCAGTTGCCGCAGGCGGTCATTGCCCTGAAGCAGGGCGTTGGCCGCCTGATCCGCAGCGAGACCGACCGCGGCGTGCTGGTGCTGTGCGACCCGCGTCTGCTCAACCGTGGCTATGGCAAGGTCTTCCTGCAGTCGCTGCCGCCGTTCCGGCGAACCCGGGCACTGGCCGATGTGCAGGCCTTCTTTGCGCCACAATGGGGCCCCGTGGCAGATGCCGCAGCCCCGACCGCCGCCGTGGCGGGCCCGGAGCCGGCCCCCGGTGCCACGTTCCCCCTGTTCTGACCCGATCCGATGAAACTGCTCGCCTTTGAAACCGCCACCGAAGCCTGTTCCGTAGCCCTGCATGTCGATGGGCAGGTACTGGAACGCTTCGAGATCGCCCCCCGCCGGCATGCCGAACTGAGTCTGCCTTGGGCGGAGGAGCTGCTGGCCGAGGCCGGCATCAGCCGCCGCCAGCTGGACGGCATCGCGCTCAGTCGTGGTCCCGGTGCGTTCACCGGCGTGCGCCTGGCGATCGCCTTGGCACAGGGCATCGCGCTGGCGCTGGATCGCCCGTTGCTGCCGGTGTCGACGCTGCAGGTGCTGGCACTGCGCGCGCCGATGGAAGAAAAGCAGATCCTGTCGGCGATCGATGCGCGGATGGGCGAGTTGTACGTGGCACGTTTCGAGCGCGTGGATGGACTGCCGGTGGCGCGTGATGCCGAGCGCGTATGCGTACCGGCGGCGGTGTCGTTGCCGGAAGACGCATCCGTCTACGGGGTCGGCACCGGTTTTGCCGCGGCGGAGGGCGCGCTGGTCGCGCAGCTGGGTGCGGGTCTGCACCGCTTCGATGCGACGGCGCTGCCGCATGCAGCAGATGTGCTGGCACTGGCGGTGCCGGCGTTCGCACGCGGCGAAGGCATTGCTGCGGAGAAGGTCGAGCCGGCGTACCTGCGTGACAACGTGGCGCTGACGCTGGTCGAGCAGCAGGCTGCGCGGGCCGCGAAGGCGAAAGCCAACGGCTGAGCCCCTCGTGGCGGGTCGCTGAAAGCAGAAGCCGTGGGTTGGCCGGGCGGGTGGGCTGCGCAGGGGACGCTGCAAGTACGTCCATGTAAGCTCGGTCGCCGCATCCATGCGGCTCACGCCCCTGCGCAACCCACCCGCCCGGCCACGGACAGTTTCCGTGCGCGTCCGCCACGCAAAATCAAAAAAACAAAATCAAAGTCAAAAGCAGATCGCTTCGCTCGCATCCACGCGTGGCGTGGATCTACCGTGCAGGCATGGCGTGGATGCCTCGTGTCGACCAAGGTCGGCAGCTACCAACAGCAAAGATGCGCCGCGATCTGTCAGGGGTGGGGCGGTGTGGGCTTGCAGGACCGTTGGCGCCATGGATGGCGCCATCGAGCCCCCATGGACGGGTTTACGGCGTGTCCTGCAAGCCCACACCGCCCCGCCAAACCAACAGCCCAACCGCCGCTCTTGATCTTGCCGTTGCAGTGGCAGTTGCTTCCAGCGGGTTCCGGGCCGCAGGCCCGGGCAGAAAACCTTACCGGTCGTCGCGCAGTTCGCCGCCCGGCAGGAACACCCACGTGCGCGTGACCTGCAGAATGTCGATCTGATCGTCGCTGTTGGGCAACGGCGGGAACGGCTGCGCCAGCTGGATCACCCGCAGCGCCGCCTCATCAAGCAGGGGCGTGCCGCTGGAGCGCAGGATGCGGCTGCTTTCCACGCTGCCATCGCGGCGTACCCCCACGCTGATCACCACCTGCCCGCCCAGCCGGCGCTGCCGCGCTTCGTCGGGGTAGTTCAGGTTGCCGACCTGCTCTGCGCGGTCCACCCACGCGCGAAGGTAATTGGCGTAGGCGTATTCGCGCGTACTGGCCGAAACGAATTTCCGGTTCGGGCGCTTGGCGTACTGCGCCGAACGCAGGTGCACTTCCGCCGCCAGCCGCGCCATCTCGGCATCGCGCTGTTCGCGTGCGGTCAATGGTGCATCCGGCGTGGGCTGCAACGGGGTAGGGCGCGACTGCGCCAGGGCCACCGTGTCCTGGCCATTGCGGCTGCTGACCACGCGCGCCTGCGGTGGCGGCACCGGTGCTGCCGACTGTTGCTGCTGCGGTACCGGGCTGATGCCGGACTGCGCCTGCGGCACGATGCCGGCCTGGTTGTCGCGTGGGCGCTGCGCACGATCATGTTCGCCACCGCCCTCCTGGCTGGCGGCGGCCAGGAAATCCGCTTGCTTCGGGGTCAACGCGGTGCGGGTCTGGCTGAAGATCACTTCCAGGGTCGGCACCAGTGGCGCATCGCCTTTCACGGCAAAACCGACCCCGAGGATCAGCAGGGCGTGCACCAGCACCGACAGGGCGATGGTGGCTCCCAGCCGCTGCGCTTCGCGCGGCGGCGGGGCGAGGACGGCAGGTGCGGCATCCATCAGTGCAGATCGGCCTCGATCGCGTCGAACAGGGTGCCGGCGATGTTCAGGCCGTACTGCGCGTCCAGTTCGCGCACGCAGGTCGGGCTGGTCACGTTGACCTCGGTCAGGAAGTCACCGATGACGTCCAGGCCGACGAAACGCATGCCACGACGCTTCATCTCCGGGCCGACCTGGGCGGCGATCCAGCGGTCGCGTTCGCTCAGCGGGCGGCCTTCGCCGCGGCCACCGGCGGCCAGGTTGCCGCGGAACTCATCGCCCTGCGGAATGCGCGCCAGGCAGTAGTCGACCGGCTCGCCATCGACCAGCAGGATGCGCTTGTCGCCGGCGGTGATGTCGGGAATGAACTTCTGGGCCAGGGCGAGCTTGCGACCGCCGTCGGTCAGCGTTTCCAGGATCACGTTCAGGTTGGGATCGCCCTGGCCGCTGCGGAAGATCGAGCGCCCACCCATGCCATCCAGCGGCTTCAGCACGGCCTGGCCGTGTTCCAGCGCGAAGGCCTTCAGCGCCTTGGCATCGCGGCTGACCAGGGTTGGCGGGCAGCACTGCGGGAACAGCAGCGCTGCCAGCTTCTCGTTGTAGTCGCGCAGGCCCTGCGGGTTGTTGACCACGCAGGCACCGGCGGCGGCAGCGACATCCAGCACCTGGGTGTCGTAGACGTACTCGGCGTCGACCGGTGGGTCCTTGCGCATCAGCACGATCTGGCCGGGGCCGAATTCAATCCGGCTGAATGCGCCCAGCTCGTACCAGCCGGCCGGGTCGTCGCGCACCTGCAAGGGGGCGGTCCAGGCCACGGCCACCCCGCCTTCCAGCGCCAGCCCGCCCGGGCGCACGTAGTGCAGGGCATGGCCGCGGCGCTGGGCTTCCAGCAGCATGGCGAACGTGGTGTCCTTGGCGATCTTGATGTGGGCGATGGGATCCATCACCACGATGACGTTCAACGGCATGGGCGCACCTGTCAGGCAAGGCGTTGATGGTAGCGGCAACGCCGGCTGTGCGCCTCCCCGGCAATGTGCAACGCAGCGTCCCTTGCCCGGCTGCGCAGTGATTGCCAATCCGGTCACGTTCAGCCCGGCGCCACGCCCCGCGCCACGGACCGCCCTTGAAGCGGGCGCGGGAAGTGCGATATAGATACGCTTTCGCAGCGGCTCCCGCCAAAGATTGGGCCGCGCGCTTGGGGAATGGCAATGACTGAAAACACGACTGCGGGCGGGGAGCTCGCAGGACTCCGGGTGATGGTCATCGATGACTCGAAGACCATCCGCAGGACTGCGGAAACACTACTGAAGCGCGAAGGCTGCGAAGTAGTGACCGCAACGGACGGTTTCGAGGCCTTGGCCAAGATCGCCGACCAGCAGCCGCAGATCATCTTCGTCGACATCATGATGCCGCGCCTGGATGGCTACCAGACCTGCGCACTGATCAAGGGCAACCAGCTGTTCAAGGCGACCCCGGTGATCATGCTGTCGTCCAAGGATGGTCTGTTCGACAAGGCGCGGGGGCGCATCGTCGGCTCGGAGCAATATCTGACCAAGCCATTCACGCGCGAAGAACTGCTGGGTGCCATCCGCACGTACGTCAACGCCTGACCAGGGGGGAAAGGCACAATGGCTCGTATCGTCCTGATCGAGGATTCACCGACCGACCGCGCGGTGTTCACCCAATGGCTGCGCCGTGCCGGCCATGAGGTGCTGGAAGCGGACAATGCCGAAGATGGCCTGCAGCTGGTCCGCGACCAGGTGCCGCAGCTGGTCCTGATGGACGTGGTGCTGCCGGGCATGAGCGGTTTCCAGGCGACCCGGGCGATGGCCCGCGACGCCGCGATCAAGCACATCCCGGTCATCATCGTCAGCACCAAGGCGATGGAAACCGACAAGGCCTGGGGGCTGCGCCAGGGCGCCGCCGATTACATCGTCAAGCCGCCGCGCGAGGAAGAACTCATCGCGCGGATCAACGAGCTGGTGGCCTGATGCGCTCGCCCTTCGACATTCTTGAAGCCTACGAACGGCGCAGCCTGGCCCACGCGGTGCAGCTGCCCGGGCGACAGTTCGCCCAGGACCTGTGGCGTGGCGTCGGATTCCGTGTCGGCCAGCGCCGGCTGGTGTCCGATTTCCGCGAAGTGGTGGAGATCGTACCGATGCCGCCGGTGACCCCGGTGCCCTGCGCGCAGCCCTGGCTGCTGGGCGTGGGCAACCTGCGCGGCAACCTGTTCCCGGTGGTCGACCTGAAGTACTTCCTGGAAGGTGCGCGCACCGTCCAGCAGGAAGGCCAGCGCGTGCTGATCATGCGCCAGGCCGGTGGCGACGTCGCCCTGACCATTGACGAACTGTTCGGCCAGCGCAGTTTCGAGCTGACCCAGCAGATCGAGGCCGGTTCACTGGCTGAAGGACGCTACGGGCACTTCGTCGATCGCGCTTTCCATGCCGATGGCAACGACTGGGGCGTGTTCTCGCTCTCGCTGCTGTCGCGCACCCCTGAATTCCGGCAAGCCGCGGCCTGAGGCCGGGCATCGCCCCCTGCATTGAAAATCGAGGTTGAACGATGAGTACTGCTTCGGATGCCACCAAGTCCGGCAAGCTGCGGCTGGGCGGCAGCAACCTCTGGCTGGCGCTGTTGGCGCTGTCGATGATCCTGTTCGGCGTGAACACGGGTGTGTCCACCTGGCAGGGCAGCCGCCTGGCCGATGCCGGCTCCAAGGCCGCGGACCTGCAGGTGCTGTCGCAGCAGCTGGCCAACCAGGGTCGTGACGCGGTGGGCGGCAACGCGCAGGCCTTCACCGCCTTCAAGGCCACCCGCAACGCGATCGAGCAGAACGTATCGACCCTGCAGGGGCGCTACGGCAACGAGCCCGGCGTGTCGCGGGCGATCTCGACCCTGGCCGACACCTGGACGCCGCTGGGCAAGCAGGCAGGCCAGCTGGTCGCCAGTGAACCGGCAGTGCTGGCCCTGGCCGGCAACGCCAACAACTTCTCCGGCGCGGTGCCGGGCCTGCAGGCCCAGTTGAACGAACTGGTGCGTGCGATGTCCGCCTCCGGCGCCCCGGCGTCGCAGGTCTACAGTGCCCTGCAGCAGGTGGTGGTGGCCGGTTCGATGGCGCGTCGCGTGACTGAAATACGCGCCGGCGGCACGGCTGCGGCCGCTGCCGGTGACGCGCTGGCCCGCGACATCACCGTGTTCTCGCAGGTGCTCGATGCGCTGCGCAATGGCAACGAGGATCTGGGCATCACCGCCGTGCGCGGCGCTGCCGCCGTTGCGGCGCTGGAGCAGTCGCAGCAGAAGTGGGAGGCGATGAAGCAGGACGCCGACGCGATCCTGGCCAGCTCGCGCCAGCTGTTCGCCGCGCAGTCCGCTGCCGCCACGCTGGGCCAGGGTTCGGCGAAGATGCTGACCGACAGCCGCAAGCTGTTCGAAGCGTTCTCCTCGTTCGGCTCGGTGTCCGACACCCGCCTGTTCCCGAATTTCTGGATCGGCGTGGTATCCGGTGCGCTGTCGCTGATCGCGATCATCGGCTTCGTCTCCACCAACGTGCGCAGCCGCTCGCGCGAACAGGAACTGCGCTACCAGACCCAGGTGGAGTTCAACAGCCGCAACCAGCAGGCGATCATGCGGCTGCTGGATGAAATCTCCTCGCTCGGTGAGGGCGACCTGACCGTGAAAGCCTCGGTGACCGAGGACATGACTGGCGCGATCGCAGACGCCATCAACTACGCGGTGGATGAACTGCGCCACCTGGTGACCACCATCAACGACACCTCGGCCAAGGTCGCGCTGTCGACCCAGGAAACGCAGGCAACGGCGATGCAGCTGGCCGAAGCGGCCGGCCACCAGGCCAACCAGATCACCTCGGCGTCGGACCGGATCGGCGAAATCGCCGCCAGCATCGAGCAGGTATCGCGCAACTCGGCCGAGTCGGCCGACGTGGCACAGCGTTCGGTGGTGATCGCCGCCGAAGGTGCCGGCGTGGTCCGCGAGACCATCCAGGGCATGGACCAGATCCGCGACCAGATCCAGGAAACCTCCAAGCGCATCAAGCGCCTGGGCGAGTCCTCGCAGGAGATCGGCTCGATCGTGGAACTGATCAACGACATTTCCGAGCAGACCAACATCCTGGCGTTGAACGCGGCTGTGCAGGCGGCGTCGGCCGGTGAAGCCGGTCGCGGTTTCGCGGTCGTGGCCGACGAAGTGCAGCGCCTGGCAGAGCGCACCTCCGGTGCGACCCGACGCATCGAGAACCTGGTCCAGGCCATTCAGGCCGATACCAACGAAGCGGTCACCTCCATGGAACAGACCACCGCCGAAGTGGTGTCCGGTGCACGCCTGGCCGAAGACGCCGGTACCGCACTGACCGAGATCGAGCGCGTGTCCAATGCACTCAACACCCTCATCAAGAACATCTCCATCGCCGCGCAGCAGCAGTCGTCGGCGGCGTCGGACATCACCCGCACGATGGGCGTGATCCGCCAGATCACCGGCCAGACCTCGCAGGGTGCCGGGCAGACCGCCGAGTCGATCGGCCACCTGGCGCAGCTGGCGGCCGACCTGCGTCGTTCGGTGGCCGACTTCAAGCTGCCGGCGTGACACGGGCAGGGCGGCGAGCAAGGAACCAGTCGATGAAGCATTTCCATTTCCCACGCCAGGATCCGCGCGACCGTCGCGCGGCGGCGACCGGAGCGCATCCATGAGCAGCCTGCGCGATGCGATGAGCCACGCGGCCCTGGGCTGGGTCAAGCCCGAACTGGACGAGACCCTGCGCCTGGTGCGCAACGAGGTCGAGTACTTCGCCGAAGACCCGGGCGACAGCAGCCGCATGCGCATCTGCGCCGGCTACCTGCACCAGGTGCAGGGCACGCTGCGCATGGTTGAACTGTATGCACCGGCGATGGTGGCCGAAGAGCTGGAACAGCTCGCCATTGCTGTCGGCAAGGGCGAGGTGGCAGAGCGCGATGAGGCCTGCGCCACCCTGATGCGCGGCAGCGTGCTGCTGCCCGATTACCTGGAGCGCCTGCAGAACGGGCACCGTGACATTCCGATCGTGCTGCAGCCGCTGCTCAACGAGATCCGCGCCGCCCGTGGCGAAGCGCTGATCAACGACAGCGTGCTGTTCGCGTTCGCGCCCGATTCGGTGACCGCCACTGAAGCGGAACTGGACCACGCACGTGGCAGCCTCAGCGGCCGCAACCGCGAGCTGCTGGATACCGTTGGCAATGCGGTCAAGGAAGAACTGCTGCAGGTCAAGGACGCCCTGGACCTGCACCTGCGTACCGACGGCGCGCCGCAACAGCTGCAGGAGCAGGTGACCAAGCTGGGCTCGGTGGCCGATACGCTGGGCATGCTCGGCCTCGGCGCCGCGCGCGGCGTGGTCGTGCAGCAGCGTGATGCACTGCGCGGGGTTGTCGAAGGCCGCCAGCAGATCGACGAAGACATGCTGCTGGATATCGCTGGTGCGCTGCTTTATGTCGATGCATCGCTGGACGACCAGGTCGCACACCTCGGTGCCAGTGGCAGTGGCCAGGATGATCCGAGCGCGGTGGAGAACCGGCGCACGGTGGAAGTGCTGGCGCACGAGGCGATCGCCAATTTCGCCGCCGCCCGCGAGCATTTCGTCGCCTTCATTGAAACCAGCTGGAACCACGCGGAGCTGCAGGATGTGCCGCGCCTGCTCGGCGATGTCTCCGGCGCATTGCGCATGCTCGATCTGGGCACCGCCGCCGACTACCTGCGCGGCGTGCAGCAGTACATCGAAGCCGAACTGATCGGTCGCCAGCGCGTGCCCAGTGGACGCCAGCTGGACACCCTGGCCGATGCCATGGCCAGCCTGGAGTACTACCTGGAAGCGCTGCGCGACCGCCGTCCGGGTCGCGAGGACATCCTCGACATCACCCGCAGCAGCCTGGAAGCGCTGCGCTACTGGCCGCTGCCCGAGCGTGGCGTGGCCGCAGCCGAGCCGGTGCAGCCGGTCGAGCGCGAAGCCGTGCCCGTGCCGGCTGTTCCGCTGCAGATCGAACCGCTGGACGCCATCGTGCAGGCCGCCGCGCCGACGCCGGGCGACGTGCCCGCCTCGCTGCCCGATTTCACCTTTGATCCGCTGCCGGAGGCCCCGGCAGCCGACAATGGCCTGATGTTCGGATCGCTGGCTACGCCGGCTGTCCCTGCCGAACCGCGCGACACCCCGGCGCCACTGCTGTTTGCCGCCTCCAGCGCACCCGCGCCGGAAGTGCCGCAATGGGAACTGGGCGGGTTCGACGCGCCGGCAGGTACGGCTGCCGAACACAGCGACGAGCGTGCGCCGACGTTCGCCAGCTTCGATCCGGTCAGCTTCGATCCGCTGTCCGTCGAACAGTCCAACGCCGCTGCCTGGACGTTGTCCGAAGCGCCGGTGCTGGAAGAGGCCGACGCGCAGGCAACCGCTGTAGACGTCAACGATGACGCCCTCCTGGCGACCTCGTTGGACGAGGCGTCGTTTGCTGCGCCGCTGGATGCGGTCATTTCGCCAGCGTTCGATCCGGTTGCCGCCGAACAGGACGGTCCGCCGCTGCTGAACGACGATGTGGTGTTCCGTTTCGACAGCAGCCTGCTGGACAACGCCGATGACGTGCTTTCGCTGGAGGCGATGGAAACGCTGTCGCTGGACGACGAACAGGAGTCGCCTGCGACGCTGGAGCTCGTTGACGCAGTTGCGGTGCCGCAGGCGAACGATGGCTTGGCCGTTGCCGAATTGACCGACGCCACCGCCGAGACCGAGGCTGAGGCTTACGTCGAACCGGTCGCTGATCTGCGCGCGTCCGAAGACCTGCCGGCATCGGCGGCTGCGCCGACCGTGTCTCTGGTCGATGTGGATACCATTGCGCCAATCGACTTCAGCGAAGCCGATGCGCAGTTCTTCGCAGAGCTGAATGCCGCCGCCGCCGACTTCAACCCCCAGGCCATGCAGGCAACTGCCGGGCCGACCGAAACCGTACCGCCGGCCGTGGCCGAGGGCGGGTTCGAGGCGGGTTTCGACGACGATGCCGAAAACATCGACCAGGACATCCGCGAGGTGTTCCTGGAAGAATTCGACGACGAGCTGGGCAATCTCGGCACGCTGCTGCCGGCATGGCGCATGCAGCCGGACAACATGGATCGGCTGCGGCCGATCCGGCGCATCTTCCACACCCTGAAGGGCAGTGGCCGCCTGGTCGGCGCGCGTACCCTGGGTGAGTTCGCGTGGAAGATCGAGGGCATGCTCAATCGCGTGCTCGATGGCACCCGTGCCCCCACGCCGGCGGTGCTGGCGATGGTCGATCACGCATACACGGCACTGCCGCAGTTGAACGCGGCACTGCGCGACGGCCAGCGTGTCAGCGTGGACCTGCAGGCGATGCAGGCCATCGCCGATCGCGTAGGTGCAGGCGAAGAGACGTTCTACGTTGCGCTGCCGGGCGCTGCTGCACCGGCGCTGGTGGCAGCGGCCGATGCTGTCGAGCCCGTTGGCAGCGCCGAGCCGGTTGTCGATGTCCCGGCAGAGAGCGCTGTCGAAGCGGCGGGTACGCCGGCCAACATCGACAGCGTGCTGCGCGAGATCCTGGAAGCCGAGGTGGAACTGCACCAGGCCACGCTGCAGGGCTGGTTGCGCTCGGCGCAACAGGCGCCGCACCCGGTCAGCGACGCGTTGCTGCGTGCGGTGCACACCATGAACGGCGCCTTCGCGATGACCGAAGTGCCGGAAATCACCGCCGTTACCGGCGGCGCCGAGTCGTACATCAAGCGCGCGCTGGCCGCCGAGGTGGTGCCCGGTGATGACGCCGTGGCGGCCCTGGACGAGACCGCGCAGGCGATCAACGCGACCATGGACGCGCTGCAGGCCGAGCAGCCGCGGATTGCGCCGCAGGCTGAACTGGCGCAGCGCCTGCAGGCGCTGGCCGGTGAACTGCCGGAAGCACGCTGGCCGATGACCGGGCTGGACGTCGAGGATGAGGACGAAGACGAAGACGAAGACGACCAGCTGCTTTCGCTGGTCGCCGATGCCGATACCGATGTGGACGTGTCGACGCATGAGGTCGGGATCGAGCCGGAAGCCGGGCGTGATACCGATGATGTCGATGCTGCCGATGCCGACGTGCTGGATGCAGTGCAGGTCAGCGAGGACGCGTTGAGCGACGCGGGCCTGGAGTCCGCTGAGTTGACCGGCAGCGATGATCTGTCGCGTTACTTCGACGCAGGATGGCCTTCGATGCCGGACGCCCCGGCACCGGAATCGACGTTGGAAGTGGCTGCTGCCACGCTCGTTGCCGCGGAGATTGAAGCCGGACAGGCGGTGGTGACATCGGAAGACACTGCGTTGGAGGACGCCGCGTTGACTGCGGTGGACGATCTGTCGCCGTATCTGGACGCCAGCGCGCTGCCGGTTGACGACCGCGACCTGGATGTCGCAAACGACCTGAATACGCCGCTGCCGTTCACACCTGAAATGGCGGTGGATGAAGACGCTGCTGCAGTGCCGCTCGACAGCGAGCTGTCCAGCCTGCAGGATGAAATGGCTGTGCCGGGCTTCGCAGACCCGGTCACGCTGGAAGCCGCGCTCGAGGCCGGCCTTCACGTGATCGATGAGGAGCAGGACCGGGACGAAGACGGGCAATGGCCCGTGCTCGGCCTGCAGGCCAGCGAACTCGCGCCTGGCGAGGCGGAAGCCTTTGCCGAGGATGCGGACGTCGGCGGGGAGGCGGCGGTCGGTGAAGGAGAGAGCACCGACCAGCCGTCCCCGGCGACGGTGGAAGACGTCGGGCCCGTGGAGACGGCGCAGGACGCCATTTCGCCCTCGCGTTTCTTCGAACTGGAAGATGCTCCGGGCCAGGCTGCCGTGGTGGACAGCGGCATGATCGTGGTGCCGGTCGCGATGGAGGCTGCGGCGATCGACGCCGAACCTGTCGCCGTCGACAGCGCCGACGCGGCGGTGCCGGCGGATACGGCTGTGCTCGAGGCCCAGACCGAGTCCGAGACCGAGTCCGAGACCGAAGAAAGCGCCGACCTGCTCGACTTCAGCGTCTATGACCGCGAGCTGGTCGACATCTTCGTCGAGGAAGGCAAGGACCTGCTGGATCATTGCGATGGGCTGATCAGCGAACTGCGCGAAGCGCCGCAGGACCGCGAAGCCCTGGCCGGCCTGCAGCGCGATCTGCATACGCTGAAGGGCGGCGCGCGCATGGCGGGCATCAACGCCATCGGCGATCTCGGCCACAGCATCGAATCGCTGCTGGAGGCTGTCGCCGGCGGGCGTACCGAGATCGAACGTCGTGACGTGCAGTTGCTGGAACGCGGTTTCGATCGTCTGCACCAGCTGCTGACCCGCACTGGCGAACACCGCATTGTCGAGCCGGCACAGGATCTGCTCGATGCCTTTGAAGCACGGACCACGACCGACATCGCCGCCGCTGCCAGCGCAGCTGCAGCCGCTGCTGCCGTCGTGGCGGAGCAGGCCCCGCAGGCGACTCCGGCCGTGGCCGTGGTCGACGCCCCGTTGTCGGCACCGTTGCCGGTGGAAGGCTCCACCGAAGAAGACCCGCTGGCCCGTCCGCAGCAGGAACAGGTGCGTGTGCGCGCCGATCTGCTCGACCGCCTGGTCAACCACGCCGGTGAAGTGGCGATCTACCGTTCGCGCCTGGAACAGCAGCTCGGCGCCTTCCGCGGCGCGATGGGCGAGCTGGAACGCACCAACGCGCGTCTGCGCGACCAGCTGCGTCGCCTGGACCTGGAAACCGAAGCGCAGATCGTTGCCCGCTACCAACGCGAGCAGGACCAGGCCGACCACAAGTTCGATCCGCTGGAACTGGACCGTTTCTCCACCCTGCAGCAGCTCAGCCGCGCGCTGAACGAGTCCGCCGCCGATCTGGGTGGCCTGCAGGGCGTGCTGGACGATCTGTCGCGCCAGTACGATTCGCTCCTGCAGCAGCAGTCGCGTGTCAGTTCGGAACTGCAGGACGGCCTGATGCGCGCGCGCATGGTGCCGTTCGACGGCCTGGTGCCGCGCCTGCGCCGGGTGGTCCGCCAGGCCGGCATGGACACCGGCAAGCAGGTCCACCTGACCCTGGAAGGCACCCACGGCGAACTCGACCGCAACGTGCTTGATCGCATGGTTGCGCCGCTGGAGCACATGCTGCGCAACTCGGTTGCCCATGGCCTGGAAGCGCCGGAACAACGTCGTGCCGCCGGCAAGCCGGAAGAGGGCGAAATCGCCATCCGCCTGCACCGCGAGGGCTCGGAAATCGTGCTGGACGTGGCCGACGATGGCGCTGGCCTGGATCGTGAAGCGATCCGCCGTCGCGCCATCGAACGCGGCTTGCTGCCTGCCGATGCGCAGCCGAGCGAGCAGGAACTGGACAACCTGATCTTTGCTTCGGGCTTCTCCACTGCCGACCAGGTCAGCCAGCTGGCGGGCCGTGGCGTCGGCATGGACGTGGTCGGCAACGAAGTGCGCCAGCTCGGCGGCTCGGTCGACATCCAGTCGGTACGTGGCCAGGGCGTGCGTTTCACCCTGCGCCTGCCGCAGACGCTGGCGGTCACCCAGGCGGTGTTCGTGCAGATCGGCGAAACCACCTTCGCAGTACCGGTGGCGTCGGTCAGTGGCATTGGACGGCTGTCGCACGAACGCTTCGAAGCGGCCGACAGCAGCTACCGCTACAGCGGCGAAGACTATCCGCTGTACGACCTCGGCAGTCTGGTCGGCCAGGCGCCGGCGCGCGCCGACGGCCAGGCCCAGGTGCCGCTGCTGCTGGTCCGCGCGGGCGACCTGCGCGCCGCCGTTGCGATCGACCAGGTGCTGGGCAACCGCGAAGTCGTGGTCAAGCCGGTGGGCCTGCAGATCGCCTCGGTACCGGGCATCTATGGCGCCACCATCACCGGCGATGGCCGCGTGGTGGTGATCCTGGACGTGGCCCCGCTGGTGCGTCGCTTCCTGGCCAACCCGACCGCGCCGGTGCTGGTCAATGCACCCCGCCAGGAACGCCAGGTGCCGTTGGTGATGGTGGTGGACGATTCGCTGACCATGCGCAAGGTCACCGGCCGCATCCTGGAGCGTCACAACTTCGAGGTGAGCGTCGCCCGCGATGGCGTCGAAGCCCTGGAACAGCTGGAAGAGCGCGTGCCGGACCTGATGCTGCTGGATATCGAAATGCCGCGGATGGACGGTTACGAGCTGGCTACCGCAATGCGCGCCGACCCGCGCTACAAGGACGTGCCGATCGTGATGATCACCTCGCGCAGCGGCGACAAGCACCGCCAGCGCGCCTTCGAAATCGGTGTGCAGCGCTACCTGGGCAAGCCGTACCAGGAGCTGGACCTGATGCGTAACGTGTACGACTTGCTGGGGATTGCCCGTGTCCGTGAGTGACCTCGATCCGGTTCCGGCCGTAGCCCTGCTGGCCCGCCCGGGCGCGGCGCGCGAGCGCCTGCGCGAGGCGTTGGCCCATGCCGACGTGCAGATCGTGCTGGAAGACGATCCCATCACGCTGGAGCCGCAGGCGCTGCAGGATGCACGCCCGCAGTTCGTGGTGATCGCGCTGGAAGCGGCCATTGAAGATGCGCTGGAGCGCCTGGAACCGGCGCTGTCGGCGCCCGGGTTGACCCTGGTGTTCGACGAGGCTGAACTGGCCGCGCGCCGCGATGGGTGGGAAGCGCAGCGCTGGGGCCGCCACCTGGCCGCCAAGCTGCACGGCCACCAGCAGGTGCTGCCGCCGGGTGCCGAGGACGAACCGGCACTGCAGCTTGAGCCGGGCCGGCCGTCGACGCCGCCGCCGGTGCCGAAGGAAGCCGCGCTGCAGCCGCACCTGGAACAGGCCCGTTCGTGGGCCGACGACGTGCCGGCAGATGGCCTCTATTCGCCGCCGGCACATCTGCATGAGCCGATCGCGCTGGAGCAGGCACTGGCGGCGCTGCAGCCGGTGCTGGCGGAGACGGCGACGCCCGCTGATGCAGCGGCTGCACCGCCGCCGGTGCCGGCAGCTCCACCGACGGCGTTCACCGATCACACGGCCTGGTCGCTGGTCGACGAGGCCAGCGATGCGCCGGCAGAGCCGCGTGCTGCTGCGACGGTCGCGGCGCCGGAACCGGCGTTCGACACCGAGCATCTGTCACTGGTCGACCTGGACGCCGCCGCACCCGCAGGCAGCCGCGCCGGTGCGCTGCTGGTCCTGGCCGGTATCGGCGGCCCCGATGCGTTGCGCCGCCTGCTCGCGGCACTGCCCAGCGGGCTGGCCGTGCCGGTGCTGGTGCACATGCGCCTGGACGGCGGCCGCTACGGCAACCTGGTCAAGCAGATGGCGCGCGTATCACCGCTGCCGGTGCAGTTGGCCGAAGCCGGCCAGCGCGCCACCGCGGGCGAAGTGCATGTGCTGGCCGATGACATCGGCGTGCACGCTGCTGCCGATGGCCTGTATTTCCAGACTGAAGCGCAGGGCATCTCGATTGCCGCGTTGTCGGCCGAACACAGCGCGCTGGTGCTGCTCAGTGGTGCCGACCTGGCCCATGTGGGCCCGGCGTTGGACCTCGCCGCCGCCGGCGCCTGGGTAGCCGGGCAGGTGGGCGAAGGCTGCTACGACCCGGCTGCGGCGACGGCCGTGGTCGCTGCCGGCATGGTGGCCGGTGAACCGCAGGAACTGGCGCAGGTGATCGCCGCGCGCTGGGGCCTGGATGACGACGGAGATGCGGCATGAGCTACGCCAGCAATGATGAGATCCGCGGCGTCCTGATCTCGGCCGGTGCCGAACGGGTCCTGCTGCCCAATGCAACCGTGGCCGAGATGATGTCGCGGGTACCGGTGCAGGCGGTGGCCGACGCTCCGCGCTGGCTGGTGGGTGAGATCGGCTGGCACGGCTGGCAGGTGCCGCTGGTGTCGTTCGCACGGCTCTCCGGGTTGGGCGAAGAGACGGTGGCCGGCCACAACAAGGTGGTGGTGCTCAAGACCCTCAGCGGCAACCCGGAGCGTCCCTACTACGCGCTGTTGACGCAGAGCTTCCCGCAGCTGATCTCGGTACCGCGCGATGGCCTGCTGGCCGACGCGTCCGAGGAAAACCTGCCCGACATCGTGCACATGCGCGTGTTGCTGGGTGAACAGAGCGCGCTGTTGCCGAATCTCGACGCACTGGAAGCCGCGCTGGATTCGCTGACGGCGTGACCGGAATCCGCCGGGCATGGCCCGGCGCTACCGCAGGCGTTCCGGATATCGGGTAGCGCCGGGCCATGCCCGGCGAGCGCAGTGGTCGCGCGATCCGTCGCTTATCCCAGATCGCCCAACCGTGCCTGCAATGCCGCGATCGCGGCCAGGCCTGCGGTTTCCGTGCGCAGGATACGTGGGCCCAACTGCAGGCCCTGGAAGCCTGCGGCCGCCAGCTGTTCACGGTCACGTGGCGACCAGCCACCTTCCGGGCCGATGGCGATCACCACGCCGCCGGCGGGCGCCGCCTGCAGTGTCGACAGCCGGTGCGCTCCCAGCGGGTCCAGGGTCAACCGCAACGTGTCGGCTGGCAGTGCCGCGCTGGCCTGCGCCAGCGACTGCGGCGGCCCTACCTGCGGAATGCGCGCACGGCCGGACTGCCCGCAGGCCGACTGCACCACGTTGTTCCAGTGCGCCACGCGCTTTTCCGCGCGTGCTGCATCCAGCTTCACCTCGGTACGCTCGGCATTCACCGGAACGATCGCGCTCACCCCCAGTTCGGTGGCCTTCTGCAGGATCAGATCCATCTTCTCGCCGCGTGCAATGCCCTGCAGCAGGGTGATGGTCAGCGGCGATTCGTTGCCGATCGGCTGCACCTGGTCGATGCGCACCTGCACTTCGCGCTTGCCGGCCAGCGTCAGCGTCGCGGTGTAGTCGTGGCCATCGCCGTTGAACAGCACGCAGGTGTCACCCTCGCGCAGGCGCATCACCCGCACCAGGTGGTTGGCCGTCTCTTCCGGGAGGGTCACGGTCTGGCCGCTGTTCAGCGCCAGGTCGATGGGGCAGCGGGTCACGCGCATGCAATTGCCTCGTCGATGGCTGCCAGCGTCGTATGCGCCAGCAGCTCCAGTTGTTCGTCGTCCACGCAGTACGGTGGCATCCAGTACAGCACGTTGCCCAGCGGCCGCAGCACCACGCCGCGCTTCAGCGCCGCCTTGTAGGCATGCAGCCCCAGCTTCAGCGCCGGATCGAAGGGCGTGCGCTTGTCGCCGTTGCGGGTCAGTTCGAAGGCCACCACCATCCCGGCCTGGCGCACATCGGCCACGTGTGGATGGTCGGCGAACGGTGCGGCCAAGGTCCCCATCACCGAGGCGATGCCGCGGTTGCGCGCGATCACATCGTCGTCGTGGAAGATGTCCAGCGTGGCCAGCGCCGCCGCACAGGCCAGCGGGTTGCCGGTATAGCTGTGCGAATGCAGGAAGGCACGTTCGCGCGAATCATCGAGGAACGCGTCGTACAGCGCCTGCGTGGCCAGCACCGCAGCCAAGGGCAGGAAACCGCCGGTCAGGCCCTTGGACAGGCACAGCAGATCAGGCATCACCCCGGCCTGCTCGCAGGCGAACATCGTGCCGGTGCGGCCGAAGCCGGTGGCGATCTCGTCGGCGATCAGGAAGGCGCCATGGGCATCGCACAGTTCACGCGCGCGCTGCAGATAGGCCGGATCGTGCATGCGCATGCCACCGGCGCACTGCAGCCGTGGTTCCAGGATCACCGCGCAGATTTCGCCCGGATGCTGGTCGAACAGCGTGGCAAGGCCGTCAGCGGCCTGGCGTGCGCGGTCGGCCGCACTCTGTCCGGGCTCGGCCAGGTAGGCGTCGGGCGAGGGCGCGAACAGGCCCTCGGCCAGCAATGGCGCATAGACGCGGCGATACAGCGGGATGTCGGCCAGTGCGAGGGCGCCCAGCGTCTCGCCGTGGTAGCCGTTCTCCAGCGAGACGAAGCGCGTGCGCCGGGTCTCACCGCGGTTCTGGAAATACTGGAAGGCCATCTTCAGCGCCACTTCGACGCCGGCCGAGCCGTTGTCGGCGTAGAACACCTTGGCCAGCGGCGCGCGGCCGGGCTGGCGCGGCGCCAGGGCCAGCAGGCGTTCAGCCAGGGTGATCGCCGGTTCATGGCCGAAGCCGGCCAGCATCACCTGTTCCAGCTGCCCGGCCTGGGCGGCGATGGCACCGCCGATGCGCGGCTCGGCATGGCCGAACAGGTTGGTCCACCAGCTGCTGACGGCATCCAGGTAGCGGTTGCCGTCGTGATCGATCAGCCAGGCGCCTTCGCCGCGGGCGATCGGCACCAGCGGCAACGTGTCCGGATGCTCGCGCATCTGCGTGCACGGGTGCCATAGGACCTGGAGGTCGCGTTGCCGCCAGTGCTGGACCAGCGGAGAGGGGGTTGGGTCTGCTAGCATTTCGGGCTCATGAACATGTTGCTGCCTGCACATTCTATCGGCCTCGGCGCATGCGCCGGTTGCCACGGAGATTCCGCATGAACGATGACCGCGCCAGGCGTCCTCTGCCGATCATCCATCGGATCACCGACGAGGAGAACGGGCCCTTCCAGCGCCAGCATCTGGACCTGGAGTTCTCCAACGGCGAACGCCGCCGCTTCGAACGCCTGGTCAGCCGCGGCCATGGCGCGGTGGTGGTGGTGCCGATGCTCGATGATGAAACCGTGCTGCTGGTGCGTGAATACGCGGCCGGCATGCATCGCTACGAGCTTGGCCTGGTCAAGGGCCGGATCGATGCCGGCGAAACGCCGGAGCAGGCCGCCGACCGTGAGCTGAAGGAAGAGGCCGGCTATGGCGCACGGCAGGTCGACGTGCTGCGCGCGATGACCCTGGCGCCGACCTACATGAGCCATCAGTCCTGGCTGGTGGTCGCGCGCGACCTGTATCCGGAGAAGCTGGCCGGAGACGAGCCGGAGGAACTGGAAGTGGTGCCGTGGAAGCTGGCCGATCTGGACCAGCTGATGCTGCGCGAGGACTTTTCCGAAGGGCGTTCGCTGGCGGCGCTGTTCATCGCCCGCCAGTGGCTGCAGGGAGCACGATGATCAAGCTGACCACGGAACTGCGCGAGACCGCGATCGCCATCGCCCAGGAAGCCGGGCAGGCCATCATGCAGATCTACAGCAACGGTTTCGACGTGACACTCAAGGACGACGACAGCCCGGTCACCGCTGCCGACCTCGCTGCCGACCGGGTGATCCAGCAGGGGCTGCGGCAGCTGACCCCGGACCTGCCGATCCTGTCGGAAGAGTCGCCGCTGGTGCCGTGGGAGCAGCGTCAGCACTGGGGCGCGTACTGGCTGGTCGACCCGCTTGATGGCACCCGTGATTTCGTCAAGCGCAATGGCGAATTCAGCGTCAACATCGCATTGATCTACCAGGGCGCCCCGGCCTTCGGCGTGGTCCAGTCGCCGGTCACCGGCATTGTCTGGCACGCGATGCGGGGCGAGCTGGCGTATCGCCGGCAGGGTGTACATGACACCGTGCTGCGTACCCGTACACCCGCGACTGCGCCGCTGCGGGTCGCCGCCAGCCGCTCGCATCGCTCAGCCGAGACGAATGCGTTGCTGGCCCGGATGGGCGACATCGAGACCGTGGTGCAGGGCTCTTCGCTGAAATTCTGCCGGATCGCCGAAGGCGGGCTGGACGTCTATCCGCGGCTGGGCCCGACCTCCGAATGGGATACCGCTGCCGGCCAGTGCGTGCTGCACGCGGCCGGTGGTGCGGTGCTTTCGGTCGGTACCGGCAAGCCGTTCCGCTACAACCGCCGGCCGACGCTGTTGAACGGTGAGTTCATGGCGCTGGGCGATACCAGCCTGCCGTGGCGGGACTGGTTGTCCGATTGATCCTGGAGAAACACATGAGCACGCACGACACCCCTGCCACCGGCACTGCCAGCGTGGAGCTGGAGCGCCTGCTGGCCATCATGGCGCGCCTGCGCGACCCACAGGGCGGTTGTCCCTGGGACCTGGAACAGAACTTCGCCACCATCGCGCCCTATACGATCGAAGAAGCCTACGAAGTGGCCGATGCGATCGATCGGGGCGATCTTGACGACCTCTGCGATGAACTGGGGGACCTGCTGCTGCAGGTGGTGTTCCATGCGCGCATGGCCGAAGAGCAGGGCGCGTTTGCCTTTGCCGAGGTCGCGCGCGCGATCAGCGACAAGATGCAACGGCGGCACCCGCATGTGTTCGCCGATGTCAGCGTCGACGATGCTGACGGTGTGATGCGCAACTGGGACGCGATCAAGCGTGCCGAGCGCGCTGCCAAGGGTGAGCGGGACACCTCGGCGCTTGCGGGCATCTCGCGTGGCCTGCCGGAATGGCAGCGGGCGGTGAAGCTGCAGTCTCGCGCAGCCAAGGTCGGTTTCGATTGGCCCGGCCCGCTGCCGGTGCTGGACAAGGCGGCCGAGGAGCTGCAGGAACTGCGCGAGGAGTTCGAGCGCGGCGACATTGCCGGCAACAAAGCGCGCCTGCAGGAGGAACTGGGTGACCTGCTGTTCGTCTGCGCCAACCTGGCGCGGCATGCGGACATCGATCTGGGCGCCGCGCTGCGTGGGGCCAACCACAAGTTCGAACGTCGCTTCCGTTCGATGGAGGCGCAGGCCGAGGCACACGGCGATTCGCTGGCTGCACTCGATCTGGATGCACAGGAAGCGCTCTGGCAGCACGCCAAGGCCTCGGAAAAAGCGTGAAAACGCTGGGTCTGTTCCTGCTGACCGCGCTGGCCGAGATCGTCGGCTGTTACCTGCCCTGGCTGTGGCTGCGCAAGGGCGGCAGCATCTGGCTGCTGCTGCCGGCGGCGGCCAGCCTGGCGTTGTTCGCCTGGCTGCTGACCCTGCACCCGACCGCCAGCGGCCGCGTTTACGCCGCGTATGGTGGCGTGTACATCGGCACGGCGCTGTTCTGGCTGTGGCTGGTCGACGGCATCCGTCCCAGCCGCTGGGACATGCTGGGTGCTGCACTCTGCCTGGCCGGCATGGCGGTGATCATGTTCGGGCCGCGGCAGCCGGTCTAATGGCGGCTGTTGATCTTCTGTAGAGCCGAGCCATGCTCGGCTGCTTTGGCAGAGGCAGCCGAGCATGGCTCGGCTCTACAGGAAGCAACAGCAGCCGAACGCGGGTTCGGCTCTACAAAACCGCCTCAGCGCGGGGCATCGCATCCCAGCATCTTCAGGTCGATCGAGTCGGCCATGCGCCGGTAGCCCTCGTCGTTCGGGTGCAGATGATCGCGGGTGATGTTCGCCGGCAATGATTCAGGCTGTTTCGGATCACGCAGCGCCGCATCGAAATCCACCACGCCATCGAAGCCGGTGTCCTTGCCACGCGCCCACTGGTTGATCGCGGTGCGGGTGGCGGCCGATACCGGTTCGTAGCGCTCCGAATCGCCGAAGGGCGTCAGTGTGCCGAGATGAGCGCGGATGCCATGCGCATGCAGTCGTGCGGCCACCTGGCGGTAGCCCAGCAGCATGTCCGTCGTGCTGCGCCCCGGCAGGGGCTGTGCACCGCCACCGTGGCGGATGTCATTGATGCCTTCGAACAGGATCACCTGGTCGGCGTCGGCCACTGCGATCACGTCGCGATCCAGCCGCGACAGCGCGCTGTGGCTGCGGCCATGGTCCAGCAGCTTGTTGCCGCTGATGCCCTGGTTGAGCACCACGAAGCGGTCCGGGCAGGCCTGCTGCAGACGCTGGCCCAACCGCTCGGGCCATTGGTTGAAGGAGCCACGCGAGGCCGTCGCACCTTCGGTGATGGAATCACCCAGGGCTACGATCACCTGCGGCCGATCCGCGCGCTGCACCAGCACGGCTGAGAACACATTCTGCTGATAGCCCACGCGCACGCTGTCGGCCACCGCGTCCTGCTTGCCGTCGGCCACCCGCACCACCGTACGGCGCACCGCAGGGCGGGTGGGCTGCGGGAAATACGCGGTTACGCTGATCTCCTGCAGGGCGGCAACCCGCAATGGCAGCGCATCACTCAGCAGCGCTGTACCTACCGGTACGTCGATGGACACGCGTCCATCGACGGTGACCGGCAGCGCTGCCGCCTTGCCATCCTTCAGGCGCACCCGTACCTCTTCCACATGCAGCGGCGTGGTGCCCAGCTCGTTGCTGATGCGCAGACGCAGCGCATCGCCCTTGCTGCCCAGGCGCATGTCCTGGCGCACGGTCTGCGCGGCGAACTGTACGGGCGCATCGGCGCTGCCATCCTTGCGGTCAGGCGCGGGCGAGGCGGTCCAGGCGGTGACCCAGACCGGTGCGGCCAGCGCCGCGGGGGCGGCCACGGCGCTGCCGATGGCGAGGGAAAGCAGGGTGATCCAGCGCTGCATGGGCTTCGGTCCGATCAGGAGAAGTAGGTGCCGCCGTTGACGTCCAGATTGGCGCCGGTGACGAACGCTGCTGCGTCCGACGCCAGGTACACCGCTGCATCGGCGGCTTCGTCCGGCAGCCCCTGGCGACGCAGCGGCGTCGCGCCGGCCACCGCCGTGCGCACTTCCGGCTTGGTGAATTCGTCGTGGAAGCGCGTGGCGATCATGCCGCAGCACAGCGCATTCACGCGGATGCCTTTTGGCCCCAGCTCCTTGGCCATGGCCCGGGTGAAGGTCATCACGCCCGCTTTGGCGGTGGCATAGATCGCCGCACCAGGGCCACCGCCATCGCGACCGGCCTGCGAGGCGAAGTTCACGATCGCCGCGCCTTCGCCCATGTGCGGTACCACGGCGTGGGTGGTCAGGTAGGTGGAGGTCAGGTTGAGGTCGATGACCTTGTGGAAGAACGCCGGGTCGATGTCGGCCAGCGGACGACGCTCGACCATGCCGCCGGCCACGTTCACCAGCACATCGATGCGCTGGCCGAATGCCGCCTGGGTTGCTGCGACCAGACCGGCCACTGCGGCCGGATCGGTGACGTCGGCGCGGTGGGCGATGGCCTGGCCACCGGCCGCCTTGATCAGCGCCAGCGTTTCCTGCGCGCTGGCCTCGTCGTTGGCGTAGTTGAGGCAGACGCGTGCACCGGCCGCAGCCAGCTTGATCGAGACGGCACGGCCGATATCACGGCCACCACCGGTGACGATGGCCACCTTGTCCTGGAACGACATGCGGGAAACTCCTTGGTTTGCGGGGGAATGCGAGGGAAAGGGGGCTCAACCGTCGTTGCGGTCGAGCTTGTGGATCGGTCCGGTCCACCACCACAGCGCCACCAGCGACAGCGGCACCAGTGCGGCGACGAGGATGAAGATCGGTGCGTAGGAATGGCGGGTCAGCACCGGCACCAGCCAGGTGGTGATCAACGTGCCGGCCACTGCGGCCAGGCCACCGAGACCGGCCAGCGTGCCGACCGAGCGGCCGTCGAACAGATCGCCGGGCAGGGTCTGGATGTTGCCGATGGCGATCTGGAAACCGAACAGCACCGCAGCGATCGCCAGCACCGCATACAGCGGCTGGTTGGCCAGTACCGCACCGAGCAGGGCCGGTGCCATGATCACGCAGCCGAGCGAAATCGACAGCTTGCGTGCGCGGTCCACGCCATGGCCGGCGTTGATCAGCCGCCCCGACAGCCAGCCGCCGCTGAGGCTGCCCAGCATGGCGCCAACGAACGGCACCCAGGCGAACAGGCCGATCTGCTTGATGTCAAAGCCGAAGGTCTCGGCCAGATAGATCGGCAGCCACGATACGAACAGCCACCAGATCGGGTCCAGCAGGAAACGGCAGGCCAGCATGCCCCAGCTCTGCCGGTGGGCCAGCAGCGAGCGCACGCTCACCTTGGGCGCATCCGCGCGCTGCTGGCCGGTCTGGTCTTCCATGATCAGGCGTCGCTCGGCGTCACTCACCCACGGGTGCTTGTCCGGGCCGGCGCGATAGACGAACAGCCACGGCAGCAGCCACAGGAAGCCAAGCGCACCGACCAGCACGAAGGTGCCGCGCCAGCCCAGCCACAGGTACAGGCCGGCGATGGCCGGCGCCGAAACGATGGCGCCGATGGACGCACCTGCGTTGAAGATGCCCTGTGCGAGGGCGCGCTCACGCGCGGGGAACCATTCGGCGTTGGCTTTCACCGCACCGGGCCAGGCGCCGGCTTCGCTGACGCCCAGCATCGCCCGCACTACGCTGAAGGACAGCATGGAGTGGGTGACCGAATGCAGCGCGATCGAGATCGACCACACACTGATCGACAACGCGAACCCCAGTCGCGTCCCGATCATGTCGAACAGGCGCCCGAACAGGAACTGGCCAGCGGCATAGAACAGCATGAACACCGTTACCAGCAGCGCGTAGTCGTCCTTGGTCGCGCCGACCTCCTTGGCGATCTCCGGCCACATCACCGCCAGCGCATTGCGGTCGATGTAGTTGATCACCGTGGCCACCGCGATCAGGCCGACGATCAGCCAGCGTACGGCCGAGCGCACCGGCACCTTGCGCAGCGTGGCCACGGCCGAGGGGCCGTTCATCGCGCGTCACCCTTGCTGCGGTCCATGCGCGCATGGCTGCCGCTCCAGCGGTAGGCATGACCGTCCACCGTCACGCTGTGGTCGCCCTTCGCGTCGCTGTCGTCGGCCACGCCGAGTGCGATGCGCGCGCCGCTGGCCAAGCGCAGTTCGAGCACCTCGGCATCATTGCCGCGCGTTCGGATGATCTCCCTGATGCGGCTGTCGGCGCCGTGCACGTACTCGGCGGTGCCGTTGTACTCGCCATGCGGCTCCAGCACGCTGAAGAAGGTCACATCCTTCTGTCCTTCCACGCGCTGCAGCAGCGCAGGTTCGCGGCGCAGGTTGAATTCGGGATCGTTGGCGCCGCTTTCCACCAGCAACGCCTGCGATGGCGCACTGCTGCCGAAGCGATAGGTGTAGAAACGCCCGTCGAGCAGCCATGCCAGCGTGCGCGGTTCACTGCCGGCCTTGCTGCGTGCGTCCAGCCACAGGTGCTGGTAGCCGTTGTCGCCGCCGAGCACCGGGCGCTGGGTGGGGAAATGCTCGGCCTCGAAACCGGTGGTGACGATATGGCCGTTGAAGTGCAGCGGCAGGTCGTAACGCGCGGCCTTGTCGCCGTGCACCTGCAGCAGGTCCAGCACCACCGGCAGGCCCAGTTCGGGGTGGCGCAGCAGTGCCTGGGTGCGGGTGAATACCACGCCCGGGTAGGCGTCGCGCATGGTCGCCGAAGCGATCTGGGTATCCGCGTCGGCCTGGAAGAAACGCACCGTTGGCGCATGTTCCTCGCCGCGCTTCCAGTCGCCCTTGAAGTGGCTCTGCTCGTTCACCACCAGGGTGTTGTGGGCCACGGTCTGTTTGGCCCAGCTGCGGTTCTCGGCCAGATAGATGCCGCCTCGCTTGGCTTCCACGTTGAGGAAGCGTGCTGCGCCGTAGTCGGTCACCACGGCATTGCCGTTGTCGTAGAACAACCAGTTGAGCTTGTCGAAGTGGCCATGGCCCATGCCCTGCATGGTGTCCTTCTGCACCAGCGCCTGGCCGCGTTCGCCGCCCATGCGCAGGATCGCCAGACCGCCGCGTTCACCGTCCGGGCCATCGCGCAGCAGCATCGGCCGGTAGTCGAACGGTTTGGCCTTGTTGGCGGCCAACGCCTGCGCCACCTGCAGCCCTTCCGGCGACAGCAGCAGGCGTTTCTGCTGCTGCGCGACCGACAGCAGACGATCATCGCCGGCCTGCGCATAGGCGATGCCGATGCCCGCCACCAGCTCTTCGGTGTCGATGCCCTTGTCCAGGATCGCGTCGTTGATCGGGAAGAACAGGCCGTCGTAGCTGGTCTGCACCAGCACGTCCACCGCCTTCAGCAGCACGCCGTCGCGGCGCGCGAAGATCTTCCGCTGCGGCTCATTGCGTTCGATCGCATTGGCGAACAGCAGGAACGGCGCCAGCGCGTAGCGCTGGTAGTAGGGGCCTTCCTCGTAATAGCCATCGGGCGAGAACAGCAGGTCGATCTGCCGCAGGAAACCGAACTGGTCATCCTTGCGGCTGCCGCGCAACGATTTTTCCACCAGTTCCGGATCGCGCAGCACGTAGCCGGTCATGCCGGTGGCCGCCACCGCCCAGGTTGCGTGGTTATGGATCTGGTCGTAGTTTTTCGGCTCGCTGGCCAGGAACTCAGCCATCGGCCGGAACACCTGCGATTCGATGGTCTGCCGATCCTGTGGCGACAGGGCGTCGCGGATCGCGTCGTAGCCCTGGATGGCGTTGACCAGCCAGACCGAATCGTTGAGCACCTGCCAGAACACCCGGCCGGGAATCTGCCCGCGTCCTTCCGGATGCGGGCCGAGGGTCGGGTAGAGCTTGGCGTACTGCAGCAGCATGTCGCGCGAATAGGTGACATAGGCCTTGTCGCCGGTCAGCCGGTACAGGGTGCCGGCGGCCAGCAGCGCCTGGTAATTGCGCTTGTGCTGCTCATGGGTGCGACCGCCACCCTTGTCCTTCGGCACCGGCACATCGATGCCGGCCTTCATCATCTTCTGCAGCGATTTCTGCGTACGCGCCTGCTCCTTGGAGAACCACGGGTAGCGGCTGCCCTCGCTGGCCATCTGCTGCCACTGCGCAGCGGTCACCAGTACCGGCGCGGTATCGCCTTGTCGCGCGGCTGCGGCAGGCGCAGCGTGCAGCGGTGCCGTCGGCATCAGGGCGAAGGGAGCGGCCAGGGCAAGGGCGAGCGCCAGGCGGTGGGAACACAGGGACAGCGGCTGCAACCTCATCGATCAACTCCGGTGCTGGTGCGTGACAGGGCAACCTCGCCCACCTTGGGATACCAGTCCACCCCTGTCTGTTCGCGCGGGATCATCGCCAGCGCCGGATCGGCGCCGATGGTGGGCAGGGGCGTTGCCGGCACCCACAGACTGCTGGCGGCCTGCTGCAGGGCGATACTGGCGCTACTCACCCCGCCCGGGAATACGCTGCTGGCCTGCGGCGACTGCACGTTGTTGCTGAAGGCGATGCCCGCCAGCGAGCTGGCCGCATTCGGTGGATTCTTGCTGGTGCGGTTGACGATCAGGTTGCCGCTGAAGTGGCTGTTGCTGGCCGCGACCACGATCCCCTTGGCCTCGTCGTGGCCAACGCCGAAGCTGATCTTCGCCACGTCGACAAAAGTGTTGCGGCTGATGGTTGCGTTGACCACCGGCGCATAGCCGGACAGTGGCGGATTGGCCTGTGCGTCCATCACCGCCAGCGCCGAATGGTTGCTGGAGCCGGCCAGCCGTTCGAAGTAGTTGTTGCTGACGGTCTGGTCGGCATTGATGATGCGCACGCCGCCGGTGCCGGCCTTGTCGTCGCCGAGGAAGAGGTTGTCGATCACCCGGTTGCCGTTGCCATGGCGCAGGGTCAGCGCGCCGGCCGAACGATAGAACACGTTGCCGCGGAAGGTATTGCCGCCGGACTTGTTGGAGACGATCTCGGTCTCGCCATCGCAGCCCTCGAACCAGTTGTTCTCGACAGTGCTGTTGGAATCGCTCAGCGAGGTGTCGCTGGTGCCGACGCGGATCGTTTCGCCGCCATTGACGCCCAGTGCAGGGCGCGGGCCGAACCAGTTGTGGTCGATGCGGTGCTGGTTGTCCAGGCCTTGGCTGGCATCGCGCACCACCACCACCGTCGGGCCAGCGTTGGTCTTGCCACGCATCTGGCTGTGGTCGAGGCGGTTGTTGCTGCCGTACAGCGACACCCAGTAGTCCTGGTCGCTGCCATCGGGGTTGCTGTAGTCATCGATGACCAAGCCGGTGACGCGGCTGTGGCTGGCTACCGCCTTGCTCGACTCGCGGAAGGCCACCACCGCGTCACCCGGGGTGTAGCCGTTGCGGAACACCAGGTTGGAGACCTGCAGGTAGCTGCCGGCCAGGCGCAGGTCCGACGCCCCGCTGAGGATCACCTTGCCCGGCGTCTGCGCGCGCAGCACGATCGGAGCGGCGGCCGTGCCCTGGCCCTTCAGCAGAAGGCGCGCATCGGTCCAGGTGCCATCGGCCAGCACGATCTCATCGCCAGGCTGCAGGGCGGCAGCGGCGGTGGCGAACGCGCCGACGTCGTGTACGAGCCAGCTGGCGGCTGTTGCCGGCGAACTGGTCAGGCATGTTGCCAGTCCAATTGCCAGGCAATATCCAAGTGCAGGTTTCGAAAGGCGGTGCGAAGTCGATTGAATGCGCATGAAGTCCTTCCAGAGACGGCGATGCCGTGGTTTCAGAGTGGGTGTGCATACCACTTGTTGGGTGTGTTGTAAGCCACGTCGCGCGCAAAGTCATGCTGCATCAGCACATGAAATGGCGGGCAACCGGTCTGAATCAAAGGTATTACGACAAATCCAGTCCAGTTGGTTGACATTTCTGTGTCGGCGTGTCGAAGCTGCGTCCCACGCCTACCGTCCGGGCGATCCTTTGGGAGGAGGAAAACCATGCGGCAACCTGCCGGAGTTGTACGTCGTACACCGTTGTCACCCACACCACTGATCGTGGCACTGCTCGCTGCGCTGGCGGCTTCGCCGGCCGTACAGGCGCAGTCTGCCGCTACCGGTTCCGGGCAGGACGCCACCACCCTGGACCAGGTCCAGGTCACCGGCATCCGCGAGTCGATGCAGAGTTCGATCAACAAGAAGCGCGACGACACGGTGATCGCCGATGTGTTGTCGGCCGATGACATCGGCGACCTGCCCGCGCCATCGCTGGCCGATGCGATCGAAACGCTGACCGGTGCAGCCTCGACCCGCGACAAGACCGGCGCGTCGGAAATCTCGATCCGTGGGCTTGGCGCATTCCTCAGCAGCACCAACTTCAATGGCCGCGAGATCACCAACGGCAGCGGCGACCGCTCGGTGAACTTCAACATGTTCCCAGCCGAGCTGATCAACACGGTGGCGATCTACAAGACCCAGCGTGCCGACATCATCGAAGGCGGTGTCGCCGGCACCATCGGGCTGGAGACGGTCAAGCCGCTGGAGTACGGCAAGCGCTCGGCGCAGATCGATCTGCGTGGCAGCTGGGCCGAGTATGACAAGAAGTACCGCGACGACGATGGCATCGGCTATCGCGGTACCGCCAGCTACATCGACCAGTTCGAATTCGGCAACGGCCAGAAGCTCGGTATCTCGCTGGGCATCCAGCGGCTGGAGGGCACCGATCCAGAGGAGAGCATTACCAGCGGCTCCACCTGGTATGCCTGCGACGGCAGGCAGAACGTGGCCAATGCCAACTGCAGTGAAGTCAGCGCCCAGGCCATCGCCAACGGTGCCCCGTATTACCTGGTGCCCAGCAGCCGCATCTATCGCATGAAGCAGGAACGCAATGATCGCCAGAGCGAGTTCGCGGCGCTCCAGTGGCGGCCCAACGACGTGGTCGAGGTCAACCTCGATTTCGAGCATACCGAGCGCAACTGGGACGAGAACCGCAGCGACCTGAGCCTGTCCAACGCGCGTCGCGGCATCACCCAGCGTGACGTGGACGAGGACGGCATCGTCCGCCACCTGCATGGCAGCACCTCCATCGATTCGACCTCCAACCGCTATTGGCGTGGCGAGGAGTACACCGGTGGCGGCCTCAACCTGATCCTGCGCCCGAGCCCGGCCTGGGAGCTGTCCACCGATCTTTCCTATTCGCATACCAACCGCCTGGACAGCGAGCGCATGACCCGGCTGCGCGCCAACCAGCGCGACGTCAACAACGCCATCGTGCCGGGCATCAGCAGCGGCGCCACCGGCTATGTCGACTACGACTGGGACTGGCATGGCGAGGTGCCGAGCGTCGCGCTGGCGCCGAACTTCGATCCCAACAACTGGGATGCCTACACCGGTGCAGCGCGGGTCACCTCCAGCGCTACCGAGAACGACCACAAGATCAAGGCTGGCCGCTTCGATGCCAGCTTCATGCCCGAGTCCGGTTTCTTCACCCGCGTCAAGGGTGGCGTGCGCGCCAGCCAGGCCGACTATCGCCTGCGCGACAACACCCTGGTGACCGACTACGACCAGCGCGTTGCGGCAGACAAGGCGAAGATCATTGCCGCCAACCGTGCCTGCCGTGCACCGTTCCCGCAGGATGACTTCATGGATGCGGCCAGCGGCAACACGATCTCCTCGTGGGCGTACTTCGATCCGAGCTGCCTCTACGAGTCCTTCCGCGGCACCAGCGACAGCGGCCTGGACCCGGATTTCCAGGATCCGAACAACGTCGATGTGACCGAGAAAACCCGCGCGCTGTACCTGATGGGCGAGTTCAGCAGCACACTGTTCGGGCTGCCGGTCACCGGCAATGTCGGCCTGCGCTGGGTCAAGACCGATGTGCGCTCGGAAGGTGTGCGCACCGACCTGGCGATCATCGACAACGGCGACGGCACGATCCGCCTGCAGCCCACGGGTGATTTCACCACCCAGGTGTTCAAGTCGGGCAACGACAAGCTGCTGCCAAGCGTGAATGCCGCCTTCGAGCTGAAGCCGGACCTGCTGCTGCGGGTGGGCGCGTATCGTGCGATGTCACGCCCGGATATCGCCGCACTCGGTGCCGGTCGAACCATCAATGTCAGCAGCGATGCCACCTATACCGGCCTGGCCGACGCGCTGGACGACATCAGTGCCAGCGGCAATCCGGCCGCACAGCCGTTGATGTCCTGGAACGGTGATGTCTCGCTGGAGTGGTATGCGAACCCGGACACGCTGCTGGCCGGTGCGGTGTACTGGAAGCAGTTCAACGGCGGCACCGCCACCGCGCTGGTGCCGGAAACCTACACCATCAACGGACAGACGGTGACCGTGCCGGTGCGCCAGCAGGTGACCACCGATGAGGACAGCACCCTGACCGGTATCGAGCTCAGTGCCACGCACCGGTTCTCGTACCTGCCCAAGCCGTTCGACGGCCTCGGCTTCAAGGTCAGCTACAACTATGCCGACGCCGACTACCAGACCCAGGATTCGCGGTTGGGCGAGCAGTTGGCTGCCGACGGATCGATCATCCCGGCCATCGTGCCGCCGGCCGGCCTGAGCGGATTCTCGCGGCACGTGCTGTCCGGTTCGATCTACTGGGATGTGGGCCGCTTCAACATCCAGGCCATCGGCAAGTTCCGTTCGCACTATTACCAGGACTTCACCGGCAACACGGCGCAGCAGAACCGCTATTACGATGACAACACCAGCGTCGACCTGCGCCTGCGTTACCGGGTGAACAAGCAGCTGTCGCTGTCGCTGGAACTGATGAACCTGACCAACGAGCCACGCGTGGCATACCAGCCGCTTTACGGGAATTTCCGCGAGGTGGTGAGCTACGGGCGGCGCGCGTATTTCGGTGTACGATACAAGTTCTGAACAGGGCGGCGCGGCCAATGGTCGCGCCGTCGCTCCAACCGGACCCGCACCGTGCCCGGTGGCCGGGGACGGGCCCGGAGGGAACCGCCAAGGGTCAGCCGCATGTCCGCCAACCGTCTTTACCAGACCATCGCCGCCAAGCTCCGCAAGCTGATCGAAGATGGCGAATATCCGTCGGGTTCGCGCCTGCCGGGCGAACGTGAACTTGCCGAACGCTTCGGCGTCAGCCGGGTCACCATCCGCGAGGCGGAAATCGCCCTGGAAGCGCAGGGCTGGATCGCGATCCGTATCGGCTCGGGTGTCTATGTGAAGCCGCGCCCGGCACAGGCTGCCGGCGGGCTGCCCGATATCAGCGCCTTCGACCTGACCGCTGCGCGTGCCGTGTTCGAGGCAGAAGCCGCCGCGCTGGCGGCAAGCAATATCGATGAGGCCGGCATCGCCGAGTTGCAGGTGCTGGCCGAAGCACTGTGCCGGCGTGACCTCAGCGATGAAGAGGCCGGCGATTACGACCGCCGCTTCCATCTGACCATCGCCCGCCTGTCCGGCAATCCGGTGGTCGAGTATTTCGTGCAGCAGATCTGGCGCATGCGCAGTGAGCTGCCGCGGGTGACCGAGGTCTATGCCCGGGTGTGCCATGACGATGGTGCCAGCCGCGCCGACGAGCACATGGCGATCTTCGAAGGTCTGCGCGCGCGCGATCCGGTCGCGGCACGCAATGCGATGCGGCATCACTTCCAGCGCCTGTTCGAGGCGATGCTGGAGGCGACCGAAAGCCAGGCGCTGGCCGAGATCCGCCGGCAGACCCAGCAGGACCGCGAGCGCTTCCTGGCCACGACCCGGATCTGACCGGGCCCATGCTGTAGCGCCGGGCCATGCTCGGCTGCTTTCCGTTGGAACGTCCCGCACCCGCACTGCCTGCATCCGCGCGCTATGCTGGGCTCCGGACGTCTCCCATAAGGAAAGCGCGATGTTCCCGACCATGTTCTTCAGCGCGGTTCTGGCCTTCGTGGCCGTGATCATCCTGTTCAAGGCGGTACGGATGGTGCCGCAGGGCTATGAATGGACCGTCGAGCGGTTCGGCCGTTACACCCACACGATGTCGCCCGGCCTGCACTTCCTGATCCCGATCGTCTATGGGGTGGGGCGCAAGGTGAACATGATGGAGCAGGTGCTGGACGTGCCCGGCCAGGAAGTGATCACCAAGGACAACGCCGCCGTGCGCGTCGATGGCGTGGTGTTCTTCCAGGTACTGGACGCGGCCAAGGCCGCCTACGAGGTGTCGGTGCTGGAAGTGGCGATGATCGCCCTGGTGCAGACCAACATCCGTACCGTGATCGGCTCGATGGACCTGGATGAATCACTCAGCCAGCGCGAGGTGATCAACGCCAAGCTGCTCAGTGTGGTCGACCATGCGACCAATCCCTGGGGCGTGAAGGTCAACCGCATCGAGATCCGCGACATCCAGCCGCCGCGCGACCTGCTTGATGCGATGGCACGGCAGATGAAGGCCGAGCGCGAGAAGCGCGCGCAGATCCTCGAGGCGGAAGGTTCCCGACAGTCCGAGATTCTGCGTGCCGAAGGCGAGAAGCAGGCCACGGTGCTGGAAGCGGAGGGGCGGCGCGAGGCCGCGTTCCGCGACGCCGAAGCCCGTGAGCGCCTGGCCGAAGCCGAAGCCAAGGCAACCCAGGTGGTGTCGGCGGCGATCGCCGACGGCGACGTCCAGGCCATCAACTACTTCATCGCACAGAAGTATGTGGAAGCGTTCAAGGCACTGGCCACGTCGCCGAACCAGAAGCTGGTGTTGATGCCGATGGAGGCCAGCGGCGTGATTGGTTCGATTGCCGGCGTGGCCGAGCTCGCCAAGCAGGCCCTGTCCAATCAGGAAACCCGGCAGCCGGCCAAGCGGCCGCCGCCGATTGGAGGCTGACATGCGCTGGGAAGTCGTTGCCTGGGGTGCGCTGGCGTTGTTGCTGTTCGCCGCCGAAGCGCTGGCGCCCGGCGCGTTCATGCTGTGGATCGGCATCGGTGCGGCGGCGGTGTTCGCGCTGGTAGCGGTGTTCGCCGATGTTCCGGTGCTGTGGCAGGTGGTCGCCTTCGTGGTGCTGAGCGTGCTGTCGATCCAGTGCTACCGGCACTGGGGCAAGCCGCGTGCGCGGCAGAGCGACGCGCCACTGCTGAACCGTCGCGCTGAACAACTGGTCGGCCGGGTGGTGCCATTGCAGCAGGCCATCGTCGGCGGGCAGGGCAGGGTCAGCATCGACGACGCGTCGTGGCAGGTGAGTGGGCCGGAGCTGCCGGCCGGCACGCTGGTGCGGGTAGTGGCGGTGCAGGGCAGTGCGCTGGTGGTCGAAGCGGCCGGCTGAGTTTTCCAGCCAACGGCGCAGCCCCTCGTGGATGGTCGCTGAAAGCAGATGCTGGGTTGGGTCGGGCGGGTGGGCTGTGCAGGGGACGCCGCAAGTACGTCCTTGTAGGCTTGGCCGCGCCATCCATGGCGCGGACACCCCTGCCCAGCCCACCCGCCCGACCTCTGACAGTTTCCGGTGGCGTCCACCCACGGAAAAGAAAATAAGAGCGAAGCAGAAGCGGGTCGCTGCGCTCGCGGGTCATGGCCGGGGTGGGATTTCTTTTCGGCAGGAAAAGAAATCCCACCCCTCTCCTTATATGTATCGACATCCACAACCGCTCTTGCCTTCCGTCCCGTCTCCGGGAACTCCGGAAGGGAGGGGCAGCGTGGGCACGCGGAGGTGTCCGCCGCATGGATGCGGCGGCCAAGCCCCCAGGGATGGGTTTACGGCGTCCTCCGCGTGCCCACGCTGCTCCGACCAAGCCGAAAGAACCCAGAGCCGACACGCTTCGGCTTTGCGCTTTGCGCCCTGGCTTGTAGAAAGCACCCGCCGGCCGCAGGCCGGCCAACATCCCCCCGCTGCGCTGCGGCGCGACCTGCGGCCGACCGATCTGGGATAATGCGCGTTCTTGTTTCCTCTGCTGCCGGACCCGGTCATGACCCAGAAGACGCTGCTCAACGATACCCACCGCGCCCTTGGCGCCAAGATGGTCGATTTCGGGGGTTGGGACATGCCCATCCACTACGGCTCGCAGCTGGACGAGCACCACCTGGTGCGTCGTGAGTCGGGCGTGTTCGACGTCAGCCACATGACCGTGGTCGACCTGCGCGGCGACCAGGTCAAGCCGTTCCTGCGCCGCCTGCTGGCCAACTCGGTCGACAAGCTCAAGGCCACCGGCAAGGCGTTGTACTCGTGCATGCTGAATCCGCAGGGCGGCGTCATCGACGACCTGATCGTCTATTACCTGGGCGAAGACTTCTTCCGCATGGTGGTCAATGCCTCCACCCGCGAGAAGGATCTGGCGTGGCTGCGCGAGCAGGCGGCGCCGTTCAACGTCTCCGTCGAGCAGCGTCCGGACCTGGCGATCCTCGCCGTGCAGGGTCCGCAGGCGCGCGACATCGTCATCGGCCTGGCCGGCGAAGCCGACCGTGAGTCGCTGGGCAAGCTCGGCCGCTTCGCCGCGCTGCAGGTGCAGTCCGATGACGGCGTTGAACTGTTCGTCGCCCGCACCGGCTACACCGGCGAAGACGGTTTCGAGATCCTGCTGCCGCAGGATGCCGTGGTCGCGTTCTGGAACCGCCTGCTTGCTGCTGGCGTGAAGCCGGCCGGCCTCGGCGCGCGCGACACCCTGCGCCTGGAAGCCGGCATGAATCTGTACGGCCAGGACATGGACGAAGCGATCAGTCCCTACGAAGCGGCGCTGGCCTGGACGGTGTCGCTGGACGAAGGCCGCGACTTCATCGGCCGCGATGTGCTGGAGGCGCAGAAGGCCGCTGGCAACGCACGCCAGATGATCGGCCTGGTGATGGATGAGAAGGGTGTGCTGCGCCATGGCCAGGCGGTCACCACGGCCGGCGGCCAGGGCGAGATCCTGTCCGGCACCTTCTCGCCGACCCTGGCCAAGGGCATCGCATTCGCGCGCGTACCGGCCGGTGAACTCGGTCAGGTCACCGTCGACATCCGCGGCCGTCAGGTGCCGGTGCGGGTGGTCAAGTTCCCGTTCGTGCGCGAAGGCCAGGCCCAACCCGGCGTGCTCACCGACGCATGATCCAAACGTGCCGGTCGTCACTGCCAGCAGTGGCGGCCGGTTGGTTACACTAGCCCCGTTTTTTCCACCCCCTGCATATCTCTGGAGCAGTCCCATGAGCGAGATCCCCGGCGACCTCAAGTTCCTCAAGTCCCATGAGTGGGCCCGTGTCGAAGGCAATGGCCGCGTGACCGTCGGTATTTCCGACCACGCTCAGGGCCTGCTGGGTGACCTGGTCTACGTCGAGCTGCCGGAAGTCGGCACGACCGCCAAGGCCAACGAGCAGATCGCGGTCGTCGAGTCGGTGAAGGCCGCCTCCGACGTCTACAGCCCGATCAGCGGCACCATCGTCGAGGTGAACTCGTCGCTGGCCGACAAGCCGGAAACCATCAACGAAGACGCCTACGGCGACGGCTGGATGTTCGTGGTCGAAGTGTCCAACAGCGAAGAGCTCAACGAGCTGCTGGACCCGGACGCGTACGCCGAAGGCCTGGAAGACGAAGAGCACTGAGTCGTCGTTTCCCCGGTACGAAAACGGCCACCCTCGGGTGGCCGTTTTCGTTTTGGAGGACGCGTCGAACTTATGCCGACCGGTTCGCCGCATGCCATCGCCATGGCATCAGCCGGTGTTGAGCGCGGCCAAAAGGCGTGCGCAGTTTTGCGCAAATCCGCGTTTCCACCCCCGCGGCGGCGCGCCCGGATGTGAAAAGTTTTTGGCCTTGTTGCAGGTCCGTTGTGCTGGCGTTGGCGAGTGCATCGCCGTGCACGACCACGTCGCCGTGTGGCGTTCCACTCCAGGCCTCTACATGACGCAGAGTGCTTGTTTCAAGTGTTTTTTCTTCGCTGTTGGTACGCAGCCGATGGCAGCGACGATGCGCGATGCCGTGTTTGCCGGCGCTCGCGGAGCAACATCGGCAGGCGCGGGAAGGGCTCCCGGGACGCGGCGGATGTGAAAATTTTTCGCGGGGGTTGTTGACAGTAAAAAAAACCGTGATTAGGTTTCGCCTCAGCAGACCTTGCCTGCCAAACCGAGTGCGCAGAATCAATCGTCCGATGCGAAGCAGCCCCTCGAAGACCACCGCGATCCTCAAGACGGTGGACATGGCCCCGCTTCCCCCGGAGAAATGCAAGGCGACCCCTGTTCCGATGCCTGCTCCGCCGATCGTGGCGGGCATCACCGCATCCGTAACGGCGCGCCTGACGCGCCGGCGGTCCCCGCACGCAGCATGGGCGGGTTTGATCCACCTGGGCGTTTCAACTCCCTATCACTGACGAGGAGCCATCACCATGGCAACCAAGAAAGCTGCGAAGAAAAAGCCCGCCGCCAAGAAAGCGGTGAAGAAGGTCGCCAAGAAGGCCGCTGCCAAGAAGGCAGTGAAGAAGGTCGCGAAGAAGGCGACCGCCAAGAAGGCAGTGAAGAAGGCTGCCAAGAAGGTCGCCAAGAAGGCCACGGCGAAGAAGACAGTGAAGAAGGCTGCGAAGAAGGTAGCCAAGAAGTCCACTGCCAAGAAGGCCGTAAAGAAGACCGCGAAGAAGGCCGTCAAGAAGGTAGCCAAGAAGGCCACCAAGAAGACTGCCAAGAAAGCCGTAAAGAAGACCGCCAAGAAAGCTACTGCCCGCAAGCCGGCCAAGAAGGTCGCCAAGAAGGCAGTGAAGAAGGCGGTGAAGAAGACCGCCAAGAAGGCGGTGAAGAAGACTGCGAAGAAGGCCACCAAGAAGGCTGCCCCGAAGAAGGCTGCCAAGAAGGTTGCCAAGCGCAAGCCGGCCGCCCGCAAGAAGAAGGCCGCCCCGGTGGCCCTTCCGGCAACTCCGGCACCGCTGATCTAAGTACTTCCCGATAGCCGTACCCTGAGACCCCTTCCCCGACTGCCCAGCGGGGAGGGGGTTTTTTTATGGGCATCATTTTGGCTGGCTGCGATGGCCAGCTGCTTCCCAGGGAAACCGCTCGACCAGGAAATCCACGAAGCTGCGCAGCCGGGTCGAGTGATAACGGTCGTGCGGATAGACCACATGCATGGGCCGACCGCGCTGACCAAGTTCCGGCAGCAACGGGACCAGGCCACCCGCATCGATGTCCGCTGCCAGCAGCAGGCTCGACTGCAGGATGATGCCCAAGCCCTGCAGCGCGGCCAGCCGCAACGCTTCGCCGTTGTTGATCTGCAGGCGTCCCGAGGGCGGCTGCACCGCCGACGTTGCCTCGTTGCCCAGCCAGTGCGACAGCGCAGCCGGATCCAGCGACAGGCATTGATGCTTCTGCAGCGCCTGCGCGCTGTGCGGCGTGCCATGCCGCGCGAGATAGGCCGGTGATGCACACAAGGTCAGCCGGTAGGGGCTGAGCGGACGCGCTACGAGATGGCTGGTGTCGGCAAGCGTACCGATGCGGATGGCCGCCTCGAATCCCTCTTCGGCCAGTTCGACCACGCGATCGGTCAGGACCAGTTCGATACTGACCTCGGGGTAGCGGTCCATGTAGGTCGACAGTGCCGGCACCAGCGCATGCGTGCCGAAGATCACCGGTGCACTGATCCGCAGCTTGCCCGCCGGTGCCAGATGGTGATGCTGTGCCTGCGCATCTGTTTCCTCCACCAGGTGCAGGATCTCCTTGCAGCGGCCGTAGTAGGCCTCACCGAAAGCGGTCATGTGCTGCCGTCGCGTGGTGCGGCTCAACAGCTGCATGCCCAGCCGTTCCTCCAGGGCGCGCAGGTGCTTGCCGGCCATCGTCGCGGAGATGTCCAGTGCCGACGCCGCGGCACTCAGGCTGCCTTTTTCCACGGCCAGCACATAGACCTGCATGCTCTCCAACAGGTTCATCTGACACCCCGGGTTCTGAATGTTGAAACCTCGCCGGAGTTTATCAATCGAGGGTATTCAAAGAGCATGTCCGCGCGGCCAGATGGGCCGGCAGAACCTGGCAGGGCAGCACATGAAACTGGATCTTGAAGGACGTACCGCGCTGGTCACCGGCGCAGGCAGTGGCATCGGCGCCGGTGTCGCGCGGGTGCTGGCAACGCTGGGTGTGCGCGTGGCGATCACCGCGCGGCGGCAGGCGCCGTTGCAGTCGGTGGCGGCCGCGATCGAGGCGGCGGGTGGGCCGGTACCGGTGGTGGTGATGGGTGATCTGACCGACGCCGACGATGTGCAGCGCATCGCCAGCGCGTCGCTGGAGGCGCTGCAGCGCGTGGATATCCTGGTCAATGCGGCCGGTGGTGCGCGGCTGGCCGGGGTGGCTGCAGCAGACGACGTGTGGGACGAGGCGATGGCGCTGAACTTCTCGGCAGCACGACGGTTGACGCAGGCGTTGCTGCCGTCGATGCGGGCCAATGGCTGGGCGCGTGTGATCAACCTCAGCGGCTCGATGGAGCCGCGCGCGGTGAATGCCGCGAGCCCTGCGAAGGCGGCGCTGCATCTGTGGAGCAAGGGGCTGTCCTGCGACGTGGCGGGCGAGGGCATCACCGTCAACGCGATTGCACCAGGGCGTATCAACAGCGCGCAGATTCTGGATCGGCTGCATCCCACCGAAGAGAGCCGACGTGAGTTCATCGCCCGCAACATCCCGATGGGGCGCTTCGGCGAACCGGAGGAGGTAGCGCACCTGGTCGCGTTCCTGGCTTCCCCGTTGGCGGGGTACATCACCGGCGCGGTGATTCCGGTGGATGGCGGAATGCACTACTTCGCCCACTAGCGCTGCGGAACGGTAGAGCCGAGCTAGGCTCGGCTGCTTGAATCAGCCGAGCATGGGCTCGGCTTTGCAACAACAAAAAAAGGGCGACCCGAGGGCCGCCCTTCTGCTTACGGTCGAGCTCGCCGGCTCAGCGCGGCGAGGCCACCGCGCGGTTGCCCGAGGCGCCCTTGCCCTTGCGCTTGTCCTGCTGTGCCGGGGCGGCGCCCTCGGCCATCAGGTTGTCGCTGCCGAAGTCGGTGTCCACGTCCAGCCAACGCTGCGACGGCAGGCCGAGGGCGGCGTCGAGCACGGTCGGCAGCAGGCCGCTGGGCAGGCCGCTTTCACCGTTCCACATGATGGCGATGCCGAGGTCGCGCTCGGGCACCAATGCCACCAGGCCCCGGTAACCCTGCACGGCGCCGGCATGGAACACGACATCGTGACCGGCGTAGTCGAAGGTGCGCCAGCCGAGCGCGTAGCCGGCCGAGTGCAGGCGTTCGCGGCGCCAGCCCGAGCGCATCTCGCCCGGCGTGTTGATCAGGCTGGAGTGCAGGGTGGCCAGCAGCGGCGCCGGCAGCACGTCCGGACGGTGGCCGGTATGGGCCAGCAGCCACTGCGCCATGTCACTGGCACTGGCGTTGACGCCGGCAGCCGGGGCAACGCGGTAATAGGTCGGCTTCGGCGTCAGCGATACCCAGCCGTTGCGGCTGCGCACGTGCGGGCGTGCCCAACGCGAGCTGGCCTGGATGCCGGCCAGGCCGAGGCTGGCATCGTTCATGCCCAGCGGCTTGAAGATGCGGCGTTCGACCGACTGCTCGTAGAAGCTGCCGGAGGCGGCATACACGACGTCGCCGATCAGGCTGAAGGCCACGTTCTGGTAGGCGTAGCAGTCGCCCGGCAGGCACTTCAGGCCGGTGTTGGCCAGCTTCTGGGTCAGCGCGTAGTACTCGGCATTGCCTTCGATGTCGCGGTCGTAGGCGTTGTACGGCAGGCCGACGCGATGGCTGAGTACATCGGCCACGGTCAGGCGGTCGGTGGCCTCCGGCGAGTTCAGGCGGAAGCCCGGCACATAGTCGGTGACCTTGCTGTCCCAGCGCAGGGTGCCATCGTTGACCAGCAGGCCAGCCATGGTGCCGGCGAAGGCCTTGGACAGCGACGCCAGGCGGAACACGGTGTGGGCGTCGACTGGCAACGGGTTGTTGACGTCGGTGACGCCGTAGCCGCGCGCGCTGAGCACGCGGCCGCCCTGCACGATGGCCACCGCCATGCCCGGCACGCGCTCGCCATAGGTGAGCTGCTGCGCCATCGATTCGATGTTGGCGACGTTGAAGCCGGCGGCCGGCAACTGCACCTGCGGCACCAGGCCGGTGCGGTAGGCCGCTGGCTGGGTGTGGGCAATGGCGCCACCGGCAGCGGTCTCGATGTTGGTCGGCATCGGCGGCAGGGCCGGCGGGGTCTGCGCGGTGGTGGACAAGGCAAGGGGCATCAACATGCCCAGCAAACCGGTGGCCGCCGAACGGATCGGACGACGCAGGCTGTTCTTTTTCATCGGTTGGAACCCGTGCGCGACTGCTGGGGATGATTCTAGCGCCGCTTTTCGCCTGTGCACAAACAAAGCGAAGATGAATGCGCATCTTGTTGAAAAAGTTGGATTTTTGACGCCGCAAAAGCGGGTATCAGAAGGTGTCGTGCGTGGGATGCCGTGACACTTCGTTGCAGCCATCGGTGCAGCCCGCGCTGGCGATGTTGCAGTGCATTGGATAACGTACGCGCTTCACTGCCCCCGGAGCCTGCCATGCCGCTGTCCAACCGCCGTTCGCTGGCGAGGGGAGCCGCGTGAGCGCGGCCGGGACAGGCGGTCCGCTGAAGAAGCTGGTCGCAGCGCTGCGCGAGTCACCGGCGCTCTGGTGGTCGTTCCTGTACTTCTTCTGCCTGCTCAGCGGTTACTACGTGCTGCGCCCGGTACGCGAGGCGATGGCCGCCTCGGCCGACCTGGAGACGGTGTTCCCACCGATGCTGATCGCCTGGTTCGCCAGCCATGGCATCGCGCTGAAGGACTTCGTCCTGCAGTTCCTGTTTTCCTGCGTGTTCGTGATCATGCTGGTGCTGCAGCCGGTCTATGGCTGGCTGGTCAGCCGCTTCCCGCGGCGGGTGTTCCTGCCGGCGGTGTATGGCTTCTTCATCGTCAGCCTGTTGGGCTTCTACGCACTGTTCTACAGCGACGTGCCCGGGCGCGGCATGGCCTTCTTCTTCTGGATCAGCGTCTTCAACCTGTTCGCCGTAGCCGTGTTCTGGAGCTTCATGGCCGACGTGTTTTCCAATGCGCAGGCGCGGGCGTACTACGGTTATATCGGTGCGGCCGGCACGGTCGGCGCCTTCCTTGGCCCGTTCATCACCAGTGTGCTGGTGCAGCGGGTGGGCATCGCCAACCTGATGCTGGTGTCGGCCGGCTTCCTGATGGTCTGCCTGCTGTGCATCTGGCGCCTGCGGCACTGGGCGGTGCTGCGCGAGCATGAACAACAGTTGGTGTCGGGCGAGAAGCCGATGGGCGGCAGCGTGCTGGATGGCTTGAAGCTGATCGTGCGCGAGCCCCTGCTGCGCTGGCTGGCGATCATGGTGCTGTTTGGCGTGGGCGTCGGCACCCTGCTGTACAACCAGCAGGCCACCATCGTGCGTGCCTCGTTCACCGATGCGGGCGCTGCCACCGCGTTCTTCTCGCGCATCGACCTGGCGGTGAATGCGCTGGCATTGCTGATGCAGCTCGGACTGACCCGTTGGCTGCTGTCGCGCCATGGCATCGCACCGGCGTTGCTGATTCCGGGCTTTGCGATCCTGATCGGCTTCTCGGTGCTGGCCGCCTCGCCTATGCCGCTGATGGTGGCGGTGGTGCAGGTGATGACCCGCGCCAGCGAATTCGCCCTGGCCAAGCCGGCCCGCGAAACCATCTACACCCGCGTGGACCGCCAGTGGCGCTACAAGGCCGGCGCAGCGATCGACACCGTGGTCTATCGTGGTGCCGACCTGAGCTTCGCCTGGCTGCACAAGGGGCTGTCGCTGTTCGGCTCGCACGTGGTGTTCATCGGTGGCGTGGTGGTGGCTGCCTGCATGACCGCTGCGGCGTTCGGCGTGCTGCGCGAAGAAAAGAAGCTGCCGCGCGATCGTTGATTTTCCGGGGTCAGATCCCTTTCCCTGCGGGAAAGGGATCTGACCCCATTCTCCATCCCTGTTCAAGGAACCGCCCATGTACTGGATCGCGCTCGCCCTGACCCTGCTGGTCGCACTGCTGCACGTTTATTTCCTGGTGCTGGAAATGTTCCTGTGGACCCGCCCGCTGGGTCTGAGGACGTTCCGCAATACGCCGGAGAAGGCGGAGACCACGCGCGTGCTGGCGGCCAACCAGGGCTTGTACAACGGCTTCCTGGCGGCAGGCATCGTGGTGGGGCTGGTGCTGGCGCAGCCGGTGCTGGTGACGTTCTCGCTGGCGTGCGTGGTGGTGGCGGGGTGCTATGGCGCGTACAGCGTGAGCCGGCGCATTTTCATGATCCAGGCGGTGCCGGCGATCCTGGCGTTGATCCTTCGCGCGGTGGCGTGAGTTTCCAGCCAATGGCTGAGCCCCTCGTGGGTTGGTCGCTGGGAGCAGGTCATGTGGTTGGGTCGGGCGGGTTGGGTTCGCGGGGGACGCCGCAAGTACGTCCCTGTAGGCTTGGCCGCGGCATCCATGCCGCGGACACCCCCGCGAACCCAACCCGCCCGACCCCTGACAGTTTCCGTGCGCGGCCAGCCCACGGAGAAGAAAAAGAAGATCAAGAGCAACAGCGGGTCGCTGCGCTCGTGGGTTCTGCGCGCATGAAAAAAGCGGCCACCGGGCCGCTTTTGTTTTTGCTTTTGCTCTTCTTTTTTCTCTTGCGTGGGTGGACGCCGCAGAGAACTGTCAGAGGCCGGAGGGCTGGGGCCGGGCGGGGTATCCGCGCCATGGATGGCGCGGCTAAGCCTACAGGGACGTACTTGCGGCGTCCCCGCCTGGCCCCACCCCTCCGGCCCAACCCATGACCCGCTTCCAGCGACCCACCCACGAGGGGCCGAGCCGTTCGCGGGAACATCACTTCGCCGGCGACAGCCACATGTCGATCACCGCACTGAATACCTCCGTGCCCGCGCGGTCGCGCACGCTCACCGTCACCGGCAACGCGTAGCCTTCCGCCGCCACCACGATCGGCTGCGCCGGCAACGCCGTCGCGTGCAGCGTGCCGCGGGCCTTGGCCAGGTATTGCACCTGCATCCCCTTGGGGATCCAGCGCATGCCCTTCGGCAGCGACGCATCGACCATCAGCCCGGCGGTCAGCTCGGCCAGATTGCACATCGCGATCGCGTGCACCGTGCCGATGTGGTTGCGCACCTTGCGGCGGTCGACGAGCGTGCCCTCGCAGCGGCCGTTCTCGAGGAGAGTGATGCGCGGGGCGATGCTGGCAAAGTAGGGTGCCTTGAAGCACACCGCGCGCGAGAACAACCAGTTGCCGGCAGGCCAGCGCTGCAGGCGATGGTAAAGCGTAAGCAGTGGAGCAGACATCGGGTGTCTCCCTAAAGAAACGGCGGACCGAAGTCCGCCGTTGTCGTTTACATGGTGGCTGCGATCACGCGGCCTGCGACTGCGCGCCCTTCTGTTCGCGCTTGTAGTAGCCCGCCGAGCGCAGCTCTTCCGGATCGAAGTCGTCCACGGTGATGGTTTCCAGGGTCAGCGTGCGCAGCTCCTCGAGCAGGGTGCGCTCGTCCTGGGTGATCACGCCTTCGGCCACGGCCTCGTCCAACTGCGTGACGAAATCCAGCGCTTCGATGCCCTTGGTCTTGAGCGCCTTGATGAACTTGCGCTCCACCGGCTCGGCCATGATCGCCTTGCTCAGGTAGCTGTTGATGCGGCCACCCGGGTTGTTCTCGCACGGGGTCAGGAACACGCCGCTGGCGAGGCGGTCACGGGCTTCGTTCGGTGCCATCAGCAGCGCAGCCACGCGACGGCTCAGGCGGTCGCCCGGGGCCTCGGCACGGCGGCCCAGCGGGAAGATCAGTGCCCACATCAGCCAGCCGATCGGACGGATCGGGAAGTTGCGCAGGGCCGCCGACAGCGACTCCTCGATCTTGTGCACGCTGTCATGGAAGGCCCAGGCCAGCAGCGGCTGGTCGGCCTGCGGAGCGCCTTCGTCGTGATAGCGCTTGAGCATGGCGCTGGTCATGTAGACGTGGCTCAGCACGTCGCCCAGGCGGCCGGACAGCGATTCCTTGAACTTCAGCTTGCCGCCCAGCGTCATCATCGAGATGTCGGCCATCAGCGCCAGGTTGGCCGAGTAGCGGTCCAGCTTGCGGAAGTAGCGGCGGGTGTAGGCATCGCCCGGGGCGGCACCGAAGCGCGCGCCGGTCAGGCCGAACCAGAACGAACGCACGGCATTCGAAATGCCGTAGCGGATGTGGCCGAACAGGCTGCGGTCGAAGTCCTGCAGGCCGGTACGGGTGTCCGGATCCTGCGCGGCCTTCATTTCCTTCAGCACCCACGGGTGGCAGAGGATCGCACCCTGGCCGAAGATCAGCAGGCTGCGGGTCATGATGTTGGCCCCTTCCACGGTGATCGCGATCGGTGCGGCCTGCCAGCTGCGGCCGGCGAAGTTGCGCGGCCCCAGGATGATGCCCTTGCCGCCGATCACGTCCATCACGTCCGAGATCACTTCACGGCTCATGTTGGTGCAGTGGTACTTGGCGATCGCCGACGGCACCGACGGCACGTCACCGCGGTCCACAGCGGCAGCGGTGGCCTGCGACAGCGCGCTGATCTTGTACGCCTTGCCACCAATGCGGGCCAGCGCTTCTTCCACGCCTTCGAAGCGGCCGACCGACAGGCCGAACTGCTTGCGGATGCGCGCGTAGGCACCGGTCACCACCGCGCCGGCCTTGGCACCGCCACTGGCGGTGGAGGGCAGGGTGATCGAGCGGCCTACGGCCAGGCACTCGTTGAGCATGTTCCAGCCCTTGCCGGCCTTCTCGGCGCCGCCGATCAGCTGGGTCAGCGGGATGAAGACATCCTTGCCACGGATCGGGCCGTTCTGGAAGGTCGAGTTGAGCGGGAAATGGCGACGGCCGATTTCCACACCGGCGGTGTCACGCGGCAACAGGGCCAAGGTGATGCCGATATCGCGGGTGGTGCCGATCAGGCCATCCGGGTCGTACATGCGGAAGGCCAGGCCGATCAGCGTGGCCACCGGGGCCAGCGTGATGTAGCGCTTGTCGAAGGTGAGCTTGACGCCGAGCACCTGCTCGCCGTTCCACTCGCCCTTGCAGACGATGCCGTAATCGGGGATCGAGGTGGCGTCCGAGCCGGCGAACGGACCGGTCAGGCCGAAGCAGGGCACTTCGCGGCCATCGGCCAGGCGCGGCAGGTACTGGTCCTTCTGTTCCTGGGTGCCGTAATGGTTGAGCAGCTCACCCGGGCCCAACGAGTTCGGTACGCCAACGGTGGAGCTGACCACGCTCGACACTGATGCCAGCTTCTGGATCACCTTGTGGTGGGCCAGCGCGCTGAAGCCCAGGCCGCCGTATTCCTTCGGAATGATCATGCCGAAGAACTTGTTCTTCTTGATGAAGCTCCACAGTTCCGGCGGCAGGTCGGCATGGACGTGGGTGATCTCCCAGTCGTTGACCATCTTGCACAGCTCTTCGACCGGGCCATCGAGGAAGGCCTGTTCTTCAGCACTCAGCTGCGGCTTGGGGTAGTTCAGCAGGATGTTCCAGTCCGGGTCACCGGTGAACAGTTCGCCTTCGAAGCCGACCGAGCCGGTTTCCAGGGCGATGCGCTCGGTCTGCGACAGCGGCGGCAGCACCTTGCGGAACACCTTCATCATCGGGCCGGTCAGCAGCGGCTTGCGGATGAACGGCAGCAGCAGCGGCACGACGATCACGGCCAGTACGGCGGCAGCGACGATCGTGGCGGTCTGGTTGACGTAGGGAATGAACCAGCAGGCGACCAGCAGGGCCACGCTGATCAGCGTCCAGGTCAGCAGGCGCATGCGGTGGTAGGCAACGAACGCGCCTGCCAGCAGCAGGGCGAGGAAGGGAATGACGAGGCTCATGAGCGTGCTCCGGTGACGTGCTCGTTTATGGCGGACGAAGCTGCAGCATCCGCTGCGGGCAACACGTCCAGATAGTCCAACACAGTAGCGGTAAAGGCGTCGTTGTCATCACCGGCGACCATGTGCGTGGCCTGCGGCAACTGTACGTGGCGCGCGTGCGGCGCCAATGCCAGGAATTCGGCCACCGTCTGCGGGGTGACCAGATCGCTGCGGCCACCGCTGACCAGCAGCAGGGGGCACTTCACCTGGCGCGCGGCCTCGGCCAGTGCATCCTGGTGCTGCTCGCTGTCGCGGGCCAGTTCGGCCACCAGGCGCGGGTCCCAATGCCAGCGCCAGCGGCCGTGGCCATCTTCGCGCAGCAGGGCGCGCAGTGAATCCTCGGATTTGCGCGGGCGGTGCGGCACATAGGCCGAAATCACATCGGCAGCCTGCGACAGCGAGGCGAATCCTTCCGGGTGCGCGGTCATGAAGGCGAGGATGCGTTCGACGCCAGCGGTGTCCCAGCGCGGGGTGATGTCCACCAGCACCATGGCCGAGAACAGCCCGGGCCAGCGTGATTCGGCCAACAGGCCGAACAGGCCCCCCATGGACGCGGCCACCAGCACCGGCGGTCGCGGCTGCTCGCCGGCCAGCACGATCAGGTCATCGGCGAACTGCTCGCCGTGATAGGCCAGATCGGCCGCATTCCAGTCGGAATCGCCATGACCGCGTGCGTCGTAGGCCAGTGTCTGCAGGCCAGCGGCCGACAGTGCTTTGGCCGTGGTCGTCCAAGCGTGGCGGGTCTGGCCAAAGCCGTGTGCGAACAGCACGCGTCCGCGACGGCCGGAGGTGCTGGCAGTTGCAGCCAGCGAGGCGCCGTGGGCAGCCTCCAGGCGCAGGTCATGGAATGCAGCGGGAGTAGGGGACATAACCATACTCGCTAGTATGGATTGCTTCTGCAGGAAGTCAATACTGCACGGTATGGTGCGCTGCAGGAATCCCTTCTGGCCCGGCTGCCGACGGTTTCGGCCGCAACCGCGTACTGCAACGAACCCCGGCGTATGGTTAAATCAGCAAATGAATCAACCTGACGCTTCCGCCGGCGAACCGCGTGCCGGCCGCAACAGCCGCCTGAGTGCCGAAGACTGGGCCCAGGCGGCCCTCGATCTGATTGCCGAGCAAGGTGTCAGCGCCGTCGCGGTGGAGCCGCTGGCGCGCCGCCTTGGCGTGACCAAGGGCAGTTTCTACTGGCACTTCCCCTCGCGTGATGCGCTGCTGCAGGCCGCGCTGGAACGCTGGGAACTGTTCGAGCAGGAACAGGTGTTCGGCAGCCTGGAAGACGTGCCGGACCCGCGCGTGCGCCTGCGCCAGCTGTTCCAGATGGTGGCGCACGAAGTACAGCCGCACATCATCTACAGCGAGTTGCTGAAGGCGCTGGACCATCCGATGGTGCGGCCGGTGATTGACCGCGTGTCGCAGCGGCGGCTCGATTACCTGATCGCCTCCTTCCGCCAGGCGGGCCTGAGCTCGACCGATGCGCGCCATCGCGCACGCCTGGCCTACGCGGCATATGTGGGCTTCCTGCAGTTGTCGCTGCAGCTGCAGCAGCCCAAGCAGGCGCGCGAGGACTTCGAAGCGTATGTCGAACACCTGATCGACACGCTGATTCCGAACGGCTGAGGCGTTCTTCATCGCTGGATGCAGAAAGGCCGCGGCAGTGCCGCGGCCTTTTTCTTTGGTGTTGACGCCAGCAGCGAACGCACAAAAAAACAACGGCCCCTTTCGGGGCCGTTGCTGCATCAGCTGATCAGTGGATCGATCAGAACTTCTGCTTGTACTGCATGTACATGTAACGGCCCGGCAGGTCGTACTGCGGGTCGAACATGTTGTACGAGGTCGAGTACGAGACCGGCGGCTGCTTGTCCCATGCGTTGTTCAGACCCAGCATGATCGTGCCCTTCCACGGGGTGTTGTAGCGCACCTGGATGTCGTGGTAGGTGGTCGATGCCATGTGGTTCTTGCCGTTCTGGCCGTCGGAGCAGTAGCCCACCAGGTCGGAGTCGCGCACCGGATCGAACGGACATTCTTCGGTCATGCCCGACTTGTAGCGCAGACCGTAGTTCACGCCGAAATCACCGTAGGACCAGTCGACGTACAGGTTGGAACGGATGCGCCAGTACGGATCCTGGTCGAGGTAGCGACCGGCACGGCCGTCGACCGGAGCATCTTCGGTGGACTTGGTGTCCCACTTGGACAGATAGGTGCTGTCCCAGCTGACGGTGAACTGGCCGAACGAGGTTTCCGGCAGCTTGTACAGGACGCCCACATCCCAGCCTTCCACCTTGTACGAGGACAGGTTCTGCAGCGGCATGTCGACGTTGGTGATGGTGTAGCGCTGGGTCGCGGTGCCGTAGGTCGGGTCGCGGGTGATCAGGCCGCAATAGGCTGCCTGTTCCTGCGGTGAACCACCGTAGCAGCGATCCATGATGTCGCCGATCGCCGGACGGGTGATGGCGTCTTCGACCTCGATCTGCCACCAGTCCACGGTGACGTTCAGGCCGGTCACGAAGCTCGGGCTCCACACCAGGCCCAGCGTCTTGCTGGTCGAGGTTTCCGGCTTCAGATTCGGGTTCGACTTCCAGGTGAACGCTTCCGGCGTCTGCTTGTTGGCGCCGCTGCCGGCACCCGGCTGCTGGAAGTTCGCCGGTACGCCTTCAGCCGCGCACTGCGCGGCCACCGCACCGGTGCGACGACCGCTGGAGGCCGAGCACGGATCGGCATAGGTTTCGAACGAATCGGCGTCGCCGCGATACAGGTTGTTGATGCTCGGCGCACGGAAGCCTTCGGAGTAGTTACCACGCACCATCAGGTCATCGATCGGCTTCCAGCGGAAACCGAACTTGTTGTTGGTGGTGTTGCCGAAGTTGCTGTACTTCGAGTAGCGCGAAGCCACGCTGAAGTCGAGCAGCTTGGCACCCGGCAGGTCAGCCAGCACCGGGATCGACAATTCCAGGAAGAACTCGTCCAGGTCGTAGGCGCCCTTGGTCGGTGCCGCGCCGTTGCCGGTGCTCAGGCCAGCGGCAATGAACGCGTCCGGATCGAACTGGCCACTTTCCTTACGGCCTTCATAACCTGCTGCGAAACCCAGCGCACCTGCCGGCAACTGCACGATTTCACCGGAGATGTTGGCGTAGTAGCTCTTGGAAACCAGGCTGGCCGAGTCATGCGCGGTGAAGGAGGCGTAGTCCAGTGCTTCCTGCGAGATCGAGCCCAGCCCGCCCAGCGGATTCATCGGCACGCAGCCCGGAATGACAGCGCCGGCTGCGGTCAGACAGACAGCCTGGCCACCCTGAATTGCCGACGGGCCATAGGCTTCGTTCAAGCGCTGGACGTTGAACAGGCCGTAGGTCAGATCATTCTGGTCGGTCTTGTCGTAACGGTAGCCGACGTCCCAGTCGAAGTTGCGGTCGGCGAATTCGAAGAAGCCCTCGAAACCACCGTAGAAGTGCCAGTTCTTGACGTTCTGGTTGAACGAACGGCCGCCGGTTTCATTGAAGCGGCGATTCACGCCGGTCAGGTCCTCGCCGAACGGGTTGTAGATGCTGCTGGCGCTCAGGCGACGGCCGGTCACCGGCATCGCCGCGAGCAGCTGCTCGGACTTGCGCTCGTTGTACATCGCCTCGGTACGGAAGGTGATGTTGTCGGTGACGTTGTAGGAACCGGTGGCGAACAGCGAGGTGCGTTCCTGCGGGGTCAGCAGGTAGTTGTCCGGCGAGGTGTTGTAGCCATGCACGTCGCTGTCGAACGGGGTCTGCACGCCGTTGATGAGTACATAGCGCTCGTCATCGCGGATGTAGGAGCCCGGGATACCGGTGCTGCTCTGACCGCCGAAGAACGGCGGGCCACCGGCTGAGATCTTGCGATCACCAGCCATCACGGTGCCTTCCTTCACGTAGGACACGCCGAGCACCAGCGACGCGCGGTCGGTGGTGGTGCCGATGGTGAAGTCGGCAGCCTCGCGCTCGCCGTCGCCCTGGCTGTACTGGCCCTTGTAGAAGTTCGCTTCGGCGCCGTCGAAGTTCTGCTTGGTGATGATGTTCACCACGCCGGCGATGGCATCCGAACCGTAGATGGTCGAAGCGCCGTCCTTCAGGACGTCGATCCGCTCGATCATCGCAACCGGGATCGTGTTGAGGTCGACGCTGCCATCCAGGCCGGTGGTCCAGCGACGGCCGTTGACCAGCACCAGGGTGCGTTCGGCACCGAGGTTGCGCAGGCTGATGCCGGACGTACCGTCGCCGCCATTGTTGAAGGTACGGTTCAGTGCGGCACCGTTGGCGGCAACGCGCTGCAGGATGTCGGCGACCGAGGTCACGCCCTGCTTCTCGATGTCGGCGCGGGTCAGGCTCAGGACCGGCTGCGAGGTTTCGATATCGGTGCTCTTGATGCGCGAACCGGTTACCGAAATGCGATCCAGGTTGGTCGCTTCCTGCGCCTGGGCTGTTACGGACGTCGCCGCACCGGCGATCAGCGCGACGACGACAGCGTCACGCAGCTTGTTGGACTGGAAATTCATTGGCTCTCTCTCTCCAAGAAATCTTGGCTGGGGTAGTGCCTGCGCGGCGGAGTCCAAAAGAGGGCTCCAAAATCGCGAGGCTGAATCGATAGTAACGGCCCTCTGCCAAAAATTAAAGCTGTGTTAATTCACGCTGTGGTTACACATGAATGCGCTTCGATTTCTTTTATTTCAACAAGTTATGCTGGTGCGCGGGCGGGCGCCACTGCGTCTGCCCGCCTCCGAAGCACAAAAAAGTTTCAGTTGATGCATGTCGTGATGTATCTGTTTGTAACAGATGAGTGCTTTTCGCACTTGACAGAGGTGTCCGGAAACAATTCGGGCGCCCCAGGGCGCCCGATGTTGAACACTGCTTGTTACCAGTCGATGAGCGGCTACAGATCCTGCTCGTAGCGCACGTACGGCACGGTGCCGTCATCGTTGCTTTCATTGCGCGGGGAGAACGGGTTCTTGCCGCGGCTGATGACGTTTTCCGCGCCGACGGTGAGCTGGCCGGACCACGGGGTGCGCCAGGTCAGGCCGATGCCCAGGCCTTCCCATTTGCCGGGCTTGCCGGGAACGTCAACCACGCGACCGATGATGCTGCCACTGAAATTGCCGTAGCCGGCGCCCAGGCTCAGGCTCTTGCTGTCCCAGCGGTCGACGATGGCCGGCGAGGCGTCAGCCAGCGGTACCAGGCGTGCCTTGGCATACGTGCCGGCGATGGAGACAAAGCCTTCGCGACCGATGTTCTTCTGTGCGAACACGGTCAGATCATTCTGTTCGGCGCGCAGCGAGGGGGTCTTGCTGGGCGTCGCCAGCCAGGCGGGCAGGGTCTCGCGACCGGTGCCGGCAGTGATTCCCAGGCGGCCGGTACCACGGTTGAGCGCGGCGGTGCCGGTCAGACGCCGGTTGGAGCCGATGGCGTCATCGTCGTCACCCAGGCTGGCCAGCATGCAATGGCTCGCCAGTCCGCTGATGCTCGAACCGCTGCTGCTGTTGCACAGCAGGCCCAGCGAGTCGCCCGAGGACAGGCCGAACGCTGCATCGAGCGAATTGCGGCCGAAATGCCAGCGTGCGCCGACGGCCTGTTCACCGGTCGGCTCCAGGTACAGCAGCGCCTCGACCTTGCCACTGCCCTTGTTCCAGACCGGAATCACGGTGCGGGTGTCCTTGCTCTGCGCATGCACGCCCGTGATCGCGCCAAGGGCGATCAGCAGGGCCAGCGGTAGACGCAGGAAGGTACGCATCGGACCAGTTCAGACAGTGACGGACAGTGAAAGTTCCCGCTGGGGCGGGAACTCGATCCTAGGGTGTTTATGAATTCTTAACAAGCCTTGTTCCTCCCCAGATACAAGACTCATTCGTTTTTACTGAAGACGTTCAGGTGCCGGTACAGCCCCCTTGGCACCGTGGAACAGTATGCCGAACTCCGTCAACGGAAAGTGATACTCCTGTCCGCAGAATTCGCAACGTACGTCCACCGCACCGGTATCTTCGGCAGCGGCACGGGCCTCTTCCTCGCCCAGCGAAAACAGCATCGAGGCGACCCGTTCACGCGAGCAGGAGCAGGCGAAGGACAGGGCCTTGTCACCCACCAGCTCCGCCTTCTCCTCGTGGAACAAGCGGTGCAGCAGTTCCTCGGCCGGGGTGGCCAGCAGCTCCGCCTTGCCCAGGGTGTCGAACAGCGCGCTGGCGCGGGCCCAGCCGTCGTCGTCGCCCTCGTCGCCCGGCAGCTTCTGCAGCAGCAGGCCGGCAGCGCCGTCGCGGCCGGCGGCCAGCAGCAGGCGCGTCGGCAACTGCTCGGACTGGCGGAAGTAGTCCTCGAACGCTTCATCCAGTTCCGGCGCGGTCAGTGCGACCAGGCTCTGGTAGCGCTGCGGTTCGCGCGGATCCAGGCCCGGATTCTCGATGGTGATGGCCAGCAGCGAGTCCTGGCCCAGGTCGGTCAGGTCGCGGGGGGCGTCACCGCCTTCGGCCAGCTGGACGATGCCGCGCAGGGTGCCGGCGGCAGTGCATTCGGCGAACAGCGTGCGCAGGGCCGTGTTGCTGCGCAGCTGGATCGACAGGCGGCCGTCCACCTTGGTGTGGCCGGTGAACAGCGCCGAGGCCACGCAGGCCTCGCCGAGCAGTTCGGTGGCACTGTCCGGATACTCGCCGTGGGACTGGATGTCCTGCCAGGTGGCCTGCAGGCGCACGTGGACGCCACGGACACCGGCGTCGGGGAGCAGGAAACGGATAAGGGAATCGGATTGGGCGGTCATCGGCTCACATCGCGCGGAAACGGGGATGGTTGCCGGATAATGCGCCGACAACCAGGCATAAGAAGGATGCACCAGTAATGGGGGCAGGGGGAGAGCAGGACAAGGTAGTGGCCGCCGCCGAAACGGCGCCGCGTCGGCGCTGGCGCTGGAAGCGGCTGCTGTGGCTGCCGGTGCTGTTCGTGGCCTTCAGCTGCCTGCAGGTGCTGGTGCTGCGTTTCATCGATCCGCCGCTGTCCACGGTGATGGTCTGGCGTTTCGGCGAGGCACTGGGTGAAGGCGACTGGTCCTACCGGCTGCACTACCAGTGGCGGGACCTGGACCAGATGGCGCCGAGCCTTCCCATTTCGCTGGTAGCCGCGGAGGACCAGCGCTTCCCTGACCACAGCGGATTCGATCTGCAGGCCATTGAAAAGGCGCGCGACCACAACGCGCGCGGCGGGCGCCTGCGCGGGGCCAGCACGATCAGCCAGCAGGTGGCCAAGAACCTGTTCCTGTGGCAGGGCCGCAGCTGGATCCGCAAGGGCCTGGAGGTCTGGTACACGGTGCTGATCGAAGCGTTCTGGCCGAAGCAGCGGATCCTGGAGATGTACGCCAACATCGCCGAGTTCGGCGACGGCGTGTACGGCGCACAGGCGGCGGCGCAGACATTCTGGGGCAAGGACGCCGCGCGGCTGAGCCCTGCGGAGAGCGCACGTCTGGCGGCAGTGCTGCCGGCGCCGCGTCGCTACAACGCGGCCAAGCCAGGCCCGTACGTGCAGCGGCGCGCGGCGTGGATCCAGCGGCAGGCACGGCAGCTGGGTGGAGCGGGGTATCTGGCCGAGGATTGAGGGCGCCGACAGCAGCGGCGTCCGTGGTGCCTTTGCTTCTGGTGCCGGAAGCGGGTGGCGTGAACGGTGGACTGGCGGGCTGCACGCCCGTCAACCACGTACAATCCGGCGATGACTCGTGAGCGTCTTACCTTCGTCATCGCCGCGCACAATGAAGAGCTGGTTCTACCCCAGCTGCATCCGCGATTGTGCGCGGTACTGGACGGCCTGGCCGGAATCGATGGACACATCCTGTACGTGGATGACGGCAGCAGTGACACGACCTGGTCGTTGATCGCATCGCTGGCCCAGGCCGACCCGCGGGTATCGGCGCTGAAGCTGTCGCGCAACTTCGGCAAGGAGGCGGCGCTGACCGCCGGCCTGGACCATGTGCGCGAAGGCGCGGCGATGATCCTCGACGCCGATGGCCAGGACCCGCCGGAACTTGTGCCGCACTTTGTCGAGCGCTGGCGCGAAGGCTACGACAACGTCTATGGCACCCGTCTGGTGCGTGACGGTGAGAGCTGGAGCAAGCGTGCTGCCGCATCGGTGTTCTACCGGGTGATCGGCCGCCTCTCGCGCACGCCCATCCCTGCCGATACCGGCGATTTCCGTTTGCTGTCGCCGCGCGCGCTGAGCGCACTGCGCGAGATGCGCGAACGTCACCGGTTCATGAAGGGGCTCTTCAGCTGGGTCGGCTTCCGCCGCGTGGCGGTGCCGTATCACCGGCATGCCCGTTTGGCCGGCAGCAGCAAGTTCAGCCTGTGGCGGCTGTGGAATTTCGCGCTGGAAGGCATCACCGGCTTCTCGACGGTCCCGCTGCGGGCGGCCACCTACATGGGGCTGGCCACCGCGGGCGTAGCCTTCGTGTTTGCCATCTGGGTGATCGCCAAGGCCGCGATGTATGGCGACCGGGTGGCCGGCTGGCCGACGATGATGGCGGTGATCCTGTTCCTGGGGGGCGTGCAGTTGATCGCGCTGGGGCTTATCGGCGAGTACCTGGGACGCCTGTACGAGGAGTCCAAGCAGCGGCCGTTGTACCTGGTTGACGCATGGTTGGCCCCTTCCGTGGCAGACTCGGAGCTGCAACCCACCCTGGGAGGGCAGGCAGATGACGTCGGTACGGCAACTGTTGGACGGCAAGTCCCCTGAAGTGCATGCGGTCGCGCCTGGTGCGGCGGTGATCGATGCGATCCGGCTGATGGCGCAGAAGGGCATCGGTGCGGTGCTGGTGATGGACGGACCGCGACTGGTCGGGATCCTGTCCGAGCGTGATTACGCACGCAAGATCGTGCTCCACGATCGTTCGTCGCGCGATACGGCGGTGTCGGAGATCATGACCGCGAAAGTAGTGACAGTGAGTCCCGGTGAGCAGGTAGAACACTGCCTGCAACTGGTGACCGATTACCGCATCCGCCATCTGCCGGTGGTCGAGGGCGGGCAGGTACTTGGGGTGATTTCCATCGGTGACCTGGTGAAGTCGGTGATCGATGCGCAGCGGCGCGAGCTGGATCAGCTGCAGCAGTACATCGTGGCGGGGTAAGTTTGTCGCTGGCGGGCCTGCGGCCCGCCGGCCCGCTTTTTCAAGCAACTGCCAAAGCCAAAGCCAAAGCAGCGCCTTCCTGTTACGCAGGGGAGGCGTCGGGTGCGGCTGGGCAGGACACGCCGTAAACCCATCCATGGGGGCTCGGTCGGCGCATCCATGCGCCTCACGGTCCTGCCCAGCCGCACCCGTCACCCTCAAGCCAAGATCAACAAACGCGCCGAACGACCGCTCTATTTCGCGTAGTGCCCACCGCAGTCGGCATCCTTGCCCGGGCCCAGTTCGATGGTGGCCAGCAGTGCCGCCGGCGGCGCGATGCTGCCCAGCGTCAGCGCCACCGCACCACGGATACCCAGCGCCTTGAAGTCCGGACGGAACGACGGGTCCTTGAAGGTGCCACCGATGCGCAGCGGCGAGCGCAGTACCAGGATGCTCCTGTCCTTCGGTCGTGGCTTCAGCAGCAGGTCCAGTGTTTCATCGCGCAGGCTGACATCGCCCTCGCCGAGGATGATCGTGTCGGTGGTGTCCACTGCCATCGACCGGGTATGCATCAGGCCCTCGCGCACGCCGAAATCGGCGAAGGCGCAGCGCAGCGGAATCTGTTTGTCGCCGGTGAACAGGAATTTCAGCGACTCGGTGATGTCCAGCCCCGCCACTTCCATCAGCAGGTTGCCGACATGGCCGCGGCCCATGCCCAACGCCACGTTGCCGCTGCTGCTGCCGAGCATCGCCGCGATCGAGTTGCCGTTGCCGGTCAGATCAATGTCGCCGCTGATCCCACCCTTGGCCTGCTCGGCCAGCTTGGCATCGGGGAACAACTGGCCCAGCTGCACGCCGCGCACGCTGGCCTTGAGCGAAGTGGCGATCTGCGGGCGTCGTGCGTCCATGCGGATCGTGCTGCGGATGTCGCCGCCGGCAACGCCGAAGTTCAGCGGGTCCAGCCGCAGCACACCATCATCCAGCAGCAGATGCGCATCCATGTCGTCCAGCGGCAGCTTCGGCGCATTGATGCGCTGGGCCTTCCAGCGCACGTCGGCATCCATCGCACGCAGCTTGCCCAGGTTGTACGGGGTGGCTGGCAGCACCTTTGCGCTGGCGGCCACGCGCGCAGCCTCGGCTCTCTGTTCTGCATTGGCGGTCTCGCCGCCACCGGTCTTCGGCGGTGCACCGACGAAGCCGGCAAGGTCATCGAAATCCAGACGACGCGACACCAGGTTCGCGGTCATCCGTGGGCGTTCCCGGGAGACATCGAACTGCACATCGCCGCCCAGATCGCTGTCGCCGACTTTGCCGGTGAAGCGCTCGTAGCGCCACACCTGGTGATCACGCTTCAGGCGACCATCCAGGGCATATGGCGGGGAGGGCGGAATGGCGATGCCCAGCAATGGATAGAGGTCGGCCAGGTCGTTGCCGCTCAGCGCGAACTGCAGGTCGAACACCTGCAGCTGGAACGGGTTGGTCAAGGTGCCGCTGGCAATGGCATGGGTCGCGCCAGCGCGGCCATCAAGGTGGATGCGGAAGGGATGGCCGCTGTCGGTCAGTTCAAGCGGCGATTCGGTGCCACCACTCAGGATGAAGGGATTGCCCCGCCAGCGGCCTTTGCCGGCCACCAGCAACGGTGGTGCGGCGTCGGCCCGTTTCGGTTCGCCGCTGCGCACGTTTACCAGGATATCGGTGCGGCCGAGCGCGTCGAGGAACTGCAGGCGGCCATCATCGATTCGCAGGCCCTTGAGCTGCGGCGTGGTGCCGCCCTTGCTGTCGCCGAGGAAGTTCCAGTTGCCCGGGTCACCTTTGCGCGGCGCCGTCTCCAGCAGTACGTCAGGGCGGGTCAGGCGGACTTCGGGAAGCTGCACGTTGCCGCGCAGCAGTGGCCACACGCGCACGTCGATCTCGACCCGGTCGGCGCTGGCCATGTTCGGCTGTTTCGCCCACGGCGCATTGGCGAAGGTGAGGGTATCGGCGCGCACAGTGGTGGTGCGGCCGAGGTCGACATCCAAGTTGCCGATGTGCAGGGCGCGCCCGGTACGGGCCTGCACCGCACGTTCCACCGGGCCCTTGAACCAGTTCCAGTCCCAGAGGGCGATGAGGACCAGGATCGCCGCGAACAGGAACACCAGCACGGCGAGCCAACGCTGCCCGCGTGGGCCGGGGCGACGCAGGCGCCAGCGCGACGCCTTGGGAGCAGCAGGAGCAGAGGCAGCATTCACGCTGTCATGGTTGCCCCGTCGCGGTGGACGGGGCGCGAAGCGTTCATGTGCATGGCGTGCAGAGCGAACGCTTGCTTGCCAGGCAGGGCCTGGCGCTACCGCTGATCGAGGGTCACAGCACCTGTCGGGTCACTGCGACGAAGTGGCAGACGCTGCCGCCGATCACGAACAGGTGCCAGATCGCATGCGAATAGGGGATGGATTCGCGGTGGTAGAAGTAGGTGCCCAGCGTGTAGGACAGGCCGCCGCCGAACAGCCAGGCCAGGGTGCCGCCATCGATCGAGGCCCACATCGGCTTGATCGCCACCACCACCAGCCAGCCCATGGCGATGTAGATCACCGTGGACAACACCTTGAAGCGGCCGGTGTAGAACAGTTTGAACACCACGCCGCCGAGCGCCAGCGCCCAGATCGCGGTGAACATGCCCCAGCCCCAGGGGCCGCGCAGGCCGATCAGGGTGAACGGGGTATAGGTGCCGGCGATCAGCACATAGATCGCGCAATGGTCGAACACCTTCAGGCGGCCCTTGGCCTGCGGGTGCTGGATGGCGTGGTACAGCGTGGAGGCGGTGTACAGCAGCAGCAGGGCGATGCCGAACACGATCGCGCTGGCCAGCTGCCAGCCATCGCCGTAGATCGCGGCCAGGGTGATCAATACCGCGCTGGCGGCCAGGGCAAGCACCGCGCCCAGCCCGTGGGTCAGGGCGCTGGCGATTTCTTCACGGATCGAAACAACGGAAGTCGTGGACATGGCATGGGCATCGTCTGCAGGGAGGGGGACCCGCACCCCCCTATCATCGCCGCGATGGCGGGCGCGTGCACCCCCGCCACCGTATGGTTGCTGCGATCAGTTGCCGGTGACCGTATGCGCGGCTTCCCGGGTTGCCGAGAAACGCACATCCGGCGCGCGTTCCTGCGCCAGCTGCAGGTTGACCCGGGTCGGCGCCAGGTAGACCAGATGGCCGGCGGCGTCGAGGGCCAGGTTCAGCGCATTCTTCTCGCGGAACTCCTCCAGCTTCTTCTCGTTGCTGCAATGGACCCAGCGCGCCGTGGTCACGCTGACCTGCTCGAAGGTGGCTTCCACGCCATATTCGTCCTTCAGGCGGTAGGCAGCCACATCGAACTGCAGTACGCCCACCGCACCCAGGATCAGGTCGTTGCTGGTCAACGGACGGAAGAACTGGGTCGCGCCTTCCTCGGACAATTGTGCCAGGCCCTTCTGCAGCTGCTTGAGCTTGAGCGGATCGCGCAGGCGGGCGCGACGGAACAGTTCCGGGGCGAAGTTGGGGATGCCGGTGAAGGTGATCGCTTCGCCTTCGGTGAAGGTGTCACCGATGGAAATGGTGCCGTGGTTGTGGATGCCGATCACATCGCCCGGCCACGCCTCGGCAGCGATTTCACGGTCGCTGGCCATGAAGGTCAGCGCATTGGCCAGCTTCATGTCCTTGCCGGTGCGCACGTGCAGGGTCTTCATGCCGGCAGTGAACCGGCCCGAGCAGACGCGCATGAAGGCCACCCGGTCACGGTGCTGCGGATCCATGTTGGCCTGGATCTTGAACACGAAGCCGGTCAGCTTCGGCTCCTGCGGGGCGACCTCGCGGCCGGTGGTGGAGCGTGCCTGCGGCGACGGCGCGTGCTCGACGAAGAAGTCCAGCAGCGGCTGCACGCCGAAGTTGTTCACGCCCGAACCGAAGAATACCGGGGTCTGCTTGCCGGCCCGGTAGGCCTGCAGGTCGAACGGGTGGCTGGCGCCCTGCACCAGTTCCAGTTCGTCGCGCAGATCGGCCAGCATGCGCTCGCCGATCTTCTCGGCCAACCCGGGCGAATCGATCGACGGGAAGATGGTCGAATCCTGACGGGTAAAGTTGCGACCCTGTTCGTACAGGTGCACTTCGCCGGTGATCAGGTGGACCACGCCCTTCAGGCGCTGGCCCATGCCGATCGGCCAGGTGACCGGTGCGCACTGGATGCCGAGCACGCTTTCAACTTCATCCAGCAGGTCGATCGGTTCCTTGCCCTCGCGATCGAGCTTGTTGATGAAGGTCATGATCGGGGTGTCGCGCAGGCGGCACACTTCCATCAGCTTGATGGTGCGCTCTTCCACGCCCTTGGCCACGTCGATCACCATCAGCGCCGAGTCCACCGCGGTCAGCACGCGGTAGGTGTCCTCGCCGAAGTCGGCGTGGCCCGGGGTGTCGAGCAGGTTGATGATCTTGCCTTCGTACGGGAACTGCATCACCGAGGAGGTGACGGAGATGCCGCGCTCCTTTTCCAGCGCCATCCAGTCCGAGGTGGCGTGGCGGGCAGCCTTGCGGCCCTTCACCGAGCCGGCCATCTGGATCGCGCCGCCGAACAGCAGCAGCTTTTCGGTCAGCGTGGTCTTGCCGGCGTCAGGGTGGGAAATGATGGCGAACGTGCGGCGACGCGACGCTTCGGTGGCGACTTCGGACATGGCAGTGGCGCCCGCACGGGGCGCTTTTCAAAGAGATAAGCGCCCGATTATACCGGCCTGCCGGCGTCGGCGGGTCAGCGCCCGGCGCTGGCGTCGCCGCTGCCCTCGCGGGCGAAGTGCAATTCGCCCTGCGGGGCGAGGATGCGCACCGGCACCGAGCGCAGGCCCATGCCCCGGTTGAGCTGCACCACGAAGTGCAGGTGCGGTGCGGTGCTGTAGCCACTGTTGCCGGACAGGCCGATCGGCTGGCCAGCCTGCACGGCCTGGCCTGGCCGGACCCGCATGCCGCCGGCCTGCAGGTGGGCGTACATCGCCATGCTGCCGTCGCTGTGCAGGATGCGAACGAAGTTGGCGCGTCCGGCATCGCGTTCACGATCCAGGCCATTGCCGCGGAAACCGTCCTGTACCTGCATCACCGTGCCCTCGCGGGCGGCCAGGACCTGCGTTGCTTCGGGCAGGGCAAAGTCGATGGCGTCGCGGTTCTCCTCGTCATCGTGGCTGAACCGGCCCTGCGGGGCCTGGTCCACACGCAGCTGGACGGCCTCGAACGGCAGGCGATAGGCGACGTCTTCGGCGCGCGCGGCCGGATTGCCCGGCACCGACTGCAGGCGAAGGTCCAGTGCCTTGCCGCTGGAAGGGGAGGCAAGGTGGCCCACCACCAGACTGCCGGTGGCCTGCACCAGCGACTGCAACGGCAGGCCCTCCACCTGCGTGCCGGGGGCCGCGCGCAGCTCGATCTGCACCGGGCCGGACAGCGGATTGTCGATCCGCGCCTGCCACTGGTCGCCGATCGGCTGCAGCCGCAGGCGCGCCATCGACGCCGCTTGCGGCGCAGCCTCGGCTGCAGTCTTCGGCACCATTCCCCAGCCCTGGCGCCAGTCGGCGGCGTTCGCGGAGGCGCTCACCAACAGGGGCAGCAGCAGGCAGGACAGGGGCAAACGGCGCATCGATGGCTCCAGCGACATGGACCGCCGGGACTCTACGCAAGCTGTTGGGAAGGGGGAAGGGCGGCGGGCGCTCCGCTTATTCATCTCTTTATCCGCATGAAGGGATTGACATGCCCGGAAAGGACTGGCATCGTGGCTCCACCATCGAGACCGGCAGAGGGACAGGCCCTTTGAAGCCGGGGCAGCCCGCAGACGCGAAAGCGCCTGCGTAGGTGCCAAATCCTGCGGGGACCGTGGCGTCCACCGAAAGATGGTTCGAACCTGCACACCACGTGCATTTCGAACGCGAGCCCCGCGAAGGCTCGATGGCCGATTTCCCTACCGGAACCCGCCATGAGCTTCGCCACCAGCACCGTGCTTCGCCCCGAACCCTTTGTCCCCGTCAGCGTGCCGGTCGATGACCGCGTGCACGCCGAGCGCGGCGAGTTCGCCGCTGTGCTGTCGATGCGTCATGCCGGCCCTTGCCCGGTGCGCCTGCGCTACGAGTGGGTCGGTCCGGTCAACGCACCGGTGGTGGTGCTGGCCGGCGGCATCTCCGCGCACCGCCATGTGGCCTCCAATGCGCAGTTCCCCGAGAAGGGCTGGGCCGAAGGCCTGGTCGGCAGTGGTCGCGCACTGGATCCGCAGCAGCTGCGCGTGCTCGCGTTCGATTTCATCGGCGCCGACGGTGCGTTGGATGTGCCGATCGATACCGCCGACCAGGCCGATGCGCTGGCATTGCTGCTGGACCACCTCGGCATCCGCGCGCTGAAGGCGTTCGTCGGCTATTCGTATGGTGCACTGGTCGGCCAGCAGTTCGCGATCCGCCACCGTGCACGGGTCCGCCAGCTGGTGCTGGTCAGCGGCGCACATCGCCCGCATCCGTATGCCGCTGCCTGGCGTGCGCTGCAGCGCCGTGCTGTGGCGCTGGGCCAGCTGCAGTGTGGCGAAGACCACGGCCTGGCGCTGGCTCGTCAGTTCGCGATGCTCAGCTATCGCACGCCGGAAGAATTCGGCGAGCGCTTCGACGCAGCACCGGAAGTGGTCAATGGCCGCGTCCGGGTCGCCGCCGAAGATTACCTCGACGCCGCTGGCGCGCAGTACGTGGCGCGCACGCCGGTCAATGCCTACCTGCGTCTGTCCGAGTCGATCGACCTGCACCGCGTGGACCCGAGCGCGATCCTGCCGCCGACCGTGGTGGTTGCCGTTGAAGGCGACCGCCTGGTACCGCTTGCCGACCTGGTCGGCCTGGTCGAGGGACTGGGCCCGCGTGGCAGCCTGCGCGTGCTGCGCTCGCCCTACGGCCACGACGCCTTCCTGAAAGAAACCGATCGCATCGACGCGATCCTCGCCACCGCCTTCCGCACTTCTGGAGAGTCCGCATGAGCCTGCACGCCGCTGAACCGTCCTGTTGTCGCACCACCGCCGCCGTCCGCGCCGGCATCGATCGGGACACCGCCCATGGCGCGGTCACGCCGCCGATCGTGCTGTCGTCGAACTTCAGCTTTGAAGGCTTCGGCAACAAGCGCCAGTACGACTACACCCGCAGTGGCAATCCCACGCGCGACCTGCTGGGCGAAGCGCTGGCCGAACTGGAAGGCGGCGCCGGCGGCGTGGTGACTGCCACCGGCATGGGTGCGATCAACCTGGTGCTGAACGCACTGCTGCAGCCCGGCGACACCCTGGTGGTGCCGCATGACGCGTACGGCGGCAGTTGGCGTCTGTTCAACGCGCTGGCGAAGAAGGGCCATTTCGAACTGGTTACCGCCGACCTGACCGACCCGCGCGCGCTGGCCCAGGCGCTGGCCACGCAGCCGAAGCTGGTGCTGGTGGAAACGCCGTCCAACCCGCTGCTGCGCATCACCGACCTGCGCTTCGTGATCGATGCCGCGCACAAAGCCGGTGCGCTGGTGGTGGTCGACAACACATTCCTGTCGCCGGCATTGCAGCAGCCCCTGTCGTTCGGTGCGGACGTGGTGCTGCACTCCACCACCAAGTACATCAACGGCCACAGCGACGTGGTCGGTGGTGCGGTGATTGCCCGCGATCCCGCCGTGCACGAACAGCTGGTGTGGTGGGGCAATGCACTGGGCCTTACCGGTTCACCGTTCGATGCGTTCCTGACCCTGCGCGGCCTGCGTACGCTGGACGCGCGCCTGCGCGCGCACCAGGAAAACACCGCCGCGATCGTGGCACTGCTCGATGCGCATCCGGCGGTGGCCAAGGTCTACTACCCGGGCCTGGCCGATCATCCGGGCCACGCCGTTGCCGCCCGCCAGCAGAGTGGTTTCGGCGCGATGCTGTCCTTCGAACTGGCCAGCTGTGCCGGCGATGATCCGCATGCTGCTGTGCGTGCGTTTGTCGATGGCCTGCGTTACTTCACGCTGGCCGAGTCGCTTGGGGGCGTGGAGAGCCTGATCGCGCACCCGGCAACCATGACCCACGCGGCGATGACGGCCGAAGCGCGCACTGCTGCGGGCATCAGCGAAGGCCTGCTGCGGTTGTCGGTCGGCATCGAAGGCGAGCGTGACCTGCTGGCGGATCTGGGCGCTGCACTGGCGCGCGCCGGGGCGGTGATAGATGCGGTGGCGCGTGGCAAACAGGTGGCAGACGCATGAGCGCTTTGCCTGTCGAAATTCCGCTGCTGGGTACCGGCCGCTTGGCGCTGCTCGGAACCGGCACCGTCGGTTCGGCCTTCGTACAGCGCTACCAGGCGCTGCAGGCACGTGGGCTGGAGTTGCCCAGCGTGCAGTGGCTGGCCAATTCGCGCACGGCGCTGGCGATCGACCGTGATCTGGCGTTGCCGCTGGAACTGGCACGCCGTGCGCCGCGCGATGGGCAGAGTTCGCCACCGTGGGCCAGCGCCGAAGGGCTGGAGCGTGGTGACGTAGTGGTCGATGCCACCGCCAGCGAAGACGTAGCGGCGCGCCATGTGCAGTGGTTGGCGCGCGGCGTGCACGTGGTGACCGCCAACAAGCTCGGCCGTGGCGCGCAGCTGTCGCGTGCGCAGGCCATCGCCGACCGTTGCGCCGACAGCGGTGCGCGCTACGGCGACAGTGCCACCGTCGGCGCCGGCCTGCCGTTGCTCAGCAGCCTGCGTGCGCTGGTTGCCGGTGGCGACCACATCCATGCCATCGAAGGCGTACTTTCCGGCTCGCTGGCGTGGCTGTTCAATCGGTATGACGGCCAGTCACCGTTCTCGGCAGCGGTGCGTGAAGCGCTGGCGGCCGGCTACACCGAGCCGGACCCGCGACTGGACCTGTCCGGCGAGGATGTGCGCCGCAAGTTGTTGATCCTCGCGCGCAGCAGCGGCTTGGCGCTGGACGCTTCGCAGGTGCAGGTCGATTCACTGGTGCCGGATACGCTCGCGGCGTTGCCGCTGGATGATGCAGTGAATGCGCTGGAGCAGCTGGATGCACCGCTGCAGGCGCGTTGGCAGCAGGCGCGCGCGAACGGTCGGGTGCTGCGTTTTGTCGGACGTGTGGATGGTGAGGGTGCGCAGGTAGGCCTGCGTGAGCTGGCGGCCGACCATCCGCTGGCACAGGGCGCGGGCACCGACAACCGCGTGGCCATCCACAGCGATCGCTACCGCGCGCAGCCGCTGTTGATCCAGGGGCCGGGCGCGGGTGCGGAAGTCACCGCAGCGGCGCTGCTGGATGACGTGCTGCGGATCGTGGGTTGACCCCAGCCGCCGCTGCGCTCGCCGGGCATGGCCCGGCGCTACCGATACCGATCCTGGTAGCGCCGGGCCATGCCCGGCGGTCATGGAACGTCAACGCGCCTTCAGCGACTTCAGCAACGCCGCATTGAACTGCTTCGGGTCCTGCACCTGCGGCGAATGGCCCAGTGCCGCGAACTCGACCAGGGTCGAGCCGGGTATCGCCGCCGCTGCCGCCTTGCCCAGTGCCGGGTAGTTGCCCAGCGTCGCCTTCAGTTCGGGTGATGCCTGGTCACGGCCGATCGCCGTGCGGTCCTTCTGGCCGATGAACAAGGTGGTCGGCACCTGCAGGTTCTTCAGTTCATGGACGACGGGTTGGTTGAACACCATGTCCGAGGTCAACGCCTGGCTCCAGGCGACCTGCTGCTTGCCCGGGCCTTCGTACATGCCTGACTGCATGCGCGCCCACGGTTCGTACGCCGGCTTCCACTTGCCGTCGTAGTACACGTCCAGCTGGTAGCGGCGGATGCTGTCATAGCTGATGTTCATTTCGCCGGCATACCACGCGTCCACGCTGCGCCAGGGCACGCCCAGCGCCTTCCAGTCCTCCAGCCCGATCGGATTGACCAGCGACAGACTGCGCAGTTCCTGCGGATACATCAGCGCATAGCGGATGGCCAGCATGCCGCCCATCGAATGACCGACCACATGCACCGGCACGTCATCCAACTGCAGCTGCTGCAACAACGCATGGGTGTTGTCGGCCAGCTGCCCGAATGAATACTGGTAGCGCTCGGGCTTGCTCGATTTGCAGAAACCCACCTGGTCCGGTGCGATCACCCGGTAGCCTGCAGCCACCAGTGGCTTGATCGTCTCCTTCCAGGTCGCTGCACAGAAGTTCTTGCCATGCAGCAGCACCACCACGCCGATCGGCTTCTTCTTCGGCGCGACATCCAGATAGGCCATCTCCAGCGGCTGGCGCTGCGATTCCAACGCAAAGGTCTTCACCGGATAGCCGTAATCGAACCCCTCCAGCCGCGGCCCGTAGGCCGGCGCAGCGAGAGCGGACAACGGAACGCAGGCAAGCAGGGCAGCAGCGATCACACGCATGGGACATTCCGGAGCAGGGGATGCCCGAGCCTAACCGGAAAGCGGGGACGGTGTTGTCCGCTGTAGAGCCGAGGCCATGCTCGGCTGCACAGTAGAGCCAGGCCATGCCTGGCTGCGCCAACCATCAGCACTCGATGACGTTCACCGCCAGCCCGCCGCGGCTGGTTTCCTTGTATTTGTCCTGCATGTCGCGGCCGGTGTCGCGCATGGTCTTGATGACTTTGTCCAGCGACACCTTGTGCTTGCCGTCGCCGCGCATGGCCATGCGCGAGGCGTTGATCGCCTTCACCGCACCCATCGCGTTGCGCTCGATGCACGGAATCTGCACCAGGCCACCGATCGGATCGCAGGTCAGGCCCAGGTTGTGCTCCATGCCGATTTCCGCCGCGTTCTCGATCTGGCTCGGGTTGCCACCCAGCGCCGCGACCAGGCCACCGGCGGCCATCGAACAGGCCACGCCGACCTCGCCCTGGCAGCCCACTTCGGCGCCGGAGATCGAGGCGTTTTCCTTGTACAGGATGCCGATCGCCGCCGAGGTCAGCAGGAAGTCGAACACCCGCTGCTCGTTCGCGCCGGGGCAGAAGCGGTCGAAGTAGTGCAGCACCGCCGGCAGTACGCCCGCCGCGCCGTTGGTGGGTGCGGTGACCACGCGGCCACCGGCGGCGTTCTCTTCATTCACGGCCAGTGCGTACAGGTTGACCCAGTCCAGCGTGGTCAGCGGATCACGCATCGCCGCTTCCGGCTTCGATGACAGTTCGCGGTACAGCGCCGGTGCGCGGCGGCCCACTTTCAGGCCACCGGGCAGCACGCCTTCCTCACGGATGCCGCGCGCCACGCAGGCCTGCATCGCGCTCCAGATCTCGCGCAGGTTGTCGCGGATCTCGTCTTCCGTGCGCCAGCACTTCTCGTTCTCGAACATCAACTGGGCGATGCTCAGGCCACTGCGTGCGGTCTGCGCCAGCAGCTCGTCGCCGCTCTTGAACGGGTAGGGCAACGGCGTTTCATCAGGCACGATGCGGTCATCGGCCGCGTCGTCCTGGTTGACCACGAAGCCGCCGCCGACCGAGTAGTAATCGCGGGTGGCCAGCACTTCGTCATCGGCGTTGTACGCGGTGAAGCGCATGCCGTTGGTGTGGTAGGGCAGCTTCTGCCGCTTGTTCAGGCCGAGGTCGCGCTTTTCGTCGAAGGCGATCTCGTGCTGGCCCATCAGCATGATCCGCTTGCTGCTGCGGATTCGCTCCAGCGTGGACGGGATGATGTCCGGGTCGATCAGGTTCGGACGCTGCCCTTCCAGGCCCAGCAGGATCGCCTTGTCGGTGCCGTGGCCGCGACCGGTCAGCGCCAGCGAGCCGTACACATCGGCACGGATGCGTGCGACCTCCTCCAGCTTGCCCGGGTCGAGCAGCCAGCGATGGATGAAACGCTCGGCGGCCCTCATCGGCCCGACGGTGTGCGAGGAGCTCGGGCCAATGCCGATCTTGAAAACGTCGAACGTGCTGACAGCCATGGTTGCCGTACTGCGGGTACCGGGAGAGACCGCTATTCTAGCGGTTCACGCCGCGCTTCCATGGCTGCGGCGCAGCATTTCCGCCAAGGGAGCAAACCCCGGTGTTGACCCTGTTCCAGCGTGACGACTGCCATCTGTGTGACATGGCCCTGGCCGAACTGGCCAAGGCGCGGGCGCCCGAGTTCGAATCGGTGTTCCTCGATGACCAGCCGGCGCTGGAGGCGCGCTATGGGGCGCGCGTGCCGGTGCTGCGTGATGAGACCGGCGGGCGGGAGCTGGACTGGCCGTTCGATGCGGCTGCGGTGCAGGCCTGGTTGGCTGCGGGCAGGTAGCGCCGGGCCATGCCCGGCGAGCGCGTAGCGCGGCCATCGGGGGAAGCCGCCGGGCATGGCCCGGCGCTACCGCGGACGCCAGGGCGTCTTATTTCGCGTCGAACTTCACGATCGTGCTGATCGCCGTTTCGTCGGGGATGGTCTTGGTATCGGCCCAGTCGCCGCCGCCGACACCGAAGTCCAGGCGCTTGACCGTCGCCTTGCCGGTCAGCACCGGCTGTGCGCCGGGCTTCCAGGTGAAGGTGAAGGTGACCGGCTTGCTGACGCCGCGCAGTTCCAGCGTGCCATCGGCGGCGAACTGGTCGTTGCCGAGCGCGCGGAAACCCTTGGCGGTGTAGCGTGCGGTAGCGAACTTGCCGACGCTGAAGAAGTCCGCGCCCTGCAGGGTGGAGTCGCGGTCGCTGTTGCCGCTCTTGGCGCCGGCCAGCGGAATCACCACGTCCAGCGAACCCGCAGCCGGATTGGCCGGGTCGAAGCTGAGCTTGGTGGCGAAGCCCGGGAAGCTGCCGGTGAACACTTCACCGTCGTACTTGGTGGCAAAGGCCAGGAACGAACCGGCACCTGGCGCCTGGGCGTAATCGGCGGCGAGCACCGGTGCGGTGGCCAGCATGCCGGCGAGGGCGGCGGCCACGGCGGCCGGGGTGGTCAGTTTCAGGTTCATCGGTCAGTCCTTCTGGGGAGAGGCGAGCCAGCCACGCGGCAACATCCGGGACAGGGTGGCATCGCGCTGGAACAGGTGGTGGTAGAAGGCAGCACCGGCATGGGCCAGTACCACCGCGATCAACAGCCAGAAGCCGTATTCGTGCAGGGCATGGGAAACCGCCACGACCTGCGGGTCCGGTCCGCTCAGCTTGGGTACTTCGACCAGACCGAACCAGCGGAACGGGCGCAGGCCGCTGGCCGAGTCGTATATCCAGCCCGACAACGGGATGGCGAACATCAGCACATACAGCAGCACATGGGTGGCGCTGGCGATGCGCTCCTGCCAGCTCGGCACGCCCGGTACCGGCTTGGGGGCACCGGCATACAGGCGCCAGCCCAGGCGCAGCACCACCAGTGCCAGCACGGTGATGCCGATCGACTTGTGCGCGGTATAGACCCAGAAGTACTTGGGCGTCTTCGGCAGCTCGCCCATGGTCAGGCCGACGATGCCCAGGGCGAGAATCAGCAATGCGATCAGCCAGTGCAGGGTCTGGCTGACACTCCCCCAGGCGGCGGGGGTGTTCTTGGCGGTCATGAAGGGTCCTTGGTGGCCGTCTGGCTGTCGGAGTGGGGTTGGGGCGCAGGAGTTCCCGGAGAATCGCTGCGGTCGAGCGTGGCTTCAGCCTCGATCCGCACCTGCACCGCATCGCCGATCACGCCCGGCCAGGCGGTGATGCCGAAGGCGCGGCGGCTCAGTGTCGTGGTGGCGGAGAACCCTGCAGTACGCCGGAACGGCGGCAGCGGATAGCGTTTGACCTGGTTCAAGGTCACCTCGAGCGTGACTTCCTGGCTGACGCCGCGCAGGGTCAGTGTCCCGGTCACGTGGGCACGTTTCGCGTCGATCGGTTCAACATGGTGGGAAACGAAGCGGGCGGTGGGAAAGCGTTCGCCGTCGAGCAGGCTGCGCGCCAGCGTGGCCTGGTTCCACTTGGCATCGCCAAGGTCCAGTCGTGCTACCGGAATCTCGACGTCCAGTGTCGCATCGCGCCAGTTGTCGCTATCGAACTGCAGCTGGCCCTGGCTTCCGGAGATCGTACCCAGCGCCTGCGAGTAGCCGGCATGGTCGATGGCGAACAGCACCCGGGTGTGTACCGGATCGATGCGGTAGGCATCGTTGCCTGCCCAGGCGGGGGCGACGGCAAGCAGCATCGGCAGCAGGGCCAGGCAGTGGCGCATCGGCGGTGGACTCCGGGAAAAAGACTGTTCGATCATACCCATAGCCCCTGCGCAACGCTGTGTCCACGGCTGCAACAGTTCGTGGTGCCGATGTGGCCGGAAACAGGCTGTTGCAGCGATGGCTGCAGCCCTGTGTGACAATCGGCACAGGACAGGGGGTTCAGGATGACGAGCGGCTGGCGCCGGTGGTGCCAAGGCATTGCAGGAGCAGGTCTGGTGCTGTTGGCGCTTTCCGCTGCAGCCGCGACCTTGGACATGGCCGGCGAAACGCCGCGCCTGCGCCGTTTCGGCGCGGCCGAGGGATTGCCCTCGCGCATGGTGGTCGCGCTGGCCGAAGACCGACAGGGCCGTGTGTGGGCTGCCACCGACGGCGGCCTGGCCCGCTATGACGGTGGTGAACTGCGGGTGTGGCAGCACGACCCGGCACAACCGGATTCGCTGCCCGGCAACGAGATCGAAACCCTGCTGGTCGACCCGCTCGACCGGGTATGGGTCGGCATCAACGGCAAGGGGCTGGCCCGCCTGGATGCCGATCGCGAGCGCTTCAAGACCTTCGATTCCGTCACCGACGGCTGCCAGGGACAGTTCTGGACGCTGGCCTATGCCGAGGATGCGCTATGGATCGGCAGCAGCAGCCATGGGGTCTGCCGCTTCGGCGAAGACGGCTCGCTGCGCCATTTCCAGCATGATCCGGCGCAGCCTGGCGGACTGCCGAGCGACACCGTTTTCAGCAGCCTGGTCGATGCGCAGGGACGGCTGTGGGTGGGAACCGAAACCGGCGTGGCGCGCTGGAACGGCCATGCCTTTGAAGCCGTGGCGCCGCGCGAACTGGCGGCAGTCAGCGTGCTGCGGCTGAGCCGCGATGCCGATGGCGCAGTCTGGGTCGGCACACAGAACGACGGCCTGTACCGCATCGATGCGCAGGATCGGGTAACGCGACCTGCCTGGGCCGACAGCGCCGGCCTGCGTTCGGCACTGGTGCTGCCCGACAGCCGCGGAGGCTACTGGGCGGGAACCTCCGATGGCCTGCTGCGCGGTGACGGCCAGGTGCTGCGCAAGCTGGAAGGCGACCGTGGCAGTGGCTTCCTGACGGGCCATAGTGGCGTGCTCGACCTGCTGCAGGATCATGAAGGAGGTCTGTGGGTCGCGTTGTTGACCCAGGGCCTGGCCTACCTTCCGCCAGACTGGCGGCGTTTTTCGACCTGGTACCAGCTTGATGGCAAACCGCTCGACAGCCAGTACCTGTTGAGCGCCGCCAGTGACGGTCGCAGCTACTACGTTGGCTCTGCCCATGGTGTCTACCAGATCGATGCGCAGGGGACGTTGAGGCTGCTGGCCAGCGACCGCGAGCTCGGCGGTGGCGCGGTGTGGTCGGTGCTGCCACGTCCCGATGGGCGGCTGTGGCTGGGCCGCGCGGGACGCATCAGCGTCTATGACCCGGCCACCCGTGCGCTGCGCGACTGGCGCATCGGCGGCGGCTCCGACCTGCGGCAGCGGATCGATCTGATGCGGCAGGCGCCTGATGGCACGGTCTGGGTGTCGGTGATGAATCTGGGCCTGCAGCAGCGCAGTGCCGAGGGCCGCCTGTTGCGCACTTTCGATGGCGCGACGCTGCGTGGCAACACCGATGCGCCGGTCGAACAGATCCGCTTCGATGCCACGGGGCGGGCCTGGGTGATGGGGGAAATGGGCATCCTGCGCGAGCAGGGTGACCGCTTCGAAGCGGTACCCGGCGTTTCCAGGGGCCCGATCTACGATCTGGTGTGGATCGATCCCCGGCAGATGTGGATCGCACGCCAAGGCGCATTTGAACGCTACCAGTGGGATGGCCTCAGCCTGCGCCTGATCCAGCGCGTCGATGCTGGCGCCGGCGTGCCGCCGGTCAGCATGGGTGGGCTGGCCCTGGCTGCGAACGGGCAGTTGTGGGCGACGACACCGCGTGGCCTGCTGCGCTGGGATCCGAAACAGCGTCGCCTGCAGATATTCAATGAGCGCGATGGCCTGCTCGATGCCGAATTCACCGGACGCCCGCCGGCGATCGATGCGGATGGCCGGGTGCTGGCCGTTACCCAGACCGGCATGGTGGGCTTCGATCCGAATGCCGCCGACGTCGAACTTCCGCCGTCGCAGCTGGTGATCGCGCAGGTGCGCGTGCGTCGTGATGATGCGCGCGGCTGGCAGCCCTTGCCGACCTCCGGCCTGCTGTTGCTGGGGCCCGATGACCGTGACCTGCAGATCGATGCGCGGCTGTTGTCCTATGCCAACCCGCAGGGCAACCGCTACCGGTTCCGCGTGGAGGGCTACGACCAGAACTGGGTGGAACAGGGCGGGGATGGCCAGCGTACGTTGTCGCGGCTGCCGCCCGGGGCCTATTCGATCGAGGTGCAGGCCGCATCGGCCAGTGGCCCGTGGACACCCTCGCAGCAGTTGCACATCAAGGTGTTGCCGCCCTGGTGGCGCAGCGGCATGGCGATCTTCGGCTACGTGATGCTGGGCTCGCTGTTGCTGTTGGCACTGCTGTGGTCGATCCGCAGGCGGCTGCGGCGGCGCCAGCAGTGGCAGTTGACGGTGCACAAGCAGCAGATCGCCGAGCAGGCATCGCAGGCCAAGAGCCGCTTCCTGGCGACCCTGGGCCACGAAGTGCGCACGCCGATGACCGGCGTACTGGGCATGAGCGAACTGCTGCTGGCCACCGAACTGGACCCGGTGCAGCGCAGCTATGCAGGCTCCATCCAGCAGGCCGGCAGCCATCTGCTGCGGCTGGTCAATGATGCGTTGGACCTGGCACGGATCGAGGCCGGCCGGCTTGAACTGGACATCCGGCCGTTCGACCTGGGCGCACTGCTGGCCCAGGTGCAGGCATTGATGCAGCCGATGGCACAACAGCGCAGGCTGGCTTTCCAACGCGGGGATGCACTGCCTGGCCCGATCTGCGTCAGTGGCGATGAGATGCGCGTCCGCCAGATCCTGCTGAACCTGCTGGGCAACGCGATCAAGTTCACCGAGCGCGGCCATGTCGGTCTGGCGGCGCGCCTGGACGAGGACGGTGGTGCGGTGACCTTTGAAGTCAGCGACAGCGGGCCGGGCATCAATGCCGAACAGCAGCAGCGCCTGTTCCACCGCTTCGAACAGGCCGATGGCCCGCGCACCGCCTCGCGTTATGGCGGCAGCGGGCTGGGTCTGGCGATCTGCCAGGAGCTGGCCGTGGCGATGGGCGGCCGCATCGATGTCGACAGCCAGCCGGGGCGCGGCGCACGTTTCGCAGTGCGGTTGCCGCTGCCATGGAGCCGGCAGCAGGCCTCCAGCCCTGGTGAGGCAGCGTCGCCGACCCTGCCTGCACTGCGCATCCTGCTGGTCGAGGACGATGCAACCGTTGCCGAGGTCATCGCTGGCCTGCTGCGCGGCCGCGGCCATGAGGTGGTACACGTGCTGCATGGCCTGGGCGCACTGTCGGAGATATCCACAGAGGGATTCGATGTCGGCCTGCTCGACCTCGACCTGCCGGCACTCGACGGCACCGCCATCGCCCGCCAGCTGCGCGCGATGGGCTACGAGCTGCCGTTGGTGGCCGTTACCGCGCGCTCGGATGCCTATGCCGAGACCCAGGTGCTTGCGGCCGGATTCGATGGTTTCCTGCGCAAGCCGGTGACCGGCGATCTGCTGGTGGCGGCGATTGCCCAGGCGCGCAATAAACGCCAGATCATCAGCTGAGTACGGCATCCTGCGGCGTGAATCCCGCAACTTTCGGTTTACCATGCCGACGCCCACGGCGTGGGCATCATCAACAGCAGCGTGAGGAGGCCATCGGTGGTGTATCTGCGGGCAGTGACGCTGCTGATGCTGCTGCTGTGCTGCCTGGCGCCCGCTGCCGCGCAGCCGGTGCCACCTTCGCCGCGGCAGGTCACCGTGTTCGATGGGTTGCCGTCCAACACCGTCAACCGCATGGCCGAAGACCGCTACGGCTACCTGTGGATTGCCACCAACGATGGCCTGGCGCGCTACGACGGGCGCAACTACCGCATCTGGCGTTCCGAGGACGGCCTGCGCGACAACCGCATCTGGAGCGTGCTGGTCGATGCCCGCAACGAGTTGTGGATCGGCACTGAAAATGCCGGCCTGGTGCGGATGTCGGCCGATCGCCGGCAGCTGCGCTTCTACGACCGCAGCAGCCAGCCGCTGATGGGCAGCAACACGGTCTGGAGCCTGGCTGCAACGCCGGATGGCGCGATCTGGTTCGGCACCCACGAAGGCGGCCTGTACCGGCTGGACAGCAATGATCGCCTGCAGCGGTTCCTGCCCGAAGCGAACAACCCGCGCAGTGTCCCGGCCGCGTCGGTGCCGTACCTGGCCACGCTTGCCGATGGCAGCCTGTGGGTCGGCACCAAGCATGGCGTGGCGCGCTGGACCGGCACCGATTTCGAACGCATCGGCGGCGACCTGGTGCCCAGCCTGCTGATCAATGGACTGACCGCAGAACCGGACGGCAGCCTCTGGATCAGCACGCTGGCCGGGGCCACGGTGCGCCGCCCGGATGGCCGTTTCGAATCCGTTCCTTGGACATTGCCGGCCGGCGACCAGGTGCTGGGCATGATGCTGCGCGACGAGCAGGGTGGGCACTGGCTGGATACGCGCAGCGGCCTGGGCCGGGGCATCGATGGACGGTACCAGACAGTGCCGCTTTACAGCGCCATCGCTCGTGGCCTGGTGCGGCCGAACTGGACCGGCGCCTATGAGGATCGCGAAGGCGGCATCTGGCTGGCCAGCACCAATGCCGGCCTGTGGCATCTGCTGCCGCGCTGGTGGCAGTTCTCGGTGTTCTCGCGGCTGGAGGATGATCCGTCCTCGCTGCGCAATTCCTATGTGCTGGGTACCAGCCCCTCCAGCAATGGCGGCGTGTGGACCGTCGGCAGCCATGGCGCGCTGGACCGTTTCAATCCGCGCACGGGCGTGATCGAGCAGCACCGCACTTTCGTCAATGGCATGCACTGGCTGACGTCGGTGCGCGAAGACCGGCAGGGACGGGTGTGGGTGGGTTCGACCGACGCCTTGATGCGCTACGACCCGCGCCGGGGCGAGCTGCGGCGCTGGGGCCGGGATGCCGGTGCCGACGCGACCATGGAAGGCAACATCGAGGCGATGATGACCTGTGATGGTGACAGCCTGTGGTTGATGCTGGCAGCGGGCCTGCAGCAGCGTGACCTGGATGGGCATGTGCGCCGGCAGCTGGACAACGGTCAGGATGGTCTGCAGGCCGGCCAGCTCAATCTTGACGTGGAATGCGGCCCGCAGGACCGGATCTGGCTGGCCAGCAGCCGTGGCCTGCTGCAGTGGCAACCGGATGCGCAGCGCTTCCAGCCGGTGCCGGGTGCGCCGGCCACGGCAGTGTATGCCCTGCACGTCGGCAAGGATGGGCAGATCTGGTTGTCCGAGGATGGCCGCCTGTCGCGGTATCTCTGGAGCCAGGGCAGGTTGGAACGGCAGGCGGTGGTGGGCACGGAGCAGGGCTATCCGGCGATTTCCGCCACTGGGCTGGTCGTTGACGCACAGGGCGTGGCGTGGGCCACCAGTGCCCGCGGCCTGGTGCGGGTGAGTGCCGATGGCGAGAGCGTACGCCTGTACGGGGTGCACGATGGGCTTCCCAGCCAGGAGTTCCGCGAACACACCCTGATTGCCTCCGCCGCTGGGCGCATGGTGGCGGGTACCCCCGCCGGTGTGGTGGTGTTCGATCCCGAGCAGGTGCGGCCTTCCACCCGGCGTGCGCCGCTGGTGATCGAGCGGGTGGAGGTGCGCCGCAACGAACAGTTGCTGGACCTGACCCATGACACGCCGCTGCAGATCGCCGATGGCGACCGCGACCTGCGTATCGTCGCGCGCCTGCTGTCCTTCGCCGATTCGGCCTCCAACACCTACCGCTACCGGTTGGCCGGCTATGACCCTGATTGGGTCGAGGTGGGCCCGGCAGGCGAGCGCCTGTTCTCGCGCCTGCCACCCGGGGCCTACCGGCTGGAAGTGCAGGCGCGCTCGGCCGACCACGTGTGGTCGCGGGTGCAGACCCTGGAATTCCACGTGCAGCCGCCATGGTGGCGCAGCTTGTCCGGGCTGCTGGTGCTGGCCTCGATTGCGTTGCTGCTGACCAGCTGGTTCGCCTGGTTGTACCGGCGCCGGCTGCAGCGCCAGCACGCCTACCAGCTCGCTCTGCACAAGCAGGACCTGGCCGAACACGCCTCGGCGGCCAAGACCCGGTTCCTCGCCAATCTCGGCCATGAAATCCGCACGCCGATGACCGGCGTGCTGGGCATGAGTGAGCTGTTGCTGGCCTCGCCGCTGGATCCGCAGCAGCGCGGCTATACCCAGTCGATCCGGCACGCCGGTGAGCACCTGCTGCATCTGGTCAACGATGCGCTGGATCTGGCGCGGATCGAATCGGGGCGCCTGGAACTGCAATCCAATGCGTTCGGTCTCAATCGTCTGCTGCAGGATCTGGCCGCGCTGATGGGGCCGCTCGCCGCGCAGAAGGGCTTGCGCTTCATCCTCGACAACCAGCTGCCTGCAGGGCTGCAGGCGACCGGCGATGCGATGCGGGTGCGGCAGATCCTGCTCAACCTGCTGTCCAACGCGGTCAAGTTCACCAGCCGCGGCAGCATCACGCTGCACGCGCGCTGCGAGGAAGGGCCGCGCGGGTTGCATTTCGAAGTGCGCGATACCGGACCGGGCATCAGCCAGGAGCAACAGCAACGGTTGTTCCGGCGCTTCGAGCAGGCTGACGGCGCGCGCACGGCCGCGCAGTACGGTGGCAGCGGCCTGGGCCTGGCGATCTGCCGCGAGCTGGCACTGGCCATGCAGGGCCGGATCCGCGTGGAAAGCCAACTGGGCAGCGGTACCTGCTTCGGTGTCAGCCTGCCGCTGCCGCTGCAACAGGGTGCGGCCAGCGACGGAGGTGCCGACAGTGATGCCGCTGCTGCCGCGGTCAACATGTCACCGCTGCGGGTGTTGCTGGTGGAGGACGATGCGACCGTGGCCGATGTGATGTGTGGCCTGCTCGCGACCCGTGGCCATGAGGTGGTCCACGCCGCCCACGCGCTGGCCGCACTGCGTGAGATCAGCGCAGGTGATTTCGATGTCGGCCTGCTTGATCTGGATCTTCCGGGCCTGAGCGGTTTCGAACTCGCCCAGCATCTGCGCAACCAGGGCTACACGCTGCCGCTGCTGGCAGTGACCGCACGTACCGACCCCGATCTGCAGCAGCAGGTGGAAGCGGCCGGCATCGGTGGTTTCCTGCGCAAGCCGGTGACCGGTGAGCTGCTGGTGGAAGCGATCGCCCGCGTGCTGGGGCGGTAGAAGTTCGGCAGGGCTGCGCCCTGCACCTGCAGAGGCAACAGCAACGGCCGAAGCAACAGCAACAGCTGGCTATCCGTGGGATGGCGGGGTGGGTCCGGTTCGGGGGACGCTGCAAGTACGTCCATGTAAGCTCGGTCGCGCCATCCATGGCGCTCACGCCCCCGCAACCGGACCCACCCCGCCTTCGACAGATTTCCGCGATCTGTCGGAACGGCGTTCTGTGTTGCTGTTGGTGGGTGTCGACCTTGGTCGACACTGTAGATCCACGCCATGCGTGGATGCTGTTCGTTCAATTGTCGAAATATTCTATCTCGATGGACATGGATTCACGCATGGCGTGGATCCATCAGCCACCGGAAATCTGTCGAAGGTGGGGCGGTGTCGGATTGCGGGGTGTCCGCGGCATGGATGCCGCGGCCAAGCCTACAGGGACGTACTTGCGGCGTCCCCGCAATCCGACACCGCCCCGCCATCCCACGGATAGCCCGCTGTTGCTGTTGCCGTTGCCGTTGCTGTTGCTTGCGCAGTGGCCTCTGCAGGTGCAGGGCGCAGCCCTGCCGAACCCACTACTCCGCTACGTGCTCGACCTCGCGCGGCTCCGGCTTGGTGTCGGGCAGCTGCCAGAAGATCAGCGTCGAGGTCAGGGTGATCGCGCCGACGCACAGGAACGTGGCGTGCAGCGCCGCCGTCGCGCCGTGGCCTTCCAGCTGCGTACCGAACGCGGCCAGCAGGCTGCCTGCAGCAGCCGCACCGAAGCCGGCGGCGAGCATCATCACCATCGACAGCAGGCTGTTGCCGGAACTGGCGAACTCACGATCCAGGTCGCGCAGGGTGACGGTGTTCATCACGGTGAACTGCAGCGAATTGACCGCACCGAAGAACGCCAGCTGCAGCAGGCGCACGCTCAGGTGCTGGCCCGGTGTCATCAGGATGAAGCTGGCCATCGCCAGGCCGACCAGCACGGTGTTGGTCATCAGTACGCGGCGATAGCCGTAGCGTTCAACCAGCTTCACCGCCAACTTCTTCGACACCATGCCCGCGGCCGCCACCGGCACCATCATCAGGCCGGCGTTCATCGGCCCCAGGCCAAGGCCGACCTGCAGCAGCAGCGGAATCAGCATCGGCATGGCACTGCTGCCGATGCGCGAGAACAGGTTGCCGAGAATGCCGATGCGATAGCTGGGCACGCGGAACAGCGCCAGCGAGAACAGCGGTGCGGTTGAATTGGCCGCGTGCAGCCAGTAGCCGACCAGCGCAGCCAGGCCGGCCACGGTCATCAGCATCACCAGCGCGTGCGGTGTGCCGAGCCCGGAGATGCCATCCAGCGCCAGCGACAGCACCACCATCGCAAAGGCCAGCATGGCGTAGCCGCGCAGGTCGAAACGGGTGCGGTGGCTGGCGTAGTGGTCGGGCATGATCTTCATCGCTGCGATGAAGCCGATGACGCCGATCGGCAGGTTGATCAGGAACACCCAGTGCCATGATGCGATTTCGACCAGCCAGCCGCCCAGGGTCGGGCCGATCAGCGGACCGACCAGTGCGGGGATGGCGATGAAGCTCATCGCACGCAGAAAGTCCTCGCGAGGCACCGAGCGCATCACCGCCAGGCGCCCGACCGGCAGCAGCATCGCGCCACCGATGCCCTGCAGCACGCGTGCGCCGACCAGCTGGTGCAGGTGCTGGGCCAAGGCGCAGGCCAGCGAGCCGAGGGTGAACAGGATGATCGCTACCAGGAAGGTGCGACGGGTGCCGTAGCGGTCGGCGATCCAGCCGGAGGCGGGGATGAAGGTGGCCACGGCCAGTGCGTAGCTGAAGACCACCGACTGCATCTGCAGGGGGCTTTCGCCGAGGCTGGCCGCCATCGCCGGCAGCGCCGTGTTGACGATGGTCGAGTCCAGCATCTGCATGAAGATCGCCAAGGACACCAGCCACAGCAGTGGGCGCTGGCGGGTGTAGGTCGATGGCGCTGTGGACATGGGGTGGGGCCGGTGCAACGTGGGGGCACCATGATCGCGCACTGCGGGTCACGGCGCGATCAACATCGCGCCGCGACTGCATGCGGAATGCTCAGCGTTGGCTGTGCGCGTGCACCGCGTCGACCAGCACCTGTACATGGGCCGGGTCCATGTCCGGCGACATGCCGTGGCCGAGGTTGAACACATGGCCCTCGCGCGAACCGCCATTGCCGGCGGCATAGGTGTCGAGCACACGTGCGGCCGCCGCGGCGATCGCATCGGGCGAGGCATACAGCGTGGTCGGGTCCAGGTTGCCCTGCAGGGCTACGCGCCCCCCGGTGCGGCGCAGTGCTTCATCCAGGTCCAGCGTCCAGTCCAGGCCGAGCGCATCGGCGCCGGTCTGCGACAGCGCTTCCAGGTGCAGGCCGGTGCCCTTGCCGAACAGGATCAGCGGCGTGCGCTCGCTGCCTTCGCCGCGCTCCAGGCCTTCGGCGATGCGCTGCAGATAGCGCAGCGAGAACTCGCGGTACATTGCCGGCGACAGCACGCCACCCCAGGTGTCGAACACCTGCAGGGCCTGCGCACCGGCGGCGCGCTGCGCGCCGAGATAGGCGATCACCGCGTCGGTGGTTACCTCCAGCAGACGGTGCAGGGCCTGCGGATGATTCAGCGCCATCGCCTTGATGCGCGCGAAATCCTTGCTGCCGCCGCCTTCGACCATGTAGCAGGCCAACGTCCACGGGCTGCCGGAGAAACCGATCAGCGGCACCTGGCCGTCCAGTTCGCGGCGGATCAGGCGCACCGCGTCCATTACGTAGCCCAGGTCCTGTTCCATGTCCGGGACCGCCAGCCTGGCGATGGCCGCTTCATCGCGCACCGGGTGGCGGAACTTCGGGCCTTCGCCTTCGACGAAGTACAGCTCCAGGCCCATTGCATCGGGAATGGTGAGGATGTCCGAGAACAGGATGGCCGCGTCCAGCGGGAAGCGGCGCAGCGGCTGCAGGGTGACTTCGCAGGCGATCTCCGGGTTCTTGGCCATGGCCAGGAAGCTGCCGGCCTTGGCCCGGGTGGCGCGATATTCCGGCAGGTAGCGGCCGGCCTGGCGCATCAGCCAGACGGGGGTGCAGTCCACCGGTTCGCGGCGCAGGGCGCGCAGCAGGCGATCGTTGCGGAGAGGGCTGGTCACAGTGGGCATTCCTTGGGCGAAAAGGGCAGCGGCGCAGTCAGTCGCCGTGCGAAAGAATCTGGAAGCCCCGATGCAGTTCGGCATCGCGGGCCTTCTCGTAGGCGTGGCGGGCTTCGTCGGCCTTGAGGTACAGCTCGCGCCGCAGCTGCGAGCGGGCGCCGACGCGGCCGGATTCGCGCAGCAGCTCCCAGCCGCCGAACAGGTCCGGGACCAAGGTCAGGCGCAGGAAGCGCGGTGCCTGGGCACCGTCGGCGGGTTGTTGCAGGTGGACGTGCATGGCGTCGATTGTAGCGGGGGTGGTGTGACCCCTGCCGCAACGCGGTAGTGCCGGCCGCTGGCCGGCAACCTCATGAAACCTCCCCGGTAGCACCGGGCCATGCCCGGCGAACGCGGAAGCGGTCAGCCTTCGCCCAGCACCTTCAGTACCGCCGCTTCATCCACATCCGGCACCACTTCGGCACGGCCCATGCCGCGCCACAGCACCAGGCGCAGACGGCCGGCCACGTTCTTCTTGTCCAGGCGCATGCGGCCGAGCAGGGCCTGCGGGTCCAGTCCGGCGGGGATTGCCACCGGCAGGCCCAACTGCTCCAACAGGGCCTGCAGGCGCACACGGTCGGCGTCCTCGGCCAGGCCCAGCTGGGTGGAGAGGCGGGCGGCCAGCACCATGCCCACCGCTACGGCCTCACCGTGGTTGAGCGCATCGCGCCCCGGTGCGGAGTAGCCCTGTTCGGTTTCGATGGCGTGGCCGAAGGTGTGGCCGAGGTTGAGCAGGGCGCGTTCGCCCTTCTCGAAGGGATCGCGCTCGACGATCGCCGCCTTGTGCCGGCAGCTGCGGGCGATGGCTTCGGCGATCACGGCATCCTCGCCGGCCACCAGGGCGTCGGCATGCTGCTGCAACCACTCGAAGAAAAGCGCATCACCCAGCGCACCGTACTTCACCACTTCAGCCAGGCCGGCGCGCAGCTCACGCGGCGGCAGGGTGGTCAGCACGCGGGTATCGGCGATCACCGCACGCGGCGGATGGAACGCGCCGACCAGATTCTTGCCGGCCGGGATATCCACGGCGGTCTTGCCGCCCACCGAGGAGTCGACCATCGCCAGCAGCGTGGTCGGCAGCTGCACGCAGTCGACGCCGCGCATCCAGCAGGCCGCGGCAAAGCCGGCAAGGTCGCCGACCACACCGCCGCCGAGGGCGAACACGCAGGCATCACGGGTTGCGCCGAGCGCAGCCAGCGCCTCGATGACCGAGCCGAACTCGGCCAGGGTCTTGGAGGCTTCGCCGGCAGCGAGCACGTGCTCACCCACGATCAGGTCCGGGCGTGCGGCCAGCAGGGTCTGCCTGACGGCATCCAGATAGCGCGGCGCAACCTCGCTGTCGCTGACCAGCAGCACATGGCGGCCGCGTACATGGTTGGCCAGCGCGGAACCGTCGGCCTGGGCGCCGGCGCCAATGGTGATGGAATAGGGGCGGTCGCCGCCAACGGCGACCTGCAGCAGGGCAGGGGAAGTCATGCAGTGGGGTCCTGTCGCTGCCAGTGCGTGGCCAGCTTGAGCACAAGCTGGGCGGTCGCATCGGCTGCAGTAAACGGGTCGGTATCAAGGGTGACATCGGCCAGGTCGCGATACAGCGGGTCGCGATGCGCGGCCAGATCCTGCAGTACCTGTTCGCGGTCCGGCCGCTGCAGCAGGGGGCGCGCCTTGTCGCGTGACAGGCGCTCCAGCTGGGCCGCGACGCTGACCCGGAGGTAGACGACAAAGCCACGCCGGGCGATCAGGGCGCGATTGTCCGGGTCGAGCACGGCACCACCGCCGGTGGACACCAGCTGGCCACGGCCGGCCAGCACCTGTGCCAGTGCCTGGCGCTCATGGGCGCGGAAGCCGGCCTCGCCGGAGTGTTCGAAGATCGTGGGGATGCTGGCCCCGGTCGCATCGACGATGGCCTGGTCGACGTCGACGAAGTCCAGCGTGAAGCGCTCGGCGAGGCGGCGGCCGATGCAGGTTTTACCGGCGCCCATCGGGCCGATCAGGATCAGGTTCGGAGCGGGATTCATGCCCTCTGATGCTAACACCTCCGTGCCTTGGCCTTTACGTTCTTCACGTCAGGGTGGAGGTTCCTGCGGGGTTTCCCGCGCCTGACGGAGTACCTGCCATGTCGGTTGCCAAGGTCATCGAAATCAATGCGTCCTCGCCCAAGAGCGTGGAGGACGCGGTGCGCAGCGGATTGAAGAAGGTGTCCGGGACGGTCAAGGGCATCCAGGGCGCCTGGATCAACGAGACCAAGGTGGTCACCGACGGCAACGGTGAGATCACCGAATGGCGGGTGAACCTGCGGATCACCTTCCTGGTGGAGTGAGCCTGCTCAGCGCAGCGCCTGCACTTGGCGCTGCGCATCCAGCACCAGCATCCGGTCGGCAATGGCCGGCAGCGCACGCAATGCCTGCCGGCTGACCCGCTCGTAGTACTGCACGAAGCGCTCCAGCTGCGGCCGGCTCATGCCGTGCCGGCCGGGCTGGGCCGCCTGCAGGTTCTGCTCCTGCTGCCAGCGCCAACGCGGCACCACCGAGAAATCCGGGGGCTGCAGGAACCACAGACGGTCGCAGCGCTGCCACAGCGCCGGATAGTCGCGGGCCAGCGCCTGGTTGCACCAGCGCCGCCAGCGGCCATCGGCATCGGCCTCGCGCTCGAGTGCGTTGAGGGGAGGGTCCAGTTCGGAAGCGTCCTGCGCCGGAGTGCCGAGGAACCAGCCCTCGAACACCAGCAGGTCCAGCGGCTTTTCGAGCTGCGGCCACTGCGCTTCGGGCAGGCGCTCGTCGGCCAGTTTGTCGAATCGGGGCAGGGCCAGCGGCTGTCGTGCGGCCACTGCATCCAGTACCGCATGCGCCAGCGGCAGGTCGTGGGTGCCCGGCGGGCCACGGGTGATCAACAAGGGATGTACCTGACGCGCCAGGCGCTGGCGCTGCGCGCGGGTCAGGTAGACATCGTCGATGGAGAGCGTTGCGGCGTTCAGGCCACGGGCATGGGCACGGGCGACCACCTGCGCGGCCAGCGTCGATTTGCCGCTCCCCTGCAGGCCGCTGATCGCCAATACTGGAACGGCTGTGCTGCTGCCCAGCGCGTCATCCAGCGCCTGCTCGACCACTGTTTCGGGGAATCCTTTCACCTGGGGCATGTACGCAGCAGCGACCATGCCGCCACAATAGCCCAAACCGTGTGAGAAGAATGCTGTCATGAGCGACCTGTACGCCGAAGCCCTGTCGACCTTTGCCGCCCTGTTTGAAGAAGCGAAACAGAGCCGTGAGGTGGAGCCCAATGCGATGACCGTGGCCACTGCCGATACGCAGGGCCGGCCGTCGGCGCGAACTGTGTTGCTGAAGGCGTTCGACGAGCGCGGCTTCGTGTTCTACACCCATCTGGACAGCCACAAGGGCGCCGAACTGCAGGCCAATCCGCAGGCGGCGCTGCTGTTCCTGTGGCGCAGCCTGCGCGAGGCTGGCATCCAGGTGCGCATCGAGGGGAGCGTGGAGCAGGTGGCCGATGCCGAAGCCGATGCCTATTTTGCCAGCCGTCCGCGCATGAGCCAGATCGGCGCGTGGGCCTCGCTGCAGTCGAAGACGTTGAACACGCGCGAGGAGTTCGACGCACGCGTGGCCGAGGTCGAGGCGCGCTTCGACGGCAAGGATGTGCCGCGCCCGGACGGTTGGAGTGGCCTGCGCGTGGTGCCTGACCGCATCGAGTTCTGGTACGGCGCGCAGTTCCGCCTGCACGAGCGCTGGTGTTATGAAGCCGGTGCCGAAGGGCGCTGGAGCAAGCGGCTGCTGTACCCGTAAGTCGGGGTGGTGCTCGGGCTGCTGTAGAGCCGAGCCCACGCTCGGCTGCTCCTTCGAGAGCATCAGCCGAGCATGGGCTCGGCTCTACAGAAATCTGCGTTTGTCGCTAATGGACTGGTCCGCTTCATGTGCGAGCAGGCAGGCCGCGGGCACACTCTCCGAAATGTCCTTGACTTCCGGAACTGCCATGCCCTCCTGGCATTGCCTGCTTGCCGTGCCTCCACCGCGCCGTGGCGTGGAAGCACTCCTGTTGCTGCTCGCGCGCATCGTGGCAGGTGTGATGTTCTGCGTATCTGGCTGGAACAAGGTGTTCACCGACGCCGGGCGCGAGCGCATGGTGCATACGCTGGTCGACGCGGGCATCCCATTCCCGGTGTTCAGCGCGCCGGTGCTCGGCGCGATCGAGTGGATTGCGGGCGGCCTGCTGGTGCTGGGCCTGCTGAGTCGGCCTTCGGCCCTGCTGCTGGCAGCGATCTGCGCGGTGGCGGCGCTGACCGATGGCGTCGCGCGCATTCCGGCCGGGTTGGGCATGCTGGATTGGCTGAGCTGGTTCTTCTATCTCAGCGAAGTGCCGTTGGGCGTATTGCTGCTATGGATTTCCGCAGTGGGCAGTGGCCTGTTTGCCATCGAAGCGCGCTGGAGGCGATGAAAATTGAGTGACACGAAGGCAATTGGAATGGGGATGGATGATGTGATCCAGCGTGTGAATCGCGCATGCCCGGATCGCCAGAATCTTGATTGCGCTTCGACGGCAGAGGCCATGCATCGTTTGGGCGTTGGACCTCGCTCCAATATGTGGATGTTCTACATGGCGATCAACGGCGCGCTGCCTCCCATGCACGGGAAGCTTGAGTTGTTGCGCATTGTTGGACCCGGAATTCCGAAGATTCCAGACCAGGCCGAGTACGTTCGGGATCGGTACGAGCTCCCAGCGGATTTTCTTCCGTTGTCATCTGACGAAGGTGAGGGGATGTATTTGTACGATGTGCGAACGGAAGAGGTGCATGACTATTACCTGGCTCGGCATGATCAGTTTCTTTCAGGTGAAGCCCCGGCCCGTTGGAAGAACTTCGTAGATTTCATCGTTTGGTACATCAACGATGATGATCGGGCGGCTTAGATGAAGCAGTCGGGCAAGCTCGACTTCTACAACCCCTCCGCGCGCAGCCACCGCCACAGCGTGGTGCGCGATACGCCCAGCGCCTGTGCCATGCCTTCGCGGTCATTGCGGTGTTCCTGCAGCAGCGCCTCCAGCTGCGCACGCGGCGGTCGCTTGCCGTTGCTTTCCACCGGTAGTGCCGCGACGCCTTCGTTCAACAGCTCCGGCGCCAGCTGCAGCAGTCGCGCGGCATCGATCAGCCCTTCACCGGGCTGCCAGTGGATGCGCAGCCGATCCACCAGATTGCGCAGTTCACGCACATTGCCCGGCCAATCGGCTGCGCCGAGCAGGGCCAGCGCTTCTGCATCCAGCGGTGCATCGATGCCGCGCAGTTCGCGGAAGAAGTGCGTGGTCAGCAGCGGGATATCGCTGCGACGCGCGCGCAGAGTGGGCAACGCGATGCGCAACGCGGCCAGCCGGTAATACAGATCGCGACGGAAGCTGCCAGCCGCCGCGCGCTGTTCCAGCGATTGCAGGGTGGCGGCGACCACGCGCAGGTCGACGGGCGTCGGTTCGGTTGCACCGACGCGCAGCACCTCGCGTTCTTCCAGCACGCGCAGCAGGCGGGTCTGCAACGGCAGCGGCAGTTCGCCGATCTCATCCAGGAACAATGTACCGCCGTCGGCGGCCTCGACCAGGCCGACGCGACCACCGCGCCGCGCACCAGTGAAGGCGCCATCGCTGTAGCCGAACAGTTCCGCTTCCAGCAGCGATTCGCTGATCGCGCCGCAGTTCAGTGCGACGAAGCGACCCCGTCGGCCGCTGGCCGCATGCAGCTGCCGCGCTACCAGTTCCTTGCCGGTGCCGGTCTCGCCGGTGACCAGTACGGTGCTGTCGTGCGGGGCGTACAGCGCGATCTGCGCGCGCACGTCGGCCATCGCGTTGCTGTCGCCGAGCAGGGCATGCGCATCGGCGCGCGGTGCGGCCCGTCGGCGCGTAGCCGGGCGCGCGTCCGCCGAGCGTGCCAGGGTCTGGGTCAGTTCCAGCGCGTGCTCGAACGCCTGCCGCACCGAATCGGCCGAATACAGCAGTACGCCGGGCAGGCCGGCCTGTTCGGCATGGTCGATGGCCATACCGGTGCCGACGATCACTTCGATGCCGTTGGCGCGCAGGTCGGCGATACAGTCGCGGGCGTCTTCGCGGGTGACGAAACGGCGATGCTCGATGTCCAGGCCGAAGCTCTGCTGGAAGCTGCTGAACACCGGCACGTCGCTGGCGTGGGTGACCAGCCCGATGCGTGGGGCGATGCGGCGTGCCCGAGCCAGTGCTTCCATCAGATCGAAACCGTTGGCCTGGATCGGCACCAGCGGCAGGTCCAGGCGCCCGCGCAACCAAGCTGCGTTGGAGCCGCCGGCGATCACCACGTCGCAGTGCTCGCGGCGCAGGCGCTGGCCGATCACGTCCACTGCTTCCTCGAAGCCGAGGTTGATCTGCTCGATGCGGGCGCGGCGGTCGAATTCGGGAATGACATCGCCCAGCAGGCCGGTCAGGCGCGAGACGCTGACGGTCCAGATCACCGGGCGGCCGGGGTCGACATCGGCATGGCGCAAGGGCGAGCGGGGCAGGTACATGGCGCGGGGATCGGGTGTGGCGATGTTTCATGATACATCTGTTTCAATGTTTCATATGTTTCGCCGGGGTTGGGCGGTCATCCCCGTGAAATCAATCGCTTGCAGGTTGGCACGGTGCTTGCGCTTACCTCCCTGTCCTTCAACCTGGATCGCCGCATGACCGCTTCCACCCCCTTCTCCGCTGGTGCCCGCTTCCGCGAGGCGCTGGCTGCCGAATCGCCGCTGCAGGTGATCGGCGCGATCAACGCCAACCATGCGCTGCTGGCCAAGCGCGCCGGTTTCCGTGCCATCTACCTGTCCGGCGGCGGCGTTGCGGCCGGCTCGCTGGGCCTGCCGGACCTGGGCATCAACACCCTGGAAGACGTGCTGGTGGACGTGCGCCGCATCACCGATGTCTGCGACCTGCCGCTGATGGTCGACATCGACACCGGCTTCGGCCCGAGCGCGTTCAACATCGCGCGCACCGTGAAGTCGCTGATCAAGGCTGGCGCGGCCGCCTGCCATATCGAAGACCAGGTCGGCGCCAAGCGCTGCGGTCATCGCCCGGGCAAGGAGATCGTCTCGCAGGGTGAAATGGTCGACCGCGTGAAGGCGGCTGCCGATGCCAAGACCGATCCGGACTTCTTCCTGATCGCACGCACCGACGCCATCCAGGTGGACGGCGTGGACAAGGCCATCGAGCGCGCCATCGCCTGCGTCGAAGCCGGTGCCGACGGCATCTTCGCTGAAGCCGCCTACGACCTGGAGACCTATCGCCGCTTCGTTGACGCGGTGAAGGTGCCGGTGCTGGCCAACATCACTGAATTCGGCGCGACCCCGCTGTTCAGCCGCGACGAGCTGGCCTCGGCCGGCGTGGCCATCCAGCTGTTCCCGCTGTCGGCGTTCCGCGCCGCCAACAAGGCTGCCGAGAACGTCTACCAGACGGTCCGCCGCGAAGGCCACCAGCGCAACCTGATCGACAGCATGCAGACCCGCGAGGAGCTGTATGACCGTATCGGCTACCACGCCTTCGAGCAGCAGCTCGATGCGCTGTTCGCCGCCAAGAAATAAGCAGTACCCTGCACCATCAAGTTTCGGAGGGAAACATGAACGATACGACCGCAACCCCGACCTTCAAGCCGAAGAAGTCCGTCGCCCTGTCCGGCACCGCCGCCGGCAACACCGCGCTGTGCAGCGTCGGCCGCAGTGGCAACGACCTGCATTACCGCGGCTACGACATCCTGGACCTGGCCAACACCAGCGAGTTCGAGGAAATCGCCTACCTGCTGGTGCACGGCAAGCTGCCGACCCGCGCCGAGCTGGTTTCGTACAAGGCCAAGCTGAAGTCGCTGCGTGGCATCCCGGCTGCGGTGAAGGCTGCGCTGGAAGAACTGCCGCCGTCGGCGCACCCGATGGACGTGATGCGCACCGGCGTGTCCGTGCTCGGCTGCGTGTCGCCGGAGAAGGACGACCACAACCATCCGGGCGCACGTGACATCGCTGACAAGCTGATGGCCTGCCTGGGCTCGATGCTGCTGTACTGGTACCACTGGAGCCACAACGGTCGCGCGATCGACGTGGAGACCGACGATGACTCCATCGGTGGTCATTTCCTGCACCTGCTGCACGGCGAGAAGCCGCAGGATTCGTGGGTGAAGGCGATGCACACCTCGCTGATCCTGTACGCCGAGCACGAGTTCAACGCCTCGACCTTCGCCTGCCGCGTCATTGCCGGCACCGGCAGCGACATGTACAGCGCGATCTGCGGTGGCATCGGCGCACTGCGCGGTCCCAAGCACGGCGGCGCCAACGAAGTGGCCTTTGAAGTGCAGAAGCGCTATGACAATCCGGACGAAGCCGAGGAAGACATCAAGGCCCGCGTCGAGCGCAAGGAAGTGGTGATCGGTTTCGGCCACCCGGTCTACACCGTGTCCGATCCGCGCAACAAGGTGATCAAGGACGTCGCCCGCGAACTGTCCGAAGAGCAGTCGAGCCTGAAGATGTATGACATCGCCGAGCGCCTGGAAACGGTGATGTGGGACATCAAGAAGATGTTCCCGAACCTGGACTGGTTCAGCGCCGTCAGCTACCACATGATGGGCGTGCCGACCGCGATGTTCACCCCGTTGTTCGTGATCGCCCGCACCGCCGGCTGGAGCGCGCACATCGTCGAGCAGCGCATCGACGGCAAGATCATCCGCCCGAGCGCCAACTACATCGGCCCGGAAGATCGCGACTTCGTGGCCATCGACAAGCGTTCCTGATCATCGCCACCGTCCTACTGCTGCATGCATCCGGCCGGCCCCGTGCCGGCCGGATGTTTTCGCCGCCGCATCGCCGGCACCCGGCCCGCCTCAAGTATTCCGCCAGCCCATGAATATCGACTATCGCAAGAACCTCCCCGGCGCCTCGCTGGACTACTTCGACGCGCGCGCCGCGGTCGATGCCATCCAGCCCGGTGCCTATGCCACGCTGCCGTATACCTCGCGCGTGCTGGCCGAAAACCTGGTGCGTCGCTGCGACCCGGCCACGCTGACCGACTCGCTGAAGCAGTTGATCGAGCGCCGTCGCGACCTGGACTTCCCGTGGTTCCCGGCGCGCGTGGTGTGCCATGACATCCTCGGCCAGACCGCGCTGGTCGACCTCGCTGGCCTGCGTGATGCGATCGCCGACAAGGGCGGTGACCCGGCCAAGGTCAACCCGGTGGTACCGGTGCAGCTGATCGTCGATCACTCGTTGGCGGTGGAGTGCGGTGGTTTCGATCCGCAAGCGTTCGAGAAGAACCGCGTCATCGAGGATCGCCGCAATGAAGACCGCTTCCACTTCATCGACTGGACCAAGCTGGCCTTCGAGAACGTGGACGTGATTCCGCCGGGCAACGGCATCATGCACCAGATCAACCTGGAGAAGATGTCGCCGGTGATCTACGTGCAGGACGGCGTAGCCTTCCCCGATACCTGCGTGGGCACCGACAGCCATACCCCGCATGTGGACGCGCTGGGCGTGATCGCCATCGGCGTGGGCGGCCTGGAAGCGGAGAACGTGATGCTGGGTCGCGCGTCGTGGATGCGCCTGCCGGACATCATCGGCGTCGAGCTGACCGGCAAGCCGCAGCCGGACATCACCGCCACCGACGTGGTGCTGGCCCTGACCGAGTTCCTGCGCAAGGAACGCGTGGTCGGCGCCTGGCTTGAATTCTTCGGTGAGGGTGCCGCCGCACTGACCATCGGTGACCGCGCCACCATCTCCAACATGTGCCCCGAGTACGGCGCCACCGCCGCGATGTTCTACATCGATGGGCAGACGCTTGATTACCTGCGCCTGACCGGTCGCGAGGAAAAGCAGGTCGCACTGGTCGAAAACTACGCGCGCAGCACCGGCCTGTGGGCCGATGACCTGGCCACCGCGGAGTACGAGCGCGTGCTGCGCTTCGATCTGTCGACGGTGGTGCGCAACATGGCTGGCCCGAGCAATCCACATCGCCGCCTGCCGGTATCGGAACTGGTCGAGCGTGGCATCGCCGATGCCGCCAAGCTGGAAGCCGGCAAGGCCGAACAGGCACAAGGCTTGATGCCCGATGGCGCGGTGATCATCGCCGCCATCACCAGCTGCACCAATACGTCCAACCCGCGCAACGTGATCGCTGCGGCGCTGCTGGCACGCAAGGCCAACGAACGTGGCCTGCTGCGCAAGCCGTGGGTGAAGTCGTCGCTGGCGCCGGGTTCGAAGGCGGTGCAGCTGTATCTGGAAGAGGCCGGCCTGCTGCCGGACCTGGAGAAGCTGGGCTTCGGCATCGTCGCCTTCGCCTGCACCACCTGCAATGGCATGAGCGGCGCGCTGGATCCAAAGATCCAGCAGGAAATCATCGATCGCGATCTGTACGCGACTGCTGTGCTGTCGGGAAACCGCAACTTCGACGGCCGCATCCATCCGTACGCGAAGCAGGCCTTCCTTGCCTCGCCGCCGCTGGTGATCGCCTACGCCATCGCCGGCACCATCCGTTTCGATATCGAAAAGGATGTGCTGGGCGTGGATACCGACGGCAACGAGGTGCGCCTGAAGGACATCTGGCCGAGCGACGCGGAAATCGACGCGGTGGTGAAGGCTGCGGTGAAGCCGGAGCAGTTCCGCAGCGTCTACAACCCGATGTTCAACGTGCGCGTGGAGCACGCTGCAAAGGTCAGTCCGCTGTACGACTGGCGCGCGCAGAGCACCTACATCCGCCGTCCGCCGTACTGGGAGGGCGCACTGGCCGGTGAGCGCACGCTGGCTGGCATGCGTGCGCTGGCGGTGCTGCCGGACAACATCACCACCGACCACCTGTCGCCGTCCAACGCGATCCTGGCCTCGAGCGCTGCGGGTGAATACCTGGCGAAGATGGGCCTGCCGGAAGAGGACTTCAATTCCTACGCCACCCACCGCGGCGACCACCTGACCGCGCAGCGTGCCACCTTCGCCAACCCGAAGCTGTTCAACGAGATGGTGCGCAACGACGATGGCAGCGTGAAGCAGGGCTCGCTGGCGCGCGTGGAGCCGGAAGGCAAGGTCATGCGCATGTGGGAAGCGATCGAGACCTACATGGAGCGCAAGCAGCCGCTGATCATCATCGCTGGTGCCGACTACGGCCAGGGCAGCTCGCGTGACTGGGCCGCCAAGGGCGTGCGTCTGGCTGGTGTGGAGGCCATCGTTGCTGAAGGCTTCGAACGCATCCACCGCACCAACCTGATCGGCATGGGCGTGCTGCCGCTGGAGTTCAAGCCGGGCACCACCCGCCTGACTCTGGGCATCGACGGCACCGAGACCTTCGATGTGATCGGTGAAAGGACGCCGCGCGCCGAGTTGCGCGTGGTCATCCACCGCCGCGACGGCCAGGACGTGATCGTGCCGGTGACCTGCCGCCTGGACAGCGACGAGGAATTGGCGATCTACGAGGCAGGTGGTGTGTTGCAGCGCTTCGCCCAGGACTTCCTGGAAGGCGCCAAGGTGGCGTGAGGCGGCTGGTAGCCGCCTTGTGTCGAGTTGCCGCCATGCTGGCTTCGGCCCGCATGGTGGTGGTCATGGAGGAGAGGGGTATTGCCCCATCTGCATGGGTTCTGTGTTCTACAACATCGCCGGCACAGTCAACACCGCCTTCATTCTGCTGAGCTTGTTGGGTGTGGGCGCGCAATGGCGGCTGGTGCGCCGCCGCCGCGGACGCACGGGCGCGACCGACAGCGCCACTGCGGTTCTATCGCTGAATCAGTTCACTGTCAGCTTCTTGGCTTACCTTTCTTTCTTCGTCTACGGATACAGCGTCACACCGTTCAATCACTTCATCGTCTGGCCGCGGTTGCTCGCGTCGGTGCTGGTGATGGCCATCCTGGTGGAGATATGGCGCGACCGCCGAAATCGCTCTGCCACGACGAGCCTACTGGCAGCCGCATTGCTATTGGTCTGCGCGCTGGCTGGTCTGGCTGGGGGCGATCGTCATGTGGATGAGGGCAGGGTGGTGGCCAGTGCGATGATCGTGGCCATCACCGCCTTGTTGGCGCAGGGTTACGCGCATCAGATCCTCCTGATCCTGCGCAATGGCCACACCGGTGCGGTGTCGCTACGGATGAGTCAGCTGATCCTGCTGATGGACCTGTCCACAATCGTATTTGCCTTCGCCATGGGCCTGCGGATGGGGTGGCCTTTGCTGCTGCTGGCGGTGGTGAGTGGCTGCACCAAACTTGTCATCCTGTATCTCTTTCGATGGCAGCAGGGGGTCGGTGCGCGGTCGCGGCGAAATCATGCTGAGGCACCTACCTGATGGCGATGTCCTCTGTATGCAAAGGCTGGCGCTTTCCGCCCTTGTCGTTGCCCCGAGGCCCTCGCAGACTGTCGCGTGACAGTTCTGCAGCGGAGGTCCGTATGGTCACTATCAGTGTGGTGCTGACTGATGAGCTCAAACGATTCGTAGACGAGGAAATTTGTGGAGAGGGCTATGCCAGCGCTTCTGAATACGTTAGCGACCTTATCCGCCAGCGTCGGCGGAGCAAGGCTGAAAGCCTGCTCCGCCAGTTGATCGCGGAAGGCTGGGCTTCGGGGCCTCCGGCTCCTCTGCCTCCGGGGCACTTTCAGAAACTGCTTGAGCGTGCATCGAATCGAAAATGAGGTCTGTAGAGCCGGCCTACCCAGGGTTGGCTTACGGCTCTCCAAGTATTCTTTCAACGCACACAGGAAATTTTATTCATGACCTTCCTCCCGCAACTCCGTATTCCCGCCACCTACATGCGCGGCGGCACCAGCAAGGGCGTGTTCTTCCGCCTGCAGGACCTGCCCGAAGCCGTGCAGGTGCCGGGCGCCGCGCGCGATGCGCTGCTGATGCGCGTGATCGGTTCGCCCGACCCGTATGGCAAGCAGACCGACGGCATGGGCGGCGCGACGTCCAGCACCAGCAAGTGCGTGATCATTTCCACCGCTTCGGTGCCCGACCACGACGTGGATTACCTGTACGGCCAGGTGTCGATCGGCACGGCATTCGTGGACTGGAGCGGCAACTGCGGCAATCTCAGCACCGCTGTCGGGCCGTTCGCCATCGCCAACGGCCTGATCGATCCGGCCCGGGTGCCGCGCGATGGCCTGTGCACCGTGCGCATCTGGCAGGCCAACATCGGCAAGACCATCATCGCCCACGTGCCGATGCGCGATGGGCAAGTGCAGGAGATCGGCGATTTCGAGCTGGATGGGGTGACTTTCCCGGCGGCCGAGATCCAGTTGGAATTCATTGATCCGTCCGACGATGGTGATGCTGGCGCGATGTTCCCCACCGGCAACCTGGTCGATACGCTGGACGTGCCGGGCGTGGGCAGTTTCGAGGTCACGATGATCACTGCCGGCATCCCGACCATTTTCCTCAACGCTGCCGACCTCGGTTACACCGGCACCGAACTGCAGCCGGCGATCAATGAAGACAAGGCGGCGCTGGAGCGCTTCGAGAAGATCCGTGCCTATGGCGCCTTGCGCATGGGCCTGATCCAGACGCTGGAAGATGCGGCCACCCGCCAGCACACGCCGAAGGTGGCTTTCGTCGCTCCGGCACAGGACTACGTGTCGTCCAGCGGCAAGGCGATTTCGTCTGCGGACATCGATCTGCATGCACGTGCGCTGTCGATGGGCAAGCTGCACCACGCGATGATGGGCACCGCTGCAGTGGCGATCGGTACCGCCGCGGCAATCCCCGGCACGCTGGTCAATCGTGCGGCCGGTGGCGGCGAGCGCGAGGCTGTTACCTTCGGGCATCCGTCGGGCACCTTGCGCGTGGGTGCGCAGGCGGCACGCGTTGACGGCCAGTGGACGGTGTCCAAGGCCATCATGAGCCGCAGTGCCCGCGTGCTGATGGAAGGCAAGGTGCGGGTGCCCGCCGAGTGATGGGCTGGTCGGCGGTGGCATCACATGCTTCGGTAGATGCCAACCTTGGTTGGCATGAAGAAGGCAGCGCCGGGTGAACGTCCGCGCCAACCAAGGTTGGCGACTACCGGGTCTGGCGTGGCCTGGCAAACCTACGAGGAGATCGACGATGTCCGAGAATCACACCCCATCCAACACGCGTGCAGCCTGGGATGCGCTGCTGATGGATATCGTCGACTACGTGCGTGACACCCGCATCGATTCGCCGCTGGCGTTCCAGACCGCGCATCACTGCCTGCTCGACACGCTTGGCTGCGGGCTGGAGGCGCTGTCCTTCCCTGCCTGCAGCAAGCTGCTGGGACCGCTGGTGCCGGGCATCAGTGTGACAAACGGCGCACGCGTGCCTGGCACTAACTTCGTGCTCGATCCGGTGCAGGCGGCCTTCAACATCGGCGCGATGGTGCGCTGGCTGGATTTCAATGACACCTGGCTGGCCGCCGAATGGGGCCACCCCTCGGACAACCTCGGTGGCATCCTTGCCGTAGCCGACTGGCTCGGCCGCAATGCGGCCGCGTTGCGACGCCCGCCGCCGACCGTGCACGACGTGCTGCTGGCGATGATCAAGGCGCACGAGATCCAGGGCGTGTTGGCGCTGGAGAACTCCTTCAACCGCGTTGGCCTGGACCACGTGCTGCTGGTCAAGGTGGCCACCACCGCCGTCGTCGCGCAGATGCTCGGGTTGGACCGCGAGCGCATGCTCAATGCGGTGTCGTTGGCCTGGGTGGATGGGCAGGCGCTGCGCACCTACCGGCATGCGCCCAACACCGGCTCGCGCAAGAGCTGGGCAGCCGGTGATGCGACCAGCCGTGGCGTGCGCCTGGCGCTGATGGCCGCCACCGGAGAGATGGGCTACCCCAGCGTGCTCAGTGCACCGACCTGGGGCTTCGAGGCGGTATCGATGCATGGCCAGGCGCTGACCCTCGGCCGCGCCTTCGGCAGCTACGTGATGGAAAACTTGCTGTTCAAGATCAGCTTCCCGGCCGAGTTCCACGGGCAGACAGCGGTGGAGGCTGCGGTCCTGCTGCACCATCAGCTGCGCGCGCTGGGGCGGAAGGTCGAGGACATCGAGCACATCGCGATCCGTACCCAGCAAGCCTGCATCCGCATCATCGACAAGCAGGGCCCGTTGCATAACCCCGCCGACCGCGACCACTGCGTGCAGTACATGGTAGCCATCGCGCTGCTGCATGGGCGGCTGGTGGCCGAGGACTACGAGGACGACATGGCGGCCGATCCGCGCATCGACACGCTGCGGGCGAAGATGGCCTGCCATGAAGACCCGCAGCTCAGCGCCGATTACCTGGATCCCGACAAGCGCAGCATCGCCAACGGCCTGAGTGTGCGTTTCAGTGATGGCAGCGCGCTGCCGGAGGTGCTGGTGGAGTACCCGCTGGGCCACGCGCGCCGGCGCGAGGAGGGTATCCCGCTGCTGATGGACAAGTTCCGCCGGCATCTGGCGCACCGCTTCCCGACTGCCCAGCAGCAGCGCATCCTGGCCGCCTCGCTGGATCCGGTCGCGCTGGCGGCGATGCCGGTGACCGATTATGTGGACCTGTACCTGCCGGGGTAGGGCGGGGCCCGTTCCGATGCTCCACCGGGCACCCGCGCTGGACCTGCTCTGGTAGATGCCAACCTTGGTTGGCACAAGGCGGGCAGCGGGCGCGTGTCGGACAGCGCCAACCAAGGTTGGCGTCTACCTCGTTTCCGATACCGGGTGCCCGGCGTCAACGCCTTGACGCGGCGGCCCTATAATGGGCACCTCGATCAAGGAGTGACGACATGAGCGGTCCGGCACGGCGGATGCGGTGGGGATGGACGGCAGCTTTGCTGGCAGGAGGCCTGTTGCTGGGCCTGGCCGGTTGCCGCAACGACAGCGGGCAGCTGCCCAAGGCCAGCGGCGAGGCCATCGCCACCAAGGCCGAGCAGGTGAAGGAGTTCACCCTGCTGCGTGCCTACCCGGACCAGAAGAGTGAAGGCCTGTCGCTGGCGCTGGAGTTCTCGCGCCCGCTGGTCGGCACCCAGGACTTCGACAAGCTGGTGCGCTTTGAAGAGAAGGTCGGCAACGATGACAGCAGCTGGACCCTGTCCGATGACGGCCTGACCCTGCGCTACCCGTTCGTCGAAGCCGGCAAGGAATTCAGTCTGGTCGTCTCGCCGGACCTGCTGGCCGCCGATGGCAGCCGCCTGGGCAAGGAACTGAAGCAGAAGGTGTTCAGCGGCGAGCTGAAGCCGGTGGCCGGTTTTGCGTCGCAGGGCAGCGTGCTGCCGGCCAAGGACAGCCGTGGCCTGCCGGTGGTGTCGGTGAACGTGCCGGAAGTCGATGTCGAGTTCCTGCGCGTGCGCGAAAAGGACCTGCCGACCTTCTTCAGCCAGTACCAGCGCGGCGGTCGCCGTGGCAGCTGGGAACTGAGCAGCGACTACGAGCGCAGCCCGATCAACAAGCTGGCCGAGCCGGTCTACGTCAACCGTTTCATTCTGGGTGGCAAGCAGAACGAGCGGGTGCTGACCTACCTGCCGACCCAGGACATCAAGGAGCTGCAGGAGCCGGGCCTGTATTTCGCCCTGCTCAAGCGCACCGGTGATTACGAGGGCGAGTTCGATACCGCCTTCTTCTCGGTCAGCGACATCGGCCTGCACACCCGCGCGTACAAGGACAAGCTGTTCGTACACACCGCCGCGCTCAAGGACGGTGCATCGCTGAAGGGTATCGACCTTCGCGTGCTCGATGCCAAGGGCGAGGTGGTGCTGAAGGGCAGCACCGACAGCAACGGCAATGCGCTGCTGAACTACACCCTGGACGCCACCCACGTGCTGGTGGCCAGCAGCGGCAAGGACACCAGCTTCCTGCCCTTCAACCAGCCCGCGTTGGACCTGAGCGAGTTCGCCGTGGCCGGCCGTGACAACGCCTGGTTCGATGTCTACGCCTGGTCGGGCCGCGACCTGTACCGCCCGGGTGAGACGGTGCGCCTGTCGGCGCTGCTGCGTGACAACGATGGCAAGCCGGTGAAGAGTCAGCCGGTGTTCCTGCGCCTGAAGCAGCCCGACGGCAAGACCTTCCGCGAAACCCGCGTGCAACCGGGCGAACAGGGCTACATCAATTTCGAGCAGACCATTCCCGCCGAGGCGCCGACCGGGCGCTGGCAGGTCGAGTTCCGCACCGACCCGGCCAGCAAGGAAGCGATCCAGGGCATGACCCTGCGCATCGAGGAGTTCCTGCCCGAGCGCATGAAGCTGGACCTGGACAGCACCCAGAAAACGCTGAAGCCGGGCGAAGATCTGCGTCTGCAGGCCAACGGTGCCTATCTGTATGGTGCCCCAGCCGATGGCAACCGCTTCACCGCGCGCATGGCGGTGGCCGCCGAACAGAAGCCGGTGGAGGGGCTGCCGGGTTACTTCTTCGGCGACCCGACCCTGCAGCTGCCGCGCGAAGCCAAGGATGTGATCGATACCACGCTGCCGGCCAATGGCCAGCTGCGCGAAGATGTGTCGTTGCCGGAAGAAGCGACCAAGGCGAAGGCGCCGATCGCGGTGGTGCTGTCCGGCAGCCTGTATGAAACCGGTGGCCGCACGGTCACCCGCACCCTGAAGCGGGTGGTGTGGCCGGCCGCCGCACTGGTCGGCGTGCGCCCGTTGTTCAACCCGGACGACGGCGCTGATTCCAACGGCAACGCGCGCTTTGAACTGATGCGTGTGGATGCGGACGGCAAGCCGCAGCCGGCCAAGGGCCTGAAGATCACCCTGGTGCGCGAGCTGCGCGACTACCACTGGACCTTCAACGACAACCGCTGGGATTACGATTTCACCCGCCGTTTCGAGAACAAGGAAACCCGTACCGTCGATGCGGGCGGCAGCGCGGTCGCCTTCGACTTCCCGGTGGAGTGGGGTGAGTACCGGGTGGACGTGTTCGATCCGTCCACCGGCCTGACCAGCCGCTATCCGTTCCGCGCCGGCTGGAGCTGGGGCGATGACAACCGTGGCCTCGATGCCCGCCCGGACAAGGTCAAGCTGGGCCTGGACAAGACCGGCTACAAGGCCGGCGATACCCTGGAAGTGACGGTGACCCCGCCGCACGCCGGCAAGGGCGTGCTGATGGTCGAGACCGACCGCATGCTGTACGTGCAGGACATCGACGCCAAGCCCGGTGCCACCTACAAGATCCCGGTCACTGCCGATTGGGAGCGCCACGACGTCTACATCACCGCCCTGGTGTTCCGCGGTGGCAGTGCGCCGAGCAAGATCACCCCGGCTCGAGCGGTGGGTGTGGTGCACGTGCCGATGGACCGCAAGGGCCGCACGGTGGCCGTCGGCCTGGCCGCACCCAAGCAGATGCGACCGGAGCAGGACCTGCCGGTGACGGTCAGCGCACCGCAGCTGGCCGGCAAGACCGCGCACGTCACTGTTTCGGCCGTGGACGTGGGCATTCTCAACATCACCCGCTTCCCGGTGCCCGATGCCGGCGCGCACTTCTTCGCCCAGCGTCGCCTCGGCATCGATGCCTATGACATCTACAGCCGGGTGATCGAGAGCTTCGACGGCAGCAGTGGCAAGCTGAAGTTCGGTGGCGACATGGCACTGCAGGCGTTGCCGCAGGCCAAGCGGCCGACCGCGCGCGTGCAGACCGTGGACCTGTTCTCCGGCCCGGTGCAGCTCGATGCCAAGGGCATTGCCCGCATCCGCCTGAAGGTGCCGGATTTCAATGGCACCCTGCGCGTGTCAGCGCTGGTCTACAGCGATGACCAGTACGGCAAGCGCGATGTGGAAACCATCGTGCGCGCGCCGATCCTGGCCGAGGCCAGCATGCCGCGCGTGCTCGCCCCGGGTGACCGCAGTACGGTGACCCTGGACGTGCAGAACTTCACCGGCAAGCCGGGTCAGTTCAACGTGCGCGTGGACAGCGAAGGCCCGCTCAGCCTGAGCGAAGGCACGCGCAGCGTGCAGCTCAATGCCGATGCCAAGACCACGTTGAGCTTCCCATTGTCGGCGCGCGAGGGCCACAGCGTGGCCAAGGTGCGCGTGCGCGTGGATGGCAACGGCTTCAAGGCCGACCGCCGCTACGATCTGCCGGTACGCGCGGCGTGGCCGCAGGTGCTGCGCTCGCAGGTGCGCACGCTCGATCCGCTGGCGGCGGTAAGCCTGGATGGCAGCCTGATGGACGGGCTGATGTCCGAATCGGTCAATGCCCGCCTGCTGGTCAGCCCGCTGCCACCGATCCCGTTCGCCAGCGCGCTGCAGGGCGCGCTGAACTACCCGTACGGCTGCGCCGAACAGACCACCAGCAAGGGCTACGCCGCGCTGATCCTGGACCAGGCGACGTCGTCCATGCTCGGCGCCGATGGCCTGGACGCGAAGACCCGTCGCGAGCGAATGGAAGGTGCGTTCGGTCGCCTGGCGTCGATGCAGGTGGCCAACGGCAACTTCTCGATGTGGGGTGACGACGGCTACGTGAACCCGTGGCTGACGCCGTACATCGCCGAGTTCCTGCTCGATGCCAAGGACGGTGGTTTTGCGGTGCCGGACAACGTGCTGCAGAAGGCGCTGAACCGCCTGAGCGAAGACCTGCTGTCCGGTGGCAACCAGTTCTACGGCCAGGAAAAGCGCGAAAGCCTGAAGTTCGCCAACCAGGCGTACTCGGGTTACGTGCTGGCCCGCGTCAACCGCGCACCGCTGGGTACTCTGCGTACGCTGTACGACAACGAACGCAGCAAGGCCGTGGGTGGCCTGTCGCTGGTGCACCTGGGCGTGGCGCTGTCGCTGCAGGGCGATGCCAAGCGTGGCCAGGCTGCTCTTGCGGCCGGCTTCGCCAAGTCCAGCAGCGAACGCCCGTCGTACTTCGGCGACTACGGCAGTGCCGTGCGCGACGACGCGCTGATGATCGCGCTGACCCACGAAAACAAGCTGGCCAAGCCGGCATGGGATGCACGCGCGGTCGATCTTGGCCGCGGCCTGGATGCGCGCCGCAACAGTGGCTGGATGTGGCTGAGCACGCAGGAACAGGTGGCCGTCGCCCGCCTCGGCAAGGCGTTGGCTGCCAACCAGAAGGCACTGGTGGCCGGCGAACTGGTGATCGGTGGCAGCACCGAGGCCATCGGCGAGCGCAAGCTGTTTGGCCGCAACTTCGATGCAGGGCAGCTGGCCGCAGGCGTGCGCTTCACGCCGCAGGGGCAGCCGCCGATGTTCGCCAGCATCGATGTGGCCGGCATTCCGCGCAGCGCACCGGCGCCGGACAACAGTGTGATCGGCGTGGAGCGCAGCTACTTCGGCACCGATGGCAAGCCGTGGTCGCCGCGTCCGCTGAAGGAGGGTGAAGCGCTGATCGTACGCGTCACCATCACCGCCGACAGCGAGATGCCCGATGCGCTGCTGACCGACCTGCTGCCGGCAGGCCTGGAGATCGAGAACCTCAACCTGGGCGATGCCAAGCAGTGGGCCGACGTGGTGGTGGATGGCATCACCATCAGCGACCGCAGCGAAGCGGCCGATACCAAGCACGAAGAGTTCCGCGATGACCGCTACGTGGCGGCGCTGAAGCTCTCGCGCGGCAGCAAGGCCAATGTGTTCTACCTGGTGCGTGCGGTCACTCCGGGTACCTACACCGTACCGCCGTCGCTGGTGGAGGACATGTACCGGCCGCAGCTGCGAGGCGTCGGCCGCAGCAACCCGACCACGTTGACGGTGGTACAGCCGTGATCGTGCGGACGGGCCGCGACGGCGCGGCCCGTCCCACAGGATGCCTTGGATGAAGGTGGGATCTCTGAAGACGCGGCTGCCGCGCCTGCGGCAGCGGCTGCAACCGCTGTGGCCGTGGCTGCGCTGGGGCACCGCGGCATTGCTGGCGCTGTTGCTGGTGCTGGATTTCGTCTTTCCGCCACCGTTGCCGAAGCAGCGCGACACCAGCACGCTGGTGGTTGCCGCTGACGGCAGCCCGTTGCGTGCGTTCGCCGACGCCGAGGGCGTGTGGCGCTATCCGGCGTCGGTCGACAGCGTTTCGCCGCTGTACCTGCAGGCGCTGCTGACCTACGAGGATCGCTGGTTCTGGCGGCACCCGGGCATCAATCCGCTGGCGATTCTGCGTGCCAGCGGGCAGTTGCTGCGCGGTGGCCGCATCGTCTCCGGTGGCTCGACCCTGACCATGCAGGTCGCGCGCATTCTGGATCCGCATACACGCACCCCCTGGGGCAAGCTGAAGCAGATGCTGCGTGCGGTGCAGCTGGAAGTACACCTGTCCAAGCGCGAGATCCTTGCGTTGTATCTGGAGCGCGCGCCCTACGGTGGCACTATCGAGGGTGTGGAAGCGGCCAGCTGGGCCTATCTGGGCAAACCGGCCGCGCAGCTTTCGCATGCCGAGGCCGCGCTGCTGGCGGTGCTGCCACAGGCGCCCAGTCGCTTGCGCCCGGACCGCCATCCTGAAGCGGCCCAGAAGGCACGCGACAAGGTGCTGGCGCGCATGGCCGAGCTCGACGCGTGGACGCCGGACGAAGTGGAAGATGCGCGCATCGAGAACGTGGTTGCACGCTCGCTGCGCCCGCCGCTGCATGCCGCACTGCTGGCCCAGCGGCTGCACTCCGCGCATCCGGGGCAAGCGCGGATCCAGAGCAGCATCGACATCGGCCTGCAGCGCACCCTGGAAGAGCGCGTGGCCAGCTATTTCTCCACGCTGCCCGAGCGCACCTCGGCGGCGCTGCTGGTGGTCGACAACCAGACCCTGCAGGCGCGTGCCTACGTCGGCACGCTGTCGTTCGGTGATCGGCAGCGGCTGGGTCACGTGGACATGGTGCAGGCTTGGCGTTCCCCAGGCTCCACGCTGAAGCCGTTCCTGTACGCGATGGCACTCGATGATGGCCTGATCCATTCCGAGAGCCTGCTGGTGGATGCGCCGCAGAGTTTCGGCAACTACCGGCCAGGCAACTTCGACATGGCCTTCAACGGACCGATCAGCGCTGCCAGTGCCTTGCGTCTGTCGCTGAACGTGCCGTCGGTGGATCTGCTGCAGCGGGTGGGTGCTGCACGCTTTGCCGCGCGCCTGTCGCACGCCGGCATCCAGCTGCGTTTCCCGCCGGGCAGCTCGCCGAATCTGTCGCTGATTCTTGGCGGCACCGGCGCGCGCCTGGAAGACCTGGTCGGTGCGTTTGCCGCACTCAATCGCAACGGCATTGCCGGCCGCGTGCGCTACACCGATGACGAACCGATGATCGAGCGCCGGCTGGCGTCGCCCGGTGCCAGCTGGATCGTGCGCGAGATGCTGGAATCGAACCCGCGCCCGGGCTATGGCGTTGGTACGTTCGATGTTGGCGGGCGGCCGCGCGTGGCCTGGAAGACCGGCACCAGCTATGGCTACCGCGATGCGTGGGCGATCGGCAGTACCCGCCACTACACCGTGGGTGTGTGGGTGGGGCGGCCCGATGGCACGCCCTTGCCGGGCCAGTACGGTGCGGTCACGGCGTTGCCGCTGATGTTCGAAGTGGTCGACAGCCTGCCGCGCCAGCGCGGCGATGCGGCGGCCGCGCCGATGCCAGCCAGCGTGACCGAGGCGGACATCTGCTGGCCGACCGGTGAACTGGCCGAGGCGTTGCCCACCGAGCTCTGCCAGCGACGCCTGTCGGCCTACCTGCTGGACGGCGCGGCGCCGCCCACGTTCCCGGAGCGCGATGCGCGGCGTTGGCAGCCCGGTCGTCAACGTTACCTGGCCGACGCGCGCACCGGCCTGCGGGTATCGGCTGACTGCAGCGCACCGCATGAAGAAATCGCGCGCGAGATCGCGCGATGGCCGGCGCTGTTGTCACCCTGGCTGCCCAAGGCCACGCGCGATGCTTCACGGCTTCCCGCGTTGTCGCCGGACTGCCGCGACGATGGTCGCGAGGCCAGCGTGGCCCTGCATATCGATGGCCTCAACGAGGGTGCGACGCTGGCGCGTGCGCCGAATGCTGAGCATGGTGTACGCCTGCAGCTGCGCGCATTGGGCAGCGAGCAGGCCGTGGATTGGCTGCTGGATGGCCGCTGGATCGCGCAGACGCGCGGTGCGCAGCTGATGCAGCGCGAGTTCGCCGATCCGGGTGCTCATACGTTGACCGCACTGGCCGCAGACGGCGCCTGGACGCAGGTACGGTTCAACGTCCTCAGGTAGGTACCGACCTTGGCCATGACCCGGCGCTACCGATGCACCATGACGCGGTAGGTGCCAACCTTGGTTGGCACGCGCAGAAGCTGCCCACCAAGGTGGGCGACTACCACGGCGTTCGCCGGGCATGGCCCGGCGCTACCGATGCATCAGGACCCGTTCGATGTGCATGGCCCGGCACCCCTGATGCACCATGACCCGGTAGATGCCAACCTTGGTTGGCATGAGCAGAAACTGCCAACCAAGGTTGGCAACTACCGGGGTATTCGCCGGCTATGGCCCGGAGCTGCTATTCCCCGATCCAGCCCTCCAGCAGGTCTGCGAACTCATCGGCGTGCTCCTCCTCCTGCGCCAGGATCTCCTCCAGGATGCGCTTGGTGGTGGTGTCACTGTCGCCGATGAAGTTGATCATCTCGCGGTAGCTGTCGATGGCGATGCGCTCGGCCACAAGGTTCTCGCGGACCATGTCGCGCAGGTCGCTGCCTTCCTTGTATTCGGCGTGCGAGCGTGCGGTCAGCGTGTCCGGATTGAGGTCCGGCTCGCCGCCGAGCTGGACGATGCGCTCAGCCAACTTCCCGGCATGTGCCTGCTCCTGCTGCGCGTGTTCCAGGAACTCGGCCTTCACCGCATCGGCCAGCATGCCCTTGGCCATGAAATAGTGCCGGTAGTAGCGCAGCACGCACACATATTCGGTGGCCAGCGCGTCGTTCAGCAGCTTGATCACCACCTTGCGGTCGGCGCTGTAGCTGTCGGTGATCGCGCCATCCTTGATGTTCTTCCGCGCCCGCTCGCGCAGGGTCTGGCGGTCGCTGATGCCGGCGACCTTGGCCGAAGGGGAGGCGTTGCTGGATTTGGCTGGCTTGTTGGACATGGCTGGCCGATTTCCTTTGTAGTCAGGGGTTCAAGTGGGAAGGTGCTCCAGCACATACTCGGCCGAAGACACCTCGAACTGTCCGGGTTCCTCGATCCAAGCTGCGCGTACCGCGCCGTCCACCACGTACAGGGCAAAGCGGCGCGAACGGATGCCCATGCCCGAGGCGCTGGCATCGAGCTCCAGGCCAAGCGCGCGGGTCAGTTCGGCATTGCCGTCGGACAACATCAGCAGACCGTCGGGCACGTGCTGGTCAGTGGCCCAGGCCTTCATCACGAACGGATCGTTGACCGCCATGCAGTACACGTCGATGCCGCGTTTGCGGAAGGCATCGAACGTTTCCACGTAGCCAGGCAGGTGGCGGGCGGAGCAGGTGGGGGTGAAGGCACCGGGCACGGCGAACAGCACCACCTTGCGCCCGTCGAACAGGGCGTGGGTATCGAGGGTCTCGATGCCTTCGCGGATGCGCTTGAGGGTGACTTCCGGAATGCGGTCGCCGACATGGATGGTCATGGGAACTCCTTGCTGGGTGAAGGTAGGGGCCAGGAGGGGACGGACGCGTCAAGACATTGGAAAACCCATGTATACACCCCATCTCCGTCGTCCGCGGCGGGCTGTCAGCCACAGCATGGGGCAGGGCGATGGCAGGCGCATTGCGCTGGATCAGTCGGCCTCACCATTGCCGCACGACCGGCGGCGTAGCATCGCCGGCGCGTAGAATGAACCCGGGGCGGCGCCACCGGCGCCGCCGAAGCGAATCGAGGTAGCTGGATGGAATTCAAGGATTATTACGCCACCCTGGGGGTGGAACCGAGCGCGGGCGAAGCGGAAATCAAGACCGCTTATCGCCGGCTGGCACGCAAGTACCACCCGGACGTCAGCAAGGAGGCCGGGGCCGAAGACAAGTTCAAGGCCATCAACGAGGCCTACGAGGCGCTGCGCGATCCCGAGAAGCGCGCCGCTTATGACCAGCTGCGCGCACAGGGCTATCGCCCGGGCGAGGAATTCAACGTGCCGCCGAACTACGGTGGCGGCGGTTTCAATTTCGAGGAAGTGTTCGGTGGTGGCGGCGGTGGCCCCAACGGTGGCTTCAGCGACTTCTTCGAGAGCCTGTTCGCGCGCCAGCGCGGCGGCCAGGGCGCGGGCCCCGGTCCGGGCTTCAGCAGCCACGGCCATGCACCCAACCGTGATACCCGGGCCAAGCTGTCGGTACCGCTGGAGGCGGCCTACAACGGCGACAGCCTTCGCATCACCGTCAACGGCAAGCAGCTGGACGTGCGCGTGCCCAAGGGCATCCGTCCCGGGCAGGTGATCCGCCTGGCCGGGCAGGGCAACCACGGCGGCAACCTGCTGCTGGAAGTGGAGTACGCCGCGCATCCGCAGTTCGAGGTCGACGGCCGCAACATCCTGTACACGCTGCCGGTCACCCCGTGGCAGGCGGCGCTGGGCACCAGCATCAGCGTGCCGACCCTGGGCGGAGCGGTGGAATTGAAGATTCCGGCCGACTCCGATGCCGGTCGCAAGCTGCGCCTGCGTGGGCGTGGCCTGCCGGGCAGCCCGGAAGGCGACCAGATCGTCGAGCTGGAGATTGTGGCCCCGGCGGCGACCGACGAGGCGCAGAAGAAGGCCTATCGGAATCTGGCCAAGGCGTTTGGCGAAACGATCTGAAATCTGCTTTGGTGGGTGCGGACCTTGGTCCGCACGAATTGCGGCGGCAAATCGGTTCGAGGGTAGTGCCGGCCGCTGGCCGGCAAAGGCGTGCCAACCAAGGTTGGCATCTACCAGAGCTGTGTGTCAGCCCTGGCCGGCGAACACCCGCTCCAGCACTTCGGACAGTTCGTCTTCCGAGAACGGTTTGGTGATGTAGGCCTTGGCACCCTGGCGCATGCCCCACATGCGGTCGGTGTCCTGGTCCTTGGTGGTCACCAGGATCACCGGAATGTGCCGGGTCGCTTCATCGCGGGCGAGGGTGCGGGTGGCCTGGAAGCCATTGAGGTTGGGCATCACCACGTCCATCAGCACCAGGTCGGGCAGCTCGGCCTTGGCGGTCTCCACCCCGGCCGCGCCATCGGTGGCGGTCAGGATCTGGTGCCCGAGCTTCTCGACGATGCGCTGTATCCCCAACAGCTGCGACGGTGAGTCGTCGACGATCAGAATGCGTGCCATGTTGTTCCCCATGTGATGCCGGAAGTGTAGTGCCGGCATCCAGTTGACGGGAGGGCGACAGCTGCCGTCCGTCGCCTGCCTGCGACGTTCAGTCGATCCGCACCACCGTGCGGCCAAGCGAGCCGCCCGCCAGCATGCGATCAAACACCGCAGGCAGGCCGTCCAGGCCGACTTCGGCGGTGCAGATGCGGTCCAGGTGCTGCGGTTTCCACGCGTCGCCCAGGCGTGCCCACACTTCTTCGCGCAGCGCGCGCGGGGCATTGGCCGACGACACACCAAGCAGCGATACACCGCGCAGGATGAAGGGCATCACGGTCATGTCCAGCGTCGGGCTGGCGGCCAGGCCTGCACTGACCACGCTGCCATAGGGCACGGTCTGTGCCAGCAGACTGGCCAGCATCGGCCCGCCGGCGTTGTCCAGGCCACCGCCAAAGCGTGCCGATTGCAGCGGCCCGGTGTCGGCAAGGGCATCACGTGGCAGCACCTCGGCAGCACCGATGCCGCGAAGGAAGTCGGTCTGCTCCGGTTTGCCGCTGATCGCGTGCACGGCATAGCCGGCGCGGCTGAAGATGTCCACGGCCAGGGCACCGACCCCACCGCTGGCGCCAGTGACCGCCAGTGGCCCAAGCTCGGGTGTCTGCCGGTTGTCCTGCAGGCGCAGCAGGGCCAGCGCGGCGGTGAAGCCGGCCGTGCCCAGCACCATTGCCTCGCGTGGGCTCAGGCCTGCCGGCTGGGCGATGACCGCGCTCGATTCCAGCCGCACGTACTGGCTGTAGCCGCCATCGCGGGTTTCGCTGAGGCCGCAGCCGGTGGCCAGTACCGCATCGCCCTCGCGCCAGGCCGGATCGGTGGAGGCGACCACCGTACCGGCCACGTCGATGCCGCCCACCAGCGGGAAGCGCCGCAGGATCCGGCCTTTGCCGGTACCTGCCAGGGCATCCTTGTAGTTGACCGAGGACCAGTGGGCACGGATCAGCACCTGGCCGGGGTTGAGGTCGTCCAGGCTCAGCGGGACCAGGCCGCTGCGGTAGCCAGCGTCGTCTTTTTCGATGCGGAAGGCGGTGAACGGGGCGGTGGGGGCCATCGGCGTTGCCTGACTTCAAGGAAAACGCCACCTTACCCGTTCCGGACCCTTTCAATCCTGCCGGTCAGCCCCATCTTGTATGATCGGTAGTGGTTCATGGCTGGCGTTGCGGGAAGGGCCCGCGTCGCAGCCCACATCTTGATGGAGCGTGCATGGCCTGGAATACACCCGGCGGCAACAAGGGCGGACAAGGCCCCGAGGACAATCGACGCGGGCCGTTCGGGTCGCGCGGCGGTGGCAATGGTGGCGGCTGGGGCGGATTGCCCGGACCGCTGAAGGATCTGTTCGACGGCGGCATCCTGCGTTGGGTGGCGGCAGCAGTGGTCCTGCTGGTGCTGTTCTCCAGCTTCCAGCTGATCGGCGAACAGCAGCGTGGCGTCGTGCTGCGCTTCGGCCAGTTCTCGCGCATCCTGACCCCAGGCCCGAACTTCAAGTTGCCCTGGCCGATCGAATCGGTCACCAAGGTCAACGCCACCGAGATCAAGACCTTCTCGATCCAGGTGCCGGTGCTGACCCGCGACGAGAACATCGTCAACGTCTCGTTGAACGTCCAGTACCGCATCGATGACCCGCAGCAGTATCTGTTCGGCACTGTCGATGCCAACCAGGTGCTGGAACAGTCGGCGCAGAGCGCAGTGCGCGAGGAAGTCGGCCGCGCCGACCTCAACGCCGTGCTGAACAACCGTGGCCCGCTGGCCGTGGCCGCTGAAGAGCGCCTGCAGACATTGCTGACTGCCTTCAAGACCGGTCTGACCGTGACCGGCCTGACCCTGCAGGACGCCCGTCCGCCGGAGGAGGTCAAGCCGGCCTTCGACGAGGTCAACGGTGCCCAGCAGGTCAAGGAGCGCCTGATCAACGAAGCCCAGGCCTATGCGGCCAAGGTCGTGCCTGAAGCGCGTGGCCAGTCCTCGCGTGCCCGTACCACCGCCGAAGGCTACAAGCAGGCCGTGGTGTCCAAGGCCGAGGGTGATGGCCAGCGCTTCAGCCTGCTGCAGGCCCAGTACAAGGATGCACCGGAAGTCACCCGCAAGCGCCTGTGGCTGGAAACGGTGCAGCAGGTGTTGAGCGAGAACCGCAAGGTCATTGGCGGCGATGGCCGTCAGCTGATCTACGTGCCGATGACCGGCGATACCCGTGCCAGCACCTCGGCACAGGCGCCGGTACCGAACCCGGACGTGGTGATGCCGTCGCTGCCGGGTACCACGGCAGTGGAAGCTTCCCGTGATCCGGGCCGGCCGGTGGGCCGCCCGACCGGGCGTTCGAGCGGCCGTGAGGAGGGCAGCCGATGAGAAATTCAATGTGGATCGCCGTTGTCGTAGCGGTGCTGCTGGGCCTGCTGGGCTCGGTGTACGTGGTCCGTGAGGACCAGACCGCCATGGTCCTGAACCTGGGCAAGGTGGTGCGTTCGGACATCAAGCCGGGCCTGCACTTCAAGCTGCCGGTGGTGGAAACGGTGCGGGTGTTCGACCGCCGCTTCCAGGTGCTGGACACCGCGCCGGCACGTTACTTCACCGCCGAGCAGAAGGACGTCAGCGTCGACTTCTTCGCCATCGGTTACATCTCCAACGTGGGTGATTACTTCCGTGCCACCGGTGGCGATCCGCGTATCGCCAACGCCCGCCTGGCACCGATCATCACCGACTCGCTGCGCAACCAGATCAACTCGCGCACCCTGCAGCAGCTGGTCTCCGGCGACCGCAGCGAGCTGATCGCCGAGCAGCTGAAGGGGATCAACGAAGCCGTTGCCGGTCTGGGCATGCAGATGATCGACCTGCGCATCAAGCAGGTGGATCTGCCGACCGACAGCCAGGTGATCAATGACGTGTACGAGCGCATGCGCGCCCAGCGCAAGCAGGAAGCCGCCAAGCTGCGCGCCGAAGGCGAGGAGCAGTCGCTGACCATCCGCGCCCAGGCCGACCGTGACAGCACCGTGCTGATCGCAGAAGCCGAACGCGATGCCCAGCGCCTGCGTGGTGAAGGCGATGCCGAGGCCGCGCGGATCTACGGCAAGGCTGGTTCGGCTGACCCGTCGTTCTACGCGTTCTACCGCAGCCTCGAGGCCTATCGCGGCTCGATGACCGACGGCAACGGCGTGATCGTGCTGGACAAGAACGACCCGTTCCTGCAGTACCTCAAGAACGATCGCTGAGACCGCACGGCAGTACCTCACGGGGCCCGGCCATACGCCGGGCCCCGTGCTTTTCCGGAGTTCCCCCATGAAAGATCTGTTCGCCGCCGTCTGCCTGGTCGCGGTGCTGGAAGGCCTGTTGCTGTTCGCGGCCCCCGTGGCCTGGAAGCGCATGGCCGAACGCCTGCTGGACCTGCCCAGCCCGGCCCTGCGCAGCTTCGGTGGCCTGGTCCTGCTGGCCGGGCTGAGCCTGCTGTGGTGGGTGCGGCACTGAGGCCCGGCACGGCCGCCTGCGTCTGGCTCTGGTAGATGCCAACCTTGGTTGGCATTGCCGGCCAGCGGCCGGCACTACCGGGGAGGCGCCTGACCGGCCGGTGAAGCCGTCCGTCGGAAAGGTGGCAGCCGACCCCGGAAACCCGGATAATGCACAAAAGCCGGACGGGCCTCCCCGTTCGGCTTTTTCCGTGTCTGGGCCTTCCATCGCCGGCTGCTCCCCGTTTGGAGCCGCCACCCAAGCGCTGGCCAGCCCCGCTGCGGTTTACCCGTCCGCGGCCCCGATGGCCGCAACAAATAGAGGAACCCGTCATGGGTCAGTCTGTCGTAGTGCTTGGTGCCCAGTGGGGCGATGAAGGCAAGGGCAAGATCGTCGATCTGCTCACCGAGGAAATCGGCGCGGTCGTGCGCTTCCAGGGCGGCCACAATGCCGGCCACACCCTGGTCATCAACGGCAAGAAGACCGTCCTTCACCTGATCCCGTCGGGCATCCTGCGTGACGATGCGCTGTGCCTGATCGGCAACGGCGTGGTGATCTCGCCGGCTGCGCTGCAGAAGGAAATCGCCGAGCTGGAAACCTCCGGCGTGGAAGTGCGTTCGCGCCTGAAGATCTCCCCGGCCGCGCCGCTGATCATGCCGTACCACATCGCCCTGGACCAGGCGCGCGAACGCGCTGCCGGCGGCAAAGCGATCGGCACCACCGGCCGTGGCATCGGCCCGGCCTACGAAGACAAGGTGGCGCGTCGCGGCATCCGCATCGCCGACCTGCATTACCCCAAGCAGCTGGAAGAACTCCTGCGCACCGCGCTGGATTATCACAACTTCGTGCTGACCAACTACCTGAAGACCGACGCGGTCGATTTCCAGAAGACCTTCGACGAGGCGCTGGCCTTCGGCGAGTACGTGCAGCCGATGAAGTCCGACGTTGCCGGCATCCTGCATGACCTGCGCAAGCAGGGTAAGCGCGTGCTGTTCGAAGGTGCGCAAGGCGCGCTGCTGGACATCGACCACGGTACCTACCCGTACGTCACCAGCTCCAACACCACCGTTGGTGGCGCGCTGGCCGGTGCCGGCGTCGGCGCTGATGCGATCGACTACGTGCTGGGCATCGCCAAGGCCTACGCGACCCGCGTTGGCGGTGGCCCGTTCCCGACCGAGCTGGACGATGAAATCGGCCAGGGCATCCGCGACCGCGGTGCCGAGTACGGTGCCTCGACCGGCCGCCCGCGTCGTTGCGGCTGGATGGACATCGTCGCCCTCAAGCGCGCCGTGGCCATCAACGGCATCAGCGGCCTGTGCATCACCAAGCTGGACGTGCTGGACGGCATGGAGAAGCTGAAGGTCTGCATCGCCTACGAATACAACGGCAAGCGTACCGAGTACGCGCCGCTGGACGCGCAGGGCTGGGAAGAGTGCACCCCGGTGTACCTGGAGTTCCCGGGCTGGACCGAGAACACCCACGGCATCACCAACTGGGAAGACCTGCCGCCGGCTGCACGTGCCTACCTGCGCTCGCTGGAAGAGCTGGCCGGCTGCCCGATCAGCATCGTCTCCACCGGCCCGGACCGCGACCACACCATGGTCCTGCAGGATCCGTTCGCCTGAGCGACCGCACGCTGACGTGAAGGAAAAGCCCCGCGAAAGCGGGGCTTTTTCGTTAGTGTGTACGCAGTGCCAGCAGGGAAGCGGACCGATGACCGACGATGTCAGCGTAAAAGGGACCAGGGTGCTGCGGATCACCCTGTGGGTGTTCTGGGGCCTGTGGGCAGCCGCTTGTGTGGTGCTGGCGGTGGGCGCTGTGGCCAACCACCTGGCCTCACGCACGCAGACCCTGCCACTGGTGCTGAGCCCCGGTGCGAGCGCGGAGATCACGGTCTACCGCTTCATCGATGATCGCCTGCGGTTGCGGCTGCGCTACCCGCCCAACGCTGCCGACCCGGCCCTCGACCCCGACGTGCTGCTGCGCGTCGATACGCCCAACGAGCACGCGGACTTCCGCGCAAGCGTGCGATCAGGCCCGCCCGCGACGGATGTCGTGCGCCGGGTGGAAACCGTTGAAACGGCGGGTTTCACCGCCGCGTACTTCGGCTATGGCCGCGGTGACGCATTGCCCCGTGGCCGCTCCTGGCTGCGGGTAACCGTGCTGGAGGTGGAGCCGGCGCTGGTCGGCAGGCCGGCAACCGTCGAGCTGCAACCGCCGCTGGATCTTCTGAAGCTGACCGACCTGGATTACATCTGGCTGTGGCCATTCTTCTTCTGGAAACTGGTGGCGCTGTTGCTGCTGATTCCAGGTATCGCACTGGTGATCTTCACCATCGCGCTGCGCAGGAAGGGGCCACGCGCTGTATAGACGCCCCGGACAAACCGTGCGGGTTACGACTTAATCCCCTCCGTCCCCTTTTTTCAGCAGCGGATAGGGATTGAGCGATTCGCCCTTCCACCACTGTTTTTCCGGTCCCAGCGCGTGCACTTCGAAATGCAGGTGTGGAGCTTCAGGGTTGGCGTTGCCGGTGCTGCCGACGTAGCCGATCACATCGCCGCGCTTGATGGTCTGCTTCTCGGCCAGGCCGTCGGCGTAGCGCTGCAGGTGTGCGTAGTAGTAGCACCAGCGGCCGCTGGGTTCGAACTGGTAGATCGTCAGGCCGCCGCGTTTGCTGTCGAACAGTTTCTCGACATGGCCATCGGCCACGGCCAGCACCGGCGTGCCGGCAGCGGCCATGATGTCGATGGCATCGTGCACACGGCCTTCGCTGCGTGCGTCGGTGAAGGTGTCCTGCAGTTGCGACGGCGCAATGCCCTGTACCGGCAGCAGCAGACCGGAGGGTGTGTCGCCGGTTGCTGCTGGGGCGGGTGCAGCGATTGCCGTCGCTGCCTGCTCCGCGGGTACGGCAGGTGCGTGGTCCGCCGCAACCACTGCAGGAGGGTGGACAGCCGCGCCATCGGAGGGCTCGCCATCGCGCTGCAGCCACCACCCGGCGGCCACGCCCATCACCAGTCCCAGCACGATCAGTTGCGCGAGTCGCATCGGCTTACTCCTGCATCACCACGACTACCGACGTATCCACCGCCGCGGCCACGCGCAGCGCATCCCAGTTGGTCATGCGCACGCAGCCGTGCGATTCGGTCTTGCCGACGTGGCCGGGTACCGGCGTGCCGTGCAGGCCGTAATGCGGCTTGGACAGGTCGATCCAGACCCGGCCGACCGGATTGTTCGGGCCGGGCGGAATCGTGGCTTTGCGATCGCCCTTCTTCGCGTCCCAGAACAGCTTCGGGTTGTAGTGGAATGGCGGATCCGGGTACACGCCGAGGATCTTCCACTCCCCGATCGGCAGCGGGTCGTGCTCGCTGCCTGACGACACCGGTACCTGCGCGATCACCTTGCCCTGCACGTCCAGCAGTTGGAGGGTGGAGTCGGATTTGTCGACCACCAGCTTGGCCGCCTTGGGCAAAGCGGCAGGCGCAATGTTGGGCACCTGGATGCGATTGCCGGCCTTGCTCAGATCCACGCCGGGATTGAGGGCCTTCAGCAGCTCCGGGGCGGCATGGAAACGTTCGCCCAGTGATTCTTCGACACTGCTGAAGCCAAGGGATTTCAGTTTGGCCTGTTCGGCCGGCTTCTTCGGGATGGCGACAAAGGGGCCGGCCACGTCTTCGGCGGTCAGCGTGTAGCTTGCCAGCGGACCAGCCGAATCGGCCTGCAGGGCCTTCCAGGTGGCGTCGTCCAGTTCACCGCTGACGGTCAGCCCGTGCGCAGCCTGGAAACCGGACACCGCACGGCGTTGATTGCTGCCCACTTCGCCATCGATCTCGCCCGGAGAGAAATTCGCACGGTCCAGCAGGACCTGCGCATGCAGGGGCGAGCGTGCCGCCGTGTCAGGACCGGCTTTTTCGGCAATCGGCGCTGGCAGGCCCGCAGGTGGCGTGGACTGTGCGAAGGCGGGCGAGATCAGCAGCGACAGGGCAAGCAGGGCGGGGCGGCATACGGGCATGGGCGTCTCCAAACAGATAACGCCTCCACCCTGCCTGCAAACGCTGCGTAGCCGCCGTGAAAAGGAACTGATGCCGGCATGAGCAGCGGGAGCGCATCGCCACGCCAAAGACCCACCGCGGAAGCGGAGGACCGCACCTCACCAAGGTGAACGGCTTCCGACGCAGGCGCATGGGGGACGATCAAGATTCCCGACAGGCAGGCCGATATGGGCGCATCCCCCCCGTTTTGGATTCACCCCATGAACTACTTGAGGAACGTCAGGGTTGCCTGGCGTCTTGGGCTTGGCTTTGGCCTGTTGTTGCTGCTGGTTGCCGCCGTAGTGGCCACCGGCGCTACCGCCACCACCGTGCAGAAGCGCGCGATGGAGCAGGTGGTCGAGGTTGGCGTAGCCAAGGTACGGCTGCTGTCGGAGATGCTCGATGCCAACAACCAGATGATGGTCGTGCGACGCGAGATGCTGATCCGCCAGGGCGAAGACCGCGCCAAAGACGAGCAGCGCATCGCCGATCTGGTCAAGCGCTACGAGGCCAGCTGGACTGCCTACCAGGCCCTGCCCGGCGATGCCGAGGGCAAGGTGATCGGCGAGACCATCGCCGCCAAGCGTGCGCTCGCGCGTCCGCTCAACAAGCAGACCAGCGAACTGATGGAGCAGGGCGATTTCCCCGCTGCCGTGGCGCTGACCCTGGGGCCGGTGCAGGAAGCGGCCAATGGCTGGAACAAGGCCCTGGCCGATGGCGTGGCGTATGAGGAAAAGGAAAGCCGTGAGGCCGCTGCCGAGGCGATCCGCCTAGGCGAACGCAGCCTGCTGCAGCTGCTGGCGCTGGGCGGCGTGGCCCTGCTGGTCGGCATCGCCGCGTCGGTGTTGATCGGTCGCAGCATGACCGGCCCGCTGGCACGTGCGGTGCAGTTGGCCGAGCGCCTGTCGAAGGGCGAACTGGACCAGGAATTCCGCCTTGGCGGTCGTGACGAGCTGACCCAGCTCGGCGAGGCCATGGCCAGCGTGCGCCAGAGTGTGCAGGCGGCGATCGGCGCCCAGCTGCAGATGGCCGAGCAGCATGAAGCCGGTGCGATCCGTTACCGGATGGATGCCAGCGCCTTCCCCGGCGACTTCGGCCGCATGGTGCAGGCCACCAATCACCTGGTCGAATCGCACGTGCAGGTGCAGCTGCTGATGGCCGAGGTGATGCAGCGCTATGCGATCGGCGATCTCAGCCGCGATCTGCCCGAGTACCCGGGCGAGAAGGGCACGCTGACCCGCACCCTGGCGGCGGTCAAGCAGAGCCTGATGGCGATCAACGCGCAGATCGATGAACTGGCCCGTGCCGCGCGCGCCGGCGATTTCAGCATGCGTGGCGACGCCGCGGCATTCCAGTACCAGTTCCAGGCGATGGTGAACCACCTCAACGGCATGATGGCCAGTTCGCAGGCCAGCATCGCCGATGTCTCCGACGTGCTGCGCGCGATCTCGCATGGCAACCTCACCGCGCGCATGGAAGGCGACTACGAAGGTGTTTTCGCGCGCATGCGCGACGATGCCAATACCACCACCACGCAGCTGACCGGTATCGTGCGCGGCATCCAGGTAGCGGCCGACAGCATCAACAACGCGGCACAGGAACTGGCCGCCGGCAACAACGATCTGTCGCGCCGTACCGAACAACAGGCCGCGAATCTGGAAGAGGCCGCCGCCTCGATGGAAGAGCTGACCTCGACCGTGCGCCAGAACGCCGAGCTGGCACGTCAGGCCGACAGCGAAGCGCACGCGGCCGGCGTTGCCGTGCGCGAGACCGAGCAGGCCATGGCACAGATGGCCACGGTGATGGGCGAGATCGATCAGTCTTCCGCGCGCATCTCGGAAATCTCCACGGTGATCGATGGCATTGCCTTCCAGACCAACATCCTGGCGTTGAATGCCGCGGTGGAAGCGGCGCGCGCCGGTGAACAGGGCCGCGGCTTCGCGGTGGTCGCCAGCGAAGTGCGTACGTTGGCACAGCGTGCGGGCGTGGCTGCCAAGGAGATCAAGGAATTGATCGAGGACGCCGCCGCCAAGGTGCAGAGCGGCCTGGCGGTGACCGTGCAGTCCGAAGCTGCCATTGCGCGCGTGGCGCAGGCCAGTTCGCGTACCACCTTGCTGATGAGCGACATCGCCGCCGCCAGCAAGGAACAGGCGGCTGGCATCGAGCAGGTCAACCAGGTGGTGGTGCAGATGGACCAGGTGACCCAGCAGAACGCGGCCCTGGTGGAAGAAGCCACTGCTGCCAGCCGCGCGCTGGAAGAGCAGGCGCATGCACTGACCACGTCGGTGTCGGTGTTCCAGCTGGAACAGGGTGTGCGCAAGCCTGCCGTGTCTGCGCGCGCGGCGTAAGCAGTCCGTAGTTGGATGTTGGATGACGCCCTGCATGCGATGGCCGCATGCAGGGCGTCGATGCACGCAACGGTTGAGTGCCGTCAGCGCCCGCGCGCCGAGCGTTCGATCCACCAACCGGCCGCGTACAGGAACAGTAGTGTTGGTGGCACCAGCACCGCATACGCGGTCGACCAGGGCTTGCCGTACAGCAGGCCGCCTGCGCCGATGGCATCAAGCGCGGCAGACTGCAAGGTGATGGGCAGCGCCATCAGGATGTAGGTACCCTTCGGGTCCGCATCCGACTGTGCGCCGTGAACCAGCCACGCGGTAAACAGCAGGTAGGCCACGCACAGCGCAAGGCCGGTCCAGCTGAACAATCGTCGCATCTTCATCCGCAGGCCTCCTTTCAACGGACCTCGAAGTGGGCCTGCAGCGGCAGGCTCACACCCCGCAGCAGATCCTTGACCACCACCTGCGCAGTCCACGTACCTTTCGGATCGCCGGGTTCGGCGACGAATTTCAGCTGCACGTTGGTCATGTACAACAAGGTGGGTGGACCCGGCAGACGGGCGGTGAAGCAGGGAACATCGCGCTCATCCGCGCTGGTGCTGCCGTCCGGGCGCAGCATGCGCACGTCGCAGTGGACCTTGGCTGCGCCATCCTCGCCCAGTTGCGGGTTGGACAGGAACGTCAGCACGAACAACTCTCCGCCCAGCTGCACGTCGCTGGCCTCGGTGAAGTTCGGCGTGGTGTCCGCTGGGGTGTCCCACTTGGCCCGCCAATCGGCGTCGGAGGTGACCAGCAGTGATGCCGCAAATCCATCCTTGGACTTCATGGCATCGGTCTGCGGCAGCGCCTTGCCGTCGCCATCTATCCAGCCATCGCCGGCAAAGGTGGTCAGTGGCAGCATCAGGGCCATCATGGCCAGTGCGTAGGTCCATCGCATCAACGGTTCTCCCTGGTAGCCGCATCCTGCGGCGAAGCCGGCAGTATCGCGCAACCTTGGCCGACGCAGCGGAAGAAGCGCAGAACAGGAGCTTCCGCGGCGTGCCGATCCGGGCGATGCTTGCCAGCAAAGGAGGTGCCATGGAAACCGGAAACGAGGAGAAGGAGTGCGGCGATGCGTCGGCTGCGCCGCTGCACGTACTGATGCTGCCAGGCCTGGATGGCACCGGCAGGATGTCGACCTCGTTCCTGTCCGCGCTGCAGGCTCATGGGCTGACAACGCAGGCCATCGCACTGCCTGCACAGGGAGCCCAAGATTACGCCGCGCTTGCCGAGGGGCTGTGGCCACGGTTGCCACATGGACCATTCGTACTGCTTGCCGAGTCCTTCTCGGGCCCGTTGGCGGTTGAACTCGCAATGCGGCATCCGCGCGGGCTGCGCGGAGTGGTACTGGCCGCGACCTTCGCACATCGGCCCGTGCCATTGCCGGCAGCCGGCGCGGCACTGCTGTCGCCGGCCTGGCCGATGCCTCCCGCAGCGTTGCTGGCACGCCTGCTGCTGGGGCGATGGCGCACCCGCGAGCACCTGTCGATGCTGCGCGATGCGTTGGCGCAGATCCCGGCCGCCACGCTGCGGCAGCGCGCCGCAGCAACCCTGCGGGTGGACGTACGCGCACTGCTGCCGCAGATCATGGTGCCGACGCTGTGCCTGCAGGCGCGTCAGGACCGGTTGCTGTGGCCGCCGAGTGTGGCCGAACTGCAGGCGCTGTTGCCGCATGCGCGGCACGTTGCACTGGAAGGGCCGCATCTGCTGCTGCAGGCCTGTGCCGAACCGGCCGCCGCTGTGGTGGCCGGTTGGGTGAGGGCGCTGCCGACTGCGGCTTAACTGCTGGCGTGGGCAGGTGCCGTCTTCTTCGTGCTCCTGCGCGCGCTGCCGCTGCGCTTGCCGCCACCATCCTGCTTGTTCACGGTGGCCCAGGCGATGTGCTCGGCGGTGCCTTCGCTGGCACCACGTTCGCGCTCACTCGCTTCGATATGCTCGGCCTGGCGTTTCTGCTTGTCGGTATAGGCGGATTTGTCACCACGGGGCATGAGCATTCTCCTGTCGGATGATCAGGCCAGCAGGCGCAGCTTCGGCTCGCGCGCCCACTGGCGGGTGGCGGCAGCGGTGAGGAAGGCCTTGCTGTCTTCGGCCTCGACGGTGCCTGCATCGTTGCCGACGCGCGCTGCCTTCAGCAGGGCCTGTGCACCTTCGTCACTGGCGATCGCTTTGAGATGCGCCCAGGCGTCGCTGACGAAGCCTACGGCCGCCGCTTCCTTGGCCAACGCCTTGCCAGCATCGGCACTCAGCACCACGGCCACCGCATCGAACACCACCGACGGGGTACCGGCCAGCTGTCCATCAGCGGCCTGCAGCTTGCCGTCGCTGAGCGTGGCGCCACCGACTTTCGGTGCGACGAGCTTGACGCTGGCGCCGGCCTTTTCAGCGGCTTTGCGCAGGTTGGCGATCACCCGTGCATCGGAACCTTCGTCAAACAGGATGCCGATGCAGCGCCCCTGCAGCACTGACTTGTTGCGGCCGATCACGCGTACTTCGGGTGCGGCGGGCAGGTCCTGCGCGGGGGTTGCGGTCGGTGCCGGGTCGGGCAGGGTGCGCAGGGCCAGTCCGTCGGCCACGCGCTTGGCCAGTCCCTCGTCGATGTTGCGCAGATGGCTGACGGTGCGCACGCGCACCTTCTCGGTTTCCACCTTCGACAGCTCGAACACCAGCGCCGAGGCCAGGTGCGCCTGCTCCGGTTTTTCCAGGCTGCGGAAGAACATCCGTGCCTGGCTGTAGTGGTCGGCAAAGCTCTCCGCACGGGTGCGACCCTTGCGCCCGTCATCGGCGCTGGCGTGGCTGCGGAAACCTGCGGGTGTTTCGCGCGGGCTGTCCTCCTGCAGCGAGCTCGGGTCGTAAGCCACGCGTCCCTTCGGCACCTGCATCTGCATGTGGCCATCGCGCTGGTGGTTGGCGAACGGGCACTTCGGTGCGTTGATCGGGATCTGGTTGAAGTTCGGCCCGCCCAGGCGGATCAGCTGAGTATCCAGATAGGAGAACAGCCGTCCCTGCAGCAGCGGGTCGTTGCTGAAGTCGATGCCGGGCGGCACGTTGGCCGGGCAGAACGCAACCTGCTCGGTCTCGGCGAAGAAGTTGTCCGGCCAGCGGTCCAGCACCATGCGTCCGATCACCTGCAGCGGTACCAGCGACTCGGGGATGATCTTGGTGGGGTCCAGATGATCGAACGGGAAGCCGTCGGCCTGTTCTTCGCTGAACAACTGCACCGCCAGCTCCCACTCGGGGAAGTCGCCGCGCTGGATCGCCTCGAACAGGTCGCGGCGATGGAAATCGTTGTCGGCTGCCTGCAGTTTCAGCGCCTCGTCCCAGATCGTGGACTGCAGACCCAGCTTCGGGCGCCAGTGGAACTTGACGAAGGTGGAGTTCCCTTCTTCATCCAGCAGGCGGAAGCTGTGGATGCCGAAACCTTCGATGGTGCGCAGCGAGCGTGGGATCGTGCGGTCGCTCATCGCCCACATGATCATGTGCATCGACTCGGGCATCAGCGAGACGAAATCCCAGAATGTGTCGTGCGCGCTGGCCGCCTGCGGGAACGCGCGGTCCGGTTCCATCTTCACCGCATGGATCAGGTCGGGGAACTTGATCGCGTCCTGGATGAAGAACACCGGGATGTTGTTGCCGACCAGATCCCAGTTGCCTTCCTTCGTGTAGAACTTCACCGCGAAGCCGCGCACGTCGCGCGGGGTGTCGACCGAGCCGGCGCCGCCGGCGACGGTGGAGAAACGGGTGAACACCGGCGTCTTCACCCCGACCTCGGTGAGGATCTTCGCCCGCGTCACTTTGCCCAGCGACTTGGTCAGTTCGAAGAAGCCATGGGCAGCCGAGCCGCGCGCGTGGACGATGCGCTCGGGAATGCGCTCGTGGTCGAAGTGGGTGATCTTCTCGCGCAGCAGGAAGTCTTCCAGCAGGGTCGGTCCACGCGGCCCCTGGCGCAGGGAATTCTGGTTGTCGGCGACCGGGATGCCCTGGTTGCTGGTCAGTACCGGATGTTCTCCTCCCGCCAGTTGATGCAGTTCATCGCCCTGGCCGCGGCTGTCACGGTCGGCGGAGGGAGTGGCGGGAGCGCGCTTGCCGGTCGGCTTGCTGGCGGCCATGGAGGATCTCCTGGAGCGGGTAGGGGCAGACCCCAGACACTGGCGCCGTCGGTGTTAATGCACGGTCCCGTGGGAGTGAACGCGCAGACAAATCGGCGCCTCGGGTATGCTTGCCGCATGCGAGTCGAACCCGCCGACATCGAAGCCCTGTTCGACGCCATTCCGGACGTGCTGTTCTTCATGAAGGACCGCCAGGGCCGCTACACCTACGTCAACCAGACCATGCTGCGACGGCTGGGCCTGCGTGCGCGCAAGGACGTGATCGGACGCACCGCGGCCGAGATCTACCCCACCGGCCTGAGCGCGGACTATGTCGACCAGGATGCCCGCGTGCTGTCCGGCGAGGTGATCGAGAACCTGATGGAACTGCACCTGTTCGCCAACCGCGAGCCGGGCTGGTGCCTGACCTGCAAGCGACCGCTGGTGGTCGACGGGCAGGTCGAAGGGCTGATCGGCATCTCCCGCGACCTCGGCCAGAAGGACAGCCTGGGCACCCAGTACGAGCAGCTGCGGCTGGCCCTGGCCCATCTCAATACGCACTACGCCGAGAACGTGCGGATGCAGACCCTGCTGGACATCACCGGATTCTCGTTGTCCAAGCTGGAGCGCAGCTTCCGCAAGGTGTTCCAGATGACCCCGCAGCAGGTGCTGACCCGGCTGCGGATCCAGATGGCCATGCACCTGCTGCACGGCAACGAGAGCATCGCCTGCATCGGCCAGGCCTGCGGTTTCAGCGACCAGAGCGCGTTCACCCGCAAGTTCAAGGCTGAAACCGGTTTCTCGCCGCGCGCCTACCGCGCCCGTATTGGTGGGAATGTCGGCGAGCAGCTACCGGCCTGAGTTCCCTGCTGCGCTGTGCCTATCCCCGCGGCGGCAGGACACGGTAAGGTGTCGCCCTTGTCGCCGCCGCCAGCCCTGCCGATGCCCGCCACCCCCGATCAGACCGCTTCGCCCTCCCGCCTCGGCCATTCGCTCAAGCCACGCCAGCTGATCATGATGGGGCTGGGCAGCGCCATCGGCGCCGGCCTGTTCCTCGGCTCCGGCGTGGGCGTGCAGGCGGCCGGCCCGGCGGTGCTGGTGTCCTACCTGGTGGCCGGCGCGCTGGTGATCATCGTGATGAACGCACTGGGCGAAATGGCCGCCGCCAAGCCGACCAGCGGTGCGTTCTCGGTGTATGCAGCCGATGCCATGGGCGCCACCGCGGGTGCCACCGTGGGCTGGTTGTGGTGGGTGCAGCTGGTCATCGTCATCGCCGCCGAGGCGGTGGGCGCGGCCGGGTTGCTGGCCACGGTCTGGCCGGTGGTGCCGGTACCGATGGCGGCACTGGCATTCATGCTGTTCTTCACCGCGATCAACCTGCTCGGGGTGAAGAACTTCGGCGAATTCGAGTTCTGGTTCGCCATCCTCAAGGTGGCGGCGATCCTGGCCTTCATCGCCGTTGGCGTGGCGCTGCTGATGGGCTGGCTGCCGCAGGTGGCCTCGCCGGGCCTGAGCAACTTCACCGAGCACGGTGGCTTCGCACCGAAGGGCCTGGCCGGTATCGGTGCGGCGCTGCTGGTGGTGGTGTTCGCCTTCGGCGGCACCGAGATCGTGGCCGTTGCGGCGGCGGAAACCGAAGACCCCGAGCGCAGCATCGCCCGTGCCATCCGCACCGTGGCCTGGCGCATCCTGGTGTTCTACATCGGTTCGCTGAGCGTGATCATCGCCGTGGTGCCGTGGACCAGCGAAGCGTTGAAATCGCCGTTCGCCGCGGTTCTCGATGTCGCCAATATTCCGGGTGCGGCCACGGCCATCACCCTGATCGCGGTGATCGCCCTGCTGTCGGCGCTCAATGCCAATCTCTACGGCGCCTCGCGCATGATGTATTCGCTGGCGCAACGCCGCGAAGCACCGGCCGTGCTGGGCTGGACCGATCCGCGCCAGGTGCCGGTGATCGCGGTGCTGGCCAGCGTCCTGTTCGGCTTCGCTGCCACCATCATGGAACTGCTGTTCCCGGACAAGGTGTTGCCGGTACTGCTGAACATCGTCGGTTCCACCTGTCTGCTGGTGTGGACCCTGTCGCTGGTTTCGCAGCTGGTGCTGCGCCGTCGCGCCGACCGCCTGGGCACGCGCCTGCCGTTCCGCATGGCCGGCTTCCCGTGGCTGACCGTGTGCGCGCTGGGCATCCTTGCGTTGATCTTCGGCCTGTTGCTGAGTGAGGCGCATACGCGCCTGCAGTTCCTGTCGATGGTGGCGCTGACGGCGGCCATCGCGGCCAGCAGCGCCATTGCCCGGCGCATGCGCGAGGCTTGATCTGTAGAGCCGACCCTACGGTCGGCTGCTGTTCGGGCAGACGTCAGCCGAGCATGGGCTCGGCTCTACAGAAGGCATACATCCCGCGTGCGATGCTGATCGCGTGGGCCATACCGGCCCGACGAACGGGAGCACCGCATGCTGCGCAGCCGTCCCTTCCTGATGTTCACCGGCCAGGCCGAAGCAGCGCTGGCCCTGTACGCCGAAGCCTTCGCCGAATTCCGCCTGCTGGCCCTGCAGCGCCACCCTGACGCGGCGGGCGCGGGCGTGCCCGGCCAGGTCCGCCAGGCCATTTTCCTGCTCGGCGGCACCCACTACCTGTGCTTCGACAGCCTGGATGTGCACGACTTCACGTTCACGCCCTCAATGTCGCTGTTCGTGGAATGTGCGGGTGCCGAATCGTTCGAACGTGCCGCGCGCGTGCTGGGCGACGGCGGGCATTGGCTGATGCCGGTGGGCGACTACGAGTTCAGCAGCCGCTATGGCTGGGTGCAGGACCGCTTCGGCGTGTCGTGGCAGTTGAGCCTGGGGCAGGTGCCCGACCCGTGATGGCAGAGCATCCACGCATGGCGTGGATCTACTGGAAAGGAAAACGGCCCGCTTGCGCGGGCCGTTCTTCTACCGATACCGCGAAGGCTTACGCCTCGACTTCATCGTCCTTGTAGGCATCGACCGGGATGCAGGCGCACATCACGTTCTTGTCGCCGTACACGTTGTCGACGCGTGCCACCGGCGGCCAGTACTTCTGCAGCTTCAGGCTCGGCAGCGGGAAGGCGGCCAGCTCGCGCGGGTAGGCGTGGGTCCATTCGCTGGCGGTCACCGCCGTGGCGGTGTGCGGCGCGTTCTTCAGCGGGTTGTCCTCGCGGTCCAGGCGGCCGTCTTCGATCGCGGTGATCTCTTCGCGGATCTGGATCATCGCGTCGATGAAGCGGTCCAGCTCGTGCAGCGATTCGCTTTCGGTCGGCTCGACCATCAGCGTGCCGGCCACCGGGAAGCTCAGGGTCGGGGCATGGAAGCCGAAGTCGATCAGGCGCTTGGCCACATCTTCAGCACCGATGCCGCTGGTCTTCTCCAGCGGACGCACGTCCAGGATGCACTCGTGCGCGACCAGGCCGTTGCGACCGGTGTACAGGGTCTTGAAGTGCGGGGCCAGGCGCTTGGCGATGTAGTTGGCGTTGAGCTGGGCGACCTGGGTGGCCTTGCGCAGGCCTTCGGTGCCCATCATCGCGATGTACATCCAGCTGATCGGCAGGATCGAGGCGCTGCCGAAGCTGGCGGCGCTGACCATGCCGACCGGACCGTTGTCACCCAGCTTGCCCGGCAGGAACGGGGCAAGGTGCGACTTGACCGCACACGGGCCAACGCCCGGGCCGCCGCCGCCGTGCGGGATGCAGAAGGTCTTGTGCAGGTTCAGGTGCGAAACGTCCGAACCCCACTTGCCCGGCTTGGCCACGCCGACCAGGGCGTTCATGTTGGCACCGTCGGTGTACACCTGGCCGCCGTGCTTGTGGATGATCTCGCAGATCTCCACCACCTCTTCCTCGAACACGCCGTGCGTGGACGGGTAGGTCATCATGATCGCGGCCAGGCGGTCGCTGTACTTCTCGGCGTTGAGGCGGATGTCCTCGACGTCGACGTTGCCGTTGGCATCGGTCTTGGTGACCACGACCTTCATGCCGCACATCTGTGCCGAGGCCGGATTGGTGCCGTGCGCCGAATCCGGAATCAGGCAGATGTCACGGTGATCTTCGCCGCGCGAGCGGTGGTAGGCGCGGATCGCCAGCAGGCCGGCGTACTCGCCCTGCGCACCGGAGTTCGGCTGCAGGCTGACCGCGTCGTAGCCGGTGCACTCGACCAGCATCGCTTCCAGCGAATCGATCAGTTCCTTGTAGCCCAGCGCCTGCTCGGCCGGCACCAGCGGGTGGATCTGCGAGAACTCCGGCCAGGTCACCGGGATCATTTCGGCGGTGGCGTTGAGCTTCATGGTGCACGAGCCCAGCGGGATCATCGTGCGGTCCATCGCCAGGTCCTTGTCGGCCAGCGAACGCAGGTAGCGCAGCAGTTCGTGCTCGCTGTGGTGGGTGTTGAACACCGGGTGGGTCAGGAACGCGGACTGGCGCAGCAGGCCGGCCGGCAGCGCGTCGGCGGTGCTGGCATCCAGCGCGTCCACATCAACGTTGGCACCGAACAGCGCGCCCACGGCGACGATGTCGGCGCGGGTGGTGGTCTCGTCCAGGCTGATGCCGACTGAGCTGCTGTCGATTGCACGCAGGTTGTAGCCGGCAGCACGGGCCTTGGCATGGATCGCATCGGCGTCGACACCGGTGACGTGCAGGGTGTCGAAGAAGTCGGCACCGACCTGCACACCGGCGGTGCGCAGCGCGCTGGCCAGGATCGCGGCCAGGCGATGGGTGCGGCGGGCGATGCGGGTCAGGCCTTCCGGACCGTGGTAGACGGCGTACATCGAGGCCATCACTGCCAGCAGCACCTGTGCGGTACAGATGTTGGAGGTGGCCTTCTCGCGGCGGATGTGCTGCTCGCGGGTCTGCAGGGTCAGGCGGTAGGCCGGGTTGCCCTGTGCGTCGATCGAGACGCCGATCAGGCGGCCCGGCATCGAACGCTTGTAGGCGTCACGGCAGGCCATGAACGCAGCATGCGGGCCACCGAAACCGAACGGCACGCCGAAACGCTGGCTGTTGCCGACCACGATGTCCGCACCCCATTCGCCCGGGGCGGTCAGCAGGGTCAGTGCCAGCAGGTCGGTGGCCACGGCCACCAGGCCGCCGCGCGCGTGCACGGCATCGACCAGCGCCTTGTAGTCGCCGACCTGGCCGAAGGTGTCCGGGTACTGCAGCAGCAGGCCGAAGGCTTCCGCTTCCAGCGCTTCGGCCGGGGTGCCCACGCGCAGCACGATGCCCATGGGCTCGGCGCGGGTGCGCAGCAGTTCCAGCGTCTGCGGGTGCACGGCGTCGTGCACGAAGAAGGTGTCCGACTTCGACTTGGCCGAGCGCTTGGCCAGGGTCATCGCTTCGGCGGCGGCCGTGGCTTCGTCCAGCAGCGAGGCGTTGGCGATTTCCATGCCGGTCAGGTCGGCGCACAGGGTCTGGAAGTTGATCAGCGCTTCCATGCGGCCCTGCGAGATTTCCGCCTGGTACGGGGTGTAGGCGGTGTACCAGGCCGGGTTTTCCAGGATGTTGCGCAGGATCACGTTCGGCGTGTGGGTACCGTAATAGCCCTGGCCGATGAAGCTGCGCAGCACGGTGTTCTTGTCGGCGATCGCGCGGATCTTCGCCAGCGCCTGCACTTCGGTGATCGACTCCGGCAGCGCCAGCGGTGCCGGCGACTTGATCTTGGCCGGGACGATGGCATCGGTCATCGCATCCAGCGATGCGTGGCCGATGACGCCGAGCATCTGCGCGATCTCGGCATCGTTGGGGCCGATGTGGCGCTCGACGAACGCCGAATGGTGCTCGAGCTCACGCAGGGAAGGGGTGTTCTGGGACATGGCGAAGGATCCGTCAGGAAAGGGCACACGCACGGGCACAAGCCGCCGGTCGGCGGTCTGCGGGCGCCCCTCTGTCCTTTTGCCTGAGAGTTTAAAAGCGCGGAAAACCGCAGCTTCGTGCCCCTTCGGCGCCGGATCGAACCGGTCTCTCCAGAGTTCTGTTACGGGTGGTATCGGGCCTGAGCGATTACGGGCGTTGCGCCTTCGGCAGCGGTGACCTGCTTCTCCCACCGTGTTGCCCGCCGATTATAGCCTCTTGCCGGTGCCCGACGGTGGCCCGGAGCGGCCTCACAGGCCTGAATGGCCGATGGCCCGGGCGTGCGTTCTGTGCACCCGTGCATGGCGTCGCACGCATTCCCCACCTATGATGGTCGGATTCTCGTATTCATCTGGCGCCGTCCCTGCTGCAGGGGATCGGCGCCCGCCGTGCGTGTCACGCATGGCCCTGCCGGACGCTTGCCCGATGACCGCCGCTGTTGCTCCTTCCACCCGCCGCATGGCCCTGTTGCTCGCTGGCCTGGCCATGTTCGGTCCGTTCTCGATCGACACCATCTTTCCTGCGTTTCCGCAGCTGGCCCAGCGCCTGGCGGTGGACGAGGTGGCGGTGCAGCAGACCATCAGCGTCTACCTGCTGTTCTACGGCCTGATGAGCCTGGCCCACGGCCCGCTGTCCGATGCGTGGGGACGCAAGCGGGTGATCCTCGGCGGCCTGGTGATCTTCGTCGGTGCCTCGGTTGGCTGTGCGTTGTCCACCGACCTGACCACGCTGCTGGCGTTCCGCGCACTGCAGGGCCTGTCTGCCGGTGTCGGCATGATCGTCGGCCGCGCGGTGATCCGCGATCTGTACCACGGCCACGACGCGCAGCGGCTGATGAGCCAGGTGTCGATGCTGTTCGGTATCGCCCCGGCCATCGCGCCGATCATCGGCGGCTGGATCCTGCTCAGCGGTGCCGGCTGGCCGCTGATCTTCTGGTTCCTGGTGGTATTCGCGCTGGTGCTGCTGGCGGCCACCGCGCGCTTCCTGCCGGAAACCCATCCGGCGGAGGCACGGGTCGCACTGTCGCCACGCACGTTGATGCGCGACTACGTGCGCATCGGTTTCAACCCGCGTTTCCTGCGCCTGGCGCTGGCCGGCAGCATCGGCTTCGGCGGCATCTTCCTGTACATCTCCTCGGCGCCGGCCATCGTGATGCAGCACCTGCATCTGGGTGAAGGCGGCTTTGCCTGGCTGTTCATTCCCACCATCGGCGGCATGACCACCGGTTCGTTCCTGTCCGGGCGCATGGCCGGGCACAGCACACCGACGCGGCAGGTGGCCCTGGGCTTTACCTTGTGTGCGGTCTCTGCCGTGTTGAACATCGGCTACGTCAGCCTGGCGCCGCAGTTCGCGCTGCCGTGGGCGGTGATGCCGATCTTCCTCGGCGGCATGGGCATGGCGCTGATCTTCCCGATCCTGGCGCTGGCAGTGCTGGACATGTATCCGCAGCAGCGCGGCCTGGCCTCGTCGCTGCAGGCCTTCGTGCAGCTGATGATCAGCACCGTGGTGGCCGGCGTGGTATCGCCACTGCTGCACGACAGCCCGCTGCATCTGGCACTGGGACAGGCGGCCTTCTTCGCGGCCGGCTTCGTGTTCTGGTATTGGGAACATCAGCGCGAGCGCGCAGCAGAGGCAGCCGGCACGGCGCTTTGAGCGTCGCGCAGGGGTAGGGTGCGCCATCACGCGCGGGCCCGTTGCGGCGCCGCGGGCAGGGATTAGGCTGGGGTTTCCAGCGAGCCGGTTCGTGGATGCACGACAGCCAGCCATTCCGATGTCGCCGTATGAGGTACCCGCATGGCTGCGCAGCAGACCTACCGCCTGTTCGAGGTGGCGCTGAAGGAGCGCCGCGTTCTTTCTCCTTCCCTGGACCGCATGGTGTTCACCGGCGCCGACGTAGCGCGCATGAAGACCGAAGGCCCGGACCAACGCATCAAGGTGTTCTTCCCCTTGCCCGGCCAGGATGCGCCGGACGTGCCCAGCGGCGAAGACTGGTACGCCCGTTACCGGGCACTGCCCGATGACGCGCGGCCGCCGATGCGCACCTTTACCATCCGCCAACTGCGCGCCGGCGACTGCGAGGTCGACGTCGACTTCGTGCTGCATGGCGAGACCGGACCGGCCTCGCGCTGGGCCACGCACGCACGGCCGGGCGACCGCGTGGTGCTGCTGGCCCCTGACGCCGACTGCGCGGACAGCAGCGAAGGCTGGGAATGGAAGCCGCCAGCCGGGGTCGGCCAGGTGCTGCTGGTGGCCGATGAGACGGCATTGCCGGCAGTGGCCGGCATCCTCGAGGAACTGGCCGGGCTGGCCGATCCGCCGCGCACGCTGGCCCTGCTGGAGATCGCCCAGGCGGGCGATGCGGTGCCATTGAAGGCACCGGCCACGGCCGAACTGGTGTGGTTGCCGCGCGAGCAGGAGGTTCATGGGCAGCGGTTGCTGCAGGCCGTGCAGGCGCGGCTGGCGGCGGCCTCGGCCGTGGCCGAGGGCGCAGAACTGGACGAGATCGACGTCGACGCGCAGATCCTGTGGGAGCAGGCTGATGCCAGTGCGGACGGCGCGATGTATGCCTGGGTGGCGGGCGAGGCCGGCGCGGTGATGGCGATCCGCCGGTATCTGGTGAAGGACTGCGGCCTGGATCGCCGCGCGATCACTTTCATGGGCTACTGGCGGCAGGGGCGGGTGCTGGACTGAGTGGATGCCGTAGCGGTGTGAACCAGCATGCAGGGGGCGTGGGTTATCCTTGCGCCCCCGCAATGCAAGCCCCACTGATGTCGACCTCTTCTAAATCCCGCCGCGACCAGCGCCGTCGCCAGGAACAGCAGGCTGCCAACAAGGCCGCCGCCACTGCCTCGCCCGTCGAGCCGCACGCCGAACTGCGCGACAGCCAGCGCACGCTGCTGGCCGGCGTCGTCCGTCGCGATGGCGAATGGGTGCTGGGCATGGATGGCCGCATTGCCGGCCAGAGCGAAAGTGCGGCGCAGGTGCTGGCGCTGATCATGCAGGCCGGTGAACTGCACGAACGGCAGGGCACGCCGGTGCGCTTGATCTATTCGGATGCGCTGCGCGATGCAGCGCAGGCCGAAGCCAACGAGAAGGGTCAGACCTTCGAGGAATTCAAGGCCGCCCTGGCCGCGCAGCTGGCGGCGAAGAAGAGCAACTGATCGTCATCGCGGGTAGCGCCGGGCCATGCCCGGCGAGCGCAGCGGTGTGATGAAAAGTCGCCGGGCATGGCCCGGCGCTACCGGATCAAAAGGGGCGGATCCTCGCGGACCCGCCCCTTCTTTCATTTCGCCGCCGCTGCCGGAGCCGCGTTGGCCTGCCAACCGCACATCTGGCCTTCGTTCTGCTGCTTCAACCAGGCGTTGACCGGGCTGAAGTACTCGATCATCGGGCCGGCATCGAGCTTGTCCGAGCCGGTCAGTTCCTTCAGCGTGGCCTGCCACGGCTGGCTGGCGCCCTTGCTCAGCATCGCCCAGTACTTCTGGCCGGCTTCCTTGTTGCCGTAGAAGGTGCACTCGTGCAGCGGGCCCTTGAAGCCGGAGGCATCGCACAGGCCCTTGTAGAACTGGAACTGCAGGATGCGCGCCAGGAAGTAGCGGGTGTACGGGGTGTTGCCCGGCACGTGGTACTTGGCGCCCGGATCAAAGAACTCTTCGCCACGGGTGGTGGCCGGTGCCACGCCCTGGTACTTGGCCTTCAGGTCCCACCAGGCCTTGTTGTAGTTGTCTGCGGTGATCGAACCATCGAACACGCCCCAGCGCCAGCGGTCGATCATCAGCCCGAACGGCAGGAACGACACGCCCGACAGCGCCATGCGCATCTGGTTGTTGATGACCGCTTCGCGGCTCTCGGTCGGCGCGTCGACCAGCCCGATCGAGCTGAGGTACTTCGGCGTCATCGCCAGCACGATGGTGTCGCCGATCGCTTCATGGAAGCCATCGTTGGCACCGCCCTGGAACAGCGGCGGCAGCGGGTTGTAGGCCAGGTCGTAATAGATGTGGCCCAGCTCGTGGTAGATGGTGGTGAAGTTCTCTTCGTTGGGCTTGATGCACATCTTGGTGCGCACGTCGCCTTCCATGTTCATGTCCCAGGCACTGGCGTGGCAGACCACGTCGCGGTCGTCGGGCTTGATGAACTGGGTCTTGTCCCAGTACGACTGCGGCAACGACGGCATGCCCAGCGACACGTAGAAGTCCTGCGCACGCTCGGTCATCTGCTTGGCCGTGCGCAGTTCGGCTTCGCGCTGTGCCTTGTACTGCGCGGCCACGTTCGCATCCTTGCCGGCCTTGGCCAGCGCCGCGCTCAGGTTGGTCTGGTACTGCTTTTCCAGCGCCGCGGTGATGTCCAGGCTGCCGGCGCCCGGGTACGGTTCCAGCTGGTCCCACAGGTTGGACCAGTCCTGCTGCCACATGTTGCCCATCAGGTGCGCGGCGATCAGGCCGTTGCCCACCTCGGCCTTGTCCTTGCCATAGGTCTTGTCCAGCTTGCCGCGCGCATAGCAGTGCAGCTGCTCGTACATCGGCTTGACCTGTTCCCACAGGCGATCGGTTTCCGGGCCGATCTGCTCCGGCGGCATGTCATAGCCACTGCGCCACATCTGCCCGGCATCGGTGAAGCCCATGCCCTTGGCACCTTCATTCACCAGGCCGACGAACTTCTGGTAGTCACCGCGCATGCTCTTGGTGGTGCTGTGCCAGCCCTGCCAGGCATCGAGCTGCTGGTCATAGTCGCGGCTGCGCGCCAGCACCTGCTCCAGCTCGCCCAGCTGGCGGCAGGAGTTCGGATCGTTGGCGTCGGTGCAGTACTTGCCTGCGCCGTAGCTGCCTTCCATGCGGGTGGCGATCTGGGTCAGTTCGGCCAGCTTGGCCGGGTCGCGCGGTGCCGGCATCGACGACATCAGTTTCAGCAGGTGGATCGCGCGCTTGCTGTCCTCGCTCATCGGCTTGCCGTCGAACTTGCCGGCCTGCTCGATCCAGCTGTTGAGCTGGGTCAGGGAACGCTCGTTGGCCTTGGCCGCGATGCGCTCTGAATCACCGTTGATGTAGGTGGAGGACAGCCACTGGGCTGAGGTCATCTCCGGGTAGGCCGCCTTGAATTCGGCATTGATGCGGGCCACGAACTGGTCAGCGGTTTCGCCGGCCGGTGCGCTGCTGCTGGCGGTATCGGTGCCTGGGGCAGCTTCCTTCTTGCAGGCGGCCAGGGCCAGCGTAGCGGCGGCGATTGCCGCGGCCAGCAGGAGATGACGGTGTTTCACGGGCGATCCTTGGGTGGTGAACGACCGCCGAAGGCTAGTGGGCAGGGCTTGCTACCGCAAGTGGCAAAGGTCGGCAGGGCTGCGCCCTGCACCCGCAGAGGCCAGATCAAAAGCCAAAGCCAAAGCCGCATTCCGTGGGATGGCGGGGCGGTGTCGGACTGCGGGGACGCCGTAAACCCATCCATGGGGGCTTGGCAGCCGCATCCATGCGGCTGACACCCCGCACTCCGACACCGCCCCACCTCTGACAGATCTCCGCGGCTGTTGGTGGGTGTCGACCTTGGTCGACACATCTGTCAGGTATCGACAATAAAAACGGGGTCAGATCCGTTTTCCTCCGGAAAACGGATCTGACCCCGAGAGATGGCCTGACAGATTGCGGCCAACTGTCGAAGGCGGGGTGGGTCCGGTGGCGGGAGTGTCCGCGGCATGGATGCCGCGGCCAAGCCCCCATGGACGGGTTTACGGCGTCTCCCGCCACCGGACCCACCCCGCCAACCCACAGCAAACCCGCTTCTGCTGTTGCTTCGGCCGTTGCCGTTGCCTGAAGGCCTCTGCGGGTGCAGGGCGCAGCCCTGCCTTCAAACCCTAACTCTCGCAGCCGGCGAACAGGTCGCGATCACGCTCGTACAGCGAGGTCTTCACCTGCATCAGCCCCAGCACCGACGGGAACAGGTTGTCGTGGTCGGTGTAGCTGGCCGAGCGCTTGCGCACGCACTGCAGGTCCAACCCACGGCTGCTGGCAAAGCCCGGTGAGAACCACATCGTCATCGGTACCCGGGTCTGCTCGGCCGGTGCGATCGCGTATGGCACGCCGTGCAGGTACAGACCCTTTTCGCCCAGCGATTCACCGTGGTCGGACAGGTAGATCATCGCCGTGTCGTAATCCTGCAGGCCCTGCAGCGTGCCGATGGTCTTGCTCAGGAAGTGGTCGGTGTACAGCACGGCGTTGTCGTAGCTGTTGGTGATTTCTTCGCGCGTGCAGCGGCCGATGTCGCGGGTATCGCAGGTCGGGGTGAAGCGGCGGAAGGCGGGCGGGTAGCGCTCGAAATAGGCCGGGCCATGGTTGCCCAGCTGGTGCATCACCACCACCCGGTCACCCGGGCGCGCACGTACCTGGGTGGCCAGATCCTGCAGCAGGATCTCGTCCATGCAACGGCCATCGGCACACAGCCCCGGCGTGGTTGCATCCGACAGCGACTGGAAGTCCAGGCCCTCGCATACGCCCTTGCAGCCGGACTGGTTGTCGCGCCACAGCGGTGCGATGCCCGCGCGGTTCAGTACATGCAGCAGCGATTGGTGCGCGCGGATCTTCTTTTCGTCGTACTCGTGGCGTCCCCATGGCGAGAACAGGCACGGCAACGAAACCTCCGTGCTGGTGCCGCATGAGTGCATGTCCGGGAAATTGACCACTGCCGCCTGGGCCAGCTCCGGCGTGGTATTGCGGCCGCCATTCAAGCCCCAGTTCTGCGCGCGTACCGTTTCGCCCATCACGATCACCAGCAGACGTGGCTTGCTGGTCGGTGCGCGCGGGGTCGCCTTGGCATCGGTACCGATCGGCAACTTCGGCGCGCGTTGCACCGGGTTGTCGCCGCGCAGCGCACGCGGCAGCCCCAGCAGCACATTGGCGGGCGTTGCCAGGTAGCGCACTTCGCGCTGGTTGCGCATCAGGGCCGATACATCCTGGAATGAAACGAGCGCGCCACCGAGTGCGGTGGCCGCAGCCACCAGCAGGAAGCCGATGCGCCACAGCAGGCTGCGGCCCCAACTGCGGCGGCGCAGTTCAACGCGCCACAGCACCACCATCGGCAGCGCGGCCAGCAGCAGTACCGGCCACAGCAGCGACACCGTCATCAGTTCGCGGCTTTCCTTCGGGTCGGTGGCCAGCACGTTGCGCAGCATGTCCGCATCCAGATAGATGTGGTAACGGCTCATGTAGTGCGCGGCGAACGCGGTGACCAGCAGCAGTACGCTGATCACCACCTTGGCATTCCAGCGCCACACCAGGATGCCCAGCAGCACGCCGTGTGCACCCAGCAGCAGCAACAGCAGCGAAAGCGCATAGCGCAGGCTGCCCGGATGGCTGGCCATGGCGCTGTGCCAGAACAGGCCATTGCCGGCCACAGCGAAGAACAGGCTGGTGAGAATGATCAGCGCTTCGGTGGACAGCTGTGGCCGCCATGCGCGGATGCTGGCCAGTGTCGGCAACCGGAAGGAACGTTGGACCGATGCGTTCATGCAATCGCCTCCTGGCGGGTCGAGCGGTCCAACTGGCGGCGGACCATCAGGTACAGGCCCAGCGACAGCAGCCAACATATCAACGCGGTAGCAACGTCATGCGAAAGGAAATGGGCGCCACGAAGCTGCTGACCGATGCCGAACACCAGGCCACTGCCGAGGCCGATCCACAGCCCGGCCCGGCGCCACGACGGTCGCCACAGCAGAGCGAAGAAATACAGGCACAGCCACGCGTATCCCGCGCTTGCGTGGCCGGCGGGGAAACAGGCGCGGGCGGCCATGCCGGTCGGGCGGTTGCTGAAAAGGCCGACGAACGGTTCGTGTCCGCCATAGCGCAGCAGATCCCACGGGCAGTCCATCGGCACCAGCGACTTCAGCAGGGAAATCGCGCCCGTACCCAGAGCCATGGCAATCACCACATACAGCAGCGCCCAGCGCAGCGTGCGATCACGACCACGACGCCAGTGGTGGAAGCACAGCAGCATCACCACCAAGGCCGCAGCGGTGCTCAACCATTTGCCGCCTTTATGCACTACCGAACGGGTCAGCCAGCTGTTCTGCAGGGCCCATTGACCGCCCTCCAGGCGGAACAGATGGTCGGCCAGCCACTGGTCGCCACCGAAGCCCATCAGCAGGGTGAACACCGCAATGCCGATGACAGAGGGCAGCCAAAGATGGGTAACGGCAAAACGCGACGCCAACAGCGATGGCGCGAAGGAGACTGCCGGGGCAAGAGGACGAGCGGGCATGCAGGGAAGGGGCCGTTACGGGAATCCGCGGCCATGCTCGTCACTGGCATGTCGGAGAAGGGTCGTACATGCGTTTGCGCCGGGTTAATACGCACCCGGCGCGAATCGTCGTTCAGTCTTCATCGTCGTTGGCGCCGGCGCGTTCGGCGTGGCACGCCGGGTCCCACGCAGTACCCGGAAGCAACTGCCAACGATTACGGTTTGCAACACCGATCTCGATGACCTGGGCCGGATCGACACAGGGGCTCATCGCCTTGTCCAGCACCAGCAACCAGCGCTTGTCCGGGGCCTCGGCCAACCATGGGCCAGCGTCGTGCCACTGCTCCGCCCACGGCCGCTTGAAACCGAACTCACGTACCGGCCGGTCGGCCTGCAGCAGGTTCTGTTCGCGCCAGGCCACCAGCGCAAGTTCCGCATCGGGGCCGATCCGCGTGCCCACCCGGCGCATCACCGCCGACGCCGAGGCGTAGGGGTCCAGCGCCGGTATCAGCACCAGTCCGTACAGCATCCACAACAGGCCGTGGGTGAGCAGTACGAGTGTGGCCGCGCGTCGTACCCGCAGCCATACCGCCAGCGTCGCCACGGCGATGGCGAAGGTCAGCAGGCCATCGCCGAATACGGGCAGCAACGTGTCGGGCATCGCCCGCCGTGCCAGCTGCGCCTGCGCCCAGGGGCTGTCGGTCAGCATCATCACGCCAAGCGCGCCGGTAGCCAGCATCAGCAGCAGGCTGTAGCCGAACAGGTAGCGGCGCACGCACAGGCGACGCAGCAGGCCGGGCAGCAACGGTGCAACTGCCAGTGCCATCGCCGGCAACATCGGCAGCACATACACCTCACGCTTGCCGGGGCTGGCAGTGAAGAACAGCAGGACCAGCGCGGCCCAGCCCAGCAGCAGCCATTGGCGCTGGTCACCGCGACGCAGGCGACGCCACCACGGCTTGATCATCAGCGGCAGCAGCAGGGCGCCGGGCAGCCACAGGGTGGCGATCACCTGCAGGTAATACCAGACCGGCTGGCGATGATGCCAGGCGTTGGCATAGCGGGTGCCGGTCTGCTTGAACAGCAGTTCGTGTGCGTACGACTGCAACGATGCACTGGGTTCATGCAGCAGCGCCCAGCCCAGCGGCGCCAGCCATACCGCCGTGCCCAGCAGGAAGGCCGGAACCAGCCACAGCAGGCTGGCGGGGTGGGGGCCGTCCACCTGCTGGCCGCGACGGCGTTGGTACAGCCACCAGCCGAACCAGGGCAGCACCATCAGCAGCGGCAGGAAGCCCACACCCTTGGTCACCGTGCCGACGCCAGCGGCGAAGCCGGCCAGCCACAGCGCCGGCAGGTTGCGGCGCTCGCAGAGGTGGCGCAGCAGGCCCCACAGGGCCAGCGTGGTCATGCCCACCAGCACCATGTCGATCTGCGCGCGCTTGGCCATCAGGCCGAACTGCAGGGTGCAGAACAGTGCGCCAAGTGCGTACAGCGAATGGCGTGGCGACCACAGTCGGCGCGCCAGGTCCGAAACCAGCCACAGACTGAGCAGCGCGGCCAGCAGCGACGGCAGCAGGAACGACCACTGCCAGCTGCCGACCACCTGATGGGCAGCGGCCTGCAGCCACATGAACACCGGCGGCTTTTCGGCGTACAGCTCACTGCCCCGGTGCGGCAGCAGCCACTCGCCGCTCTCCACCATGGCCCGCGCGGCCAGTACGAACCGTGGCTCGTCCGGTGGCTGCGGCTGGCGCATGCCAAGACCGGCAGCCAACGCCATCACGATCAGCAGCCACAGCAGGGGAAGGTGCCAGCGGCGGGGCAGGGCAACGGGCACGGGGGGCTCCGGCAGCAAAACGGCCATTCTGATGAGGGGCACGTGGGAAAGCCGTCAGAGCCGCCGCCAAGGCGACCGCATTCCGACATCCGCGGCGCTACCATGGTGGCACTTCCCGTGGATGTTTCGTGCATGCGCCTGTTGGTGATCGAGGACAACCGCCAGCTGGTGGCCAACCTGTTCGACTACTTCGAGTCGCGCGGGCATGTGCTGGACGTTGCCCCGGATGGCATCACCGGCCTGCACCTGGCCGGCAGCCACCCGTACGACGCGGTGATCCTGGACTGGATGCTGCCGCGCATGGAGGGCCCGGAGGTGCTGCGCCGGCTGCGTTCCGAGCACGCCTCGGAAGTGCCGGTGATCATGCTGACCGCGCGCGATGAACTGCCGGACAAGATCGCGGGCTTCCGTGCCGGCGCGGATGACTACCTGACCAAACCATTCGCTCTGCCGGAACTGGAAGTGCGCCTGGAGGCGCTGCTGCTGCGCGCGCAGGGCCGCAATCCGCGCAAGCGCCTGCAGGTGGGCGACCTGGTGCTGGACCTGGCGACCCTGGAGGCGCAGCGTGCCGGCCAGGTGCTGCACCTGTACCCGGCCTGCCGCAAGCTGCTGGAAGTGCTGATGCGGGCCAGCCCGGGTGCGGTGACCCGGCAGCAGCTGGAGTTCGCCCTGTGGGGTGATGAGCCGCCGGATGGCGACCTGCTGCGCTCGCATGTGTACGAGCTGCGGCGCAGCGTGGACGGTCCGTTTGCCGACAAGCTGATCCATACCCTGCCGCGGGTCGGCTACCGGCTGGCGTCTACTGCAGGCGCCGATGCACGGAACGATGACGATGGCGCGTAAACCGGGCCCGCTGTACCGGCGGGTGGTGTGGTGGCTGCTGGGCTACCTGGCGTTGATCTCGCTGGCAGTGTTCAGCGTGGGCAACTACGTGCACGAACACGCCGAGCATGCCGCGTGGCGCGCGCTGCTCAATTCGGAACTGGACAGCATTGTCGATCACACCGAGCACGAGCCGCACTATCGCTGGCAGGACTCGGACACGCTCAGCCTGTTCCGCTTCAACGAAGCCAACATGCCCGCCAGCCTGCGCACCCTGCATCCGGGGTTGCATGACGGGGTGATGATCGGCGAGCGCGAGACGGCGGTGATGGTGCGCGATACCGGTTCGATGGGACGGGTTGCGCTGGCCCTGGACATCTCCGATTTCCACGACCTGGAACAGTTCGCCACACGCTGGGTGATGCTCGCCGGCATCATCATGATCTTCGTCACCGTGTTGATGGCCTCGTTCGGCATGGAGCGCATGGTGCGCCCGTTGAGCCTGCTGGCCCAGCACATCGGTGCACTGCGGCCTGGCGTGCAGGGCCAGCGCATCCACGTCGACCCGCGAGGCAGTTCCGAGCTGCATACCATTGCCGATGCGCTGAACGATTACCTTGATCGCAACGAGCAGTTCGTCGAGCGTGAGCGGGTGTTCATCAGCACCGCGAGCCATGAACTGCGCACGCCGATCGCGGTGATGACCGGTGCCGCCGAGCTGGCCCTGGAACAGCCGGGCCTGCCCGAGCGCGCACGCCAGCAGATGCAGCGCGTACTGCGTACCGCGCAGGGCGTCGAGCAGCTGATCGAGTTGTTGCTGGTGCTGGCGCGTGATCCCGCACGTCTGGCCAGCCGCGCCGAGCGCATCGCCCTGGACCAGCTGCTGCCGGAGATAGTCGACGACCATCGCCATCTGCTGGGCGACAAGGACCTGAGCATCGGCATCCAGGCTGCGCCGGTGGACATCGTTGCACCCTTGGCCGTGGTGCAGGCAGCGATCGGCAACCTGCTGCGCAATGCCATCGAGAACAGCGGGCGCGGTCATATCGAGCTGCGCCTGACCTCGGCAGCGGTGTTGACCCTGCAGGACCCCGGCCATGGCATGAGTCCGGAAGAGATCGCTGCGATCCATGCGCGGATGGCACGCGGGGAGCGTGGTGACCGCGGCGGCATCGGCCTGGAACTGATCGCGCGGCTGTGCGAACACCTGGGCTGGACCCTGCAGCTGCAGCCCTGTGAGCCGCGCGGCACCCTGGCCTCGCTCGACTTTGGTACATCGCGGCCAGGCTGACCTGTCCGTCGACCGAGGTCGACGCCTACCAGGCAATGGCCGCGTGCGTTCTGGTAGGTGCCAACCTTGGTTGGCACGCTGGCCGCGTCACCGCGCCGTCGGCCGCGCCACATGCTGGTCGATCAGGATCACATTGCCGTCGGGATCAGCCAGCTGCAGGTAGCCCGTGCCCTGGCCATCAGGATCGGTGCGGAGCGCCAGTTCAATGCCCTTGGTATCCAGTTCGGCCTGTATCTCACGTATGTCCTGGAAGGAGGCCAGTTCCTGCTTGTGCTGGTCCCAGCCGGGATTGAAGGTCAGCAGGTTGCCCTCGAACATGCCCTGGAACAGGCCGACCACGATGCCGTTGTTGCGCAGTACCAGCCAGTTCTGCGCCGCATCACCACCGGTTACCGAGAACCCGAGCGCCTCATAGAACGCACGCGAGGTGGCCAGGTCCTTCACCGCCAGGCTGACTGAAAAAGCGCCGAGTTGCATGGGGCAGGCTCCAGAAGGGAATGCTGCGATTCTCGGCAGGCCCGCGCGTTGCCGCAAGCAGCGCAGCATGACCCTGCGTGAAGACTATGTTAATTTCGACCCGCGCCGCTTATGCGGCGCTTTTCTTTTCCGCTCTTTCGATCGACAGAGGATCCCATGCCGACCGAACCCGCTACCGCTACTGCCCTGATCAGCAACGACATCGTTGGCCTTGGTCTGATTGCCGCCACCCTCGCCCTGATCTTCTGGGCTGCCAGTGGCCCAACGCCCTTGCTGAAGAAGATCTTCGCCTGGGTACCCGCACTGCTGCTGTGCTATTTCATCCCCGCCATCTACAACACCGCCGGTGTCATCGATGGCCACAACACCTCGTTGTACAACCCGGTCGCACGTGACGTGCTGCTGCCGGCGGCATTGGTCCTGCTGACCCTGTCGATCGACCTGAAAGGCATCGCCAAGCTCGGCCCGAAGCTGCTGCTGGTGTTCTGCGCCGGCACCGCCGGCATCATGCTCGGTGCCATCGTCTCCTTCCAGGTGATGAAACTGATCCACCCGGAAACCGTGGCCGGTGACACCTGGGCCGGGATGGCCGCATTGGCCGGCAGCTGGATCGGCGGTGGCGCCAACATGGTTGCCATGCGCGAAGTGTTCGGCACCGATGCCACCACCTTCGGCCAGTTCGCCGTGGTCGACGTGGCCTGCGCCAGCCTGTGGATGGCGATCCTGCTGTTCATGGCCAACCGCGCGCAGCAGATCGATGCCCGCAACGGGGCCGACACACGCGCCATCGATGAGATGAAGGCGCGCATCAGCGCCTACGACGCGCAGAACGCACGCATCCCCAGCATGACCGACCTGATGGTGATTGTCGGCGTCGCACTGGGCGGCGTCGGCCTGGCCCATGCCATCGCCGCACCGTTGTCCGGCTGGTTCAAGGCCAATGTCAGCTGGGCCAGCCAGTTCAGCCTCGACAGCCAGTTCGTCTGGGTGATCCTGCTGTCCACTGCGATGGGCCTGACCCTCAGCTTCACCCGTGCACGACGGCTGGAAGCCGCCGGTGCTTCGCGTCTGGGCACCGTGTTCCTGTACTTCCTGATCGCCTGCATCGGCATGCAGATGAACCTGCTCTCGCTGCTGGATCGTCCGTGGTTGTTCCTGCTCGGTGCGATCTGGATGGCCACCCACGTGCTGGTGCTGTGGATCGTTGCCAAGCTGGTGCGCGCGCCGCTGTTCTTCTTCGCGATTGGTTCGCAGGGCAACATCGGTGCGGCAGCGTCGGCACCGGTGGTGGCAGCAGCGTTCCATCCGACGCTGGCGCCGGTGGGCGTGCTGCTCGGCACAGTCGGTTATGCCACCGGTACCGGACTGGCATACGTGACCGGGCTGATCCTGAAGTGGATGGCCAACGGCTGAGTAGTCCAGCCGGGCGGCGCCCGGCACCCGCGGTAGTGCCGGCCGCTGGCAGGCAACCTCATACAGCAACAGCAACAGCGGGCATACCGTGGGATGGCGGGGTGGGTCCGGTTGCGGGGGACGCCGTAAACCCATCCCTGGGGGCTTGGCCGCGGCATCCATGCCGCGGACACCCCCGCAACCGGACCCACCCCGCCTCCGACAGTTTTCCGCGATCTGCTGGATCCATCCCATCCCTGGATGAATTCCATCGGTCTCCATGAACAAAGAAGGGGTCGGATCCGTTTTCCAAGGAAAACGGATCCGACCCCAGATGTTTCGCGCCGTCACCGGAAATCTGTCAAAGGCGGGGCGGTGTGGGCTTGCAGGACCGTTGGCGCCATGGATGGCGCCATCGAGCCCCCATGGACGGGTTTACGGCGTGTCCTGCAAGCCCACACCGCCCCGCCAACCAAACAGAAACCCAGAGCCGACGCTTCGGCCGTTGCAGTTGCAGTTGCCGTCGCTTCTGCGGGCGCCGGGCTGCAAGCCCGGCACCCACTTCACACTTCAACAGCAGCGACCACCGTTGCGGCCGCCATACCGCGCTTCCTGCCGCTCGCGGAAGAACGTCTTGTAGTCCATCGGCTCGCGGTCCGGATGCTTCTCCCGCACATGCCGCACATAGTTGTCGTAGTCGGGAATGCCGCAGCACAGCCGCGCCGTCTGCACCAGGCGTCGCCATAGGCGGCGATGCGCCTGGTACTGCCCCACCGGAACCAGTTGCGTACTCATTACAGGTCCACCATTTCATGCGGCTTGAGGGCCACGTACGGGGTCTCGCGGTCGCTGCGCTGCGGATTGCGGCGCGCCGCCACGATCGTCTTGATCGAATACACCAGCACCGACGCCACCACCAGCAGGAACAGCGCAGTCAAGCCGGTGTTGACATAGGCGTTGACCACGATCTGCTGCATCTGTGCGACCGACTTTGCCGGTGCGGTGATGGTGCCGCTGGCCAGGGCGTCCTGGAACTTGTGTGCCTGGGCCAGGAAGCCCTGCGCCGGATTGCTGTCGAAGATCTTGATGAAGCCGGCGTAGGTGGTGCAGATCAGCAGCCACACCGCAGGCACCGCAGTGACCCACGCGTAGCGGTCGCGCTTCATCTTGAACAGCACCACCGTACCCAGCATCAGCGCGATGCCCGCCAGCATCTGGTTGGAGATGCCGAACAACGGCCACAACGTCTGGATGCCGCCGAACGGATCGACCACGCCGGTGTACAGCAGGTAGCCCCACAGCGCCACGCAGCCGGCCGTACCGATGATGTTGGCGGTCCACGATTCGGTCTTCTTCAGTGCAGGAATGAAGTTGCCGAGCAGGTCCTGCAGCATGAAGCGACCGGCACGGGTGCCCGCATCCACAGCGGTGAGGATGAACAGTGCTTCGAACAGAATGGCGAAGTGGTACCAGAACGCCATCATCGCGTCGCTGCTGCTGGGGATCGCCTCATGCAGGATCTGCGCGATGCCCACCGCCAGGGTGGGCGCACCACCGGCACGGTGCAGGATGGTCGGCTCACCGATCGCTGCGGCCGTGGCCGTCAGCTGTTCGGGAGTGATGGTGAAGCCCCAGGTATTGGTGATGTAGTGCGCGGCGGACGCTGCATCGGCACCGATCACGGCTGCCGGGCTGTTCATCGCGAAGTAGATGCCCGGATCGATGATCGAAGCGGCCACCAGTGCCATCACGGCCACGAACGATTCCATCAACATGCCGCCGTAGCCGATGTAGCGCATGTGCGCTTCATTGGCCAACAGCTTCGGTGTGGTACCCGAAGAAATCAGTGCATGGAAGCCCGACACCGCGCCGCAGGCGATGGTGATGAACAGGAACGGGAACATGCCGCCCTTCCACACCGGGCCGTCGCCGCTGGCAGCGAACTGGGTCAGTGCCGGCATCTTCAGTTCCGGCATCACCACCAGGATGCCGATGGCCAGCGCGATGATCGTGCCGATCTTCAGGAAGGTCGACAGGTAGTCGCGGGGTGCCAGCAGCAGCCACACCGGCAGCACCGAGGCGACGAAACCGTAGCCGATCAGCATCCAGGTGATCTGGGTGCCGGTGAAGGTGAAGGCCGGGCCCCAGGTCGGGTCTGCTGCCACCTTGCCGCCGAACCAGATCGCGGCGAGCAGCAGCACCAGGCCCACCACCGAGATCTCACCGATCTTGCCTGGCCGGATGTAGCGCATGTAGACGCCCATCAGGATCGCGATGGGCATCGTGGCGATCACCGTGAACATGCCCCACGGGCTTTCCGCCAGCGCCTTGACCACCACCATCGCCAGCACGGCCAGGATGATGATCATGATCAGGAAGGCACCGAACAACGCGATGGTGCCGGGCACCTGGCCCATTTCCTCGCGCACCAGGTCACCCAGTGAGCGGCCGTTGCGGCGGCTGGACAGGAACAGGACCATGAAGTCCTGCACAGCGCCGGCCAGCACCACGCCGACCACCAGCCACAGCAGGCCGGGCAGGTAGCCCATTTGTGCGGCCAGCACCGGGCCGACCAGCGGGCCGGCACCGGCAATGGCGGCAAAGTGGTGGCCGAACAGCACGTGCTTGTTGGTCGGCACGTAATCCAGGCCATCGTTGTTGATCACCGCCGGGGTGGCCCGGGTCGGATCGAGCTGCATCACCTTGTCAGCGATGAACAGGCTGTAGAAGCGATAGGCGACCAGGTACAGCGATACCGCCGCCACCACGATCCACAACGCGTTGATGTGCTCACCGCGCCGCAGCGCCACCGTACCCAGGCAGAACGCGCCGAGCAGGGCGAGGGCCGCCCAGCCTATTTTGGAAAAACCTTTCATGAGGTGCTCTCTCCCGGAAAGACAGGCAAAGAGTCCCGCGTGCCCCTGGCAGGGTCAATGTGCACGGGACCATTCTGCGGTAGTACTTTGGTCGTACATGGGGGTGGCAGGTGGCGATGTTCCCTCGCTGCCCACAACGCAGGCGGTGCCGGCGTGCGGACATGACATGCGGCGAACACCAGGGATGGAACAATCGGTTGCGACGGCATCCATTGGCGTTGCGCGCCGCAGCGTCCATTTTTACTGGCATCCATCCAACAGGAGTCACCATGAGCCTTCCCGAGCCGGTCCGCGTCCTGCGCACCATCCGTGGCATGCCCACCTCCGACGGTGCCGGTGTTCGCCTGACCCGGGTCATCGGCGGTCCGTCGCTGCCCGACCTCGATCCGTTCCTGCTGCTCGATGAGTTCGGCACCGATCGTGCCGAGGACTACATCGCCGGTTTCCCCGAGCATCCGCATCGTGGTTTCGAGACAGTCACCTACATGCTCGATGGCCGCATGCGGCATCGCGACAATCACGGCAACGAAGGCCTGCTGACCCCGGGCAGCGTGCAGTGGATGACCGCCGGCCGTGGCCTGGTGCATTCGGAGATGCCCGAGCAGGAAAGCGGGCAGATGCGCGGCTTCCAGTTGTGGGTGAACCTGCCGGCGCGCGACAAGATGACCGCGCCGAAGTACCAGGAATTCGCTCCCGAAAAGATTCCGGTGGTGCGGCCGGCCGAAGGCGTGCAGGTCAAGGTGATCGCCGGCACGGTCGAGGGCACGGCGGGCCCGATCGCGCAGCCCGCCACCGATCCGCTGTATCTGGATATCGAACTGGCCGCCGACCGCGCCTGGACCTATGCGCTGCCGGAAGGCCACAACGCGTTCGTCTACGTGTTCGAAGGCGGGCTGACGGTGGGCGAGCAGGATGCAGCGCGCGACGTGGCGCGGCAGGAACTGGCGGTGCTGGGCGGCGGCGAGCAGCTGCATCTTTCGGCAGGTAGCGACGGTGCGCGGTTGATCCTGGTGGCGGGTCGCCCGCTGCGCGAGCCGGTGATGCGCCACGGCCCGTTCGTGATGAACACCCGCGAAGAACTGATGCAGGCCTTCGTTGATTTCCAGGAAGGCAGATTCTGACGGGCAGCGCCGGGCCACGCCCGGCGGATGCCCGGTGTGCCGGATCCTGCGGGGACGCTGCAATGCAGTCATCCCCGCAGCCTCTCAGCGGCCGTCGGCCACGGCAGAGGGCGTCAGGTTCATGCCCTGCGCAAGCTGCTGCAGTGTGCCCAGTTCCTGGGAGCTGTCGGGATACAGCGCGATCTGCGCGTAGCGACCCTTGTCCAGCTTGACCACGCTGATGCGGCGTTCGGCATAACCCGGTGGCTGCTGGCCACCCAGATCCGGCTGGTACCAGTACATCGATTCACCGGCAAAGCTGCCCTTTTCCTGGCGCAGCGAGCGGGTCAGGGGAATGCCCGGATCGCGCTGGCTGAGCATCAGGCTCAGCACTTCGCGACCGTCGCCGGTGGCCGCACGGCAGATCAGGAAACCGGACTGTACCTGCTGCTGCCATTGCAGGCCGCTGCTGGCGGGCAACGAAGGGCATTCGACCGGGGCCTGCGCGCAGGCAGACGCCGCAACGAACAGCAGGCTCGACAAAACAACAGGCGCGAACTTCATGCATCCCCCAAGGTGGCGTGTCGTTGGCACCGCCGGTGTCACCGGCGGCCGAGGCATTCCATCCCCGGATGCCGTCCTGCCCGGCGAAAGCACGGGCGGATGACCAGACCTTAACGGAACGTGAGCGATCGCACAAATCGCGGTTACATCCGTAACCATTGCGGCCGAAGGTCGGCCGCAATGGCACGGTCACGGCTCAGCGGTCGTTGCCGATCCACTTGTAGATGATGCCGCCGATCGCACCGCCCAGCAGCGGGGCGACCCAGAACAGCCACAGCTGGCCGGTTGCGCCGCTGCCGGCGAAGAAGGCCACCGCCGTGGAGCGGGCCGGGTTCACCGACGTATTGGTGACCGGAATGCTGATCAGGTGGATCAGGGTCAGGGCCAGGCCGATGGCCAGCGGCGCGAAACCTGCCGGCGCCTTGCCATGGGTCGCGCCCATGATCACGATCAGGAACACTGCCGTGAGTACCACTTCGCACAGGAACGCGGCCGCCACGCTGTAGCCACCGGGCGACAGCGCACCATAGCCGTTGCTGGCGAACGCACCCGCCTGGCTGCCATCAATGGCGAAGCCGCTGGCACCGGAGGCGATCTGCAGCAGGATGAAGCCGGCCAGCAGGCCGCCGGCCACCTGGGCGATGATGTAGGGCAGCAGATCCTTGGTCGGGAAGCGGCCGCCGGCCCACAGGCCCACGCTGACCGCCGGATTGAAGTGCGCACCGGAGATATGGCCGAACGCGTAGGCGCCGGTCACCACGGTCAGGCCGAAGGCCAGCGCCACGCCGAGGAAACCGATACCCAGCGGATTGCCGTCGCCACCGAACTTGGCGGCCAGCACAGCACTGCCACAGCCACCCAGAACCAGCCAGAACGTGCCGAGGAACTCGGCGGACAAGCGTTTACCCATGCTCATGTGTTGCACTCCTTTGACGGTCGAAAGTGTGATTTATGTCACATTTCAGTGATCAGCGGGTGACTGTAGCGTCAACGCCGGGTGCAGGGATACACCCTCGGATGTGTGCAACACGCGATGCTCAATGCTCGGGCAGGGGAATGAATTCCTTGTCGTCGCCGGGAATGGTGCCGAAACGCCCGGCTTCCCAGTCGTGCTTGGCCTGCTCGATACGTTCCTTCGAACTGGAAACGAAGTTCCACCACAGATGGCGCGGGCCATCCAGCGGCTCGCCACCGAACAGCATCGCCTTCACCGGCGTCTTCGCGCGCAGGCGGCCGCGCGCCCCGGCTTCGGGAATCACCAGGTGCTGGGCCGGAATGTCCACGCCATCCAGCTGCGCTTCGCCCTCGAGGATGTACAGCGCACGCTCGCGGTGACCATCATCGATGTCGATCTCTGCATCCGGGTCGAGGTCGATCGCCACGTTGAGCGTATCGGCGAACACCTTGACCGGCGACTCCTCGCCGTAGGCGCGTCCGGCGATCACCCGCAGCCAGGCGCCGTTGCGACGCTGCTCGGGCAGGGTGGCAGCCGCATGGTGGTAGAACGCCGGTTCGATTTCCTCATGCGACTTCGGCAACGCTACCCAGGTCTGCATGCCGTGGATCGGGTTGTCATGGTCGCGGTCCAGTTGTGGCGTGCGCTCGGAATGGGCGATGCCACGGCCGGCGGTCATCCAGTTGACGTCGCCGGGGCGGATCACCTGGTCCGAACCCAGCGTGTCGCGGTGGCCGATGGCGCCCGACCACAGATAGGTGACGGTGGCCAGGCCGATATGCGGATGCGGGCGCACGTCGATGGCCGTACCGGGGTGCATGAGTGCCGGGCCCATCTGGTCGACGAACACGAACGAACCGATGCTGCGGGCCTGCAGGGTGGGCACTGCACGGCGCACTTCCAGGCCGCCGATGTCGTGTACGCGCGGGGCGATGATGGTGGTCATGCGGGCGTTCTCGCTGGCAGGGATCAAGGCGGTCAGCATCGCATGCTGTCGTGACGGTGACATTCCCCGTTCGGGTAACAGGTTGTTCCAGCCAACGGCGCAGCCCCTCGTGGCTGTTGGTTGGTCGCTGAAGGCAAAAGCAGAAGCCGCGCTTGGCCGGGCGGGTGGGTTGCGCAGGGGGCGCTGCAAGTACGTCCCTGTAAGCTCGGGCGCCGCATCCATGCGGCTCACGCCCCTGCGCAACCCACCCGCCCGACCTCTGACAGTTTCCGTGTGCCGTCCAGCCACGGAGAAGAAAAAAGAAAATCAAAATCAAACGCTGGTCGCTTCGCTCGCATCCACGCATGGCGTGGATCAAGCGTGTCGACCAAGGTCGACGTCTACCATCAATCGCAGTTCACGAACCGTCACCGGGAAACTGTCAGGGGTGGGGCGGTGTGGGTTGGCAGGACCGTTGGCGCCATGGATGGCGCCATCGAGCCCCCATGGATGGGTTTACGGCGTGTCCTGCCAACCCACACCGCCCCGCCCAACAAACAGAAAAGCCAGAGCCGCTTCGGCCCTGGCTTTTGCTGTAGCTGTTGTTGTTGCCTCTGCGGGTGCCGGGCCGCAGGCCCGGCCGATCAAACCACCGGTTCGCGCAGGAGCGGGTTGTTCCAGCCTGGGCGCGGTGCGAAACGGTCGCCGTGACGCTGCTGCAACGCCTTCAGGCGTTCCACCAGTGCATCGGCACCGACTGCACGGATGTGCTGGATCGGACCGCCGCGGAACGGTGCGAAACCGGTACCGAAGATCACGCCCGCATCCAGCAGGTCCGCGTCGGCGACCACGCCCTCGTGCAGGCACGCGACTGCCTCGTTCAACAGCGGCAGGATCAAGCGATCTTCCAGATCGGCAGGCGCCTGATAGTCGCGCGCCACGTCCGGCTTCTTGGCCCGGCCGTTTTCCCACGTGTAGATGCCCTGGCCATCCTTCTTGCCGCGCTTGTCCGGTTCCACCGTCTGCAGCGCCGCCGGAATCTGCAGGCCCAGGAACGGTGCCAGTTCCTTGCCCACGCCAGCGGCCACGTCCAGGCCCACGGTGTCGATCAGTTCGATCGGGCCCATCGGCATGCCGAACTTCACCGCCGCCTTGTCGATCACCGGCCCCGGAATGCCTTCGGCATACGCGGTAGCGGCTTCCAGCATGTACGGGAACAGCACGCGGTTGACCAGGAAGCCGGGGGTGCCGGCCACCGGCACCGGGAACTTGCCCAGCGCCTTGCAGAAGGCGGCCAGGCGACGCTCGGTCTCAGCGGCCATGCCGTCGTGATGGATGATCTCCACCAGCGGCATCTGTGCCACCGGGTTGAAGTAATGCAGGCCGGCGAACTGCGCCGGACGCTGGATGTGATCGCGCAGTTCCACCAGCGGAATCGACGAAGTGTTGGTGGTCAGCAACGCGTCGAGCTTCATCTTCGGCTCCAGCGTCTGGTACAGCGCACGCTTGGCTTCCGGGTTCTCGATGATCGCCTCGATCACCAGATCGGCCTGCGCCACGCCGTTGCCTTCCAGGTCCGCACGCAGGCGCGCGGCTACGGCCGGGCGCTTGCTCTCGTCGCGCACCTTCTTGGCAAACAGTGCCTGCGCGCGTTCCATGGCAGGGTCGATGAAGCGCTGCTCGCGGTCCTGCAGGGTCACGTCGAAGCCCTTGTAGGCCGCCCACGCTGCGATGTCACCGCCCATCACGCCGGCACCGACCACGTGCACGTGGCGGATGCCGGAATCACCACCACCCAGGCCCTTCAGGCGTTCGGTGAGGAAGAAGATGCGGATCAGGTTGCGTGCGGTCGGCGTGCTGGCCAGCTTCACCACCGCGCGTCGTTCGGCGTCCAGGCGTGCCTGCACCGGCTTGCCGCCGCTGCGCTGCCAGGTGCTGATCAACGCATACGGCGCCGGGTACTGGTCCTTCTTCGCCTTGCGCGCAACCTGCTTGACCATCTGCGGCGCCAGCAGCTGGCGTGCAAGCCAGGTATTGGTCGCCCACGCCGTCGCGCGCTGCTTGAACGGGCGGGTGGTGCCGGACAAGGCCAGCGCCACGGCAGTGTCGAGTACTACGGCCGGTGCCACCACCTTGTCGACCAGGCCGATGCCGCGTGCGGCCGAGGCCGACAGCGTGCGTCCGGTCAGCATCATGTCCATCGCAGCGGGCGCGCCCACCAGCTGCGGCAGGCGCGCGCTGCCACCCCAGCCCGGGAAGATGCCCAGCTGGGTTTCCGGCAGCCCGATGCGGGTGGAGCTGTCATTGGACGCGACGCGGTAGCGGCAGGCCAGGGCCAGCTCGGTGCCGCCGCCCAGGCAATGGCCATGGATGGCGGCCACGGTCGGGCAGGGCAGTTCGGCCAGCTTCTGGTAGGTCGACTGGCCACGGCGGATGGCATCGTTGACGGTGCCGCGGCGATCGAATTCCTGGAATTCCTTCAGGTCGGCGCCGGCGATGAAGCCTGCCTTCTTGATCGACTGGATCACCACGCCCTTGGGCGGGTCCATGGCGATGCGCTCAAGCAGATCGCCCAGCTCCAGCAGGACATCCTGCGACATTGCGTTGACACTGCTGTCCTGACGATCAAGGGAGAGGACCACCACGCCATCGTCGCGGATCTCGGGGTGCCAGTGGCTGAAGCGGAGACCATCGAAGCTTGAGAGCATGGACGTTCCATCCGGTTGTGTATGGAGAAGGGGGCTATGATCCAGAGGTTGTTTCCCCCGCGTCAAATCCCAATAGCAGGGGTGTGGCGCCCCGGATCGCAGGCCTTGGACCGGAACGTTAACGGAACGGTGGTTAAAAGCTGGTGCGGCGCCAGGTGATCGGCGACTGAACTTTTCCCGGGATTGGCAGTCTCATTGCCCGACGTCGGTTGGGCTGACAGGAGTGCGGCCCCTCATGGCCGATGTTGATACACCACAGGAGCTGGATCTGGAACTGGTCCGGCGCGTGCAGCACGGCGAGAGTGCCGCCTTCGATGTCCTGGTGCGCAAGTACCAGCATCGGGTCGTGGCCCTGGTCGGTCGCTACATCGCCGACTGGAGTGAATGTCAGGACGTGGCCCAGGACACTTTCATCCGTGCTTACCGTGCGATTGGAAGCTTCCGTGGCGACGCCCAGTTCTCAACCTGGTTGCATCGGATCGCCGTGAATACCGCCAAAAATCATCTGGCTTCGCACAATCGCCGCCCGCCGACCGATGACATCGACATCGGTGACGCCGAGCAGTTCGACAGCGGAACACGCCTGCGCGACACCGACACGCCCGAGCGCGAGTTGATGCGCCAGGAACTGGAACAGACGGTGATGAAGGCCGTCAATGCGCTGCCGGAAGAACTCCGGTCAGCGATCACCCTGCGCGAGGTGGAAGGCCTGAGCTACGAGGAAATCGCGCAGAAGATGGGGTGCCCGATCGGCACCGTGCGTTCACGGATCTTCCGGGCGCGCGAGGCGATCGACACCGAACTCCGGCCGCTGTTGGACATCGGCAGCGCCACCCGCGAGAAGAGCCGTATATGACCCGCATTCCGAACAACGAATCGCACAACCACCAGTCTCCCGCCGGGCAACGCCTGGACGAACGCCATCGCCAGCAGTTGTCGGCGCTGGTCGACGGTGAGCTGGGGGCAGACGAGGCGCGCTTCCTGGTGCGCCGCATGGAACATGATCCGGAACTGGCTGGCTGCCAGGAACGCTGGCAGCTGCTGGGTGACGTCATGCGTGGGCAGGCGTCACTGCTGGCACCGGCCGGTTTCAGTGCCGCCGTGGCTGCCGCCATCGCCGCCGAGCCTACGCCGCAGGCCGAGCCGAAGCGTCAGGCCCGCCGCAGTGGTTGGCGTGCCTGGGGTGGCGGCGCACTGGCGGCTTCGGTTGCCGCCGTGGCGCTGTTCGTAGGGCGCGAAAAGCTGCAGGAGGCGCCGCCCGTCGATGTCTCCGCACCGCAGGTGATCGCCAGCCAGGCGCAGTTGCCGCCGGCATCCGGGCAGCCTGCGGCTGTCACCGAGGCGTCGGTGGACACTGCCGCGATGGCCGTGGCCAGCGTGCCGGCGGTGGCCATGGCAGCGGCCAGCCGTCGCCAGGACGCGCGCCGCGCCAGCGCCACCCGCAGCCAGCAGGCCGCACGCGTGGCCCAGCGCGATGACGCACCGCTGCGCGCGGTCGCCAGCCAGGCGCCGCTGACCCCGACCGTGCCCGCCAGTAGCGCGCGCAACCTGCCATTTGGCGAGGTCGGCAGCTTGCAGGCACGGCCGTGGCCGCGTTCCAGCCTGGCGCCCGCCGCCGGTGGCGCTCTCAATGCCAGCTTCCCGGCCCATGCCGGTGGCGCCGCGTTCTATCCATTCGAGCCACGCCTGCAGGACGACCTGCCGGCGTCGCAGCGCCCGCGCGACTGAGCCGGGTGCCGTCCCACGCCCCGCCGTCGGCGGGGCGCTTCTTTCCCTTTCCATCCGACCCGGAGGTTGCCGTCCGATGACTCCCCGACTGCGCACACATGCCATTGGCCTGTTCGCCCTGACCCTGCCGCTGGTGGCCTGCGCCCAACCGGCGGCGCCTGCCGCCCAGCCGCAGGCCGCAGCCGCTGCTGCGGCGCCCCGCGCACCGGCGCAACCGTTGGTCAGCGGTCTGCCTGATTTCACCAATCTGGTGGAACAGGTCGGCCCCGGTGTGGTCAACGTCGACACCACCATCGTCCGCAGCAACCGCCAGGCACGGGGCGGCATGGGCCCGGGTGATGACGAGATGCCCGAGTTCTTCCGCCGCTTCTTCGGCCCGGATTTCCCGATGCCGGGGCAGGGGCCCGGTGGCCAGGACGGTGGACCCAGCATCAAGGGCCGCGGCATGGGCTCGGGCTTCATCATTTCGCCTGACGGCTACGTGCTGACCAATTACCACGTGGTCGCCGACGCCAGTGAAGTGAAGGTCAAGCTCGGCGATCGTCGCGAGTTCACCGCCAAGGTGGTCGGCAGCGACCAGCAGTACGACGTGGCCCTGCTGAAGATCGACGGCAAGAACCTGCCGACCGTGCGCGTGGGTGATTCCAACAGCCTGAAGCCCGGTCAGTGGGTTGTCGCGATCGGCTCGCCGTTCGGGCTGGACCACTCGGTTACCGCCGGCGTGGTCAGTGCCCTCGGCCGCAACACCGGTGGGCCGGACCAGCGCTATGTGCCGTTCATCCAGACCGACGTGGCGATCAACCAGGGCAATTCCGGCGGCCCGCTGCTGAACACCCGCGGTGAAGTGGTCGGCATCAATTCGCAGATCTTCTCGGCCTCGGGTGGCTACATGGGTATCAGCTTCGCGATCCCGATCGACCTGGCGATGAGCGCGGTCGAGCAGATCAAGAAGACCGGCAAGGTCACCCGTGGCCAGCTCGGCGCGGTGGTCCAGGAAATCGACGGCCTGAAGGCACAGGCGATGGGCCTGCCCGACAGCCGCGGCGCGCTGGTCAACCAGATCGTGCCGGACAGCGCTGCGGCCAAGGCCGGGGTCAAGATCGGAGACGTCATCCGCACGGTGAACGGTGCGCCGGTCAACAGCTGGTCTGACCTGCCGCCGCTGATCGGTGCGATGGCGCCGGGCAGCCGCGTCACCCTGGGCGTGATCCGCGACGGCAAGCCGCGTGACCTGAGCGCGACCCTGACCGCTTTGGCCGAGGATGCGCAGGGCAATGCCCGCAGCCTGTCCGCAGGCAATGACACGGCCGCTCCGCAGACCGGTGCCAATGCCCTGCTGGGGCTGGAGGTTGCCGATCTGACCGCGCCGCAGCGCAAGCAGCTGGGTCTTGAGGCGGGCGAAGGTGTCCGCATCACCGCAGTGAAGGGCGAAGGCGCCCGTGATGCCGGCCTGTCCGGCGGCATGGTGATCCTGCAGGTGGCAAGCACCCCGGTCGGCAGCGTGGAAAGCCTGAACCGTGCACTGTCCGGGTACAAGAAGGGCGACGTGGTCATGCTGCTGGTCCGTACCGGCAGCGGCAACAGCGCCTTTGTGGCGGTCAAGGCCGGCCCGTAACAACGGATGGCCGCCTTCATGGCGGCCCTTGTGGTATCCCCGAAGCCCCGCCCCGGCGGGGCTTCGGCCATTCCGGGGGCGGTCCGGCCAGGCCAACCACGCGGCCACCCTCCGGGCGTGCGATAATCGACCGTTACCCTGACGACGCCGCGCGCCGCCGCCACCTCTCTATGTCCTCTGATTCGATGCGGAACATCCGCAACTTCTCCATCATCGCCCACGTCGACCACGGCAAGTCCACGCTGGCCGACCGCATCATCCAGCTCTGTGGCGGCCTCCAGGCCCGCGAGATGGAAGCGCAGGTGCTCGACTCCAACCCGATCGAGCGCGAGCGTGGCATCACGATCAAGGCGCAGTCGGTGTCGCTGCCGTACGTGGCGAAGGACGGCCAGACCTACCATCTGAACTTCATCGACACCCCCGGCCACGTCGACTTCTCCTATGAAGTCAGCCGCTCGCTGGCCGCCTGCGAGGGCGCGCTGCTGGTGGTCGATGCAGCGCAGGGTGTGGAGGCGCAGTCGGTGGCCAACTGCTACACCGCGGTGGAGCAGGGGCTGGAAGTGGTGCCGGTGATCAACAAGATCGACCTGCCCACCGCCGATATCGAGCGTGCCAAGGCCGAGATCGAGGCCGTGATCGGCATCGATGCCAGCGACGCAGTCCCGGTCAGTGCCAAGACCGGCCTGAACGTGGTCGACGTGCTGGAAGCGATCGTGCATCGCATTCCGGCGCCGGTGCCGCGTGATACCGACAAGCTGCAGGCGCTGATCATCGACTCGTGGTTCGACAACTACCTGGGCGTGGTCTCGCTGGTGCGCGTGATGCAGGGCGAGATCAAGGCCGGCGACAAGCTGCAGGTGATGTCCACCGGCCGCAACCACCAGGTCGACAACGTCGGTGTGTTCACCCCGAAGCGCAAGGTGCTGCCGGCACTGCGTGCGGGCGAAGTGGGCTGGGTCACTGCCAGCATCAAGGACGTGCATGGCGCACCCGTCGGTGACACCCTCACCCTCGCTGCCGATCCGGCGCCGAAGCCGCTGCCGGGCTTCCAGGAAATGCAGCCGCGCGTGTTCGCCGGCCTGTTCCCGGTCGATGCCGAGGATTACCCTGACCTGCGCGAAGCGCTGGACAAGCTGCGCCTGAATGATGCCGCGCTGCGCTTCGAGCCGGAAAGCTCCGAAGCGATGGGCTTCGGTTTCCGCTGCGGCTTCCTCGGCATGCTGCACATGGAAATCGTGCAGGAACGCCTGGAACGCGAATACAACCTGGACCTGATCAGCACCGCGCCGACGGTGGTGTATGAAGTCCTGAAGACCGACGGCACGATCATCAACATGGACAACCCGGCCAAGCTGCCGCCGTTGAACCATGTGCAGGAGATCCGCGAGCCGATCATCCGCGCCAACGTGCTCACCCCCGAGGAGTACATCGGCAACATCATCAAGCTGTGCGAAGAAAAGCGCGGCAGCCAGATCGGCATCAACTACCTGGGCAGCCAGGTGCAGATCAGCTACGAGCTGCCGATGGCCGAAGTGGTGCTGGACTTCTTCGACAAGCTGAAGTCGGTCAGCCGTGGCTATGCCTCGCTGGACTACCACTTCGTGCGTTTCGATGCCGGCCCGTTCGTGCGCGTGGACGTGCTGATCAATGGTGACAAGGTCGATGCGCTTTCGCTGATCGTGCACCGCAGCCATGCCGATCGTCGTGGTCGCGAGCTGTGCGAGAAGATGAAGGACCTGATCCCGCGCCAGCAGTTCGACGTCGCCATCCAGGCCGCCGTCGGCTCGCAGATCATCTCGCGCACCACGGTCAAGGCCATGCGCAAGAACGTTCTGGCCAAGTGCTATGGTGGCGACGTTTCGCGCAAGAAGAAGCTTCTGGAAAAGCAGAAGGAAGGCAAGAAGCGCATGAAGCAGGTCGGCCGCGTGGAAATTCCGCAGGAAGCCTTCCTGGCCGTGCTGCAGATGGACAACAAATAAGCCCCGAAACCGGCCTTCGGGCCGATCGTCCGGTGACGTTGCAAAGGACCCTGAATGAAACTGTTTGAGATCCTCCTGGTCGTGCTGACCCTGGCCTCCGGCCTGATCCTGCTGGCCGACAAGCTGTACCTGGCCAAGCGTCGCGCCCAGCGCGCCGGCCTGCTCGACACCGAGCCGGTGCTGGTGGACTACTCGCGTGCGTTCTTCCCGGTGCTGGCGATCGTGCTGATCGTGCGCAGCTTCATCGCCGAGCCGTACAAGATCCCGTCCAGCTCGATGATGCCGAACCTGCTGATCGGCGATTTCATCCTGGTCAACAAGTTCTCCTATGGCCTGCGCCTGCCGATCACCAATACCCGCTTCGTGCCGGTCGGCGATCCGGCCCGCGGTGACGTGGTGGTGTTCCACTTCCCCGGCCATGGCGACAACGACCCGGCCAAGGGCGAGAACTTCATCAAGCGCGTGATCGGCGTGCCGGGTGACACCGTGGTGTTCGAAGGCGACGGCGTGATCCTCAACGGCGAGCCGCTGAAGTACGACAACAAGGGCATCTACGCCGGCCACAAGGGCCAGGGCGAGGGCGCCAACCTGCTGGTCGAGCACCTGCCGGGCCGCACCCACACCGTGCTGGAGACCGACTATCCGCGTGGCCAGGGCCAGTGGACCGTGCCGGCTGGCAAGTACCTGGTGATGGGCGACAATCGTGACAACAGCGACGACGGCCGTTTCTGGGGCCTGCTGCCGGAAGAGAACCTGCGTGGCAAGGCATTCCTGATCTGGCTGAACTGCCAGGGCTGGTTCTGCAAGGACGGCTTCGAACCGTCGCGGATCGGCTCGAGCATCAACTGACTTCACATCCACTCGCGTATCTGGGGAGAACGCAATGAAGACGATGAACACGCAGCGCGGGATGACCCTGACTTCGTTCCTGGTAGTCCTGATCGTGGTTGGCTTCTTCCTCTACGTCGGCATGAAGCTGTTCCCGATGTACCAGGAGTATTACGCGGTGCGCTCGGCGATGAAGAGCCTGGCCAAGGAACCCGGTATCGGCAGCATGGCGCCGGCCAACATCCAGGACCTGTTCTTCAAGCGGCTGTACATCAACTACTCGGACAATGTGAAGCCGGCCAACGTCAAGTTCGACCGTCGCGACAATGGCTGGACCCTCAAGGTCAACTACGAAGTGCGCCGCCCGCTGGTCGGCAACCTGGACGTGGTTGGCAAATTCGATTCTTCCCAGGACCTGACCCGTAGCGGTGCCGAATAAATCTTTCCAACGTGAAGACCTGATCGGTCATGCCTTCCGCGATCCAGACCTGCTCAAGCAGGCGCTGACCCATCGCAGTGCCGGCGCGCCGCATAACGAGCGGCTGGAATTCCTTGGCGACAGCATCGTCAACATGATGGTCGCCGAGGCGTTGTACCTGCGCTGGCCCAAGGCAGACGAAGGCGCGATGACCCGCGCCCGCGCCGAGCTGGTGCGCGAGGGTGCGCTGGCGGTGATCGCGCGGACCCTGCAGCTGGGCGACCGGCTGACGATGGGGCCTGGCGAAATGAAGTCCGGCGGCCATCGCCGCGACTCGACCCTGGCCGATGCATTCGAGGCCGTGGTCGCGGCGATCTACCTGGACGTGGGCTTTGAAGCCTGCCGGGCGATGGTCCTGCCCTGGTTTGCCGCCTCGATGGAGGCGCTGCCGGCCACCGGGCGACCGGAGAAGGATCCCAAGACCCGCCTGCAGGAATGGCTGCAGGGCCGACAGAAGGCGTTGCCTCAGTACGAACTGGTGTCAGAATCCGGTGACGACCACGCCAAACACTTCCGGGTACGCTGCAACGTAGCCGACCCCGCCGCCAGCACCGAGGGCGAAGGCTCCTCGCGGCGGATCGCCGAACAACAAGCGGCTGCGGCCGTCCTTGAACAACTGGATTCCAAGTGAGCGAACAAACTCCCCATCATTGCGGCAGCGTGGCCGTCATCGGCCGCCCGAACGTGGGCAAATCGACCCTGACCAATGCGTTGGTCGGGGCCAAGGTCAGCATCGTGTCCAACCGGCCGCAGACCACCCGTCACCGCCTGCTGGGCATCGCCACCTACCCGGAAGGGCAGCTGGTGCTGGTCGATACACCTGGTCTGCACAAGGTGCAGAAGCGGGCGATGAACCGGGTCATGAACCGCGCCGCCCGCGGTTCGCTGGAAGGCGTCGACGCCGGCCTGCTGGTGATCGAAGCCGGACGCTGGGACGAAGAGGACAGCCTGGCCTTCAACGTGCTGCGCGACGCCGGTATCCCGGTGGTGCTGGTGGTCAACAAGATCGACCGCATGAAGGACAAGGGCGCACTGCTGCCGTTCCTGCAGGAAGTGACCGCCGGCCGTGACTTCTCGTCGGTGCATCCGATTTCGGCGCAGAAGCGCAACGGCCTGGAAGCCCTGGTCCGTGATGTGCTGGCGCTGTTGCCGGAAGCCCCGCCGATGTTCGGCGAAGACGAAATCACCGACCGCAGCCAGCGCTTCCTGGCGGGCGAACTGGTGCGTGAACAGCTGATGCGCCAGTTGGGCGAAGAGCTGCCGTACGCCACCACGGTGGAGATCGAGCGCTTCACCGAGGACGGCAACCTGCTGCGCATCGGTGCGGTGATCTGGGTCGAGCGCGAAGGCCAGAAGGCGATCGTGATCGGCAAGGGCGGCACCCGCCTGAAGGAGATCGGGGCCAAGTCCCGCCTGCAGATGGAGCGTCTGTTCGGGGCCAAGGTGTTCCTGGAAACCTGGGTGCGCGTGCGTGAGGGCTGGTCCGATGACGAGGCCGCGCTGAAGGCCTTCGGCTACGAATAAGCCGCGACGGTCGCTTCGATGCTGATCGAGGACGACACCGGCTTCGTGCTGCATGCGCGGGCCTATCGCGAGACCAGCTTGCTGGTCGAGGTATTGAGCGCCGAGCACGGCCGGATCGGCCTGCTCGCGCGCGGCGTTTCCACCGCCAAGGGCCAGGTGCTGAGAGCGGCCCTGCAGCCCCTGCAGTGGATCCGCTTCTGCGCGCTGCAGCGTGGCGAACTGGCCCAGCTGCGCGGTGCTGAAGCGCTGGATGTGGCGCCGCGCCTGCTCGGCCAGGCCATGCTGGCCGGGTTCTATTTGAGTGAACTGACCCTGCGCCTGGCGCCGCGCCAGGATCCGCTGCCGGAGTTGTACCTGGCCTACGGCGAAGCGCGTGCGCGCCTGGCCGTGGGTGCCGGCCTGGCCTGGACCCTGCGTCGTTTCGAACGCGAGCTGCTGGCGGCGCTGGGCGTGGGCTTCGATCTGGAGACCGCCAGCGATGGCCAGCCGATCGACCCGGCGGCGCGCTATGAGCTGGACCCGCAGGAAGGGCCGCAGCGCCTGCTCAGTGAGCGTGGCGGCGAGCGTCGCGCGGCGGCTACGGGTTCAGCACTGCTGGCCCTGGCAGCTGACGACGAGCCGGACGCCGCCGATCTGGCCAGCCTGCGCCTGCCGATGCGGCGGGTGCTGGCTCATCACCTTGGCGCACGCGGCCTGAAATCGTGGGAGATGCTGGAGCAGCTCGCGCCCAGGCGGTGAGGGTGGTGTGCCCGGCAGGGCTGCGCCCTGCACCTGCCGAATCAACGGCAACGTCAACGGCAAGAGCTGGCTATCCGTGGGTAGGCGGAGTGGGTCCGGTGGCAGGGGGCGCCGTAAATACGTCCCTGTAGGCTCGGTCGCCGCATCCATGCGGCTCACGCCCCTGCCACCGGACCCACCCCGCCTTCGACAATTGTCCGCGAGCTGTCGGAACAGCTTTCGGCTCTGGTAGGTGTCGACCTTGGTCGACACGGTAGATCCACGCCATGCGTGGATGCTCTTCGTTCAATTCTCGAAATATTCGATTTCGATGGAGATTCATCCACGCATGGCGTGGATCTACCGGCCACCGGGAAACTGTCGAAGGCGGGGCACTGTGGGTTTGCGGGGTGTGAGCCGCATGGATGCGGCGACCAAGCCCCCAGGGATGGGTTCACGGCGGCCCCGCAAACCCACAGTGCCCCGCCATCCCGCAGGAAGCCGCTTTGGCTGTTGCCGTTGCTCCGGCTGTTGCCTCTGCAGGTGCCGGGCGCCGCCCGGCCGAACCCCTCAGTGCAGCAGAGCCGCTACGGCGGCGCGGAACACCGCCTGTGCCTGCCCCGATTCGGGCGTGTGGTGCAGCTGCCGCACCGCGCGTGCCAGTCGCGCTGCACCCACGAACCCGCAGCTGGCCTGCAACCGGTGCAGCTGGCTGCGCAGCTGGCGCTCGTCGTGCTGGTCCACGGCCTGTTCGACCGCGTCGCGCACGCCCGGCAGTTCGGCCAGGAACAGTTCGCGCAGGGCGATCAGGTGGTTGCGCTGGCCATTGAGCGCGGCCAGAGCGGCGGTTTCATCCCAGTCCTCCAGCGCCAGCTCGACCGCCGCTGGCGGCACCGTGGAACCGGCGGGGCTGTTGACCAGCGCACGACGGACGGCCTTCAGCAGCTGGTCGCGGCCCAGTGGCTTGACCAGGGTGTCGCTGAAGCCAGCCTCGCGCAGGCGTGCGTGAATGGCGGCATCGCCGTCGGCGGTGTGCGCCAGCGCCGGGGTGTCCGGGTGCGAGCGGCGCAGCTGGTGCAACAGCTGGGCACCATTGCCATCGGGCAGGTTGACGTCGATCAGCCACAGATCGTGGGCACCAGGCTCGGCGCGCGCCAGGGCGCTGGCCAGTGAGTCGGCGGTGTCCACATCCGCTGGTAACGTTTCCAACGCCGCTTTGAAAAAACCACGGCTGATGATGTCGTCCTCGACAAGCAGGAAGCGGGGTCGACTGGCCCGCGGGGTCATCTGCATCAGGGCTGCCTCCATGTCAGCTGGGGTCAATCATCAAGCACGGCGGCGGCGGGCGCAAGCGGCCAGCGGCCCCGCCGGTCAGGATCTGCGACAATACGGCCCCACTTTTGCCCGCAGCCTGTTGCCACGTGGCCCGATCCCGCTCCCGCATCGACCGTACTCCCTTCCAGACCGAGATCCTCGACCTCAGCCATGATGGTCGCGGTGTTGCCCGCCGTGAAGGCGAGGGCGGCAAGGTCACCTTCATCAGCGGCGCCCTGCCGGGCGAAGTGGTGATGGCCGAACAGACCGCCCGCAGCCGCCACTTCGATGAGGCGCGCACGGTGCAGGTGCTGCAGGCCTCGCCGCAGCGGGTCACCCCCAAGTGCCCGCATTTCGGCACCTGCGCCGGCTGCGTGCTGCAGCACCTGGATGAAGACCAGCAGATCGTCGCCAAGCAGCGCGTGCTGATGGACAACCTGGAGCGCATCGGCCATGTGAAGCCGGGCACCGTGCTGCCGCCGCTGGTCGGCGACAGCTGGGGCTACCGCCGCAAGGGCCGGTTCTCGGTGCGCCGGGTCGAGAAGAAGGACAAGACCCTGGTCGGCTTCCGCGAGCAGGACCCGCGCTTCGTCGCGGACCTGCAGCAGTGCCTGACCGTGATTCCGGAAATCGGCACCAAGGTGGAGGTGCTGTCGACTTTCATCGAATCCCTGGACGGCAAGCGCGACATCCCGCAGATCGAGTTCATCGCCGGTGACCAGGCCGTGGTGCTGACCGTGCGCCACCTGCAGCCGCTGAGTGACGCTGATCGCGCTGCCTGGGCGGCCTTTGGCCAGCAGCAGGGCTTTGTCATCTACCTGCAGTCGGGTGGCGTGGACACCGTGCAGCCGCTGGACGGGCAGGGCGTGGCGCTGTCGTTCCGGCTGGCGCCGTGGGATGTCGAACTGGCGTTCCGTCCGCTGGATTTCATCCAGGTCAATGCCAAGCTCAACGAGAAGATGATCGCGCACGCGCTGGACCTGCTTGAGCCGGGTGCCGACGAGCGCGTGCTGGACCTGTTCTGCGGCCTGGGCAACTTCACCCTGCCGCTGGCGCGCAAGGTGCGTGAAGTGGTTGGCGTGGAGGGCGATGCCGGGCTGGTGGCGCGTGCGCGCGAGAACGCCGAGCGCAACGGACTGGCCAACGCGCAGTTCTACAGCGCCGACCTGACCCAGGACCAGCGCAGCACGCCGTGGATGCGCCAGGGCTTCGACAAGCTGCTGCTGGATCCGCCGCGTTCCGGTGCCATCGAAGTGCTGCAGCAGCTGCCGTTGAAGCAGTTCAAGCGCATCGTCTATGTCAGCTGCCATCCGGGCTCGCTGGCCCGCGATGCCGGCTACCTGGTCAACGAACAGGGCTTCACCCTGGTCAGCGCCGGTGCGATGGACATGTTCCCGCATACCGCGCACGTGGAAAGCATCGCGGTGTTCGAAAAGCGTTGATGAATGCAGCGCCGGGGTCTGCCCGGCGCCTGCTGCGGAAGCAACGCGCTCAGTCGGCCGGGGCGTTCTGCCACTGGCCGTCCACGCGCACGAAGGCCATGGACTGCTCGCCGTGCTCGTTGCCGTCGCCCGCGCGCACCGTGCATTCGATGACGGCCCTGTCGCTGGCGACGTCGCAGCTCCTCACGTCCTGCACCTGCAGGGCGCCGGCCGCCTGCTCGTAGCGTGCGCGCAGGGCGGGGTCGGCCTGCTGCTGCGCCTGTGCGGCGATCCGTTCCCGCAGCAGGGCCTGCACCCGATCCTTCGGCGGCGCCGGAACCGGGACATCGCGCTGGTCAGGCAGGGTCCACACGCCGCGCACCAGGGCCAGCCGCAGCAGCTGCGGTCGCGAATTGATGCCTGCACTGGCGGTGGCGATGCAGTCGACGGCGTCGCCGGCCTCGGCGGCTGCGCAGCTGTCCAGCGCCTGCAGGCGCGGCCGGAAGGTCTCGGCGACCAGGCGGCTGCTGTCGCTGGCGGGGCGATCGGCAATGGCCTGATCGAACATCCGGTCCATCGCGGCCTGTGCCTGTTGCAGCGATGGCATCGCCGTTGATGCGGCATTGGCGGCCACACACGGCAGCAGTGCCGACAGGGCAAGACAGCGACGAAGACGACGGGAAAGTGTCATGCGCGACCATTCCTTGGTTTGAGGGCCGCGCAGTGTAGTCGTGCCTGTCGCCGCGCCGATAGGCAGCGTCTGGCGTGAGCCGCATACTGTGCCGATGGGCATTGAAATCGAACGCAAATTCCTCGTCACCCATGATGGGTGGCGCACCGCCGCGCACCGGGTCATTCCGATGGCGCAGGGCTATATCAACGATCTGGGCGCGCTCGACCGCGGCACCCAGAACGCCTCGGTGCGGGTCCGCATCGAAGGCGAGAAGGCCGCACTGAACCTGAAGTCGCGAACGCTGGGCCATACCCGGCAGGAGTTCGACTACCCGATCCCGGTGCAGGATGCGCGCGACCTGCTGGCGCTGTGCGTCGGCGGCCTGATCGACAAGCGCCGGCATCTGGTCGAGTACGCCGGCCTGACCTGGGAAGTAGATGAGTTCCTTGGCGACAACGCCGGCCTGGTGGTTGCCGAAGTCGAGCTCGACAGCGCTGATCAAGCGATCGACCTGCCGGACTGGATCGGCGCTGAGGTGACCGACGACGCGCGCTACTACAACGTGGCGTTGGCCAATAATCCCTATTCACAGTGGTGAAGTAGAGGGGCATCTTGATCCCAGCCGTGCAGAATGCGACTTGATTCCCTCCGTCCCCTTTTTTCGGAGCGAGCAGGCCACATGTCGCAGGGATGAGAATCGACATCTACTCCGACGTGGTCTGCCCCTGGTGCTGGATCGGCAAGCATCGCTTCCAGCAGGGTGTGCAGTTGCTGGGCGCCGACGCGCCCGAACTTGAGATCCACTGGCAGCCGTTCCAGCTCGATCCGGATGCGGACGCCACCCCGGTGCCGCTGCGCGAGGCCTATGAACGCAAGTTCGGCGGTGCCGAGCGCACCGAGCAGATTCTTGGCCAGACACAGACCACTGCGCGGGCCGAAGGCCTGCCGATGGACTTCGGCCAGGGCCAGGTGCGGGTAACCACGCTGCCGGCGCATCGCCTGCTGTGGCTGGCGGGCCAGCACGGCGTGCAGGAGGCGGTCGGCGAGGCGCTGTTCCGCGCCCACTTCGAGCATGGGCGGAATCTGGCCGACCCGGCGGTGCTGGTCGAGGCCGGCGCCGCAGGTGGTCTGGGCGCAGATGAGATCCAGCAGATGCTGGCCGGCGATCGTGGCCTGGCCGAAGTGGAAGCGGGCCTGGCGCAGGCCCATGCCCTGGGTATCTCCTCGGTGCCCACCTTCGTCATCGACGGCCGCTGGGCCGTATCCGGAGCCCAGCCCCCGGAAGCCTTCGCCAACGCGCTGCGCCAGATTGCCGCCGAGCAGGCGGCGGGGCAGGGCCCGCAGGGTGCCCCGGATGACAGCGGCGACGCCTGCGGCGCGGACGGCTGCAAGGTCTGACCGGACCGCAAAAGGGGACGGAGGGGATTAAGTCGTATTCGCCACCAGTGGGTCGATTGCGCGTTAATCCCCTCCGTCCCCTTTTTTGACCACTGCGCCTGTTGGCCGGTTCTGCGACAATGCGGCACTGCGCCATGCGGGCGCCCGTTGTGGAGATCGACCATGCTGCTGATCGGCGTTGCCGGCACTGAACTGACCGCCCAGGAACGTGACTGGCTGCAGCACGATGCTGTGGCCGGGGTGGTGCTGTTCAAGCGCAACTTCGCTTCGCGTCAGCAGGTGACCGAACTGTCGGCGGCAATCCGCGCTGCCGCACCGCGCCCGCAGTTGATCTGCGTGGACCAGGAAGGGGGGCGCGTGCAGCGCTTCCGTGAGGGCTTCAGCGAGCTGCCCCCGCTGCAGGACATTGGTGTCCAGTACGCCAAGGACCCCGACGCTGCGCTGGCACTTGCCGAGCAGCACGCCTGGCTGATGGCCAGTGAAGTGCGTGCCAGCGGCGTGGACCTGAGCTTCGCGCCGGTGGTCGACCTTGGCCGTGGCAATCGCGCCATCGGCAACCGTGCCTTCAGTGAAGACCCGCAGGTCGTGGCCGCGTTCACCGCCGCCTATGTGCGTGGCATGCACGCGGTCGGCATGGCCGCCACCCTCAAGCATTTCCCCGGCCATGGCACCGTGCTGGAAGACACCCATGTGGATACCGCGATCGATCCGCGTGCGCTGGATGAACTGCGCGCACAGGATCTGGTCCCGTTCGCGGCCGGTATCGCCGCCGGCGCCGATGCAGTGATGATGGCGCACGTGATCTATCCGCAGGTCGCGCCGGAACCCGCTGGCTACTCGCCGCGCTGGATCCAGCAGATTCTGCGTGACGAGCTCGGCTTCCGCGGCGTGGTGTTCTCCGATGACATCGGCATGGCCGCCTCGCACAGCGCCGGTGGCGTGCCGGCGCGCGTGCACGCGCACCTGGATGCCGGCTGCGATGTGGTGCTGGTCTGCCACCCGGAACTGGTCGATGAAGCCCTGCACGCGGTGCAGGGACGCTCCCTCAATACCGCTGCGCTGCTGGGCCTGCTCGGCCGCGGCGCGCTTGGCTGGGATGGCCTGCTGGCCGATGCCCGCCATGGCGACACCCAATCCCGTCTGCTTCAAACCCTTGGAAGAACCGTCTGATGCCGAACCTCACCATTTCCCAGGCCCTGGCCCAAGCTGACCTGCTGGTCGACCGTCCCACCATCGACAAGGCCATTGCCGGCATCGCCGACGCCATCGCGCGCGATTACCAGGGCGAGGTGCCGCTGTTCCTGTCGATCATGCATGGTGCGCTGCCGTTCGCAGGCCAGCTGGCACTGGAACTGGGCGCGCGTGGCCAGGACGTGCAGTTCGATTACCTGCACGCCACCCGTTACCGCGGCGAGACCACCGGTGGCGACCTGGTGTGGAAGCACAAGCCGGCCACCGCGCTGTTCGGTCGCCGCGTGCTGCTGGTCGATGACATCCTCGACGAGGGTTACACCCTGCAGGGCGTGCGCACCTGGTGCCTGGAGCAGGGCGCGACCGACGTGCGCATTGCCGCGATGACCGTGAAGAAGCACGATCGCGCGCTGCCGGACGTCACCGCCGACTACGCCGGCATCGAACTGCCGGATCGCTACGTGTTCGGTTTCGGCATGGACGTCAACGAAACCCTGCGCTGCGTGCCGGCCATCTACGCGATGAAGGAATAACAACGCGGCCGCCTGCGGCCTGCGTTTCCTGCCGCCGGCATCCTCGGGTGCCGGCGTTCTTTTTTCTCTGGAGTGCTTTTCATGCAACAGATCGCCCTGGCCGTGATTGGCGGCACCGGTGTCTACAACCTGGCCAAGCTTGACGACGTGCAGACCCACGAAGTCTCGACCCGTTTCGGACAGCCGTCCGGCCCGGTGCGGGTCGGGACATTGCTTGGTCATCGCGTGGCTTTCCTGGCGCGCCACGGTGAAGGTCATTCGCTGCCGCCGCACAAGATCAACTACCGCGCCAACCTGGCCGCGCTGCAGCAGATCGGCGCGCAACGGGTGTTGGCACTGAATACCGTGGGCGGCATCGGTGACGATTTCGGTCCGCGCGTGCTGGCCTGTCCGGATCAGGTAATCGATTACACCTGGGGTCGGATCAGCACGATCTGCGAAGAAGAAGGCACCGACGTGGTGCACGTCGACTTCGGCCATCCGTACACGCCGATGCTGCGCAGCAAGATCCTGGCGGCGGCGAAGGTGACCGGCGTGAAGGTCCACGATGGCGGTTGCTACGGCGCAACGCAGGGCCCGCGACTGGAAACCATCGCTGAAATCGCGCGTATGCGCCGCGATGGTTGCGACCTGGTGGGCATGACCGGCATGCCCGAAGCGGCGCTGGCACGCGAGCTGGGGCTGGATTACGCCTGCCTGGCGATCGTTGCCAACTGGGCCGCCGGGTGCGGTGACGGCGAGGAAATCACCATGGCCGAAGTACTGGCCAATGTGCAGGCCGCCAGCAACGGACTTCCGGAACTGGTCGGCGAATTGGCGCGGGGGTGATTGTCTTCGCGTAACAAGCTTTGCATACTCAGCTTGTGCGCGGGTTCAGCGTACACCACCCATTCATTGCATAAGGTCACGCATCACCATGCCGAACGGTACCGTCAAGTGGTTCAACGACGCCAAGGGATTTGGCTTCATCTCGCCGGAGGACGGCAGCGCCGACGTCTTCGCGCACTTCTCCGCGATCAACTCCAAGGGCTTCCGCAGTCTGCAGGAAGGCCAGAAGGTCACCTACGACGTGACCCAGGGCCCGAAGGGCGCCCAGGCCTCGAACATCGTTCCGGCCGAGTGATCCACTCGATAGTGCGTTGAAAACCCCGCTTCGGCGGGGTTTTTTTTTGCGGGCCGTGAACGTGAAGATGCCCTTGCTGTGGGAGCGCCTGTCCTTGCGTGCGAATGTCCCCCGGCGCCGGCCTGCGGCCATCGCCTCCTCCTTTACTTCGCACGCAAGGACAGGCGCTCCCGTTGCGGAATCGCGCGCGCCAGCAGAGGCCATGAAAGCCGAGCGCCGCCACCACTGCAGGCTCTCCTGCGAAGTAAAGGAGGAGGCAGCCGCGCAGAGGCTGCCGGGGGACATTCGCAGGAGAGCCGGCAGTGGTGGTGGAGCCCGATGCAAATCTGCTCGGAAGAGGAGGCGGTCGATGTACCGCCCCTGCGCCGATGGCACAATGCGGGCATGACGGAACGACTGCGCATCGCCGTAATTGGATACGGCACCGCTGGCCAGGCATTGGCCATCCTGCTCATCCGTGATGGCCACGAGGTGGAGATCTTCGAACGCGTGCCGACGCCAGGGCCGGTGGGCGCGGGGTTCCTGCTGCAACCCAGCGGACTGCAGGTGCTGTGGCAGATGGGCCTGCTCGATGCGGTGCGTGGCTACGCCATGCCGGTGCGCCGGCTGTATGGCGATACCCCGTGCGAGCGCGCGGTGATGGACATGGGCTATGACGGCCTGGATGCGCGCCTGCATGGCCTGGGCATGCAGCGGGGCGCGTTGTTCTCGGTGCTGGACCAGGCGCGGGAAGGCGCCGGCGAACTGCACGTCGGTACGACCATCGTCGAGGTCGACCACCAGCAGGGGTGCTTGCGCGACAGCGACGGCCGCACGCATGGACCGTTCGATCTGGTGGTTGCCGCCGACGGCGCTGCATCCACGCTGCGCAACGGTATCGACGGCGGCGCGGCGCTGGACCGGGTGTACCCGTGGGGCGCGCTGTGGTGCCTGTTGCCGGCCGAAGACTGGCCGCACATGCAGCAGCTGCGGCAGCGCTACGTCGCCGCGCGCAAGATGATCGGCCTGCTGCCGGTGGGTACCCGGCCGGGTGACGATACGCCTCGCCTGAGCTTCTTCTGGAGCCTGCCGCGCGCGGATTTCGAGCGCTGGCAGGGCGACGGCATGGCGCCCTGGCTGGAAGAACTGCATGCGCTGTGGCCACAGGCGGGCGCGCGCTTTACCCATCTGCAGGACGCTGGGCAACTGGCGCGGGCGGTGTACCGCGATGCCGTGATGAAGCGTTGGCATCAGGGCCGGCTGGTACTGGTCGGTGATGCAGCACATGCGATGAGCCCGCAGCTGGGGCAGGGCGTGAACATGGCGCTGCTGGATGCGTTGGCACTGCGCGACGCGTTGCGCACCCATGGTGGCGGTGAACCGGCATTACAGGCCTATCAGGCGCAACGGCGTGCGCACGTGGCGGTGTATCAGCGCTGGAGCCGCTGGCTGACGCCGTTGTTCCAGTCCGATCGTGATGCGTGGGCGAAAGCCCGTGACGTGTTGCTGGGGCCGATGGGACGACTGCCTGGCGGGCGCGGGCACATGCTGCGCGTGCTCAGCGGTACCCAGCACGGGTGGCTGGGCGCGTTGCCGCTCGATCCAGCATTCATCGACGCGCTGGCCGCCGCGCCCTCGGCCGCACAGAGCGTGGCAATTCCGGCCACCGCGTGAATCTTTCGTCACGTCGATTAACGATTACCTCACCCCGTATATGCGACAAGAGATGAGCACGCGGCAGCCGCGTCGCCCGTTTTCCTTTTCGTGATCGATCATCGCGTGGCCCGGGTGGCATCGCCGTCGCTGCCTGCTGCGGCCCGGATGTGCCGCACGATGCACGAGGAGGACGCCATGTTGTTCGCGGTCGAGAAGCTGGAATCGGAAATCTGCAAGCTGCGCGGTCTGCTGCGGATGCTGCACGAGGACCAGCCCGACGTACTGGAAGATGTGTTCGAGTTCCATGTCGGCAGTTTGATCAGCCACGCATCACCGGAAAGCCACGACCATATCCGCGCCTGCGCCCACGAGATGCTGGTGGCGATACAGGCACTGCCGCGCCACGCTGACGAGGAAGTGTCGGATTTCAGCCTGATGCCCGGGATCGTCGCGCGCCCGTCGTAATGCAGGGCAGGCCTCGACGCAGGCCTCAACGAGTCAGCGAACCGGCAGCGGCACCACGCTGTCTTCCACACAGGCGAGCAGCTGTTCGCCCGGTGCCAGTACAGGCACGACACCGGCGGTGAATGCCGAGAACGCTGGCAGGATGGTGATGCCCTGGCGCAGCCAGAACGCGGGAAAGCGTCGACGCAGCGCCGGCAACGCAACCTGCGGGTGCACATGGCCGGCCAGCACGTGCGCGGAGGCATCGGCCAGCGGCTCGTGCCGCAACAGGAACGGCCCCAAGCGCGCGTCGTCATGCATCTGTACCTGCAGCGCCGCCTTCGGCAGATCGCGATCGTGATTGCCACGCACCACGTGGATGTCCAGCGCAGCGTGCTGCTCGCGCCAACCGAGCCATTGCTGGTACCAGGCCGCGCGATGCGCCGGGCCATGCAGGACGTCGCCGAGGATCCATAGGTGCTGGCACTGGTGCAGGGTCACCATGTCCTGCAGGCGCTGCAGGTCATTGCCGGTACCGCCGGCCGGCAAGGCGATTCCCGCACGCCGGAATACGTCCGCCTTGCCCAGGTGCAGGTCGGCGATCAACAACGTGCGACGCGCCGGCCACAGCAGCGCCCGACCGCCCAGCAGCAGCATCGACTCACCGCCCAGCTGCAGTGGCAGATCAGCGGCCATGGCGGCGCTCCAGCTGTTGCGCGGCACGCTGCACGCGCGTGCGCCAGTCTTCATTGCTGAACTGCCCACGCAGGCGCTCGGCCCACAGAGGAAACGCCAACGGGGTCAGCGACGATGGCTGCTGCAGCGACAACGAACGTGTGGCGATGCCGGCCAGCACCTGCTGCAGCCCGGGCAGATCCAAGCTGTCGTGCAGCACTTCATGCTCGGCCAGTGCCAACAGCAGATGCTCCGGGTCGTGCTCGCGCAGCACGTCATGCAGCAGACCGGCGGAGGCCTGCAGCTGGCGCAGCGAGCGTGGCATGCCACCTGGCAGGCTGGGCACCAGCAGGCCCGACACGCGTGCGATGCCGCGGAACTGACGGCGCGCCAGCTCGCCCAGGTTCACCGCTTCGCGCAGGTCCGGCAGCAGACCTGCAGCGTCCAGCATCGCCCGCCAGTCCTGTTCCTGCAGTTCCACCGGCGTTGCCGGCGCGAGCACCAGACCATGGTCGTTCACCGCATAGCCGATGCTGTTGCGCTGCTGCCGGGTGCAGCGCAGGGCAAGCAGCGCGGCCAACGCTTCGTGCACATGGCGGCCCGCAAAGGGATAGACGAACAGGAACTGGCCCTCGCGTCGGCGCACGTCTTCCACCAGCAGGTGGCCGGGCGATGGCGGCGCAGACAGCTGCGACTGCAACGCCAGCAGCGGCGCAAGCCAGCGCGACTCCACGCTCTGGTCGGCGCCTGACAGCACCCTCTCCAGTTCGCGCCCCAGTGGCATCGACAACGGCAACTGCCCGCCCTGCCAGCGCGGCACCACGCCATCACCACCGCCACGTGCCACACGCACGAACGCGGTCATGTCGCGCAGCTGCACCAGCTCCAGCAGGCGTCCTGCAAACTGGAAGCGGTCGCCCCGGCGCAGGCGGCTGGCGAACTGCTCTTCCACCGCGCCCAGGCTGCCGCCACGCAGGAACTGCACGCGCACGCTGCCGTCGCTGCTGATGGTGCCGATCGACAGCCGATGGCGCAGCGCCTGGCGGCGATCGGGCATGCGGTAGATGCCATCGGCATCGCGCACCACCTTGTGGAACTCCGGATACCGGGACAGCGCACGTCCGCCCTGCACGATGAAATCGAGCACGGCATTCCATTGCGCGTCTTCCAGCGCGGCGAAGGCATGCGTGCCACGAACCTGTTGCAGCAGTGCATCGGCGTCGAAGCCGCCAGCCAGTGCGCGGCTGACCGCGTGCTGGGCTAATACATCCAGCGACAAGGTGGGAGGACGTCGTGCTTCGATCACCCCGTCATGCAGCGCGCGTCGGGCAGCCGCGTACTCGGCCAGTTCCAGCGCGTTGCTGGGAATGCACAGTATTTCGCCACTGGCACCGGGCCGATGGCGCGCACGCCCGGCCCGCTGGCGCAGGCGGGCCACACCCTTTGGGCTGCCCAGCTGCAGCACCTGGTCCACTTCCGGAAAGTCCACGCCCAGATCCAGGCTGGACGTGGCCACCACGCACCGCAGCGTGCCGGCACGCAGTCCGTCTTCAACCTGCTGGCGCAGCGTGGGATCCAATGAGCCGTGGTGCAGGGCGAGCGTACCGGCATCTTCCGGCCACACCGCTGCGAGGGCCTGGTGCCACAGTTCCGCCTGCGCACGTGTGTTGGTGAAGAGCAGGCTGCTGCGCGCGCGGAACACTGCATCCAGCACGCGCGGAAGCTGGGAAAGGCCTAGATGCCCGGCCCACGGAAAGCGTTCGCCGGGTTCGGGCAGCAGGCTGCGTATCGTCACCGGCCGCTGCCGTGCGCCCTCCACGATCGGTGCCTGGGGCCGGTGTGGCAGCAGTACGTCGCGTGCCTGCGGCAGGTTGCCCAATGTTGCCGACAGCCCCCACAGCTGCATCGTGGGGGCTGCCTCACGCAACAGCGCCAGGTTCAACTGCAGCAGCACGCCGCGCTTGTTGCCCAGCAGTTCGTGCCATTCGTCCACCACCACGCAGCGCAGCTGGCGCATGCGCTCAAGGGTGTCGGGATAGCTGAGCAACAGCGCCAGCGACTCCGGTGTGGTCACCAGTACATCGATACGACCTTCGCGGGCCAGGCGCCTGTCGCGGTTGCTGGCATCGCCGCTGCGCAGCCCCACGCGCCAGCCCAGGCCAAGGCCATCGATCGGTGCCTGCAGCGCGCGTGCGGTATCGCTGGCCAGCGCACGCAGCGGCGTCACCCACAGCACCTGCAGCGGGCGTACCGCGCTGGCACGACGCGGTGTGGGGGGCGGGTCGAGCATCGCCTGCAGCAAGGGGCCGCCGAACATGGCAAGGGTCTTGCCGCTGCCGGTGGGGGTGTGCAGCAGGCCCGATTCGCCAGCCAGGTAGTGTCGCCACATCGCGCGCTGGAAGGGCAGGGGGCGCCAGCCGCGGCTGCCGAACCAGTCTTTCAGGCGCTGCAGCGCTTCACTGCGCTTCATCGCGCCAGCGCCTGCAACTGGGCGAGGTGGTCGGCTTCGGCAGCCGGTTTGTCGTGGCGCCAGCGCAGGATGCGTGGAAAGCGCACGGCAATGCCGGACTTGTGGCGCGCGCTGCGGTTTACCGCTTCGAAGCCGAGTTCGAACACCTGCTCGGCACTGACGCTGCGTACCGGGCCGAAGCGCTCGCGGGTATGCGCGCGGATCCAACGATCAAGGGCGAGGATTTCCTTGTCGTCCAGACCGGAATAGGCCTTGGCCACCGGAACCAGCGTGTCGCCGTCCCAGACCCCGAAGGTGTAGTCGGTGTAGAGCGTGCTGCGCCGGCCATGACCCGCCTGTGCATACAGCAGTACGGCATCGATGGTGAGCGGCTCGACCTTCCACTTCCACCAGTCGCCGCGGCGACGCCCGGACTGGTAGATCGAATCGCGGCGCTTCAGCATCAGCCCTTCCACGCCGCGCTCGCGCGATGCTTCGCGCAGCTGCGCGGCATGCTGCCAATCGACGGCGGTCACCTCGGGCGACAGCTGGATGCGCGGATCGCCGAGCAGGCCGACCACCTCGGCCAACTGCGCGCGACGTTGCTGCAGTGGCAGCGCACGCAGGTCTTCACCGTCGCGTTCAAGCAGATCGTAGGCGAGCACGCGCACCGGTGTGTTGCGCAGGGTGGCGGCGCCGGGTTTGCGGCGCTGGATGCGGGTCTGCAGCGCGGTGAATGCGCGCGGAAGATTGTCAGCGTCGTCCCATGCCAGCAGCTCTCCATCCAGCACGCAGCCATCGGGCAGCAATGCGGCGGCCTGTTCGATCTCAGGGAAGCGACCGTCCAGCCGTTCTTCGCCGCGTGACCACAATGCCACCTCACCCTGGCGCCGCAGCAGCTGCAGGCGGATGCCATCCCACTTCCATTCCAGCAGCCAGTTGCTGATCTCGCCCAGCCGCTCGGTGGGCTCACCTTCCAGCGGTGAGGCGAGGAAGAATGGATAGGGCTGCTGGCGATCGGTCGGCAGTTCTTCGGCAGACAACAAAGTGGCCAGCAGGCCGGGGGAGGGCACCCAGTCGCCGAGCATGCGCTGGGCGATGCGGGCGATGTCCAGCCCGGACCATTCGGCCAATGCCTGCTGCACCACGCGCTGCGACACGCCAACGCGCAGTGCGCCGGTCAGCAGCTTGTTGAAGACCAGGCGTTCGGCCGATGCAAGCTGTCGCCAGCCCTCGACTACAGCGGCACGACGCACGGGCTCCGGCTGGTTGGCGACGGCAAGCAGGTGCTGTTCGATCCAGTCGGCCAGGGGGCGATCCTCGCCTTCGCTGGCAGGATCATCCAGCAGCAGCGTGAGCGTTTCGGCAAGGTCGCCGACCTGCGCGTAGCTGTCCTCGACCAGCCATGGCGGCAGGCCGGATTCTTCAGCGATCCACGTCCGCAGTTCGCCACTGCCTGCGATCTTGCGGCGCGCGCCGCCCACCTTGCCACCGCTGAGCAGGTACAGCGCCCACGCCGCGTCGTGCGGTCGTGCATGCTGGAAGTAGTCGATCAATGCCGCGCGCTTGTCCAGCGTCGCGGTGCTGCGATCCAGCCGCTGGTACAGCGCGGCGAAGGCCTTCATTCCTCGCCTCCGAAATCGGTGCGGAAGGCTTCGGCGGCAATGCCGCGTTCGCGCAGGTACGGAATCAGCGCATCGGTGTTGCCGTGGGTGGCGATGATCCTCCGCGCCCCGGTCTGCGTGATGGTCTGCAGCAACGCAGGCCAGTCGGCATGGTCGGAGATCACGAAGCCACGGTCGACGTTGCGGCGGCGGCGGTTGCCGCGCAACTGCATCCAGCCCGAGGCGAAGCCGAGCTGGTGGCGGCCGAACCGGCGCAGCCAGGGCGTGCCGGCGGCCGAGGGCGGCGCCAGGATCAGCTGGCCTGCGGCATCGGGCTGACGTCCCTGCTCGGCAACCGTGAGCGTGTCGAGCATCGGTACACCGGCCTGGCGATAGACGGCGACGCCGTTGGCGATGGCGCCATGCAGCCAGGCAGGCTGGTCATCCACCGCGCGCAGCTCGGCAAGCACACGTTGCGCCTTGCCCAGTGCATAACAGAGCAGCACGGCCGCTTCCCCACGCTGCGCACACTCGCGACGCCAGGCGGCGATCTCGGCCGCCACTGCGCGGGTATCGGGCCAGCGATAGATCGGCAGCGCAAAGGTCGCTTCGGTGATGAAGGTATCGCAGGGCACCACTTCGAACGGTGTGCAGGTGGGATCGGGTTGCCGCTTGTAGTCGCCCGATGCCACCCAGACCTGCTCGCCGTCGTCGATGCGCACCTGCGATGAGCCGAGCACGTGACCGGCTGGATGCAGCGATACCTGCACCCGGCCCAGCGCGAACGGCACGCCCTCGGCATGCGCGTGCAGCGGCACATCGCCCAGGCGCCAGCGCAGGATCGGCACGCTGCCGGTGCTGCAGTGGTACTCACCCATGCCGGGTCGCGCATGATCGCCATGGCCATGGGTGATGACCGCGCGCGGTACCGGCCGCCAGGGATCGATATGGAAATCGCCTGCCGCGCAGTACAGCCCTTCCGGCCGCAGTACCACCAGATCGTCATTGCCTGCCATGCCATCACTGTGGCGTGGCGGTCGTGCACGCGGCGAGAATCGGCCTGAACGCGGGGTTGCCGGACGATACGGCACAATCGGGCCGCACACCTCTTGCCGGCGGGGAAGGAACCGATGAGTGGACCGAGCTTCAACAGCAGCGCTCCCTACGAAACCCACGTGGTGCTCAACCAGCCGCCACCGTTCGCCGGTCGCCAGTTGTGGACCGACGACATCGCACTGATGGAGGCCGTGCAGCGCGAGGGTGCGGCAGCGTTCGCGCCACGCCTGGCGGTGTACGGAGGGTTGGCTGGCGACGAGCTGTACCGCATCGGCTTCGACGCCAACCGCGACCGCCCACGCCTTCGCACGCACGATGCGCAGGGCCATCGCATCGATACCGTGGAATTCCATCCGGCGTACCACCAGCTGATGCAGACGGCGAAGGAGCATGGCGTTGCAGGACTGTCCTGGCATGAGCCGCAGCCCGGCGCCCATGTCGCGCGCGCTGCACTGAGCTACCTGCACCACCAGGCCGAGGCAGGCACCAGCTGCCCGCTGACCATGACCCATGCCGCAGTGGCCGTGCTGCGCGGGCAGCCGCATCTGGCCGAGTGGTCGCGCAAGGCCGCTGCACCGGTATACGACCCGCGTGATGTGCCGGTGGCCGACAAGGCCGGCATCACCCTGGGCATGGGCATGACCGAGAAGCAGGGCGGCTCGGACGTGCGCGCCAACACCACCCGCGCCGAACCCATCGATGGCGAGCGCTATCGACTGGTCGGGCACAAGTGGTTCTTCTCCGCACCGATGTGCGATGGCTTCCTGGTACTGGCGCAGGCGCCGGCCGGATTGACCTGCCTGTTGATGCCACGGCGGCTGGCCGACGGCGATCGCAATGCGTTCCGCCTGATGCGCTTGAAGGACAAGCTGGGCGACTGGGCCAACGCCTCCAGTGAAGTGGAGTTCTGCGGTGCGCAGGCCTGGCGGGTGGGCGAGGAAGGGCGTGGCGTGGCCACCATCATCGGCATGGTGATGATGACCCGGCTGGACTGCATGCTGGGCGCTGCGGCGGAAATGCGCATGGCGCTGGCACAGGCGCTGCATCACGCGCGGCATCGACGCACCTTTGGCAAGCCACTGATGGACCATCCGCTGATGACCAACGTGCTGGCCGATCTGGCGCTGGAATCGGAAGCCGCCACGGTGCTGGCGATGCGTATCGCGCGCGCGGTCGATCACGCCGGCAGCGATGCGTCCGAGGCCGCGCTTGCGCGGCTGGGTACGGCATTGGGCAAGTACTGGATATGCAAGCGTGCGCCTGCGTTCGTCAATGAAGCACAGGAATGCCTGGGCGGTGCCGGCTACGTGGAGGAATCGATGTTGCCGCGGCTGTACCGGCAGGCGCCGTTGAATTCGATCTGGGAGGGCAGCGGCAACATCCAGTGCCTGGATGTGCTGCGCGCGCTGGCGCGCGAACCGGAGGTGCTGGCGGCACTGCGCGGTGAACTGGAGGCGGTGGCCGACCGTGATGCGCGCTATGCGGCGGCGCTGCAGCAGTGGCGCGATGCGGCGGCACCGGAGGAGGCACAGGCGCGGGTGTTGTGCGAACGCACGGCCTTGCTGCTGCAGGCGGCGTTGTTGCTGCGTGCACGCAGTCCGATGGCAGAAGCATTCATCCGCAGCCGGCTGCAGGGCGAACATGGGTTGGCGTTCGGCACGCTGCCGGCCGGGGTGGATGTGGCGGGGATGCTGGCGCGCGCGCTGCCGTAGCGGCGGCCAACGGCGGAGCCCCTCGTGGTGGGCGCTGCTGGAGTGTGAGCAGCGCCGCGCGGGTGCGCTGCGCAGGGGGCGCTGCAAGTACGTCCCTGTAAGCTCGGTCGCCGCATCCATGCGGCTCACGCCCCTGCGCAGCCCACCCGCGCGGCCTTGGACGGTTTCCGTGGGCGCTCAGCACGGAATCAACAGAAGAAGCGAAAAGCAGAAAAGCCGCGGCGATGCCGCGGCTTTTCCTGTAGAGCCGAGCCCGTGCTCGGCTTTTCCGGTAGCGCCGGGCCATGCCCGGCGAACGCGAAGGCCTTAGTGCTTGGCTTCTTCCTTGGCGGCGGTGGCCTTGGCGTCGTCGGCCACATCGCGAGCCTTGTCGGCAACCTTCTGCGCGGCATCGGCAGTGGCGTCGCTGGCGTGCGCAGCGGCATCGGTCGCTGCGACCTTGGCCTTGTCGGCCGCGTTGGCGGTGGCGGCGGCAGCGCTGTCCAACGCCTGCTGGGTGTCGGCGGCAGCCTGCTCGGAGGCAGCGGCGGTCTTGTCGGCGGCGTCACGGGTGGCTGCAGCGGCCTTGTCGACGGCATCGCGTGCGGCGGCACCGGCGCTGTCGGCGGCCTGCGCGGCATCCTGCTTGGCCTGTTCGGCTTCCGGGCCCTTGCAGGCGGCCAGTGCAAGCAGCAGGGAGGCGGCCAGCAGGGTGGTGGTCAGCGGGCGAATCTTCATGGCGGTCTCCGGTACTGCAATGGATGGGGACGCCAGCCTATTCATACCGTTGTGAAGACGTGGTGGTGACCTGCGCACGGAACTGCGCGCAAAGAAAAAGCCGCTGGCGAACCAGCGGCTTCTTCAGAACAGCTTGAAGAAAGAAGTTATTACTTCTTGGCTTCTTCAGCAGCGTCCTTGGCCTTCTCGGCGGTGCCTTCAGCAGCCTTGGCAGCGTCGGCAGCAGCGCCGGCAGCAGCGTCGGTGGCAGCGCCAGCAGCCTGGGCAGCGGCGTCAACCGAAGCGTCAGCAGCGGTGGCGGCGGTGTCAGCGGCCTGCTGGGCAGCGTCGGCGGTCTGGGCGCCAGCAGCGGCGGCCTGGTCGGCAGCAGCCTGGGCTTCGGTGGCGGCCTGGTTGGCCGAAGCAGCGGCGTCCTGGGCAGCTTCCTGCTTCGAGCAGGCGGCCAGGGCCAGAGCCAGGGACATCGCGACCAGCAGCTTGTTGATGCTCATTGTGTAAATCCTCGTCGTTAGAATTAGGCAACGCGCATGCTGCGCGCCGACAACATGATGACAAGCCAAGATTGGGTGTCAAGCGATCCCGCATTCATTTTTGCGAAATAGACGTTAAACCCTTTCAGATCAACTCGATGGCGATAGCCGTCGCTTCGCCGCCGCCGATGCACAGGGTGGCAATGCCGCGCTTGCCGCCGCGCGTGCGCAATGCGTTGACCAGGGTGACCACCAGGCGTGCGCCGGAGGCACCGATGGGATGGCCCAGCGCGCAGGCACCGCCATTCACGTTGAGCTTGTCGTGCGGGATGCCCAGTTCGCGCATCGGTGCCATCGCCACCACGGCAAAGGCCTCGTTGATTTCGAACAGATCGATCTGGTCCAGCGACCAGCCGGTCTTCTCCAGCAGGGTGTGGATGGCGCCGATCGGGGCGGTGGTGAACCACTCCGGTTCCTGCGAATGGGTGGCATGGCCGACGATGCGCGCCAGCGGCTGCAGGCCGCGTGCGGCAGCATCTTCTTCGGTCAGCAGGACCACGGCGGCGGCGCCATCGGAAATGCTGGAGGAACTGGCGGCGGTCACGCTGCCGTCCTTCTTGAAGGCCGGGCGCAGGGTCGGGATCTTGGCGATGTCCGAACGGCCGGGCTGTTCGTCGCTGGCGACCTCGACTTCACCCTTGCGGGTGGCGACCTTCACCGCAACGATTTCGTCGGCGAAGGCGCCGTTGGCCTGGGCCGCCTGTGCGCGCTTGACCGATTCGATGGAGTAAGCGTCCTGCTCTTCGCGGGTGAACTGGTACTTGTCCACGGCGCATTCGGCGAATTCGCCCATGGCCTTGCCGTCATAGGCGTTGACCAGGCCGTCGTGGGCCATGTGGTCCACGGCCTGGAAGTTGCCGAACCGGTTGCCGGTGCGCGAATTGGGCAGCAGATGCGGGGCGTTGGACATCGATTCCATGCCGCCGGCGACCACGACCTTGGCCGAACCGGCCTTGATCAGGTCATGGCCGAGCATGATGGCCTTCATGCCCGAACCACAGACCTTGTTGAGGGTGGTCGCGCCGACCGACAGCGGGATGCCGGCGGCGATCGCTGCCTGGCGGGCAGGCGCCTGGCCGAGATTGGCCGGCAGCACGCAGCCCATCAGGACTTCGGAGACGTCGCTGGCAGGAACGCCCGACTGTTCCAGCGCGGCGGCGATGGCGGCCGCGCCGAGGGTCGGGGTCGGAACGCCGTTGAACTGGCCGAGGAAGGAGCCGATGGCGGTGCGCTTGGCGGCGGCGATGACGATGTTGGACATGGCAATCTCGTTGATGCGTGAGCAATGTTCGGAAAGGAGACGACGGGCGTTGGAAGCGGCGCCGTTTCCCGGCAGACTGCGTGGGGGTCGGCTCAGTATAGAGGGTCGGCGAAGACTGCCGCTGGGCAGTCCTGGATGCCTGCCCGGATGGCGGCAGGCCAACGTTCATGGGAAGGAAACGATGGAACGTAAGACGATGGGAAGGTCGGTCCTGGCATCGGCGCTGGCGGTGGCGCTGTCGGCGTGTGGCGGTGGAGGGGGCGGCAGCAACGTGCGCATCGACCCGCCACCGGTTACGCCACCGGTAACGCCCCCGGTCACCCCGCCTCCCGCGTCCAAGCCGCTGGAGCCGGCGGTGGATGCGCATCTGGCACAGACCAACGCGCGTGCCGCACAGGCCACTGGCGTGACCGGCCGCGGCGTGCGCATCGGCATTGTCGATTCGGGCGTGCTGCGCAACGCCGAGGCACTGAACGGACGGGTAGTGGCCAACCTCAACTACATCGACCCGAGCCGCAACAATCTCAACGTCGATGACGTGCTTGGCCATGGCACGGCCGTCGCCAGCCTGGCTGCCGGTGCATCGGTGGGTGTCTGGCCCGGAGGCATCGCACCGGGTGCGGAGATCGTCTCGGCGCGCATCATTTCCGACACCACGCCCCAGGATGACGGCAGCGGAAAGGGCAACTCCTTCAGCGGCACGCTGGGCGTGGCCGGGGTCCACCAGGACCTGATCGGCTACGGCGTGAAGGTGATGAACAATTCCTGGGGCGGCCTGTACTGGACCGACCTCGGCACCACCGCGCAGGTCGCGGCCGAATACCGCCCCTTCATCATCAACCACGGCGGCCTGGTGGTGTTCGCCGCAGGCAACGAGGGGCGCGACCAGCCCAGCAGCGTGGCCGCGTTGCCCAGCCAGCGTGGCCTCGGCGGATCGCTGCCCGCAGCCGATCTGGAAAAAGGCTGGCTGGTGGCCACCGCGATCGATCCGAACAAGCCGGGTGAGCGTGCCCCCTGGGCCAATGCCTGTGGCGACGCCGCGCGTTACTGCCTGACCGCTCCCGGCAGCGCGGTGTTCCCCGAACCGGGTACCGGCAAGTATCTGTGGAACTACGGCACATCCTTCGCCGCGCCGCTGATCTCCGGCGCTGCGGCGCTGGTCTGGCAGCGCTACCCGTACTTCGACAACGACCTGGTGCGGCAGACCCTGCTCGGCACGGCCACCGACATCGGTGCGCCGGGCGTCGATCCGATCTACGGCTACGGCCTGCTCAACGTCGGCAAGGCGGTGAACGGTCCCGGCCGCTTCGACTGGGGCGATGTCACGGTCAATGTCGACGCGCCATCCTCGGGCTCGATCTGGAGCAACGACATCGCAGGCGCTGGCGGCCTGGTCAAGCGCGGCGATGGCCGGCTGGAGCTGAGTGGCAACAACAGCTACAGCGGCGATACCCGCATCGAGCGCGGCAGCCTGGCCCTGCGGGGCGGGGCAGTGATCCGTTCCAACGTCAGCATCTCTGGTGCCGGCGGTGTCTCAATGGCTGGCCTGCAGTTCATGCCGGGCACGCCGCGGGTGATCGGCAACGTCGACAACGGCGCCAGCGTGGTGCTGATCAACGCCAACACCACCGCGACCATCGAAGGTAATTACAGCCAGCGTCCGGATGCGCGGCTGATCGTCGCGCTGGGCGTGAACGCGCTGCAGGTGACCGGCACCGCACGGCTGGCCGGCGGCGTGGTGGTCGATGGCATCGTTTCCGGTTACGTGCCGCAGGTCGGCAGCCGGCAAGGGCTGATCCATGCCAACGGCGGTATCAACGGTACGTTCACCACACCGGTATCCAACACCGGCGCCAACGGCCTGACCCTGCTGCAGGCACAGTACGGCTATGGCAGCAACGACGCGTGGATGGACCTGACCCAGCTCAGTGTTTCTGCCGCTGCGTCCGGTCTGGGCGCCAATGCACAGGCATCGGCACTGCGGGTGGAGTCGGCATTCACCGCGCTGGACCACAACGCGAATCTGCAGGGTTCGGCGTTCGGTACGGCCGCCGGCGCGCTGCAGCGTACGGCGGGCGGGACCGAGGGCCTGTCGGCGAGCCTGGAAAGCCTGTCCGGACAGGCGCATGCGCGCGCTGAAGCGTCGACCTTCGACAGTGTGGACATGTCGCGCCGTGCGGTTGCCGAGCGCTTCGACCGCGTGCAGGCAGCGCCGAAGCTGCGTGGTGCCTGGCAGAGCGCGCTGGGCGAAGCCGGTCAGGGCAGCTTTGCCGGCAACGCCGCCGACAGCCAGGGCTGGATGGCAGGCCAGGACGTGGCATTGGGCAGCAATGGTCTGCTGGGCATGGCCTTCGGCGAAACCCGCAGCAACGGCGGCAGCAACTTCAGTGGTGATCGTGGCCGCGACCGCCAGACGCAGGCACAGCTGTACGCCGGCTGGAACCTGGGGCGTGGCTATGCGCTGGCCCAGTTCGGCACTGGTCAGTTCACCCGTGAGCTGGACCGCCAGTTGCTGCTGGGTGCCGGTGCCTACGGTGTGTCCGCGCGCTACGGCGGGCGTTTCAGCAGTGCCAGCGTCGAAGGCGGCTATCGTTTCGGGCGCATCGGTGCGTCGTTGACCCCGTACCTGGGGGCCAGCAGCACGCGCCTGGATACCGATGGCTTCAGCGAGCAGGGTGGCTTCGGCTTCGGCCTGCGCGGTGAGGCGTCACGTGCACAGCGCAGCGAGATGCTGGCGGGCCTGCGCGGCGAGCGGCAGTGGGGTCGTTGGACCCTGCGCGGCCATGCCGAATGGCAACAACGGCTGGATGGCAGTGAGCAGGCCTGGCAGGCAAGCTTCGTCGGCGTTGATGCCTGGGCGCCGTTGGCCGGTGTCGACGCACCGCGGGGCAGTGCCTTGTTCGGCCTGGCGCTGGAATCATGGTGGGGCCGCAATGGCCGCCTGAGCCTGGGTATCGACCAGCGCGTGGGTGGCAATGATGCACGGCAGGCGGCGCTGCGCTACAGCACTGGCTTCTGATCGTAGCGCCGGGCCTGCTGCCCGGCGCGTTCATCCGGCGGGTGCCGACCATGGGTCGGCACCCGCACGGTTCGCGAGGCGGCGATCAGCCGCCGCGCAGATTGCCCAGGCGCGGCGTGCTGCGGCCCAGCGGCATCTTCAGCTTGCCGATCGACAGGATGCGCGCTTCGGCGATCCGGTCGGCGGCGCGCTGCGGGGCGATGTTCTCGCGCTGCGACAGTTCGAAGATGCGCGTCAGGTTGTGGTAGATGCTGCGGATCAGCCGCATCGCGCGCTCGCGGTTGTAACCGTCGATTTCCAGCGACACGTTCATCACGCCACCGGCGTTGACCGCGTAGTCAGGCGCATACAGGATGCCGCGCGCATGCAGTTCGTCGCCGATCTCCAGGCTGGACAGCTGGTTGTTGGCGGTGCCACAGATGATCTTCGCCTTGATCCGCGGCAGGGTGTCGGCGTTGATCGCGCCTTCCAGCGCACACGGCGCGAACACATCGGCGTTCACTTCGTGGATCTCGTCCGGCTTGACGGCCTCGGCGCCGAAGTCGTTGACCGCACGATCCACCAGCGCGCTGTCCAGATCGGTGACATACAGCTTGGCGCCACGGTCGCGCAGCAGCTTCACCAGTTCCATGCCGATATGGCCCAGGCCCTGCACCGCGATGCTGGTCTTGCCCACTTCCTCATGGCCGAACTTGAAGCGCATCGAGGCCATCAGCGCCTGCAGCGCGCCATAGGCGGTGAACGGGGCCGGATCTCCCGAGCCGCCATGGACCTGGTGCACGCCGGTGACGAACTGGCTCTCCAGGTAGATGTTCTCCATGTCGTTGACGTCGGTACCGACATCCTCGGCGGTGATGTAGCGACCGCCCAGCGAATCGACGTAGCGGCCGAAGGCGCGGAACAGCACTTCGGTCTTGTCGACCTTGGGGTCGCCGATGATCACCGCCTTGCCGCCACCGACATTGAGACCGGCCAGCGCATTCTTGTAGGTCATCGTGCGGCTCAGCCGCAGCACATCGGCCAGCGCATCGTCGGTGCTGGCGTAAGGGCGCATGCGCACCCCGCCCAGGGCGGGGCCCAGGGTGGTGTTGTGGATGGCGATGATCGCCCGCAGGCCGGCATCCTGGTTGTGGCAGAACACCACCTGTTCGTGGCCGGTGGTTGCGAGGGTTTCGAATAGCATGGGGTCTCCGATGGCGCGATCTGCGGTGAACTGCGGCGAACTGCCAATGAACGGTAGGGTCCGAAAACAAAAAAAGCGACGTCGTCGGTACAGGGGGACGGGTCGCGCGGCGCCATTCTAGTCCATTCGCCCGGGATATGCCGTCGACGCAGGAAGCGCCCGGGTTAAAGAAGATGAAAGTGCGGCCGATGCTGCGACGACGGCAGGTGGCCGGATGTGATGAAGGCGCAGGCAGTGGCAGCAGCAGGAAAACGACAGGGTGGGCGGCGATGACCGCAGCGTGGTGGCGATCTGTGCTGCGTTGGCTGTCGCAGCTGACCGGGCAGGCCCCGGCACGTCTGGCCGCAGCCCCCCGCCAGGCCGTGGCCGCGGCGGCGGCCAGCCTGCAGGGTGACGCCTTGCCGGCGGCCGAGGTCGCCGCTCACCTGCAGCGCGGGCTGCATGCGCTGGCCCTGTATCCGCGTTTGGCCGGCGAACCGACCGCGGTCAGCGCGTCGGGTCTGGCCGAGGCGGTGGACCGCGCGCTGCAGGACCGCGACTGGGCTACCCGGCAGCTGCCGCGGCGCCCGCAACTGCTGCCGCAGCTGATCCAGACGGTCAATGACGACGTTGCATCGGCGCGGGTGATGGCCGCGATCATCGGCCAGGATCCGGTGCTGACCGGCAACCTGCTGCGGATCGCCAACAGCCCGGCCTACAAGGTGCACGAGCGGCCCGTGGAAAGCCTGCAGCGGGCGGTGACCCTGGTCGGCACCGAAGGCGTGCGGCAGATCATCAGTGCAGTGCTGGTGCAGCCGGTGATGCAGGTGCAGTGCGAGGTGTTCCCGCAGTTCAGTTCGATCATATGGGAGCACGCGCTGCTGGCTTCGCGCGCGGCCGCCGACCACGCGCGCACGGTCACCTTCGGCGATGCCTTCGCTGCGCAATGGCTGGGCCTGGTGCAGGGCCTGGGCGCAGCGCTGGTCATGCGGCAACTGCTGCAGGAAGCGCAGGCACGCGGCGAAGAGGTGGAGCCGGCGCTGGCCCTGCAGTTGCTGCAGCAGTGGTCACTACCGCTGGCACAGCGGGTGGCTGCCGCCTGGGAACTGCCCGAGCCGGTGCATCAGGCCCTGGCGCCTGACGCTGACGGTCCGCTGGCCGACAGCCTGCGACTGGCCAGCGCCGCTGCGGCGGCCAGCCTGCTGTGCCGGCACGGGCATGCCAGCCAGGGCCGCATGCTGGCCTTGCTGGAACAGCTGCCGGCAGCGCCGCCGCACGCCCTGCGCTGGATCTGGCGGCGCCTGCACGGGCGCAATGTGGAAACCCTGGACGAGAGCCTGCACGGCGATGGCGAAGGGCTCGCCCGCTGATCGTTACAGCTGCGATTCCAGCGGTAACCAGCTGATCACCCGCGCCGTCCAACGCTTGCCGAGGCTGCTGCCGGGCTCGGCTTCGACCCAATGCGGTGGCGGCTCGCGCTGCAGCCAGCGCAGTTCATCATCAGCGCCCAGTGCCAGCCACCAGCTGTGTTCCGGGCTGGCCAGGCGCAGGTATTCCGCGCGCAGCTGCGCGCCCAGCACCGGGTCGTCGAACAGCACGCCCATCTCGGTGTTGAGATAGGCCGAACGCGGATCGAGGTTGAACGATCCGACGAACCCGCGCTGGTCGTCGACCAGCAATGCCTTGGTGTGCAGGCTGGCGCCACTGCTGCCGAACAGGCTGCTGTCACCGGTCTGGCCGCTCGCCTTCAGTTCGTACAGCTGCACGCCGGCCTTCAGCAGCGGCACCCGGTAGCCCATGTAACCACCGTGCACGGCAGCCACATCGTTGGCCGCCAGTGAGTTGGTCACCACGCCGACCTGGGCGCCACGCCCGGCCATCGCCGAAAGGCCGTCCAGCCCTTCGCTGCCGGGCACGAAGTACGGCGAGATCAACAGTGCCTTGTAGCGCGTCGACTGCAGCTGCCGGACCAGCGCGGTGACCAGCCAGTCGTCATGCGCATCGCCGTGATGCTTCATCGGTGGATCGGACAGGATCCGTACCTGCGTGCTCCAATGCAGCGGCTCCGGGCTGGCGCGCTGGCGCTGGCGCGACTCTGCCACGCGCTGCAGGTACGGTTGCGCCTGCGCATGCAGCGCGTCCAGATCGGACTGGCGTACCAGCTGGCGCAGCTGCGCATCGGTGTAGGTCGCCAGCGCCGAGATCGGAATCGCCGCGTCGCTGTTCCAGTAGTCGTCGAAGATCTGGTTGGCCTGCTGCACGGCCGGGCCGGCCACCACCAGGTCCAGGTCCTGGAAGTTCACGTCGCTGCGCGCGCTGAAATACTCCTCACCGATGTTGCGGCCACCGACGATGGCGATGCGCCCATCGGCGATCCAGCTCTTGTTGTGCATGCGGTGGTTCACGCTGAAGGCGCGTTGCACCAGCTCCAGCGTGCGGGCGATGCCGCTGCGGTTGCGGAACGGGTTGTACAGGCGAAGCTCGATGTTGGGATGCGCATCGAGCGCCATCATCAGCGCATCCTTGTCCTTGGCGTTCATGTCATCGAGCAGGATGCGCACGCGCACGCCACGTTCGGCAGCGTCGTACAGCGCCTTGGCCATCAGGTGGCCGATCAGGTCGTCGTGCCAGATGTAGTACTGCAGGTCCAGGCTGCGGCCGGCATGTTCGGTGATCATCGCGCGGGCGGCGAACGCATCCATGCCATCGCTGAGGAAGGCCACGCCAGACTGCCCAGGATGGGCAGCCTGCAGGGGCATGATCTGTCGATCGATGGGCGTCTGCGCAGGCTGCAGTGGCAGCACCTGCGACGCTTCACCGCGCGCCTGCGGGGCCAGGTGGTCGGCCAGCAGCAGGCCGGACAGGACCAGCAGAAGCAGGGCGGCGATGATGATCGCGGCGACGCGTAGCAGGCGCCGCCATAGGGGTTTGCGCAGACTCATGACGCCGATGGTAGTTCCACACCGCGCGTAGATCCACGCCACGCCTGGAGGTAGATCCACGCCATGCGTGGATGAGTCGCCATCAGTAGATCCACGCCATGCGTGGATGAATCGCCATCAGTAGATCCACGCCATGCGTGGATGAGTCGCCATCAGTAGATCCACGCCATGCGTGGATGGAGCGCCGTGACTCAGAACCGCTCGTCGCTGCCCAGATAGCGCCACTGGCCCACGGCCAGCGGGCCCAGCGCCACCCGGCCGATGCGCAGGCGGCGTACGGCCACAACCTGCAGGCCGGCGGCCGTCACCGCAGTCCTCAGTCCCCTCGCGGTCAGCCCCTTGCCTGCAAAGCGCAGGCGCTGCTCGCTCTGCCAGCTGACCTTGGGGCCGCCTGCTTCATGCTGCAGCCGGGCCATCAGCCACGGGCCACGTTCCGGGCCGCCTTCGGCCACTTCGACCAGGTACTCCTGTTCGGTGCGGCCCAGGTTCCGCTGCAGGTGCGCCAGCACCGCCGGATCCTGGCTGACCACCACCAGCCCGTTGTCGTCGGCCGGCAGCGAGGATGCCAGCTGCAGGCCGTGGAAGTGCCGCTGCAGCGGACGGATGTCACTGGCATCCAGTTCGCTGCGGGTCTCGGTGCGGATCAGCGCGCACAGGGCATCGGCCGGCACGCCTGCCGGCTTGTGCAGCAGCATGCTGGCGCGCTCGGCCTTGCTGTCGCTGGCCTGCTCGGCCACCACGATGCTGGCGCTCTCGTCCACCGGGCGCTGCGGCTGTTCCACCACCTCGCCATCGACGCTGACCCAGCCGCCCTCGATATAGCGCCGCGCTTCACCACGCGGGATGCCGAGCAGGGCGGACAGGCGTTTGTCGAGTCGGGTCGGTTCCATGGCGAAAGGTCGGGCAGGGGGCGCGCAGTGTAGCCGCTACGCCGTTTCAGCGCTGGCCACGGTTGGCCAGCTCGGTCAGGTACAGCCGGGTATCGAACTCCAGCTGCAGGTAATCGGGCTCCATGTGCTGGCACAGCTGGTAGAAGGCCTTGTTGTGGTCGGCCTCCTTCAGATGCGCCAGTTCGTGCACCACGATCATGCGCAGGAAGGCGGCTGGCGCCTGCCGGAACACGGTGGCGATGCGGATCTCGCGGCTGGCCTTGAGCCGGCCCCCGTGCACGCGGGAAATGGCGGTGTGGGTGCCCAGGGCATGCTTGATGACTTCCAGCGTGTTGTCGTAGCAGACCTTGTTGAGCGGCACCGACTTGCGCAGATAACGGTCCTTCATGTCCTGGGTGTAGTCGTACAGCTGGCGGTCGCTGCGCACCTCATGCGGGTCCGGATAGCGCTGCTGCAGCCAAGGGCCGAGCTTGCCCTGGGCCAGCAGGTCGCTGACCTGGGCGACCAGGGGTTCGGGGTAGCCGGTGAGGTACTTCAGGACAGCCATGCAGGGGCGTCGGCGCGTCGGTAGAATGGGGCATCCAGATTACACGCGGTACGTATCGACCATGGCAAAGCCCAACGCGCTGCAGGAACAATTGCTCAAGGCCGGCCTGGCCAAGAAGTCGCAGGCCAGCGCCGCCGCGCGTGAACAGGCCAAGGCCCGCCAGGGCAAGGCCGAGTCGACCTCGGCCGAGGTCCAGCGTGAAGCTGAACGCGTCCGGGCCGAAAAGATCGAGCGTGACCGTGCGCTGGCTGCCGAGCGCAACGCGCAGGCCAAGCAGGCGGAGCGCAAGGCGCAGGCCAAGCAGATCATCAGCGCCCACGCCGTGCCTCACAAAGGCGAGGACGAGTACCGCTTCAGCGATGGCGCGGTGATCCGCACCCTGTTGATCGATACCAAGCTGCGCAAGGCGTTGTCGGTGGGCGTGCTGGTCATCGTGGCCCATGGCGACAGCTACGCGGTGCTGCCACGCGCGGCGGCTGAAAAAGTACGTGAACGCGCCCCGGAAGCCATCATCGTCGACCATGGCACGCCCGGCTCCAGCGCCGAGATTTCCACCGGCAACGCCGAGGATGACGCCTACTACGCGCAGTTCCAGGTTCCCGACGATCTGGTCTGGTAAGGCGGCGCTGAACCGGCCGCAGCGTCCGCCGGGCATGGCCCGGCGCTACCGATTGCGGCGGGGGGTATCGTCCCCATATCAGGCGACACCCCTGCGGAGGATGGCCATGGCTACCGGTTGGGCCGGAGATGGCGCGGTCCAGGACCAGATCGACGCCACCGTTGACGATGCGATTGCCCGCGCGCGGCGCCAGCTGCGCCAGGGCCCGGGCCTGGAACACTGTGAGGAATGCGACGCGCCGATTCCGTTGGCGCGGCGTCAGGCGGTGCCTGGGGTTCGGCTGTGCGTGAACTGCCAGCAGGCGCACGACGAAGAGGAACAGGCGCAGAGTGGCTACAACCGGCGCGGTAGCAAGGACAGCCAGTTGAGGTGAAGGGGGGGGGCGGCAGGGCTGCGCCCTGCACCTGCAGAGGCCTTCAAACCAAGGCAAAGGCAACAGCAAAAGCTGGCATTCCGTGGGGTGGTGGGGCGGTGTCGGATTGCGGGGACGCCGCAAGTACGTCCTTGTAGGCTTGGCAGCCGCATCCATGCGGCTGACACCCCGCAATCCGACACCGCCCCACCTCTGACAGTTTTCCGGTGCCTGGTAGATCCACGCCATGCGTGGATGAATTCCGATGGAAATCGAATATTTCGATATTGGAATTTGATGAAAGAGCATCCACGCATGGCGTGGATTACAGATCGCGGAGATCTGTCGAAGGCGGGGTGGGGCCGGTGGCAGGGGCGTGAGCCGCATGGATGCGGCGACCGAGCTTACATGGACGTACTTGCAGCGGCCCCTGCCACCGGGCCCACCCCGCCATCCCACAGGAACCCAGCCTTTGCTGTTGAGGTTGCCGGCCAGCGGCCGGCACTACCGCCTCTGCAGGTGCAGGGCGCAGCCCTGCCGACCAACCCGACCTCAGCCGTCGCCCTGGATGCCGCCGGGTGCCTGCGTCGGGTCGCGCCAGCGCCGCACCGTGCGCTGGAAGAACAGGTTGTTCGGCAGCTGCAGCACCGTGCCCTCGTGGCCGTCACCGGTTTCCTGCAACGTGGTGTAGATCAGGTTGACGTCGATCACCCGGCCCTTCAGTCCGGGCTTTTCGCCGTTCTCCAGCACTTCGATGTAGTCATGCAGGCGGAACGGCCGCGTGGTGAAGATCAGCAGCGTGCAGAAGATATTGGACAGCACGCTCCAGGCCGCGAAGAACGCCACCGCGCCCACCGCAGCGAAACCGGTGAAGGCCGTCCACAACACCGAGGGCGAGGCGCCGAGCAGGCTGAGGATGTACAGCACCGCGCTGAAATAGACCACGAAACTGGTGATCCGGCGCGCACCCATCACCATTTCCGGTGGCAGCGTGTAGTGATCGGCGAAGCGGCGGATCAGGCGCCGGGCCAGCACCCGCAGCAGCCAGGCGGCAAGCAGGGTGATCAGGATCTGCAGGGCGATCCCGATGTCATGCAGCCAGGGGTGGGTCCAGGCGGGCAGGTGGTCCTTCAGCGACAACATCATGGGGCGACAACATGCGACGGAAACGGGTCTTGATGTTACCCGGCGCGTGTCGACGTTTCGACCGCCTGTGCCCAGGCAAGGCAGACAAGATCCTGTTTGTGCTGCTGCAGGCAGGCGCGGCCGCTCTCGGCACGCCAGTGCAGGGATAGGCCGAACGCCTGCAGCAGCATGCAGGCCACGATCGCCAGCAGGGCGGCGCAGGAAGGACTGGACATGGGAGGCTCCTGGCCGGGAAGGCCTGCGGGGGACCTGTGATGGATGCAGCCAGCCGCGAAAAGGTTGCAAGCAGAAAGCGCGTCGGCAGATCTAAACCTTTTTCCGGCTGGCCGCATCCAACGGATATGCTCGACACGACCATGCCCGCGCCGCCTGCCGCCACCGACGCCGTCGACGAAGCCGCTTTGGTGCGTGCGGCGGCGGCTGGCGATACCGGTGCCTACGAACTGCTGTATCGGCGCCACTCGCCGCGGGTGTTTGCCTCGTTGTGGCGCCTGTGTGGCGGCCAGCAGGCACGTGCCGAGGATGCACTGCAGGAGGCGTTCCTGCAGGCATGGAAGGCACTGCCCGGCTTCCGTTTCGAGAGCAGCCTGTCCACCTGGCTGCATCGGTTGGGGGTCAACGCCGCGTTGATGGAGCTGCGCGGGCGTGCCGCCGGGCATGACCACGACAGCCTGGACGACGTTGACGGTGGGATACCAGAGATGGCGGTGCATGATGGCTGCGCCGGCACCGAACGCGATCTGGAACGTGCGTTGGCGACCCTGCCGCCGCGCGCACGTGCGGTACTGGTGCTGCACGATATCGAAGGCTGGAAACACCATGAAATCGCCGGCCAGCTGCAGATGGCGGTCGGTAGTTCCAAAGCACAGCTGCATCGCGCGCGTGGCCTGCTGCGCGCGCGCCTGGGAGACATGACATGAGTACGCACGACCCCGATCACGACCTGCTGGCGCGCCTGCGCGCCCTTCCCACTGAACGCAGCACACCGGCGGATGGCTGGGAACGCCTGTCGGCGCGGTTGCCACCCCGCGAACCGGTTGCCGCACAGGTGCCGAAGGACAACGTGGTGGCGTTGCCACTGCGCAGCCGTCGACGCTGGTGGTTGCCGGTTGGCGCGGCGTTGGCGGCCAGCCTCGCGCTCTACGCGGTGGCACCGTGGCGGCATGCACCCGAGGCGCTGCCTGCACCCAGTGGCCTGCAGCTGCAGGCCGATGCGATGACCGAACAGTACCGGCAGGCAGTGGCATCGCTGCCTGATGGCACCGCGCCGGAGTGGCAGCCCGCGCTGCATGAACTGGATCGCAGCGCGGAACAGATCCGCGCCGCGATGGCGCAGGACCCGCGTGCGCCGCACCTGCTTGGACAGCTCAAGCGCACTTACGCGCTGCGGCTGGAACTGACCCGGCAGGCGGCCTATGCCGCCGAATCCGGCTTGACGACCTGAGGAGACCCCCGATGACCCGAACCCTGATGTCCTGCTGTGTCGCGCTGCTGCTGGTGCCGGCCATGGCACTGGCCGACACCCGCATCGATGAACGCCACACGCTGGCTGCGGGCGGTCGTATCGAATTGAGCAATGTGGCCGGCAAGGTGAGCGTGCGTGGCTGGGACCGCAACGACGTGCAGCTTACCGGCACGCTCAGCGATGGCCTGCAGCTGCGCCAGGAAAAGAGTGCCAACCGGGTGCGCTGGGAGATCGAGTATCCCCGCCGCAGCAACAACGGCGGTGCCACGCTGGTGTTGAGCGTGCCGCGCTCGGTGGAGCTGCTGCTGAGCACGGTCAGTGCCGACCAGGACATCAGCGGCATTGACGTGCGCCGCCTGCAGGCCGATACGGTCAGCGGCAGCCTGAGCGCGTCCGGTCGCAGTGGCGACAGCAAACTCAACACGGTCAGTGGCAGTGTCAATGCGCGACTGCAGACGCCGAAGCTGGACGTGAACACGGTCAGTGGCCGCATCGAAGCCGGCGGCGGCGTGTCGGGCGATATCGGTGCGCAGACGGTGTCCGGCCGGGTCGAGGTCGACGCCGGTCGCGTGCAGCGGCTTGCGGTGGAAACCGTGTCGGGCAGCATCGACCTGTCGGCGACGGCGCTGGCGCCGGGCGGACGCATCAACGTGGAGTCGGTCAGTGCATCGGTCAGCCTGCGCCTGCCGCGCACGGTGTCGGCGCAGCTGTCGGTGAACAGCTTCAGCGGGTCGATCAACAGTGACGCCGGCAAGGTCGAGCGGCCGCGCTATGGGCCGGGCAGCAGCCTGGATGCCCGCCTGGGCAGCGGCGACGGCGATATCCGCGTGCAGTCGCACTCGGGCAGTGTGCAGGTACGCCTGGACCGCTGAGCGCGGTCCGGCAGGCCGCGGCGGCAGCGCCGCCGCGGTCGGGGGTGGGTCAGCTGGCTTTCTTCAGCGCCCAGGTGGTACCGAGAACTTCAATCTTGCCACCGCTCTTGCGGAACGCGGCCAGGTCGGAGGCGATCGAGTCGCTGTTGACCACGGTGCTGGCGGATGCGCCCTTGCGTTCGCTGCGGATGCTGTTGCTGGCCTTCGCGGGGGTCTTTGCCTTGCGGGGCATGGTTGCTCCTGTCAGGTGGAAGGGGAGGAAAGCGCGCAGGACTCAGCCTGGCGCAGGTAGTCCTGCCGCTCGCGGCGGCAGTCGTCGCCGCCCATCGAGAACTGGCGGCAGATCGCCGGGCGCTGCGAATAGATCGTGCAGCGCAGGTGATACGGATCGATCGCCGCGCACCAGCCTTCCTCGTTGCGCGCCATCACGGCACGGCCGTGGGCGTCGCGCGACAGGAACTGGCCGGGCACGTGGTCGCCGGGCTGCAGCAGGACCGGCAACCGGCAACAGACCGCGTCACAACGGCGGCAGTCGATGGGTGCTGGTTCAGCGTCAGGTTGTACGGCCACAGGGGCCTGGCGGGTGCCCAAAGCGGGTCTCGATGGCGGCTCGGGTAGTACGCGGACCATGATCGAGCCAGAGGGCATGGTCGCCAGACCCGCTGGGCGGGTCAGGCTGCACCATGGGTACACACACCGGCGAGGCCAGCGGAAGGTGCAGGGGTTTTCTAGCCGGCCAAGGGTAGCTCAGACCGCGTAACGTTTTGTTAATCCCGGCTGGCTGCCGCCAGCGCAAGGCCCTGGACGACTCCCAGCGAGGGCTCGCCGTGGACCATCCGGGCGCCCGGGAACGCCTCGGCAGCGGCCTGACGCAGGTAGCCGGCGCGGGACATGCCGCCGGTCAGGAACACCGCGTCCGGGTCGCCGCCGATGTCATTGCGGACCTGGGCGAGCAGCTCGCGGATCTGGGTCAGGTAGCCATGGGCGGCAGCGGCCAGACCGTCGGCGCTGTTGTCCACGTGCAGGTCGCGCGCGATGTAGTCCAGCGTGCTACGATGCTCGCTGGTGCCGCTGAGGGCGATCTTGGCGCGCTCGACATCGCGGTACAGGCGGGCGGTGTTGCCGGTGTCCTGCAGTGCCTGCAGGCGCGCGCCCCAGGGAGCGTCGACGTTGTCGTAGCTGTGCTGGCGGAACTCGCGCTGGCGGGTCATGTCCTGCACGGTGGCCGCTTCCACGTAGTGGTGGGTGGGCACGCGGGTGATGCCACGGCCGAACAGCGGCATGTAACCGGACAGGCTCAGGGCCAGGTCGATATCGGTACCGCCACGGGCGATACCCCAGGCGCGATGGATGCGTGGCGCTTCGCTGCCGCCCACTTCGGCGTGCGCGATATCGGTGGTGCCGCCGCCGATATCGACGATCACCGCTTGATGGCGATCGCTGCTTTCAGCGTGGTAATGCATGGCCGCGGCAGCGGGCTCTTCAAGGAAGTCGATCTGGTCGAAGCCGGCCTGGCTGGCCGCTTCGCGCAGGATGTCCAGGGCCTGGTCGTTGCCGGCCTCGCCGATCGAACTGCGGAACTGCACCGGGCGGCCGAGCAGGGCGCTGCGCAGCGGCTGGCCGAGCTGGGCGCTGGCGGTCAAGCGGATGTGTTCGAGGATGTGCGCGGCGATGCCGGTGATGGTCTGGCGCGCGCGCGGATGCAGGTTGTAGCCGAGCATGGACTTCGGGCTCTGCACGAGGTTGCCTTCGTGCTCCTCGAAGTACGCTTCCAGCGCATCGTCGCCATAGACCGCGTTCTGCAGCAGGTCGCTGGCGCTGCGTTCCTTTCCAGCGCGAGCCTCCATCCACTCCCGGCGCAGGGCGCGCAATGCCTCGCGGCGCAGGGCCTGTGGCGTGCGTTCCTGGCCAGCGGCGCGGGCTGCACGGGCGGCGCTGTCGATCAGCTGCTGCAGTTCGTGTTCCTGCCCGGCGTCGAGCTGGAAATCGTCCGGGTCGGGTACCACGCCGGGGAAGTACACGCTGGTACGGAACTGTTCGGCCTCGCCGAAGCGGATCGGCAGCAGCTTCCCATCACGCACGATGGCGGCGGCGGAGTTGCTGGTACCGAAGTCGATGCCGAGGCGCATGGGGGAGGTCCGGGGACGATCAGGGGCCGCGCACTCTGCTGGAGTTTGCCGCGCGCTGCAAGTTCCGGTGCCTCCCTTGTGCGGGGCGGGCCAGCCCCCCACCCGGGCCGCCGCCGGAAAATGAACGAAAAGGCCGGGCGGTTACAATGGCGGCTGTTGATTCATTTTGAGGTACTTGCGATGTCTTCTGTTCCCGCCTGCCCGCAGTGCACCCTGGAAAACACCTATGCCGATGGCGCGCTGTGGATCTGCGCCGACTGCGGCTTCGAGTGGACGGCCGAAGAAGGTGCTGGCTCGACCCTGGTCGTGCGTGACAGCAACGGCAATACCCTGCAGACCGGCGACACTGTCACCGTGATCAAGGACCTGAAGGTCAAGGGCTCTTCGATCCCGCTCAAGCAGGGCACCGTCATCCGCAACATCCGCCTGGTTGAAGACGATGCCGAACACATCGAAGGCAACTCGGACAAGATCAAGGGGCTGGTGCTGAAGACCTGCTTCCTCAAGAAGGCCTGATCGCGCCTCAGCGCTTGGCCTGCTGCGCCCGCCAGCGGGCCAGGCTGTCCAGCTTGGCCTGGTAGCGGGCCTGCTGGGTTGAACCGCCCAGTTCCTGCGCCCGCAGCAGTTCGCGGTCTGCACGCTGCAGCCGGCCGGTCAGGAAATACACCCGCGCCAGGCCGAAGTGGAACTGGTGCGCGGTGTCGTACAGACTCACCGCCCGCCGGTAGTACGTGATCGCCTTGTCCAGGTCGCCAGCGCGTTCGGCCTGGGCGCCCTGCATGTACTGCGCGAACGGATCCTCGCGCTGCACCGACTGCAGTTTCTTCTGCATCGACTGCGCCTGCGCGGTCATGCCGAGCTTGCGATAGAGCGCACTGGCGTTGTTCAGCGCCGCACTCTGGCGGCCGTCCAGGCGCAGGGCGGTGTCCAGCGCGATGCGAGCTCCCTGGTCGTCACCCAGGCGGTTGTCGAGCACGCCGATGTTGTTCCATGTCGAGGCGAAGCTTGGGTCCTGCGCCAGCGCGGCATCGAAGAATGCACGCGCGCCGCTCAGGTCGCCGTCGGCCAGATGTTCCGCGCCGCGGTTGTTGTAGTAGTGCGCCAGTGCCCGCTCACGGCTGATGGGCTGCGGCCCATGGCGGTCGTACAGCACGTTGCGGTCCAGGTCGACGGTGCCGTAGCGGCCGCCGACATCCACGCCGGCGTTGACGTGCCCGACGTTGTAGACCACGCCCTGGTCCTGGTCCTGGTACCACGACACTACCTGGCCGACTTCCTGCACCCGCGCCTGGATGCCGGCCTCACGGGCGAGAGTGACGAACAGCAGGGTGAAGGCCAGGCAGTTGGCGCGCTGGTGCTGCCAGATCTCGCTGACGGTGTAGGTCGCATCGGCGTCGTACTGCAGGTCCAGGCCGTGCTGGCTGAAGATCATTTCCACCAGCGCCTGCAGGCGCTGATCGCGCGAGTAACTGCGGTTGATCACCTGCTTCTGCAGCATCTCGCGCATCGCCGGCGGGATCGCGAACACCTGTTCGGGCGTCGGCACGCTGGCGGCGGTGACCTTTACGGTGGAGATGGTCGGGATGGCGGGCGCAGGAGCCGGCGCATCCTGCGCGGACAGGGCTGGCGCGCCGAGCGCGGCCAGTGACAGGAGAAAGCATCGAGCGGCAAGACGGCGCATGACGGTTTCCGGCAGCGGCGGGCGCTCCCGCCTGCAGCCAGTGTAGACCTGCATGTGGCGGTCCGCATCCACTGGCGATCAGCGCGTCGATCATCCACAGCCGGTGTGGACCAGCGCGCGACAAACCTGTGGACAACTGCTGCCGGGCCTTGCCTGGCGCGGCGCGTGAAATGATGGTGAAAAAACAGCCAGCTTGCCCGGCGTTGCCAAGGGCGGGATCATCCACGCATGGACTTCGCCCCGCTGACCCTCGCTCCCGCGCACTGGCAGGCACTGCAGGATGCCTATGCGACGCCGCCGCGCGGCTACCACCACTTCGGCCACGTGCGCGCGGTCCTGCAGCATTGCCAGGTGGTGGCCGAGGGGCCGGGCTGGCAGCAGCCGGCCGAGGTCTACCTGGCGGCGCTGTACCACGATGCGGTCTACCAGGCCGGGCGCAAGGACAACGAGGCAAAGTCGGCAGCGCTGGCCCTGCAGGCCATCGCGGACTCACCTGAGCTGGCATCGGTGGACGCCGGCCGGGTCGAGCAGTTGATCCTGCTTACCGCCCGCCATGGCGCGCTGGGCCCGGCCGATGTCGATGCCGAAGCCGCGTTGTTCCTGGATTGCGACATGGCGATCCTGGCGGCGCCGGAAGCGGTGTTCTCCGCCTACGACCGTGGCGTGGCCGAAGAGTACAAGGGCGTGGTGCCGGGCTTCCTGTACCGCGCCGGGCGCCGCCGCTTCCTGCAGGGGCTGCTGCGTGCGCCGCGGATCTTCCTCAGCGACTTTTTCGACCAGCGGCTTGATGCTGCCGCGCGGGCCAACCTGCGCCGTCAACTGGGCGCTTGAGCGCGCCGCTACACTATCCACCTGCAACCGCGTGGTGCTGTTTCCAGCCGTGACCGTCTCCGATACCCTTGCCGATCCCCGTCCGCTGCCGCCGGAAGAACCCGGCCCCAACGAATGCTGCGGCAGTGGCTGCCCGCTGTGCGTGCTCGACCTGTACACCGAGGAGCTGCAGCGTTACCGCAAGGTGCTGGCTGAGTGGAAGGCACGGCATCCGGACGCCGACCCATGAGTCGTGCCCGTCCAGCCGCGATGCTGGCGCTGGTGGCACTGCTGTTGTTCGTGGCGACCGCGTTGTGGACGCAGTTCGCGCGTGCGGATCTGGATTGGGTGAAGGCTACCCTGAGCCTGTACCTGCATGGGCCGTGGGGCCTGGCGCTGCGCACGGCCTACTGCCTGCTGGCAATGGCCATCGCCGTGCTCGGCATCGCGTTGTACCGGTACAGCGTGGGGCCACGGCGCAGCGCAGCGGCACCGTTGCTGTTCTGCGTGGCTGCCGGCGGCCTCGCCACCGTTGCCATCGGTGACAGCTGGCTGCCCGAGGCAACACCGTTGCTGGCACCGCTGATCCACGGGCTGGCCGCCAATACCGCCTTCCTGTGCGCCAGCGTGGGCATGCTGCTGCAGGCCTGGTACCTGCGCCGTGAGCCGGGCTGGCGAGGCAATGCGGCGCTGCTGTGGGGCTGGGCATGGTTGGCCTTCGTGCTGCTGTGGATGCACGTGCTCTGGCGTGGTGGCCCACCGCGCGGGCTGGGGCAGAAACTGGTGATCGCGGTGATCGTCGGCTGGTTGATCTGGCTGGCGCTGGCGCTGTATCGCCGCGGGCGTGCCGCCGGCACCCGCTGAATCGACCACCCGCTGTGTTGCGGGACGCCTGTGCCGGTACGTGCCGTGCACGCAGCGGCGGCGTATCGTGTGCGCATTCCAACGGGATGCGAAACGATGCGTGCAGGGCTGGGCAGGGCGATGGGACTGGTGTTGGCGCTGGCGGCGTTGCCAGCGGTGGCGGCAGTGCAGCAGGTCAGCCACGGACGCTTCGATCAGGTACCGGTGCATGTGCCGGCCGGGGCACCACAACGGGTGGTGATCTGGTTCCATGACGGCGCTGATGCCGGCCGCAGCCCGATCGAAGCGCTGCGTGCCGATGGTGCGCTGGTCGCATCGGTGGATGTGGCCCACCTGCGCGGCGTGCTCAAGCGCGAAGGCAACAGCAGTTGCGCGTTCGGGGCGGGCGATGTCGAGAATTTCTCGCGTTGGGTGCAGGCATTCCTGCATCTGCCGGGGTATCACCTGCCGTTGGTTGGCGGCAGCGGCGAAGGCGCCGAGCTGGCCTATGCGCTGGCAGCACAGGCCGACACCCAGGTCTTTGCCGGCCTGTTGACCTCGGGTTTCTGCCCGGCCCACATGCACGAGCGCATGGTCTGCGGCGATGGCGTGAAGCACGACCGCCTGCAGCCCAGTGAACTGAATTTCCCGTGGTTGAACGCGGCCGGTGCGCCGGGGTGTTCAACCAACAGTGCAGGCCCGTTTGTGCAGCAGGTTGCGATGGCCCGTGAATTCAAGCGCACCGTCGCCGGCGATGCGACACCGGGGCTGGTGGCAGCGGCCCGGGTGATCGGCGCGCAGGCCGGGGTCGCGCTGGCACCGCCGCCGGATGCCCTGAAGGGTTTGCCGGTAGTGGAGGTGCCGGCGCAGGGCAGCGGTGACACGTTGGCGGTGTTCGTTTCCGGCGATGGTGGCTGGGCCGGCCTGGACAAGGATGTAGCGGGTGCCCTGGCCGAACATGGCGTGGCGGTGGTTGGCCTCGATTCGCTGCGTTACTTCTGGAGCGAACGCACGCCGCAGGGATTCGCTGTCGATCTGCAGAAGATCATCGGCCACTACCGCCAGCAATGGCAGCGCGACAAGGTGATGTTGATCGGCTTCTCGCAGGGTGCCGATGTGCTGCCGGCCACCATCAACCAGCTGGATGCAGGCACCCGCGCCAGCCTCGAGCGCATCGTGCTGCTGTCGGTGGGCAAGAACGCTGACTTTGAATTCCATGTCAGCAACTGGCTGGGCGGTGGCGGCGGTGGTCTGCCGATCGCGCCGGAAGTGGCCAAGCTGCCGGCGGACAGGACCCTGTGCGTATACGGCGACAAGGACGAGGACGCGCTATGCCCCGATCTGCCGGGCAACGATGGCGTGCACAAGGTCAAGCTGCCGGGCGACCATCACTTCGGCGGCGACTACGATCGCTTGGCCGAGGTGATCCTCAAGGGCGGCGCGTAGGCCCCTGGTAGACGCCGACCTTGGTCGGCGCTGCGGCTTGGACCATCACGGCAGGAAGTGTGTCGACCAAGGTCGACACCTACCGGGCGGCAGGTAGCGCCGGGCCATGCCCGGCGGATCGTGACCTCAATTCCGCCGCGGGTCCAGCGAGATCAGCCGCGTGGCATCCAGCAGCGCGGCCGGCAGGTGCATGCCGCCGGGCGCGGCCAGGTAGCGCGGTCGCCACTGCGGATCGAACTTCGACTTGAACCTGCGCAGGCCACTGAAGCCATAGAAGCGCTCGCCATGCCGCGCGAGCAGGCCGGCCAGGCGGTTCCAGCGACCGGCCAGGCGGTGCTGGGCCAGGCCGGACAGCGGCGCCATGCCCAGCGAGAATCGCGCATACCCCTGCGCGCGCCCCCACAGGAACAGCTCGATGAACAGGAAATCCATCGTGCCCTTCGGTGCGTCGCTGACGTGACGCATCAGATCCACTGATAGTTCAGCGCCGGCCGGTGCCTGCCACAGGTTGGCAAAGGCCACGATCCGGCCTTCGGCTTCGACCAGGGCGATCGGGAAACGCACGAGATAGTCCGGGTCGTAGCTGCCCAGCGAGAAGCCCTTCTCGTCGCCGGACTTGTCGTCCAGCCACGCGTTGGAAATGGCATGCAGGCGTGGCAGCAGGGCAGGGATCTCTTCCGCCGGTGCAACGCGGAAGGACAGCCCACCGCGCTTGCCGCGGTTCCAGGCTTGCCGCAGGTCGGCACGCTCGCGGCCTTCCAGACCGAAGTCGTGCAGCGGCACCATGGCCTCTTCACCCAGCTTGACCAGACCCAGGCCGAGATCGAGATAGGTCTGCCAATACGCTTCACCCACCTGGTAGAACACCGGGCGCAGGCCGAGCCGGTCGGCTTCCTCGCGGAAGCGCCAGATCAATGCACGCGCCACCTCGGGCGGCCCGACCGGATCGCCCATCGCGATCAGCGAGCCGCCGTAGCGCTGCATCATCACAAAGCCCTTGTGTTCCGCATCGCGCAGTACCGCCTTGTCGGCGGTCAGCACCAGGCAGGCCTGGGTATCGGTAGCACCTGCCAGCACCGGTGCCAGCGCCTGCAGGGTTGCGTCGTCGGCAGGCGGCAGCGGGCTGCGCGTGCTGTGCAGCAACCGCGCCAGCCCGAACATCACCAGTGCCATCGCCACCAGCAGCAGCGCACGCAGCGCGCGCGGCGCATTGCCGGACACCGCGAACTGCCACCACAGCTCGTTCTGGTATTCGACATGGCTGTAAGTGAAGAACAGAAGCCACGTCACCGCCACCAGCACCAGGCCGAGGTTGCGCAGCCATGGCCACGACCAGGCTTCGTCCAGCAGCGCGCCCTGGCGATAGAACTCGCGCCGCGCCGCCCACAGCGCCATCGCCACCAGCAACGCCGACAGGGCGATCAGCGGTTGGCCGCCGCGCAGCCAGATCGGCAGCGGCGCGATCACGCAGATCGCCATCGCCAGCATCCAGGCCGCGTGGCTGCGGCGGGCCAGGCCCTGGCCGATCAGCAGCAGGGCGACGCCGCCCAGGCTGCCGATCAGGTGCGAGGTTTCCAGGATAGGCAGCGAGGCATTGATCAGGTGCCGCCGTGGCGTGGGCAGGGTGCCGTCGATGACCAGCGCGGCGCCGACGCTGAAGGCGGCCAGCGCGATGATCTGCGGCAACCACGGACGCAGCGCGTACCAGCCGGCGCGGGTTGCCCCTGCGCTGGCCTGCAGCGGTTGCCGCAGCGCGGGTGCCAGTGCCAGCACGGTGGCCAGCAGCAGCGGCAGCACGTAGTAGCTGACGCGGTAGATCAACGCCGCCGCCAGCACCGCCGCGGGCGCCACCTGCGGCAGCAGCTTCAGCAGGCTCCACTCGAACACGCCCAGGCCGGCCGGCACTGTGGAGACCAGGCCGGCCAGCACGGCCACGAGATACAGGCCGACGAAACCAGGCAGGCCGGTCGGTGTGGAATCCGGCAACAGCACGTAGAACGCGGCACTGGCCAACACCAGTTCGACCACGCTGAGCACGGTGACACCCAGCATGGTGCGTCGGTCGGGCAGCCACAGGCCATGGCCGAAGATGCGGAACTGGCGACCGTCGCGGCCGACCAGGATGAAGGTGGCCGCAAAGGCGGTCAGCGCGACGATGCCGACCACGCGCACCGCCGCAGGGTCCAGCGGCAGCGCAAGCGCGGCAGCGGCCGGCTCCATGCACAGCGCCACACCGATCAGCAGCCACGCGCCGAAGATGAAGCCCAGCGTGCTCATCAGCACCACCTGGCCGATCTGCGCGAGGTCCAGGCCGGCACTGCGGTAGCCACGCAGGCGCACGGCACCACCGGTGAGTGCGGCAAAGCCCACGGTCTGGCCCAGGGTGTGGGCCAGGAACGCGGTGATGCCGATCCGTGCCGGGTGCACGCGGATGCCGCTGCGGCGCAGGCCGATTGCATCGAAGCCGATCAGGCACGCGTAGCTGGCCAGGCCGAGCAGCACGGTGAGCGCGATCTGGGCACCGCTGAGCTGGCGGAAGGCCTGGCGGATCGCGCGATAGCCGTGCTCATCGAATTCCCCGGCCAGCCCGTGCAGGGCCAGCGCCAGGATCAGCAATGGAACGACGATGGTGACGACCCGCTTCCAGGTCGGGGCAGCGGCGGCAGGGACGGAATCGGTAGGGGCGGTCATCGGCGCAAGGGTGCGTCAGTAAGGGCGAGGGCGGTGTCAACGCAGGGCGTCGCGCATCGTGCGCCTGCCAGCGCGGTTTGACCAGCGGTACGGCTGTGCCGCCGGTGGCGGTATTCAGTGGCCGCACCGGGCACACACTTCCCACGCCGGCTGGGTGAGAATGCAGTTCAGACCACCCGCAGGAGCCACGCCCATGATGGAGCGTTACGACGTCGGACCGCGCATGTCCGAGATGACCGTGTACAACAAGGTTGCCTACCTTTCCGGCCAGATTCCGGAAGACACCAGCCAGGACATCACCGGGCAGACCCGGCAGGTACTGGCCGAGATCGACAAGTTGCTGGCGCTGGTGGCCAGTGACCGCCAGCACGTGCTGCGTGCGGAGATCTTCCTGGCCGACATGGCTGACTTCGAAGGCATGAACAAGGCGTGGGACGAGTGGGTGGTGGAGGGCGCGACCCCGGCCCGCGCCACCGTCGAAGCCAAGCTTGCGCACGCCGAATGGAAGGTCGAGATCATCGTTACGGCGGCCGTGCCGTAATGACCGGACAGGGGTCAGATCCCTTTTACTCCGGAAAAGGGATCTGACCCCGTTTGCCGGGGGGGCTGACGCTGCAACATCCGTTACAGCGGCGGCTGCAGTCGTGAGCTTGCCTGCGCGCACAAGGCCACGCAGGCAAGCATCAAGCCTTCCATGACCCGGTCGCCGACGTATTCTTCCGGCGCCCCATTCTGCCGGGCGCGTTCGGCGGCCAGCATGACCTCCTGCACCACCCGCAGCCCGGCCAGCGCGCAGTCGGCATCGGCCAGTGCCATGCACCGGCTGGGAAGTTGATGCCGTTCCGGCCACGCTTGGCCATCGGCCGCCGCGCCGGTGCCGATGCGGCGCAAGGTTGCAACCAGCGTAGTGGGATCATGCGCTGGTGACGGTTCAGTGTCCTCGCCGGCGTCTGCCGGGCCGAGGTAAGCGTGCAGATGGGGGAAATCCGATGCGTTCATGGCAAGGCTCCGTGCAGGACAGACGGTAGCCGCCACTCAAAGGTGGCGGACGGAGACGTGGCTCGAAAACCGGTGTCGAACGCTCCGGCTGGCCCGAAGACCCCCACGCCCCGCCCGCCATAGCCGGCAGACGGATTGCCAGCCGGCGCCACGCAAGGTGACGCCGGCTGGCAAGCGTAAACAACGTTCGACAAAACGGGTTTTCGAAGCCCGGCCACCCTTTTCCGGTGGCTCACCATCTGTAAACCTGCTGCTGCGCAATGCCAATCAGACGCGTTGCATTGCTCGCACCATCAAGACGCTTTCAGCATTTTTGCATGCTGTTGAACAGCCTCAAGCGCAGCTGGCGCAAGGGTCGCGAATGATCGAGCAATCTGCGACATGCATCGTGATTCGATAGTTGCCAGTGCACACAGGGCAGGTCGTTTGCGACGAAGGTCCATGACGTCGGACAGATGGTGCGGACCAAGGTCCGCACCTACCAACACCCCAGCCATAGCATTGCAGTTGCTCGACCGTCCGTGACGGATATCTGTCGAGGGCTGGTGGGCGGGGGCAAGCGGGACCGTTGGCGCCATGGATGGCGCCATCGAGCCCCCATGGATGGGTTCACGGCGTGTCCCGCTTGCCCCCGCCCACCAGCCCAGACCATCAAACCCAGCCAGCCGACGCTCCGGCTGTTGCCGTTGCTGTTGCTTGAAAACGCGCAACGCGACGCCGCCGCGTCGCAAAAAAAAAACTACACCAACACCAGCTCGATGCAATCCACAGGACACGGCGGAATACACAACTCGCACCCCGTGCACAGATCCGCAATCACCGTATGCATGTATTTCGCCCCGCCGACGATCGCATCCACCGGGCATGCCTGTATGCACTTCGTACACCCGATGCAGTCAGCCTCCACGATCAACGCCACCTGCGGCGCCTTGTGCTCGCCACGACTGCGATCAAACGGCAGCGCCGGCACACCCAGCACCTGCGCCAACGCCCGCGCCCCGGCATCGCCGCCCGGCGGACAACGATCCACGCCCACCTCACCACGGGCCATCGCCTGCGCATACGGGCGACAGCCGTCGTAGCCGCATTGCCCGCATTGGGTCTGCGGCAGCAAGCGGTCCAGGCGTTCGGTCAGGGGCGGAATCAGGCTCATGCGTGGCGAAGGCTGCGCGTGTGGTTACTTCAGGGGTTTGCCGCGGTACCAGCGCTCGTGCGCCAGGGCCAGCATCGGCCGATCTTCGGCGCTGTCACCGTAGGCATGGATGCGTGTGTAGCGTGACAGATCGAACTGGCGACGGATGTGCTCGACCTTGCGCGGGCCACAATCGCCACCGGCGTAGCGGCCGGTCAGGCGTCCGCTTTCGCTTTCCAGTCGATTGCAGATCAGCTGCAGGCCCAGTTGTTCGCACCACGGCCGCAGGTACAGGTCCAGTGAACCGGACACCACCACCACGGTGTGCTGCTGCTCCTTGTGCCAACGGATCTGCTCCAGCATTTCCGGACGCACGACATCGGGCAGGAACTCGCGGGAAAAGCCCGCCGCCAGCGTCTCGATGTCATCGGCGTGGCGCTCGCTGAAGGTCAACCGGGTCACCCGTGCGCGGATGCGCTCGGCGGAGATCAGCTTCAGCTTGTAGGCCAGCAGCCAGGGGCCGACTTTCCACCAGGCCTGTGCCAGCTGTTCGGCGGTGGCAACCCGGCGCAGGAAGCGGCCGTAGGTGTCGCAGGTGGTAACGGTGTGGTCGAAGTCGAACAGCGCCAGTTCCAACGCAGCATCTCCCATCACGGTACCTCCCTTCGCGGTGCTCATGACCGGGCGCGGCCGGGGCCGCGCCCGTGTTGCATCAACGCACCGGCATGCCCGGCTGCGCGCTGCTGTCGGCGTCCAGCAGCGCCAGCGCGCCGCCATCGAAACCGGCCGACAGGATCATGCCTTCGCTCAGGCCGAAGCGCATCTTGCGCGGGGCCAGGTTGGCGATGAACACCACGCTGCGGCCGACCAGCGCTTCCGGCTCGCCGTAGCTGGCGCGGATGCCGGAGAAGATCTGGCGCTTGCCGAGTTCGCCCGCATCCAGTTCGAAACGCAGCAGCTTGTCCGAACCTTCCACGAACTCGCACACCAGCACCTTGCCGATGCGCAGGTCGAGCTTGGCGAAGTCGTCGATGCCGATGTAGGCCGGCGCGTCAGCGCTCTTTGCTTCGTCCTTGGCCACCACCGGTGCGGCAGGCTTGGCGGCTTCCACCTTCGCTGCGGGGGCTGCAGCGGCAGCGGTCAGGGTGTCCTTGGAGGCGTCGATCATGGCGTCAATCTTCTTCGGGTCGATACGGGTGAACAGCGGGGTGTATTCGGTGATGCGGTGGCCCAGCAGCGGCTGCGCCAGCGCGGTCCAGTCATTCACCGGCGCGGCCAGGAAGGCCTCGGCCTGCGCGGCGGTGGCCGGCAGCACCGGCTTCAAGGCGGTGACCAGCACGCGGAACAGGTTCAGGCCCTGGCTGCACACCGCCTGCAGCTGCGCGTCGGCGCCTTCCTGCTTGGCGATCACCCACGGCTTGACGTCATCGATGTAGCGGTTGGCTTCATCGGCCAGGGTCATGGTCAGGCGGATCGCCGCGGCCGGGTCGTTGCGCTCGTAGGCTTCACGGATTGGCGCCAAACCATCGACGAAGCGCTGGTACTGCGCCGCGTCGGGCAGCTGCGCGGCCAACTGGCCATCGAAGCGCTTGCTGATGAAACCGGCGCAGCGGCTGGCGAGGTTGACGAACTTGCCGACCAGATCGGCATTGACGCGGGCGATGAAGTCGCCCAGGTTCAGGTCGAGGTCGTCGACGCCGCCACCGGACTTGGCGGCGAAGTAGTAACGCAGCGCCTCCGGCTCCAGGCCGGCATCCAGGAACGTACGCGCCATCACGAAGGTGCCGCGCGACTTGCTCATCTTCGCGCCATCGACGGTCAGGTAGCCGTTGACGTGCAGGCGCGTCGGCGCGCGGTGGCCGGTGCCGTGCAGCACCGCCGGCCAGAACAGGCCGTGGAAGTTGACGATGTCCTTGCCGAGGAAATGATGCAGCTCGGTGCTGGTGCCGGCACGCAGGTGCGCTTCGAAATCCTCGCCGATCTTGCCGCACAACGTCTGGAAGCTGGACAGGTAGCCGATCGGCGCGTCCAGCCAGACGTAGAAGTACTTGCCCGGCTGGCCGGGAATCTCGAAACCGAAGTACGGCGCATCGCGCGAGATGTCCCACGCGCGCAGGCCACCTTCGGCATTGAGCCATTCACCGAGTTTGGCCTTCACGCCGGGCAGGGCGACATCGCCGGCCAGCCAGTCGCGCAGGAAGCCGTCGAAGTGGCCGACCTCGAAGAAGAAGTGCTCCGAATCGCGCATTTCCGGGGTGGCCCCGGAGATCACCGAGCGCGGTTCCTTCAGGTCGGTCGGCGCATAGGTGGCGCCGCAGACTTCGCAGTTGTCGCCGTACTGGTCGGCGCTGCCGCAGTTGGGGCAGATGCCCTTGACGTAGCGGTCGGGCAGGAACATGCCCTTGGCCGGGTCGTAGAACTGCGCCACGGAACGACGGCTGATGTGGCCAGCGGCTTCCAGCTTCAGGTAGAACGCCTCGGTCAGTGCCTTGTTGGCCGCCGAATTGGTCGAGTCGTAATGGTCGAAGGCGACGCCAAAGGCGGCGAAATCGCGTTCGTGACTGGCCTGGATGTTGGCGATGAAGGCTTCCGGGGTGACCCCGGCCTTCTCCGCAGCCAGCATGATCGGCGTGCCGTGGGTGTCGTCGGCGCACACGAACCAGGCCTTGCCGCCGCTCATTCGACGCGCACGCACCCAGATGTCAGCCTGGATGTAGCCGACCAGGTGGCCCAGGTGCAGCGGGCCGTTGGCGTAGGGCAGGGCGGTGGTGACGAGCGCGGTACGGGTCATGGTCACGGGGTGCAGCCAGGGGGAACCGGGGATTATCGCATGCCCGCAACGCGGTGACCCGGCCGGAGCCGGGTCACTGGGGGCCGTGCAGGACCGGTGCGCTTACTCGCGCACCCAGGTCTGCGTGCGGCAGATGAAGGCGATGCAGCCGGCCACATCCAGCTTGGTGCCACCGGACTGGAGTTCCAGCTTGGACTTGTAGGTCTTGCCGTTGCCCGGGTCGAGGATGGTGCCGCCGGACCACTTGCTGGTGCTGCCCTTGTCCTGGGCCAGGTTCCAGAGGATGGTCATGCCGCGCACCGGCTTGTTCTTGTTGGCGCCTTCGCAACCGTCGCAGACCGGGTTCGGGCCCTTGTCCGAATGCAGGATCTCGACCACACGGCCGGTCAGCGTGCCGTTGGCGGCCTGGCTGATCTCGACGATCGACTTCACCTTGCCGGTCTTGTCGTCGATGGTCTTCCAGCGGCCGGCGGCACTGTCGGCGGCCTGCGCGGAGAGCGCGGCCAGGCACAGCGGCAGCGCCAGCAGCAGGGTCTTGAAGGTCTTGCGCATGGTCCCCTCCCAGGGTTCATTCCGGCACGATGCCGGTACGGGTCGACTGTATACCCATTCGGCGGGGTATGGGGAAGGGGGGCTTGGCCGGGCTGCGCCCGGCACCCGCAGAGGCAACGGCCGGAGCAACGGCAAAAGCGGCTGTTCTGTGGGATGGCGGGGTGGGTCCGGTTGCGGGGGACGCTGCAAGTACGTCCATGCAAGCTCGGTCGCCGCATCCATGCGGCTCACGCCCCCGCAACCGGACCCACCCCGCCTTCGACAGAGTCCTGCGATCTGTCGGAATGGCATGGCCTGCTGTTGGTGGGTGTCGACCTTGGTCGACACTTGGATCCATGCCATGTATGGATGAACACCTGTCGGAATGGCACGGCCTGCTCTTGGTAGGTGTCGACCTTGGTCGACACGTAGATCCACGCCATGCGTGGATGAACTTCGCGATTGAGGATCGCTCAACCGATCTCGTACAGCTCCAGCGGCAGGTCGTCGGGGTCGGCGAAGAAGGTGAAGCGGCGGCCGGTGTATTCGTCCACGCGGATCGGTTCGCAGGCTACGCCGTGGCTGGCCAGGCGTTCGATGAATGGTTCCAGCGCAGCCACCCGGAACGCGAGGTGGCGCAGGCCCTGGGCTTCGGGGCGGCTGGGCCGTGCGGGCGGCGAGGGGAAGGAGAACAGCTCCAGTTGGCCGCCATCGGGGAGGGCCAGGTCCAGCTTCCACGAGTCGCGTGCGACGCGGTGGTTCTCGGCCAGTATGCGCAGGCCCAGCACGCGCACGTAGAAGTCTTTCGAGCGCGCGTAGTCGCTGCAGATCAGTGCGGCATGGTGGATGCCCAGCAGGCCGGTGGTTTCGGGGGTCATTGCAGGGTGTCCAGCCAGCGCTGGGCGATCTTCAGCGCCAGCGGATAGGGTTCGGGGGCGTTGCGGTTGCTCAGCACGATCACGGTCAGGTGTTTGTCCGGGTAGCGCAGGATCACGTTGCGGAAGCCGATGCTTTCGCCGCTGTGCCACTGCATGCGGCCGTTCAAGCGCCAGCCGAAACCGTAGTGCGGTACGTCCGCTTCGGTGGTGGCGGTGGCCGGGCTGAACATCGCCTTGCGTGATGCGGCCGACAGCAGGCGGTCGTCGTACAGGGCCGCATCCCAGCGCGCGAGGTCGTCCAGCGAGGCGTAGATGCCGCCGTCGCCGAGTACGGCGCTGGTCGTGCTCTGGTCGGTGCGTTGCCAGTGGCCGTCAACCTCGCTGTAGCCATAGGCACGCTGCGCCACAACATCGACACCGTCCTGGTGGGCGACGGTATGCGCCATGCCCAGTGGCCGGAAGATGCGCTGCTGCAGGAAGCTGGCAAAGTCGCTGCCGGCGGCGCGGCCGACGATCAGCGCCAGCAATGCGTAGCCGCTGTTGCTGTAGCGGTACTGCGTACCGGGTGCGAAGGCGAGCCGATCTTCGCGGGCGAGCAGGGCAAGCACATCGGCGTCGTGCACCTGCCGGGTGTCGGCAGGGTCCATCAGGTCTTCGTAGTCCAGCAGGCCGCTGGTGTGCGACAGCAACTGCCTCAAGGTGATGGCGGCAGCGGCGGGCGGCAGTTCCGGCAGCCAGCGCCGCGCGGGCTGGTCCAGTGCGAGGCGACCGTCCTCGATCAGCAACAGCACCGCCGCAGCGGTGAACTGCTTGCTGACCGAGGCCAGGCGGAAGTTGCTGGCCGGCGTCACTGCGCTGCCATCTTCGACCACGGCCAACCCGTAGCCGCGGCGGAATACCGGCTGCCCGTCGTGCAGCACCAGCACCGCCGCACCCGGCACCTGGCCATCGTAGGCCTGCATCAGGCCATCGATGCCTGCATCCGGCGGCGCCAGCGGTGCCGCCGCCAGGGTGATCGACGGCAGCACAGCGAGGACGGCGATACACAGCAGGGCGGCAGGGCGCATGGCAGCTCCGTGACGGTCAGGGTGCGGGTGCGGGTGCTGGTGCTGGTGTTGCCGTGGCCGGCTGGGCCAGCCAGCGTTCGATCTTGTGGTCCAGTACATCCAGTGGCATCGAACCGTCCTTCAGCACTTCGGCATGGAAGCGACGCAGGTCGAACGCTGCACCCTGGCGTGCCTTGGCCTTGTCGCGCAGGGCGATGATCGTGGTCAGGCCCGCCACGTTGGACAGCGCCTGGCCAGGCTGGGCCATGATCCGTTCGACCTCGGCGTTGGCGTCGTCGCTGCTCATGTCCACGGTCTTCTGCAGATAGGTCACGGCCTGCTGCTTGCTCCAGCCCTGCGCATGCACGCCGGTGTCGGCGACCACGCGCGCGGCGCGCAGCAGGCGCGAATACAGGTAGCCGATGCGGTCGTACGGATCGGTGTACGCGCCGAGGTCTTCGCCCAGGGTCTCCGCATACAGGCCCCAGCCTTCGACGAAGGCGAGGTCACCGCCGAGGCGGCGGAAGCGCGGCAGCTTGGTCAGTTCCTGCTGCAGGCCCAGCTGCACGTGGTGGCCGGGAATGGCTTCATGCAGGTACTGCACCGGCACGTTCCAGCGCTTGCGGCTGGGCAGGTCGCGGGTGTTGACGAACAGCACGCCGGGTTGCCCCGGGGGCGACGGCTGGTAGGAGGCTGCGGCGGCGGTCATGGCGCGCTCCGGTTCCACTGCATGGATCTGCAGCGGCGCCTTCGGCAGGGTGTCCAGCACCAGCGGCAGGCGTGCATCGACCTGCTGCTGCACCTGCCGGTAACGGTTGAGCAGCGCGTTGGCGTCGCTGTACTGGAACTGGCGGTCGTTGCGCATGCTGCGCAGCAGCTTGGCCTGCGAACTGCGCAGCTTGCCATCGCGCATCACCGTGGTGATCTGCGCCTGCAGCTCCTGCACACGCTGTTCGCCCAGCGCGTGCAGCTGCGCGGCGGTCTGCTGGCTGGCGGTGGTCTGCACGATCAGGTTGGCATACCACGCCTGCCCATCGGGCAGTGCGCCGAGGCCGCTGCTGCTGCGCGTGGCAGGCAGGTATTCGGTGGCGATGAAGCCACGCAGGGCGCGGTAGGCCGGCATGATGCGCAGTTCGATCATGCGCTTGTACTCGGCGCTGATGCGCGCCTTGTCTTCGGCGGAGATGGACTCCGGCATGGTCCGGATCGGCGACCAGAAGATGCTCTCTTCGGCGGTCGGCTTGATCACCGCGTCCAGCTGCGGCAGTACTTTTTCCATCAGGTCGCGCGGCTGCACCACGCCGGCCTTCATGCCCTGGCGCATGTTGGCGATGGCCTGGTCGAACAGATCGGGAATGCCCAGCGAGCGGCGCGACCAGGTGTCGTAGTCCTTGGCCGTGTTGAACGGCTGCGCGCCAGCACCGGCGCCGAGGATGGCCATGATGCTGCCGACGTTGTAGTACTGGCTGATCGGCATCATCCAGCTCGGATAGCGTTCGGCGGCCAGCGAGGCGCGGGCGTCGCGCACGAAGATCTCGTAGCTGAGCAGGTCCTGCCCCTGCAGGCCGTCGCTGCCGATCTTCTCGACCTTGCCCAGCCATTCGGTGGTGAAGTCGTGCGATTGCTGGCGCCAGGCGGCGGAAAGAATATTGGGCAGCTGGTCGTTGTAGCGCGGCTCGCCCTGGAAGGTCGCCTGCAGCGGGTTCAACCGCATTGAGGCATCCCAGTATTCGTCGTACAAGCGCTCCAGCTGCACCTGCTTGGGCACTGCGCGGGCCGGGGCGACCGGGCGCGGCGCGGCGCGGCGCGCCGAACTGCCGCGGGCCGGCGGGGTGGCACGTGTGCCGGCGCGGGCCTTCGGCTTGGCTGCCTGGCGGGTCTGCGCGGCGGCGGGGCGGCTGCCCTTCTTCTTCGCTGCTTCGGCCGGCGGAACGGCGCTGAACAGGAACAACGCGGCGATGGCGGCGGCCAGGACGCGGGGGGAATACGGCATCAAGAAGCTTCCGTGGAACACAGACCGTGGAGCTTGCACGATCCGCGCGCGTACGGCCAGCGTGAGGGCGCAGTCAGCTTGCGCGCCGCTGGGGCTTCAGTCAGCCGCGGCCGCAGCGCGCAGGTCGGCGGCGCGGTGTTCGCCCAGATAACGGGTGATTGCACGCCGCATCAGGTACAGCAACGGAATCAGGGCGATCGCAAAGCCCATCTTGTAGACATAGTTGACACTGCTCACCGCCAGGAACAGCGATGTCGGCCAGTGCTGCGGGCCGAGCACGAAGGCGATCCAGATCACCACGAAGCTATCCACCAGCTGCGAGACCGCGGTGGAACCGGTGGCGCGCAGCCATACATGGCGCTCGCCGGTGGCCTGGCGGATGCGATGGAACACCGCCACGTCGATCAACTGGCCGAACAGGAATGCCACCAGCGAACCGGCGATGGTCCACATGCCCTGTCCGAACACCGCCGCGAACGCGGCCTGGTAATCGGGCACGCCGTGGGCATCCATCGAGGTCACCCACCAGTTGGCCGGTGCCAGCGAGATCGCAGCGAAGGCGAACAGGAAACCGTAGGCGATCAGCACCACCGCCAGCCACGAGATGAAACGTACCCCGCGCTTGCCGAAGAATTCGTTGATGGTGTCGGTCATGATGAACACCACCGGCCACAGCAGCGTGCCGGCGGTGAAGCTCAACGAGCCGGTCTGGCCGAACAGGTTCCAGTTCAGCGGATCGATGCCGAGGGTGTCTTCCAGGGCGAAGATCTTCACCCCGATCAGTTCGGCCAGTACGGCGTTGCCACAGAAGAACGCGGCCAGCACGATGAACAGCAGGACCGCGCGGTCCTGCAGCGGGCGCGCGTGCGACGCCTCGCTCATTCGGAACGATCGCCAGCGCGGGTGAACGGAACGCTGGAGGGCGCCACTGCACCGCCGGAAATGATGAAGCTCATCGCTTGGTCCACCGTCCAGTCGGTCGGGGTGAGCAGTTCGACGGGCACGATCTCCAGATAGCCCGAGGTCGGGTTCGGCGTGGTGGGCACGTAGACGGCCGCCAGTTCGCGGTCGGTGCCCTGTTCCTTGATGACCCGGGTGACCAGGCCGACTGATTTCATGTCGCGATGCGGGAAGTCGATCAGCACCACGCGCTGGGTGCTGCCCGGCTCGGTCTGCAGCATGTCCAGCAGCTTCTTGGCGCTGTCATAGATGATGCTGGCCAGCGGAATGCGCTTGATGACCGCACCGACCCAGCGCAGCAGGCGCTGGCCGACCACGCGGCGGCTGGCCACGCCCACCGCCAGGATCACCAGCAGCGTGGCCAGCAGGGCGATGGTGTTCTGGATCCATTCGGCGCGGACCCAGCCGAGGTAATGCGGGAAGTTGGTCGCGATCTGTTCGGACAGCGGCACTACCAGCGGGCTGGAAATGCCCGACAGCAGCACGAACACGAATTTGACCACCACCCAAGTCAGCCAGATCGGCAACAGGGTCAGCAGGCCGGTCAGGAACAGGCGCTGCAGGGAGGGGCGGGGAACCAGGGCGGGGGCTTCGAGCGACATGCGCGCATTGTAGCGGTCGCGGCCGCTCGTTTACGCTGTCCGTTGGCGGTGCTGGCCATGCAGGGAAAGGATGCTGTGTTGAAGATGCTGCGGTGGTTGGGCTGGGCAATGCTGGCCCTGGTGGTGATGGCCGTCGCGGCATGGCTGCTGTCGAGGTTCTGGCCGTTGTCGGCCGCCCAGCGGGAAGACAGGCGTCTGCTTGAGGCCGTGCAACCCAACGAAGGTCGCAACGGCTTCGCCCTGCTGTGGACGCTGCCCTTCGATGGGCTGGACCAGGCCCAGCGCGAGGCGGCGTTGGCCGACGATGTGCAGCGCTGGAAGGCCTCGCCATCGCAGGCGTCGCACGCGTCGGCGCTGGCCGCCAAACACGCACCGTTGACTCTGGATGGGGCAGGTCGTTGTGCCGTCGGGCCCGTCGGCTGCCTGGCACAGGTGCGCGCTGATCCGCAGCGCTTCGCTGACGCTCACGCCGGGCATGCCGGCCTGCACGAGCGGCTGGCGCGGATGGCGGACTACGATCGTTTCGATTCCCCGTTCCAGCCCTTCGAAAGCGAACTCCTGCCGCTGCCGGCGTACACGCCGCTGTTGGATGGCACCAGTGCGCAGGCACTGGCCTATCTGCAGGGCGATGTTGCCGGTGCCGTCGAGGCAGGCTGCAGATCGGTTCAGTTCGGGCGGCGGATGATGCGCACCGGCAGCACGCTGGTGGACAGCATGATGGGTGCCGCCGTGGTGAGGACCCATGCCGCGTTGCTGGGCGACATGCTGGTCGAGCAATCACCGGATTACGTGCTGCCCGCCTCCTGCGAGGTGGCGCTGCAGCCGCTGGACGCCGACGAGCAGAGCCTGTGTCAAGCGATGCAGGGCGAATTTGCGATGAACAAGGCGGCCATCGAGGCGTCCACGCAGACAGCAGGCAGCCGCCTGCTGCTGGATCGCGACCACACCCTGGCCCGGGTCGCCGGCAATTTCGGCTGGGCATGCCGGCCTGCTGCAGCTACGGCGCTGGCGGCCGACGTCCCGCTCCTTGTCCCGCCACCGCCCCGATGGGATGTGGGCTGCGTGGCCAATCCGCTGGGATGCACATTGAGCGCCATCGCCGGGCCGTCCTACACGCAGTACGCGGCGCGCAGCCAGGACGCAGCGGCGATGATCCGCCTGCTCGGCGCGCAGCGCTGGCTGCGGCAACAGGCCGGGCCAGCCGACGAGGCACTGGCGCGGTTGCCCGCGCAGTGGCGTTCGGACACCCGCATGCCACAACTGTCTGCCGACGGTCGCCACCTGCAGCTATTGCGGCGTGGCCCGGCGCGCGAAGGCGAGGGCCCGTATCTGTCGATGCCGTTGCGGGCGGACTGACCCGGACTCAGTCGCCGTCGCCGAGCGGATTGAACGCCCAGCCATCGCCAACGCTGTCCAGCGTCCAGCGCTTGCGGTCAGCCAGGGTCTGCCAGCGCACCTGCTCCTTGTCGTCCTGCATGCTGCCTTCGGTCAGCTTCACCTTGCCGGTGGAGAAGTTCACGCTGAGGCCTTCGGTCTGCCCGGAATTGCGCATCATCGAGTCGCGGTCGTAGCCGATCAGCGCGAGGTGGCCTTCCTGCCAGCGGAACGTGAACGTGGTGGTGCTCGTCGACCAGCTGCCCGCGCTGGAGAACGAGTACAGGCCCACCCGCAGTGCGCCGCGCTGGATCGACACGCCGGTGCCTTCGGCCAGCGCATCGCTGAGCACGGGCGAGTCCGGGCGTGGAATGAGCGTGTGGTTCTGCGCCGCCAGCACGTAACCCGACGGTCGCGCAAAGGCAATGGCGAGGATGCGCGGGTTGCTGTCATACGGCGACGGCCCGAACCCATCGTGCTCGATGATGTTGCTTGGGTCCTGCTGGCGCAGCACCAGCGCAAGGTCGGCGCGCCCATCCTGGTCGAGGTCGCCTTCAATCCGGTATTCCAGCGCCCAGCCGGCCGGTACGAAAGCCTCGGCCGTAGCGGCGTGCGCCGGCAGGATGGGGTAGCGCACCGGCGGCACGTCCAGTGCGCTGGCGGCGAAGGGCAGGGCGGTCAGCGCCGCAGCAAGGACGAAAAGGCGCATTGCAGCCTCCATGGCAGGGCTGCAGAGGATAGCGGGGCGCCAGCCTGCCCGCTTTACCGTGCGTGTGGCTTCAAGCGCACATAGACCTGCTTGCGTACCTGCGCGACGACCTCGCCGGCTTCGTCGACCACGTCGTTGCTGAACCAGCGCAGCACTTTTTCGCCACCGGCCGCCGCCGTACGCAGTTCATCCAACAGGGCGTCGTCGATGCGGAAGGACGTGCGTACTGTGCCGCGGCCGGGCTTGAGGAAATCGATCGCACCAGCACGATCCCAGACGTAATAGTCACGGCCAAGGGTGTGCATCAGGCCCAGCATCCAGAACGGATCGGTCATCGCGAACAGGCTGCCGCCGAAGTGGGTGCCGACGTAGTTGCGGTTCCAGGGACGCAGGCGCAGTTCCACGTCGATCTGCCGGTAGTCGGGGGTGATCCGGGTGACATGGATGCCGGTGAACAGGAACGGTGGCCACAGATTGATGCCGAAGCGGAACGTGCTGGCTTTCATGCGGGAACCGGGCAGGGGGCAGGGATCCCAGTCTAACCATTCGCATGCGTATGTTGTAGCCCGTGGCATCCACATCAGGCCTGCCGGCCGCTATGGCCCGGGCGTGCCGCCGTCGATCACATAACCGTCGCGGCCATTGTCCTTGGCCCGGTAAAGCGCGTTGTCGGCGCCTTCGACGAAATGATGCGGTTGCAGGTCGCTGTCCGGCACGCGGGTGTAGACGCCGATGGTCAGGGTGACACCCGTCTCGCTGCCATCGCCGGGCGGTGGCAGGGCGCGTATGCAGGAGATCAGGTCTTCGATCACCTGCCGTGCGCCTTCAACCGGCGTGTCGGGCAGCACCAGTGCGAACTCGTCACCGCCGTAGCGGGCAGCCATGTCACGGGGGCGCCGGGCATGCGCCTGGATCAGGCGGGCCACTTCGCACAGCACACGATCGCCAACCTGGTGGCCATGGCGATCGTTGTGGTGCTTGAAGTGGTCGACATCGATCAGGGCCAGGGTCAGTGGCTTGCCACTGCGGCGTGCCGCGTCGCATTCCTGTTGCAGCGATTGTTCGAAGCGCAGGCGGTTGCCCAGTCCGGTCAGCGCATCGCGGTTGGCCTGGCGGTGCCAGGAGGCGATCCGCCAGGTCGCCCACACAGTCAGTACCAGCACGACGCCGAGCAGCGCGCTGGCCGGCGCCCACCAGAGGCTGCTGGTGCGCAGCAGCAGCCAGCTCAGCAGCGGCGCGGCCGGCAGTGAGCACAGGGCAACCACCCAGGGCAGACGCAGCCCGAGCAGCAGTACACACATCGCCACCAGCAGGCCGGCCAGGGCGTCCTGCCAGGCGCGGGGCAACACGTCTATCTGCTTGTCCTGCAGCAGCATCGAGGCGATGTTGGCCTGATACTCGCTGCCGCTCATCCAGTATTCGCGGGTGGTGGGAGTCAACAGGCGAGGGGCGATGCCACTGGCCGTCATGCCCACCACGATGCGCCTGCCACGCAGCATCGATGCATCCACGCGCCCCTCAAGGACATCGGCGTAGGACACCTGCGGCAAGCGTTCCGGCGGCCCGGCATAGCGCACGCGCACGTAGTCGTTGCGGCGCCATTGATAGGGCGAGTCCAGCGCGGGATCGGGGTCGGGCAGGCCCTGCGCGTGCTGCGACGGCAGACCGGTCAACGCCAGGCCGAGCGCAGGCCAGTGTGCCTGGCCGATGCCGGCATGCAGGTAGACCCCGCGGGCAACACCATCGCCGTCCACTTCAACGTCACTGTGGCCGATGGCGGCCGCGCTGGCAGCAATCAGCGGGATCGGCAGCATCTCCTCAGCCATGCGGTCGCCAGCGGCCGGCGCGGCCAGCACCGGCAGCACCACGCGACCATTGCGACGGATCGCCGCTGCCAGCTCGGCATCCTGGCGCGCATCGCGACGGTCGGGCTCGGACAGCATGAGATCCAGCGCGACGCGCTCGGCACCGGCGTCGGTCAGGCGGTCCAGGAGGCGCGCATGCAATGAGCGCGGCCACGGCCACTGGCCCAGCCGCTGCAGGCTGCCCTCGTCGATGGCGACGATCAGCACGCTGGGGTCGGGGCGGTAATCCCAGCTGCCGACCATCAGGTCGTACGCCGTCTCATCCTGCCGCCACAGCCATTGGCCGTGGCTGACCACCGCAGTCGCTACACCTGCCAGCACGGCCAGCAGGATCCGTCGCGACCACGGCAGTGGCGAGCGCCTCACAGCAACAGCCACAGCAGCAGAACACCGCCGCCCGCGCCGTAGCACAGGCGGCACGGCAGCTTGACCTGTTGGGCAGGCGAGAACGGGCCTGCGTGGCCGTCGTCGTCGATGTACTGCACGCGGATGTGCAGCATGCCGCGCCACGGGCGCTTGAGGCTGACCTGCGGTTCGTCAACGGTGCTATCGACCAGCGGCGCGTTGAAATCACCGCGACGATCGACCTGCACCCGGTAGCGCTGGCCATCGCTTCCCGCCTGCCAGCGCAGCGTCAGCTCGCCATCGGTGGCTTCGGGCGGCTGTAGCGCCGGGTCCACTGGTTCATTGCTCAGTTGCAGCGTCAGTGCCTGGCCGTAGCGACCCTGATGGCCCTGGCCATCACGCGAAGCGATCCGCCAGTAGTACTGGCCGGGAGGCAGCGGCTCGCCCAGGCGCAGGTCGGTGCCATCGGTGCTCTGCTCGCGCAGCGGCTGCAGGAACTGCGGTTCGTCGGCCACCTGCAGCACACTGCTGCTGGCACCGGGCGCCTGGCTCCAGTGGAAGCGCGGCCGGTCGCTGTTGACCGTCTGCCCTTGCACCGGGGAAATGGTCAGCGGCGGTGGCGGCTGGTCGCCGAGGAGGAAATCCTCGCTGGCATCGAGACCTTCCACACCCTGTGCATCCACTGCGCGCAGCAGCAGGCGCAGCGCCCCCGGTGGCAGCTCGCCGATCACCAGCCCGGTGTCGGTGGTGGTGGCCGCAAACAACAGGATTTCCGGAGTTGCGGCCTGCACGACTTCCACCCGGTAGTGATCGGCACCCGTCACCGGTTCCCAGGCGAGCTGGGCCGGCAAGGCTCCCAGGCGGGTCGAATCGGCACGCAGGTGCGGTGCCGGCAGCAGACCGGAAACCGCTTCGGGTGCCGTTCCGCTGCCCGCGCTGCGGCTGGCCTGGCCAGGGTGCACCAGACGCTGGCCATGCGGGTTGCCGACCTGCACCTTGCCTTCCAGTACTTCGGTGGCACCGGTCTGGGCGTCGTCGCCGGCACTGACCCGGAACACGGTCCCGCGCACGCTGCTGGTGGCCGTCGGTGCATCGATGATGTAGCGAGAGGCCGGCCCGCGCGCAGGGGTGACCCGGTTGCTGGCGCGGCCCTGCTGCAGGCGCAGGCGGGTATCTACCATGCCGGTGCGGCCATAGCGGCTGAGCTGGTCCAGGCGCAGGCGTGAGTATTCGCGCAGCTGCAACCGCGACGCGTCGGCAAATTCCAGGGTGATGCTGGAATCGGCCTTCGTCTGGATCGCATCGCCGATGTGCAGCTCTTCGCCTGCGCGCACGGCGCGGCTGCTGCTGCCATCGGCCGCGCTCAGTTCAACCTGCCCACGCACGGCCAGTACCCGCGCCGGTGCGGGTTCGATGCGCAACCAGCCGATCGGGAAGCGCAGCAGTTCGCCCGGCGGCAGCCGGTATGGATTGTCGATGCGGTTGTGCTGCTGCAGCTGCTGCCAGCCCACGCTCGGCTTGAGGTAGGCAGCGCCCAGGTCCCACAGGGTATCGCCGGGGCGGACCCGATAGTTCCAGTCCTGCGCGCCGGCGAGCGCCGGCAACAGGAAGAGGGCACACAACAGTGTGCGCAGGAAACGGATGATGAAAGACGACGAGCGGCCAACGGTCACGGAATGCTGTCCCGGCAAAGCGGGGGCGCAGCTGCAAGACCCCATGGCCCCGACCTCATCCCCCCGAACGGATCGTGGCGGCCCTGGAGGCCACCATCGCGGGCATTATTGCCCGCGTTCAGTGCAGGGATTCTGAACGGTGCCGTTGCCGTTCAGAACAGCAGGGAGGCCATCCGGCGCCGCGAGCGGCCTACCAGGTCTTCGTCGGCGATGACGTTGAAGGCATCGATCAGCGCCTTGCGCGGCAGTCCTTCCTGGAAGCCGCGGTCGATCCGCAGCATCTCCAGGAACTGTTCCAGTGCGGCTTCATCCTCGCCGGCCAGCAGCAGCTGTACGCCGCGCAGGTGACGCGCCTGCAGATCCTTGCCGTCGGCGGCGATGCGCGCATCCAGCACCTCGGCGGGCGGGGCGTCCTTCAGCGCGGCGGCGAAGGAGAGCCGGGCGCGGCCACGCACGGCGCGGTCGTCGGTGGCCAGGTTGGCGGGCAGGGCGTCGATCAGGGTAGCGGCCTCGTCCACGCCGCCAACCTGCAGCAGGGCCAGGGCCAGGTCGAGCTTCAGCTCGTCCTTGTCCGGCTCGGCAGCGATCTGCGCGCGCAGCACGTCCACCTGCGCCTGCGGGTCGAGCGGGGCCTCGTCCTCGGCAATGGCGTCGCCGACATCGGCCGGCACAACGCCATGCTGGGCCAGGAATTCACGCAGCTGACCTTCCGGCAGGGCGCCGGGGAAGCCGTCCACCAGCTGTCCACCCTTGACCAGGAACACGGTGGGCACCGAACGGATCTGGAAGGCCGCGGCGATCTGCTGTTCCTTGTCCACATCGACCTTGGCCAGCTCGAAGGCGCCGTTGTATTCGCCGGCCAACTTCTCCAGCATCGGGCCGAGGGTCTTGCACGGTTCGCACCAGGTCGCCCAGAAGTCCACCAGGACCGGCGTCTGCAGCGACTTCTGCAGCACTTCCGCCTCGAAGGTAGCGGTGGTGGCGTCGAATACGTAGGTCGTCTCGGTCATGGGGCATCGTTCGGCATCTGGAGACCGATTCTATGGTGACGAACCATGTCGGTCTCAACCCTGCGGTCATACCCGTCGTGAAATCCTGGACAGCTTGGCGGAGGTGCCGCCTGCCGCGACAATGTCCTGATGTTCTTCTGAAGAGTGGCTGCGATGTCCGTGGTTCGGCTGGATCGTTGGGTGGGCGTGCTCGCCGCAGCCCTGTTCGTGCTGTCGGTGGTCGGCTTCGGTGCGGCGCTGCCGGACTATTCGCAGGCACTGCATCCGGTGACCTGGCTGGGCGCGCACGGCATTCCCCATGCGCTGGGTTTCAACCTGCTGGGCCTGGTGCTGCCGGGTGCACTGGCGGTGGTCGTGGCCGAGCGCCTGCGCCGGCAACTGCCGGTGGACGCCGCCTGGACGGCACGCGTGGGCAGCCAGATGCTGCTGCTGGCCGCGCTTGCCTTCATCGCGATGGGCCTGCTGCCGCTGGATTTCGAGGACCAGATGGATATGCAGGGCCCGGCCAGCAAGCTGCACGCCAGCGTGTGGATGGTCTGGGCACTGGCCTTTGTCGCCGGCAGCGTGATGCTGGGGGCGGCACGACTGCGGCATTCCGGCGGGCGCAGGCTGGGCCTGCTGGCGCTGGGCTGCGGGATCGGTGCTGGTCTGCTCGCGTTTGGACTGCCGGGTGTACTGCCGGCGGCGCTGGCGCAGCGGCTGGCCTTTGCCTGCTGGGCGCTGTGGTTGGCCTTGGCCCTGCCTCTGTCGCGCAGGCGCTGAGACGGTTTCTGCTGCCCCGCCGCGCGCCGGCCCGGCAGGCAGGATTGGAGCCATTTGCCGCACTGCGGTACGCTGTACCGCTTTGCCGCCGCAACCGCGTGTTACATGACCAGCGTCGAACCCAACGTTTACGATCCGCAGCAGGTTGAATCCGCCGCCCAGCAGTACTGGGATGCTACCCGTGCCTTCGAGGTCGATGAAGCCTCGGACAAGCCGAAGTACTACTGCCTGTCGATGCTTCCGTATCCGTCCGGTGCGCTGCACATGGGCCACGTGCGCAATTACACGATCGGCGACGTGATCAGCCGCTACAAGCGCATGACCGGCCACAACGTGCTGCAGCCGATGGGCTGGGATGCGTTCGGCCTGCCGGCGGAAAACGCCGCGATCAAGAACAAGACCGCACCGGCCGCCTGGACCTACAAGAACATCGACCACATGCGCAGCCAGCTGCAGTCGCTGGGCTATGCCATCGACTGGTCGCGCGAGTTCGCCACCTGCCGCCCGGACTATTACGTCCACGAGCAGCGCATGTTCACCCGCCTGATGCGCAAGGGCCTGGCCTATCGCCGCAACGCGGTGGTGAACTGGGACCCGGTCGACCAGACCGTGCTGGCCAACGAGCAGGTCATCGACGGCCGTGGCTGGCGCTCCGGCGCGCTGGTGGAAAAGCGCGAGATCCCGCAGTGGTTCCTGCGCATCACCGACTACGCCCAGGAACTGCTGGATGGCCTGGATGAGCTGGACGGCTGGCCGGACTCGGTCAAGACCATGCAGCGCAACTGGATCGGTCGCTCCGAAGGCCTGGAAATCCAGTTCGACGTGCGTGACGTCGATGGCGCCGCACTGGATCCGCTGCGCGTGTTCACCACCCGCCCGGACACCGTGATGGGCGTGACCTTCGTGTCGATCGCCGGCGAACATCCGCTGGCGCTGCATGCCGCGAAGAACAACCCGGAACTGGCTGCGCTGCTGTCGGAAATGAAGCAGGGTGGCGTGTCCGAGGCCGAGCTGGAAACCCAGGAAAAGCGCGGCATGGATACCGGCCTGCGCGCCGTGCATCCGGTTACCGGTGCCCAGGTGCCGGTGTGGGTCGCCAACTTCGTGCTGATGGGCTATGGCACCGGCGCGGTGATGGCCGTACCGGGCCACGACCAGCGCGACAATGAATTCGCCAACAAGTACAACCTGCCGATCCGCCAGGTCATCGCGCTGAAGTCGCTGCGCAAGGACGAGGGCGCCTACGACGCGACGCGCTGGCAGGACTGGTACGGCGACAAGACCCGCGAGACCGAACTGGTCAACTCCGAAGAGTTCGACGGCCTGGACTTCCAGGGCGCCTTCGAGGCGCTGGCCGAACGGTTCGAGCGCAAGGCCCAGGGCCAGCGCCGGGTGAACTACCGCCTGCGCGACTGGGGCGTGAGCCGCCAGCGCTACTGGGGTTGCCCGATTCCGGTGATCTACTGCGACAAGTGTGGCGCGGTGCCGGTGCCGGAAGACCAGCTGCCGGTGGTGCTGCCGGAAGACGTGGCGTTCGCCGGCACCGGTTCGCCGATCAAGACCGATCCGGAATGGCGCAAGACCACCTGCCCGGAATGCGGTGGCGCGGCCGAGCGTGAGACCGACACCTTCGATACCTTCATGGAGTCGAGCTGGTACTACGCCCGCTACACTTCGCCGGGTGCCCGCGATGCGGTCGACAAGCGCGGCAACTACTGGTTGCCGGTGGACCAGTACATCGGTGGCATCGAGCACGCGATCCTGCACCTGATGTATTTCCGCTTCTACCACAAGCTGCTGCGCGACGCGCGGATGGTGGACAGCAACGAGCCTGCGCGCAACCTGCTGTGCCAGGGCATGGTGATCGCCGAGACCTACTACCGCCCGAATCCGGACGGCTCGAAGGACTGGATCAACCCGGCCGATGTGGAAGTGCAGCGCGACGAGCGCGGCCGCATCACCGGCGCCACGCTGATCGCCGACGGCCAGCCGGTGGTGGTCGGCGGTACCGAGAAGATGTCCAAGTCGAAGAACAACGGCGTGGACCCGCAGGCGATGGTCGGCAAGTACGGCGCCGACACCGTGCGCCTGTTCTCGATGTTCGCTGCACCGCCGGAACAGTCGCTGGAATGGAACGAAGCCGGCGTGGACGGCATGGCCCGCTTCCTGCGCCGCCTGTGGGCACAGGTGCAGAAGCACGCTGCCGACGGTGCCGCACCGGTGCTCGACGCGGCCGCGCTGGATGCCAGCCAGAAGGCCCTGCGCCGCAAGACCCACGAGACCATCGGCAAGGTCGGTGACGACTACGGCCGTCGTCACAGCTTCAACACCGCCATTGCCGCGGTGATGGAGCTGATGAACGCGCTGGCCAAGTTCGAGGACGGCAGTGAACAGGGGCGCGCCGTGCGCCAGGAAGCACTGCAGGCCATCGTGCTGCTGCTCAACCCGATCACCCCGCACGCCAGCCACGCCCTGTGGCAGGTGCTGGGCCATGGCGAAACGCTGCTGGAAGACCAGCCGTTCCCGCAGGCCGACAGCAGCGCGCTGGTGCGCGATGCGCTGACCCTGGCCGTGCAGGTCAATGGCAAGCTGCGTGGCACCATCGAGGTCGCCGCCGATGCCGCGCGCGAGCAGATCGAAGCGCTGGCCCTGGCCGAGCCGAACGCGGCCAAGTTCCTGGAAGGCCTGACGGTGCGCAAGATCATCATCGTCCCCGGCAAGATCGTGAACATCGTCGCTGCCTGATGTACCCGGCACCGGCCGCCGTCCTGGTGGCCGGTGCGTTGTCGCCACGCCGGGCGTGCCCGGCCGATGGCCCTGCGTTCACGCGGCCTCGGGCACCCTGTCTGTTGCCGTGATCGCCCGGCTCCGCCAGACTGTCTCCATGACCCGAATCCTGCTTGCCCTCGTTCTCGTCCTCGGCCTCGCCGGCTGTGGTTTCCACCTGCGCAACAAGCTGATGCTGCCGACCGACACGGCGCCGGTGAAGGTGGTGTCCACCGCGCCCTACAGCGAGCTGGTCAAGCTGTTGAACCGCAGCCTGCTGGCCTCCGGTGCGCGCTTGGCCGATGAGGACAGCAAGGGCCCCAATGCCCAGCTGCAGGTCCTGTCCGAACGCTGGGGCGACCTGCCCATCGCGATCGACTCGCAGGGCCGCGCACAGGAATACAGCCTGCGCTATGCGGTGATCTTCATCTTCCGCCGCGAAGACGGCAGCGAGCTGGTGCCGCAGCAGGTGATCGAACTGTCGCGCGACTACGTGTCGCCGCCGACCGACGCCACCGGTACCACCACCGAACGCGAGATCCTGGCAGATGAACTGCGCCGGGAAATGTCGGCCTCGATCATCCGCCGCATCGACAGCGTGGTCCGCGCCGAACTGGAAAAGGGCGGCAGCCTGTCGGCGCCGAAGCCGGTCGAGCACGATCCGGTCGAGCCCGCACCCGCCGTCAAGCACTGAGCCGGGCGCCTGATGGAACTGCGACCGGAACAGCTGGCCGGGCAGGGCGCTGACACGGCGCTGGCGCCGGTCTATCTGATCGCCGGTCCGGAAACACTGCGCGTGCTGGAGGCGGCCGACGCCGTGCGGGCCCGTGCACGCGCGGCCGGCATCGACGAGCGCGAAGTGTTCGATGCCGATGGCCGCGATTTCGACTGGAACCAGCTCGACGCCAGTTTTCACGCCCCCAGCCTGTTCAGTGCGCGCCGCCTGGTGGAAGTGCGCCTGCCCAGTGGCAAGCCGGGCAAGGAAGGTGGCGAGGTGATCAGCCAGTTCTGCGCCAATCCGGCGCCGGACGTGATCCTGATGATCACCGCCAATGAATGGAGCAAGGCCCACCAGAGCAAGTGGGCCGAGGCGGTGAACCGTGTCGGCGTGCTGTCGGTGGCCTGGGCGATCAAGCCACACGAGCTGCCGGACTGGATCGAGCGGCGCCTGCGCAGCAGAAGCCTGCGTGCCGAACCTGCCGCCGTGCAGCGCCTGGCCGAGCGCGTGGAAGGAAACCTGCTGGCCGCTGCGCAGGAGATCGACAAGCTCGCACTGCTGGCCGATGGCCAGACCCTGGACGTGGAACGGATGGAATCGCTGGTGGCTGATGCCGCCCGCTACGACGTCTTCCGGCTGGTGGAGGCAACGTTCTCCGGCCAGCCACAGGCGGTGCTGAGGATGCTGGCCGGCCTGCGCGGCGAAGGCGAGGCCGTGGCCGCGCTGATGCCGATCGTGATCCGCGAACTGCTGGCCGGTGCCGGCCTGGCACGGGTACAGGCACGTGGCGGCAATCTGGCTGCGGAGATGAAATCCCGCGGTATCTGGGAATCGCGGCAGGCACCCTACAAGCGTGCGCTGCAGCGGCATCCGGAAGGCAAGCGCTGGGAGCGTTTCGTGGCCGAAGCAGGGCTGGTTGACCGCATCGCCAAGGGGCGCGCCGACGGCGATGCCTGGCTCGCGCTTGAGCGCCTGCTGGTGGCGGTGGCCGAGGCGCGCGCGGTACGGCTGCTCGCCCGGGCCTGATCCATGAGCCTGCGGATCTATTACGGGGGCACCTTCGACCCGGTGCATCTGGGCCATCTGGCGATCGCGCGCGCTGCGCGCGATGAACTGCAGGTGGCGGTGCGCATGCTGCCTGCCGCCGACCCGCCGCACCGCGCGGTGCCGGGCGCGACCGCAGAACAACGCTGCACCATGCTCGGCCTGGCCATCGGCGATGAACCGGGCCTGCTGCTGGATCGCCGTGAGCTGGATCGGGCGGCGCGCTTTCCCGGCAGGCCGTCCTATACCGTCGATACCCTGCGCGAACTGCGGGCCGAACTTGGCCCCAGCCGCCCGCTGGCGTGGCTGGTGGGGGCCGACAGCCTGCTGGGCCTGCCCAGCTGGCATGAGTGGCAGTCGCTGTTCGGGCTGGCCCATTTCATCGTCGCCGAGCGTCCGGGCAGTCCGCTGCGGGCCAGCGTCGACGGCGCGCTGGGTCAGGCCACCGAGGGGCGCTGGGCCGACAACGAGCAGGCGCTGTTTGCCAGCCCGGCCGGCCGCATCCTGCGCCTGCACCACCCGCTGCGCGAGGAATCGGCCAGTGCCGTGCGCACCCAGATCGCCGCGGGCGGCCCCTGGCGGGCCATGCTGGCGCCGGCGGTGGCCGACTATGTTTCTGGCCACGGCCTGTACCGCTCTGCCACCTCGTGAATACGGTTGCCGCGCTGTGGCCGTATAATCGCCCCCACGTTTATCGAGTCGACCCGCTTTGAGCAACCAGACCCAGCCCCAGACCATCAAGGTCGATCTGCCCAGCCCCGCGCCCTCCGTGCCGGAACTGCTGGCCAGCGTCCGTCAAGCCACCGAAGACCTGAAGGCCAAGGACCCGGTCGAGATCGACGTACGCGGCAAGTCCAGCGTCGCCGACTACATGGTGGTCGTGTCGGGTACTTCGACCCGCCATGTGAAGTCCATCGCCGACGAAGTCGTGCGCTTCGCCAAGAAGATCGACGTCATGCCGCTGGGTGTCGAAGGCGAGCGTGAAGCCGAATGGGTGCTGGTCGACCTCGGCGACGTCATCGTGCACGTGATGCTGCCGCGTGTGCGCGAGTTCTATGCGCTCGAGCGCCTGTGGACCGTTGGCGACCAGCCGCCGTCCTACGACGACGACGAAGTGGCCTGAGCCATTCGTTGATGCGGTTTTCGACGGCGCCGATGGCGCCGTCGACGTTTTGGAGGAATGTTGATGAAAGCCCGCCTGATCGCCACCGGCGAACGCGCGCCCAGTTGGGTGGCGCAGGGGTTTGCCGAGTACCAGAAGCGGCTCTCGCACTGGTTGCCCTTCGAGCTGGTGGAGATCGAGCCCGGCCTGCGCGGCAAAGGGCGGGACGCACGTCGCGCCACCGAAGACGAAGGCAAACGCGTGATCGCTGCGTTGCCGAAGAATGCCTATGTCGTTGCACTGGACGTGCCGGGCCGCCAGCTCAGTTCCGAACAGCTGGCACAGCGCCTGGAACACTGGCGCGGGCAGGGCAGGGACCTTGCGTTCCTGATTGGAGGGCCGGAAGGCCATTCGCCGGAAGTGTCTGCATTGGCCGATGAAAAGTGGTCGATCGGCCCGCTGACGCTGCCGCACATGCTGGTGCGGCTGGTGGTGGCCGAGCAGTTGTATCGCGCCGCTGCGATGTTGGCCAATCACCCCTACCATCGCGCGTGAAGAGTCGTTATACTGGCGGTCTGCCCGAATAGCTCAGCCGGTTAGAGCACTTGACTGTTAATCAGGGGGTCGTTGGTTCGAGTCCAACTTCGGGCGCCACTTTCAAGAGGCCTGCATCGCAAGATGCAGGCCTTTTTTGTTGCGTCGTGCCGTGCAGTCGCGTGCGGCGGTAGATCCACGCCATGCGTGGATGCATTGCGCGCGATCTTTCGAGCGGACTCGGCTCTACACTGCAGGTCCATCACGTGGATGTTGACGATGCGCGCGTTTCGCTTTGCATTTCTCCTGCTGATGGTCCTGCTGCCATTTACCGCATCTGCCGCCGCGCCAACCACCTGGCAACCGCCGGCCGGTACCACTGAATTTCCTCTCTGGCCCGACGGCCAGGTGATGGCGCCGCCGAAGCTGAAAGGCCCCGAACAGGTCAGCGAAACCGTCTCCAGGGCCAGTGGCGAGCACTGGATGATGCTGCAGAACGTAGCCGTGCCCACGCTCACCGTGTTTCCGGCGAAAGGCGCGCCTACCGGCACCGCAGTGATGGTGGTACCGGGCGGTGGCTACAACGTGCTGGCGATCGACCTGGAAGGCAGCGAGATCTGTGGTTGGCTCACCGCACAAGGCATCACCTGCGCGCTGCTGAAGTATCGCGTACCAGCCTCGGGACCGAACTGGAATCGCGAATGCAACTGCCGCGACATTCCCGCCGTGCCGATGGCATTGCAGGATGCGCAACGGGCAATGGGCCTGCTGCGTGCGCAGGCCGCGCACTGGAACATCGATCCGCAACGGTTGGGCGTGATCGGCTTCTCGGCCGGCGGCCATGTGGTGGCCGGGTTGAGCACGCATGTGCAGCGCAGCTATGCATCGCTGGATGCGGCAGATGCGCAGTCCAGCCGACCGGATTTCGCGATGCTGCTATATCCGGGGCATCTCTGGGTGCGCAAGAATGATTCGCTGGAAAAAGACATCGTGGTCGATGCCAAGGCACCGCCGACGTTCATCGTGCAGGCCGCCGATGATCCGACGGACGATGTCCGTCATGCATTGACCTATCAGCGCGCACTGATCGAGGCCGGTGTGCCGGTTGAAATGCATCTGTTCGCGCGTGGCGGTCACGCGTTCGGCCTGCGCCTGAAAGATGCGCCGGTGTCGGCATGGCCCAGCCTGGCCGAACGCTGGATGCACGACATCGGCATGCTGACGAAACGCCGGTTGTAGAGCCGAGCCATGCTCGGCTGCCTGCGCGAAGCCGAGCGCGTGCTCGGCTCTACAGCGTCAGCTGGCCTTTCCAGAATGCCACCAGCGTTGTGATCGCCACCACCAGGATCGCGCCGAACAATACCCACTCCCAGCGCGTGAAAATCCGCTCGCCGCGCTGGTGCCGGGTCAACGCGTACAGCACCACGCCCGGCACATACAGCAGCACCGACAGCAGCAGGTTGTCCAGGCCACCGGCATACACCAGCCACAGCGCATAGACGCTGGCCAGCAGTGCGACGATGAAGTCGCGCCAGCGGGCACCGGCCGCGCTGGCGTACGCCTCGCCCTGCCAGGCCAGCTTCACGCCGAACGCGCTGGACAGGAAGTACGGCACCAGGCTCATCGACGCCGCCAGCAGCACCAGGCTT